>NZ_CP068025.1:0-2028436 GCF_023716845.1 Vibrio sp. SCSIO 43133
ACCTAGTTGGTCTTCGTTAGACGTCGTCGAATCACAGTTAGTTGGGTTTTGATTGCGGGCTTTACCATCCTGAATTGTTTGATCACTCTTCAGACGTGCTTGGTATAAGTCATAGGGGAACCACGTTAGGACAAACGTGGCTAGGCAAAGGAGAAATCTTTTGAAGAGATTGCTGACCATTCGCTTATGGATTGGTGTGGCTGCTGCGCTAATCAGCCAACCTCTCATCGCCGAGTCGAGCGGCTATAACTTGACTAAAGGCGTTACTGATATCAGTAACCAAGTTTATGACTTGCATATGCTGATTTTCTACATCTGTTGTGCCATTGCATTTGTTGTATTCGGAGTGATGTTCTACTCCATTTTCAAACACAGAAAATCTCGCGGCGCCGTCGCCGCTAATTTCCACGAAAGCACCAAAGTTGAAATTGTCTGGACGGTTATTCCGATTATCATATTGATTGCGATGGCGATTCCCGCGACCAAAACTTTGGTGGCAATGGAAGATACGTCTCAATCCGATATCACCATCAAAATTACAGGCTCGCAGTGGAAATGGCACTACGAGTACTTTGGTGAAGATGTTAATTTCTTCTCGTTGTTGGCTACATCTCAAAAGCAAATAGATGGTATTGAAGAAAAAGGTGCTCATTACCTACTAGAAGTAGACAATCCACTCGTCGTACCCATCAATCAAAAAATCCGCTTCTTAATGACATCCGATGACGTAATTCACTCTTGGTGGGTGCCGGATTTTGCCGTCAAGAAAGACACAATCCCAGGCTTTATTAATGAGGCATGGACCAAGATTGACGAGCCAGGTGTTTATCGTGGTCAATGTGCCGAACTGTGTGGTAAAGCTCATGGGTTTATGCCGATCGTCGTTCAAGCCATGGAGCAGAGTGATTACGATGCATGGTTAGCAGGAAAGAAACAAGAAATGGCATTGGCAGCAGCGGAAGCAGCAAAATCTCTTGATGCCACACTTCCACTTGATGAACTGATGACAATTGGTGAAGAAGTGTATGCGGGTCGTTGTGCTGTCTGCCATCAAGCAAACGGTGAAGGTATCACGGGGGCTTTTCCAGCCATTGCGGGGAGTGCAGTTGCGACGACCGGAGATGTGTCGATTCACATCAGCAAAATTGTTGATGGGGTAAATGGAACAGCCATGCAGTCGTTTGCTAACCAATTGACAGACAAAGAAATAGCAGCAGTAGTGACGTACCAGCGAAATGCTTGGGGTAATGATACGGGAGATGCAGTACAAGCCTCTGATATCAATGCGTTCAAAGCGCAAGATGGGGAGCAAACCAGCTCCAAGGAGTTATGATGAAAACGGATCCGATGGAAACAGTTAAATCGTCAACAGCGACGGATGCAGAGATGAGTCGTGCGGAAAGCACGGCCGTTATTGAAGACGATCATCATGATCACGCCCCTTCAGGTTGGGCAAGATGGGTATACTCCACTAACCATAAAGATATCGGGACATTGTACCTGTGGTTTAGTTTCGCCATGTTTCTTACTGGCGGCGCAATGGCAATGGTCATTCGTGCAGAGCTATTCCAACCGGGCTTACAGCTTGTAGAGCCAAATTTCTTTAACCAGATGACCACAGTTCACGGCTTAGTGATGGTATTTGGTGCAGTAATGCCTGCATTTACTGGGTTGGCTAACTGGATGATCCCTATGATGATCGGTGCGCCAGATATGGCATTACCGCGGATGAATAACTTAAGCTTTTGGATTCTGCCGTTCGCCTTCCTTATTCTATTGTCATCTCTCTTCATGCCCGGTGGTGGACCTGATTTTGGTTGGACATTCTATGCACCACTTTCTACAACCTATGGTCCCGATAGTACGGCATTGTTTGTTTTCTCGGTACATATCATGGGGATTAGCTCCATCATGGGGGCAATAAATGTCATTGTTACCATTTTCAATATGCGCGCCCCTGGGATGACGTTGATGAAAATGCCACTCTTTGTTTGGACTTGGTTGATTACAGCCTTCCTGCTTATCGCGGTGATGCCAGTGTTAGCGGGTGCTGTGACAATGGTGTTAACAGACAAGTATTTTGGAACCAGTTTCTTTGATGCAGCGGGTGGCGGCGACCCTGTGATGTTCCAACATATCTTCTGGTTCTTTGGCCATCCAGAAGTGTACATCATGATTTTACCTTCTTTCGGTATCGTCTCTGCAATCGTACCAGCGTTTAGTGGTAAGAAACTGTTTGGCTACCACTCTATGGTTTATGCGACGTGCAGTATCGCACTGTTGTCTTTCTTGGTTTGGGCGCACCATATGTTTACTACAGGGATGCCGGTATTCGCAGAGTTGTTCTTCATGTACTGCACTATGCTGATTGCTGTGCCAACGGGTGTGAAAGTATTTAATTGGGTAGCAACTATGTGGCGCGGTGCGTTAACGTTCGAAACGCCCATGCTGTTCGCCATCGCCTTCATTGTCTTGTTTACCATCGGTGGTTTTTCTGGGTTGATGCTAGCTATCGTGCCGGCGGACTTCCAGTATCACGATACCTATTTTGTCGTGGCTCACTTCCACTATGTATTGGTCTCTGGTGCTGTGTTCTCAATTATGGCGGCCGCTTATTACTGGCTGCCCAAATGGACAGGACATATGTACGATCACAAACTTAGCTTGTGGCATTTTTGGTGCTCGGTTATTTCGGTTAATGTGCTGTTTTTCCCGATGCACTTCTTAGGATTAGCGGGCATGCCAAGGCGTATTCCTGACTATGCAATTCAATTTGCGGATGTAAACCAGATCGTCTCAATCGGCGGTTTTGCCTTTGGTTTGTCGCAGTTGATTTTCTTATGGTTAGTAATCAAGTGCATTAAAGGTGGAGAAAAGGCCGAAGCCAAACCTTGGGACAGAGCGGAAGGGCTAGAATGGACAGTCCCAAGTCCAGCACCGCATCACACCTTTAGTACTCCACCCAAAGTGGATTAGAGAGGTGACTTATGAGCGAGCAAAACCGTAAGTCAAATAAAAAGTTAGTAACGTGGCTTAGTGTTGCTGTTATCGGCATGTTTGGGTTCGGTTTTGCTTTGGTTCCGTTGTACGACATTATGTGTGAAGCATTGGGTATCAATGGTAAAACCAATACGGTGTCTGCGGTGCAACCCGTCGGAATGAGGGCGGACATCTCGCGTACGATTCGTGTTGAGTTTATGGCGCACATCAATCCTGATATGCCGTGGACCTTTAAGCCCGAAACCATCTACCTTGATGTTCATCCCGGTGAGGTGATTCAAACTGCTTATTTGGCAAAGAACAATGCGTCGCAATCTTTAATCGGGCAAGCAGTGCCATCTGTATCTCCGGGCACTGGCGCTGCTTATTTTAATAAAATTGAGTGCTTTTGCTTCAACCATCAACCTCTTGATGCTAATGGAGAAGCGGAGATGCCTCTAATTTTCTATATCGAACCTGATATCCCCGAGTCAATTCACACACTGACTTTGTCGTACACACTCTACAACATCACAAGCAATGCAAGCGTGCAGGATGCCGTTGAACGCAGTAAGGGTAGCAAAAGCGCACTTAACAGGGAGTTAAGCTATGAGTAAACCTCAATCTTATTACGTTCCAGCTCAGAGTAGTTGGCCAATCGTGGGGGCAATCGCGCTGTTTTTAGTGGCGGTTGGTGCTGGACTTACGGTTCAACATTTAGAAACTGGTGGGGCGGGTAGTGTCATTGGTAACGTTACTCTAGCGCTTGGCTTTGTCGTGTTGTTGTACATGCTGTCAGGTTGGTTTAGCAACGTTGTCAGTGAATCATTGTCAGGCTTGTATTCAGATCAGATTACGCGTTCATTTCGTCAAGGGATGAGCTGGTTCATTTTTTCTGAAGTGATGTTCTTCGGCGCTTTTTTTGGGGCGTTGTTTTATGCACGAATGATCTCCGTCCCTTGGCTTGGCGGGGCAGACAACAATGTGATGACTCACGAAGTTCTGTGGCCTGGTTTTGAAGCAATTTGGCCTTTGACGACAACGCCAGCAGGTGACACGACTGAGGCGATGCCATGGCAAGGATTGCCATTGAAGAACACGATCATATTGCTGCTTTCTTCGATTACGCTGCATATGGCGCATGTCAGTTTGGAGAAAAACAAACGAACGGCGCTTATCGTCTGGCTTGAGATTACTATCGTACTAGCGGTGTTTTTCCTCTATTACCAAGCGGTTGAATATGCGCATGCATATCAAGATATGGGGCTGACCTTACAATCTGGGATATACGGCAATACCTTCTTTATGCTGACTGGATTCCATGGCCTACATGTGTGTTTAGGTACGATCTTCTTGATTGTACTCTTGTTCCGAATCGCTAAAGATCATTTTACTCCCAAAGACCATTTCGCGTTTCAGGCTGGCAGTTGGTACTGGCACTTTGTTGATGTGGTTTGGTTGTGCCTCTTTGTTTTTGTTTATGTACTTTAACTCAGGTTTTAGAGAACCGATTTAATAAGGACGGGGGTTAGGAGCAAGCAATCCACTTTGAAGGGCGATGATCAAAAGAATAATAACGATCGCAGAAAATAAGACACGGCGACCCAGATAGTGACTCATGGGTTTATCAGAATTAGGGTCGTCTCGCACCATTCGAATTAAGGCAAGCGCTAAGTTAAAGATGATGAAAAGTAACAGCAGTACTAAAACAATCTTAAACAATAGTGTCGGTGACATTGAGGTTCCTCACGTGGCTTGGTTCAAATCGGTGAAATTCTGGGTCGGCATTGTATTAACTGTGGTTGTGTTTTCTACTTTGGTCAAATTAGGTTTGTGGCAGCAACAGCGAGGTAACGACAAATCACATATGGAGTCGATGTTGGCTCAGCGAAGTAAGCTGCCTCCGGTTTCTTTAAGTTCTGTCCATTTTTCAAACACGCCTCAATCGAACAGTGATTATCTTGATTGGATAGGTGTCACCGTCTTTGCTGAGGTCACACCTCTGCCAGAGCTTTTTTATTTGGATAATCAGACCTTTGAAGGACAAGTTGGTTATTTGGTGTTTCAGCTTATTATCGATGACCAGTCACGATTTTTGCTTCTTGAACTGGGTTTCGTTAAAGGAATGGAGCAAAGACAGTCATTGCCTGTTGTTGAGCCTTTAACCCAACCTCTGATGATAACCGGGCGTTTATATCAAAAGATGGACAGCCCTTTAGGTAATGAGCTGTACCCTGAAGATTTTACCTCTTCGATTTCTACCAGATTTCGAATTCAGAACTTAAATATAGGTTCATTGGCAGAGCTTACTGGTAAGCCCTTACAAGCATGGGCGTTGCAGCCTATCGATTCAACAACGCCTTATGCTCACCCTTGGAAACCATTGTCTATGAACTCGAGCAAACACTATGGGTACGCTTTTCAGTGGTTCTCCATGGCGTTGGTATTTGCCTTCGTAGTAGGTATTGCCGTGTATCGATGGGCCAGAAAAACTCATTCAACAAGACATTAGGAGCTTTTATGAGCACAGGGATGACGACACATTCGCTTAAGCCCAAAACCGTGTTAAAAGGACGACTTACGCTATTGGCGTTGGTTCTGTTTTTTGCGTTGCCGTTTATCGTCGCGAAGGCAATTCTGAGTAACCATTGGTATCAATCTGGCGTGACCAATCATGGTCAGCTGTTGGAGCCTCGTGTGACGTTTGAGTCACTAGGAATGGTGAACCCTCTTCAAGGAGAGAGTTGGCAGCTTGGTTTTATGCTTCCTGCTACATGTGATGATGCATGCTTAAATCGCTTATACGTCATGGGGCAAACGTACTTAGCGCTTGGAAAGTATAAAGAGCGCGTGACACCTGTTGTTTATGTACAGACCGGACAAGTATTGCCTGAACTACCGAATTCGGTGACCGTGTTGACCGTTAACGATGCTTTCTCGGCTTTAGTGCCATCACAAGGGTATGTCATTACCGACACGTTAGGTCAAGTCGTGATGTTTTTTGAACCCACAACCAAGGAGCAACAAATCGCCCATAGCAAGGGGTTGTTATCCGATCTAAGAAAGTTACTCAAGTTATCGCGAGTAGGGTAGAAGCGAAAGGTTGAGCACACCAGTTTTGAAGGCATAAGGAGTTGCAATGAGACTGATAGATTTGGTGAAAGGGGCGTTAGTTCTGACCGTTGTTGTCATCGCAATGGGGGCCTATACACGCCTTGCTGATGCTGGTTTAGGTTGTCCGGACTGGCCAGGTTGTTATGGCCATCTTACGGTTCCGAGCAATAACGTTGATGTTGCCGTTGCTAATACTCTTTTTCCCGAGCGAGCGGTGGAGCCTCATAAAGCTTGGCTAGAAATGATACACCGTTATTTGGCTGGGTCTCTGGGTCTGGTTGTGTTCGCGATGACCTACCTAGCATTAAGATATGAGCGTACACGACTAGGGGTGGCTTTGCCGTTGTCGTTATCTTTAGTGATTGTCTTCCAGGCTGCATTGGGAATGTGGACGGTGACGCTTAAGTTGATGCCAATTGTAGTCATGGGTCACCTGATAGGCGGCTTTACGATGTTTTCTTTACTATTTTTCACATATTTGAAACTACGTCCGAACGTGACAGCAACGCGGCAGGATAATAAAGCGAAATCTAAATCTGCGGTAAGTGCGACCTTTCAGCCAACAGTGGTTGAAGCTAATATCGTGACTGGTGAGCCAAAGATAATTGGTCGTCGACTCAAAATATTGGCTGGCTTGGCTCTTACCGCAACCATCTTACAAATAATACTCGGCGGTTGGGTATCTTCAAATTACGCTGCTGTGGTGTGTACCGCTTTGCCGATTTGTGAAGGCGAATGGGTGCGCTATCTCGACTTTAAAACCGCTTTCACTCCGGTTCATTCTGGCTTTGATAATTACGAATTTGGCGTACTTGACTATGCTGCACGAATGACCATCCATGTGAGTCATCGTTTTGGTGCGATTGTGGTGACTTTACTCGTTGGGATATTAGGCCTGAGCTTGCTAAAACATAAGCAACGCGTGGTACGCAACGTCGCAGTACTGTTATTAGGACTGTTAGCGATTCAACTTGCACTTGGGGTGAGCAATGTGGTGTTCCATTTACCTTTGCCAATAGCTGTTATGCATAATCTGGGCGCTGCGCTACTTCTATTAAGCCTAATTCAAGCTAACTATATTATGTGGAATATACGGTACGCTCAATCAGAAAAGCCGACACTGACAGTTATTGAGTCGGAGAATAAAGTTGAGAGACTGAAAGCATCTGGAGACAAGGAGAGTTCTCTATGAATAAACTGACAATGGCGGCGACAAGTCGTGTGGATTCCGTCGTTAAACCAAGACTCAACTGGCGTGTGTATTTAACATTGACCAAACCGAAAGTGGTCGCATTAATGATCTTAACAGCTTTGGTTGGGATGTGTTTGGCGATACCGGGAGCCTTGCCTGTTCAGGCTACCGTGCTGGGATTGTTGGGTATAGCTTTAATGGCTGGTTCTGCAGCAGCTTTCAACCATTTAATTGACCGTCGAATTGATGCTGTCATGGCTAGAACCCATAAACGTCCGTTGCCATCAGGAGACTTGAGTGTTGGTAAAGTCTTTACTTTTGCACTGAGTATTGGCGTATTAGGTTTTGCAATATTAGCTTTGGGGGTGAACTGGTTAACCGCTTGGCTTACATTCGCTAGCTTGCTTGGCTACGCTGTTGTGTACACCTTGTATTTAAAGCGAGCGACGCCACAAAATATTGTTATCGCAGGTATTGCTGGTGCGATGCCGCCGTTGTTAGGTTGGACCGCGGTCACAGGAGAGCTGCACGCTAATGCTTGGTTACTGGTAATGATTATCTTCATATGGACGCCACCTCATTTTTGGGCATTGGCGATTCATAGAAAAGATGATTACGCGAAAGCCGATATTCCTATGCTTCCGGTGACTCACGGGATTGAATACACCAAGACTTCTATTTTGCTTTATACCATTTTGTTGGCATTAGTGTGCTTATTACCCGCCTTAGTCGGAATGACAGGATTGGTGTATTTGGCCGGTTCGACCTTCTTGAGTGCAGGTTTTATCTACTATGCTTGGAAATTAAAGTATGCTGCAACAGAAAAGACAGCAATGGATACTTTTAAATTCTCCATTATGCATTTGATGATTTTATTTGTAGTGTTGCTGGTGGACCACTACCTACCAATTTAATTCTTCAATAATAAAAAAACAGCCATCACAAGGTGATGGCTGATAGGGCGTTTGGATTTAAACTAGCTGCCAGGAAAGATCTTCGGTCATGTTAATCCATCCCATCTAACAAAAGTGCAGTTTAGAATTAGAACGTGACGATAGCGCCAACACGTCCTGCTGTATCTTTGTCGCCTTTAAGGTCTTGTGAGATACCTGCGTAAGTCGTGAAGTAATTAGTAAATTTGTAGTGTACGCTTGCCGCGATGTTTTGGTCTGTTTCGTCAGCGATATCGAACTTAACTTGTTGGAACGCAGCTGCAAGACGAATACGGTCTGTTAGGTCGTATTTAGATGCTACTTCAAAACCTTTATAGTCTTGGTCTAGCAGTTTACCTTGAGTATATAAACCACCAAGATATAGGTCATTTAGCTGATAACCCGCACCAACTAGAACGTTTTGGCTTGTTGCATCTGGTGAAATTTGTAAATTACTAGTATTCTTCGTCACGCTGACGTTTTCGTCTTTTTGGTAAGCGTAACCAGCACCAAAGCTCAAGTCTCCTAACTGGTACTGTGCTGCGATGCCATAACCTTGGTCTACTGTACCTGATAGTTCATTGCCGTATTTCTTGAATGAATCAGCGCTGCCGCCGCCACTAGCGTTAGCTTTAACTTTAAGATCCCCGAATGTACCGATATACAACAATTGGTTTGTCGTACGGTCAGCAGTAGCTGTTTTGTTACCCGCTTCGCCGCCGAACGCATCAAGAATATCAGTGTAATCAGTAATGATACCTAAAGAACCATCCGTTTTACCATATTGGAGTTCGTTGTTCTCGCCAGCAATGCCAACATATAGGTAGCGGTTATCATATCCGTCGCCGCTTGCCTTACCGTCGGTCATACTTCCTCGGTTAAACTCTTCTTCAAAGAAACCTTTAGCTTGAACGCCGTCGGCAATTTCTGTTGTTGCTAGAACATTCACACGCGCACGGCTAGTGTCAGTAACCGCTCTACCATTGCTACTGTTGTCAAAATCAGCACGCGCTTCAGCTCGACCGCCCACTGCTAGGTTCAGATTATCACCTTTATATACGTCAGCTGCATTCGCTGCCGTTGCTGATAAACCTGCAATAATAGCCGCTGTTAAAAGAGAAACTTTCTTCATGTTAAATCCCTATTTAGTCTCTAATAAGTTTTATTATTAATACGCTCTTGGCTCGTCGTATCTATAAATAGGCTAAATGATTATTAACAAAGCTATAAGTGCAGACAAATGGAATTAAAGTTTCAGTAAATGGCTAATAGAATATATTTCCGATGATGATCTTTATGGATAAATTAATTTATATTTAAAAATAGGCTATGAGTTACGGTATGTCGGTACTTGTGAGGGTGTTATGTAAGTTCGGGTAATGTTATGTATTAAATGTAATATTATGTCGTATTATAAAGGCGCTAGGTTTATATAAAACTGTATGGTTAGATAATAATGTTTATACCTAAAAGTATGACGTGGTTAAAATAATTGGCGGTTACTAATAATGTGAGTATGGATAAGAAATGACCATAACATACTATTACGGCCATAATTTGAATGTTCTGTCAGAAAGTAGTGCTTAGGTTTGCGCAGTGTTAGCGCTGGGTTACTTCTAGCTTTTTAAACAATAGCGATAATGAAAAGCAGAGCAAAAAGTAGCACAGACCCACGATTAACCAGATCTCAAATATCAATCCAGATGAATTAGCGATTTCAGTGCCAACAAATGTCATCTCTTGTATCGAGATCAGTGAAACAATCGAGGTGTCTTTGACTAAGGATATAGCTTGACCGGCTAAAGCGGGGCTTATAGTAGTAAGCACTTGAGGGGCAATAACATCACGATATTGATGCCATGTAGACAAACCTAATGATTGGCCAGCTTCCCACTGACCTTTTGGTATAGCGTTAAGCCCTGCTCTGACAATTTCAGCGACATAGGCTGAGGAAAGCAGACCTATGCATATTACGCCGGATAGCAAGTTCTCCCACAGTGATTGGGGCCCGAATAAGAAGGATTGCCAGCCACTGATTTCACTACTGCTACCACGAAGTAATTCAGATAACCCCAGTAATGGAATTAGCTGATTGGAAATGAAGAAATAGAAAATAAATATGAATACGAGTGGTGGAATATTCCTTACTAGCTGAATAAAGATATTTGCCGGAACCCGCAAAAACACCATATTTGAGTGCTTCGCTAGTCCAAGTAGAGTGCCTAGGGAAAGCGCCAAGAGCATACCCCAAATACTAAGGCGCAATGTCGAGATAGCGCCTTGAACGAAGTAGGGCAGTCCACCATTACTAGTGGGAGTAAACACCAACTCAAAAGCCTGAGACCATCGCCAATGGTAATTAATACCGATGGAAGAGCGATAGCCGAGCCATGCTAGTAGTACAACCAGCACGGCAATAAGAACAAGATCCAAAGTGGATAAGCGCCACTTCTTTTTCATTGCACTATCGCGATATTTACGGCTTGTTGAGTCGGTGTTCATCATAATATTTACTGTCCGCCAGCGATTTGATCTTGCCAATCAAGAGTAGAGAACCAGTACTCATAGCGGTCTTTTAGCCAACCATCATCGGTACGAGCCTGAATCCACTGATCAAAGAATGCTTTTTTGTCCTCTTCACCCAAGCGCACTGCAAATGCTTCGTTACCTTTTGATAAACGCTCACTAAACGGAATAAACAGGGCATTGGCGTGTTTAATTGCTTCATGCTCTGGCTTAGGGCTAGATGCGATCACTGCATGCGCGTTACCGTTAAGTACTTCTTGAAACGCTTGGGCGTCATCGTCAAATTGTAAGACTTTGGCTTTAGGGAAGGTTTCACGAGCAACTTGAACCGTATAGGCGCCTCGTCTTGCTGCGATCTTAACTCGACGAGAATCGAAGTCTTCAATGGTCGAGAAGCCTTCTGCAAGTTTCTTACTCGCGGCAATTTGAACCCCTGAATGAGAGTAAGGTGTAGTGAAGAGAACACTCATAGAACGCTCTGGTGTGATCGACATACCTCCGATGATCACATCAAATTTTTGCGCCAATAGAGCTGGAATAATACCGTCCCAGGCAGTGGGTACAAATTCTACTTTCCAGCCTGAGTCCTCTGCGAGGCGTTTAGCAACATCGATTTCAAAACCAATTAAATCACCTTGTTTGTCACGCATAGCCCATGGAACAAAGGTGGACATACCAACGCGTAGCGTGCCTCGTTCATTGATCTTGTCGAGGTTTGGAGTGTCACTGGCAGCGACACCTAGAGACACCGCCATACCGATAGCAACGGTAGTGATGGCTCTAATTATGTTTTTGAGTTTTCCTTGCATAGTCTGACTCCTTGATTGCGATTTAAGTTAAATTGATTGCGATTGGTTTAAGCGATGCTCCAACCAAGCGGATAAAGCGGATAACGTAAGTGTTAGTACTAAATAAATAGCAGCCACGGTAAACCAAATTTCAAAAGGCATGGCCGTTTCTGAAACGATGTTGCGACCCTCTGTGGTTAAATCGAAAATAGCCATAACGCTGACGATGGATGAGTTTTTTATTAGCGATACGATTTCATTGGTGAGTGGAGGGACAGTGCGTCTCACGACTTGAGGCAGTATCACATCGTAATAGGTGTAGAATCGCGACAAGCCTACTGAGCGGCAGGCTTCGAATTGCCCTTTAGGGATGCTGTTTAAGCCTGCTCGCAATATCTCAGCTGTATAAGCACCTTGAAATAAAGCCAGCGCGAACACGGCAGTAGAAAAACGATCAAGACCTATAATTGGACCAAACACAAAGTAAAGCAGGTAGATTTGAACAAGTAGTGGTGTATTTCGAATCCCTTCGACATAACAATGAGCTATGCCACGACCAACGACTGAGTTTGATGTTTTAAGTAAGGCAGTAATGAGTCCAAACAACAAGGTGAAAACGAGCGCTAGTCCACTGATTTTGAGTGTTACGACAAGTCCTTCAAGCAGCTCAGCGGGCCACCACTGTCCATCTTCATAAAAGGCGAGGTAATCGGGTACGCGTTCCCATTGCCAGCGATAGCCCATCGCTTGGGCTCCGCTATCGAGCAGCCAAACAAGCGCGACAGTGACTAATGCGATCTGTATCAATGCCGATAGAACTGGCTTAATAATCTTTAATATCATCAGTGATTTAAGATCTTATCTAAGAAGGCTTTTGTTCGAGGGTGTTGCGGATTATCAAAAATCTGGCTCGGCGGAGCGGATTCTAGAATTTGTCCTTCATCCATAAAGATTACTCTGTCTGCCACACGTTTGGCGAAGCCCATTTCATGAGTAACACAAAGCATGGTCATCCCTTCTTCTGCCAACTCAACCATCACATTGAGCACTTCACTGATCATCTCAGGATCGAGCGCTGAAGTCGGTTCATCGAACAGCAATATGTCAGGCTTCATACAAAGAGAGCGCGCTATTGCTACCCTTTGCTGCTGACCACCAGACAGTTGAGAAGGGTACTTGTTCGCTTGCTCGGCGATTTTCACGCGCTCAAGCATTTCGAGTGCACGAGATGTGGCCTCTTTTTTAGATAGCTTGAGTGTGCGAATAGGCGACAGGGTGAGATTTTCTAACACAGTAAGGTGTGGAAATAAATTGAAGTGCTGGAATACCATACCAACTTGTCCGGGCTTTATTCCACTAGAGTTGATAGCTTGTCCCAATACTTGGATGTCACCATTATTGTATTGCTCTAATCCGTTAATGCAGCGGATTAATGTGGACTTTCCTGAGCCTGAAGGGCCGCAGATTACGACAATTTCACCTTGGAGGACTTCGAGGTTAATTGCTGAGAGAGCTTGGAATTCCCCAAACCATTTATCGACGTTGTTAAAGCTGACAGCGTTCACTTGGAACCCATTGTTTTTGTTATATGCGTCTACATTAGCAATATCGTTAAGCTATAACAAGCGCTTGAGAAGTTAGTTGAATAATAAGTGTGTCAGAAGTGATGTCACACTTCTGACACCAGAAGATTTAATGGTCTACTTGTCGAGGGAGCTCAGATAAAAACGCTTGAAAGCTGCTTTCTCGTACTTTAGCCAGAACAAAGCGAAGCTCTTCGATAAGGTCGGCCTTTGCCCAATCTATGCGGATGTCGATCGGTGCGAAATGCGCAAATTCAATACGCAATGAAGCAGAAACTGTACCTCGTTTGTCTCCACCCGCTGATAAGGCCGCTTCTAAAGCGCTAATAAGCGCATCGGGCAAAGTTGCTTCATAGTCTGGTTTATATTGAGGGGCCTCAATGTGCTCCAATACCGCTTGGGAGTTTATGGCCGTTTGTTCAATAAATACTCGACTGAACTGCTCTAAGACTTGATGTCCCTCTAACATATTGCCTGCCACTGCAATAGTTGGATAGCTAAGGTGGCCAATGTAGGCAATATTGTCGCTGCCATTTAACGCAGCGGATGCTCCGTTTTGGTCCATAACAAGACATTGTCGTTGACTATGTCTTGAGTCTAACGCAGTCAGTTCGTTGATAATATCTCTGGCGGAAGTACCTTGCTGTAATTTGTTTTTGGCAAAGTCTGCATACCAAGGATTGGTAAATAACCCTTGGGTAGCACATGCACCAACGGAGCGCCAAGAATGATTGACATATCCGCCAACGCAAGGACCTCCTGTCGCAGTAATGGACGCTGAGGTTCCGGTTAATGGATTAAAATGTAATAGAGATATTGTCATAGTCTTCTGGAAATGGGAGGCGCAGTGCCTCCACTTATAATTGAAGTTAGTAGCCGATTAATTGGCCAATGAATAGTGCGACCCAGCTTAGTCCGTATACCATAAGCATGAATGGCATAATGGCTTTAAGCCATTGCTCGTAAGAAACTCGTCCCAATGCCAGCATAGCTAAAGTACCGCCCGATGTTGGAACAATTAGGTTGGTTAAACCATCGCCAACTTGGAATGCAGTAATCATCAGCTGACGACTCATTCCTACCAAATCAGCAACAGGAATTAGAATCGGCATAGTTACCATTGCTTGTCCTGAACCTGATGGAACAAACAAGTTGATAATACCTTGCACGACACTGGCTACGATCGCAGAGATCGCAATTGGCATATCTTGGATTAGAGAGCTAAGTGCATTAACGATAGTGTCGATGATCTGTGCTTGATCCAGAATCACCTGAATGGATGCCGCGACACCGATTACCAAGGCACCTGCGGTTACACCTGATGCACCAACCATCATTTCCTTGACGATTTGGTTAGCATTCATTTTGTTGATGATACCGATAACAATCGCCATGAGCAGGAATAAACCTGCAATCTCATTGATGTACCAACCATTGGCGAAAACACCATAAAGCATCACACCAAGGCCTGCAACAAAAGCAGCAAGCGTGAGCTTGTTCTCTCGATTCATCGAGTATTCGCTAAGATCTTTCTTAAGCCCGGCGGAGTCATCTTGTTCTACAAAGTCCATTTTGGTGACTTTCTTGCAGATAAAGAGTGAAAGAAGAGCCAGCGAGGCGATAACAAGAGCGGTACGCAGGCCAGCGCCAGAGAAAGTAGGCAGTTCTGCAATACCTTGAGCAACACCTACGGTATATGGGTTAATAGGTGACAAAGCAAAACCGACACCGATACCACCCACTGCCATTACGGTACCTACTAGGCTTGAATAACCGACCGCCGCGGAAATCAAAACAGCGACTGGGACCAACGCAATGTTATTTTCAAAACCAACCGCAACACCGAAGAAACCATAAATAAACGTACCAATAGTGATTATTAGGTTACGGTTTTCTACTCCTACGCGATTTACTGCGACACCAATAGCATTTTCTAATGCTCCGGAACGTTGCAGAATATGGAACAACCCACCAGCGATAAACACAATGAACAGGTAAGGTGCTGCACTAATCAAACCTTTCGGAATGGCGACGAAAATATCAAAGAAATGCACCGATGGTGCATCTTGAAGATACGTAAACGACTCAGGAACTACCGTTGTTTTTCCATCAACAACGGCCCTTTCAAATACGCCTGCTGGAACGATAAATGTGAGCAAGTAAGTTGCCACCAAAATGCCAAAAATTAAGACCATAGGGTCTGGCATTGACTTGTACCAGGGGCGTTTCGATGTTGTGTCAATCTGATTGGTCATTTCCATGTCCAATATTCTCCATAGTTTGATTCTAGGTTGATTCTTTACGTTTTTATATCGCTAGGCAGAATTCTTTTAGTACTTGTAAAGATGCTTGTAAGTCTTCCTGAGTAATCGCTTCGTCAGGATGATGACTTACGCCATCAGTGCATCGCATGAACAGCATTGCGATGTCGGTTAGAGAGCTGACCGCGAGGCCATCGTGACCAGCTCCACTGAATAAGGTTTTCGGTTTAATACCACAGGTTTCGATAGCTTGAGTTAGCTTATCTGACAGGGCCTTTGAACATTGAACGGCTTGTTGCTCATAGGTCTGAGTATGGTCGTAACTGAGATTGAGTGCGTTAAGTTGTTGCTGAATAGACGCTAAAAATGTCGCTCTTGCTTTACGGCGCTTCTCATCAATAGGAGAGCGAAGTTCAACGGTAATATGCGTTTTCTGTGGGATGACGTTCACGCCGTTAGGGTAGTTTTCTATTTTTCCTATCACGCCAACGAGATCTCTATCACTTTTACACAGGGCATCAAAAGTGCTGATTACACTTGCAGCGCCGACAAGAGAGTCTTGGCGGTTGTGCATTGGAACAGTACCAGCATGTCCCGCTTTGCCATGAATGGTTATGGTATGTCTTTCTATCCCAGTGATAGCGGATACAACACCGACTGGCAGTTGTTCGGCTTCAAGCTGTGGGCCTTGTTCTATGTGCAGCTCAACAAAACCAATGACTTCTTCTGCGTCGTAGGCATCATTTTCTATTTGCTGTGTCTCACAACCAAAGTCGTGAAGTGCGTCTTGCAGCGATACCCCTTGTGGATCCTTAGCGTCGAGCATTGCAGGGTCGAAAATACCGGAAATGGCTTTCGAGCCGAGTAGTGTTGATTGAAAGCGAGTGCCTTCTTCATCACTAAAGGCGATGACATCAATGTTGTACGGAAGTTGAATATCTTGCTGGTTCAGGTGGTGAACGAGAGCGAGTGGGGCAACGACTCCCAAAATTCCATCGTACTTACCACCATTAGGAACGGTGTCTTGATGTGAACCAAAGATGAGAGTCTTTGCGTTTGATTCCGCGCTGGCGTATCGGCCAATTAGGTTGGCGGCATTGTCCATTCTCACTGACATGCCTGACTCCATCATGTATTGCTTAAGTAGATTGATGGCCTCTTTATGTTCTTTTGTGGCACAAAGACGGGTTACGCCTTCTACATCAGGGTTGGTTGTCTCAGAACATTTTGCTAGTTGCTCAAGCCAATCCCAAGCTAGTGATGAAGTGGATGCAATGGTCATATTTATTCTCGTTTTTGATGCTGCGTTTACTTATTTATCATGATAAATTGGCAAAATACACTATTTATCATGATAAATGCAATCGATGTCGTCGCTTTTGTGAGTATGATTTGTAACGATATTGAGAGCTGATAACCTTGTGTTTTAAGGTAACTGCTTCACCCGACAGGGAGTTTCAGTTACCGTAGACATTGAAATCGAGTAAAAATAGAGGTGTCTTTTGACCGTCAAAAAACGACGAACCGAAAACGTAGCGTCAGCGATTAAAAAATGGATTGTGGAACAGAAGCTTCAGCCAGGAGATAGACTTCCTAATGAAGTGGAAGTGATGGAAATGTTTGACGCCTCAAAAAGCACAGTGCGCGAATCGATGCGACTATTAGACGCTCAGGGGCTATTGCAGACAAAAACGGGTCCCAAAGGTGGTGTCTTCGTTTCCGAAGTCTCTGAAGAAAAAGCGCAAATGTTGCTGAGTAATTATCTATTCTTCAAGGAGACTTCAATTGAAGATTTGTATCAGCTACGTCTCGCATTAGAGCCCCAACTTGCCGCCAGTTTAGCGGGTAAACTAACGTCGAATCAGCTCAAAGAGCTAAAGGACCAAACCAAATTGTATGCTGAGCCTCCTCGTGATATTTATGAAGAGCGAGAGCATCACTTAGCGTCGATTGAATTCCATCGTATTTTGGCAAGTTTTTCCTCCAATGAGTTACTAAAACTGGTTATCCGTTTTACTGCTCAAATGTTGTCAGATATGACAATCTACAAGAAGCTATATGAGCCAGAAAATTACGATCTCTGGCGCACAGGTATAGATAGCCAACTTTCATTAATTGAGGCATTGAGAGTTGGTGATTCTGAAATGGCGTATAAAGTCATGCAGAAACATATGAAAACCGCGTTGAAACTAATGAAACTTCAAGAAGTTGAAATGGAGAATCGTTTTCTTGATGTAATTTAGGTCATAATGACTCAGGTGTGTTTTAATGTTGTGATCGTGGTCTAGGTCTAAATGACTGTTTTAATTGTGATTTTTGTGTTAAAAGTCTTTAATTACAATAAGATAAAAATTGGCACACGTTATGCTATAGAGACTTCAGGAATAATCAGCTTTGGCAAAGTACCAAGGCACGAATTAAAATACTGGAGTCCTCATTATGTTCTGTATTCAATGCGAACAAACTATTCAAACCCCTGTTGCTAAAGGGTGTTCTTATACTCAAGGTATGTGTGGCAAAACGTCTGAAGTTTCTGACCTACAAGACGTATTAGTGTATACCCTTCAAGGGGTTTCATTCTGGGCCGATCAGGGTCGTAAATTTGGTATCGTAGACCAAGAAATCGACCAATGGGCGCCTAGAGCATTCTTTTCTACGCTAACTAACGTTAACTTCGACCCTGAACGCATCATCGAGCTCGCCAATCTGGCTGCAACATATAAAGCGCGTCTTCAAGAACAAGTTCAAGCTGCCTCTCTAGTACAAGGTATCGCGATTGATGAACTTTCTCCTGCAGCTCAGTTTGACTTACCAACTACAAAACAAGCGCTATTAGAATTTGCTCCAACTGCAGCGGTAAACCGTGGTCACGATAGTCTACATGAAGACGTGATTGGCCTTCGTTTACTCTGTCTTTATGGTCTTAAAGGTGCAGCCGCCTACCTTGAGCATGCTCGTGTACTCTCTCAAAAAGATGAAGCGGTCTATGGTGAGTATCACCAAATTATGGCTTGGTTAGGTACTGATCCTGTCGATTTGGAGCCATTACTGAATACCTCGATGCAAATTGGTCTTATGAATTACAAGATCATGGAAATGCTAGATAAAGGTGAAACGGAAACCTTCGGTCACCCTGAGCCGACTCAAGTTAACGTTAAAACGGTAAAAGGCCACTGCATTCTAGTGTCTGGTCACGACCTTCATGACTTAGAGAAAATCCTTCAACAAACAGAAGGAAAAGGCATTAACGTCTACACTAATGGTGAGATGCTCCCAGCTCACGCTTATCCAGAGCTTAAGAAGTACCCTCATTTAGTTGGTAACTATGGCAGCGCATGGCAGAACCAGCAAAAAGAGTTTGCCAACTTCCCTGGTGCGATTGTAATGACGTCTAACTGCCTGTTGAATCCTAATGTCGGTCAATACGCGGACCGTCTGTTCACGCGCAGCATTGTAGGTTGGCCAGGTGTGGCGCACATTGAAGGGGACGATTTCAGTCAAGTGATTGAATGTGCACTTGCACAAGACGGCTTCCAGCACGACGAAATTGAACACATGATCACGGTTGGGTTTGGTCGCAATGCGCTAATGCAAGCAGCACCAGCAGTCGTCGAACAGGTGAAAGCGGGCGCAATCAAGCATTTCTTCTTGGTTGGTGGTTGTGATGGCGACAAGGCAGAGCGTAGTTACTACAGCGATTTTACAGCTCAAGCTCCGGAAGATAGTGTTATTCTGACGCTGGCGTGTGGCAAGTTCCGCTTCAACAAAAACCAGTTTGGTGACATCAATGGTATTCCTCGCCTATTGGATGTGGGTCAGTGCAATGACGCTTACTCTGCTATCCAATTGGCATTAGCGCTTGCTGATGAGTTTGATTGTGGCATTAACGAATTGCCACTGACTCTCGTCCTATCTTGGTTTGAGCAAAAAGCGATTGTCATTTTGCTGACACTCTTTGCTTTAGGCGTTAAAGGCATCTATACCGGCCCAACGGCTCCTGCATTCCTTACAGATAACCTGCTTAGCATCCTACAAGAGAAGTTTGATATGCGCGGTATTTCTACCGTAGAAAACGACTTAAAGACGATTTTGGCAGCGTAAAAAAGTACTAGAAATGGCGTTTAAGACGCCATTTCTTACTCAGAGGAATGATGTAATGGCATGGTCCCAATCAGATACGATAGAGCTGACATGTACTAATAAGTGGTTTGAAACACCAGATTCGGTATCGTTTGAACTTGCTTCAAAGTCCGGCGAGACTGAATTTCAATTCAAACCGGGTCAATTCTCATCGCTTGGCTTTGATATTAACGGCAGTAGGGCGTATCGAGCTTATTCAATTAGTTCAGTACCGGGGAGTAAAACGCTTAAATTCACAGTGAAGCGCGTCGCAGGCGGTTTGGTATCAAACCATATTGTTGAGCAGCTTGAAGTTGGTGCTCAGGTAGAAGCGTTAGCACCGCTTGGTCATTTCAATAATATTGACTGTCAGCCCAAAAACAAAGTCCTAATGATCAGCGCGGGATGTGGTATCACACCTGTCATGTCCATGGTCGATCAATGGCTTGTGGACGGTGCAGATGTCAATATCGAATTTCTCCATCTTGCGAAGAGCAAACAAGATGCAATTTACTTTGATAGGTTGGTTGAGCTTAACCAAACGGTCGATAACTTCGCACTAAAAATGTTGCTTGAAGACAATTCTGGCACAGACTTTCCGCAAGGTTTGATAAATCTTGAATGGCTAACGTCGTTAATTCCTGACTTTCATGAACGCACCGTTTATTTGTGTGGTCCAACGGGCTTTATGGAGGTAGTCAAATCTTCCCTAGAGCAAGCCAATTTTGATATGTCTGAGTTCCATCAAGAAAGTTTTACGCCGACTGATGTTACGGTAGACATGGAAGAGGGCGTTGTAAAAGTAGCGGTGCCTGACTTTGGCGTTGAGCTTGATGCTGATAAGGGAACCTTGTTAATTGATGCCTTAGAGAAGGGAGGCGTGCCGGTTATTGCAGCTTGCCGCAGTGGTATTTGTGGTTCATGCAAATGTAAGGTGAAAGTTGGCCAAGTAGACTCTACCAGCTATGAAACGTTGACTGAAGAAGAGAAAGCTAATGGATTTGTGCTGGCTTGTTCCAGTACCATTAAATCGGATGTAGAAGTGAGCTTGAACTGACGGATTGTTGATAATTTGCACTGTTTTGGGAGGGCGTATCGACTAGTTCGAGCGCCCTTTTTTTACGGGGTTTTATATCAATTCTAGGTGTGACTTTTTGAGCAAGACGAACAAGATTGTGCTTGCTTGATCAACTGCTGGAAGTGAACATCATCAAATGACTTTGAAGTGGGCTCAAAGTGAGATTGAGGACAAGGGTTGGTCACATAATGACTGGGACTCAATAAGGCATAGGCAGCGAGTATGGCGATAGCAAGAGCGAAAAGACGTTTCATGGTAAATCAATATGAAATAAGTGATGAGTTACCATAACGAATGGCTGTTAGAACGTCGTTTCTAAGAGTATTAATAATGATTAATACTATCCTCAGTGCTATTCCATCATATGCGGAAAGAAAATACGGGTTAGAATAACTACCACAGTGATAATCAGATACATCATATAGAGCGAATGCAGGCGGTTACTCGGATATCTGTGAACGTAAATCAGTCGAATATAGAAAATACAAACGGCTGCAATGAGCAGCAAGATAACCTCTATCAAGTTTCCCAAGCTCTGTGCACCTACGCCAAACACTGCCAGTACAGACCAAGCAGCGAAGACCATTAGAGGCAAAAACGCATCTCCCCAACTCAACGCCCCTTTGCGGTAGGCGTGAACACCCCCCGGAAAGGCGACTAAGTAGTACGCGCTTAGACAAAAGCAGAAAAAAACGACCAACACGGCTCCTCCAATTCATTGATAAATAAATTATTGCACAGGCGTATAGTTATATCTGTGGAGAAGTGTCATAGGTTTGTATGGAAGCAAGGGGAAGGAGTGCGAGAAACAAAAGCGGTGAGTACAATTCGCGTTGTATTTGCTCTATTGACTCACCAAGAACGGTTAGACTAATGCGCTCAGAGATTCTAGTGCAGATGCATGGCTTTCTGCGGCAGGTTCATCACCCATGTTTAGCGCTTCGGCATAAATGAATTCCACATCCGTCATACCAAGGAAGCCTAAAATCGTAGCAAGATAATCATTCATACTGTTGCGAGGTGTATCTTTGTGAATGCCACCACGAGTAGTCAATACCACCACTTCTTTCCCTTGGATAAGACCAACAGGTCCGGTGTCAGTGTAGGTGAACGTTACGCCAGCACGGGCGATAAGATCAAAATAGTTCTTAAGCTGGGTTGGAATCATGAAGTTGTACATCGGTGCCGCAATAATCACTTTGTCTGCGCTCTTGAGTTCCTCAATGAGGTGGTCTGAAAGTTTGACAACCTCCTGAAGTTCTGGCGTTAAGTCTTCGCCATTGCTGCGAAGAGCTGTTGCCACTTCCATGTTCAATACTGGTACTGGATTAGTGGCTAGGTCACGAATGATCACTTCGGATTTACCTTCAATAACTTGATCAATGATCTGATTTGATTGAGAGTAATCACCTAGAATGCTGGACTTTAGAACAAGAGTTTTCGACATATCGTTATCCTTTTATGGGGAAGTCACCTTCGCTTCCTAAACAATGCGTCCAGTTTAATCAGACGAAGCGTGTCTGAAAAGTCACTAAATTTGAGAGAGAAGTTCGAAATAACTGAACAAGAAATTAACCACAATTAAAGTGGATCTATTTATGCAGGACAATAAGGAATATTTGGATTTTTCATTACTTATTGGAGTTTAATTATGCCTAAATGGATAACATTGTTGATGGTGTTCGGGTTTATTGCCTTGGTTTTCTTGAGCATCATGGCTTATTTTTTCGGGATGCAACTCATTGTTTACACAGCATCTGAATGGAAAAACAGTTGGTTAGTTATTGCTGGTCAACTCGTTTGGTTCTTCTTCTGTTTGTCTTTGGCCATCGGCGTACTAGATAGGACTCTGAAAAAAACAAAGATGCACTTTACTCGCGCATCTTGAACCAAAATGGAGCTTGCTTTCTTTTTATTGATATAGAGCAGGGTAGTGCTTACGATTTTTCCATTGCTTTACCCTTCCTCGTTCGACTGAGCCAAACGCATTTTGATATAGTCCAAAAATAGTTTGGTTCTCGTATGCTCATAATCCAGTTTAGGGTAATAGGCGTAGACGGTAGAATCCAAAGCTTGGATCTCGGGCAGAACTCTAACTAAAGCGCCAGACTTGACGTCTTCTTTGATCATAACGTCGTTACTGATTAATACCCCCATCCCATTTTTAGCGGCATAAAACAATGCTTCTGGGTTAGTGGTCGCAAAGTTTCCTGACAGCATGACACGTTGTGTTTTGGATATCTTGTATTCTCGTTGTGGACGCTCACCCCAAATAAGGATGTTATGTTGCTTGAGCTCGTCAATAGATTGAGGAGCGCCAAACTCTCTGATGTAGGAAGGCGCAGCATAAAAGCCGATTCGCTGCTCAAATAATGAAGTTTGTCTCATACTAAGACTATTGAGTGTTTCGAGCTCGCGACTAATAAATACATCTAGGTTGGTATCTGGAAGCTGACCGGGAATTGTAGTGGTCAGCTGAATTCGAATGTCAGGATATTGCGTCAGAAAGTCGTTTAAATACTGAACCAGAAATTTGGAGCCGACGGCGATGGTTGCGCCTATTTTTAACAATCCTGCCGGTGTTTCATTGACCGAGCGAGTCTCGTCAATGATGGACTGAAACCTATCAAGAGAATCTTTTGAGCGTTGATAGAAAAGCGCACCTGCTTCTGTTTGGGTGACAGAGCGAGTGGTTCTTTTTAGAAGTTGGACACCGATACGTTCTTCAAGCCAGTGGACGCGTTTGCTGATGGCTGAACTAGTAGTATTAAGTCTTCTGGCTGCACCATTGAAACTGCCTTCTTCGACGACACGAATGTAAGTATTAATACACGATATCCAATCCATATGCGCTCCGAGATTGTTTCCTGTTAGGACGTATTCTGTTTCCTTTATAGTGTATTATCAATGATTCATACGCAATATAGAATGTGTGTATGAATAGAAAACACAATAAATCTTTTAATAAAACACCTATGTTGCTCGCGATGATGATCATCGCAACGGGTCAAGTAGGCGTGAGCATTTACTTACCTTCACTTCCACTTATTAGCGAAGCCCTATCGATTGGACATGCGGATGTTCAGATGCTCGTGACACTGTTTTTGGTTGGTTTTGGACTTTCTCAACTCTTTTATGGTCCTTTGTCCGATGCTATTGGCCGACGTCCCGTGTTTATCCTTGGTCAAGGAGTTTACCTAGTCGGAACACTGCTGTGTATTGCTTTAAATGAACACTTTACCGCGTTAGAAGTAGGTCGATTGCTTCAAGGACTCGGAGCCGGTAGTGCTTCCGTGTTGGGACGAAGTGTACTTCGTGATAGCTATGACGGAAAACAACTTACCAAGGCGCTGTCTTATATTTCGGTGACGGCTTCGGTTATGCCTATTATGGCCCCTGTCTTTGGTGGCTGGATTGCATTTCACTTAAGCTGGGAAGCAGTGTTTGTTTTCGTCTTGGTATATTTGGTCGCTATCTTCACGCTTGGCTGGTTCATCTTGCCGGAAACCTTGCCTTATAAGCCTCGTAAATTCAAAGTGACAGAAGTGATCCATGGCTATTCAAAGTTAATTGTTAACCCTCAAGTGATTGGCAGCGCAAGTTACAACTGGATCAGTTACCTAGGTGCAGTTGTCTCTTTAAGTTTATTCCCATTCTTAATGCAGCATCAGCTTGGTTTAACTGCGGCAGAATATGGAACGGTAATGATTATCCCATCAGCAGGTCTTATGATGGGAAGCGTATCGCTCAATATCCTCAATCGGTATTTTTCTAACAACTGGATTTTGTTCCTCGCCATTACCATTATGTCGTTATCGGGTTTGTGGTTGTTAATGACTGAGATGACGGTATTTAACCTTGTGTTCGCTTTTACTTGGCTCACTGTTGCTCAAGGGTTGTCGTTTCCGATTTCCATTGCTTTGTTACTTGGTCCTCATAAAGAAAACGCGGGTGCAGTGTCGGCGTTATCCGGCTCAATTCAAATGGTGATAGCTGGTGTATTTGGTGGGTATTTGGTTGAACGCTGGGTAACTAGCCAAATGACTCTGGGAAGTTTCTATATTGCATCTGCGTTGCTGATGGCAGCCGTTCTTCTAATGAGCCAAATCAGACGCTACGCTAGTGGAACGAAACAAATGGACACTATTGATAGTTAATTGAATTATATCCTAGGTTATTCATCTGACTTACTACCCAGAGTGTCCGCTTGTTAACGTAATCTGACATAGGTGTCGGCTTAATTCGATAAGGGTTGGGCAGCACTACTGCGAGTTGAGCTGCTTGGACTTTACTTAATCTGTTGGCACTGATACCAAAGTAATATTGACTGGCTGCTTCTACACCATAAATACCCGGGCCAAATTCGATAACGTTCAAATACACTTCCATAATGCGCTCTTTACCCCAAATGAGCTCGAGCAGTAATGCAATATAGAGTTCATAAGCTTTTCGAATGTAAGTTTGGCTTGGAAATAACAACACGTTTTTTGCGGTTTGTTGAGTAATGGTACTCGCGCCGCGAGACGGGCTACCACTCTCTGCCAAAACACTTATAAGGGCTCCAAAATCCACACCAATATGATTAGGGAAATTCTGATCTTCTGACGCAATTACTGCGAGCGGCATGTTAGGGTTTATCTGAGATAGAGGGACCCATGTGTGGTGGGTTTGTGTTGGATAACCTTCCGGTGGAAATAGGGTACGAGCTACTTTCCATCCCCAAATTGGCGGATTAAGAAACTTAAGGAATACGACTAACAGAATCGGAACGCCGACTAATATCAAAATTAGATTGATGAGCAGCTTCTTTATCATAGGATTCATTAAGTTATTACTCGACTCGATATGGCAACAGTGTAGATTCTATTTGCTTTAGGTGCAAAACATGCTGTGAAGGAATTGATCTATTGATGAGTGCGTTATAGGGTGAACTAATGATGAAAATTGTCGTCAAAATACAAAATCTTACTCGAGAAAGGAAAGAGTATGTTAGTTAGAATTAGGCCTTATCTACTGGCTGCGTTTATTACCATCATCCCCCAAGCCTATGCTTCAGAAGCACCTCAGAAAGATGGTCAAAGTGTCACAGAAGGAACTGAAGTGGTTAAAGAAAAAGACCAAGCAGTTTCTGCTAGCGATAATAGTAGTAAATATGAAGCTACGTTAAATAAATTCAAGCAAGCAGATGCAACGCACCCATTTTTCAAAGATGCGTATGGTTATGCAATATTTCCAACCGTTGGTAAGGGTGGTTTTGGAATTGGTGGGTCCTACGGTGAAGGGCAAGTGTATCGCCAAGGCGTTCACGTTGGTGATTCAACGTTAGCGCAGCTTAGCATTGGACTTCAATTAGGCGCACAGGCTTATAGCGAAATCGTTTTCTTCGAAAGCAAAGCAGACTACTACTCATTTACAAGCGGCAGTTTTGAATTTGGTGCTCAGGCATCTGCTGTTGCTTTAACGGTGGGCGCTAGTGCGCAAGCTGGTTCAACAGGTGTAGGGGCACAGGCTGGAGACAAGCAGACTAAAGCGAATTACATTAATGGCATGGCAGTATTTACCATGACTAAGGGCGGCTTAATGTATGAAGCTTCTATCGGTGGTCAAGGGTTTTCATTTGCGCCAAACAATAACTACGACGGTAAATAAGTCCATTATCCCTTTCAGCTTAACTACTGGTTGAAGGGGAACTTCAATTCGCAGTTAGGTTCTCCGCCCCTCTCAACATAGCTTCAATCAATTCACCTGCATTGAACTTAACTAGCGCTTCGTGGGCACCAACTTGATGAGCACGCTCCGTGCACATTTCGCTTGAAAGCGAGGTGTGTAAAATGCGGTAGGCGTGACTGAGTGTTTGGTCATTTTGAACTTCGAAAGCCAGTTCGTAACCATCAAGACCGGGCATTTCAATGTCACTGACTAATATATCGATAGCATCATTTTGCTTTGCTTTAACGCGCATAAACTCAAGGGCGCTATTGCCATCTCGGCAGATATCGAAAGGGATATTGATGTTGTTAAGCGCATCACCTAACTGTTTGCGCGCGATGGAAGAGTCGTCAACCAGCAGAATGTTCAGCGACTTGATTCTTTCGCGCTGGACGTCTGTCAACATTGGGATCTTGGTATCGGCGTACTGTGGATAGATTTTGGATAGTAATAGTTCTACGTCTAGTAGTTGAACTATATGATCTTCAAATCGAGTGACCCCAGTAACAAATACATTTCTACCTGCACTATCGGGGGCTGGCTCAATGGACTTCCAGTCGCACTCGATTATTTTATCAATATCTCGAACCATAAACGCTACAACGGTTCTCAGGCAATCGGTAACCACTAAGTAGGTGTTGGCGTGTTCCTCTGGTGCGATAGGTCTAAAACCAATTGCAGCTGCCATATCAATAACGGGGACGGTAAGGCCTCGAATGCTGACAGTGCCAACGACATGTTGATGAGAATAGGGAATTTGCGTAGTGGGTAAGAAAGGAACGATTTCTCGCACTTTTAGCGTGCCAATGGCAAAACGTTGCTTTTGCAAGTTGAGGGTAAACAGTAACATGCCCTGTGATTGGTTCGCTTTACTGATGCTAGTATTCATTTGAGTTCTTACTCTATAAGCCAATAGATTGATTTTATAAACTTTATTATCAAAAGTTAATGCGGCCGGGAAAGAAAAAAGTTTAGTCGCTTGAAAAGTAAACGTGATTTGTATCTCATTTTCTATTACACTCTGCGCATTCCATCATCCCATAGACGCTAAAAAGGGTAGACAACTAATGGCAAGAACTGCGGCAGCACTTCACATTTTAGTGAAACATAAAGAACAAGCTGAAGATATCATCAAACAGCTGAAAAAAGGCGCTAAGTTTCAGACTCTTGCTAAAAAGTACTCCACTTGCCCTTCTGGTAAAAAAGGCGGCGACTTAGGTGAATTTCGTAAGGGACAGATGGTGCCTCAATTTGACAAAGTTTGTTTTAGTGGTGAAACGCTTGTTCCCCATTTAGTGAAGACTAAGTTTGGTTGGCATGTCGTCAAGGTCTTGTACCGCACTTAGTTCGCAACACCGCTATTCGCTAATAATTAACAGGAAACGTTCCGGCCATGAGCATGAAACAAGAACTACAAAAACTGAATAACCGCCTCGATAAGTGTAATCATAAATTGGCTGGTGCCAAATCGCGTGGCGACAACGAGCTGATCTCTCGCTTTACCGATGAAATCGACAAACTGACAAAGAAGATTGCTCAGCTTAAGCACAAGCAGAGCTACGATATGAACAAAGAGCGCAAAAGCTTGCTTGATATGCCGTTTTCTCGTGAGATCACCAAAGCAGAACAGGCGGATATGGGTAAACTGAAAAAGTCGGTAAAAGGCTTGGTCGTAGTGCATCCAATGACGAAGATTGGTAAAGAGCTAAAACTGAAAGTGATGACAGGTTTTGCTCCAAAAAAATTCTAAGTCTCGATCTAGAATTAACTAACACTAATGGAAAGCGCATCTTTTGATGCGCTTTTTTTGGTTTCTATTCAATGAACTTAATCGATTAAGAAGTTGGTCACACAAAAACTCGAATATCGAAAATTAACTTATTCTATAATTGGTTAAGTACAGGCTTAATCGATTAAGGTGAGGTAATGCAAGGAATCACGACAAGCCAGAGGGCACTCAAGCAGGTAATGGACTCCATCACCTTACCTAAATTGACTAAAAAAGATGAGAAAGATCTTTATGGAAGATTAGAGCAGCACTTTCCGGCCTTATTTGAGCACTATTACGCTTTGTATGGCAGTCGTTATGATTTCTTCCTTTATCTACAGAAACTGGTAGAAATGCTCTGCGCAGGATTCGCATCGCGTTCTCGTAAGCTAAAAAACAAAGATGCGATTCGACTTAAAACACCTAATTGGTTTCGAGATGAAAACGTTCTAGGCATGGCAGTTTATGTTGATTTGTTTGCGGGTGATTTTAGAAAGCTGAAAGAGAAGATCCCGTATTTTGAGCAACTTGGCATTAATTATGTTCACTTAATGCCTTTGTATTTAGCTCCAGAAGGGAATAGCGACGGTGGTTATGCTGTGTCGGATTACCGTAAAGTGGACCCCAAGCTAGGTACAGAGAAGGATCTGAAGTCCTTAGCCAATGCCTTTAACGAAGCTGGAATTGCCCTAGTTTTAGACTTTGTCTTTAACCACACCTCAGATGAACATGTATGGGCAAAGCGTGCTCGTTCTGGTGACGAGCAATATCAAGAGTTTTACTATTTTTTTGACGACAAACGGGACGTTGATGAATACAACGCTACGTGTCGAGAGATATTCCCTTCAGTTAGGCGCGGCAGTTTTACGTGGTTGGAAGACGTAGAAAAATGGGTATGGACGACCTTTAATAGCTTTCAATGGGATTTAAACTACAGTAACCCAGCAGTATTTAACGCAATCACTGATGAAATGCTATTTTTGGCCAACTTAGGTTGTGATGGCTTACGTCTCGATGCATTAGCGTTTATCTGGAAGGAGAAGGGGACTCAATGTGAAAGTTTGCCAAAAGCGCATACTTTGATTCAAGCATTCAACCTCTGCTTACAGATCACAGCTCCATCAGTTTTATTTAAGAGTGAAGCCATCGTTCATCCGGATGAGGTCGCTCAATACATAGATAAAGATGAATGCCAATTATCCTATAACCCATTGATGATGGCTTTGATGTGGGAAAGCTTGGCAACCAGAGAAACCAAGTTACTCACAGCGTCTTTAAAGAAAAGTTTTGCTATCTCGCCGGATTGCAGTTGGGTGAACTATATACGTTGTCATGACGACATTGGCTGGACTTTCGATGATGCTGTAGCAGATCAGCTGGGTATCAAGGGGCATGACCATCGTCAGTTTCTCAATCAGTTCTATACAGGTAAGTTTGAAGGGGCGTTTGCCAATGGTATCCCATTCCAAGAAAATCCAGAGACTGGGGATTGTCGAGTGTGTGGATCTTTAGCATCGCTATGTGGTTTGGAAGCAGCGATGCAATCTGGACATCAGCAAGATATTGAGTTTGCTGTGAAACGAGTCAGATTGCTAAATAGTGTCAATTTGAGCATTGGCGGTGTACCGTTGATTTATCAAGGTGATGAACTCGGGATGTTCAATGACTATCAATACGTTAACGATCCACACAAAGTTGATGATACTCGTTGGGTTAATCGTCCAGCTATTTCGGAAAAAGACATTGCGATTGCTCAAGACCAATGTGATCCGCGAGGTCGCATTCATCAACAGCTAATAGATATGATTCAGCTTCGTCAATCTCTGCCAGTGTTAGGTGTGGCGGAAACGGAAATTCTAGAGACGTATCGGCCTCATCTTTTTGCTTATGTCAGAAAGGCAGCTAATGGTGACCGACTATTGGCTATATGTAACTTCAGTGAACATCGGCAAACCATTCCAACATCCATATGTGATATTTTGGGTTCAAGAGAGGTGCAAGACGTGCTTAACCAAGAGCGAAAGCCCTATCACCAAAACATCATTTTTGATGCGTATGATATTAAGTGGTTGAAAGTAGTAGAAAACTAACTCGTACTATGCTCATTAATCAAAATGACTACAAGCTGTGAGCAAGCTCACAGCTTCATAGGTGGCTTATACACACGCTATCATTTCGTTACAAATACCGACTCCAGCTTCTAATAATACGGACAAGAGAACTAATCCGATTTTTATATTATACTTTTCAGTAAGTTATATGTAATTTCTGTTGAGGGAGTGTGTCGGCTTTCCCCAAGATTCCGTTGCCTATTTTAGCTACGCCCAACCTCTCAACCAATAGAAAGTGCCTTGAGGATGAGTTGCTAACTGGTATGAACCTTATAATTTTGTTCATTAGTAGTGAACCCGGTTAGGGGTTGGACCAATGACAAAGACAACGAATAACCAAAGCAATGTGATTTTACATGCGTTTGATTGGCCTTATGCGCTGGTGGCTCAGCGAGCAAAAGAAATAAAGGAGCTTGGGTATCAGACCGTATTAGTTTCACCTCCAATGAAGTCATTTCGCAGTAGTAAAGAAGTGAAGTGGTGGCAACTATATCAACCTCAGGATTATCGAGTTATTGATAACAAGCTAGGAAATACGGAAGACTTCAAAGCAATGATGTTGGCATTGAATGACATGGGCGTATGGGTCTATATCGATGTGGTTTTCAACCATATGGCCAACGAATCGGCGGCTAGACTGGACTTGCAGTATCCAAGCAATAGTGACATGCAAAGTTATACCGAGCATCGTGCCTATTTCGAACAGCAAAAGCTATTTGGCGATTTGGATGAAGCACTGTTTGATGAGCATGATTTTGTTGAGGCGTTTGGGATAGAAAATTGGAAAGACCGTTGGGAAGTGCAAAATGGTCGACTAACAGGCGGCCCGCAAGATCCTGGTTTACCTACTCTGCGAACCAGTTCTCATGTTATCAAGCAGCAACAAGCTTATCTCTTAGCGATGAAAAATCTCGGAGTTCGTGGTTTTCGTATAGATGCTGCTAAACACTTGACCATCGAGCATATAAAGCAGGTATTTACTAAGGAGATAACTCAAGACATGCACGTCTTTGGTGAGATAATTACCGATGGCGGAGCGACGGAAGAAGAGTATGAACTTTTCTTGCAACCTTATTTGAAAGAAACTCGCTTAGCAGCTTATGATTTCCCTTTGTTCAAAACGGTGTACGAGGCTCTAGAATCTAAAAGCGGAAGTTTGACGGCATTAATTGACCCATACTGTTTCGGGCAAGCGCTTACTAACGAGCGCTCAATAACCTTTGCCGTGACACACGACATTCCTAACAATGAAGTATTTAGCAACCTTGTAATGAGTGAAACCAACGAATGGCTTGCGACGGTATACATCTTAACTCGTGATGGAGGGGTACCTCTTATCTATTCTGATCTCGACCCTAGTGGTATCAAAAATACCAACGAGGAGCCGAGATGGGTCGAAGGTTGGAGGGACCAGAAGTTGTCTCATGTGATACGCTTTTGCCACGCAGTTCATGGTGAACCGTTTGAGTTGCTGGAAGCGAATGACGATCTTTTAGCATTTAAGCGAGGTAGGAAGGGGATTGTACTAATCAATAAATCGACGCGCCCGAAATCAATCAACGTCGACCTTAATGGACTGTATAACTCAGTTCTAACCCGACAATCGGTTGATGGAATAACAGGAAATATCCACGTAGCGGCTGGATCGGCGGAGTTATTGATATGCGGTGAATAAAACAAAGCCCTCTGTGCAGAGGGCTTTGATGTGGCTGTTTTATTTGGTGTATCGAGTCAGCAATTCGATGGCGTATTGCATTCTCTCTTGATCAATTTCTTGTTTCGGCAGCAATCTATTTCTGCCATCTTTCACTTCGTAAAGACCATTACCTTTTAGTGAGAAGATCTTATCTTCGGAGACCACGGCATAATCACCATAGTCTGCGATAATTGTGTATGGTCGATCAACAAACTGACCATAAAGATCTTCGCCCACAGTGTAATCTTCAAGATCATTGGTGACACCTAGGTAGTTCTTCATTAGCGTTGGAACAAGGTCGAAATGCGTAGTCAGTTTGCCCTTTGGCCACTGATTTGCCGCTTTGTCTACTCCGGAACCTAACATGATGAACGGTACTTTAACCTGAGCTTCAGTGAAGTTACCGTTGTGTCCCCAGAAGTTCTGGCCATTGTCGTTTAGCTCTTCACCGTGATCACCTGTAACGATAATTAGTGTGTCGTCATAAGTACCAGCCTGCTTAAGTTTCTCAACCACGTCTTTGATTTTACTATCTACAAAGTGTGTGCTAGTTCGGTAACGGTTAAAGATTGGCTCTGGGTCGGAGTCGTTACTGCGAACAAACGGATTGTTTGGTCCCGACATTGGCTCAAATTTTGGCTCATAATCGTCAGGGAAAATGAAACCATGCGGCGCATCAAAGAACAGGAATGAGAAAGTTGGTTTATTACTGTTAACGTCATACCACTTCATCCAATCGTCGACCAGCTCGATGTCACGATCTGCCGCCGTGCCTTTACTCTTGCCCCTAATTCGCAAATTTGGAATATGAGCAAATATGGTTCTGTTGAATTCTGGCGATTCAATGTGTGCCGAAGTAAACACCCCGATCTCATAGTTGAGCTCTTGCAGTCGGTCCATCAGCACCGTTGGTCGTTGGTTGGCAAGCATCGGATGCCAATAAGGACCAGGCAAACCGTAAAACAGTCCAAACGTACCCATACGCGTCGCATTACCAGAAGAGTAGTGCTTGTCGAATGAAAGTCCCTCTTGAGACATACCATAGACAGTAGGCATATATTTCGGAGTAACAGTATCTGGACGCCAAGAATCAATCAGAATTAGCATGATGTTCTTTGGTTTTTCAGGTCTATCACCAGTGATTGAATGAAGAGGATAATTTAGTCCCCCTTGCATCTTAGGGGCTTTCGCTTGTTTCTTTTCGAGCTCTTCTCTATCAATGTAACCGTGCTTCATCAAGAACGAGTTAGCGATGGTTGGATAGAAGAGTGGTAAGTATTGGTTAACAAAAGAAACAGGTTGGTATGCAGTAGCAGCTGCCCAAATATGAATGCCATGGCTTGCTAATGTGGTTACAAAAAATAGAGGAAGAAACAGCTTACGAAGTTTCTTTGTGATGCTGAATTGGCCAACTTCCATTTTGCCTAACGCCCACCATTGGAAGCAAAACAAAGCGGCAATTCCGACAACAAGCATTGCCCATGCAGATAGTGGGAATTCCACTATCTGCCCCGACATGACCAATGACAGTACTGGGTAGTTCAAATGGAATCGATAAAATCCAAATACCATGGTGTCTACAAACAAAAATACTAAGGCAATGGTAGCAATAAGCGCTAACAACGGGCGTTTAGCTTTCAATGGCAGGAAGCATAAAACGAGACCAACCAGCCAAAACACAAGAGCGAGTAGGCTCATGTGACTGAACAAGCTTGTTACAGCAAATGAGAATTGAACCCCATCAAAAGGGACCTCAGGAAAGTACAGGAAGTAGCGAGCGCCTATAAGGGTTGCCAACAGCGCATTAAGAATCCAAAACTCATAGTAAGGACTTAGCTTAGTTTTTAAGTAAGTAAACATGTTCAATAAACCAATATGATAGATGGCATTTAAAATCGTGATAACGCTATATCGTGCGTTGTCAAAGAAGCGCGTATTGTATGCGAGTGAAAACAAATTTGAAATAAAAACGATACAAGGCTTGCACATTGTTACAAAGCCCCATGTATTTCGATGAATGGGGCCTTATTTGAGGTCGTTTAAGCGAGAGAAATCAGCTTATTAACCAATTTTTCTATGCCGTTGTTGGCTTCTGAAATGGTTGTTGCCAGCATATAGGCTGGTGTAGACACCACGTTGTGTTGCTCGTCGTAAACAATATCATCCACAGCGCATATAACGTGTTGACCTCCTAACGCTGCAAATCCGGCTGCAGTGTCTGAGTCGTTACCTATTGTTCCTCTGACGTCATTTGGATAAATCAATGGAATGATAGTCGGGGCAATACATAAATAACCTGCAGGTTTCCCAGCTTCAGCAAAGGCACGGCACGCACTCGCTACGTGTGTGTTAATGGAGCATTCTGCACCTTTAATGGCAAAGTCAGTAAGGTTCTTGGCTGCGCCAAATCCACCTGGAAGCAGTAGTGCATCAAAATCATTCACATCCAGCTTTTCGACGTCTTCAATATTCCCTCGCGCAATACGGGCAGATTCAACGAGTACATTACGACTTTCTTCCGTTACTTCCCCTGTTAGATGGTTAATGACGTGCAATTGTTCAACGTTAGGAGCGAAACAGTACCACGTTGCATTAGCTTTCTCTATAGCGTGCAGGGAAAGCACAGACTCATGAATTTCAGCGCCATCGAATACGCCTGACCCACTAAGAATGACGGCTATTTTTTTCATACTGATCATTTCTCCTTGTTATTAGGGCATTAAGACTTTAGGACAAAATAGGGCACTTTGTCTGCTTGCTATGCCACAGAATGCTAGTTGCTTCAAACTACAAAAAAGCCACCCGTTAAGGGTGGCAAAGGGAACCGATAACTAAAATTTGCTATCGTAAGTGGACCTGTTTAAATTGAGTAGAAGAAGTAGAGTTGCGACTTCATTCTCAAGATGATGCCTCGAATGACGTCTAAGAAAGCAAGAAAACCTATCGGTTTTTCTCCACTTACCCATGCTAGTCCAACGGCACCGACCGGGATGTCATAACCTTCAGTCTCTTGTATTTTCAAGCGCACAAAGTGATGCTTGTTATTCAGGTTCTTACCAGTAGTGGTGCGTACTGACTGGTCAATAGCAAGCAATGTGCCTTGCGATTCACCCGTCGCTTCAACAATACCTTCCACTTCTGCGGCAAAAACATGTCCCGGATAAACGGATGTAGAGAATTCAGCGGGTTGTCCAGCTTTAATGTTTCGAATAGCTTGGTGATTAACACGCATCAGTACATACTTTTCGTTGGTGTACATTTGCAATCGTGGTACTCGCGATAACAGTTGCCCTTCACGAAGAATGAAGTTGGTAACAAAGCCATCAGTCGGTGCATAAACTTTGGTGCTGTCGAGGTCCCACTGTGCGCGTTCGACAGATTCCGTAGCGTTTCGCAAATCATTCCTTCTGCTGTCTACAGCAAATTCATATTTACTGATAGAAAGTAGTGCTTTATTTGCATCTACACGGCGTTTATCAAGTTGTGCTTCGGTAGTCTTTACTTTGTGTTTTGCCACTTCAACAATGCTAATTTGCTTGTCTATATCACTTTCGGTGATTGTGTTACTAACCACGGCGTTCTGCTCTTGGAAGCGTTTCAGCATTTTTCGTTGTAAGGTGTAATCGACCTGCGCAGAGCGAAGCTGACTTGCCGATGTTTCAACACTCTTTTGTGCAGAAAGATAGCTAGATTTTGATATTTCGACATCTTGGATCGCGCTATCTAACGCTACTTGTGCTGCGTCGTGTTGTATTACCGCTTGATCTAGTGCGATTTGATAAGGTTTTGGGTCAATCTCATAGATGAGTTGACCTTTCTCAATCTGTTGGTTGGGCTTGATGTGCAACTTAACGACTTTCCCCGTTACATTAGAGGAATCTGGACGAAGCTGAATATGCGGAGCCTGAACTAGAGAGCCACCGGAGAGATCCATCGGGGTATAGTTAATCAACCCCACCCAAACGAACATTAGCCAGCCAACGCCACCAATATACGCGAAGCCTTTAGAAAACTTGTTCCATGGCATACCTATTAACCGCAGTAGGTATATAAACAGAGCCCAAACTGCTAAACCCTCTAACATGTTGTGTTCTCCGTATTATCTTCTTTTCCGTGCCAAATATCTCTAAGTCGAACAATCGCTTTTTCCATGTCTACAAATGCAATGATGACGGCCAATACCCAAACCCAATGCCAGATAAAGCCTATCCATGTGAGAGCGGTGATTAGTCCTAGCTGATGGTGATCTTTGCTGTGTGCTTTATTAATAGGAAGCTCGTGAATACGCCAAAACCCATATACCGCGGCAACGACACTTGCGACTAATACGATTCCTGATACGACGTGTAATGCGGTGTCTGCGCTCGTTCCGACAAATGGGACACTCAGTAGGCTCATTGATTTACCTTATAAGATTTAGAAGAATCAAGAGTCTATTCGACATAGAAATAATCATTTACAAAATGATAGATTTCATCAAGAATCAACATGTTTTGAGGCAATTAGTATCATCTGGTGACGATATGTTTGAGAATGTACACTTTGTAAGAGCTATGGGTATTGCGGGGCTGGTCGGAAACCTGCACAAAACCTATGGTGTAAGACCAGAAGAGTTGGGGATCCCAGCTAAAGCCCTCGAGTTTCCAATGACACTGATCCCAGTTTCAGTTCTCAATCAGTTCTACGAGAACATTGAGTTGATAACAGGAGATCAGGATGCCGTACTTAATCTTGTCAGCCAAATGTCGATTGATAGACTAGGTTCTATGAGTCGCTGGTTTTTCTCAGGTCATGATCTTGCCTCGACCATTCGTCGAATTAATTTTGGTATTACTTGTATTCAATCTGGGGCTTTTCTCAGTGGCGAAGTAGTGGGTCCAATTGTTAAGTGGACGTATTACAACAGCTCAATTTCTGCAGCCGCAAAAGCCGATGATGGTGTCAGAGTTGCAAACTTCATGTGTAATGTATTGAAGCGCTATCTGGGGGAAGAGTTTGTTCCTGATCGTGTTTGTATATCAGGTACCAAGTCAAATAGAAGTAAATACGAGGCCTATTTTGGCTGTCCAATTGAATGGGGGCACAATCAAACAGAGGTTTGGTTACCCAACAAGCTGCGATTACAAGGCAACAAGATACCGTCATTAGCCGCAGAAAAGCTTTCTATGAGTTTTGCAGATCTCGATAACTATTTGAACATGCCAGACTCTCAAGATCATATGAAAGTGTTGTATGAAGTGGTGAATTATTCGCGACATTTTGGGATTCCAACATTAGCAAAGGTGTCGGAATTGTTGGGCCTGTCGGAGCAGCAATTACAAAGACGGTTACAAGCGTCTGGGTTAAACTTTACCTCAGTGGTAGGATTCGTTCTATCCGGGGAAGCGGTGAAGCAAATTGTGCTAGGCACACCTATGGAACAAATTGCCGAGAGCCTAGGTTATACCAATATGACCAGCTTTAGCCGTATGTTTAAGAAATACCGAGGTATTACTCCAAAGCAGTACCTAAACAACTACCTTTCCGCTTACTAATCTGAGTTTTTAAGCTACATCTGGTTGATTGTTAGGCGAAAACGACTTTATTGCGCCCTTCAGATTTGGCTTGATAAAGGTGCTTATCAGCAATATCGAGCTTGTTACGCCAATGCCTTTGGTAGTTTGCAGGACTTAATAAGGTTGCGCCAATAGATGCAGTCACCGTTAATCGACCTTCGTCAAAATATAGGCTGGTCGTTTCAACGGTGGTTCGAAGCCTAGTTAGACGATCTTGCAATTGAGCAAGCGTGTCTGCACGGACAATGATAAGAAACTCTTCACCACCCCAACGTGCTAGTAGGTCGTCATTTAACAAGACGCTGTTGAGCGTTTGAGCAACTTCTTGTAGGACAATATCCCCAGCCGCGTGACCCAATTTGTCGTTTATATCTTTAAAGTGGTCAATATCAATTAAACCGATAGCAATATGCCCTTTGCCCGGTAGAGCTCTATCACCACTAAGATAATGTTCTGCAAACCGACGATTTGGTATGCGCGTGAGTGAGTCCAGCATGCTCTGCTCACGCAACGAATGATTAGTCGACAACAAGGAAATGTTTTGCTGTTGGAGCGTATTCTTGCTTTTAAACAGCAGCAAAAAGCCAAACATACCTGCCACAAAAATGGCCGCCCACATTTTTTCCTTAGACTCTTGGTAATCGATGCGAGTTTGCTTGAGTTTGTTCTCCGTATGAAGTTGGGTGATTTTATGCTGCTGTTCGGTATCAGCATGTACTTGCTCTAGTTCAAATAGGGCTTTTTGGCGTCTATCGAAAAGTAGGATCTCGTTTTCTTTTTGATAAAGCCGAGCATACCTATATGCAGTATCAAAGTGCTGCTGTCCGGCATAAAAATTAGCAAGGTGGTTGTATGCTTTTGCCGTATTAAGAGGATCTTTTAGAGCAATGAATTGATCTTTGGCACTAATCAATAACGACTCTGCTGTACTGCTGTTACCAAGAAAACTCAATGCTCGTCCAAGGTGTGTAATGCAATGAGGGACCTGGGTTTTAATCTGATATTTTTCTGCTAAAGATAGGCACTCTTGAGCGAGCCATTCAGCTTGTCGGTAGTGTCCTTTTTCAAGTGAGTTATATGCCTTATTGCTTTTAACATTGGCGATAAGGCTAACATCACCGAGCTGATCTGCCTTTAGTTCTGCTAAGTCAAGATACTCTGACTGTTCACTCAGGCTACCAATATTACCAGCGATGATAGATCGATTGAGGGCGAGTATCGCCTCTTGTTCTAATTGCGGTTGATGACTCTTCTGGAGCCAAAAATAGCCCTCTTGGTTGTATTCAAGCGCTTTATCCCATTCTTCTAAGTCGGCATAGATTAAAGAGATATTGGAAATAACTTTGACCACATACGCGGCGTCACCAATACTACGGAAAATCTCCAATGCTGCTGTATAGCTTTTTTTTGCTTGTAACTGTCTATTTTGACTGGAGTGGATGACAGCGATGAGGTTGTGTGTCCTTGCTTCAAGGTGCAAGTAACGCAGCTTTTTGGCAGCCAGCAGTGCGCGGTTTGCTCGTTGTAAGGCGACATCATAGTGACCATCGGTAATATCAAAGGTCGCTAACCACATATCACTCTCTGCTACTATCCAAGGCACGCTTTTTTGGATGCCGATTTGTTGCATGGCATCTAATGCTTTACGTGCTTCCAAAGGACGTTTGTGTGCTCGATGATGTTTGAATTTTCCAAGATAATAGTAGTAGCTTGCAACTGGATCGTGTCCAATCTTCGCACTTCGTTGAAGTTGCGTTAATAACTCGATTCCATGATTAAAACTTGAGTAACGTACTGCATTCAAGGCAAGTACCGTTTCTTTGTAGGGTTTGTCTTCTATGAGCGTGAGGGGGGAAAATTGGGCATAAACGACCCTAGAGCTTAACGCAAACAGAATGATGGTGAACAAGAAACACAGTCGGATAGCTATTAGCACTGATAGGTTAATAAGAAATAATTAGTACGTCGTATTGTAAATGTTTAAATTGTCATCGTCAAATTATCATTTTTGGAACTGATATCAACAAAAATGTCTATTCTAGAGAGTTGTATGGTTATAAAAGAGCCAATTGACTTGTCGCTAAGAGTTAGGTTTCATTACTAAATCAATAGATTGCATAAGCTCTTGAAAATACGGGTTGAAGGTTAACCGTGCATGGATTTTGTTTGGTTCTTGATAACCGTAAGCGGAATACCAAACCTGATGGCCCGATTGGCAGTTTGCATAGTCAATGTCACGTTGACCGTTATCACAAATGGTGATCATGCCAGTCTGCCCATAATACGGGTTGTTAGGGCTGAATAGCATACCCATATGAGAGCCGTTGGAAACACGATATTCAGGTAAAACCATCGTCTGACTGATGATTCTCTGACCTTCAGGGGGGTGCTCTCCTTGCCAAATAAGTCTGCTTTCAGCATGGATAAACTGGTTTTGGAACGCTTGAGAGGCTGCGGTGGTATCGACAACGCTATCGGTTTCACTCAACACCATTAATGTTGGTTTGACGAAAAGATGAGTAGCGAGGTTGTCTTGTACGACTTTTGCCGTTTGGTAGTATACGGCTGCGCCATTCATAGGCAGCGAATTGTAACGTAGTACATTGTTCTCTGGGTCTTGGTCAGCCCAGTCCATGAAGTAACTTGCAAAGCGCGCGTATTTGACTGCTTCCGATTTGGGTTGGAATGCTGGAGAGAAAAGCAACAGCCCAGAAATACGGTCATCATTCAGTGCATAGGCAGTCACAAGATTAGCGCCGGTAGAGTATCCGCCTAGCCAAACATTAGGATAATCTTCAAGCAGTAGCTGAGTATGGTGTGAAACGATATTTTCCCAGTCAGAGTAGCTAGGCAGCAGCAAATCACCGGCCTTACTGCCATGCCCAGGAAGTAAAATTGCTCTAACTAAATAGCCTTGCTTAACCAAATGTTCCGCAATGTCGTGAAACGAGTAGGGTGAGTCACCAAGTCCGTGCACTAACAATATGGATTGACCATTAGGGGAGTCAGGCACTAGCTCAAAGGGACTATTGAGCGCAATTTCTTGTTGATGATCGTCAGATTTGAATGCACGGTTTTCAGCAAGCCATCGTTGAGTATCTTGGATGTATCGCTCAAATGAAGCTTGCTGATAGGCAGGGAGTGCCTTTGCTTTTTGGTAGGCAGGGTCGTTGTTCTTGGCAGAACAACCAAATATACCTGCAGTGATGAATACAGAAATATAGAAGACGAGCGCGACCAGTTTTCTTTTATGTCGCGAACGTATTTCGCGAATAGCAGACCTACTTGGACGAGACTTCTTCATATTCACCTTCTATTGTATTGCCTTGCATATTTTGGCGCTGTTGAGCTAACTCTTTGTCGAGCTCTTTCTTAATACGATTACCCGTGACATATGCAGCAATGGTAAGTGGAATTGCCATGATTAAACTGAACATCATCGCAACAAAGCCGATAAATAGGGCGCTAACGGTTAGGAGTGCTTTTTTCATAATGACCTCTCTTGATAAACAGCGTCGGAAAATGGATGAGTCTTTATGTGCATCGCTCCTTGATGGTTAGATAATAGAGCAATCAATATGAACCAAACATGAACGCTAGTTCACAATTGCGTTCATGTTTGAATACTTTTAATCACCTAAAGGTTGGCGATCGCTGCCTGTGCGGTGACTATCTAGAGCGAGTTTGAGGCGACGTAAGCGGTCACGAGAGCGACGCTTGTGATTGACGGCAAGCTCCATCGACAATACATCAACCAGAGCTAGCATAGCGTAACGAGATGCCGACGGTTTGTAGATGAAGTCGGTTTCTTTGTGAATAATGGGAAGAACAATATCACTGAGCTTTGCTAAAGGTGAGTCGGCAGGAGTTATGGCTATCACTCTAATCCCGTATTGCTGAGCAATTTCTGCGGTTTCGACGATAACAGGGGTATGTCCCGTCGCGGAAATGACCACCATGACATCGTTGGCGTCTGCAGTAGCAGCGACCATTCTAGTAAGAAGACCATCGTTGTATGAGACCACAGGGTAACCTAGCCTAAACAAACGATGTTGAAGCTCTTGCGAGGTAATAGTTGAACCGCCGCCCACACCCACTGCGATTATTTGTCTAGCAGAGTGAAGCATGGTAACGGCTTGGCTAATATCGGCTTCATTGATAAGGGCACGGTTGATATCCAACGCCTGTTTGATCGATTCGTAAATGCCTTGGTGGCTTGTTTGGTCAGGCGGCTCAATGATGAAGCGCTGCCCAACGGCGAGTGATTGCGCCAGTTTGATCTTAAGATCTCTAACATTAAGACAACCTACAGCCTTAGCAAATCGAGTAATAGTCGCTTCACTAACGCTTGCTTGCTGTGCTAGTTCGGTAATACTCGCATTGGCGGCAGAATGTATATCGTCGGTAATTAAGTCTGCTACTTTCTTTTCAGCATCACGAAGCGCGCTGTAGCGCTCCGTGATCTGAGATATGATGTCTACTTCTACGGTCAAAACTTTCCCTCTAAAAAGCCGTTTCTACCCATTGCTCAACATTATGCTCATTGTCGCTGATCGCGAGAAGACGCCATTTATCAAACGTAAGGCATGGGTGTGACGTTGAGAACGCAATCATATCACCAACCTGAAGTGACGACTCTGCTGGAATGGCCAAAAATGTGTGTTGGTCCATAACATCAGTAGCGATGATCTTGTTTTCTTTGATTTCAGCACCTGCTCGATAGATACGTTCTGGGATCGGCAGTCCCGCATCGAAGGCTACATCCCTCTTACCGAGTCCTACGATCGCTTTGGTCGGCTCTGGTCTAGAAATTACATACGCCCACACTTCGAGCGAAGAGGATAGGTCACCACCCAACTCACACGCATAACCACCATTTTTAACTGCTCTGGCCATGACTTTTTCTTGGGCGTCAAGATAGATCCCTGTGTCATGAATAACATAGCAACCTGGTCGAATAACAGCCTGAAAGTCATTCAAATGAGCAAAAGTTTCTGCCACGACGTCATACCATGCGGATCCAGCTCCGGTGAGAATAGGCTTGTTAGGCAGCAACTCCTGACTGATGAGGTCACGTCCAATTTCAATAGTCTCTGTTAAGAAAGCCCTAACGAGAGACTCTTCATCTCCACCATGAATGACTCCCTCGTAGACCTCGATTCCGACCAATGAGACATGAGGCAAAGTACTAATATGTTTAGCAAGTTCGACTACCTCTTGTTTCGTTCTGCAACCGCAGCGACCTCCAGCAACACCGTATTCAATTAACACTTCAATGTTCGCATCTATACTTGAATAGAATTGTTCCAATTGATCAGCGTTAACGGCTGAGTCTACGCACACGATGACTCTAGCTTGAGTCTCTTTCTTAATACGAGCCACCATTGCCATATTTGCTCTACCAACCAGTTGGTTAGCGATCATGATATTTTTTAACCCAGCGCTAGCCGCTGTTTCTGCTTGTGGTGCCGTTGCTACTGTTATCCCCCATGCACCTTTTTGCTTTTGCATGGCGAAAAAGTCTGGTGTCATGGTGGTTTTTCCATGTGGACAAAGCAAAACGCCATGATAGTTAGCAAAAGCTTGCATCCAGTCCATGTTATTCAGCAATGCTTGTTTGTTAATAACTGCTACGGGTAGGCTAATTTCTTCATTAATCAGGCTGTATTTTGTCTTAAGCTCAGCCGTCACTGGCACTCCTTTCATTCCTCTGCCAAATGGTACCGTTGTATTTTTCTGTTTGTTTCTATCATTTTCTTTTAAATCTATCATTGGTAATTCTCTTTCTAACATGATTTAACTTGTTGATATTTAATGTTTGATGGTAACAATGATAATTAATATGTTAGAAACTATCAAACTTAATGAGTTAAATTGTGTAATTAGTCACTGTGTTTGTGTGGGTAACTATCTATGATTGTTTGTGTGAAATGCACGAACTGAGAGAGAAGGTCATGTTGTTCGACATAATTATTAGAAATGCAGAAATCGTCGATGGTACCAATACTCCAGCGTACAAAGCGGATGTGGGGTTAGTAGAAGATCGAATAGTCAAAATTGGTGAATTAACAAACGAGAAAGCGACGTCTGTTATTGATGCTGAAGGTTTGATAGTCAGCCCTGGTTTTATTGATGTACATACTCATGACGACACTAATGTTATTCGCTATCCCGATTGCTTACCAAAAATCAGTCAGGGTGTTACTACGGTGATCGTCGGTAACTGTGGTATCAGTGCATCGCCTGCCGTATTGGAGTGCGCACCGCCGGATCCAATGAACTTGTTAGGCAAACAGGAAGATTTTAAGTATCCGACGTTTGCTCAATATGCCGAGGCGGTGTCTTCAGCAGAACCAGCCGTGAACGTCGCCGCTCTAGTCGGCCACACCACGTTACGTAATAACGTGATGAATGACCTATTCAGAGAAGCCAGCGAGCAAGAGTTAGCTTCGATGAGGACAACGCTTGATTTAGCAATGCAACAAGGAGCACTTGGTTTAAGTTCCGGCTTGGCCTATGCCAGTGCCAAACAGGCGACAGCCAGTGAAGTTATGCGGTTAGCTGAGGTTCTTGCTGAGCATGATGGTATTTATACCACACACATGCGTACTGAGTTTGAAGAAATCTTGCATGCGATGGAAGAGGCTTTTGAGACTGGAAAGCATGCAAAAGTGCCTGTTGTCATCTCACATCTAAAATGTGCAGGTGCTGGTAATTGGGGGCGTACAGTTGAAGTTCTTGATTTGATGGAGAAGACATCAGCTCATCAAGATGTCTCTTGCGACTGCTACCCATATTCTGCTAGCTCGTCAACATTAGATTTAAAACAAGTCACTGAAGATTTTGATATTTTCATTACGTGGTCTGAAACAAAGCCAGAATGCGCAGGACAAATGCTCGCTGACATCGCAAAGCAAATGGAATTGCCTCTTATTGAAGCGGCAAAAGCCTTGCAACCTGCTGGCGCTGTTTATCACTGCATGGATGAAGCAGACGTTGAAAGAGTCTTGAAATACCGTTTGACGATGGTGGGTTCAGATGGTTTACCCAATGATCCTCATCCTCATCCACGTCTATGGGGAACATTCCCCAAAGTGTTGAGCCATTACTGTCAAGGTCGCGAATTATTTCCTTTGGAAGAAGCGGTACACAAGATGACGGGTATGTCTGCGACACGATACAACTTATCGAATCGAGGTGTCATTCGCGAAGGTGCGTTCGCTGATATCGTGATATTCGACAAACAGAAAATAAAAGATACCGCAACATTTGAAAACCCCATTTCAGTCGCTGATGGGATTGAGTGTGTATTGGTTAACGGAAATATTAGTTACTCAAATAAAACCGTTGCTGAAAATAGATTTGGGCGATTTATATATCGTCAAGAGAAGTAATATTTAAATGAGCATTATTTGCTCTTGGAAATATAAATTTAGTTAAAAAATAGATAATTGGAGAATTAAAATGACGATTAAGCGCTATGGTGTAGAAGGTGGTGTAGGTACAGGTGGTCAACATTTACCGTTCGCTCGCGCAACTGAAGCGGGAGGCTTTCTTTACGTTTCAGGTCAAACGCCAATGACTGACGGCGAAGTCGTTGAAGGAGGGATTGTTGATCAATCTCGTCTAGCAATCCAGAACTGCGTAGACATTATGGAAGAAGCAGGTTACGGCCTTGAAGATGTGGTACATGTCAAAGTTGTACTGACGGACTCACGTTACTTCCAATCATTTAATAAAGTGTTTAAAGAGTTTTTTGGCGCAAACCCACCTGCTCGTATCTGCATGGTATGCGATCTTGTTGTCGACGTAAAAGTTGAAGTTGATGTCACGTGTTACCGCGAAGACCGTCGTTAATTAAATACTTGTTATATATTACTTAAATTAATATTAAGGGCATTCTACTGAATGCTCTTCACAAAAATATAAATATTTACAATCTAAATGGACTTAATTCAGAAGTACCTCTTACTTCTGAGTTTAAAATAACGTAAAACGGTAAGTGGCTTAAATGAGTCACTTATATCTCTGGAGGTGTTCAATGAACAGTACACTATTTTTATCCGGCTTCGGAATATATGTGTGTTTTCTTATTTGGCTAGGATGGTTTGTGTCACGAAACCAAAAGTCTGGTGAAGACTTTTTGTTAGGTGGACGTGGTTTACCTCTGTTTCTTGTGCTAGGTACAACAGTCGCAACCATGGTTGGTACTGGATCAAGTATGGGAGCGGTTGGCTTTGGTTACGCTAATGGTTGGGCTGGAGCGCTTTATGGTATCGGCGGTGCGCTAGGCATCCTACTATTAGCCCTTTGGTTTGCACCAGTTCGAAAGCTTAATTTCATGACGATGAGTGAAGAGCTTGCGTATTACGTCGGTGCCAACCGTGTCGTTAAAAATGTTGTTGGCGTGCTTATCTTTATTGCCTCTATTGGTTGGCTTGGTGCTCATATTCTTGGTGGCGGTATGTATTTGGCGTGGATTGCCGATATTGATCTCAACGTAGCAAAAGTCATCATCGCAGCAGCATTCACAATTTATGTTGTCATTGGCGGATATACAGCGGTTGTTTGGACCGACACTATCCAAGCAATTATCCTATTTGTTGGCTTTATTTTAATGGCGGTTCTATCTGTTCAACACATCGGTGGCATGGACAATCTTTACGAAGCGATGGACCCGGCGGCAACAAGTTTCCTTGCAATTGAAAAGCTTGGACTTATTCCTGCTGTCTCTCTAGCCGTGGTCATTGGTGTTGGTGTGTTAGCAACGCCATCTTTCCGTCAAAGAATATACTCCGGTAAGAATGTTTCAACTATTCGCCGTTCATTTGTATTGTCTGGTGTTTTGTATCTGTTCTTCTCGATTATCCCAGCAATCATCGGTATGGCTGCTCACGCGATTGAACCAGGTCTGGACAATGCCAACTTTGCATTCCCTTATATTGCAGCAACTGTGCTACCGGTAGGGGTTGGTATGATCGTTCTGATTGCGGGTTTGTCGGCAACAATGTCTAGCGCAAGCTCAGATGCTATAGCGGGCGTTTCAATCCTTCTTCGCGATGTATATGTAATGTTCACTGGCCGAGTGCCAAATAAAGAGTCAATGCTGAACTACTCCCGTCTAGCATTGGTTGTTGTTATCGGCTTTGCACTGCTGTTCGCACTCACTTCGAATGACATCATTGGCTATATCACGAAGATGATCTCAACGGTCATGTCAGGCATGTTTGTATGCGGTATGTTGGGTCGTTTTTGGAAACGTTACACTTGGCAGGGAGCGATTGCGACACTTGTTGGTGCATCGGCAGCGTCCTTCGCGGTAATGTTCAGCACAGACCTAACGGCTTTCTGGGGCAATCCAGTTATCCCATCAGTGACGGTAGCAACAATTGCTGGTGTTGTGGTTAGCCTAGTGACGCCTGAAAATAAGGTCTCTCCTGAGCAAGCTCAAGCGATTCTTGATGCTGAACGCGCTCAAATGGAGTTGGGTTCAGCTCCTCAAGAAACTTCAGCAAAACCGACACCAGTTACTGAGTAATTTTGGTCTTATCTAGGAGTGCATGCGGCACTCCTTCTTCTAATCCTAATATTTTAAGAGGCTCTGATGAAAGTAGCTTTCTTCGGTGAATGTATGGTGGAACTGAGTGGGGAGCCACTTCGAAGAACATTCGGAGGCGATACTCTTAACACTGCGCTTTATCTAGCAAGGCTTGGACGTAATCGAGGTATTGATGTTTCCTACGCGACGGGGCTGGGTGAAGATAAATTGTCGGTTGAGATGAAACGAGCTTGGAACGATGAATATATCGACACGAGTTTGATTGAAACCGTGTCAGACAAACAGCCTGGTTTGTATTTAGTCGAAACTGATGTAAATGGAGAGCGAACCTTTCTGTACTGGCGTAATGACAGTGCCGCAAAATACTACTTTGACAATGTGGTAAGTAAACTAGAAGTTGCTTTAGCCGCTAACCAACATGATGCGCTTTATCTCAGCGGAATCAGCTTAGCCATATTGAACAATAGTGCTAGGAAACGAATGCTAACTATGGCTAAACACCATCATGAAAGTAGTAAAAAAGTCATATTTGATAATAACTTCCGTCCTCAGCTTTGGAGTAGCTCCGACGCTCGACAGTGGTATGAAAAGCTGTTGCCTTATGTGGATATAGCGTTACTCACAGAAGATGATGATAGAGAAATATGGGGGACTGAAGAGTCTATTGAGTCACGTTGTGAGCGATTTGAAATTGCAGAAGTGGTGATTAAACGCGGTTGTGAACCATGTAAGGTGATAACACGAGAAAACAATCAGATTAATACCCACATTGTCGCAGCATCGAAAGTTGCGAATGTGATTGATACCTGCGCTGCCGGTGACTCTTTTGCTGCGGGATATTTGTCTGCGAGATTGAGTGGTCAGTCATGCGAGTTATCTGCCGAGTTTGCTCATTCTGTTGCTGCTATCGTTATTCAACACCCTGGCGCTATTGTCCCACTCGGTGCTATGGATCATTTACTGTGAAGAGATCAACATGTCGTTAATTAATAAATTAAAACAATTTAAAGTTATTCCTGTTATTCAAATTAATAATGTAGACCATGCGATTCCTTTAGCTAAGGCATTAGTCGAAAACGGTCTTCCAGTCGCTGAAGTCACATTCAGAACAGAGGCGGCAGCTGCTTCTATCAAGGCTATGAGAGATGCCTACCCTGAGTTGTGTATTGGTGCGGGTACAATTTTGAACTCACAACAAGTAGATCTTGCTATTGAAGCAGGGGCTGAGTTTATTGTTGCTCCTGGCCTTAATCCCAACACGGTTAAATACTGTCAAGAAAACAATATAACCATTATCCCTGGAGTGAATAACCCAAGCCAAGTTGAGCAAGCCCTAGAGTTAGGATTGTCTTTCCTTAAGTTTTTTCCTGCAGAAGCATCTGGCGGTGTAAACATGGTTAAGTCGCTATTGGCGCCTTACGGTGATGTTGCATTTATGCCGACGGGAGGCATCAGCAAAGTGAATGTCAATGACTACCTATCTCTCGACAGAGTTCACTGCTGCGGTGGTACTTGGATGGTCGCAACATCGTTGATTGAAAACGAGCAGTGGGACCACATTGGTGAGCTTGTGCGAGCAGCGGTAGCCACGACACGATAACTAGTCTTATGTTGTTATTTGGCCAGTAATTAAGCTGGCCGCTTTCTAGTCCAGTTATTTTGTTTTAATGCCCATTGATTTGGGTAGCCCTTTGACAACCCTAAAATAGATAATTATTAATGAAAAAAATCATATCAATAAGTGTTTTAGCGCTGGTTTAATGCTGAATTTACCGCGCGTGAGCATACCGTTAAATTTCTCGACAAGTACTCAGATTATATGAGGCCATACGCAGAAATTGTCGATGCGGACAAAAACATTTATATCCCAGGACCAAATAAAGGCGAAACTGAGTGACGCTATCGTATTGGTCTGAACTTTGTATTCTAAGGAAATAATAATGAAAAAGAGTATCTTAACTTTACTGGTAGCCGGTTCACTAACAACAACGGCAGCATGGGCTATGGCACCAAATACTGATTTAAATTTAATGCCTTATCCACAATCGGTGGAATTAGGTCAAGGAAGCGTAACGTTAGACAAAGATTTTAGTATTTATATTAAAGGATTTAATTCTGACCGAGTCGAATATACGGCAAAGCGCTTTGTAGAACGCTTAGAGCGTCAAACAGGTCTACCGACGCTTAACTGGCGAGCTGATTCAGAGGATGAAGCGACGTTTATTATCGATATTCAATCCCCAGCTAAGAGTGAGGTGCAAGATATTGATGCCGATGAGTCGTACAAGCTAACGAGCAATGATGGCAAAATTGTTTTAGAGTCGAGCCGGCCATATGGCGCTATTCGTGGTATTGAAACCATTCTCCAACTGGTCCAGACCGATGCTAATGGTTATTCTGTTCCGGCAATCAGTATTGTCGATGAGCCGCGTTTTAGATGGCGTGGTGTTTCTTATGATACATCTCGTCACTTCATTGAGATGGAAGTGATTTTGCGTCAACTTGATGCGATGGCATCGGCGAAAATGAACGTGTTCCATTGGCATATTTGGGATGACCAAGGAATCCGAATTCAATTAGATAACTACACTAAACTGTGGGAGAAAACCACGGACGGTAATTATTACACCAAAGACCAAATTCGTTATGTCGTAGAGTATGCACGTAAACTAGGTATTCGTGTGGTTCCTGAAATTTCGTTACCGGGCCATGCGTCAGCCGTTGCTCATGCTTATCCAGAATTGATGTCTGGGTTAGGGGAACAAAGTTATCCGCAGCAGAGAGAGTGGGGGGTATTTGAGCCTCTGATGGACCCGACGAACCCCGAATTGTATGTCATGTTGGAAAGTGTATTCGACGAAGTGGTTGAATTGTTCCCGGATGAATACTTCCATATCGGAGGTGATGAGCCTAACTACAAACAATGGCAAGAAAATCCAGAAATTCAAACTTTTATCAAAGATAAAGAGCTTGATGGTGAACGAGGTCTTCAGTCGTACCTCAACGCGAAAGTGGAAAAAATGCTTGAGGAGCGTGGTAAGAAGATGAGCGGCTGGGACGAAATCTGGCACAAAGATCTTCCTAAATCGATCGTGATTCAGAGCTGGCGAGGCCATGACAGTATTGGCCGTGCGGCACAAGAGGGTTACCAAGGGTTGCTATCAACAGGCTATTACTTAGACCAACCACAGCCTACAAGTTATCACTATAGAAATGATCCGATGCCGAGTGGCATCACCGTTGACGATAAGCTTCACGAAGGGGAGCGCTTTGTTAGTTACCAGTGGGAAAAACCGCGTACTAAAGGTGGCCCACGCAAAGGCTTACTCACTATTATTCAAGCAAAAGACGGTAAAGTTCGTGCATTTACGGATTATAACGGTAAATCTCGAGCTGAAGTTGAGATCTTAGAATATGAACCTGGCAAGATATTCCGCGGCCACTTTGATAACTTCATGTCATACACAGAGTTCAATCTTAAGCTAGCGGGAGAGCAGTTTGCCGAAGGGAGCTATCAGCTTATTGGTAATGTAAGGTGGCCAACGACGGGGAAACTGGTTGCTTCTTCAGCACAAGAGGGAGCGTCAATTCCTGAGCCAACTGGTGGCTATCCTGCTGAACTGAACGAACAAGAACAAAAGCTGATATTGGGTGGAGAAATCACCGTTTGGGGTGAAAATATCAATTCGATGACGATGGAAAACAGAATTTGGCCGCGCAGTTATGCGATTGCAGAGCGATTCTGGTCAAGTGAAGAGCTGACTGATGAAGCAAGCATGTATAAGCGTATGCGTGCAGTTGATAATTGGTCTGAAATTTCTTTGGGTATGCGCCACCATGCTGACGCAAGAGTCATGATGCAAAGGTTGGCGAATGGCAGCGATATAACACCTTTATTGGTGTTGGCGAAGTACACTGAACCTGCACAATACTATGCGCGTAACTGGGAAAAATGGATTCAGACAGAGAACCCAGGAGATTTATATAATCAACACGAACGCCTGAATCGTTTTGCTGATGCGCTCCCAGTGGAGAGTTACACTGTGTACGAAATGCGTTATTTGGTGACACAATACGTTAAGGGAGACAAGTCTGCTTTAACGTCGCTTAAAAATCACTACGAGCAATTACTCAATGCTTCTTCTGAGGCAGCTACAGTCTTTGCTAACAACGTAGCGTCAGTAGATACGGTACCGTTAGCTAAGGCATCACAGAAGATAGCTCAGTTAGGTTTGACACTGGTAACAAAAGCCGAAGCTGGCGAGAAAGTGTCTTCAGCCGATGCAAGAGAATATCAGTCTATGATTAATGACTCAGCGAAGATCATTGATGAAAGTATTGTCGCTACAGTGAAGCCGACGGAAATGTTACTTTGGTCACTATCAAAGTAATTCCATCGGCCTACTAGGTGCCGCATTAGAATAAACGCCCCTACTTAACTTGGGGCGTTTTATGTTACATGGGCTGATAACCACTGCTTATCAGCTTGATAACAACAAGTGAATTCAGTAATAGCACTCAAGGCGTTAGTCTAACCATACGCAAACACATAACGTCGAGAGCACCCTATGACATTTTCAAAATCTCAACTTAAATCACTTTTCGCCATTTCTACCCTCGCTCTGCTAGCAGGATGCTCTTCGCCCGCGTTTGATGCAGAAAACGAAAACTCTGCGAGAAACCGCGGAGCTGCTGGAGGTGCGTTGTTAGGCGCTACAATGGGGGTTTTAACCGGTGAGCCTGAACTCGCGGTTAAAGGAGCAGTCGCTGGTGGTGTTGCTGGTGGAGTCGCTGGTTCAATGAAAGATCTTGAGGATTCACGCGAAACCAACCGTACCGAAATTTTAGCTGATGGGATAAAACAAGATAATCGTAGTGAAGCGGAGATGCGTGCTGATGAGCTTGAAGCTCAAATTCGCATTAAAGAGCTAGAGCAGAAATTGGCAGAGATGGAAGCTCAGCAAGACGATCAAGTAATCGATGCGAGCTAGTTAAAAGCCGAGTATTACTCCAGTTTTAAAGCATCAGATAAAGAAAAGGCCGATTGAGAACTCAATCGGCCGAAAACAGTGTGAACAAATCGGTTCACTAACAACGTCAGTTGGCTAGGTGACCTCAAATTTTGAAGTCACTTTCCATAATGCATTTCGCGTGCCAATATTTCTTTTGGTTAATGCTAAGGTTTAAGGCAATATTAATGCATAGTCAATGTCGTTTTTTCCATTATGCAATTGCAATATGCGTTGATTTTGCAATATGCAATTAACTGCTTTGTCACTAATTCCTCTGAGTTCATATCATTTTGTGCTGCTTTAGTTACATAGATATGGCAGAACTCGCGTATTTTGTCTAATTTTATAGCTATCGATTGAGAACGGTTCAGAGACATATGCAACCAGCACCGATACCTATAAATGATGACTACCGACTTAGTGTTCTCCAAACTCTGAGGCTATTGGCCACACCTGAAGAGAGGTTCGATCGAGTGACTCGCCTAGCTAAACGTATGTTTAGCGTGGACATTTCTATTGTAAGCATCGTTGAGCAAGATCGGCAATGGTTCAAATCTTGTGTAGGCCTCGATACTACTGAAACGGCGAGAGATATCTCATTCTGTGGGCATGCCATTCTTGGTGATGAGCCGTTCATTATCTCGGATGCTCTGTCTGACGAACGTTTTAGTGACAACCCACTTGTTGTATCTAAACCCAATATCCGATTTTATGCCGGTGTTCCAATTAAGTTAGCTGACAATGTTAAAGTGGGAACGCTTTGTATCATTGATAGCAAGCCTCGACATTTTAGTGACCAAGAAGTCCAAGATCTTATTGATTTGGCAAAACTCGCAGAAGATGAGTTAATAGCGTGCCTGGACAGTACGATTGATGAATTGACTCAAATTTCAAACCGTCGAGGCTTCAATAAATTGGCTGACAAGGTTATCAATCGATGTCGTTTCGCTATGGAGCCATACACACTGGCATCGTTCGATCTCAATCACTTTAAACTGATCAACGATACTTACGGGCATGGTCAGGGAGATGCAGCGTTAGCGACCTTTGCTCGATTGCTTGTTGAGAACTTTAGAGATTCCGATGTGATAGCGAGAATTGGGGGTGATGAGTTCGTTGTACTCATGTCTGGAACCACAAGAGTGGATGCTAAATTTCCATTGATGCGTTTCAAAGATCAAATAGCGGTGTTCAACGGTTCGAGTGACTGCGAATTTGAGTTGTCTTACAGCGTTGGCGTGGTTTGCTTCTCACCTTTAGAAGATCTCACACACAATGATTTGTTGTCTAAAGCCGATCTAGCGATGTACGCAAGTAAACAGGCTAACTAACGGATATTCTATTTATAAGGTTTCCACTAAATACTGATGTAATTCTCCGAGGGAAGTAAAAATATACGTCGCTTCAGTCATGTTAGGTGACGTCACGTTACCATTAGAAATAAAGCAGCTTAAGCAGCCTGCATTTTCTCCGGTCTTTATGTCGTATTCGTGGTCACCAACATAAATAACTTGTTCCGATGTTAGTTGCCATTTTTCTATTAAAAAGAGTAATGAAGCAGGGTTGGGTTTGGCAGGAAAATCTTCTCGAGTAATGAGCTCATGAACCTCAATGTTATTGGATTTTAGCTTCGTCTCTGCAGCCTGACGACAATTGCGAGTAATGACGCCTGAATAGAGGTGCTTTTCTTCCATCCACTTTAGCAACTCATGTGCTCCCTTCATAAGCGTACTTGATCGAGCATCTTCGATTTCATGGCGAAGAATAATGTCGTTTAGTGCCCTGCGTTTAGCGTCCTCGCTCGAGCTAGCAACATGTTCTAGCAGATCTTTGTCATCAGGACAGGCTAGTTCTTTACGAAGAAGCTTAAAGTCGAGGTTGCAAGATACCAACGTATTATCCAAATCAAACACTACCGCTTTGAGCATTGAATTCCATCTCTTTTTTCACAACATCCGGTAATGATAATGTATCCTGAACTTGTGTTAGTATCGATAGTTAATTTGGTGAAATTGTTGATATTGGCGGCCGCATCCCTTGCTGATGATCAAGTATGCGAATCGCTTCATGGATATTGACTTCGACTAGGTTAACCAGTGATTGCATCGCTTCAATATTCGGGACTGTATCGTTATCTAACTCACTTAGTAACACGTCTATTTTGTTGATAAGTCTATTCAACTCGGACTCTTGTGCTACCTTCCTTAGCGTTATAATGACGTTTTTGAGCCCGATAACGTCTTGTGAAGAATAGACTTTGACGAGTGTATTGAGCGTCTCTTCGCCGATGGATTTAAATTGCTCTATATTGTCTAACCGCACTTGTTTCGATTCGCTAGTTGAATCCAACAGCGTGAGTTCCGCTTCAGTATTGGTGCAGTCGAGTTGCATGATGTCGTGGCGCACTAACTGGATAACATTACTGTTTTCAGGTGGCGTTGGGTTCACCAATAGGTGTTGGTACCTTTGGAGAGCATCGATAAAACTCTCTTTTTGCAGGGGCTTAGTCAGAATATGGTTTGCACCAGCGTCAACAAAATTATCATGAGCTTCTTTAAAAACATCGGCGGTACAGCCAAATATGACGGTTTTTGATCCTAGCTCTTGTCTAATAATACGAGTTGCTTCTATGCCATCCATTACGGGCATATGATTGTCCATAATGATAAGGTCGTACTGTTTTTTACCGACTTTCTCTACCGCTATTTTCCCATTTTCCGCTACTTCTACATTGTGACCTTGTTTCATACAAAATGTCTTCGCGACGAGAGCATTAACTTTGTTATCTTCGACGAGAAGGATAGCAAGAGACTGAGCAATTGCCTGTTCATCGAGTGAGACCTTGTCTTTAAGCTGAATTTCTTTGTTCTCAATTGGTGTTAGGTTGGCGGTGACAGTGAATTTACTTCCTTTGCCTAGTTCGCTGGACACATAAGCGTCACCTCCCATGAGGTTGGACAATTTTTTTACAATTGCCAGTCCAAGCCCAGTTCCCCCAAATTGTCTTGTTGTAGATGCTTCTGCTTGAGTAAAAGGATCGAAGATTGTAGCTAGTCTGTCACTTGGGATGCCAACACCAGTATCAATGACATCAATATTCAATTGCTCTTTACTTTTCGACATTGAACTCTGAGAATTCGAAAAAACTAGCTCAACAGATCCACGCTCTGTAAATTTGACGGCATTTCCGAGCAAATTAAAGATTAATTGTCTGATTCGCGATTTATCCCCTCGGAACGATTTTCCGGATGGTAATTGATTGTTCAGTTTGAACTGAATACCTTTTTCATTGCAAATGGCTGAATACGTACTGATTATTGGAGAACAAAGTTCGTCTATCGCAAAGTCGATATCTTCAAGTTCGAGTTTTCCTTCTTCTATTTTTGATATATCGAGGATGTCGTTTAACAAAGACAACAAGTGGTTTCCAGACTCAAGCAAAACACTGAGTTGCTCTTTATGTTGCGCCTGTGTTACTGAGGACTCGAGAATTTGAGCCATGCCCAAAATGCCATTTAGTGGCGTCCTCAGTTCATGGCTCATGGTAGCAAGAAATGTTGATTTAGCTCGGTTGGAGGCATCTGCTACTTGGACCGCTTGTTGGAGATTCTGCTCCAACTGCTTTCTATCACTGCTGTCTCGTTCTACTGCGATAAACTGTTCGATTTGATTATGAATATTCCTAATCGGTGTAATAACAATGTCGATCCAATATGGGCGTCCATCTTTGTGATAGTTCAAAAGCTCTGATTGAACAGTATGCCCTTGGCTGAGTTCATCTGAAATTCGTTTTATTTCCTCCTTAGAAGTGTCAATTCCTTGTAGAAGATCACCTGGCTTCTTGCCAATGGTCTCTGTGAGTTGGTATCCAGAGAGCTTTTCGAATGCACTGTTAACCCATGTAGTTAGGCCATCTCTATTTGTAATCACAATGGCGTCGCTAGCGTGTTCAACTACCATTGCTAGCTGAGAACGCTCTTTTTCGTTGTCGAGCAACTCCTTGTTCAATTTGGCTTCTACATGTTGCTGTAGCCATTGACGCCAGTATAGATAGGCGCCCAAACACAAGAAAAGCGTTACCGATGACAAAGCGATTTGGAGTTTGGTATCGGAAGAACGTTGCAACCAGAAATCGTTGGTTTGATTTAGTAAACTATGAACTTCACTGTCTATTAGGGCTTTCTTTTCATTACTAATGTCTTGATTTACACGTTTGTTTAGCCGAACGTAGTTGTCTAGGGTGACGACACTAGTATTGTCGCGAAGTGTGTTTGATAAATCGCTTAAGTTGTTTTTAGCGTCAAGATAGCGATAAATGGAAAGCTTGTCAGTTTCATCCAGAGAATAATCACTCCAGAGCTTGTCTTTTAACGCTTGGATAGTTTTATTGGAATACTCTAGAGACACTTTTGCGCTGAGCAGACGTTCTAATCTTTGCGTAAACGACAACATTGCGTCTCGAACGGTTTTTGCGGAGGCTACTGCTGTCTCAGGTACAGGGTTTAGAATTGGAAAGTAGGCATTATGATTTTGTCGAATATTCTCATACAGTTTGTCAGATAACAGTTCTATAGATACCAATTCATTTGAAAACTGGTCATAAGTGCTGTTGTCACTATATTCAAAAACGTAGATCTCTTCGAGGTTGTGAGTGACATTCTGAGACAGCGATAGGTACGCTTTCTGATAAGCTTCACTAACATAGCTATTGACGGCGCTTATCACAAGCCAACATGCGGCTATTAAAGTACCAAGCATGTAGAACAACTCTATCCGTGAACGGTTAAACAATCTCTTTTTCATCGCGTTAACTCCGTCAAGAGCGGGGGAGGCGGTGCTGACAGTGCATTAAGAAAAGCGGTAATTTCAAGAGTTGTAGTGGCATCTAACTCCCTTCCTAGCTGTACTTTAGCCATGGTGACAATCGCCTCTTCCAATGTCGCAGCACGACCATCATGAAAATAAGGTGCAGTCTTTGCGACATTTCTTAGGCTAGGGACACGAAACACTCCTTTATCAGAATTAATTCCAGTGACGTTGTAACGACCTAGGTCTCTTTCTTGACTAGTCGTAGTACTAACATTGCCAAATCTCTGAAAAAGGTTGCCCCCAATGTTGGTTCCTTGATGACATACTACGCAACCCAAAGATTGGAACTTCTCCCACCCCATTTGTGCAATTGGCTCCATTGCATCGGTTTGCCCTTTAAGAAATAAGTCGAAAGGCGAATCTGGTGTGTTAAGGGCGGTCATAAACATGACTAAGGCATTTTTGACCGTTTCTTCTGTGATGACTCCGCCAAAGTACTCGTTGAATTGCACGCGGTAGTCTTGCACCGATTGCACGTATTCAACAATGTTTCTCCAATTAGTATTCATTTCGAGAGGGTTGTGGACGGGACCGTCCATTTGTTTCTCTAGGCTTGAAGCACGCCCATCCCAGAAGAAACGAGTGTTATAGGCTATGTTGAATACTGTAGGAGAATTCCTAACACCTGATCCATTTACGCCTCTTGAGACACGGACATTTTCCGCACCATTGTCGAAAATATGATGGCAAGATTCACAGCTCACTTGCTGATTGGATGACAGCCTAGGGTCAAGAAAAAGTTGTAGTCCTAACTGTGCCTTATTTTTGTCGTTGCCCTCTAGGTTGGTGTGTTCAATTGGAGCAACAAGGTGAACAACACCATATTGCTGTTTGTGGGCGAGGGAGTGGTGCTCTTCGTGCTTAAGTTGCTGGAGTGTCAGGGGCGAGTCAAAATTCAGAAGCAGGTAGGCACCAAGTATCAAAATAGCGAATAGTGAGGATAGCCACCTAATGAGAATTTTGTTCATACAATGTACACATAATATTGATCATATGTATCAGTATGGGATACTTATTTGTCGTTTCAATTAAAGCTAAAAAAACCAAAAAAAGAATGAACTCGTAGTTAATTTAAGGTCTTAGATATTGCTCTGTCTTGGCTGAGCTAGTTTGGTCTACGAATTGGATTATTCAAAGGTTGGGTTTTTGTTTGTGGTTTGTTGCTTTTTGCTACGCTTAATGTAACTTGTACCAATAACGTGTAATTGATTTCTTAGACCTATTATTGTCTTGGTTTTTATAAATTTTTTTGTTGGGTGGTTGTTATGAAAACTCATTTACGTGCGCTAACTTTAGCAACGGTAATCGGTGTTGCTCTATCTGGATGCAGTCCTGAGCCGGAACAAAAGGCAGAAGCGCCAGTTGTTCGTCCTGTTAAAACTATGGTCATTGGTTTAGAAAACCAAAGTATGATTCGTGAATTCCCTGCGCGTGTTCTCGCATCGAATCGTGCTGATATGGCTTTCCGTGTCTCGGGTAAGGTCAACAGCATTCCAGTGAAAGAGGGTGATAATGTTGAGAAAGGCACGGTACTTGCGACATTAGACGACACTAATTTCAAACTTGCTGTGCGTGATACACGCGCGACTTTGCAGCGAACTCAAGCTGACTTCAAACGCGCTCAAGAACTGATTAAAGATAACTTTATCTCCAAAAAAGATTTTGAGCAGCTACGCGCTAATTTGACACGTGCAAAAGCAGCATACGATAAAGCAAACACTGAACTTGGCTATACCAAACTTTTAGCGCCTTTTGACGGTTTTGTGGCACAGCGAGATATTCAAAATTTCGAAAACGTTGAAGCTAAGCAGGTGGTGTTTACTTTCCAAAACCTAAATACCCTTGAATTGAAATTTAATGTCCCTGAAAAGTTAGTAAGGCAAATTCGCGATGAACAAGCTGAAGATCCTGTAGAGATACCAGTCTTTGCTTATTTTGATGCAGCTCGAGAGAAACCATATCCAGTCACGGTGACGGAAGTGTCCTCTAAAGCTGATGCTGATACACAAACCTTTGAGGTGACGGTGACACTTGAGGCACCATCGGATCAAAATATCCTTCCAGGCATGACGGGCTATGTCACTGCAGATTTTTCTAAACTCCAAGAAACGAAAGGCTCAATCCAAGTGCCTGCAACTGCGGTAATTAGCGACAATGCACACAATGCCACAGTGTGGGTTGTTGGAGACGACAACACTGTTTCTCCAAAGCAGATCGAAGTCTCCACGATGTCTGGTGACAAAATCACGGTACTCTCTGGACTTGAAATGGGTGAACGCATTGTCACTGTAGGTGTTCCATTTTTGATTAAAGGTATGGAAGTGAGCCTAATGCCTGAAATCGATCAGGCGCAATAACTGTAACTCAGCAAGAAGAGATGTTTTATGAATTTAGGTGAGTATTCAGTAAAGAATAAGGTGAATAGCTGGCTTTTAGTCCTGCTAATGACCATTGGCGGTGTTTTGGCTTACTTTGAAATGGGGAAACTTGAGGACCCAGCATTCACAATCAAAGAAGCAAAAATTATTACTGCTTATCCAGGAGCTTCTCCTCAGGAAGTCTACGACGAGGTTACGTATCACATCGAAGATGCGGTGCGTCTTCTTGGGCAAGTTAAACGGATCAAGCGCTCAGTAACTCGTGAAGGTTTGTCGGATATTACGATTGAGTTTAAAGACGAATATACCTCGGCTGAAATGCCAGGCATATACGATGAACTTCGCCGTAAAATTGCTGACAATAAGCATAAATTGCCTCCGGGCGCAGGCGAACCACAAATTATCGACGATTTTGCCGATGTTTATGGTGGGTTCCTAGCGCTTAATGGCGAAGGTTATACCTATCGTGAGTTAAAAGATGTTGCTGACAACCTTAAGAAGCAACTAGTACTTGTCCCTGGCGTACGTAAAGTTGCAATTGATGGTGACCAAAAAGAAGTCGTTTATGTTCAGATGTCTAGAGCCAAAATGGCGGAACTTGGCATTGATATGGCTACGATAGAGAACCTGTTAAGTTCTCAAAACTTGGTTTCCGATTCTGGTCGTTTCCGTGTCGGACCTGAGTTTATTCGAATTGAGCCTACAGGTAGCTTTAAACATGTAAGTGAAATTGAAGATCTACTTATCTCAAGTGACACCAAGAAGCTAATTCGTTTAGGCGATATTGCCGAAGTAACGCGTGAATATGTCGAAGAGCCGTCGAAGCTCATCTACTTTAATGGAAAACCTTCGTTAACAGTTGGTATTTCAATGCTTCCTGGTAAAAACGTTGTGGAAGTAGGCGGATTAATCGCAGATAAGATCGCAAGTCTAGAGAACCAAATCCCTCTTGGTATGAACCTAGATATCATCTACGATCAGCCATCTGAGGTTGATCAATCAGTAGCTGGGTTTGTGACCAACACTGTCGAAGCGTTGATTATCGTAGTTGTTGTTCTGCTTGCCTTTATGGGTTTACGTGTCGGACTTATTATCGGTGCTGTATTGATGATTACAGTGGCAGGTACCTTGGCACTAATGCACATGTATGGTATCGAGCTACAACGTATCTCTCTAGGTGCGTTGATCATTGCACTCGGGATGTTGGTAGATAATGCCATCGTTGTCGCCGAAGGAATGATGATACGCATCAAGCGTGGTGTTCCAGCGATGAAGGCGGCCGGAGAAGTTGTTGGTGCGAATGGTTGGGCGCTACTCGGTGGTACCGCTGTAGGTATTCTAGCGTTTGCAGCAATTGGTATGTCTCAGAGTAACACTGGTGAATTTACCCGTTCTCTGTTCTACGTAATCCTAATTTCTCTGTCTTTAAGCTGGGTTACGGCAGTATCGACGACACCGCTGCTTTGTGCATTATTGCTCAAAAAAGATGACAAGAAAGAAGGGGAAGAAGAGAAAGACCCATACGCAGGTGCTGGCTTTGTAATTTATAAGAGCGTTCTTCAGTTTGCACTTAAACAACGAGCATTGACCATTAGTGTGATTTTGGCGATGTTTGTTGCATCGGTTTGGGGATTTGGATTCGTTAAGAACGCGTTCTTCCCAAATGCAAACACGCCAATGTTCTTCGTGGATGTTTGGGAAGTTGAAGGCACGGATATTCGTCAAACTCGTGATGATACGCTAAAAATTGCCGATTTTATTCGTGAACAAGAAGGTGTTGAATGGACCGCGAGTTTCATTGGTGGCGGTGCATCACGTTTCTCGCTGGTATATACACCACAAGACTCAACCAAAGCTTACGGTCAGATCATTGTTCGTACTGAAACACGTGAACAAATCGCACCGTTACAAAAGAAAATCGATACTTTCATGACAGAAAATATCGACAATATTGAGCCTAAAATCAAAGGGCTACGTATCGGTCCTGGACGTGACTCGAAAATTGAGGCTCGATTTGCTGGTCCGGATCCAGAAGTTTTGCGTGATTTAGCTTCTCAAGCTGAAGCGATCATGCACGCTGACCCAGAGACTAAGGAAGTTCGTAACGACTGGCGTCAACCGGTTAAGTTGATTAAACCAATCTTTAATGAACAGGTGGCTCGACAACTCGGGATCACTCGTACTGAGCTTACTGCTTCGTTAAAAGCAGCGAGTGAAGGTTCTCAAGTCGGTATTTATCGAGATGGCGTGAGGCTATTACCGATTTACTTCCGTTCCGATGCGAGCGAGCGACAAAATGTTGCTCAATTGATGGATGCGCAAGTATACAGCCCTGTTCTGCAAAGAACGGTTCCAATTGCACAAGTTGTCGTTGGCTTTGAAACAGTATGGGAAGATGCAATGATTCGTGGACGCGATCGTTTGACGACCATTATTGCTTCTGCGAACCCTACGGGTGAACTGGCAGCACCACTGTTTGAACGCCTAAAACCACAAATAGAAGCTATCGAACTACCACCAGGTTATTCGATGGACTGGGGTGGTGAGTACGAAGATTCAGCAGAAGCGCAAGGAGCCTTGTTCAGTGCTATTCCAGTTTCATTCATCATGATGATTATTGTGGTTGTGTTGCTGTTTGGTAAAGTACGTCAGCCACTGATTATCTGGATTACTGTACCACTGGCAATCATTGGTATTACAGCTGGTCTTCTGCTGCTTGATGGTGCCTTTGACTTTATGGCGTTGCTGGGTGCATTGAGTTTAATCGGCCTATTGATTAAGAATGCAATAGTGTTATTGGAAGAAATCGATATGCAAGCGGAAGAAAAACCGCTTTATGATGCGATTATTGATTCTTCGATCTCTCGTATGCGACCAGTAATGCTTGCGGCATGTACAACGATATTAGGTATGATCCCACTACTGGGAGACGTATTCTTCGTTAACATGTCTATTACGGTCATGTTCGGATTAGGATTTGCGACCATTTTAACCTTGGTCTTCATCCCAGTAATGTACGCAATTTTGTTCAAAGCTAAGAATCCAGCTTAAATCACATTGAAATGATCAAAAAGGTCAGACACATCGTCTGACCTTTTTTGTTTTCCGTTTATCTAATCTAAGCAAACAGATGGATTACTTACCTGTCTTAGCGACTAAAAACTCAGAGAAGGCTTTCCAAGACTTTTTGTCGGCGTCTTCACGGTAGTTTTTGGAACCAAACACAGTAAATGCATGTGGTGCACCACTGTAGGTGATCATCTCGTGCTCTACACCGTTCTTTTCTAATTCCACCGCAAGTTGTGCAAATTGAGACATGGGTATCGCAGTATCAGCAGTGCCGTGAAGCACTAGGATCGGCGCGTTAGTTTGTGCGTAGCTTTGTCCATCGGGCGTTGTTAGGCCACCATGAAAGCTTACAAAACCTCGCGCATTCATACCTGCTCGCGCGGATTCTAATACAGCAGCACCACCGAAGCAGTAACCCATGACCACTGTATCATCTAAGTTTCCACCAAGCTTGCCAGCTTCTTGTAATCCAGCATTCATAAGAGCTTGAAGCTTGGCTCTGTCTTTATAGAGCTCACCTGTGTGCTGCTTCTTGTCTTCAACTTTTGTAGGACGAACGTCTTGCCCGAATAAATCCACTGCGAATACGTTATAGCCCATTTCATTGAGCATTTCTGCTCGGTCTTCTTCGTATTCTGTGAGACCGTCCCAGTCATGAACTAACAACACTAGTGGCGCGGTATTATTCACTTTGGCCCAGTAGCCTTCATAAGGCTGCCCATCTACCTCATAGATAACATGTTCACCCGCTACAGAGTAACTACTGACTAACGCTGTACCAAGAAGCATTCCAATGAGTCTCTTATTCATTATTGTTTCCTCTTTACTGGCTTTATTGTCCTCGCACTACAAAGCTTAGTACGTACAATCCAGATTGAGGTGTAACCAATTGAATTTTTTATTGCGTGAAAGGCGAGGTTTTGATTTGAACGTAAAAAAGGGAAGCAGTCGCTTCCCTTGGATATTCGATTATTGGACTATACACTCATCGGTACTAATACCATGGTGCCTATGATTACGGTAATCAGGCCAGCAAGTACAGGAACCGAGGTACGCTTTACAACCTCAAATGGAGAAATATTACCCATACCCGATGTGGCGACGATAACACCAGAAACTGGCGAAATTGTACGACCTAGGTTTGAGGCTTGTAGCATTGGGATGATTAGGAATGCTGGATTTAATCCCATTTTTGCTGCTAGGGAAGGCGCAAGCTCAACGAATGCATAGAATGGCGCATTACCTGAACCTGTCGCAATCGCCGCGGCTACAGTCAGACCGGTGAGAATTAACATTAGTGCGACACCGCCAGCACCCGCCTTATCTGCAAGGTGAAGAAGATTGTCGATAGCGCCAATCGACATTAAGCCTTGTGCGAATACACCAGCTGCAACTAAGAGCATAACAACGCCTTTAAAGGCATCGGCCATACCTTGATAACAAGATTCTAAGTCTTCTAATGTTTTTTGGCCGTTGAAGCGCTTAGTAATAAAGTCGATGAGGGCACCTAGGAAGATAGAGCCTACAACGATAGTGTAGATATCAAGTGTAAGACCTGGAATCGTACGGCCATTGAAAAGGAAAACACCGATGATCGGTAAGAAAGGCAGAATGCAATAGAATGCCGGAGCGTCTACCTTCATTTCTGACACATCAACGCGCTCCATTGGCGTATTTTCTTTTTTATCTAGATATTTGTTCCAAAAAAATGCGGCAGCAGCCATAACAATAATGGCACAGATTGAAACAGGTAAGACGGTTTGTACCGCGAATACGTCAAGCGCAAGTCCAGACTTTTCAGCGGCAATCACGACGTCACCGGAAGTTGGAGATAGAATGATGGCAGCCGGTGAAGCACATACAGCTACCGCTGCTGGTCGAGAGATACCCATAGCGGTCATCATAGGGAACAAGGTTGCCATTAGTAGGACACCTAGGCCCGTTGCTGAACTTACCGCGAGAGACATCAAACAAGCCACAATATAAGCGGCAACAAGTAGAATGTAAGGAGATTTAATGAAAGAGAGGGGTTTTGAAAACTGTTTTACTACTACGTTGTTTGCGCCAATGTGAGTCATGTAAGAGGCAAAACCACAAAGTAGCATGATTTGCATACCCAGACCGCCGCCTCGATATTGCAGCATGTACTTCACGTATTCGAGTGAATCAGTAACGATGTTACCCGTAGAGGTGATTTTTGCCGGTAGTACGGTATGGCCCAAAATCCCTGTTAATAGCAGTAGTGCAATACCTGCAGTCAGTAGTACGCCAGCCGGTCGGTAGCCTTTTACAATGAAGTAGCCGACGGCGATCGTCACGACTAGACCAATTAATAGTTCTAACATAATTCTCCCTTGAAACTGTTAAATATCTAAAGTATCTATTTCAAAATATGTCAGAAACTGTACAAAATATTACACTGTGGCACGACAACTACATGCCGATGTAATGATCTAAGACAAACAATTAATTCAATTGAAAATAGTGGGTAATTTATCTGTTTTTTATTTGTTCACTAGCTGTTAATTTCAGATTAAATCACTACCACAAAAGTATTACTTGGCTCACAGTGAAGAATAGTTATCCAATCGGGAAAGGAATTTGCTGTGTGAATGATTTTGCCAAATACATTAGGTGTTGCTGGTGTTTCTCATAGTTTATAGCCAAATTGATGTGACTAAGTTTTGCTATTGCCACTAACTAACAATGGGAGATTAATTCTTGGTTTTTATTGCAATTCTAGCCATGCACGACAGAATAATGTCATCACTTGCTTGAGAACTTCATCATGTATCATTCATCTATTAATCTTCTTGATGTTCGCGCTTTTGTGCTGGTCGCTAACTTAGGTAACTTTACAAAGGCGGCTGAAGCACTCAACGTGTCGAGGTCCCATGTTTCGAGGCAGATTCAATCGCTAGAAAAGCAAATGGGAGTGAGTCTACTTATTCGAACCACTCGAACAATGAAGTTAACGGAAGCAGGTAAAGCATTTTTAAGCTCTTGTGATGGTGCATTGCAGTCGATTGATCAAGCGGTACATGCTGCAATTGACGATGTGGAAGAAGTCCGTGGAAGTATTAAGATCAATTGTGTAGGTGGTTATATAGGTGAGGAGCTTGTTGCAAACTACTTATCTCAGTTTTTATTGAAATATCCAGAGGTCAATATAGAGCTTGATTTCTCGAGCCATCGAGTTGACTTACTCGAAGAAGAGTTTGATTTAGCCATACGTATGGGGGTATTACCCGATTCTAATTATATCGCTAGACATCTCACAAACATTGAAATGCAAACGCTAGCCAGCCCTGACTACCTTGCTAAATACCCTAAACTAACTCACCCCAAAGAGCTAAAGCAGCATAAATGCATTACAGGCTCAGTAACCAAGTGGCGCTTTGTAAATAACATCAATCAAGAAGTCTTCGAAACTTCCATTAACGGCGACCTGAAATGCAAGAACGGGCGTGTGCTAATTAATGCGGCAAAGTCTGGGTTAGGGCTAATTCGAGTCCCGACCCTTTATTGCGAAGACGAATTGGCGGCAGGGGTTCTAAAACCTGTATTTGATGATTGGGGTATTGAGTTGGTACCACTTTCGCTAATTTATCATAGGGATAGATATCAACCTCGTAAGATTAAGGAGTGTGTACGTCATTTAATGGCGTGCTTCAGTTCTTAATGTTTGTAATCTGGTTTTAGTCTCGTTATCTTGTTCAATAGAGTGCATAGTCTCATAGGCGTAGTTGAAGAGAAGGGCTAATTGTGCAGTTAGTTGATAAAATAAACGCAACTTTGATCAGAGATATAGGATCAAACGATGAGTTTGACTTTGAAGACCTCAGTGGCAAACTTGCTGAGGTAACTGAAGTTATTGGCTTTGAACATTATCTCTTTGCTGTTTCGGTGCCGGTGACAGTAATGAGAGCTGAAAATGTCGTGTTGACTAACCAACCTTTAGCTTGGCGGCAATTCTATGAAGATAATGAAGTCATGTACTTCGATCAAGTTGTACTTCATTGTCGGAATAGCATGCTTCCTCTCCAATGGCGATCTCTTCTCGCCAATGATATTCCAGATGATAAAAATGTGATCAAATTGGCGTCTGACTTTGGTTTGGGAGATGGGATTACGATCCCGCTTCGCGCCAACCATGGGTGCTTGGGGCTTATCAGTTTTTCTAATAGGAAAGGAACTCGGAAGATAGACCACGAATCAACGATCCTATCAACTTACGTGGGGAGTCTGGTTGCTGATTACATTAACGATATCAGAAACCATGTATGTGAAAAGCAGTTCGGACAAGTTAAATCGAGCCTCACACTTAGAGAGCAAATATGTTTAGCTTGGGTAGCGGAAGGAAAAAGTTCGTGGGAAGTGGCCCAGATTATTGGTTGCTCTGAGCGCACTGTAAATTTTCATATTCAGAATGCGAGTGAAAAGCTCAATGCATTCTCTCGCACTCAAGCGGTCTCTAAGGCCTTGCTAACCGGCTCTATCGAGCCTATGTTGGTTTATGGAAGCGTTGGTAAACCAATTTCGTAACGCTTCATTAATGGGGACACGTAAAGCGACACTTTTCGTATGCTCTAACATTCTAATCTTTCCATCACCTATGCGTTGATTCGGGATACCGACGTGGCGCATTATCCTTTCTATTCCTGTGGTTGTTGGCGTAATAAATGTAGTGAAGCCCTGCTCAAAACCATATTGCACAACCAAATAGAAAAGTAGTTCAGTAAAGTTAATGTGAGATGCTTGTTTGGATACCTCGCGATCGACTGCAAACCTTGAAAGCTCGATAACATTATGGTCGTCAAATGATTCTCCCTGAAGTAATTCTGGAAAAGTGTGCTTCAACATGTAAGGTGTATCGGCATGTATAAGCCTCCAACACGCGACGACCTTGTCCTGGTATTCAATAACAATGAATTTGGCATCCGGTCGATCATATTCATCAATGTCTAGTTGATTTTCAGTATTCAAAGACCAACGAAGTCTACGCACAAAAACATCATATCTTAGCGTGTGCATTTCGTATTTCTGCTTCTCGGTCAATTCATCATATTTTCGGATATAGACAATAGGTTCCATGGGGTTTCCTCCTATACAGTTTCATGCATAGGTTAGCGCCACGCTTTGGAGAGGATAACTGACAGTTTAGTCAGCTTGAATTATTGCAATTACGGAAAAGTCAACCTGTCAGTTTCTGCAGTATCTTATTTTCGATACAAGCGTATAACAGTCTTAAGACCCTGTGAACCTGACTAACAACGTCCGAACGATAGATTCAGAACAGAATATAGAATTACACCATGGCTAGGTGACTTTTGGGTTTACAGGGTCTTTCTTTTTTCGTCAGCATTTCCCCACGTCTATCTCTCAATTTGTCTTTGCTTTCCACGACTTGATCTATTTGTATTGATAATACTTACTGCATCACTGATAATTGCATGCCATTCATATTCTAACGATGTGTTGCGAAACCTAGATGCAAAAGCTGACGAAGAAATACACTTTACTCTTGTTTAAATCAGCGCTTGTATCTTCTTTGATTTACGGCTTCGCTGTGTTCCAATCCCTTGATAAGTTGGTAAAAAACGAAGTAGCGCAGTTTCATCTAGTCACTAAATCCATTCAAGATTACAAATCTACTTTGTATATACTGGGTGTGCTTTTTGAGGCACAAATTGCGGCCAATAAAGATGAAGAAGTTGGCTACCCACTTTTCGACAAAGGGCGAGTCTACTTGCTCAATCCAGGTGAGCCACTAACCCATAATGAACGGGTTGTTAGCATGACGGCACAACGTATGTTTAATAGCATGCCCGAATTAGCATTAGGGCAAGAATACCTTTTGTATTATCGCTCCTATGAAGGAATGAAAATACTATCTAGTCATGCTTTTGGTCTTACCAACACGAATGTGAACGAAGTCTTTTCTAAAAAAATATGTTTGGAGTCGTTTAAGTGTTCAAAGTATGCGTCTCAAGAAGATTTGGATAACCGAATTGTAGTTTCCGATATCTATAGAGATAACGTAACAAACAAAACCGTTATCACCATCTCAAGCCCTGTTTATGACGAATTTGGAATGGTTGGAGATGTTAACGCTGATGTTTATCTCGATAAGTTTCCATTTCTCTATAACAAACAGTATTTTAGTACGAGAAGTGAAATAGGGCGGGAAATCATTATTGAAGACACTCGTTACCCTTTCCATCAATCAGCGCACGCGGAACGAACTCAAGTCGACGATAGGCTTAGCATTGTCTATAAAATACCCTACAGCAAAATTGTCGTAGATTCTCTTTGGATCTACTTTTCTATGGTGGCACTGTTTTTCTATGTCGTCATTCGACTGGATGAGCTCAAGGTCAAAAGAGAAAAGTTAAAACTGGCAGAACTGGCAATAAAGTTAGATGAACTGACAGGGCTTTATAACCGTGCAATTCTTAGAGACAGTGGCATTAAGTATGCGATTGAAAAGAAGGGTTTGGCTGTCATTGTCATTGATGGCGATAAGTTAAAGCTAATTAACGATAACTACGGGCACCATGTTGGGGATGAGGCTATTGTGTATATTGCACAATGCATGCGTCAGTGTTTTCGTGAGAGTGACTATCTTATACGTAGTGGCGGTGATGAGTTTCTAGTCTTATTACCTGGGTGTGGACTGCAAACTGCAGAGCGTTTGGCCAATACATTGAGTCGAACTATACGCTCGAAAACGTTTGGTGCAAATAAGTTGACGCTTGATATCAGCTTGGGTGTCACGGTGTTACAAGAAAAAGAGTCTCTCTCGTCGGCCATTAAGCGAGCAGATGCTTTGCTGTATCAGGTCAAGCGAAACAAAGCTTAACCCTACATTACAAATGAATTAGGCAGAATAATGCATAAAGAGCATGACTACAATTTATTGAAAGTATTAGTTTTAATATATCAATATCGCAGTTTGACCACTGTGGCTGCTGTGTTAGGTAAAACGGAAAGTGCGATCAGTAAGCATCTGTCTAAATTGAGAGAACAATTGGGTGACCCGCTGTTTGTAAGGTCGTCCAATGGGCTAGAACCTACACATTATTTAGAAAGAATAATCCCTGGTATCGAAACAGGTTTACGTTCGGTCGAACAGGCTTTGAAGCGAGGGGAAGCGTTTGACGAGAAAAACTATGAAAAACCAATAGTTGTTGCGTTAGACAATTTATCGATCGAATGCTTTGGTACAGAGCTGTTGGTCGCGCTTAAGTCTGTATTTTGTCGTTCGAGGGTCGAACTTAGAACTTGGCGTTCAGATACTTACCAATCTATTGTCGATGGGAAAACAGACATAGGTATTCAGTTCTTTAATGAAGATTGCTCCAAAGCGGTCTATCAAGCCAGTCTAATTAATGTCGAAATAGGGGCGGTTGTCGCGAGTAATAGTCATATAGATAGTTGGGAGCAAGTATTCGAAAATCCGTGTGTTTTCTTTGAAATTCGCGGATGGAACGAAACCAACCACAGGTTGATCAAACAGATGGCAAAATACGACTTATCGTTTGATTATCAGGTTAAATTGGATAATCTGAGTGTCGCCCTAGCCATGATTCAGAGAGACAATTATTCGGTGGTGTTATCCAAGCATTTGATGCCGAGTAACGGTTTTAGATTTGTGCCATTTCCGGATTACATGCAGACATTTACGCCAGTTGTGACGTGTATGAAGCAAAGTAATCGACAAAATCCATTGCACCGAAAACTGCATGACATTATTAAAAGTATCGTAAATAAGAAAGGAGAGGAGTAGACCTCTCCTGCTCAAAGTTGGCTAACTTGCTAGGGCGGGTTTCTTACTCTCAAGAACATCGTGTGAGTTGATCAATTCCACGATTGAGTTCGCTTCATACTTATCTAGAATACGAGACTTGTACGTGCTGATTGTTTTCGCACTTAATGACAAAAATTCTGAGATTTGTTTGTTGGTATAGCCTTTCTTAAGGTAGTTAAATACTACAGTTTCTCTTTGAGAGAGCACAATATTACGGCTTCGCTCTTTATAGTCAGTCTTAAATAGGTTGTAACCACGCATCACACCACTAATCGCATCACGGATAAGCGGACTGTCTTCTGATTTACTAATGTAACCGTTGACGCCCAGTTTATAAGCAGTTTCTGAGTATACTGGGTAACCGTAACTGGATACGAAGATTGCTTTACCATTGTAGCCACAAGCGTAGGCTCTGCGCATGAACTCAAAACCGTCAGCTTCTGCGAGATTTACATCTAGGATGATAAGTTCGATATTACTGTTTTTTACTAGGTTTAAAGCCGTCTGAATATTACCGGTTTGGTGGACTAGATCTAAATCATCGATGCTAGACACGATCTGAGCTAGTGCTTCCCTAACTAGCGGGTAGTTATCAATGATGAGGCAGTCTTTCGTGTTTGGATAGAGCATTCACTTTACCTTGCTATACAAATGATTGGCGAAACAGGATTGGGAAAAGAGCGCGATCACTTGTCGGTTACGTCTAAAATCTTAAGAATTATTTTTAGTGTCGAATTAACGATGCTCGGAAGTATAGGAAACAATGCACTGAAAGTGTGGAATGATGGAAATTCCAAATAGGAATAATGTCAGAATGTTGGAGTTGTTCATTTAAAACAGTAGGTTACGAAAGATAGATAAATTGTATTTATCGTTAAGTTGTATAATTTGAGTTGACCTTGACTGTTTGTGTCGAAGAGATAAATGATGAGAGAAGTATAGTGATTACGAAGGATGCTATGTTTTATGTCGATTTATCATGATGTTAGCTATCTATCATTATGTGATACGACTTCTGGTAAGTTAATTACTAAAAAGTGTGATTTTCATCTTGTTTTTGCTTTGTGTAGGTATATAATTACGGATAAAAGTAATTAAATTACAAAATACCTATTGGAGAACGAACATGGGTTATGAACTAGGTGCTGCTTACATCGGTCAAATCGCTGCAAAGAAAATGATTGACGAGATGCTATATGGCAAGCCACAACCTAAAAAAGTATCTTTCATCAAGCGAATGATGAAAAAGCTAGCTAAGTAACGGAATTCTTGCAAAAAGCCCGCGATTTAATCGCGGGCTTTTTGTTATTTCACGGCTCTAATTTTTGGTCAAGATACGTTTTTCTCACCAAACTCTAGAACGTTATCAGGTTTGCTATCGAGATTCCGCTTGCTAAGCCAACTTTCCAGATTGTCTGCACCGCCAATATATTCATCTTCTAGCCAGATTTGTGGCACAGTAACTGGTGTTTTTAATCCTATGTGTGCCTTTACTTCGGGGATCATTCTATAAAGGGCGGCACTATCTTTAACGACATCAGAATATGTGTAAGGAATGCCAGCATCATCAAGCATTTGCTTAGCTTTGACGCAATAAGGGCAGGTTGCTTTACCATAGACAATGTTACCAGAAAGCGTATCGCGCTTTGTCCACTCTTGAATAACAGATTGAACCAATACACCTCTGTTTAGGGCTTCACCTTGACTGATGACCTTACCCTCAACCATTAAAATAGGGGCGTGCCAAGCTCCAACTTTTAAAGGCTCCCACCAGTGAGATAACCAATCTTTCACTTCTAACTCAATTGGGATACCGTCCAATTCGTTATTGAAAGTGTCATTGAGAATATCTTTAGTCAATGTGCATTCACCGCATGGAATGTTGACTTTAAATGGTCCCCAACTACCTGCCCAACGATAAAGAGTGATTTTGATTGGTTCCGCCATAGTGTTAGCCTCTTGAATAATCCGTTTAATAATTAGAACTGCTAACTCAGGGTTTTATTTCACAGTCGCTGCACTTTTTCGCTTTCTAGTTTCCCACTGAGTAATAAATGCCACCGACGCTATAATTATAGCCGCTCCTAACCATAGCCGGCCTGGGGGAGCCCAACCAAAAACAATCCAACCTGCAAGCACATTCATTGGTAGCTTTGCGTGGTCAAAAGGTTGGACAAATGACGCATCTGCCACCGAATACGCTTTCACAATAGCCCATTGTGCAAGCGCGGTTAGCGATCCTGCTACGATAAGGAAGCCCCATACGACACCGGAAGAAGGGAATGACCAATCTGGTAAAGCGAGGAAAAGGTTAAATGGCGTTATCAGTAGCAGCAGGTATACGACCATAGTTGATGGCGAGTCATCGGAAGAGAGCTTTTTCACCATAAGTGAATAACATGCCCAAAAAAACGCTGCGCCAACAGGAAGTAAGGATGCCCAACTGAAGTTATCGGACCAGGGTTCTAGGATTATCATGGCACCAACAAAACCACACAACGTCGCAAACCAACGCGCAGGACCGACATTTTCCTTTAATATTAAACCTGAACCTAAAGTTGCAAAAAGAGGCGACGTCATCAACAGTGCAATGCCTTGCCATATTGGGACAGGATAAGCCAGTGCCCACATCCATAGTTGTATACCTATGACAGAGAGAAAGACACGAAATAGGTGTGCTGGAAAGTGTGAGGTTTGCAGCGACTGTCGAAAACCCAGTGTTCGCAGATAAGGGATGATAACTACAAAAGCGATGGCATATTGAATCAAAGCCACCATAGTAGAGGACATACCGTGGTTAATACTGACGATTTGGGCAATGTTGTTGACGAGAGCAAAGGAAGCGCCAGCTGCTAGCATCCATGCTGCGCCCTGAATAGGGTGGTGTTGTAAGCTCATAATTGACTTCTTTATTTTTTTTCAATGTTACTACGGATCTTATCAAGCACCAAATAGGTTAACGGCTGATTTATTTCTGCTACAGATCAATTATCTGTTCGAATGTTCAAATGTTATTCGATGCTATATTGATTTTTTATGCCGATTAATAGATATTTATGCCAAATTTTATGCTTGGCTAATACATAATTATGAACACTCATACTAAAGAGCATGCGCATGTTGCTGATGGCACAAAAACATGGCAGATGCCGGATACTCTTATCTTAATTTTCATTGTCGGCATTCTTGCGACAATTTTGACTTACTTTATCCCTGCGGGACACTTCGACAGTCAGCAAGTTACCTATATGGTAGATGGTGCAGAGAAGTCACGTACCGTTATTGATCCTCATTCATTCCAATATGCGACTGATGAAAATGGTGAATTAGTCTATCAGTCAGTCGGATTATTCGCATCGGGTGGCGGCATTGGATTAATGAATTTCGCGTTTGAAGGACTAGTTTCTGGTTCTAAGTGGGGTTCTGCGATCGGTGTAATCATGTTTATGCTCGTGATCGGGGGCGCATTTGGAATTGTGATGCGTACCGGTACGATCGATAACGGTATTCTACGTTTGATTGATAAAACCAAAGGAAGTGAAGCACTTTTTATCCCTGTTCTTTTTGCTTTGTTCTCTTTAGGTGGCGCGGTATTCGGAATGGGAGAAGAAGCCGTTGCCTTCGCCATTATTATTGCTCCGCTTATGGTACGTCTTGGCTATGATGGTATTACTACTGTAATGGTGACGTACGTAGCTACGCAGATTGGTTTTGCTACCTCATGGATGAACCCGTTTTCAGTGGCCGTTGCTCAAGGTATTGCCGGAATTCCAGTTCTCTCTGGAATGTCGATGAGAATTGCTATGTGGGTTGCATTTACCATCATAGGTATTGTGTTCACTATGGTGTACGCATCTCGAATCAAAGCAAACCCGGAATTATCATATAGTCACCGTACCGACATCTTCTTTAGAAAACAGACAGACACAGTGCAAGAATCACGCTGGAATCTTGGTGATACTCTCGTTCTGACCACTGTTGTAGCAACGACCATCTGGGTTGTCTGGGGGGTGGTAGCACATGCATGGTATATCCCAGAAATTGCTTCTCAGTTCTTCACCATGGGTTTTGTTGCGGGACTGATTGGTGTGGTATTCCGCTTGAATGGTATGACCCTTAACGATATGGCGGACGCTTTTAAAGAAGGTGCTGGTATTATGTTAGCGCCTGCTTTGCTAGTAGGCTGTGCCAAGGGCGTTCTACTAATTCTTGGCGGTGGTACCACGGACGAATCTAGTGTATTGAATTCGATCCTTAATGGCGCTGGTGGAATGATTAGCGGCCTGCCTGATGTGGCTGCTGCTTGGTTAATGTATGTGTTCCAATCCATCTTTAACTTCTTTGTGACCTCTGGTTCGGGTCAAGCAGCGTTGACTATGCCACTGTTAGCGCCGTTGGCTGATATTGCAGGTGTCACTCGTCAAGTTGCCGTACTTGCTTTCCAATTGGGTGATGGTTTTACCAATGTTATTGTTCCTACCTCTGCATCTTTGATGGCAACCTTAGGGGTCTGCCGTATTGATTGGGGTGATTGGGCAAGGTTCTGCTGGCGCTTTATTTTGCTGCTATTTGTTTTAGCAAGCTTTGTGGTCGTTGGAGCACACTTAATGGGATTTGCTTAGGCTTAAGCATTGATTTAGTGTAGTGATCAAGCGGGCATTAGCCCGCTTTTTATCATCAGAAAGAGAAACGAAACACGTGATTGAGTCAGAAAATTTTCCTACCATCAGCTCATTAGATGTTGAAACCTTATCAGCCGGGATTCATCACTTTTGGTTTAAAGCCTCAACCAATGCTATGGGGATTGAGGTTCGACTACCTGTGGTTGTTGCTAAAGCAGAGAAACCTGGGCCCAAAGTTGTTATCACTGCTGGTGTGCACGGCGATGAGTTAAACGGTGTTTTGACCGCTCAAGAACTTATTAGGCGTCTACCAGAAGTACTAAACGCTGGCTCGGTAACAATTGTCCCATCAATCAATCTATCAGGCATTTTAAACCACAGTCGAGATTTTCACTCATCTGACCCTGATTCGTCTCCAGCCAATCTTAATCGATTTTTCCCCGGTAATCCGAATGGTGATACAGCCAATCGCTATCTTGATACAATTTGGACACAGTTATTAAAACCAAATGGTGAACTCGCTATCGATTTGCATACGCAAACGCGTGGTGCTACGTATCCACTGTATGTGTTTGCAGATTTTAGGTTAGAGCAAGCATTAGAAATGGCCCGACTCATGGAGCCAGATGTTATTCTCAACGACCCAGGTGATCACGGTGTGTTGGAAACCGTCTGGAATAATTCGGGTGTTCCTTGCATAACAGTAGAAGTTGGAATGGGTAAAGTGACTCAACCTGAACTCATCGAGAGAGCGGTGTGCGGCATCAAGCAAATACTAGTTAACCAAGGAGTGATTGAAGGAGAATCACCAAACGTTACCCCGTGTGACATCGAAGGGAAAGATATCATCAGCGTTCGTGCTAATAAGGGTGGTTTTGTTTTACCACAAGTGACCCTTTTGGAAAGAGTGGAAAAGGGACAACTTCTGGCGGTGCAATATGATAGTTTTGGTCGTATGACCGACAGTTACTACGCACCTAATGATGGTACCGTCATTAGCTACAACGTTGATAGTTTGAGAGAGGCGGGGGCTCTTGTTGTTCGCTTAATCCGATAAAGTAAAAAAAGCCTCCCTCTATTAGGGAGGCAAAAATAGTGACCACTTGTTCAGTCTCTTCTGCCTAGATAGCATAGCTAAGAATCACCTTCTCCCTCTTAGAAAAACAACTCCGCCATGCTGAGACTGACAAGTGCAAATGCTGCTAACATTTGTCTCTACTACTAAAGCAGTAGTTGTGCCAACTTCTTTGAAATTATAACCAATTGTTTTATTTGGATATTCTATTTATCGGTGGAAGAACGATGTGAATACTAAAACAGGATTTGGTGCAGCTGCACGAAAGTAGGGAAGGCCAGGCCAAAATGACCTAGCCCTATTAATCTATATGCTACGTATAATCTAGAAGTCGTAACGTAGACCTAGACGTAGTGTGTTTTCAACATCGTAGGCGATTTTATTGTTTGCGATGTCTGAAGAGTCACCTTTGCTACGATTGTCGATCTTGTAAGACAAATAAGTGCGTAATGACTTATTGAAGTGGTACTGCCCTGTTAGTTCAAAAAAGTCATCTTTGTCGTATTTGCTTTCACCAGCGCCTTTTCCTTCATATTGAGCTTTTGCATAAGCTGCCATAATACGGAAACCATTATCAAACTTATAAGTACCAGATAACTCGACACCATTGTAGTCGACATCAGCAGCGTTATCGAAATCGTAAGTGCCCTGGGTATAAGTACCGCCAAGAGTCAGGCTTGCGATAGAGTAACTCAGGCCGCCGATAAACTGATTGGCTGAACCGTTGTCGTTATTGCCACGGAACTCATCCTCAGAAACATCGTTCATCGCGTAGCCTAGGCCAATATCCAAACCAAATGGAGTGGCATAAATACCAGAAAGACCGTAGCCGTTTTCGTTTTTCTCTTCAGCTGCAATAGCACTCGCTTTGATAGAAAGAACATCTGAGAATACGTTAGAGTAGGCGATGGTGTTGTTGATTTGTTCATTACCCGCATTAATGAACGTTTTCTGGCCGCCAGTCCAAATTTGTCCGTCATCTGACATTTGTGAGATTTGTACACCGGCTGTATCTTGCCTACCGAATGAGATATTACCAAACTGCGTTCCAATACCGGCAAACATGTAACGCTGTTTTAAACTATTGGTTGGCGTGTTGTCTCCAGATGAATTCACACCCTGTTCAGCTTCATAGAAACCGAATCCAGTGAGGCCGTCGGCAATTTGAGTCTCACCACCAACGTTTAGACGAAAGCGAGATTTGTTCGCCATTGAACCTTCGATCTCCTTCCCTTTGTCGCCAATAAAATCACCACGGAACTCAGCACGACCACCAATATTTAAGGTTGTTCCATCTTTACTATATACTTCTGCCGCCAAAGCTGAACCTGAAACCATCACTGCTAAAACAGCACTCGCTAGAATTGCCTTTCTCATTTTTCTTACCTTTTAAGTATCAATTAAATGCGTCCTTCTTTCGGTGAGGACGTCGTCTTCTTGGGATGCGAGTAAGTTATTGGATGGGTATGACAGAAAAATGTGAGTTGTGTTACGGTTTGATTTAATTGGGGTTGGGCTAAAAAGTATGTTTAAAGGATTACGTCGGTGCAAAAAAAGGGCGTTTAATCGCCCTTTTGAAGTATGTAATGCAGGTTTTAGAAGTCGTAGCGAAGGCCTAGACGAAGTGAATCATCCGCATCTTTGGACAACGAGCTACTGTCAGCTTTTAGCATGTTGAACTTGTAGCTCAAATAAGAGTGAATCGAATTGTTGAAGTAGTATTTACCCGTCAACTCGACATAATTGTTCTTTTCTAAGGTAGAAGAGTCTGTAGGAGAGGTATCACTTTCTTGTTTTGCGTAAACACCTTGAGCCACAAAACCATTATCAAATTTATATTGTCCAGCGAACTCGTAACCGGTGAAATCTACATCACCAGCTGATTCTTTGACCTTACCTTGAGTGTATGTACCAGCTACATATAGTTGACCAACAGCGTAACTTAGACCACCCATAAACTGGCTTGTCTCCGCAGTATCGGTAGCACTAGTTATCCATTCGTCTCCCCCTGCATAACCTAAACCAATACCAAGACCCATAGGTAACGTGTAGATACCAGATATACCGTAGCTATTTTGATCTTTTTCATCACTCAGAATAGCATTTGCTTTCAAAGACAAAGCATCATCAGCGAACATTCCAGTATAAAGGATGTTGTTGTTAGCTTGCTCGTTACCGGCATCAATAAACTCTTTTTGAGCACCAGTGTATGTTGCAATATCAGACATTTGAGATAGCTGTACTAAAGCTGTATCTTGGCGACCAAATGAGATTGCACCAAAGTTAGTTTGAAGGCCTGCATACATGTAACGTTGTTTGAAATTGTCTGTTTGACTATTTCCTGCACCAGAGCCATCCGAATTCACGCCCTGTTCCGCTTCGTAAAATGCGAAACCAGAAAGGTCATTGGTTATCTGTGTGTTTCCGCCTACGTTCAAACGGAAACGGGAGTTGTTATCCATTGAACCGTCCAACTCAGCACCCGATGATTTACCAATAAAATCACCACGGAACTCTGCACGTCCACCAATATTTAATGAAGTACCATCTGAATTGTAGACCTCTGCAGCAAGTGCTGAACCAGAGACGAGTGCTGTTGTAATCGCCGTAGCGATGGCTGCCATTTTCATAATTCTATCCTTTGATTATTATTAACCACTGCAATGTTTCCACTGCTAGACCATTTATTGCCTTATGACATAAGTGGCCTAATGGAAGGATAGAACGCCTTTTCTAGCTTTCCTTTCTAAATTCCAAATAGTTCCCCTCTAATTACTCTTTTGTGATCTATCGCTCATAAATGACGTGCTTCATTGGCAGTTTTATAACTCACAACAAAGTAACTCAGCAGGCGTTACTCAAAAAATGGGAGATTGTTGACAAAAATGATGTGTTTTGAAGACTTAAATCTACTAATTAAACTGAAATATCAAAACGTAACTTGTTGAATTTCACGTGCTTCTCTGTCTGATAAATAACCGGAAAGTGTTTAAAAATGTGAATTTAATCACTCTAAAACAACAAAAAACATAAATCATCCTCATCTAAATGGTTGTTTTAGATCGTTTTACGTTTTTTCTAATTGTCTTAACTTGTTGTATTTTAATGATTATATAAAATAGAAAACACTGTTTTTAATCTTTTACGTCTTTTTATGAAGCCTTTGGGAACTTTAGGGTTAGAGTGATTTCCGTCATGTTAATCCAGCGTTACATCAAGTCGGGTTACATGCATGGGTGTTATGTCTGTGTACGTAACAGCTTTATGTGCGTTATGTCATTCGTTGAAATGACACATAAAACTTGAAATATGGAAATCCCAATGAACAAAAAAATTATTGCATTAGCAGTTTCTGCTGCAGCTTTCGGTACTACTGCTCAAGCAGTTGAGCTATACAACCAAGACGGTTCTACTTTCTCTGTAGGTGGTCACGTTTCTGTTGGCGTTCAAGATTCTGAGAAAGGCGATGCTGGTGTAAACTCTGTATCTCCACGTATTAACTTTGAAGCTACTCAAGATCTAGGTAACGGCTTTACTGCTGATGCTAAAGGTGAGTGGGCTCTAAACATGCTTGACGGCGGTGATAACTCTTTCACTACTCGTCTAGGCTACATTGGTGTTAGCCACGCTGAACTAGGTCGCGTAGCGGTTGGTACTCAGTGGGCTCCATACTATACAGCTGGCGGCGTAGCTGACCTTCCAATCGCTTTTGCGAATGACTTCCTATACGACAACCACGGTGCCCTAGGTACTGGTCGTGCAGACGCTATGCTTGCTTACACAAACGCATTTGATTTTGGTAACGCTGGTGCATTTAACTTCGGTCTAGGTTGGCAAGGTGCTAACGACATCGATAACACTGATATTCCTAGCGGTGTTCTTACAGGTAAGTACGACCTAGGTCAACGTGGTCAAGTTCAACTTGGCTATGATGTAGCTGGCTTTGGTATCAACTACGCGTACACTGGCGGTGATATTACTTCAACTGGCGCAACTCCTGCTCTAGATGATAAAGCGCAATCTCACCTAGTTTCTGCTAAATACGGTACTTACGGTAAAGGTCTATACGTAGCAGGTGTTTATGCAATGAACGATTACATGAACAGCTACAATGGCCGACAGCTTGAAGATACTAAGGCTTATGAAGCAATCCTAGCTTATGGTCTATCAAACAGCCTAAACCTATCTGTAAACTACGAAGCAGTTAAGAACGACGGTGATACGCTAGGTACTGGTTACAATGGCGAAACTATCTACGCAACTTCAGCAATCCAAGCTGAGTACGACGTAACTACTCGCATGCGTGCATATGCAGGTTATGAATTCGACCTACAAGGTACTGGCGCATTCAAAGAAGACCGCGACAACATGTGGATGGCTGGTGTTCGTTTCTTCCTATAATGGAAAGCTAACTACCTAATTCTAAAAACCCGCTCTATGAGCGGGTTTTTTTGTTAGACAAACGCCTCAGTGAATGTAATTGCTGAGTGCTATTTAGTGCATAAATGCGTTTGTGGTAAAAATATCTTACAAATTCTAGTAAGTTGTCTAAATTACTAATCAATTTAGTTATAACTTGTTGTTTTTAAGTAATAAAAATAGCAATTACTTTGTGCTCTAAAACTTCATTTCATTTCACATCACTTCTGGGAACTCTCTCTTTAAAGTATCTCCATATTACAAGTTTCAAGTTTTTAACGAATTGTTCATCAGTGTTGCGCACAGCACCTATGAGCAATACGGCATTAACACCCAAGTACTTACGTTCTGTAACGCGAATAAAAGTACCTAACTGTCATATATGGAAATCATAATGAACAAAACTCTACTTGCTCTTGCAGTGACTGCAGCAACGATTGGCACTCAAGCTAACGCGCTAGAAATCTACAACAAAGAAGGCACGCAAATGTCTATCGGTGGTCATGCGACTATCGGTCTAACTGGTGCTCATGCAGGAAAAGACGCTCGCGTTGAAGAAAAGTCTCCTCGTATTAATCTTGAAGTGATCCATGACCTTGGTAATGGCTTTAAGGCAGACTTCAAAGGAGAGTGGGCAATGAACATGTTAGAAGGTGGCAAAAACACCTTTACGACTCGTCTGGGTTACATTGGTATAGGGCATGAAACATATGGCCGTATTGCAGCAGGTACTCAATGGTCTCCTTATTACATGGCAGCCGGCGTTGTCGATACGCCAATCGGTTGGTCTAATGATTTCCTTTACGACAATCAAGGCTTATTTGGTACTGCGCGTGCTGATAAGTTAGCGGCGTACTACAATACTATTGACTTTGATGAAGCGGGTGCTTTGACAATCGGTGCTGGCTGGCAAGGTGCTAACTCTGTTGATGAAACAATTGGTTATAAGCAAGATGGCAAAACGGTAGCGGGTGCTGGCGACCAAGTTTATTCAACAAAAACTCAAACTTGGCTAAGTTCGCAAAACCGTGGTCAAGTTGCTCTCGGGTATACGATCTCAGGTTTCAACGTCAACTATGCATTCAACAGCGGCAATGTTGTTGAGCGCAATGTAGCTAAGCTTGCTGAGTCTAACTTGGTTTCAGCTAAGTATGGTAATTTCGGCGCGGGTTTATATGTTGCAGCTACATTCGCTGACAACAAAAATATGAACTCATTCGACAGCAAACTAATTGCGAAAACTCAAGCTGTAGACTCGATTCTTGCATACGGTTTTGACATGGGTTTGAACTTAATCCTAAAGCATGAAGAAATGCAAGATACAGAAAACAATGTACGTGTTAAATCTGGAACTTCTGTTCAGGCAGAATATACAATTAACCCACGCGTTCGAGCATATACAGGTTATAACTTCGACAACCAAGGCGAGACTGGTGCGAATGTAGATTACCGCAAAGCGCAAGACAACCAATTCATTATCGGTACGCGTTTCTACTTATAATGTCTTGATAACCTAAAACGACGAAAGCGCCCCTATTAAAGGGGCGCTTTATTGGATCTATTAGGTATTGCACATTACAGTTGAGCGAGTGCTGATCCTGCTTGGGGTTGCTGAACCTTCGCTTTCCCAATCAATTTCAATGCGGTCTTATCATCCCATATGAAGTCTTTGTCGCTGCCAATTATCGCACTGTTCATCTTGGCTATTTCGTTCCTCAAAAGTGCATCATCTTCTTCTGACAATGAGATTGTTCTTTTCCATGACCGATATGCTGTTTGTGTTGCAATTGGATCTCGGTTTTTAATCGCAGCAATTAAGTTTTCTTTAATCGATGCATTGTTTATTGAACTCATTGGTGAGTTGTCATTAAGTTGGTTCTGATTGGCTTTACTAGTGCGGTACCACATTGCACTAGAGAAAACCCAGAGTGCAGCGAATAATCCGGCGATATATGGCCAACTACCTGAGTCTTTAACAATTGTTGTTGTACCAGGCAAGCTTGATGTTGGACTTGAGACTGGCGATACGGCGTTAATCACTTCGTTCGCTGTTACCGAAACGTTCAACCCTTCCAGTTCAGTTTGGGCTGGCTTTTTATTCACTGAATCCCACCAATTAATCTTTACAGCAGGAAGAGTAAAGTCGCCACCATGTTGAGCTATGAGAACTTGTTTAGTGATCATAGTGACGCTGCCATCATCGTTACTTTTGAACGATGGCTTTTCTGAATAGACCCGAAACGCATCGGGGTTACTGACCGATATATTAGGTAACTGAGCTGACGTTAGCCCTGTTGCCGTTAGAGTAATGGTTCGTGTTAAGGAGTCGCCGCTGGCAATTGAAACTGACTTCGTCTCTACGTTTTTCCCACTATCTAATTTCCAGGTTTGAGACAGAGAAAGTTTCGAAGTTGGTAACCAACTATCGGTATAGCCTTCCGGTACTGGGTCAACTTTTAAGTCAACCGTAGGTGAGTTGGTATCCAGAGTGAGGATCTTCGTAGTTCCACTTCTATTGTTCCCATAAAGAACCCCCCCAGTGAGTGTTGGCGCTTTAATGGCGAAATTACCACTATCGATAGCGGTGACTCTGTATGACTGATCAATGATCATAACCTCCATACCATCAAGCACAGCTTGATACTGTTTAGGTTCGCCAACTGCCTCAATATCTAACCCTGGCGCTTCTGGTGAGGTTAAGTTGGGGTTTTGCAGTAAACGGGGATCGACCTTAACAATGATTCTTGTATCTAGTAACGCACTTTCCTTGGGATAAAGTTCTGACTTACTTAATTGAGTACGAACTTCAATCATGTCTTTGGTCGTAGGTGTTTGCTCATCGATGGTAACGTTCAATGTAATAGGGGAGGTGGCAACACCATTGACATCAAAACTAGGGATGGTCAGTTTGCCAATTCTTTGTGGGGCGATCGCCACCGTCCAAATACTGCTGTCTGTACGCGTGCCATTCAAGATATTGACGGAAGAGCTAAAATTGGGTCGACCAAGATAGAAGTCTTTTGAAAGTGAACTAAAGTCCACCTTATTTCCGTCTAGTTTTTGGTCTGCGACGATTTTTAACTGAATGACCTCATCTTTGCTGACTTTGGTCTTGTTTACGCTTGCTGTTACGTTCAATGCCCATGATGAAAAGCTGACAGCAGAACTAATAATAGCGAGTAGCACTAAGGTGAGAGATTTTATGTTCTTCATTGTAATTACCAATCTTTCCCTGTTGAGGTAGGGACTTCTTTATTCTTCGATTGCAACAACATTTGTGCACGCAGCAAATAACTTGGGTCGCGCACGCTTTCAATTTGCTCAAGTTTTCTAAGATCGGGGTCGACGTTTTGTTGTGTTGTCTCTTTAGCTAGTTGAGCTTGCTTTTGCTCTTCAGAAGCTTGTGACTGTTGCTCACCGGAACTCGCACTAGCGGATTTTTCGGTTGATGCTTTAGCTGTATTGTCTTTCTCTTGAGGCTGCTTTGCCTGCTGATTCCGAGATTCTTTATTATTATCGGAATGCTCTGGTTGCGAATTATTCTTTGTGCGCTCTGAGTCTGGTTTTGCGGTTTCACCAGATGAGTTCTCTTTACTGCTTGAATTAGCGTTAGATTGCGATTGTTGTTGACTTGTCTTTGCCCCGTTGCCACCATTTTGTTGCTGTTGCTGTTGCTGTTGCTGTTGCTGTTGCTGTTGCTGTTGCTGTTGCTGTTGCTGTTGCTGTTGCTGTTGCTGTTGCTGTTGCTGTTGCTGTTGCTGTTGCTGTTGCTGTTGCTGTTGCTTCATTGCGTCTTTAACTAGATTAAGATTAAACTTCGCATCAGCATGGTTAGGCTGTTGATTGAGCACTTGTTGATACATATCAGCTGCTTTTTCCAATTCACCATGCTGGGCATAGGCATTACCAAGGTTATATAAAGCGCTGATATCGCTCTCGCCCTGTAAGTTGTCGATAGCTTGTTGGTAATCGCCATTTTCATATTGCGCCGCTGCTAACCATTGCTTGTTGCTGAACAAGTTCTTGGCGGACTCGTAATCTTTATCTTGAAAGGCTTGGTAACCAAGTTGGTTCTGATTATTGAATGCGCTATCAATGATGGACGCCTCTGCGTTGTTACTATTAAAACCAAAAAGAATAGCGAGTAAAGGAGAGCAAAACACTACGCCTTTCCTAAATAATGGCAGCAAGAGTACTAATACAAGAGGAAGTAACCAGTAGCCGTTATTTACCCTTATATCGACGCTTTGCTCTCCTTCTTTCTTAAGGTTTGCGGTTACATCTGAGGTTTTGATCAGACTCGAAATGTCCTGATTGTCACTTCGATACGTTGTATAGTGCCCTCGTCCCACTTTTGCTGCTTGCTCTAAGTTTGTAAAGTGAGTTTTGGCAACGACGGTGTTTCCCGACTTGTCAGTCAACAGAGAACCGTCGGGTAGTGCAATAGGTGCGCCTCCACTGGTTCCGAACGCTAAGACTGAAAGTTTCCAGCTATGACCGCTGAGCATCGCTTCAATTGCTTTAAGTTCACTTTGGCCTAGATCATCAGAAAGCAGAATGATTTCACCGCTAGACAAACCCGCTTGTTTCATCATATCGATAGCTTGCTTTACGGCTAAGTCTGCTCTCGCACCTTGGAATGGCATAATCTCCGGCGAAAGGTTTGTGATTAGGTTGCCCAGCGTGGCGGAATCTGTCGTTAGGGGGCTTAAAGTGTAAGCATCGCCTGCGTAGGCTACTAATCCGGTCTGCCCATCGGTAATCAATGGAAGTAGATCCTGTGCCTTGTACTTTATTTGAGCGAGACGGCTAGGTTTGATGTCATTGGCATAAACTGAACGAGACATGTCTAGCACTAACACTCTGGCACTGGATGATTGAAATGCAGGCCGAGTTTGGGTTTCAAAGCTCGGTCCTGCAATCGCGGTTATCAGAACAAGACAAAGTAACGTTAACCAAAACTGAGCTGACTTTTTGGAATCAGATTGCAACTTCAACGCTTTTTCTAAGTGAGAGGCGATAAGTGATGAGTTAGATTGACGGTAGTTCTTCACCGCAACAACTAAAGCAACGGGCAAAAGTAGCCAAAACGCTTGCGGATAGAGAAATTCAAAATTCATCTTTTTCTCTCCTTAGTATCACTAAAAGCATAATCAGCAACAGGCTGACCGTCGCGGGTAGTGCAAACCACTCGGTTTGAGGTCTCCAGGATTGGGTGGCTTGCTGAACAGGTTGTAGTGCATTGATGGTATCGTAAATGGTCGCTAGTTCATCGGCATTACGAGCTCTGAAATATTGTCCGCCAGTTATGTTAGCGATTTTTATCAAAGTCTTTTCGTCTAAATCTTCTGCGGTGTTTACCGTGCGGGTCATAAAGAAATCTTTAACCTGCATCTCACCTGCGCCGACACCTATGGTGTAAATCGTGGTGCCGTACTTTTTGGCGATTTCTGCTGCTTGAACAGGGTCAAGAACACCGGCGTTATTGCTGCCATCACTGAGTAATATCATGACTCGTTGCGGAGCGTTACTATCGACAAAGGTTTTTGTCGCAAGTCCAATACCGTCTCCTATGGCAGTCTGGGTGCCAATCAGTTTTAATACGGTTTGATTAAGCTGAGTTTTAACGGTCTCCCTGTCGAAGGTCAGTGGGGTCTGCAAATAAGCGTGGTCAGCAAAATATACTAATCCGACTCGATCTCCCTTGCGACGGTCAACAAAATCTGACACCACATGTTTGACGGCAGTGAGCCTATCAATGTAACCATCTTGATATGCCATATCTTGTTGGCTCATTGAATAGGAGAGGTCGATGACAAGCATCATGTCACGGTGCTTTGGCTGAATCTCAATAGGCTCGCCATACCAAATTGGTCGAGCAGCAGCAACTACTAGGCTTACCCATGCCATTATTGCGATGGTCCGGACGAGTAGTATTTTCTTTCGGCTCGCAGCTGGCATGCCTGAAATGTGAGGTAAAACTATAGATGCGCTTGGTTGTTTAGGTTGAAAGAACTTATAACTGAGGTATGGCAGGGGTAGCAAAGCGAATAGCCACCACCATTCAAATGTAAATTCACTCATGATGCAGCATTCCAGTTTCGATATTTTCTTTTTGGAGGCAGCGCATTCTGTACCCAGTATTTACAATCGGAGATTAAGTTTGCCTCCTCATCTTTTGGAGGATTGGCGCTAGTGTATAGTGCGGAGTGCCACGAAGATTCATTGGGTATGAACCTCGGCGAGGCAAGTTGTGAATCCAAAAAACTAAACCATGATTGTCCAGTCAAATTAGCCACCTCTTTTCTAGGGAAGTAGCTAAGCGCCGCTTGGCGTAATATTTCATTGGCTTCAGCGGGTGACAATGTGGACACATCGCTTGTAAGCATTTTTAAAGCGGCTTTTTTTGCGCGCTCTTGCTTACGTTTTCTACGTATCAATAGAACAGTTAAAATGATGGAAAGCACAATGAAACCCAGTAAAGCCCAGTATCCCCAAGGTAGGGGCCAAACGCTAGGCTCGGTTGGTAGGTGCAATGGCTTTAAAGGTAAAGTTTGAGGCTGACTTAGCTGGCTCATAATTCACTACTTAAAATTGGACATTAATAGCTGTTGTAAAAGCGGTGTTCCGCTTGATACTTGAGATAAGGCAATACCATATCGATTTAACTTGGAAGTTAGCTCGCGCTGTTGCTGCGTATATATGGATTCAACGGTTTTCCTTGTACGATCATTAGAAAAGTCTATTGATAACCGTTCATTTTTACCCATTACGTTTTGTATACCCTTAGCTTTGGTGATACCAAGCTCGATAGGGTCAAACACCTGAATAGCTCGTACACGGTTGTGTTTAGATAGCTTCGAAATGGCGCTTATATCCCTATCAGAAGTCGCCGAGAAATCACTGATCACAATGACCTCACTTCCTTTATTGCAGAGATTGGCTAGTACTTGATAAGGGTCTTTGTCACTTTCCATATCGTTAGAATTAGGAACACTCTTCGATTCCGTTACTACGTTATGAAAACCCTCATTATGAGCGTCGACGAGTTGCTGCAGTAATTGGTATAGCGAGGCTCTTGAGCTCGAAGGACGAAGCTCAAACAAACGTCTATTGGTTCGAATAACCGCGCCAACGCGATCTTTATTGCCAATAGCAATCCAACTTAACAAACTGGCTAAGTGACAAAGCTGCACTGACTTTAACAGCAGTTGCGTTCCCGTATACATGCTTGGTGTCAGGTCTAAGAATAGAACAACAGGGCGTTCTCGCTCTTCAGTAAAAAGTTTAGTGTGCACCTTGCCAGTGCGAGCGGTAACGCGCCAATCTATTTGTCTAACGTCATCACCAGCTTGATACTGGCGAACTTCAGAAAACGTCATTCCACGTCCCTTACGAGGGCTGGCATGCTGTCCGTTAAGTTGTGACCAGAGGCTTTTAGCTGGTGGCTGCCAACGTTTACCGTGTGTTTGATAGAAGCAGAGCTCCTGCAGAGAAATCGAGGCTCCATTACACTGTATAGGCAAGTCTCCGCGCACGATAGCGGTCTTGAGGACGTGACTGTTATTGGTATCTTTTCGAAAACCTTTAGCAAGGTTAAATTTTCCGAACATAAGCCAGTTTACCTACGCCGATGCAACGGTTTTTAGTAACTCGTCAATGATTCTATTGCCATCAATTCCTTCGGCCTGCGCTTGATAAGTCAGTAACAGTCGATGTCGCAGAACTGGGTAAATGATTTCGTGAATATCTTCTGGGCTTACAAAGTCGCGACCAGATAGCCAAGCGTGAGCTCGAGCCGCTCTATCTAACGCGATAGTTGCACGTGGACTCACTCCCATCTCAATCCAGCTGACTAGGTCGTTGCTATAAGCATCTGGAGTTCGTGTTGCCATAACCAATCGAACGATATATTTTTCAATAGACTCTGCCATATGAATGGATAAAACTTGGCGTCGCGCTTCGAAAATTTCTTGTTGGGAAATACGATTCTCAAAGTGGTGACTTTCTCCTAAAGCTTCACCGCGATTGAGCCTCAAGATCGCTAGCTCACTATCCGCATCTGGGTAATTGACCTCTAAGTGAAGCAAAAAGCGGTCTAACTGAGCTTCTGGTAGTGGATAGGTTCCTTCTTGTTCTATGGGGTTTTGTGTTGCCATGACGAGGAAAAGATCGGGAAGAGGGTAGGTCGTTTGACCAACACTAATCTGCTTCTCCGCCATTGCTTCTAGCATCGCCGCTTGTACTTTAGCTGGTGCGCGGTTTACTTCATCCGCCAAAATAAGGGAATGAAATATCGGACCAGACTTAAATTGAAACTCACCAGTCTCAGGACGATAGATATCAGTACCTGTTAAATCTGATGGTAGAAGGTCCGGTGTAAACTGAACACGATGGAAGCTACCTTCAATGCAATCGGCTAAGGATTTTACCGCACGTGTTTTTGCAAGACCAGGAGGGCCTTCTACCAGTATATGTCCATCAGCGAGCAACGCTACGAGCAACTGTTTCACTAAGTTGTCCTGACCAATAACCTGAGATTCGAGATAGCGTTGAAGTTGTTGGAAAGACTGCGCTGGCATGATGATGTTTCCTTATGGCGAGCGATTGAGATAAATAGGTAGATGGAAAACTACCGCGAAAGTTCCCTAAGTTATGTCATTGTTTTGTAATTACAATCAAGGATGTTACCACTTCACGTTTCATAATTTGGCAATACGTGTTCATTGTTGAAGGAAGTAAACATGCTCATAAGTAGGCTAATTGTAGCTGGAATATGGCATGAGCACGCCAAAACAAGTAAACTAGAACCAGTTTAAGTGATTAAGTAAGGTAATTTGTTATGAGTGATTTTGAGAAAGAATTAGAGTTGATGTCTTCTCAAGCAGAGTCTGAGCCAGAGGTAGCTCTTCCTTCAATTGAAGAGCAGCGTGAAATTGCTGCGGAGTTAAAGAAGCTTGAGGCTGAAGGTAAATTGACTCCAGAAGTGCTAGAAAAGTACTTTGGCAAGTTTAATCAAAAGAGCCAGACACCAATTCACTAAACCACCTATCTAAGCCCCTGTTAAGTGCAATTTTAACTAGGGGCTTTTAAATAAAAGTACCACTGCTAGCTAAACCCCCTCAATATTTCACACTGAACTTTTGATTTAGTATTTGAGAGCTATATCTCATATCTCAATTTAACACTCGATGCTTAGTTGCAACTGATATTTTTCTCAAAAATGAGACTGCATATGCAAGCCGTTGTTTTGAATAAAAGTTAGTCAAATGCAATCGATTTCATTGCACTTCTAGGCTATTGACGGATGAGAATGCATCGAATTCAATATTAACTTTGGAACTACTTTTCAAAACAAAAATAATCACATGGAGTGAACTATGGCTACCTTGGTAGAGGGAAACCAACGTGCGGTTCTGTTGGCAGAGAATAATTTGCAATCGAGTCTGTTAAAAGAGTCGATTGAACAGCAACTTAATATGGAAATTCGGCTAATTTCACCTGAACGTATTGGTCAACTCAGGCGCAGCACCAAAGATTACAATGTCGATCTAATTATTATTGACTACCCGACGATGGACCATGCGGCGGTAAGACAATACCATGAAGTTAGGGATGTTTTCTCGCTAGAAGCTCAAGAAGTTTTGATAAATACCTCTCCAGGTATCCGTCATTCGGAGATGTTACGTTGGCAACGTTTAGTAGGTGTATTCTATGCGACCGATAACCTAGAGCGGCTTATTACAGGTTTTAAGTGCATACTAGACGGTGAGATGTGGATGAGCCGAAAGTTGGTTTACGAATACATTAAACTTTACCGAGGAAAACATTGCCATACGACAAACCCTTACTACACTAAATTGACTAGAAGAGAACAAGAAATTATTAAACTTTTGGGTAATGGGGCTTCTAACACGCAAATAGCAGAGACTCTTTTTGTGAGTGAAAATACAGTAAAAGCACACTTGCATAATACTTTTAAAAAAATAAAGGTGAATAATCGTCTGCAAGCCCTCATTTGGGCCAAAGATAACATAGCTCCCCATGAACTTGCGTAGTCTTCGCTATTCATATTAAATGCTAACCCGTCTTTTTTGGCGGGTTTTCTAAATGAGTTAAATGAAAGTGAATATTTAGCTTGCTTGTTGTGGATGATGTTCTAATATTATTTTTGATCATGATCACAAAACCAATTCCGAGGTCCATTATAGAGATCTAATGTGATAATTTTTCTAAAAGGCTGTTTGCTATGATGTTATTTATTTTTATCATACGATAGTTTAAGTTTCGTAAATGTTTCGATTAGCTAATCTGCGTCATTCCTACTCTTTCTTGTTAACTATTCTCATCTACTTGCTACCAAATTAATAACCCTAGTTAGTTTATTGGTGTTCTGATGGATAAACTTTAAGCTTGATTCAAGGTTTAGGTTTATATGCAACGTCAGATTGCTGAGGCTAGGAAAGGGTATTCCCATGAAAATGGAACAATGGCTTACCGTTCTATTTAAAACTCCAGGTTTGTTTAAATGCAGCGCTTTATTTAGTTGGATAGTTGTTTCTCTTTTTCTATCTGAAAGCGTCGTTATTGCTGGCGAAGTGAACACCTCTAAAGTAATTGTACATACTGTCCCATTTGAGTCTGGAGAGTTTTTAACCGGTGTTACTGACGCTACTCTGTCGAAGTATGGGTTTGAAGAAGCCAACAATTCAGATTTGAGTACTGAGTCAGATCTTGATAATTATTCAGATATAAATATAGCGAATGCTACATCGGCACAAGTAGTCATCTTGCAAAAAAGCTATGGGTCTGATGGGAAAAATAAAGCAAAAGTCAGTGTTTCCGGGGCTGGGAATCGTGTATTGGCAGCACAACTAGGAGGCAGGAATGAGGCCTACATAGCGCAAGAGGGCAATAATAATACAGCTATTGTAGGTCAAGTTGGCTGGGATTTAAGTTCAGAAAGTGTCGCCGTTGTTATCCAAGAGGGTGATGATAACGAAGCCTACATTGGTCAAAAGCGATACAGAAGTGCATCTAGCAATGTCAGTGTTAATCAAATTGGTAATAGGAATATTGCAGCGGTAGTCGCCGGTTCAGGTGCAGACCTTGGAATATCTCAAGTAGGAAATGGAAGTGAGTTAATAATTAATGCTTCCGGTTCAATGGGAATTTACGTCAATCAAACTAATTAGCGGCGTGGTATGTTGGTGGGTTGATATAAATACGTGCTTCTTAAGAAGTATATGTCGACAAGGAATTATAAAGGATTAAGGTTGTTATTATGAATAAATTAGCATTAGTGGTGAGTATTGCACTAGCTTCTAGTACTGTGGTTGCTGAAGACGTGAATTTCAGTAATTATAGCGACAAGTTAGGTAGTAAATTGAGCGCAGATAACCAATCGGTTATACTTCAATCAAATAACACTACTAGTTCAGTGGTTATCGAACAAGGTAAGCTTGGTAGCTACGACATGAACGTTTCGGTCGTAGATATGAGGTTACAAGATTGGGGAAGACTAAACAAAGTACATGTAAAACAGGATGGAGGTTTTGCAAGTGCCCACGATTCTCTAGTGAAGATTGGTGGAACTAGTGGTGGGGCTGATATCGCTGTTGACCAACGTGGATATTATAATGATTCTGAAGTCAAATTATCAGTTGACGCAGATAATAACTTGGTTGACGTAAAGCAGGATAATAGTGAACGTGCAAAAGGTAACTGGTCTGATGTGGCTATTTCTGGGGCTAGTGATTTCAACAAGGTCGATATAGATCAAGTAGGAAGTGGTAATTTCTCAGAAGTAGTCATTTCGGGAGGTAGTAGTGGTTCTTCAGCAAATAAACAACTAATTAAGGTTGATCAAAATGGCGACAATAATGAGTCATTTGTGAAATTATATGATAATAGTGTTGATAATAACGTAAATATAAATCAGGACGATGATGGTCATTATTCATATGTGGGTGTTAATGGCAATCTAAATGATATTGATGTTAAACAAAGTGGAAAAGCAAGCCATTCGGATATCAACCTTTATGGTGAAAGTGATAGCAATATAATAAATGTGACTCAATCGGGTTCTTACCTTGGGAACAAATCAGAGATCACACTTTATGCTTCTTCAGGAAATAATTCGGGCAACCATATAAACTCTGGAATAAAGGGAATTAGAGTTAACCAAACAGGGGTTGATGTTTCAACTATTGTTATGAACAATTCCACTAACAGTGCTATATACGTCAATCAACAGTAACTTTGATGGTTGATTTGTTTACTAAAGGATCCACAATTGTATTTTTTACAATTGTGGGTCTGTATTCTTCTAACGATTTGTCTACTTTAGTTAGCACAGACATCCAATGCCAACGTAACCTTAATAGTAACCAAGTTACTATTACACAGTACCCTGAAAGTGAAGGAGTCACGTTAAGAACTCAGTCAGGCTCATCTATATTTATTTCTCAGAATGGAGGTATTTCAGTATATGAACTACCGACTTCTCAATTTCCTCTGCTTTTAGAAAGCGTATCCAACGTACGCTGGGAAGTTCGTAGCGACTGCATGATAACTGAAGTAGGCGCATCTCAAGATCTCACTGAGTAACAGGCTTGTTGAAGATACGTTGTCAGGCTTATATCTAAACTTTCTCACTACTGAGACTCTAACTCTAACTTACTGTAATTCCACAAATAAGACTTATTCTTCGGGCTTAGCGCCAGATCCGCTCAATAAATGCTCTGTTATACTTCACAGAATACGGCGTACTAAGCATAGTTACAGGGAGTTGGTTATGTCTGTTGAAAAGGATAGCAACAACGTGCACGCATTATTGTTAGCAGAGAATAGTCTGCAATCCGGTTTGCTCAAAGATTCAATAGAGCAAAAGGTCCCGATCACCATTAGGTTAATGTCTGCTGAGAAGCTTTACCGCTCACGAGATGATGTGGTTGAGAGGGATGTGCGCTTTATTATCATTGACTACGCCGCCATTGGTCATGGCACTGCCACTCACTATCACGAGATTATAGAGAGTATGGACAACAGCATCAAAGAAATTTTATTGAATGCGCCCAGTGACCTAGAACACGCGGAAATGCTTAAATGGCAAAACCTTGTTGGTGTCTTTTATGCCTCGGACACTATTGAAACGTTGGTATCGGGCTTTGAGCGCATTTTAGCTGGGGAGTTGTGGATGAGCAGAAAGCTGGTCTACGAGTACGTGAATTTCTATCGTCGTCGTCAATGCTCAAAAACCAGCCCGTATTATACCAAGCTAACGAAACGAGAACAGCAAATCATTAAGCTGCTTGGCGATGGAGCGTCTAATACAGAGATCGCCGATACTCTATTTGTTAGTGAGAATACAGTGAAAGCCCACCTTCATAATGCATTCAAGAAAATTAAGGTCAAAAACCGTTTGCAAGCATTGTTGTGGGTGAAGAACAACATAGCATCTAGTGAATTCGTTCAATAGTGTGACTATCCGCTGAGCCGAAACAGAGCCTCTTTTTACCGCACGTTGTAACCATTTTCTAACAGTGTCTGATTTCACTAGAAATAGATGCTGTTTTATCGTGTGCACATTTCCATATTTTGAGTGTGGCACGTGATGAAAAAATCTCTCCTATTTTGGGCATTTAGCTTGTTGTCGACCGCTGTATTTGCTGGTCAGTTTGAAAAGGGTAAGCACTATGTAACCTTGCCTCGACCTCAGACTATTGAATCTCAGGTTATGTTATTCCATTCACCTTATTGTGGTCCTTGCGCCATGGTTCACGGGCCATTGGTGGATATTGTTCAAAAACATGACTTAACCTTTAACGAAGTTGTTGTAGGTATGGGGCCTGTCGGTCGCGACGTTCAAGAAGCCTTTGTGGTTGCCAAAGGGCAGGGCACAGAGCAAGCATTTATTGAAGAGTTGATTCATAGAATTCACTTTCGAAGGGATCAAACGCCAAGGTTTCGTAGTGATATTGCCGATGTCTTAGAAATGTGCGGTGTTAATTCTCAACCTTTTGAGGAGCGCTGTGAGCAAATACAAGATGAAGTCGATGACTTTAACAGTTTAATAAAGGAGTATAGGGTTCGAGCGACACCGACGATAATTGTAAATGGTAATCAGCAAGTCATATTGCACCAATTGAGTAGCTTAGAAGAATTAGAACGCCTTATTGTGGAGTTAACAACCTAGTGGTTCAACAAGACGTGCATATCACTTTGTTAAGTGTAGTTATATTGATAGCGCCCATGCTGCTTAGTTGGAACCGTTCAAACCGAATGATGGTCATTGGCTTCAATATGTTGGGTGTTATCTGTATTGCTGCGGCATATCACTATTGTTATCACCCCTTAGCGTACCTTCCATTCTTTATGTCAGGGCTCACTTGTTGGATGTTTGCAGTCGGATTTGCGGTTAATAATCGATAAAAAAACAGGGCTACGGGTAAGTTCCATTTTCCGCATAGCCCTGTTTGCTGCTTACTCGGTTAGCTATAAAATTTCCGTTTTAGCTTGAGAGTATTTGGCGATAATCGGGTTAGACATTGCATCTGGGTCACCAGATGACCACATTCCTCTTTCCATCCCTTTGACAATTAGATGTATAACAGCGGCGTCAATAGCCGACATAATCGCGATATTGACGGGCTCATTGTTGCTGTAACCCAACTCAATTTCGAGTAGCTCTTTATAGTCAATGAATCGGAATGCGCCCAAACCAATTTCATGAGAAGAGATGGTTTTTGAAGTAGTTATACTTAGCAAGACTTGTCCACTACGCACGTCGACTGCTCTAAGGTTGACGGTAACTTGGTCAGTTCGATATTGACCTGAAGCACCTATGCCTAAGTATTTTGCACCTGCGCCGCCAGTTCGTATATTGGAGTCATACGCGACAATACCCCCTTCAATCACCACATTAGCGGAGTTAAGTGACGATAGATCCGAACCATGATTTGAGATCACTTTGTCTTTTTTCTGAGCTGCTCGAATAATCTTACGCTCAGTTAGTAGGTTTTGAAGGCCTTCTCGCTCAAGTGGAACAAACCATTGAGAGTCTAGTAGTGATGTTGTCAGCAATGACGTACCACCCTGAGGTACTGCAGTAGAGAAGTTACTATTAGGCTGAGGCTTATATTGGCCTGTCTGGTCACGAAAATCATAGACAGAAACTAAGATTTTACCTGCTGGTTTAGGCAGCGCGATCAAGTCGGTGTAAGTAGCGCCTCGTGGCATTAATTTAGGCTCTGCAGAGGTATCAGGTATATCCAAAGAATGTGCGCAGCCACCAAGCATTAATGCTAGGCTCAAGTAAATTAGACCTTTCATAATACGTTCCTTGTAAATTAGAGGTCGGGATTAAGTCCAGAAACACTGATTTCGGTGGATTCTCCAGTTGCCTTGTCGACGATCTGAACCAATAAAGTGCCTGAATCATCAACGACATTAAGGAAGAAGTCGTCAGTTTCCAATTGGCCAGTATTGCCATTACCAATATCTGCCAATAATTGGCTAATTAGTCGGGACTCTAAGCTTGAAGCAAGCCTATCTAGTGCTGATTCTTCTTCAAAATCAAACGAACTCGCGTTCGGGTCTTGATAGTCGTTAATTGCGTTCGCATGATTGATCAAGATCGTACTGTTTAATGGGTTCCCCCCAAAGGTAGGATTAACTGGGGTGTAGACGAGTTCGCTCGCCAGTGTTAATGGAGACCCCAATATTCCAATTAACGCGAGTTTAGTTGATAAATTTGCCATCCTTGCCGCCTTAAAATTCATCGTGTTCCAAATCAAAGGTGTCCATGTAAAGACGCTCAGCCTGCCATCGGATAATGTAATTACCCACGACTTGTAAGGCATCGTTTGCCCGGTCTTTAGCCTGTCTTCGACCTGGTGACAACGCTGTTCTGTAGATAGCTTTTCGAGAATGGTATACCTCGATAATACTGCCAGAAAGCGCTGTCGGGATTTCTTTGATAGTGAGATTTTCTTTAAGGTCAGGGTATCTATCATTAAGTTGTTGAGAGAAGAAAAAGTAAAAGTCTTCCCCTAAACGAGTGATAGTTCTATCGACAATAACACCACTAACTTCGCTAAAGTCGTTAAACGGAACCTTAAGTTTGTCTCCTTGCCCTTCTATCTTTTTACCGTTTTCTAAGGGAGCCCCGTTTTCAATGCCATTACTGTTTCCTGCCCCGAATACAGAAGAGGCAAACAAACACATGGTAATCATAAGCAGCAATAACTTCATGTTGGCTCCCATTCAAAAATCCGTTTAAAAAATGAGAAGAGTGAGTTCAACTGAACTTAGATAAATAGTAACCCAAAGCCTTTTTTCACTGCATAAACTTTAGCACTAGTTATTATGACTTTTTTTTCATACTTCGGTTCTTTTGATTGCCTAATAATTACTTCAAATATCCAAGGTTTATTTCTTACAAATCAATTTAAGTTTAGTGTGACTAAAACTAGTTGTAATTAGAATTCTAAATGTCATCGGTTCTTATTTTTTATCAGGCGCAAACTCAATCATTATTTGAAATTACAATTATTGTTTGAAGCGCAACACAACCATTTTAAGAATCATGAAGTGTTAAATCCGAAGTCTGCGTTCAGTTAACTCAGAAGCAGGATGAAAATCGATACATTTGGCAATTCAGGGAAAGTCGCAATGAATGCTTCGATAAAAACGAAACTTCAATCGGTATTAGGCGTAGCGTGCTTAGTCGCTAGCACTAGTGCTGCGAGTACAGCTCTGGTTTTTGCTCCCAACGGAGGGGTTGAGTCTCACGGTGTTTTCTTACATGGAGTAAACGAGGATATCCAAAGTGATTTCAATGATTTACTCAACACTGTAGATGACATCGATAATTATTCAGAGGTGCACATCACTAACGCCACTGATTCGCTTGCGGTTGTAGTTCAGGATAGTCCGGGGAACTCAGCAGGTAACAAGGCGAAAATAGTACAAAGCGGTAGTAGCAATACTGCCCTAATTGGTCAGAAAGGGGCAGCAAATACCGCCTATATCATTCAAGAGGGTGATAACAATGCAGCGGCGATAGGTCAACTTGGAAGAAATGGGCAAGCTCTTGTTGCCCAAAAAGGAGACAATAACTTAGCGGTAATCGGTCAAGCAAATATATTTCATCCTTCGAGCAAACTCAGTATTAATCAAGAGAACGATAACAATATTGCGTTTGTCGCTGGTTCAGGTGGTGCTAATTTAGGTGTTTCCCAGAATGGCGGGGATAACATATTAATTAATGCATCAAGTGCAATGAGAATTTACATAGACCAATCTAACTAGCGCGCGGTATTAACGTTACTTTGGTTTAGTAAATGACTTCTTTTTATAGAAGTTATAGTCGACATGGAAACTTAAAAGGAAATAAGGGTTTTATTATGAAAAGGTTAGCTATTTCAATTTCAGCTCTTTTAGTATCAGCTTCTGTAGCTGCCGTACCAACTGTACCGGGTGTTACCGGCGTACATATCAAAAATGCAGTTGCGAGCTATTCATTGCCTGCTGGCGATAATTCGGCGTTGGTGCTAATGGACGGTGGTGACTATGGTGATGTATCTATCGTGCAAGGTGTTGTGCCTTTGAGCGATGGAAACCTAGCCGTTGTGGATTACACTGGAAGCGGTAATGATAACAACACATCTATTCAGCAAGATCGTGAAGATAACAACGCGTTAGTTCAAGCTTACAATGGCAGCCGAGACAATGACGTAGAAATCATTCAAAACGATGATGGTCGCGCGTGGGTTATGTTTAAAGGTGGTAGTGACGATAATGACGTTGAAATCTTGCAAAGAGGTTCGAGTAACCAAGCTCGCGTTGCTATGAGAAATAGCAGTGATGATAACGATGTCGACATCGATCAGAAAGGGTCCAATTTTGTGGCAAATGTAGGTATGCGAGCCAACAGTGACGATAACGAAGTGTACATTCTACAAAAATCTGGACATAGTAATTCTTTAGCCGAAGTATCGTTAGTAAACGCGGACAATAACGATAATGGCAACAAGTTCAATGATACATCCGGTATCTACATCGTCCAAACAACGGGTGATTACGCTGGTGTATTTATTTCGAATGCTGACCACAACGCTGTCTATATCAAACAAAATTAATGAAGCTTCACTTAATCCAAAGAGCGGCGTATATCGCCGCTTTTCTTTGTTTATTTTCGTACCAAAGTTACGGTCTTCCGGAACCACTTCAATGTACACCTCTTACGGATAACACGATCCAGCTCATATTCGAGCGTCCGCTTAATAGCGGAGAATTGTTAGTAACTAGTCACGAAAGGACAATTTTGAGTATTAGAATGAATGGAGGAGCAACAGCCTATCAGTTAGTTAAAGACTACTTCCCCGTAACAGTCACTGAAGTTGATAGTCAAAGGCAATGGGAAATAATAGAGGACTGTACGATAGAGGTGAAAAAAATCCCCCAATCTCATTAAGATAGGGGGAATTACTATTAGTAAAGGTGATTATATTAGATAGCTAGTTTCGTTATACACCCGCTTCTTTATACAAACGACGACACGCCTTACCATCACTATGGAACAAGTGGCAACGATGTGCAGGGATACCAATCTTAATACGGTCACCGACTTCTACCTCAAGAGTGTCTGGTTGACGGTAGATAACGTCAGCATCAGCACTTTCTAGATTTAGATAGACTTGAGTCTCGTTGCCAAGTTTCTCGACGATCATAACTTCGCCTTCAACTTTAGCATCGCCTTCTTCTTCAGAGACAAGGTGTTCTGGACGCACACCCAGAGACATACGGTCACCTTTGTTTACGGTTGTCCCGTCCACTGGAATCCAGAATGAGTCGCCGTCAGAAAGCTGAACTTTTACGCGCTCTGCTTCGACTTCGTCGATGAATACACTCATGAAATTCATCTTTGGAGAGCCAATAAAACCAGCTACAAAACGGTTGTCAGGATAATGATAAAGCTCAAGTGGTTTACCGACCTGTGCCACATAGCCAGCATCTAGGACAACAATTTTGTCAGCCATAGTCATCGCTTCTACCTGATCATGCGTTACATAGATCATGGTGCAGCCAAGTTGACGTTGCAGCTTAGTGATTTGCGAACGCATGTTGACACGCAGCGCTGCATCAAGGTTAGACAGGGGTTCATCTAGCAAAAATACATTAGGTTGAGATACCAAAGTACGACCAATCGCTACACGCTGGCGTTGACCACCAGAAAGTGCTTTAGGCTGACGCTCTAGTAGATGACCTAATTGAAGAATTTCAGCAGCGTGTTCAACACGGCGGTCGATTTCTGCTTTATCTGCTTTAGCGAGTTTAAGGCCAAACGACATATTGTCGTATAGATTAAGGTGAGGGTAGAGTGCATAAGACTGGAATACCATACCTACGCCGCGCTTTGATGGTTCTACATCATTCATGCGCTCATCACCAATATACAAATCACCGGACGTGATGTCTTCTAAACCTGCGATACAACGTAGTAGAGTTGATTTACCACAACCTGATGGACCGACAAAGACAACAAACTCGCCTTCGTTGATTTCTAGGTCGACATTCTTGGAGATCAGTACGTCGCCGTACGCTTTACTAACATTTTTTAACGTGACACTCGCCATGTAGCTCGTCCTCGATTCATTTTTATATCTTTCTGTCGGTCATTATAGAGATAAGTCGACAGGTAATAATAGTAGGAAATTGGTAAGTGATTAGGGTATTGCTCGATTTTGTTAAAAGGCCTTGTCCTTTGATTGTCTATCTAGCCCCTGATGGAAAGAAAAAAGGGCGGCGCTGTACGATATGGCGCCACCCTCAAAGCCAAGACTTCGCTAGTATCCCCCGACATAAATTGAAGTTCTCCCCCGTAAAATAAATTACCACTAGTACTTCAATTTATGACTACTTGGCGAGTCCGGCGATGCAAACCCAGCATGTGTTTCGTATGAAACTCAAGGAGCACATGGCTCATACTGGTAAAGGGTTCTTACCATCCACTCTTGGATGACTGCAGTTTCCTTGATTCGTGTAAGTCGTACATCCTCCTGATAAAAATAATTGTGGGGGGAGTAGGAAAGGAGGAGGGGTTAGGGGAGTAGAAAAGCCATATGAGATCCAGTTCAAATAATTACTCCTCATAATGGTGAAACATGTCACAACAGAAGATTGTTTTGTGATGTTGATCTATAGTTCTTGCCGACAGAGATCACGGAAATCATTGCTACTCCAAAGGGCGTAGAGAGTAGGAGGATGAGACCTTGCTGTATTTTTTAGATGATACTCATCGAAATTTAGGAAAATCCTCTGGATGACCCTGCGATCAAAACTATAAAAAGGATATGAACATGAAAAAAGCCCTAAGCACTGTAGCTCTAGGTACACTAGTTGCTCTTGGTTCTTTTGGTGCAAATGCTGCTATCGAAGAAGGACAACTCACTATTTGGATCAATGGTGATAAAGGTTATAACGGTCTTGCAGAAGTAGGTAAGAAGTTCGAAGAAGACACAGGTATTAAAGTGACAGTTGCTCACCCTGATGGTCTAGAGAGCCGCTTCCCTCAAGTTGCAGCGACTGGTGACGGTCCTGATATCGTGTTTTGGGCTCATGACCGTTTCGGTGAGTATGCTCAAGCAGGTTTGCTAGCTGAAATCAAACCTTCTAAAGAAGTTAAAGAAGGCATCATTGATTTTGCATGGGATGCAGTTAAGTACGATGGCAAGATTATCGGTTACCCAGTAGCGGTTGAATCCCTATCCCTAATTTACAACAAAGACTTGGTTCCTAACCCACCGAAGACTTGGGAAGAAGTGGAAGCATTGAATGCGAAACTTGCAAAAGACGGCAAGTCCGCAATCATGTGGAACCTAAAAGAACCGTACTTCACATGGCCACTAATGGCGGCTGATGGCGGTTATGCATTCAAATACAACGGTGGTACTTATGACGTTAAAGACGCAGGTATTGCTAAAGATGGCGTGAAAGACGCACTTTCATTCGTGAAGGGCCTTGTCGACAAAGGTGTTATCTCGGCAGATATGGATTACTCAGTGTCTGAGTCTGCGTTTAACCAAGGTAAGACTGCCATGACGATCAACGGTCCATGGTCTTGGGCGAATATCGAGAAGTCTGGCATCAACTACGGTGTTGCTACTCTTCCTAAGTTCAACGGTCAAGCATCTAAGCCTTTCGTTGGCGTACTAACTGCGGGTATCAGTACTGCATCACCTAACCGTGACTTAGCGGTTGAGTTCTTAGAGAACTACTTACTGACTAATGACGGTCTACGTTTAGTTAACAACGACAAGCCACTAGGCGCAGTTGCGCTAACGTCATTCCAAGAAGAGCTAGGTGCTGATGAGCGTATCGCGGCGACAATGGATAATGCGATGAACGGTGAAATCATGCCAAACGTTCCACAAATGAGCGCGTTCTGGGCATCGGCTAAAAACGCTATCGTGAACGTGGTTGATGGACGTCAGACTGTTGATGCTGCTGTAGCAGATGCAGAAAAGCAAATGACTAAGTAACTATTGATATTAGATCTACCCTTTTAAGGAGGGGGCAACCCCTCCTTCTTTTCTATTTTTTGTATTATCGCTAGCAGGTCCTTTTATGCAGTCAGTTCAAGGTACAGATGCCATGTCAGCAACAACCGCTACAGTTCCGAGCAGCAAGAAAGTATTCATTAAGTGGGGACTTCTTGGCTCAGTTGGTCTAGTGAACGGTTACGCGACCATTCTTATGTATTCACGCGGTGAGCTTGCCTTTGCAATGCTTACTGTGATCTTAACCGCTCTGGCACTCTATATTTTCGGCAGTAAGAAAACTTACGCTCACCGCTATATCTATCCAGGTATTGCGGGCATGATTCTCTTTATTCTTTTCCCATTAGCGTATACCGTCGGACTCGCTTTCACTAACTACAGTGCGAAAAACCAACTCTCTTTGGATAGGGCACAAAGCGTCTTAATGCAGCGCACATTCCAAAGCGGTGAAAGCTTCTCTTTTGATTTGTATAAAACGGATAATGGCCATCGTATTTACGTTAAAGACGGTGACCAGCTGCTCGTCACGCCTGAGTTTGATATCTCAAGCCCTAAAGCAGAGTATGACCTTTCTGAAGCTCAGTCTCAGTCGGGTGAAAAAGAGAAAATTAAGGCGATCATTCAAAACCGTTCAGCGCTAAATACTATCGATCTTCACATGCCAGATGGCGCTGATATTAGAATGAGTGGCCTACGTAAGTTCGCGTCGGTACAACCATTGTTTAGCAAAATTGAGGGTACTGACGATCTTCTGAACAACAAGACGGGTGAGACATTCCGTCCGAATATGGAAGTTGGTTTCTATCAGCCTATTGATACGAATGGAGAGTTTACTGGCAATACGGTTTCTCCGGGTTTCATCGTTGATATTGGTACGCACAACTTTGAGCGTGTTTGGAAAGATGATGGTATTAAAGAGCCGTTTATTAGCATCTTTATTTGGACGGTTGTGTTCTCAGTACTGACAGTGATCTTTACTCTGGTCATCGGTATGGTGTTGGCTAGTGTGGTTCAATGGGAGGAACTGAAAGGACGTGCGGTGTATCGCGTACTGCTTATTCTTCCATATGCGGTCCCAGCGTTTATCTCAATCCTTATCTTTAAAGGTCTATTCAACCAAAGCTTTGGTGAAATTAATATGGTGTTACAGAGCCTATTTGGTATCAGTCCAAGCTGGTTCTCTGACCCAATTTTAGCGAAAACCATGGTGTTAATTGTTAACACTTGGCTTGGTTTCCCTTACATGATGATCCTATGTATGGGTCTACTAAAAGCGATTCCAGACGATTTGTATGAAGCATCGGCGATTGATGGAGCAAACTTCATCCATAACTTTACACGCGTTACGTTGCCATTGATGATCAAACCACTAACGCCGCTTTTGATTGCAAGTTTTGCTTTCAACTTCAACAACTTCGTAATGATTCAGCTATTGACTCAAGGTGGTCCAAACATGATTGGTACCTCTGAGCCAGCGGGTTATACCGACCTACTAGTAAGCTATACCTACCGTATCGCGTTTGAAGGTTCGGGTGGTCAAGACTTCGGTCTAGCAAGTGCGATTGCAACGCTTATCTTCCTATTGGTTGGCGCGTTAGCTCTACTCAACTTACGTTTCACTAAACTTGAGCAAGATTAAGGAATATCACGATGCCAATGGTACAAGGTAAATCATTAAAATACCGAGTGTGGGCAACCCATATTGCACTTTGGGTGTTCCTATCACTTATCATCTTCCCACTGTTGATGGTAATCGCAATCTCTTTCCGCGAAGGTAACTTTGCGACAGGTAGTCTGATTCCGGATAACCCATCGCTAGAGCACTGGAAACTGGCGCTAGGGTTCTCTGTGACCAATGCAGATGGTTCGGTGACACCGCCGCCATTCCCAGTACTAACTTGGCTGTGGAACTCGGTGAAAGTAGCAGGCATCTCATCGATTTTGATTGTGGCTCTGTCAACAACGTCAGCTTACGCTTTTGCACGCATGCGTTTCCCTGGAAAGAGCACCATTCTTAAAGCGATGATGATCTTCCAAATGTTCCCGGCAGTACTGGCGTTGGTTGCGTTATATGCACTATTCGACAAGCTTGGTCAGTACATTCCTTTCTTAGGATTGAACACGCATGGTGGTCTTATCTTCTCCTACTTAGGCGGTATTGCACTGCACGTATGGACGATTAAAGGCTACTTTGAAACGATTGATAACTCGCTAGAAGAAGCTGCAGCACTAGATGGTGCGACTCCTTGGCAGGCGTTCCGCTTGGTACTATTGCCACTGTCTGTGCCAATTCTAGCGGTAGTCTTTATCCTGTCGTTTATTGGGGTTGTGGGTGAAGTACCAGTAGCATCATTACTGCTTTCTGATGTAAACTCATACACATTAGCGGTTGGTATGCAGCAATATCTGTACCCTCAGAACTATTTATGGGGCGACTTCGCGGCAGCGGCGGTATTGTCAGCATTACCTATCACAATCGTATTCTTACTTGCGCAGCGCTGGTTAGTGGGTGGCCTCACAGCTGGTGGTGTTAAAGGATAATAACGATAAGGGTGATCGCAAGGTCACCCGTTTTTTTGTCTTGTTTGACACTCAATTGGTTTGGCCGCCGACAAGTCAGATAAGATCACTGGTGTTACGTATAGCTGGCTGTTACCAGGATTCCTTACTATCACGAATAACAGTTTCTTGTAACCGATGCCTGAGCTTAGTCTCGGGCGTTTTCTTTTCTAGCCATCAATTCTTTTCGTCCATTAAATTGTGACCTAATAGGAATAGCCGTACGTCCGTTCATTACCTATTGTTATTATTGACAATTAATGCTGTTAAAAGCAGCAGTTGGCTTGTGTTGTCGTAGGCAGTCTGTGCTCGGTGTGTTATAAGTTTTAACAGACCTGAAATAGGTAGCCAGTTTGTCTGAAAAAGGGAGAATCAGATGACAAGAATTACGGAATCGAAAGCCTTAATTTATTCAGCCATTGGGGCAGGCCTGTTAGCGCTGTGGGGCGGTCTAATGGCAATGATTTCTGGCTCAAGTGCCATCTTGCTTGACGCCTCGTTTAACCTATTATCAGCGGTGGTGTCTTTCGCCTCTCTGCGCATTGCAAAGTTAACTGAATCTGGTACATCACGAAACTACCCGATGGGGTTCTTTGCCTTTGAGCCACTTATTGTTGTCATCAAAGGAATTACTATATTAATACTTATTGCGTTCGCAGTCGGTAGTAATATTCCGGTTATTCTTGCAGGAGGCCGTGAGCCGGCACTAAGTTTAATGGCAATTTACGTCTTTCCTGCCGTGGCGTTGTGTGCTTTTCTCTATTGGATTTGTCACCTAGGACACAAACAGTCAAACTCCGACATTCTTAAGGCAGAAAAGAACGCTTGGTTTATCAATGGAATCATTTCGGGAGCTATTGGGGTAGCACTGCTCTTGGTGATGTTGATTCAAGGGACATCGTTTGGATGGGTAGCACGCTATATCGACCAAATTCTTGTTGTGCTATTTAGTTTGGCCTTCATTAGTGACCCAATCAAACTTATCAAAAATGGTATGCGTGAACTCACCTTAGCCATGCCTCCGATAGAGCACACTAAGCCGATTTATCGCGGTCTGAAAGGTTTAGCTCAGGAGTATGAGATTGAGATTGTCGATATCTTTATTGCTAAGCTTGGTCGAAAAACTTGGGTGTCTGTGTATGTGGATCCTAAGCGTGAATCGATGACATTCAAGAGCTATGAACGATTTGTTGATGATTTGAGGGCTAAAGTAGATAAGCCTTACACCATGACCGAGGTAGACGTCATCCTTAAACGCTCACCAACAGCAGCAAGTGAGACTAACTTAGTTCACGACTAGAGGGTGCGCATCCCACGTACTGGAGCAGAACGTAAAGACTTTCTTGCTCCAGTGCGACTCGCTGTAACAAATCAGCAAAGACATCGTCGCCACCAAAGCACGCTTTAATGTAGTGATTGATCTCGTCTCTTTGATAACCTTCCACATACATCGTTCTGATCCATTGGTACTCGACAGATTTTAAGTTAGTAAGTGTTGTTTCACTTAACGTGATGTCGTTGAGGGTCAAGCCGAGCTCCTATCTCTTTTGGCATTAAAGTTTGGCGATTACATCAAACTTTAATGAAAGAAAAATGACAGTTGCGTGACTTGACAGTGAATTGACAAACTAGACTATTGATTCAACATTCTGTTTCAAAAGGTAAATTAGTTCGTTCACGCTGTTTTTATGTTCACCAAGCTTGGTATAAATCCCGATATTGCCTACTTTTTGCCTATCAATATGGCAGGCTTTCAAACCTAAGCTTGCTAACCACTGTTCCGCTCTGTGACTGTATGGCATAACTGCTTGAGTCATATGAAGCATGTCTATACTGGCTAATACAGAGTCTACATCGTAGACAACACGTTCTTCTAGAGAGCCATCATGAGGTAGGCCATTAGACAGCACGGATTGGTGTCGGGGGTGGTTCGGTGTTACTCGAAGCAATGGAAACTGATCTATCTCGTTTGGTTCTGCATTCGATTTCGCTAACGGGTGTTGTTGTGATACGTAGGTTGCTTCGTAATCTTGGAAAAGAGGTTGGAAGGCTACACGGCAGTCGTCAGAGAGATCCAATACCTCATGACCTATAAATAAATCTATATCACCTCGTGTTAGGTGGCTCAGTAGGGAGAGGTTATTACCAAACTCGAGATGAAACGAATTTGCTGGGTTTAATGACTGATAATCCTTTACCGATTGACGTACAAATCGTTCCCACCATACTTCTCCAGTACCGATTTTTATCTTGCCGAATTGACGTTGTTGCATGTCATTAAATTGATGTTTGAGAGAGAAGTATTGTTCCTGCTGTTCCTGCGCAAATGCCCGAAATTTCTCGCCATATGGCGTGAGTTCAACACCTTTTGATAATCGATTAAATAGAGGCGCGCCCATTTCGGATTCCAATTTTTTTATCGCGGATGTCAAAGACGGCTGACTGATAAATAGTTCATCAGAGGCTCGTTTGATGTTGCCATGCTTTGCGACTGCTAAGAAGTACTTTAACGATTTGTTGATAGCCATGTTTCGCACCAAGGTGTTATATAAAAATTCTATATGATTATACGTATATTCTATTTTCTTTCCTACTGAGCAATGCGTAGAGTGATGGAATAAACTAAGCCTATTAAAGGAATTGAACATGGAAAAAAGATGGTGGCATAACTCCGTTGTCTATCAGATTTACCCGCGCAGCTTCTGTGACTCCAACGGTGATGGAATTGGAGATCTAAACGGTATTCGTTCCAAACTAGACTATTTAACTGAACTCGGTGTGGATGTGATTTGGTTATCGCCTGTCTATCAATCTCCAATGGACGATAATGGTTATGATATTTCAGACTATCAAGCAATCGCACCCGAGTTCGGCACAATGGAAGATATGGATGCCTTACTAGCGGAAGCCAAAGAAAGGGGCATCAAAATCGTCATGGATTTGGTCGTCAATCATACCTCTGACGAGCACGAATGGTTTAAACGCGCTTGCGAGTCGAAAACCTCGCCTTATCGAGACTATTATGTTTGGCGAGATGCAAAGCCGGATGGCAGTGCACCGAGTGATATGGGCTCAATCTTTGGTGGGAGTGCTTGGGAGTGGCATGAGCCCACACAGCAGTATTACTTACATTTGTTTTCAAAAAAACAGCCGGATTTAAACTGGGAAAACCCTAAAGTACATGATGAAGTTCATAAAATGATGAACTGGTGGATCGATAGGGGGATTGGTGGTTTCCGATTAGATGTCATTGATTTGATTGGTAAAGAAATTGATAACGGTATTACGGGTAATGGACCACGCCTACACCCTCTACTTAAGCAGATGAACAATGCCACATTTGGCGACAAAGATCTGCTAACAGTAGGAGAAACTTGGGACGCAACGCCTGAAATCGCCAAGCTTTACAGCGCGGAAGACCGCGAAGAGCTATCGATGGTGTTCCAGTTTGAACATATTACCTTGACCTGGACGAATGGTGACAAGTGGAAGCCTGCGCCGTTAGATCTAAAGGCATTCAAACAGGTTCTGACTAAGTGGCAATTGGAGCTTAAAGAGACCGGCTGGAATTCGCTGTTTTGGAATAATCATGATTTACCACGAGCGGTGTCTAAGTATGGAAACGACGGCCAGTATCGAGTGAAATCGGCCAAAATGTTAGCGACAGTATTACATTGTTTAAAAGGCACGCCTTACATCTATCAAGGCGAAGAGATTGGTATGACGAATGTGAAGTTCGACAATCTTGAGCAATATAAAGATATTGAAACGCTCAACTTTTACAAGGTAAGAACCGAAGCAGGTGTGAGTCATGAAGAGATGATGGCGGCGTTGGCTGAAAACAGTCGTGACAATGCTCGTACACCAATGCAATGGTCAAATGAAGCCAATGCAGGATTCTCTACTGCCGAACCTTGGATCGAGGTCAATCCGAACTACACAGCCGTGAATGCTAAGCTTGATAGAGCCTCGAACGAATCAATCTATGAGTATTACAAAGCACTTATTGGTCTTCGTCGTGAGTTTGAGGCGGTGATTTACGGCGACTTTATTCCTTTACTCGAAGAACATGACAAGGTATTCGCTTACCTACGTCAACATGGAGAACAAACCTTACTTGTGGTTGCAAACTTTAGTGATGAGAGTGTTGATGTCGATTTAGGCATTGAGGCTCCAGCTCAATGTACAGAGTTATTGTCAAATGCAAGGATTGATTTCTCAGATTTTAGTTGCCTTACTTTAAAATCTTATGATGCAGCAGTACTGCGTCTATAGAGCCGAGGTTTAAAATGGAACCAAAAAGGCGAGAACTCAAGTTCTCGCCTTTTTGGTTTTCAATTGGCTAACTCAGTTAGTACGGCTGATTATTCTCGCTGTCGCGCTCTCTATCCACGTCTAATTCGTAAGAGTATGGGTCATAGGCGCAATCGCCGATATCATTCCTAGGACACACATGTTCAGTGTTTCTCTCTACCATTGGGGTGTTACACATAGGGCAAGTACGATCCATTTTCTATCTCCTATATTCACCTGACGTGAGGTTGTGAAGCCTATACCGTTGCCCAAAAAAGACAAACGGCTTCCATTTTTACGTCGAGTGATCTGGAAAGATCTTTTCTCGACCTCTAATGATATAGACAGCTATCTAGATGAATTCAATGGCACTTTTATGAATGACCTGGAGAGTGTGATCCTGCGTTAACAATTACAAAAACGTACGGAGCTCTGTTACATAGATATTAGTTTGAATTTAAGAGGCTTTTTCCCAAATTGCGATGAAAAAGCCCGAATCAGTCGGAAATCGGTTGAAATATTTGCTAACAGTAATCTATTGGCAGAGCGGAGTTACTCATCTGGTTGATTGGTTTTGTCGTCCACGTAAGGCCAATAATGATGACCGACCCTGATAAGTATTGTCGCCGCTGCCAAAACAAACGCAGCAAGAGACAGCCAAACGATAGGGACAGCGTCCAACTCTTTCATTCCCAGCGTGATATAACGAGCGATAGCCATCATAGCGATGTAGATAGGGTAACGTACTGGGATTTTACCGTTCATCACAAACTGTTGGACCATCGCTAATACTTCCAAATAGATGAACATCAGCAGAATATCAGTCAGCAGAACGCGACGTTCGGTGAAGACGTGCATGAACTCTTCAATCATCGCAAACAGCGTAGCGAGCGTGATTGCAACCAACAAGACAGCTTCAAGAATATGGAAGACCTTTAAGAAAGGTTTACTGAATGATTTTGGTAAATGGGAAGGCATGAAATTTCTTCGATAATAACTGGTTAACCTCTACCTTAGCATAGATGAGGTAAACTCGCGTAGTTCTATAATCGGTAACAGTCAGATATAAAAGCGATTATGGTGCAACTTACTGAGTTGACGAGAACTTAAATATATTAGTGGGAAAGACAAGGCGATCAAAAAAGCCCGCTTTTTTACGACGGGCTTGACCTACGATCAAAACAGTTATAACTATCTTAAAATTTGCTTCTCTGCGGTTGTTAGCGCATCTTCAACCGTTTGGCGTCCGTTAAGTGCATTCTCAATAGCAGCACCTTCTGAAATCCAATACGTCATCATTTGTGGGATGGCTGGCATAATCTCACCGTTTTCGGCATTGAGCATTGTGGACTTAATGCGAGCATCGGATTCTAGAGAATTCTGGAATGTCTTAAGTGTCACAGCACCAAGAGGTTTGTCGTTGTTTATCGTTTTAAGAGCCTCGTCGGTAAACAGGTAATTTTCGATAAACTCAACCGCTAAATCCTCATTTGGACTAGCTGAGCTGATACCGGCACTCAAAATGCCAACAAATGGATTGGATTTATTACCATCTAGAGTAGGGAATGTCGCCACACCGTAATTTAAGCCTGCTTTATCTAAGTTGCCCCATGACCACGGTCCATTGATGGTCATTGCCACATCGCCTTTCGCGAATGCAGATTCGGCATTCGCATAGTCCATACCAGGGTCGACAATGCCTTTCTTTTTCATATCAAGCAGGAAGGCTAGGTTTTTGCGAGCTTGTTCGCTGTTAATACCAACGTCTGCTGCGTCGTGACCATTTTCGGTCTTCTTAAATGAGTAGCTTCCTGCAGAGACGATAGGCCAAGTGAAATACGCATTTTTTACATCCCACATGATGGTTTGTTTTCCTTGCGCCTTCATGTTCGCTTGGATAGCAGGGAGCTCTTCCCATGTTTTTGGCGGTTCTGGTAACAAGTCTTTGTTATAAATAAGAGATATCGCTTCGATGGCAAGAGGGTAGCCAATTAACTTACCGTTGTAATTAACGGCATCCCAACTGAAATCGACCAGTTTTTCTTGAAATTCTTTGCTTGGTTTTACTTCACGTAGCAAGCCTGCTTCCGCATAGCCGCCAAAGCGGTCGTGAGCCCAGAAAATAATGTCAGGACCATCGCCAGTTGCCGCAACTTGTTGAAAGCGAGACTCTAAAGACTCTGGAAATTGAACGCTAACTTTAACACCAGTGTCTTCTTCGAACTGACGACCAACTTCTGCTAAGCCTTCATAGCCTTTGTCACTGTTGATCCAAATTAGTAATTCACCCTCAGTTACTGCGAATGCTGGTGCTGCCATTAACGTCGCTAGTGCGATAGCGGACAAGGATGTTTTTAGATTTTTCATTGTTACGATCCTGACTATTTGTAATGGCATTAGAATAAACCTAATTTCGTTAGCACAAAAATAGGCTTTTTAATGTATGGTATAGTTTTTATCTATTTCATGGCGGTTAAATGTGATTTGAGTGGTTGCCAATAAAAAAGCTCCAACGCGAAGGTTGGAGCTTATACACTTTTGTGTTTGGGGCTCAAAATTACCTAATGTCTGCGAGCTGCAAAATATGTGATGTGAGTGGTTTTAATGGTTGTGAGATATGTCCTTCACCATTTTTAATTTCAACCTCAAACTGAACATTGGAGTTTAATAAATCCTGATAGACATAATGTCCATCAGCCAGCGTCAATGTAGTAACGACCTCAGTAGGTAGCGTGATTGGCTGTATAGTGCTGTGCGTTGAATCGAAGTTTAATAGGATAAGAGCATGTTCTTTTTGAGTGTATCGAGCATAACCGTAAAGTTTGCTAGCTAAACTGCCGTGCGTTTTATCCTCATCTATTTTTAATGGTTGCATGGCCCCCGTTAAGGCTGGGCAGGTCAGCGCAATGTTCATTAGTTTTTGATAAAACTGACGCAACGCCAATTCATCCGAAGATGATTGCCCTCCATCAAATTCGCCGCCATTCATCCAACGCTGATGGGTTGGAACACCGATATAGTCGAAGATAGAGGTTCGAGTTGGTTGTCCAAAACCGGCATACTCTGCACCAGCTTCTCCAACTTCTTGACCAAAATAGATCATTGTTGGAGCATTGCTAATCGTCGCGGAGAGCACCATGGCAGGCAGAGCAGCCTGGGCATTGGAAGCAAACTCGCTGCAAGGTATACGCTGCTCGTCGTGATTGTCTAAGAAGTGAAGCATGTGGGGTTCTATATCGTTCAGTTCTTCTTGAATTCGAGTGATGTTTTGAGTATTGCCACGCCCCTGAATGATATCTTTCAAAGAGTCGTAAAGGTCCACTTTGTCATAGAGGGCATCCATCTTGCCCAGCTGAATATAATCTCGATATAAATGCGGTTGATACACTTCTGCAACTAAAAAGGCATCTGGATTGACCTTTTTGATTGATGAATTCATATAGCTCCAGAATTCTACGGGCACCATTTCGGCCATATCATATCTAAATCCATCGATACCCTGTGATAGCCAGTAAAGTGCGATGTCACGGAACTTTATCCATGAGTTTGGTACGCGCTTATCTTGCCAAAACTCAAAATGTGCTTGGCATGACTTGTGGCGATAAGTTTGTGGTAGTTCCGGAAAGTCTTTGCTGCCATCAGGACGAACACCATAGTTAACTTTTATGGTTTCGTACCAATCGTCTGCATTTGGTTTGGCGAGTCGAGAGCCATTTCCGGTCCACTTAGCAGGAAGCTCTTGATATGGTTCTCTTAGCAAACGATGCTCTTCACCACCAAGTGGTTGAAGGTGCTGTGGAATATCGGGAAGTTGGAAGGCTTTACCTGGAATATAGTAGAAGTTGTTATCTACCGCGTATTCTACGCTCACGTCATCATCAGCACCAAAATCACGGATTCCAACTGGATTATTTAAACCTTGGTAGTGTCTCGCCACGTGATTGGGCACAATATCGATAATAACCTTCAAGCCTGCTTCATGTGTCCTTTGGATCAAAGACTGAAACTCTTGATTACGTTTGCTAGGGTCATCGGCTAGATCAGGATTAACCGAGTAATAGTCCTTTACTGCGTAGGGAGAGCCAGCTCTACCTTTTACAACAGAAGGGTGATCGTTTGAGATGCCAAACTCAGTGTAGTCTGCGACCAATGCATGATGCGGTATGCCGGTATACCAAACATGGGTCATGCCGAGATCTCGAATTGAGTTTAGCGCGGTTGGGGTGATATCGCTGAATTTACCCACGCCGTTTTCTTCGATAGTACCCCATGGTTTGTTATTTGAGTTTTTATTGCCATAGAGTCTTGTGAAAATTTGATAAAGATGGATTTTAGTTTTGTGGTTCATACTCATCTCACAGTCAAAGTAGAGGTCTGGATATAGAAAAAATCTATTATATGATGAGAGTGTAGAGTAAGGCTGAGACAAAAAACTCATCCTTTTAGGTTTAAAATAGGGGCGTAGATGTGAGTTGTGTGACAAAAGCAGATAATGGTTAACACATTATCTGCATCCGTTGGGGCGATGTGTTGGGCTGTCGGCTTTTATAAACGCTATTTAAGGTACTTAACGTGCGCTTCCATCTCCTCGCCAATCTCTTTGCGCATATTCATCAGTCTGATTGCTGACTCACGTAGTTTGATGTCTTCGTCGGTTTCAGGAATCCATTCAGGAACTGAAGTTGGTTTTCCATCTTCATCGACGGCGACCATGATGACGATGCAGTGTGTGGTGAGACGATTTTTAAGTTCTTTGGGATCGCTTGCTTGCACATCAATGGCGATGTGCATTGAAGAGCGTCCTGTGTAAATGACTTTAGCGCTGACTTCCACAAGGTTACCGACGTGAATCGGTTGAACAAATCGAATTCCGCCAGCATAAGCGGTAATACAGTATTTACCACTCCAAGCTGCCGAACAGGCATAAGCGGCCAAGTCGATCCATTTCATTACCGCACCACCGTGCACTTTCCCGCCAAAGTTTACATCGCCAGGTTCAGCAAGAAAACGAAGGGTGATATCTCTTTTGCCACGACTCATTTGAACATGTCCTTATTGTTATTTGGGCTTCGCTGAGTATGACAAAATTGTTAACAGTAGGCTACAGAGATTGTGCACCCGCTAGAGTTTATTGTTTATCTATGGTCAGGTTTTGCTCCACGGTATCAGTTGTCGATTTACGACGTCTCACTTTCACTTGAGATAGAATTACCCCAGATATCACCATTAACCCACCAATGACGTGGAATTGAGTGATAGTTTCGCCTAATAGGGCTGCAGCGAGTGCAACCGCAATGACAGGTAGCAAATTCATAAACATTGCGCTGTTGTCTGCTCCAATTAAGTCAATCGCTTTAACCCAGCATAGTGGTGCAATCAGCGAGGCCAATAAACCTGCGTAGGCGATTAGTGGCAGAGATGCTGACGTTGGCATAATTGTCTCGCTAGTAAGCAAGAGAGGAAATAGCATTATGACGGCAAACACACCTTGTGTATAAATTAGCATCCAGCTAGACAACTGCATTTTCCATCGTTTCAACAGTACGCAGTATGTAGCGTAAACAAAAGCGGCGAGAACCATCAACAAGTCGCCCTGAGCTACGGTTTGATGCATGAAGAAAGCAACGTCGCCTTGACCTAGCATGAAGGCAAGCCCTGCTAAAGAAATCACGCCGCCAGCAATACTGAGCATGGAGATTTTTTTACCAAGTAAAGGGACTGACATGAACACACTGATAAGCGGCACTAAAGAGGTGATCAGCGCCATGTTGGAAGCAGAGGTTGTCAACGCTGCGTAGTAGCCTAACGATTGGTTAAGCACCATTCCAAGTAACGCAAGAAAAGCGAGTTTGCCACTGTTGCGACGAATTTCAGGCCAATAGCGTTTTAACTTTGGTAAGCAAAACGGTGTCATGACTAACATAGCGAGAGCCCAGCGATAAAAACTCATCGCGCTTGGTTCGATAGTCGACGCGGCGATCTTATTAACAATGGCATTCCCACCCCAGATGAGTACGGTTAGGAAAGGTAGTAAGTAAACCATTGTGAGCCTCGTCGCGTTTTGTGAATTGATGTATAGTGTGACAGGTCGTTATAATTATAAATATCTCCATTCAGACATTAGGCGCGATAGGAAGACAAGTTGAAAAAAAAGTCACGTAACCTCCATCCCTCTCTTTCTATTGATAAAATGCCGTCGGACGTTTTCATGAACTTCGACGCGTTTCTTTCCAATACTGAGACGAGAGTACATTGCCACCCTTGGGGGCAGATTCAGTTGATTAGCGGTGGCATATTGGAAATGGAGGCGCAAGATACGCGCTTTCTCGCGCCGCCCCATCTTGCCATTTGGGTACCAGCCGGAGTGATGCATTGCAGTTACAACCGCAAACCATTGGAGTACTGCTCTCTTAATATTGCTCATGAGCTGACGTCGACCTTCCCGGAAAAGACCAGCCTAATTAAAGTGACGCCGATTGTTTCGTCGATTATTGAGGATTTTCGCCATCGAAGTATAAATGTGGCCGAGTCCGAAAAAGACAAACGATTAGTACAGGTGCTTTTAGATCAGCTAAGTGACCAACAAGAACAACATCACTTTTTGCCCTCTAGTAATAACAAATATTTAGCACCGATATTGGCGGCGATTGAGGAAGAGCCTACTAACGATATTAGCTTGAATGAATGGGCGAGTAGGGTACATACAACTGAGAGAACTCTCGCTCGTTATTGTCAAAGCGAACTCGGAATGAGTTTTACAGAATGGCGTTTGCGAGTTCGTTATTTGTATTCAATGGATTTACTACGAGGAGGGCACTCTGTTAAGGAAGTGGCTTTCACACTCGGTTACAACCAAGCAAGCCCTTTTATTGCGATGTTCAAGAAATACTCAGGTCAAACACCAGAACAATACAAAAACAAGTTATTGCAAAGTTGATTGAAGATTGTGGTGAAGTAGAACTAAAAAAGGAGTATGTAACACACTCCTTTTTCTAAATTACTTGTACTAGCTGCGATTAGTGACGGAATCTCGCGTGACAAGGCGACCAGTGATAAGCGGTTTTGGAGTCATTGGTTTATCATCTAAAATGGCGTCCAATTGCTCCATGGCAAAATCAACGATTTGCTGTGATGGGTAGCTAATGCAGGTCAGAGGCGGATTTAGTTGACTCGCCAGTTGAGAGTCTTCTAACGAGACGATGGATACCTCTTGTGGCGTTGCCAAGTTAAAATCTCTAAATAGGTTCATTGCTACTGCAGCTTGGCTATCGCGCATTACAACCAATGCAGTAAATGGATGATAGCTATTAAGTAATGACATGATAGCTTGCTCGCTGTTGCCATTAGCGGTCACAATCAGTTGACGATTAACTGGCATTGCAGAGTTTTGCAGTGACGTCTTATAACCCTCTATGACCTGATTTGAGGCGTAACTTTCATCGTCTACGACAATGGCGATGCTTGAATGGCCTTTACTAGATAGGAAACGACAAGCGCTTTCTGAAGCAAATTTATAATCATAGCCAATAGAGTGAGACGGATCAGCCAAACTGTCTATGGCAATAATGTTGTCGTTCTTTAACTCTTCGACCGTTCCCCCCAGAGAGATAATTGCATCACAATGCCTTTGGTTTAGATCTTCGACGATACGCACTTGTTCAGCAGGCGTTTCGGCAAACTGTACAAGCATGTGTTTACCTTTGGCTTTCAGCGATTTCGCCAATAACGGGAGGTAGGTAGACACTTGGCCAGCATCCGTTGAAGAAAGAATAACACCGATGTAATCAGAGCGCTGATTGGCCAGTGTTTGCGCTGCAGCATTTGGGCGGTAGTTCAGCTCTTCTGCGGCACGCAGAACGGCTTCACGACTCTCGGGCTTAACACCGCGACTACCACTCATCACGCGCGAAACCGTGGCTTTCGACACGTTTGCTAGCAAAGATACGTCTGTGATAGTAGCCATGAAAACAACCTTATTTCATTTGCAGGGTTTCTGAAGTTGGGAAACCGTTTCCCAAAATTTCCAATATTGTACTCTTTTACTGGTACGTAGCTCAAGCTTGATGAAGGTAGAAGTGTATTATAAAACCGAGGAAAACAAGTAAAAGCAGTAAGTTGTTGAAAAAAGCAGCTCCCAAAAGGGTAGGAGCACATGAGAGCTGCTACGACCAATTTTAAAAGATGCTCCTATACAACACCTTCCCTCTGACTCGTTCCCTGCATGGTCGACAACTATGAAAAAAGTAAAATGAGTTTACTTGCTTATTTCGCGGTGCGCTTGTGTAGTTCGATCATTTCAGCGACGAGTTCTTTTGCTAGCATAGATGTCATTAAGTGGTCTTGTGCATGAACCATCACCAAAGTCATCTTCATTTTTCCCGTACCTTCATCCGCTTCGATAAGCTGTGTTTGAACAAGGTGTGCTTGGTTTGCAAATTCTTGTGCTTCTTTCATCAGGCCTTCTGCTTCTTCAAACTCGCCGTTTTTAGCATGACGAAGTGCTTCGTAACATAGGCTGCGCGATTGACCAGCGTTGATGATGATGCCCATTACTTGTTCTTCTAAATCCATTGGTTCCATTTTGTACCTCTTAATTCTTAATGGTTCTATCTCAAAGATAGGTGTCGCCCCATGCTTATCCCCAACTAAGACTGAGGGGCGACATTTAATTTATGTAATTTGGGGTTTAAGCCGTTACAGGTTGACCTGCAGCTTCTTGTTGTTTTTTCTCTTCCGCAGCTTCTTGCTCAAGAAGTTGCTTTTCGTATGCTTTCAGGAATGGCAGGTACATCATTGCTGACATAGCCATACAGATGAAGCACATGATGACAGGACTGAATGCCCAGTTAGCTGCCCATGAAGCACCGATAGGACCTGGAGTTGTCCAAGGTGTTAGAGAAACAACGCGCTCAACTAATCCCCAATCAAGAGCGAACCAACCTAATGTTGCGTTAACCATAGGAACCAAAATGAATGGTAGGAAGAACACTGGATTCATGATGATCGGTGCACCGAATAGGATAGGTTCGTTAATGTTGAACATACCTGGAACTGCACCCATTTTACCGATAGTACGAAGGTGAACGGCTTTACTACGTAGTAGTAGGAAAGCAAGTGGAAGGGTAGAGCCTACACCGCCAATTAGTAGGTAGTGATCCCAGAAACCTTGAACAAAGATATGTGGGATAGCTTCACCAGCTGCCATTGCTGCTTGGTTTACTGAAAGGTTAGCCATCCAGAATGGGTTCATAATACCAGTAACGATTAGCGCGCCGTGGATGCCTGCAAACCAAAGGATTTGACACACTAGTACTGCAAGAAGTACGGCTGGTAGCGTATCTGAAGCTGATACTAGAGGCTGTACTAATGCCATGATTGCTTCAGGAATGATCATGCCGGTTTGTGCTTCAATGAAAAGATTCAATGGGTGCAGGGTCATGATGATGGCTAACACTGGGATTAGGATTTCGAATGAACGAGCAACACCTGTAGGTACTTCTGGTGGAAGTTTAATAGTGATGTTGTTGCGTTTTAGGTAAGCATATACTTCCGTTGAGTACAGTGCTGTGATAATCGCGGTAAAGATACCTTGGCCTGAGAAGTACTGCATAGAAAGCATGCCGTCTTGCACTGGCGCAGCCACTAAAAGGAAGCTCATCAATGAAAGTAGGCCCGTTGTAACAGGATCTAGATCGTGATGACGTGCCAAGCTTGATGCGATGCCCACAGATATGAATATCGTCATTATGCCCATACTTAGGTTGAATGGCAGCATGAGTTGTTCACGGTAAGTATCAGAAAAATCTAGCCATGCTCGTGCGAATCCCCAAGTTGTTTCCGCTGAAAACGGAGGGAATATAAACACCAACATGAATGAACCAACAATCATAAAAGGTAGTGCCGCGATAAAACCGTCGCGGATAGAAGTGATGTATTTTTGTTGGCCAATTTTACCAGCAATAGGAGTCACCTTTTGCTCGATAACGTTGACCATTTTGTCGTACATAGCGCCCATGTCGTAGATCTCGTTTGGATATTAAAGAATAAGAAAGCTCGGTGTCGAAATGTGACTACAGGGGGGACACCGAGCCAGAAAACTAGCCGATTAGTTCTAGAGCAAAATCAAGAACTTTGTCGCCCTTCTGCATGCCGTAATCCATCATGTTGATTGGCTCAACTTTGATGCCGTGCGCATCCGCTTTCTTTTGGAAATCTGCTTGCATGTATTTAACTTGAGGGCCAAGTAGAACTACTTCGTAGTTGCCAACTTGCACATCAAATTCGCTTGCGCCGAACGCCTTAATTTCAGCAGCGATACCACGTTCTTGAGCTGAGGCTTCCATCTTTTTAACTAGAAGAGAAGTAGACATACCGGCAGAGCAGCAAAGCATAATTTTTTTCATTTTTCGTTCTCCAGAATCTTGAATTCCTTTTTACTATGCCGTTCTGGAAATCATTTGGAAACCGGTTTCCAAATGATTTCCAGTTAAGTGTGAAAACGATCACTAGAAAATCTCTGTAAGGTGGATTTTTCGTGACTCAGTTAACGAACTGTCGGTGGTCTGGAAACAACATGTGAAACAAAACTATGCTGACCTTAAAACGTTATGAACATCTGAAATAGCGGGGAGGGTTAGAGCTGTTTTTGAATGTATTTACGGCGACCATGAGTCGAAAAGTGTGCTGAAGTCATCAGATTTGGATGCGAAGTTTCCGCACTATTGAGTATTAGGTTATTCTTGCCCGGATCTCGACACTCGGTAACTAAGATGAACCACTCTGTAATGAGACTGTTTGCCAATCAGGTAGAGCAGTTCATGAACCCCATTGCTAAATTGCTTATGCGTAGTCAGCATTTGATGGCAATGCGTGATGGTTTCCAGTTGGCGATGCCGTTTATTTTTGTCGGATGCATGTTTGTCCCGATTATTTTCCCTCCGTTTGCCAACCCAGAGTCATGGATGTCAGTCGCTTGGCTGAACATGTCTTACACCTTAAGACCTATTCTATTGCCTACCTATCAATTAACTCTTGGAGTTGTAGGGCTCATTGTGTCGTTTGGTGTCTCAGCAAGTTTGGCAAAAAGTTATCAACTACCTGAACGACTCTCGGGATTGACGGGTTGTATGGCCTTTCTGATGTTGGCTGGTTTCTATCTGAATGGACAGGAGGACGTCAGATATCTCGGCGGGTCTGGGTTATTTACTGCGCTAATCGCGAGTATTTACTCTATTGAAGTGGTCAGGTTGTTTATTCGAAAAGGGTGGTATATCAAGATGCCTGAAGATGTGCCCATCCTTACGATTCAAAGCTTCAAACTGATGATCCCAATATTCGTGGTGCTAAGCACCATTTCAACCTTTAACGTTGCGTTGGAAGCTCAGTTTGGTGTGCATTTCCCTCAGTTGATTGAAGAGCTTTTTAGGCCCTTAGTGCTTGCGTCAGACAGTTTAGTGGCTGTACTGGTATCAATTTTAATTTGTCAGTTGCTGTGGTTTATGGGCATCCATGGAGCATTAATCATAACCGGGATTATGAATCCATTTTGGATGTCGAATCTCCTCGAAAATCAAACGGCATTAGAAGCTGGTGAGGCGGTGCTACCACATATTTATCTGCCTGCTTTTTGGGACTTTTTCTTGTTAGTGGGCGGCGTTGGTTCAACCTTGCCATTGGTTTATTTGGCGATTAAGAGTCGGTCAAATCAATTGAAGTCGGTTGGTAAAGTGGGCGCAATTCCAGCGATATTTAATATCAACGAACCGATTCTTTTTGGCTTCCCAATCATTATGAATCCCCTGTTCTTGGTGCCGTTTGTAATGGTGCCTATGATCAATGCCACCTTGGCGTGGTTTCTCACCTCAGCAGAGATATTGGACCGAGTGGTATTGATGATTCCTTGGTCAGTACCGGCGCCAATAGGAGCAGCGTGGGCAGCCAATGGTAGCGTGGTGAATGCTCTTATGGTCGGCTTCGCTATGCTTAACTCGTATTTTATCTATCTACCATTTTTCAAGGCACATGAAAAAATCTTGGTAGAGCAAGAAGCGGAGCGCGCTGAAAGAATGCAGCGCCGCAGAGAAGTACAATAGTTCTAATGTTAAGTTCTTTCAGCGACTAGATTGACCCGTCTACTGGTATAGGGTTTAGGCTTCGTGCTCTTATTAGTAAGAGGGCGCTCATGTCTATAAATTTTCCCACACAATCATTCTGGTACAAGGTCACAACTCAATGGTCTCCGACGACGAAAGGAATCGCATTGGCGTTAGTGTCTACAGCACTTTTTACTGTTGTTGGCGTTATCGTTCGCCTACTCAGTGACTCGATAGGCGTGTTTCAAATTTTACTGTTTCGCCAGTTAGTGTTTTTGACATTGCTTATGCCAGCTATTGTTATTAACTTTGCCAGTTTAAGGCAACCAACCCATTTGAAACTGCATACTTTTCGAATTCTAGGTGCGTTTACTGCTCTCTCTATTGGCTTTGTCGTGGTGAGCACAATCCCGCTAGCGAATGCGACTGCACTTGGTTTCACACAAGTATTGTTTGTTGCCTTACTAGCGAGGCTATTTCTACGTGAAACGCTTTCTATGAGCCGCATATTGACGCTGATATTAGGATTTTCCGGAGTCATGTTGATCGTACAACCTAGTTTTGATGATACGTCGCTGGGTTATATAGTTTTAGGTTTAGTGGCGTCGATGGGAGCGGCGACTGCGGCGATATGTGTTCGACGGATTGCGCAACTTGAATCTAAACTCGCTCTTTTGGCATACCAAGCGTTATTCGTAGGTATTTTGGCGTTGGTTCCATCCACTTTCGATTGGGTATGGCCAAGTTGGAATGAGTTACTGCTTTTGGTTAGTGTCGGTGTTATTTCATCAATCGCTCAATGGTTTGGCGTGAGCGCTTATAAATATGGAGCAGCAAACGTGGTTTCCAATGTCGAATACGTGAAAATTATTTACGCTATGGGTATTGGTTATCTACTATTTTCAGAAACACCAAACCAACTAGCGATAATCGGTGTTGTTCTGCTCTTTCTGAGCGTATGTGTTCCAAAATTATTCACAAACAGGAATAAGTAAAAATGTTAACCGTTACTCAGCTAGCGCGAGAATGTAAGATATCGAGAACTACTATCCTCTACTACGAACGCGCAGGTCTTTTATTTCCTGCTCATCGTGCAGGCAATGGGTACCGCTGGTATGGAGAGAAACAGGTCTCAAGGCTTAAGAGTATCCTCGCATATCGCTCTTTCGGGCTACCAATTCAAGAAATAAGTTCTTTGCTCGATAGGCAAGGAGATCAAATACAAGAGCAGACCTTGAGAGACCAGTTCAATGCACTGGAAAGAGAAATAGAGGCATTGCGAAGCCAACAGAAAGCGATTCTCACTGCGTTAGAAGAGCCTAATTTGTTGGAGACCAATTCCATGAATAAAACACAGTGGGTTGAGATCATGAAACACTCCGGTTTTAACGAAGAAGATATGGCGAATTGGCATCGACAGTTTGAAAGAATGCAGCCAGATGCGCACCAAGAATTTCTCGAATCTTTGAATATTAGTTGTGATGAGATAGCAGAAATTCGCAAAAATTCTCGGTAGCTGAGAAATCTGAAGACACAATATTGAGTTGAGATAAAGAAACTTATATTTATCGAGTGTTATGATTTCTTGTCTTAATATACTTCCTGTTGATACATATGGTAACCAGACGGACTTGGCAGAACCTTTCTCTGATTTTTCTCTACACCTTGCTCATCGGTTGCGTCTATCAAATGATGACCTTTCGAGAGGAGTTGAGTTGTGATGCTGAACAAGTTGTTGGTCGAATCGACGACCATCTATCTAAGATAGAGTCTGAGTTACGTGCCATACCTATTGCTGAAACCTGCACCTCTGACGTTCAAACTGCGCTGGCTCACCACGTATTTAATAGCACTGGGATACGGGGAATTGTGATTGCCAACACAGTAAATGACGACCCCAATTATTGTAGTAATTTTGGTGCTCACGAACGGCTTATTGATGAAGCATTTTGGGACGCGAGACAAGAAGGGGACGTACTGTTTGCTCGTCTTCATGTAACAGAGTTTCGTCGTGACCTCTCGTTCGCTCTAGCGGTTTATCGTGGTGATCAAATTGTGATTGGTACTATTAACCCTAGGGTCATCCTAGGATGGTGGATTGAGCCTTACAATAATGATGCACGCATTACCATGTCTTTCCCAAAGTCATCCAATGTCTTGCTAGACCGAAATCAAAGTGCTTTTTCCGGAAAAGAGCTGTCTACCTCGCTAGCTTCTGAACGTTATCCGTTTGAGATCAAAGTGACTAAGACTATGGGATTGTTGACCAACAGAATTAAAACCTTCTTCATACGTTTATCAGTACTCGGGTTTATCGTCTTTGGTGCTGTTTTTGCCGTTGATATCTATTCAAGACTACGTAGCGACCAAGATGCCTATGAACACCTATAACTTCCCATGGGCAAAGACAGCTTACGTGTTGGTCCTTGCCTTACTTCTTAGTGGTGGTTTAGCTTATTTACATATCTCAAATGAGATAAAAACAAGCGCTCAGAGCTCGGTACTCAGTGTCGATAAACGCATCGATGAAGTTGTCTCGGTCATCAGACAAGTGCCCTACGATGAATCATGTCCAGACTCACTGATGCACGACTATGCCAACCTAGCTTACGAAAATGAACGAATTCGAGCAGTCGGATATATCCGTGAGTCTGATGATGGTGCTTTTGTATGCAGTATGTTTGGCAAGACTTCGTTGCATCAAAAGTATTGGCGTGGCGAATCAAATACCGATGTATTCATTGGTTGGTCGTTGTTAACCAGTTATTTTCCGGAAACATCGCTGGTTGTTGATATCGATGATGGTGATAAACGGTTCTTTGCTTACGTGAACCCACGACGCTTAGTAGGGTATTGGTTGGAGCCAACACTGCCTTACGCTAACTACGCCTTTAGGTTGGATGGTGACCTCAACTCCACTTACTCTAGGAACCCGGTTGAGCCTGATGTCAATGAGATGAAGTTTGAGGTTAGTTCTTCACGTTATTCATATTCAATAATCGTTTATTCGGCTTATCATACCTTGATAAAACGTATGTTGATCTATTGGTTACGTTCAATTATCGCAGTTGCCATTCTATGGTCTTCAGTTTGGTTGCTAAACCAGTCGTTTCGGGATAACCGAAGCCAAGCCTAGCAACCTTAATTCTAGCGAGAGCGTAAGAAAGGCAATCGCAGATTTTTCCCAAAGACATTGATTAGCGCACCTAAAACAATGAGTGCACCGCCTAAGTAAGTCCATATCGATGGCAGCTCGTTAAACAGAACAAGACCTAGCAATATCGAGAACACTATTTGAATGTAGGAATAAGCGGATGCTTTACCTGCTGCTTGTGTCTGCATTGCCTTAGTCAACCCAAGTTGTCCTATTTGGGTGAAGATCCCTACGAGTATGAGCATAACCGTAAGGTGCATATCGGGTATCACAAAGTTGTCACCGATCAGTAATAGCGATAAAGGGAGTGCAACGAGAGGGAAGTAGAAAATAATAACTGAACTATCTTCAGTTTGGCTTAGTTTTCTCACAATAACATAAGCGATAGAGCTCCCTAATGCGCCAAGTAAGGCCACACCAACACTGAATAAGGGTAAATGCTCGGTACTGTTAGCACCCAATGTAGGACTGACCATGGTGTATAGACCTAACAAACTCAGCAAAATACAAATAAAGGTCGAAAATTGCACACGCTCTTTCAAGAATAAGAAGGCAAGTAGCGCGGTAAAAACAGGGTGAATGTATTGTAATATTGTTGCTTCAGCTAATGGAAGGGTCGTCACGGCATAGTAGACACAAATTAAGGCAAGCGACCCCATGACTCCACGAGCAAACAACAGCTTTTTATTGTTACCCCAGATCGAGATACCTTTCCTTTTCACATCAACATAGCTGAGTATCAATGAGACAAGGGCACGAGCTGCCACAATCTCAAAGACAGGTATTCCATAAGTACTGACGTATTTTACTGACGCCGACATCAAGGCGAAGCCAAGTGCGGAGAGCACCATATAACGAACACCAACGGGTACTAATTGGTCGAAACTTGAATTCATTTGAGACTCTGGCTAAGAAAAATGACACTAACGTTATACATAACATAGTGAGGAGCATTTCACACTACGATTTGATTTTTATATAGAAAATGACCTATGTCTAAACAATTACACTGCTTGTTTTGTTAAGAACTGAGCTATCGATGCTTTCGGTTGTTTGGACAGTCTTTGCATTAAAGCAAAACTAGGATCATTGATCTTGAATCTCTCAGTCAATGAATCAACGAGGAGCAACCATAGTGATGCTGTCACTTCTGCATCGGCTAAAGCACGGTGAAAGACGCCATCATTAGCAATATTATGATAAGCCACTAAGTCGCCGAGTTTGTGGGAGTGAGCTTCCTGATTTAAACGTCTTGAGACTAGAAGAGAACAGGCAAATTCCCCCGTGTAACTTTCGTTGATGAGTTCTAGCTCTGCATCCAGAAATCGCTTATCGAACGAAGCATTGTGAGCAACGAGATTACTGTTTTTTATGAAAGTTGAAAACTCACCCATCACGTCTTTACAGCTTGGCGCGTTAGCCAGCATTGCATTACTGATGCCAGTGTAATTTTCGATGAATCCACTGACACGAAATCCCGGATTCATGAGAGATTGAAACCTATCGACTACGGTGCCGTTTTCTAGCTTAACTGCACCAATTTCAATAGCCCTGTCTCCTTGATTTGGTGAAAGACCAGTGGTCTCAAAGTCGAGTACTACGACAGATTTGGCAGATGAAAGCATCATTATAATCTCGTTATTTGGGTAGGGCGCAAAGTCTAACGTGAAGTGGCAGGAAGGGGAACATTAAACAAGGAGAGTTAAACAAAAAAAGAGGAATCCTAGGATTCCTCTTTTTCAATAAGGTTTAAGTCTTACAGTTTCTTCGAAAGAATACCTGTTAGAGCAATGATACCGATACCCATCAACATGATTGGACCTTTACCACTGTCGAAGCCGCTTGAGATTCCCGCAAACGCAACGATTGCTACTGCTACAGGAATTACGAACTTAACTAGGTTGTACCAAAGACCGAATAGTGGGAATTTCACTTCACCGTCGTTAGTGATTTCTTTCTCAAGTTCTTCGCGGCTTAGTCTCCAACCTGCGAAGATACACACCAACATACCGCCAACAGCTAGGAAGATCTTATCTGTCATTAGGTCGAAGATGTCGAATGCACCAGTGTCAAACAATGTTGGACCAACGCCACCTAGAGATAGAGAAGCAAAGATACATAGTACCGCCATTACTGCAGCTGCAGAGAGTACTGCTGTAGTACGCTTGAAGCCTTTCTCATCGATTAGGTAAGACACAACTACTTCTAGTAGAGATACCGAAGACGTTAGTGCTGCAACAGTTAGACCTACGAAGAATAGTAGTGCGAAGATTAGACCAACACCGCCCATTTCTGCGAATAGCTGAGGTACAACAACGAAGACTAGACCAGGACCAGCTGCTGGCTCCATACCTAGAGCAAACATTGCAGGGAACATTGCGATACCCGCTAGGATTGCAACACCAGTGTCCATTGCCGTAACCATACCTGTAGTTTGAACAAGGTTCTCTTTCTTCTTCAGGTAGCTACCGTATGTAATCATACAGCCCATACCTAAACTTAGAGAGAAGAATGCTTGGCCAAGTGCTGCAAGTACAACACCACTGTCTACTTTAGAGAAGTCAGGGCTAAACAGGAACTCAATACCCGCCATTGCACCTGGTAGAGACAAACCTTTCACTGAAACAATGATGAGAATCAGGAATAGGATTGGCATTAGGATCTTACCTGCTTTTTCGATACCGCCAGAAATACCGCGGCTAACGATGATTACGTTCATTAGCAAGTAGATACCCATCCACATCAATGGTTGAATTGGGTTAGTGATGAAACCACCGAAACTATCGCCGATAGCTTCAGGGTTACTTAGAAGACCAGTAGATACTTTTTGAACGTACGCTAGAGCCCAGCCACCTACAACAGGGTAGAAACCCATAATAAGTAGACCACTTAGTACGCCGATGACACCTACGAAAGTCCAACGACCGTCTGTCGACTTAAACGCACCTACTGCACTACGACCAGTCTTACGACCAACCGCGAACTCAGTTAACATTACGCTAAAGCCAATGAAAATTACGAATGCAAGATAGATAACGATGAATGCACCACCGCCATTTTCACCTGCTGTGTAAGGGAATTTCCAAATATTACCAAGACCAACTGCAGAACCTGCAGCGGCCATTACGAAGCCTAGCTTCGAACCCCAATTGTCGCGGGGTGCTGTGTTTGTATTACTCGTTGCCACGATAACTCCGATAATCTGTTGTGTTTGTCCGTAACTTTGGCGCCGAAAAGTTTGTGTATTTATTTTTATACACTTTCTAAAATTTGTGGAGGCGCTTTATCAGTGACAAGTAAACCAGTTTATGATTGGAGTTGGAAGTCTAAAAAGTGTTTTTTTCTAACTTTTGTCATCAAATTGTTGTCAACTGCTGATTTTTTAAACGTTCGTCATTTTATTTTCTAAATTTTCTTGACTCGATAGCGCTATTTATTGAATTAGAATAATCACTCCATTGCATAAAGTAGGGATTTGTTCTGACGCTAACCATATTTCTAGCACCACTTTAGGAGATCGTAGGATATTATATTGCAGAATTACCTATTAACAATTCGGCAAAAAATCAGGTTGTTTTGACTAAAAATGCAATACAAGTGGCTTACATAACGCATAATTAAGCAAAGTTTTTATGTGGAAATCGTCTTGTCAATAGCGGGGCTTTATAAAGCTTATTGTAGTTAATGTAAATTATAGTTTGCAGTTCATTCGTTGTTTGAACTGGCTAAGTGGAAATTTTATAGATAATTATGTTTAGTTTAGTTGAAAAAATAGGTTATTGCTTCGATTGATGTTGCTGGGCGGTAATATAACCAAGAACTCATTAGGGCGTTGTGGTTGTTGGTGAGTCAATTTTCATCAGGGATAAAAAAAGCTCCGCCAAATTGGCAGAGCTTGGTTGACATCAAAAGACGTTATACTTTGAATCGATTGAGTATGTTCTCTTGTTGGTGAACATTACTAAACTGCTCGGTCATTGCTGTGTTCGCATTGTTAGCCGAATCGGAAACCTGTTCACTAAGATCTTTAATCTTGATGGTGTTGGCATTGATCTCCTCTGCAACTAAGCTTTGCTCTTCAGCAGCCGCAGCAATTTGCATATTCATGTCAGAAATCTGCGCTATAGATTGGCGGATACGTTCCAACGCATCATTTGCACTTTGTGCTCTTTCAACAGCAAGGCTAGCACTCTCTTTACTCTGAGTCATAGCGCTAGAAACAGAATGCGCTCCACTTTGCAGTTGCTCTATCATACTACGAATCTCTGTCGTTGATTCTTGAGTACGTTGTGCAAGCGTGCGAACTTCATCGGCGACAACAGCAAATCCACGACCAGATTCACCAGCACGAGCAGCTTCAATAGCCGCATTGAGTGCTAGTAGATTAGTCTGGTCGGCAATGTCGTTGATGACTTTAAGTATGGTTTCAATGTTATCTGTTGCCGTCTCAAGGCCTTGAACTTCAACTACTGCATCTTCAATACTGTGTGAAAGGTTGGTGATAGCTGATGTTGTGTCTAAAACAACAGCAGAGCCTTCCTGTGTTGCATTGTCTGCTGCTTGAGCGGCACTGGCTGCTCCTTGAGCATTGTTTGCAACTTCAGCGGAGGTACTTGCCATTTCATTCATCGCCGTAGCAAGTTGTTCCAATTCTTGCAACTGGGTATTCATTGCTATTGCCGAGTGCTTTGAGCCTTCAGTTGTTTGTTGAGTCAGGGTAAGAATCTTGGTGGAGATCTCTTTAGATTGAATGATCTGTTGCTGAAGATTTGCAGTAAAGGTGTTAAATCCTTTTGCTAGTTCGGCAAACTCCTCGTCGGTATCTGTATCCAAACGATGGGTCAAATCGCCGTCTCCATTCGCTACGTCTTGAATCGCTGTATTGAGGTCGTTCAATGGGCGCATAAGGAAACGAATGAGTAACGTTAGTGCAATGACACTAACAACTAGACCCGTCAAAATGAAGAAAATTGACTGATTTCGTAGTTCGCCAATTGCAGAGAAAGCGATGTCTTTATCGATAATCGCACCAACATACCAGTGCTCCTCCGGTACTTGAACCAGATTAACCTGATAGTCCTTACCATCAAGTTTTAATTCTTGAACACCCTCAGAGAGTGTAATACCTGGCAAGAACTTGCTGATTGGCTCTCCGTTTAAACTACTGTTTGGGTGCGCGATAGTCATGCCTTTATCTGTGACTACGAATAAATAGCCAGCGTTAAATAAATTGGTTTGGTTTACCAGATCTGCGAGTGTTGTTAGGGTTACATCGAATACTACGCTACCAATGAAACGCCCAGTTTCATCATTAAGTGGTGAACCCAGAGAAATAATGACGTTCTTTGTCGAGGAGTCTACGTAAGGATCGGTAATGATAGTGTTTCCCGACGACTTAGCTTCTTGATACCAAGGACGTGACCTTGAATCATAAGAAGCATCTGGCACCCATCCATCATTACTTACTAGGGAACCGTCGTTTTCGTATCCAACACCAACTGCTTGGAAACTGGATTTAAGTGTCGGTGTTGTTATGACGTTGTTGACATAGTCATTCTCAGTGGGCGCAATTTCTAGTGATTCAGTGACGGCACTCGCTAAATCGCGCTTGGAGTTTAGATCATAATTAATGGTGTTTTTAACACCGGTAATAAGCTCATGAATACTGCCGTCAATATGGCTTTGCAACTCAGAGCGAACGGTAACAAGTTGGGTAATTCCGAGAGTGGAAACGGTCACGAGCAACAAGGCTGCTGAGGCCGAAACGATTTTGTGACTAAATTTCATACTACGTCCTAGATTGGCTTAAACCTATAGCCGATTGGCTAGCCAGTACTGATTTGATAATTATGATTATTTTTAGGGTTAATAAGAACAGTGTCTTGTATAACTTTAAATGTTATCGGTGGCAAGCAGCATTACTTTAGTAGTTATGTCATTAAAAATGACTGGTCGGCGTTCTAATATAGAGAGGGTAAGCAGATTGTTCTGTAATGATTTGAGACATTTATGATACAACGAAGGTACAGTTATGACAGAACGGCTAGTTTTTACCTAGTTTGATAGAAAGTGTCGTATTAATAGGATGGTGATATGAAAACAATAGGCTTATTAGGCGGAATGAGCTGGGAGTCTACAGCTAACTACTATAAGGCAATCAATGAAGGTGTTAAGCGAGAACTAGGTGGTTTCCACTCTGCTAAAGTCGCTTTATATAGTGTCGATTTTGCGGAAATAGAGAGCCTACAACGTCAGGGGGATTGGGACGCTGCGGCTAGATGCTTGAGTGAATCTGCCAAGTGTATCGAAGCGGCGGGTGCCGACTGTTTATTGATATGCACCAACACTATGCATAAAGTTTCGTCAGAAATTGAAAGTGTTATATCCATTCCTCTGTTGCATATTGCTGATGCCACAGCAGAACGTTTGACGTATGACGGGATTACAAAGGTAGGCCTTTTGGGTACAGCATTCACAATGGAACAGAGCTTTTACAAAGGGCGTCTCGAACAGAAATACGATATTGAAGTAGTTGTGCCCAACCAAGAGCAACGAGCGCTGGTTCATGAAGTTATCTACAATGAGTTAGTAAAAGGGGAGGTGCGTGATATCTCGCGTCAAGGTTACTTAACGATCATTGAAGATCTAAGAAACAATGGGGCACAAGCGATTATTCTCGGATGTACCGAAATCGCGATGCTAGTGAAGCAAGAACACACAAATATTCCTTTATACGACACTACGCAGATTCACAGTGAAGCTGCTGTTGATTTTGCTTTAAACAAGTAGGCAGAAATATTAAGAGCACGACAGGACCTAATAAAAGTGAATGGTGTTCCATATATATAATGAGATTTTGATCGTGCTTTAAAATATTTGAGGGGAAAGTCACGAATTTTGCGACTATAAATAACATTCTTGTTGGCTGTTTATCTTAGAGGCAATTGTGTTCTTTCCCAAAGTCGTGTTTGTTCTGGTTACGTTGATACTGTTTACGAACAGTGCTGTGGCCATTGAGCGCGGCCCCGATACTCTTATAATCTCGAATTCGAAAGCATGGAAACCATACTCTTATCTTGATGAAAACAATCAACCAGCAGGCATCCTCATTGACTACTGGCGCGCTTACGGGGTTGAAAACGGTGTTGAAGTACAGTTTAGGTTGGTTGATTGGCAATCGTCGCTAGATCTAGTCAAAACCAATCAAGCCGATGTTCATGCGGGGTTACTGTGGTCTAAAACGCGCGCTAATTACCTTGAGTATGGTAGTGAAATATTTGAAATCGACACCCAACTTTATTTTCATAGTAGTTTGCAGTCTTTTAATGTTAATTCGTTCTTGATGGGAGGACACAATTATAAGGTAGGCGTAGTTTCTGGAAGCTATGAAGTTGAGTTTTTACAGACCAACTACCCGAATGTTGAATTAACCTTGTTCGATAATAATTCCAAGTTATTGCAAGCGGCTTTTTCTCACCAGATACGTGCTTTTGTCGCTGATCTTCAGGTTGCGAATTACTATCTATATACGTCGTCGAACACAAGTGAATTTATCGGTGTCAAACATCTTTATTCCGGAGCATTGTATTTTGCTGTGGCCAAGAACAAAGCAGCAATGCTTGATGTTTTGATCCCTAATTTCAGTAAAATCAGTGTTGATGAACGCCAGCGTATACTCAGCCGATGGATGCATATAGAGACTGTTTATCCAGAACATCTATTACCAATAATTGGCATTATGATCATACTCGGTGTGTTTATTTATATACTCTTGCTACGCTATACCGTAAATACTAGAACCAATGAACTGGCCAACGCTAATAGAGAATTAAAGGTGCTGTCTGAAACCGATGCATTAACCGGTTTAAGTAATCGCCGCTATTTTTTAGAAAAACTCGAGAAGTATCGACATACTGGTGGTTATCTTGCGATCATCGTTATCGATATTGATGATTTTAAGAAAATCAACGATACATTTGGCCATGTTCAAGGTGACAAAGTGATCAAGTCTGTTGCGAACTCTATACGGTCGTTACTCAAAAGTGATTGTGTCATCGCGCGTATTGGTGGCGAGGAATTTGCGTTGGTCTATGTATATCAAGGATTTGAATATTCTTATCAACTGTCACAAAATATCTGTCGCTCTATCAGAGAGTTAGACGTTAAGGATATCTGCTGTCAACCAGTTACAGTGAGTGTTGGCTGTGCGGTGTACGAAGATGCGTCGGAGTGTGAGACACTATATGAAGCTGATAGACTTATGTATGTTGCTAAAAAGCAGGGGAAAAACCGCGCTGTGGTAGAGCTAATATCCTCACAGGCTAAGAGAATGTCCACGATAGACAAGTGATGACACCTCTTTTACGAATAGATGTCGAAGTAAATGAATCAAAAAACCAACCTCAATCTTCTCTATACCCTAGAAGTGTTGTTAGCTGAGAAGCACGTGAGTCGCGCGGCTGAAAGGCTTAACTTGACTCAATCCGCCGTAAGCCGTCAGCTTAGTCAATTGCGCGATATCTATCACGATCCTTTGTTGGTAAGAAACGGCAACCATTATGTTTTGACCCCGCGTGCTGAGCGATTAGGAGCGGAGCTTGAAGACTTATTCCAAAACATTACCAAGGTGTTAGGACAAGCGGACTTTGATCCACTACTGTTCGATCAAACGTTCACGTTTTCTTCTTCTGACTATGTGGCTCAATATATACTTCCGGAGCTCGTTGAGCTGTTGTCGTCTTTGGCTCCAACGATGCAGTTTGCCTACCGATTATGGGAACCAGACAACCTAGCTAAACTCAGTGAAATCGATGTTCAATTGGCATCCACTATGTTGCCAGAAGCACCTTTAGGTTTGAGTTCTCAACAAATAGGGGAGGATATTCCAGTCATCGTGACTCGCAAGAACCACCCATTATCTGGTACTAAAACAATTACAGAGCAGGAATTGGGCGCGTATCCACACATTCGAATCTCGGGTGGTGGAGATAAGGATAGTTTCCTTGATAGAGAAATGAAGGTGCGGAGCTTAAAGCGAAGAATTCTAGTTTCAACGCCTTTTTTCTCTTCAGCCTTTGCGCTATTGCAACAAACAGACGCATTGTTGACCGTCCCACTCCATATCGCGGTGAATCTCAAAAAGACCCAAAAATTACATGTTATTGATATTCCGTTTACTGTACCTACTCATAAGTATTGGCTGATATGGCACCCTAAATATGACCATGAGCCCGCGCACATTTGGACTAGAGAGCATGTGTTGTCCATCATGCGCAGTTCGATGTATTCGGTTAGGTAACCTAGTAGGTGAATAGTACTTATATGATGGTTATGATCTGATTTCATTGCGATGATGAGAAATGGTGATTTCAAATCATAATGTTGCGGTGATAAAGTGGCTCCAGTTATTTGAGGAGCTGTTATGACTTTTACTGTTTGGTTATCTTTAGTTGCAATCTGTCTTCTTGGGGCGATGTCCCCAGGCCCTAGTCTCGCTATTGTCGCAAAACACAGTTTAGCTGGGGGAAGGAATCATGGACTGGCAACAGCATGGGCACATGCATGCGGAATTGGAGTTTATGCACTGGTAACGGTTCTTGGTTTGTCGGTGTTGCTGCATCAATTCCCGATTGTTTTTAAAACAATATCATTGCTCGGCGCACTCTATCTTGCGTGGCTAGGATTCAATGCTATTCGTTCAAAAGGTGGAATTGTCGAGCGCCTTGAGTCGGGCAAACAGGTATCGGTAGCATCAGCGGCAAAGGAAGGGTTGTTCATCTCACTTTTGAGCCCGAAAATCGCATTATTCTTTACTGCACTATTTAGCCAGTTTGTAGCGATAGGAAGTGAAGTCTCAGATAAAGCTATTATTGTCGCGACACCTCTGATTATCGATGGCCTTTGGTACACACTCATTACCTTTATGTTGTCATCGCCAAGGTTGTTAGATTCATTGAAGTCGAAAGCGAAAATTATTGACCAGTTGTCGGGTGTTGTCTTAATACTCTTGGCTGTTCGCGTCGTTTATACTTTGTGATTCTAAGATTCGAGCCATACTAAGATAGTAGAATCATTAGCTTGAGAGATGCCATTTAACTTCTTACACTTAGGAAATAACGGACTATCTTGAGACTGTATTTTGAAATTAAAAAAGCTATTGATTCTCTGCTCCTTAGTGATCGGCCTTACTGGTTGTCTTCATAGTGCTTCAGAGGAACCTAGACCAAGTGTGTTTACATTGGAGAATGTTGACCGCTTAGTGAATGAAGACATTCTTCAGCCAGAGCAACTCGATCCTGATGAGAAAGACTATAAATACGTAGCTGGAGCTACTGACCTGAATAACGATGGCAATGATGAATTGCTTGTTCTTATGCAGGATCCTTATTTTTGTGGTTCTGGCGGTTGCACGGCCTACCTATTCTCTTCATCGGGTGACGTAATTACCAGAATGACGGTGACACGAAAGCCTATTCTCGTTTCAGACCGAACAACAAATGGTTGGAAAGACTTTTACGTTTGGAGTAATGGTTCACTGAGAACGATGAGCTTTGATGGACAAGCCTATCCGACAAATCCTTCTGTTGCACCCGAGTACAGTCGAGAGCGTGAGAAACAAACAGCAGAGCAAACTCTTGAGGTTCAAGAGATTGTGGTTCAAGACGGCTATGGTATCGCTATGGTCGAAGAGCTTCCCATTTTCTACCCTGCTCATAGTTACCAATTTACTTTTAGACATTATGGTGACCCGGAAAACTTATACCTGTTTAAAATCAACATGGTGACGGGTGAGTCTGAGCTAGAAACGCTACCAATCCCAAAAGAGAAGGATAGCACTCAAAAGTAACCATTCTCACTAATGAGATAGGGTTTGCATCGCATTCATCGACACTATGTCCTAGTCTGATTATGTTAGTAAAAGCTAAAGGACTAGCAGATGCAACGACAAGTTCTGCCAAAAGAGGTCGTGATTAAACAAGTAGTACTATCTGCTCTTGTTATGATTGCGCCTGCTTTTGCGGAGCATAGCAGTAATACCGTTCACCTATACAATTGGGAAGCCTACCTCTCTCCAACGGTCAAAAATGACCTTAAATCAAAGCATAACGTTGCCATTGAAGAGTTCTTCTTTTCTGACGAAGCGGTGCGTGATGAACTGCTCCTTAGTGAAAGAGGGCGAACCATTGATTTGGTCGTCGTTGAAAGTGTACGTTTACAGATGTTAGCGAAACAGGGAGCTATACAAAATATAAGCTCTATTCAAAATCAAATAGCCGATAGATTTGAAAAACGTTGGTTGGAGGCGTGTGGCGAATATGGCATCCCTTACTCATGGGGAACCAGTGGTATTTTGTACCGTAGTGACAAGATCCAAAATCCTGTGACATCTTGGGCATCATTGTTGATGCCTGACAAAGCTCTTCAAAATAAGATCTCCATGTACTATCACCCTATCGATCTTATTGGTGCAGCGATGCTGTTTCTTAAACATGACCCTTTTTCAGATGATGAGGAAAAGCTTCAACATGCCTACCAACTGCTGGAGCAGCAGCGACCTTTTTTAAGCTCTACGCAGTATATTTTAGAAGCGATCCAAGAGCCGAAAAAGCTTGATAATGTTTACATGGCATTTGGCTTTTCTGGTGATGACTATGTGTTAAACCAATTGAGCAATTCTGACGAAGTTCAGTGGAAATATGTGGTTCCTGAAGAAGGTACTGTGGTATGGCTTGAATGCCTTGCTGTTCCCGCAGGTAAACCTGTGAGCAAAGCAACGAGCGAAGCTATCGATTACTTATCTTCTCCTGAGGTCGCAGCTTTGAATGCCGAAGAATCTTGGTTTTCGTCGCCTAACCTCAACGTAACTCCCTACCTGAGTCAAGAGTACCTAAACGACCCCATCATCAATCCAGCACCTGATTTAATCGAGCGTAGTTATATCTATCGGCCAGTCAGCGATATTGGTCTGCGGTTAAGACAGCGGATAGTAGAAGATTTGAGGTGACGATGAAGTTATTGCAGAGGTTGCACCTGGCATTGATACCAACAATCGGCGTGATTACTCTCGGCGCAGGAGCTTTGCTCTATCAGTGGCAACTCGATGAATATAAGAAACTTGAACGTTCCAAGTGGATTGCAAATGTAGAAGCGGCTCTAAAAGCGACCAGATTCGAAATAAAAGGTATAGAGGCCTTAGGTTATGAGATATCGGGCAGTACGCAATTTCTGCGTCACATCCAAGACACAGGCGAGCTCAGTAGCCGAAACTTCCTTGAATCACATATCAATTATGTACTAAGTCGAGACCATAGTCGGCAAGAGAGCAACACTGCAATCTATGTACTAGATGAAATGTTTACCATGACAGCCGCCTCTTCCAAGTCGAATCCATTCAGTGCTCGTTCTTTGCCTGACGACCTTTACCAGCATGTCTTTGACTCTCACGTTAAAGTTTCTCTTGGGGAACCTTTTGATCAGTCGGGAAATATCTATCAATCTTTAATAGGGGAGGTGAGATACAGCTCTACAGGAGCTTATGACCCTACATTACCTCCTGATGATAAATATGTGGTAACTAGATCAGATCGCAGTTTATTAATTGTTGATGGCAGTCTTTTAGAAATTAACGCTTTGTTTAGCGAAGCATCTCAGTATCCTTACATTAGCTTGGAGTTTAGCAAGGGTGCCTTAGAAGATAATAGTAGTTCCAACATTGTGGTTACAGAGTTGGGTAGTGAATTTATCGATGGCAACGTTATACGTATTGCTGGGTCTGGGTTAGTCGTCGATTTGAATATCCTTGACTCTCATTACGCGTCGATCAAAAAGGAACTTGTCATAGAAGTATTCGGGTATTTGGTTCTGGTAATGCTCGTACTATTGGTTGTAATTCATTTCAATATACGCCGTCGAATACTCTATCCAATTGATGCTTTGCTGTCAGAAATTCATAAAGGTGGCTTGGAACTGAGGTATTTCAAAAGAGCTAAAGGAACCGATGAAGTATCAGTGTTAAAAAACGCCTATATAGATAGTTTGAGTAAGGTGAAATTTGAAGCGGAGTTTGATGGTCTTACTCGTCTTGCTAATCGTAGGTCATTTATTCACTTTGTAGAGCAGCGTATTGCTAGTTATTCGACTAGAACGACTTATATTGTTGCATGGGACATCATAGACTTCAGGCGAATCAATGACCTTCATGGAGCAAAAATAGCAGACCAAGTGTTGAAGAATCTTGCGAGAGAAATAGAGGTGTTTGTTGGACATTATCAAGAAGATAGGGGAACAGCGACCAGTGATTATTCAGTTTGCCGCTATGGTAGTAACACATTCTGTGTACTTATAGATGCAAATGATGAAAACCAGGTGAAGTCACAAATTGTTAATAGTGAGAAGACGCTCAAGCGGGCGGGACTACTTGATGCTCTACCCATTAATTTAGACCTCGCAATGGCTATTTTCCCGTTGTGTCGTAAAGACCAAGCAAACTTATGGCAAAAAGGGCTAGAAGTGGCCTTGAATAAAGCTAAGCAAATCAAAAACCAACGCTCTCTAGTACTATTTGACGACCAACTTTTGGAGGATTTATCCCGTATTGATGATATAGAAAGAGTACTGCTGAAATGCACCCAAACGCATGGTTTTGAGCTACGTTACATGCCTCTTATAGACTCAAAAACAATGGAGATCGCCAGTCTTGAAGTGTTAGTCCGATGTCCAGTGCTACAAGCAAAAGGTATTGGACCAGATGAGTTTATCCCTGTGGCAGAAAAGGCGAATATCATAGGCATTATTGATAGTTGGGTCATTGAAAACTCGCTGAAAGATTTACAGAAAATGGAAACGGATTGCGGCTATACCGGAAGTCTCTCGATTAACATTTCCGCATTGGAGCTCTACAATAATGAGTTTATTGAGCATATATGTAGCCTCTGTAGTCGTTACGGTGTCAAACATCATAAAGTTACTCTAGAAGTAACAGAGACCAGTTATGTCCGAAGTACACAGGATACGGTCGCTATTATTTCAGGACTTAGAGAGTTAGGCTTTAAAGTGTCACTGGATGACTTTGGAACAGGGTATGCTTCAATCAATCAATTGCTGCATTACCCTGTTGATGAACTGAAAATTGATAAGAGCTTCGTTGACCGAATTAGTGGCGAAGTGAATCAGGAGCGCATGCTTAACTCAATTATAGCGCTAGGTCACAACTGTCACGCTAAAGTAGTTGGGGAAGGCGTCGAAAATGCCAATCAATACCGCTATCTGACTGAAATTGGCTGTGATTACTTACAAGGCTACTTCTTTAGTAAACCGCTTGGTTATTCCGAGTTCTGTGAATTCTATAAGATCGGCCGACATGAAACGCTTTCTGCCAAGGTGACCAGCATCAAAGTAGCTGACCACAAATTTTAAACGTTAAGTGGATAGCGCTTTGCGTGATAGCTGCGTCAGTGTCTCAGTTAGGCTGCTTCGTTTAAGGTTAACCTCTTGCGATAGGGAAACATCGAGTACCAACTCCATATCACTCAATTCGATAGTTTTTGACAGTTCTTCTTTAATTCTCTGAACTAGCTTATCGGAAATTAATGAACCTTCTGCCTTGCCGAGAATAATGAATTGGGCACCACTATAGCGATAAAGCAGTAAATCATCGGTTAGAAAACCAGTCACCCTTTGCGCTGCGGTTTTGATGATGACATCGCCATAGTCGATGCCGTATTTTTGATTCACTTCAGCAACATTTTGCACTCTGATTGATAGCAAATTGTAGTGAGGTGCAGTGAGGTTTGCTTTAATGTCAGTTGTAAGAGCAACTCGATTCAACAAGCGTGTGAGTGGATCTCTTCGTTGAATGGTCTGCCGCATTTTGGTTTCAATCCAGAAAATCACCGAAATAACGATGAATAATACGATTAACGCCACTGTACTTACCTTCTGAAGTACTAATAAGCGTTCTATTAAAGTGCGACTTTTCTCGCTCAGAGGGCTCTCTATTTGGAATTTATTATTAATAAAATGAATGACTTCATTAAAGTTAAGTTTAATGCGTTGGTTGAGTGCAGTTTGAAGTTCCGGCTTTTCCTGTAGCAGTTTTAAGGATCGCTCAAGAGCTTTGAATTTGTCGAACTGAGCGATGAAGAAGTCATGATAGTTAGCCTGCTTTATGAAGTTAGCGGATTCTTTGCTGTTCAAGATAATGTCAAAACGACTCCAAGTGAGGTCATAAGAGAGCCAAATCTTCTCTGTATCGAGCGGTGTAATATGGGTTTGAGTGATGAAGTTTGAATATTCTTTGACGAGTTGCAGTATGAACCAGGTTGCCTCATTTTTGCGTTCAGATAGGTCCTCGTTAATATGGTTAATACGATCGATGGTAATCACGTTCACTGCCAAAACGCAGGAAGTGATAATGATCAGAATGAGCTTCGCCAGATTGATAGGAAACTGACGAATAGCGCGCGTATTTAACATCTCAGTAGCTGACTTCTTTTAATTGCCAGATCATCATAGCGTGATAGTCGGTTGTATTAATCTCTGGAAATTGAGAAATAGGAAATATCACCCAAAAAGGCCCTTTATCTCTGACAGACATTTTTCCCCCATTTTTACGATTGGCAACAATAGGGTTGTATGCTTGAATATCTTTGAGACTAATCGTGACTTTATAATCATTCAGTGCGACAAAGGTAACCATGTCAGGCACTTGCGCGTTTGCCTGCGAAAAAAGCTCAATAAGCGAAACACCGGTAAAATGATTTTCTCCTTCTAACCAAGGTAATTCAGTCTTGATACTGGTTTGTGGCATATTCGCCAAATCTTCGTCTGTGTATGTCTTGAAAGTGACACCTTCGCTCTTGATGGTTAGATCAGAGGCGAAAGTTAGGGAAGAGAAGAGCGCACATAATACAATCGTACTCTTGAGCATAATGAAGTTCCTTTTCGTTGCCACATTCATAGTTTAGGAAGCGTGTTTGCGTAATCAACGTAGGAGGTGTTTCATATATGAGACAGGGACAAAATGAAATCGAGGAACTATTTGATAGTAAAGCGAACCATTCTTGAAGCGTTTTGTTGAAAGTAGATAGATAACTAGAACAAAAAAGCCGAGCATTTATGCTCGGCTTAGTCGTCTAGGTTTTGGAACTGAGTTTTAAGCGAGAAGATCGTTAGCAGTAGTTACGACATTCTCAGTCGTAAAGCCAAACATCTTAAATAGCTCGCCTGCAGGTGCAGATTCACCGAATGTTGTCATACCGATGATCTTGCCACCAAAACCAACATACTTGTACCAGAAGTCAGCAATACCCGCTTCAATAGCGATTCTTGCTGTCACATCTGAAGGAAGTACAGACTCGCGATACGCTTCGTCTTGTTTATCAAATACGTCTGTTGCTGGCATTGAAACAACACGTACTTGCTTTCCTGCTTCAGTCAATTGTTGAGCGGCACTGACGGCTAACTCAACTTCAGAGCCTGTTGCAATCAGGATTAACTCAGGCTTGCCTTCGCAATCTTTGAGCACGTAAGCTCCTTTTGCGATATCAGCAACTTGCTGAGTGCTACGTTCTTGTTGAGCTAGGTTTTGACGAGAGAAAATTAGTGACGTTGGACCGTCTTTACGCTCGATGGCGAATTTCCAAGCAACTGCTGACTCAACTTGGTCACATGGACGCCACGTACTCATGTTTGGTGTTAAGCGTAATGATGCCATCTGTTCAACTGGTTGGTGTGTTGGGCCATCTTCACCCAGACCAATAGAATCGTGAGTATAAACTTGGATGTTTTGCACTTTCATCAGTGCAGCCATACGCATTGCGTTACGAGCGTATTCCATGAACATCAAGAACGTTGCCCCGTAAGGAACAAAGCCGCCATGTAGTGCGATGCCGTTCATGATCGCAGTCATACCAAACTCACGTACACCATAGTGGATGTAATTCCCAGATGCGTCATCAGCTGTTAGCGACTTAGAACCTGACCACATGGTTAGGTTTGACGGTGCTAGGTCAGCAGAACCACCTAGGAATTCTGGTAGCATTGCACCAAAAGCTTCAAGTGCATTTTGTGATGCTTTACGTGATGCAATATTTGCTGGATTCGCTTGAAGGTCGGCGATAATTTGACTTGCTTTTTCTTCCCATTGAGCCGGAAGCTCACCGCTTACGCGACGTTTGAATTCTGCGGCTAGCTCTGGGTAAGCTGCTTCATACGCTGCAAGTTTTTCGTTCCACGCTGCTTCCTTAGCCGCGCCCGCTTCCTTCGCATCCCACTCTGCGTAGACTTCTGTCGGAATTTCAAAAGGACCGTACTCCCAGCCTAGTTGCTTACGTGTTGCCGCGATCTCTTCTGCGCCTAGTGGTGCACCGTGGCAGTCATGAGAGCCAGATTTGTTTGGAGAGCCAAAACCGATGATGGTTTTAGTACAAATAAGAGTAGGGCGAGGGTCTGCTTTCGCTGCGATAATTGCCGCGTTGATCGCTTCTGAATCGTGACCGTCTACTGCTGGGATAACGTGCCAGCCATACGCTTCAAAACGTTTTGGAGTATCGTCAGAGAACCAACCTTCCACTTCACCATCAATAGAGATGCCGTTGTCATCCCAGAAAGCGATTAGCTTACCAAGGCCTAGTGTACCCGCGAGAGAACACGCTTCATGAGAAATGCCTTCCATCAAGCAGCCATCACCCATAAACGCATAGGTAAAGTGGTCAACGATGTCATGACCTTCTTTGTTGAATTGTGCTGCAAGTGTCTTTTCAGCTAGCGCCATGCCCACAGCGTTAGTGATACCTTGGCCTAGAGGACCAGTGGTTGTCTCAATGCCTGGTGCATAGCCATACTCTGGATGCCCTGGTGTTTTTGAGTGCAGTTGACGGAAGTTTTTAAGGTCGTCAATAGAAAGCTCGTAACCTGCAAGGTGAAGTAGAGAGTAAATTAGCATTGAACCGTGACCGTTAGACAGTACAAAACGGTCGCGGTCCGCCCACTCAGGGTTTGACGGGTTGTGGTTTAAGTGAGAACGCCAAAGAACTTCAGCGATGTCAGCCATGCCCATCGGAGCACCTGGGTGGCCAGAGTTAGCTTGTTGAACACCGTCCATGCTTAATGCACGGATAGCGTTTGCTAGGTTTTTATGATCCATAATAAACACCGAATAAATTTGATATTGGAGAGGGGAAATTAAAAGGGGAACGCAAACGTTCCCCTTTTATTAATCGTGTGGATTAAAGCTTAGCTTCAATCATTGCTTCTAGTTTACCTTGGTCTACTGCGAAGTTGCGAATGCCTTCAGCCAGTTTCTCTACTGCCATTGGGTCTTGGTTATGATCCCATAGGAACTCGGCATGAGTCATCGCTGCTGGGCGTTCTTTAGAACCTTTTGAGTCAACAAGCTTCTCTACTACTTCACCTTCAGCTGCCTCTAGTTCAGCCAGAAGTTGTGGAGCGATAGTCAGACGATCACAGCCTGCTAGCTCAAGAATCTCACCGATATTACGGAAGCTTGCACCCATGACAACGGTGTTGTAACCGTGGTCTTTGTAGTAGTTGTAGATGCTTGATACTGAGATAACGCCTGGGTCTTCTGATGCTTCGAAGTCACGGCCTTCTTTCGCCTTGTACCAGTCCATAATACGACCTACGAAAGGTGAAATTAGATAAACACCAGCTTCCGCACATGCGCGAGCTTGAGCGAATGAGAATAGTAACGTTAGGTTACAGTTGATGCCTTCTTTTTCTAGAATCTCAGCCGCACGAATACCTTCCCATGTAGAAGCCAGTTTGATTAGGATACGGTCATTGGCGATGCCTGCATCATTGTACATTTTGATAAGTTGACGCGCTTTAGCAACGCTACCTTCAGTATCGTAAGAAAGACGAGCATCCACTTCAGTGGAGATACGACCTGGGATAGTTTTAAGAATTTCTTTACCGATGTTAACCGCTAACATGTCACAAGTGTCTTGAACTTGTTGTGCTTTATCGTCGCTTTGAGTTTTAGCGTATTCAATCGCTTGGTCGATAAGCGGTGCGTAATCAGCGATTTGTGCTGCTTTCAAAATCAGAGATGGGTTAGTTGTTGCGTCCTCTGGTTGGTACTTACGAATTGCTTCGATATCACCAGTGTCCGCTACTACAGTAGTCAATTTGCGAAGTTGCTCTAATTTGTTGCTCATCGGTACGTTCCTATTCTTGAGGGCATAAATTTGTGAGGAATGGCCTCATACTACAAATGTTATGTTACGAGCCAAAGTTTCAACTTTACGTAGGATTAGCTCGTAAACCTTTTCCGTGTTAGTGAACAAATATGCGTGAACATATGTATCACTTCTGAGTAAATGTTGAACCCATATTTACCCTATGCAGAAATAATGTCAATCAAATACTGGTCTGAAAAGTAGTATTCATAAGGTTATTTTAGTTTTTTGATAACGCAAGCGTACTTCAATGTCGATTCCATGTTTTATAAGGTCTGTGGGCTGCTTTTTCTGCTGAAATCTTGACCTGAGAAAATGTAATGGTATTGAGCGAATGCTTAGTTCTGTTTATGATTGAGCATATGTATAAGGTGTGAACTAATGAGCGCCACTATTTTTCCCGATTAGGTAAGTGATAATGAAAAGTGAAATTAGCGAAACTGGCAATGACTTGCTGACAGAAATTGCTGTCGCCTATTACCAAGATGGTGCAACACAAGAGGAGATCTCTAAGAAGTTTGGTGTGTCGCGCGCAAAAATCGGTCGTCTTCTCAAGCAAGCAAGAGATGAAGGAATTGTCGAAATCACAGTCAAATACCACCCGGTATATAGTGCTAAGATCGAACAGCGTCTGATTGAACGTTTTGGAGTTAAGCGAGCGCTCATTGCATTGGACCAAGCTGATGAAGAAGCACAGCGTATGCAAGTGGGAGGGCTAGTCTCAAACTACTTAGCACAGACACTAAAAGGTGGAACTGTGGTGACAGTAGGACAAGGCAGAAACGTTTCGGCTGTAGCTCATCATATGGGGGTTATTACTCCTAGAGACTGTAAGTTTGTTTGTGGGATTGGGGGAATTCATCCACGTGGGGGACGCTTTAATGCCGACCATATTTGTCGTCAGTTGGCGAAAAAATACGGTGGTAGTTCTGAAACCTTATATGCACCGGCATACGCTGAAAATAAAGATCAAAAGCTAGCGTTTATGCAAAATGCTACGGTCAAACAGACTCTAGATTTAGCGCGTAAAGCCGATATGGCTATCGTAGGTGTCGGTGATATGAGTGAGAACAGTTACATGGTTGATTTGGGATGGTTTACCGCTGACGAAGTTGTTCAATCGAGATTGAATCAAGGAGTAGTTGGTGATTTTGCTGGTTATGATTTCTTCGATATCCAGGGGCAAGCCGCCAATACAGTGATGAGTGATCGAGTGATTGGCTTGGGGCTTGAAGAGTTTCGTATGATATCAGAGGTGATTGCGATCGCTTCTGAAAATAGCAAACCAATGGCGTTACTCGGAGCATTGCGTACTGGCGTAATCGATGTGGTTGCAACCAGTGTAAGTAATGCTTTAACGGTGCTGAACCTTGATGAGCAAATGAAGAATTTACCGAGCTAATCGCAGACTACGCGAACTCTGTGGCTTTGATAAGTTCCAGCAAAAATAAGTACCGAGCGGCAAGTTGTTTTCGTTTTTTCTTCACAAAATAGAGCGGTTCACTGACTAAATGTTCAGTGGGCCAGACATTAACTTTATCTTTGTAGCCTGAATACTCAATGGCAACTTTGGGTAATACAGTGACACCAATACCCATAGAAACAGGCTGTAATATCTGACTATGTTGGTTAATGTAGGTGACTTTATTGAAATCTTGCCACTCTGCTTGAGTGAGTTCTTTGAGTCGGCTGTCTTCGATGTATTTTTGTAAGTAGTATTGCGCATCAGGATGGTCGACTACGCCAAGCTGGTTGATCGCTTCTGACGCCGAAAATTTAGCTACCGCGTCTCTACTACCAATGAGACATAGCTCTAGTTGTCCTATGTACTCTGCTGAAAGTTCAGGGTTCTGAATCGAAGCCGTGACCATGCCAGAATCTATAATGCCATTACTAATACTTTCTATGATCCGACGGTTTGGTGCAGCTTCAACATTGACCTTCAACCCCGGATATCGTTGCTGCAGATCCAGCAAACTTGGGTAGAGTGCGGTAATGATAGCGCCCGAAGCTGAAAAGCTAAGGCTACCTGACTCAGGGTCATCATATCTTAGACGCTCTAGTAACATGTTTTCCCGACTGGCTAGCTCAAGGGCGTATTCATACATTAAACGTCCTTGCTCCGTGAGCTCAAAACTCTTGCCTTCCCGAGTAAGCAACTCAACATTAAGGCTAGCTTCGAGCTTTTTAATATGTTGGCTGACACCAGGTTGTGTCATGAAGAGCTTTTCAGCGGTTTGGGTAAAGTGCCCGATCTCTACTAGAGTTTTAAAAGTATTGAGCCAAGTCGTATTTATCATGACGGTTTCGTAGATAACAAATAATTATAGTTTTTAGGTTATATGATAACTATCGGCTGATCCACAATGAAATACTCAAGCGTTATCATCTAGAGGACATCGACTTATGAGTTCAGCAAACACAAACCACACCTACCCACGCTGTTTTAGCCACATTGGAATATCGGTGCCTGATCTGGAGGCTGCCGTCAAGTTTTATACCGAGGTATTAGGTTGGTATCTTATTATGCCGCCGACTGATGTTACTGAAGACGACTCTGCTATCGGTGTAATGTGTACAGACGTTTTTGGGGAAGGGTGGGACCACTTTCGAATTGCTCATCTGTCCACCGGTGACAGAATCGGGGTAGAGCTATTTCAGTTCAAAGATCAGCGAAATCCAGAAGACAACTTTGAATATTGGAAAACCGGCATTTTTCATTTTTGCGTACAAGATCCAGATGTTGAAGGGTTAGCTGACAAAATTGTCGCGGCAGGTGGTAAACGACGAATGAAGGAGCCACGTTACTACTATCCGGGAGAGAAACCGTATCGAATGATCTATATGGAAGACCCGTTTGGTAATATTCTAGAGATCTACTCACATAGTTATGAGCTTCATTACTCAAGTGGTGCTTATAACGGCTAGCGAAAGGAAGCAGGTCCCATAGACCTGCTTATCTTCATTTTACTTTTCTACAGGTAGATCAACACGTTGACCCCATTCAGTCCATGAACCGTCATAGACAGATAAATTATGATAACCACAGACATAAGCGCCAAGAGCGAGAATACAAGCCGTTACGCCGGAACCACAGCTAAACACCATATGCTCTCGTTTACTTGCTGAGATAGCTGAATACAAAGGAGCAAGATCTTCTAACGGTTTGAGGGTGCCATCGTTGATGAGTTCAGCAAAAGGAAGACAAACAGAATTTGGAATATGGCCGCTTCTGACACCTTCTCTTGGTTCTTTCACTTCGCCTTTAAAGCGTGCTAAAGAGCGAGCATCGACGATATGAGCGTTTTGCTTTTCGGAATACGTAAGAACTTGTTCTGCTGATAGGAAGTAATGCTGATCTAGTGACAGAGAAGGGGAGGTGGGCGCTCCAATCGAATAATCTTCATCGCAATCGTAACCAGCTGTTTTCCAAGCAGGTAAGCCTCCGGAGAGCACATAAACCTCACTTAATCCCATTGCTTTAAGCATCCACCACGCACGAGGTGAAGCATAAGTACCGGAATTATCATAAACAACTATCGTACTTTTTTCAGTAAGGCTCAGTTTCGAAGCTAGTTCATTGAAACGAGCTTCAGTTGGCATCATATGAGGAAGAGAACTGTCTGGGTCGCAAAAGACGTTGTCATAATCAAAGCGCTGAGCGCCAGGAATTACTCCACTTTTGTCCTTTTCAGGCTCTAGCGGAATTTGAAATTCGATACTGGCATCAAGAACAATAATGTCGTTGTTAGCATCTAGCTGTTGCTTTAGCCATTGAGGAGAAACAATAGGTTGTGTCATCAATGATTTCCTTATCTGTTGAGGCAATGCTGAAGGCGATAGGTCTTGGTATTAGAAACTGAGCTCTGCTGTGAGCTTAGTGTGACTTCTGAACCTACGGGGCATAATGTTGCTTTATCTGTGGCGACACGGCTGTTACTACCGTCTCTATGTTCCACGATGAGGTAGTAACGATTGCCGTCTAAAGATTGTGTGAGAACATGGCTTATTACTTTGGCTTGTTCTGTTTTTTCTGTATTTGAATCTGAAGATAGGAGAAGCAACAAGAATCCAACACCCACAGCGAGAATAGCAAATGCGATGGTTAGTTGTTTCATTAGTACTTCTCCATAGACTACTCTCTATTCACCACAAACTTTGCAGGCCTTGGATTTAGGCAACCCCATGTCTCGCCAGCTTAATGATAAACCATCAAATATTAATAGCTTACCTATTTTAGGCTGCCCATAGTTAGCGAGGACTTTTATCGCCTCTAGTGCCTGCGTAGCACCAATGATGCCAACGACAGGTGACATGACGCCAGCTTCAACACAGCTCAGCGTTGTATCTCCAAACAGTGCGCTTAAACAAGCATAGCAAGGTAAACTGTCGTCTTGATATGTAAAGACGGAGACTTGACCTTCCATTCTAATCGCTGCCCCACAGACCAGCGGCTTTTTGTGTTTAAAGCAAAGGCGATTGAGTTGGTTACGAGTATCTACATTATCAGTGGCATCAAGAACAAGGTCGTGCTCTTTAATTTGTGCTTCGAGAGCAGCATCGTCCAAGCGATGATTAATGGTTTTAATCATCACATTAGGGTTTATCTTGCTTAACGCAGTTCGGGCTGACTCAACTTTATCGACACCAATAGAGTCATCGTTGTGTAATACTTGTCGTTGCAAGTTTGATAGCTCCACCGTATCGTCATCGACTAAGGTGAGTGAACCAATACCCGCTGCGGCAAGATACTGACTAGAGGCACAACCTAAACCACCGGCTCCAATAATCAAAATTGAAGATTGTTTGAGTGCTTCTTGTCCATCAAAATCGAAGTTCTTCAATATAATTTGACGGTTATAGCGAAGCATCTCTTCATCAGACAGTATGTCCACAATAGCCTCGTTAGAATAAAGTTGGGTTGAACAACTGGATTTGAACCGTTTCTCCCACATCAATTGACGTGCGGTCGCGCTCAAGCACCACAAAGCAGTTTGCTAAGCTCATCGATCTAAAGGCTCCTGAGCTTTGGTTTCCGGTTGTTTCGACTACAAACTGGCCATCTTCAATCGTATAGATACCGCGTTGATAATCGGTTCTTCCAGGAGCTTTTTTGAAAGCGCTGCGTGTGATGGCAGGAATAGACTCCGGCTCTTTCCATTCTGAGTGACCGGAAAGCTTAGCGATGAGAGGTTGTACTAGGACATACATAGTTAATACTGCAGAAACAGGGTTTCCTGGTAATCCGCAGAACCAAGCGTTGTCCAGCTCACCAAAAGCGAAAGGCTTACCGGGCTTGATAGCAAGTTTCCAGAAGCCAATTTGACCTAATTCTTCAAGAATATCTTTAGTATAGTCAGCTTCACCAACGCTTACGCCACCCGAGGTAATAACAACGTCGGCTTGTTGTTGCGCCTGCTCGAATGTGGCTTTCAGTGTTTCTGGGCAATCAGGAATGATACCTAAATCAATAGCCTCACAACCGAAGTTCTCAATAAGCGGTTTGATTCCGTAACGGTTGCTATCGTAAATCTGTCCATCTTCTAGCTCAGTACCAAGCGGGCGCAATTCATCTCCTGTAGAAAAGAAAGCAACAACTGGTTTACGGAAGACACTGATGTGGCTAATTCCTAACGTAGCTATCATAGGAATATCGCGTGCGGTTAAACGAGCCCCTTTTTTTAATACGACATCGTTCACTCGAATATCATCACCAGTAGGACGAATGTTCATGTTTGTCTTCGGAGAACACTGGTTGAACGTAATGTTATCTCCGTCTACCGTGGTGTTTTCTTGCATAATAACGGCATCACAACCCTCTGGGATTTTCGCACCAGTCATAATTCTAACCGTTGTCATTGCAGGCCAGTCACCCTCATAAGGTGCGCCGGCAAATGACTTACCAACCATTGATAGAGTGGTACTTTGCTCTAAGTCACGGAGACGAATGGCGTAGCCATCCATTGCGGAGTTATCAAAGGGAGGCACGTTAATAGGAGAAAGAATGTCTTCTGCTAATACATACCCAAGCGCGTCAGGTAACGGCAGTGTGAGAGTGTCAGTAACAGGAGTAATTGGTGTGAGCATTTTATCCAATGCTTCTTCTATAGGCATTAAGCCTGGTGCGTCGCAGCAACCCATAAGATAAGCCGTCCTAATTGATTCAGTGGAACTATTTAATTCAATAAAGTCTTCGGAATGTAACACATTTTGTCTGAAGAGAGGCTTACTCCTATGGATAAAATAGCCAAAAACATGCTTCAAATCATAATGCATACAAAGCAATACAGAATTTGTGGGTGTAATTGATGAAAATTCCGAGTATCCTTGTGCCCCCTTACGGGTGTTAGTGCGAGGAAGTAAGATGTCAGGATTAAGTGAATCAGCAAAATTGGTGAAAGCCGCGTTGTCAAAGCGAGGGCTAGAAACACCGATGCTGCCAAATGAAGTCAGCCGTGAAGAAAAGAAAGAGCGTATTGAACATCATATGCGTGAAATTCTTACGTTGTTACAGCTTGATCTACAAGACGATAGTTTGATGGAGACGCCGCATCGCATTGCCAAGATGTATGTGGATGAAATTTTCTCTGGCTTGGACTATGAGAACTTCCCTAAAATCACCGTCATCGAAAACAAGATGGACGTTAGTGAGATGGTTCGTGTTAAAGACATCACGGTAACGAGCACTTGTGAACACCACCTTGTTACCATTGACGGTAAAGCGGCAGTCGCCTATATCCCTCGAGGTAAAATCATCGGTTTGTCTAAAATTAACCGTATCGTCAGGTTCTTCGCACAGCGTCCACAAGTTCAAGAACGCATGACGCAACAAATTCTGGTTGCTCTACAAGCATTGCTTGAAACCGACGATGTCGCAGTAACAATTGACGCAGTACATTACTGTGTGAAGTCTCGCGGTGTCATGGATGCTACCAGCGAAACGACGACTACAGCATTGGGTGGCATCTTTAAATCCAAACCAGCGACTCGACATGAGTTTTTGCATGGACTGCGATAGTTCTTTCTGGAAGACGCATCACATATTCGTTTGCAACGCCCTCTGATTACGAGGGCGTTGTTGTTTTACAAAGCTTTCTTACCGATCAAGCCAATGTTATGCTTAACCAATAGTAATGAGTTTTAAATCTGGATTGATTGCACAGATGGAAAGGATAAAGAGAACCTACGAGTATGCTGCGCCAAATATTACACTTGTCGCATGGATGGGGATTTTGGGCTTTCCACTTTATTACGTCATTTGGAAGTATGTATTTCCTCAGCCTTATGAAAGTGAGCTTTTAAGAACTATTGGCGCAATCATGTTAATAGGGTTTATCTTATTACGTGCTTTTTCAGAAAAAACTAAGCGAATCCTCCCATACTATTACCTAGTAGTCATTGGCTTTACTTTACCATTCTTCTTTTGCTACATGATGTTGATGAATAACTGGACGACAGTTTGGGTTATGTCGTTTATGTCATCTATATTTCTTCATATATTGCTTATTTATGATACAAGAATCATGGTCGCTCAGGCGGTAATATCTGTTGTATCTGCTGTTATACTTGCTTACATTATGGGTGGGCAAGGGATCTATATGGAACAGAGCCTTACTTATTTGCCCATATTTGCGTTTACCTATATTTTCGGCAGTTTGTTCTTCTTTCGTAACCAAAACGAGCATGAATCGAAATTCGCGATTGCTAAGTCATTCGGTGCTGGTATCGCTCATGAAATGAGAAACCCTCTTAGCGCTATGTATTCTTCGTTAGAGGTAATGCGAGCGATTATTCCTAATAAGAGTGCTATTTTTCGTAACTCTCACCAATTGAACACCGAAGAGCTTCAACGTTTGAATGAAATCATAGATGATTCCATGAAAACGATCATGAATGGCAATGAGACCATTGACTTACTACTGACTTCTATCGATCAAAGTCGAGTATCTACATCGACTTTCTGCCGTAATAATGGCAAAGAAGTAATTGAAAATGCAATCAGAACGTTTGCATATAAAACAGCACTGGACAATAAAGCTGTCTCGGTCAATATCCCGAACAGTTTCGACTATTTTGGCAGTGATACTTTATTGAAGTATGTGTTGTTTAACTTACTCAAAAACTCGTTTCGCCACCGGGGCGCAGGGAAGTTCACCATAACAATTGACTCTCAAACCCAAGACGATTGCAATATCATTATTTTTAGAGATACCGGCAAGGGGATTGAAGAGCAACTACTTCCGTATATTTTTGAAGACTTTTACACTACCGGTAAATCTGGGTCCTATGGTCTAGGGTTGGCCTTCTGTAAAAAGGTTATGAGGTCGTTTGGCGGTAAGATTGTATGTCAATCCGAGTTTGGTGCATGGACAGAGTTTAAATTAATATTTCCTAAGTATGAGTCGGCTGAAGTGGCACAGATTAAGAGTGAACTGATTAAAGATAAGTCAGTGTTGTTTATTGGTGAGTCATCTAGCATGTTGGACTTGGTTAAGAGTGCTCAATATCACCGAGAATTCAAGCTGACAGTTGAAGACATAAAAGCGGCAAGTTATCGCGAAGAATATAGTTTCGAGTATAGCCTTATTATTATCGACGGTAATCTATCGAGAGAAGGGTGGATCTACCTTTCGAGTCTAGAGGCTAAGCTTGAGTTTACTGAGGCAAGAATTGTTCTCGTTCACTCCGCAAATGACCAGAGAAATCTATACTTCAAGCGCTATCTTAATGTCGAACTAATGGATTATGACGAGTTTACCTCTGATATTAGAGACACGTTAGATAAGTTGTTTTTTAGAGAAGTGGAAGAGCTTGCGACGGTTCGTCCATACAACACAATATCTTCTACAAAAACAGTTCTCTTAGTCGATGACAATCACTCATTGCGAACAATTACTAGCATAATGTTGGAAAAAGAAGGTTTGGTCGTGCTTCAGGCTAGCAATGGTGCTGACGCACTAGTTATGCTTGATGAAGAAAACGTAGATTTAGTTATTATGGATATAGAGATGCCGATTCTAGATGGCATTTCCACTGCGGATAAGATAAGAAAATCGACAGCAAAGTACAACACAGTGCCTATCATTGCTTTTACTGGTGATGCGAATCCAACAACTCGTGAAAAAATCAAGCAATCTGGAATGGATGACTTACTCATTAAACCGACACCGAAAGACGAGCTAGTTGATAAAGTGGCGTCTTGGATATAGATGAGGGAGCTCAGATCTAAATGTTGAGCTCCACATCCGATTTACTACCTATAAGAAATAGAATTCTTTGTTTTCCGTTGCTTCTTTACATGCTTGTACTACTCGATCTAAATCCTCGAGAGTATGCTCTGAAGTGACTGAAAATCTGATGATATTTTTTCCTTTTGGCGTTGCCGGTGTACAAAAGATTGAACCAAAAACGCCTTTGCTCTCTAAGAAATCCCGAACAATTTCAGTGTTTTCAGCGTCACCTGTTTCCAAAGCGATGATCTGAGATTCACTACGAATAGATAGTCCTAAGTTTCTTAGCTGATTTCTTAAATAGTCACTATTTGAGAACAACGAGCGTCTTGCACTGTCGGCGCTCTTGATAACGTCGACAGTGGCACTTAACCGTTCAGTTTCATACGGTAGTAGCATGGAACTGAATATTGCAGGGAATGCCACAAATGGAAGACAATGTGCGGTCTTTTTGTTGGATAAAATTGCGCCTGCACGATATGCAAATGTTTTTGCTAAGCTCACAGTAATATAATCGACATGCTCAGTTAAACCCAATTCAGCAACTAAACCAGCACCTTTAGGACCGTGAGTTCCAAGTGAATGAGATTCATCCACGACCAATGCGCAGTCATACTCATAAGCCATTGATACCAGGTCTACAAGCGGTGCTATAGTTCCCAACGTACTGTAGATAGAATCAACTAGAATTATGCCTGGGCCATTCTTTTGAATCTGTCGCTTTAAGTGCCTGATATTGTTGTGCATAAATGGATGAACCATAGCGCCAGCAATTCTTGCACCCTCCCATAATGAAGCATGAGCGAAGAAATCAACATACACATTAGTGTCTTTCGTGCAGATAGCCTGTAGTAAGCTCAGGTTTGCGGTATAACCTGATTGTGATACCACACACTCTTCAAATCCTGTTAGTTTAGCGAGTTTTTTTTCAAAAGCAGAACTGTCTTCCGCCTCAGCAGTATAAACACCAGACATCAACATACTTTCCGTATTGGCTCGTATAGCGTCTATGTGCTTCTCCTTAATATAGGCGTTGTTATTCAGACATAGATAGTCATTTGTTTGGTAACTAGTATCACTTGCCGTAGGTCTTTTCCCAGAGACTAGATGCTTTTTACTTTTGGTTGAATGGATATTTTCAGCGATATAAATATCGTGTTGCTGTTCAATAAATTTAGGCAACGTTTTTGTTATTTTCTCTAAGTGCATAGCTAGGTTCTCTCGACATTTAAAATGGGTTGTCGGCCGACAGAACGAAATATTGCCCAATATGCAAAAATAGTCACTAGTGACTATTTTATTTTTTGGAGTTACTAGCAATCTTCACTATACTACATAGCGATATATTCATCTTGCTTATACCCATTGGGGATCTGTGCGAGGTTTTTTATACTCTTTTTAGTTGTTATTGATATATGTATCACATTTTTTCATTGTCGTGACATTAACTCCGGCCAATACATTTTGATAAAACCAAAACTCACCCAGATAACCGCCAAAGTTGCTACAGATAACTCCAAAAAGCCGAAGTTGTGAAGCCAATGCCAATGCGGGTACTCGCCCTCGAAGAAATCCGTTAACCTGTACATCGCGATAGAACTGATGACTGAAGGAAAGGTAATCGCAGCGATAGATGGTTGAAATTTCAGTTTTAATAATCTGAAGTAACACAAATAGATAAGTAATGTCATCGTGATGGCGATACCAGCTAGCGCACCCGTCAGTATAGGATCAGGTTCAGGGAAATTGACTAAGTATGCTGATAATGTGAGGTTGATCGGCGCTGCCATGATAGCGATAGTAGGCCTGGCACGTTTGCGAAGCATACCTTCAAACACCAGTCGATATAGAACCAGTGGTAGCATAAAGAAATATATTGCGATGCATACACTAGCAATGGTTTCAGAATATACCGTATGTCCAAATTGAGTTCCTGCTAATGAACTACTAATTAGTCCAACAGGATAAAGAAACCAGCTTGGAACTATATTGGCTATTTTAAAATTCTTAATTTGATAGAAAAAGAATAATATCGCCATGAGTATATGCAACATCAACGCAGCAAACCAAAGAGGATAGGCGATGAGCGGTCTAATAACGGCTAAGTAATCACACAGGATTAATAACGCCATACTCATTGGAGCCATTAAGCTGCCTGTTAATGGGTGCTTTATATCAGCAGAAAATATATGGCGATTGAGCAGATATTTTAACAGTACGGGAATTAACAGTAGGGCCCCGATAGTGGCTAAGATTGGCTGAATAGTCTTACCAAGTTCTGGTACATACATCGCCCAAGCGTGGCCGAGGCCGATTATTCCTAAAGCCAATGAGGCTTGAGAGGTGGGGACACTGTGAAACTGTGTCAGTCGTTTTAGGGCAGCAAGACTTGTTGTCACGAGGAGAGCTCTCTTTAATATCCTTATTATTATCTGCTAGCTCTTCTGGGAGAACTAGCAGTCTAGCCGTCTAATTATACACAGTTTGGATAGAAAATGCGCTCAGTTTTCCTTTCGTGGTAGATCTTCTTGTCGTAGTTTTTCGTTTTTGATGGTTCGGTGGAGTAGTTGGCTATAAATAGGTTGTCCCCCCATTGCTTGAGCAATTACTGTTGCGCCCAACGCAGTGATGATAAGTGGTAAGATCAAGTGGTAGTTATTGGTCATTTCAATGACCAGTAAAATTCCAGTAATCGGTGCACGTACCGTTGCAGAGAAGAGTGCACCCATCCCTGCGATTGCAAAGACAGCGGGTTCTATTGGTAATTCAGGAAATAGTGCTTTCGCTGTTAATCCGAAGGCATAACCGAAGGACGTTCCCAGTGCCAGCATAGGTGCAAAAATACCGCCAGGCGCACCAGAGCCAAAGCAAATAAGGGTAGTAAGTACTCTACCGATAAACAGCAATACCAAGATGGAAGCGCTAAAACTGCCATTTGTAATATCAGGAATAATACCGATACCGCCACCAGTTAATTCTGGTACATAGAGAAGGAGTAGTCCGAAACATCCACCAATAATAGAGCCAGTAAACAGGAAACGCTTAAGGTCGTTTTTATGAATGCGTACAAACAGATCCTGAAACACAGTAACAAGTTTATTGAAAGCAACGCCAAATACACCGAAAAGTGCACCTAAAACTAGAAACAGCCACAACACATTGAGCTCTGGTGAGCCATATTGTGGAATGGAGATGACGGCGCTTTGGCCATTAATATAGCGAAAAACCAAAGTCGCGGTTACTGCTGAGATAAGTACGGCTTTAATAGAAATAAGAGAGTAGCGAAAATGTGGACGCATCTCTTCGACAACAAACATGATACCGGCAAGAGGGGCGTTAAAAGCAGCTGCGAGACCGCCTGCAGCACCGGACGCAAGTAAGGTATGGCGACTGTCATCGTTTTTTACTCGGAAGAGATCTGTCACCATCCGAGCTAAGTTGCCGCCCATTTGTACCGTTGGGCCTTCTCGACCTAGTACCATACCTGAACCGAGAGCTCCTAAGCCACCAAAGAACTTAACGGGTAACACGCGCCACCAACGAACTGGTCGCATATTATCCATCGCACCCTCAATTTCAGGAATACCTGATCCAGCGGCCTCTGGTGCAAATTTATGGACCAAAAAATATCCAATGAAGGCGAGTAATGCACTAATTAGAAAAGCTGATAACCACAGAGGAAGGACTGAACCGATTTCGTCGCGAAGCCACTCTGTGCGGGTCTCAGTTACGAAGTGAACACCAAGCTCAAACAATGTGCCTACTAAACCTGCAAGTACACCCACAACACAAGACAGCAAAAGCACTGAGATAGGGGTCGTGTCTCTCGAGAGAAATTGATTAATCGTTCCGCGTGGCACATGGGCAAGTAACGACTGTTTGATTCTTTCTCTCTTTGTCATTGTATTTAAAGACCTTGGTTCTTCGGATTGGCGGGAATGTATAAGTAAAATTATACGACTTAGAACAATTGGCAACAGTGGTAAAGATGAAAAGTAGTATTCCAAATTTAATGTTGCCTAGTGTTGCAGCATTTTGTGATTCACCTCAATGTTCTCTACTTGCAATAATCCAGATATGTACCATATTTAAAGCGTAGGGATTGTATTCGACGAGCATGGAGGATTTGAAAACCCTACGTACAATTTGGATGTGCAACAAACACATACTACTGCCCCGTAAATTATCTCAGCCGCGTTAACAAGGTTCAGAGATTCGCAAACTCACGATTGAGTAACGGGGGATCAAGGCGCGCGCAAAGTGCGCCTTTTGTCTTTTGGTCTTTTATACTCATCCCTAAACCTATTCAATATAGAACCTACGAGTCACTTAGGTATATACTCATACCAAAGCAATATTCAGAGAGTTCATCATGTCAAATCAAGTGCCTACCAACATCATCACTGGTTTTCTTGGTGTGGGTAAAACCACCACAATACTTAATCTACTTAAATCAAAACCCGAGAATGAGAACTGGGCGGTACTCGTTAATGAGTTTGGAGAAGTCGGTATTGATGGTGCAATGATGGCTGAGGGTGGTGCACTTATTAAAGAAGTCCCGGGAGGCTGCATGTGTTGCACTGCAGGTGTTCCGATGTCGGTAGGTATCAACGTCCTGTTAAGACAAAAGCCGGATCGTTTGATAATCGAACCAACAGGATTGGGGCATCCCAAACAGGTCATTAAGACGTTAACATCAGAGCAGTACACTGATTATATTGATTTAAAAGCGACGATTGCGTTGGTGGACCCGCGTAATTTATCCGATGATAGGCATTTATCTAATGCTAACTTTAATGATCAACTTAGTGTCGCTGAGGTTGTGATCGGTAATAAAGTGGATCAATGCACCGCTGAAGATGTCGATGTGTTCAATGATTGGGTTACGGATCAAACGCCTGCCAAGATTTTCCACAAACTGGTAAAAAACGGCGTGCTTCCGATAGAGGTATTGGATATAGAGCGACGAATTCAAGAAACGGAATCTTCTGCCCACTCTCACGACTTTCACGACCATAGCGATCTTGAACCAGTATTCGAGTTATCTCCTGAAAAACCATTTATTCGTCGCGAGAATCAGGGACAAGGCTACTTTAGTTGTGGTTGGATTGTTGGTGCGGAACATACATTCGATTTTGACCAGTTATTCTCAATGTTCAGTGATTTGAATGCAGAGCGCATTAAGGCGGTAGTAAACACAGATAAAGGTTGTTACGCCTTTAACGTTGCTAATCGTGTTGTTTCTGTCAATCAAATGTCGTTAGAAGGCTATGAATCAAGAATCGAAGTCATCGATAGTGAACTTCTACCATGGGAGCAATTGGAGACAGTACTCCTTCGCTTGTGTGGCTTACGTTAGGGTATGGACTCAAATGAACTTCTAAAGACGGCTTCGACCCGACAAATCATTGATGTGCAGTGGCTTCGGTCTCTTGACGAGGCAGCTAAGCGCTATGGTCTCGATATTGCTGCGTATCGCGGCGGCATCAAGGATTGGCACGAGCAAATGGAGAGGCCAAAGGTCTCCCTTGATGCGTTGGAGGAAGCGATTGCACTAGTGGAAGCACATCCTGCCGCGTTTGATATTGTGATAGATGCTGGTACCAGTATTACGGCAAATCATCTCGGTGTGCTTGGGGCGTTTCTATATAGCGCTCCCAGCGTTGATGTCATGTTGAAGTTCTTCGAAGCATTTTCGTTAGTGTTTTGTCCTGCTGTAAAGTTGGTGTTTATTCATCGCCTTAATGAGAAGTCTGAACTTTGGATGCTCAGACACGACAACGATAAAGGTATGCCGACCTTTTCCAACCTTGGTTTTAGCTATTACTGTATCGCGTTAATTACTTTTATTCGATCGACACAAAAAGAAGCGTGCACCGTAGAGTTTTTCTTTGAACGAGATCCTCTAGATGACGACGTCATAGAGTCATTAGAACAACGATTTAATTGCCGAATTTTCTATGGGCATAAGATTCGACGTATTACCTTACCAAGCTGGTTTGTTAATAAACCATGCACCTACGCCAACTCTGAGCTTAACGCGACATTAGTGGCACCGATGCATTACAGTGCCGAAAGCACTATGGATTCGAGTTTAGCTGAGCAGGTGTTTTCCGTTTTTAAGCAGTATGAGGTCACAGATATAACGATTGACTCTGTGTCTCGGCATTTTCATATGAGTAGTAGAACACTAACAAGAAAACTCAGTGCGCAGTCTTTGTCGTTTCGAACTTTGCTAGACCGTTACAAATTAGAACGAGCGATTTCGTTGTCTGCCAACCCGAGTACAAACCTCACTCAAATTGCCTTAGAAGTCGGTTTTAAAGATCTAAGCTCCTTCTCGAGAGCTTTCAAGCGTTGGACAGGCGAGTCGCCAAAATCGCTATTGAATAGTCGATAAACTATCTTTTTGCTGTCTTAATAAACCGATCGGGTTTTATCTTTTTCGAACACCTTGCACCTATAACTCAGTAGTCTATTGTTATTATTGAAATAACAATAACTTGCACGTGTTAGAAGGGAAGCTAAATGGGTGTGATGGTAAGAGTTTTATTAGCACTAGTTAGTGTCGGTTTCACATCGTCGGCAGTTAGCTCTGAACTTGAAGGGGCTTCCTTTGTTGGCAGTGATGCTTGTATTGAATGTCATGCTAAGGAAGCCGAGTCATGGACGGGCTCTGACCATGAGCGAGCCATGGATCACGCGACATCGGAGAGTGTTCTAGCCGATTTCAATAATGTTCAGTTTACGTATCAAGGGAAAACGAATCGCTTCTATAAGAAAGACGATGAATTCTGGGTCAATATTCAAGGACCTGACGGTGAGTTCCACGACTATCAAGTTCTTTATACTTTCGGTCATTACCCACTTCAACAATATATGGTCCAGTTTGATGATGGTCGCGTACAACTGATACCTTTTACATGGGATTCGAGAGCCAAGGAGTCTGGCGGGCAAAGGTGGTACCACCTCTATCCTGATACGACGCCAAACGATGAGTTTTATTGGACCAACTCTGGTCAAAATTGGAACTTCATGTGTGCAGATTGCCACTCTACAAATTTACTCAAAGGTTACGATAAAGCCACCAATCAATATGAAACCACTTGGTCTGAGATTAACGTCGGTTGTGAAGCCTGTCATGGTCCTGCTAGCGTTCATATAGAGCTTGCAAAGCGAGGCAGCGAGGGGGGCTTTAAGACTGTTGACCACTACGGTTTCAATCGTGATTTATCTCAAGCGGTGACAAGCTGGGTATTCAAACAAGGGAAATCGACGTTACAACCTAGTGATATTGAATCGACCCAACAGGTAAACGTATGTGCTCAGTGTCATAGTCGACGTGTTCAACTCACAGAAGACTACGATCATGTACAAGGCGAGATTTTGGACCGTTACTTGGTTTCAAACCTTACTCAAGAACTTTATCACGCCGATGGTCAAATCTACGATGAAGTATATGTGCTTGGTTCATTCGAACAATCGAAAATGGCTCAGATGGGCGTCACGTGTACCAATTGTCATGACCCACATACAGCTAAGCTTAAAATCCCGGAAGAAAGTGTTTGCTTACAATGTCACATCGCGTCTGAATATAGCTCGGAAAATCATACATTCCATCAAAAAGGTAGTGAAGCAGACAAGTGTACGACTTGTCACATGCCAGAAACTACTTATATGGAAGTCGACCCAAGAAGAGACCACAGTTGGCACGTTCCTCGTCCAGACCTCACACAGCATATCAAAACGCCCAATGTCTGTACGACATGCCATGAAAGTGAGTCACCTGAGTGGGCTAGTAAAGCGCTTGCGGTATGGTTCCCTGAATCTAAATACCAAAACAGCCAGCATTATGGAATTGCCTTCTATGCAAGTGCCATAGGGCACCGCGCTGCAGCGGATGCCTTATCGTACATTGCGCAAGATAACTCTGAAGCTTCAATCGTAAGAGCATCAGCGTTGCAACGTTTAGCCAATTATCCTGGCCAAAATAGTTTGATAGCGCTTGGGCGTGCTGTAAAAAACAGCGATGCTATGGTACGGGTCGGGGCGATCCAAGGCAGTGAGCCTTATCCTTCACACCAACGCTGGCAAATTATCTCGCCGTTATTGACTGATTCAGTGCTAGCTGTTCGAACTGAAGCCGCTGGTGCATTAGCGCGTTATTGGCAGGAGCTAAATCCTCTTCAAAAAGATCAACTAAAGCCTGCGTTAAAAGAATATATAGCAGTACAAGAATTTAACTCTGACAGAGGTTTTGGTCGCACCAACCTAGGTAACGTTTACGCCGCTCAAGGTAAGACAAAGCTGGCCATTGCAGAGTACGAAGGTGCCATTCTTGTTGAACCATACTTTGCCAATAGTTATATCAATCTGGCCGACCTTTATCGTGCTCAGGGTCAAGAGGCATTAACCGAGCAGACTCTACAGTTGGGCATCAAAAATCAGCCAAACTCAGCGGCAATTCGTTACAGCGCCGCGCTTTCCAAACTAAGACAGGGTGAAAAACTGGCAGCATCTGACTTATTAAAACAAGCGGTAGACCTAGAAAAAGACAATGCTCAGTACTGGTACGTTTATGGTTTATCGATGGAGTCTATTAATCTTGGGCAGGCAATCTCCGCTCTGAACCAAGCGTTCAAGCTCAGTCGAAATCCAGAACAGTTATACGCACAATGTGACATGCTGTTGAAATACCAAAAGCCTGAATCGAAGGCTTGTTTGCAGCAACTGTCGCAATTCGCACCTAAGGAAGTAATAGAGCAACTACAATCACGTTATTAAAGTGCGATGAGCATTATCAATATAACTAAAAGTTATGACCGCTAACGATAGTATGAAGGGTATGTGTTATCGCCTAAATTAAGTGTAGCTGGAAGGGTAAACGAATGAATCAAGCACAAACAGAGCTTAACCGCCTAATATCTGAAGTTGGTGAGTCAGTGATCGGACAACAGCATGTGGTCACTGCACTGGTGGTTGGGCTTATTACCAATGGTCATATTCTTCTAGAAGGCTTGCCAGGTACGGCCAAAACGCGCTCTATCAAAGCGTTAGCGGATCGTCTACATACAAGTTTTGGTCGTATTCAGTTTACCCCTGATTTGTTGCCTTCCGACGTGACAGGCACCGAAATCTATCAAGATGTGGATGGAAAACCTCAGCTACATTTCCAATCCGGACCTATCTTCAACAGCATCGTGTTGGCGGATGAGATCAATCGAGCTCCTGCTAAGGTTCAAGCCGCCTTGTTGGAAGCAATGGCAGAAGGCACGGTCACCGTAGGTGGTGAAAGCCACTCTCTCCCAGAACTCTTTATGGTGTTAGCGACACAAAACCCTATCGAGCAAGAAGGGACTTATCCATTACCAGAAGCGCAAATGGATCGCTTTATCATGAAAGTGACGGTGGATTATCCAGAAGACGAAGCCGAGAAAGACATCATTCGCCTTGTTCGTGATGAAGAGCTGGGAGCGCGTTCGAACACAACAAACAGCAATAGCTCCGAATCTTCCATCTCACCGGAGTCGGTGTTTCTTGCTCGTGAAGAAATGGCAAAGATAGAAGTATCTGACATCGTTGAAAACTACATTGTCGGGTTAGTGATGGCTACGAGGCAGCCACACCGTTACCCAGATTCCTCGTTACAAGATTGGATTTTAGTGGGTGCTTCGCCTCGTGCGTCTATCGCTCTGGATAAATGCAGTCGAGCCTATGCGTGGTTACAAGGCCGCTCTCATGTAGAGCCAGATGATGTGCGTGCCGTGGCTCATATGGTTCTGGGTCATCGGGTAGCGCTGTCATACAACGCGCTCGCAGAGCAAATCACTCAGAAGGATGTCGTCGACCGTCTATTGGATGTTGTGGCTATTGGCTAACCGCAGAGGTAGATAATATGGCTCACAATACCGAGGCGTCACTCGATACTCGCATTTATACTCCATACGCCCGATTGGTGAAACTGCAATCGCAAGTTCAAGCTTTCTCACTATTGCCACACTTGATGGCGCAGTCGGCAATGTCTGGCAGACACAGTTCTCCGTTTCGCGGTCGTGGTCTTAACTTCGAAGAATTGCGACATTATCAGCTTGGTGATGACATTCGTAATCTCGATTGGAAGGTCACGATGCGTACTGGTAAACCACATGTCAGAACCTATACCGAAGAGAAAGATCGTAACTTTATTCTGTGTATTGACCAGCGAAGCGGGATGTATTTTTCGTCAGTCGATACGATGAAATCGGTTGTTGCAGCTGAAGTTGGCGCACTGGCTGCTTGGCGAATCATAAAAGACAACGACCGTGTGGGTTTTATCATTAATCATAGTGACCACATCGAATACATAAAACCACAGCGCTCGCAAAATCATCTGCTACATGGACTTAAGCGCTTGTGTCACGCAAATCAATCCCTTGGTTTACACAGTGAAGACAGTGACAACGTAGGCTTTACGGCGACCATATCTATGCTTGGTAATCTGGGGTTAAAAAACGCCACCGTAGTTTTCATATCGGATTGGTCAGATGCTACAGAGCATGATATTGACCGACTGAAATACCTACAACAGCACAATGACATCCTCAGCGTAATCATCTCGGACCCACTAGAACGTCGACTACCTGATGAGATTCTTGATGCGTCAACGTTAGTATTTGGCGATGGTAAGTATCAGTTAAGTGTGACAGAGAAACATAAACTCAATACCGCCAATGCTGGTTTGGCAGCGCAATCTCAAAGCAAACTGGAAAGCTTACGCCAGCTTATGTCGATAAAAAAATTACCTGTGATTGAACTGACGACCGATGGTGACCACATTGCCAGGTTTAAACGAGCTGTAGGAGGGTTTAGCTCATGACTCAACCTGCACCTAGCTCTTACATTTTGCGTAACATGCTCGAAGTTCCTAATCCTGATTCTGTTAGTTGGTTGCCACAAACCATTGGATGGCAACTTATCGGATTACTCATCGTTCTACTCATTGGCGTTAAACTTTTTCGCGGCTATTGTCGCCATTCTATGCTTCGTTACCGAAGAGAAGCACTCGCTATTCTGCAAAGCAACAAGACATCACCACAACGCGACCAGATGTGTTACGACGTACTAAAAAGTGTCACGCAGTACCTTAAAATCTCTCAATCTCAACAATATGGAACAGCATGGATAGAGCAATTGAACCGCTATGTCAGCCCTGATGCTCAATTTAATGTTGAGTTGGGTGGAAAATGGTTACGCACTTTACTGAGTTCAAAAGTGACACTAGACGCTTCGGAATCAGAACATATTTATCAACAAGTACATAGGTGGATTGAACATCACCCCGTACCTAATTGGCTTAAACAGTATTGGCAGGCAAAACAAGTGATTGCTCGCAGTCTCAGTAGAATTGGTATTCAAGGAGGTCAGCGATGAGTTGGTCTACCTTAACATTGACGTATCCGCTGTGGCTTTTGCTTCTGCCGCTGCCAGTGGTTGTCTATCGATTTGTACCTGCATACAAGACCAAACAAAGTGCCATCAAAGTCCCTTTCTTTAATAAGTTGCTGGATATTTTGGGTGAGCAGCCAGAACTTGGTGCCAGCCAATTGCAACCGTCTTGGTGGCAACGTGGAATACTGATCGTTTCATGGTGCTTATTGGTTATTGCAATGACCAAACCTACGGTATTGGGCGAGCCACAAACGAGAGAGAAGCTTGGTCGAGATGTGATGGTCGCAGTTGATTTATCGGGCTCTATGTCTGAGATGGACTTCTCTTCGTCAGATGGTCAAGCGGTCTCAAGGCTTGATGCTGTCAAAAGTGTCCTGCATGAATTCGTTGCAACGCGAGAAGGTGACCGACTTGGTCTGATACTGTTTGGTGATGCGGCTTATCTTCAAACGCCTTTCACCGCGGATCACGATGTCTGGCTTGCGTTACTTGATCAGACTGAAGTGGCGATGGCAGGGCAGAGCACGCATCTAGGTGATGCGATAGGTCTCGCGATTAAGGTATTTGAACAATCTGAATCGTCAAAAGACAAAGAGAAAGTAGTCGTGGTACTGACCGATGGTAATGACACTGGCAGTTTTGTAGAACCTAAAGATGCCGCTATTGTCGCGGCGGCAAAAGGTGTGCGTATTCACGTGATTGCGATGGGCGATCCCGCCACCATCGGTGAGCAGGCGCTGGATATGGCAACGATCGATAATATTGCTAGCCAATCAGGTGGTCAGGCATTTCAGGCCCTAGACCAAGAAGCACTTCAACAAGCGTACCAAACGATTGGTGAGTTAGAGCCGAAGTTGTACGAAAGTACTCAATACCGACCTAAACAAACCGTGCACCAGTATTTATTGATGGTAGTAGTCATCCTGTATTTGATCGCCTTTTCAACCGCAACGCTACGGCGTCGGTATAGTCGACCTCGCGAACTTAACGAGACCAATCAAACGGGGAGAAACATCTAATGAACTCCCTAGTCGTCGAGCAAATTATTTCTCAGTTCCATTTTATGCGTCCCTATTGGTTGCTTGCTTTTGTACCATTAGCCTTGCTGTTGCTACTTCGTTGGCGCAGAGAATCATCTGCTGCTTGGAAAACCATAATTCCTGAGCATCTGCAAAAGGCGTTGGTTATTGGCGAGCAAGGGTGGAAAAGCCAGCTGCCACTTAAACTCCTTAGTGCGATTCTTAGCTTAGCTATTATTGTTTGCGCAGGGCCGACTTGGCAGCGTGAGGCCTCACCATTTGGTGAGGATCAAGGCGAATTGGTGATAGTACTCGATACCAGCCAATCGATGATGCAAAGTGATTTACCGCCTTCTCGACTCGAGCGTGCCAAGTACAAAATTCGCGACTTACTGCAAGCTCGTCAAGGTGGAAAAACATCGCTTATTGTCTTTGCTGGCAGCGCTCACACCGCGATGCCAATGACAGAAGATAATCAGGTGTTCTTGCCGTTCTTAAACGCTATTTCACCAGAAGTGATTCCTGTTCAGGGTAAGAGTGCCCAAGCCGCTATCCCTCAAATACAGTCACAGCTTAAAGGCAGTTCATCGGGTTCAGTGCTCATTATTTCAGATGGCGTAGCATCAGAGGCGATTGAACAGTATAAGAAGGCGTTTGAAGACTCAAACGTGCTCGTCATGGTGATGGCGGTAGGCAGTGAACGCAACCAATCAAGCGCAGCAACAGATTGGGACAGCCTGAAGCAGCTTGCCAATGACACTGGTGGAAGGTACTACGCGTTGAGTATCGACAACACTGATGTTGAACAAATTGCTACTGATGTTGAAAGGCACATGCAAATCTCTGGAGAGTCAGCTATGCCTTGGCGTGATATGGGCTACTATCTGGTCTTTCCGATTATGCTGCTGGCCTTGCTTTGGTTCAGAAAGGGTTGGTTGGTGCAATGGATGTTCATCGCAACCTTATTAAGTCCAAATATTTTGGTCTCAGAAGCACACGCGGAAACGGTGTCGTCGGTGGCAATAACCGAGACAACGGCACAATCTGTGTCACAAGTGGATCAACTCTGGATCTCATCGAAACAAGCGTGGATGAATCTTTGGCTGACACCCGAGCAACAAGGTCAGTGGTATTTTGAGCGTGGAGAGTTTCTAAAAGCGGCAAAGCACTATCAAGAGCCCATGAATAAAGGCATTGCCTATTACTACGGGCGCGATTTTAAGTCAGCACAAGCGCAGTTTTTGCAAGTTCAGAATAACGAACTAGGTACCCTATATTTAGGCAATGCATTAGCACGACAACGAGAATACTTGGCAGCAAGAAACCTCTATCGCGCGCTTGCTAAGGACACACAATCTGCGGATATTGCAGAAAAAGCGACCCATAACTACCAGGTGATGCAATCGCTTGTTGACGAAATAAACCGATTCAGTGAAAGCCAAAAAGGGACCACAGATGGCCCAGAAGAATCTATAGAGCTTGGTGATAATCCTCAAACGGCAGATGGCGCTGATGAAACGACGACATCGGAAATGATGCTAAAAGAGACGCTCAATGCACGGGAAATTCTAGGAAGTGAAGAACTGGCTGATAAATGGCTAAGCCGAGTGGAAGCCGATCCTAAAAACTTCTTACGCAATAAATTCCAGATTCAACTGCGTGACACTCAGAGAGGCCAAACTCAATGATTCTTCGACTTTGCTATGTAAAACGATTGAGCTTGCTGCTTGTTAGCACTTTCTTACTGGTGTTCTCTGTACAATCTAATGCGGCTATGTCCATCAACGAACTTGAACGTGTAGGAGGCGTAGAAATCAAGTCTTGGCTCAGTACAGGAGCAACCGCGTCTGAACCTGCTGCCATTAGAGAACAGGTGATATTGTACATTGAGATATCGACACCTCGTTGGTTTACAGGTGGTACTCGCATTTCGGCTTTTGGTATGCCCGATCTTATTGTCAAACAGCGCAATCAGCTTGCGACCAATTATACTGAGAGAAAAAATGGCCAAACATGGTCACGTCAGCGTTGGGAGATTACGCTTTACCCTCAGCAAAGTGGTGAATATCGTTTACCTAAAGTTCCAGTTAGAGTTCAAGTGTCAGCATCTGATGGGACTAACGTGCAAGGCACACTCTATACCAAACCGATGTCGCTTTTTACTCAACTTCCAGATGCTTCCTTCACTCCAAACAAGCCTTGGTTTGTTGCCAGTAACGTCAAGGTTTCGGAAGATTGGCAGCAGTCATCTGAGAAGTTGGAAGCAGGAGATAGCCTGACAAGAAAAGTAACCATTACGGCTGATGACACGTTATCCATACTATTGCCTCCACTAGACAGTGAACAATCCATCGTTGGCACGAAATCTTATCCCAAACCAAGTGCGTTGACAGATAGTCAGACTCGCGGAAACTATCAATCGACCCGAACCGATGAGACTGTTTATATACTGACAACAGGTGGTGAGGTCACGTTTCCAAAGCAGACGATTCGTTGGTGGGATAGCGAGTCACAATCTGTCAAAGAAGTAACACTAGAAACTAAAAAAATAACCGTTGCTCACACTTGGCGATCTTTATTGAATACCTATTGGTCGCAGATAGCTATACTGATAAGTGCCTCTATTGTATTGATAGGATTGACGATCTTTGTAAATCGCTATTATAAGTTTCACCCTAAACCGCCTTGGTGGCTGTTCCAACAAGCCGTAAGAAAACAAGATTGGCCTAAGGTAAGAACGTTACTTTATTTAAAAGGTCGAAAGCGTACTGCCACCCTAGAATTAAAGCGAATGCACGACAGTGATAAGTGGCGAGCGGAAAGTGAGTACATTCAGAGGCATACGCCAAACAAAGAAAACAGCTTTTGGCTGTGGCGTCAGTTGAAAAGTAGAAAACAACAACAGCGCGCAAGTGACTTAAAAGGCCTTGATAAATGGGGTTGAGTGCTGCGAGTGAAGTTAAGGTAATAATGAAAAATACTGAGCTAAACCTAATTCCCGTATTCGTTGCAATCTATGAAGAGCAAAGTCTTTCTAGCGCGGCTTCAAGGTTGGGAATTAGTCAGCCTGCCGTTAGCAAGGCTTTAAAGCGATTAAGAGAAATCTATGATGACTCGCTGTTTCATCGAAACGCAAGTGGTGTAGAGCCGACTACGTTTGCCAATGATATCTATCCAGCGCTAGCCACTTCTTTGAAAAACTTTACTTCGACATTAGAAGCTTCTAGAGACTTTAACCCAAAGACATCGACCAAGACATTCTCGATAGCTTCAGTGTCTGCAGCCAATTATGCGATATTGCCAGAGTTATTGGTTCGTATCTCCAAAATTGCACCCAAAGTATCTCTAGAAGTTCATCCTTTGTTTACTGAGGACCATGAGTCTGATTTGCGTTTACAGCGATACGATTTGGTCATTGATAGAACTCGAAGTGAAACTCCAACATTAAAAGTTAGAGAGATTTTCAGAGAAAAGCTGTACGTGGTAGTCGCCAACAATCACCCACGTATAACCGGAGACACGATTACTACCGAGCAATATTTAGCGGAGCAGCATGTGGTGATGTCTCAATGGCAGACACGTAAAAGCTTCTTTAATGAGAAGGACTTCCCTGAATTCGGTAAACGTAAAATTATGTACCGAGCGGCGGGTGAGGTAGATATGTTGCCAGCGATTAGCCAAACTGACGCAATAGGTATTATTACCCACTCAACATTCAACAAGTTTGCTGTTGGTCTAGATGTTAAGGCATTGATGATGCCATTTGGCGCATCAGATTATGGACTAAGCATGGTTTGGCACCCGAGTCGCAACTCGGATGCGGCGCATCAATGGTTAAGACAACAGATTATTAAGATTGCCTCTCAAGTTAATTAATTTAGGTCATTGCTTGTACATATGCTGATAGTCAGGAATATGGGCTTCCCAGCGAGCTGGCTCTCCAATGTAGCTCTTCAACTGATTAATGAACTCGGAAACCAGTAAGGTTTGTTTGCGATGTGGATAAATAGCGTAAATCCCTGTGTCCTGAGTAGATAGGGTATAGTCGGTGAGTAATGGTACTAACCCTAATTCATCAATGGGTTTTTCCAAATTAAATAGGTCAATAACGCAATAACCAATTCCATTCTGCGTTGCAGACATCATGGTTCGAACGTCATTGACTTTATAGTTACCCTGCATTTTATAGCTAGTCATTTCTTGGCAACTCGGTGTTCTACTCATTTTAAAACTATCAAGACATACATCGCCGTTATTATAGATGACGGCGGGCAGGGTAATGAGCTCTTCCGGTGTTTGTGGTGTTCCATGTTGCTTAAGGAACTCTTTAGAGGCAACGATGGCAAAGTTAGTCTTAGCCAGCTTTTTAGCAATTAAGTTCGAATCCGTTAACTTACCCATCCGAATAGCCAGATCAAAGTGATCAGCAATGATATCGGTTTTTCTGTCGTCTAAATGCAAAGTTACTTGAACGTTTGGGTACGTTCTCATAAAGCAACTAATAACGGGCTGAACATATTGCTGTCCTAAGAACACCGCGGAGACAATCCGTATGACTCCTTTTGGCTCAGATTGGTAAGAATCCGCAATTCCCTTTATGTTATCCAATGATTCTAACAACACATGAGTTTCAGCAAGAATGTCTTCCCCTGCAGAGGTAAGAAAAAACGAACGAGTAGAGCGATTGAGCAACTGCACGCCCAATGTCTCCTCGAGCTTTTTTATCTGCTTAGAAAGCGAGGAGTTATCCATATTATTGAGCGTCGCAGCTTTGGCGAATGAACCTTGCTGGACGACATCCACGAAGAGCCGAAGCTGATGAGTAATAGACATTTTGACCAATTATTTTCGGGGGAAACGTCTTCATACTAGTGGACTCGCTTCCTGATTGGAAGGTGTGCCATAAGGTTTGAAGTCAGGGTCGTCACTCCAAAGCTGAAAGCACGCAGTTTCGGCCTTGTTCTTTTGCTTTGTATAGCAGTTGGTCTGCTCGCTCCATAAAGTACATAAAATCTTCGTGTTCTTCGGGTATGTGGGTGAATACCCCGATGGATGTTGTTATAGCGTTAATGCTTGACGTATCAATTAGACATTGTTGTTCGATCGCACTTCTCACTTGTTCCGCTATTTCAATTACCTGTTGATGTTCAGCACAGCATACAACTACCAGGAACTCATCGCCGCCCATCCTAAAGATAAAGTCGTTTTTGCGGCAGAACTTTGATGCTAATACGTGACTAAAGTGAATGATGGCTTCGTCTCCTCGAGCATGCCCAAGCGTGTCGTTTAGATGCTTGAAATTATCGAGATCGAGAGAAATGAAGCTTAGGTAGCTGTTCTCCACTTTTGCTCTTAACAAGGCCTCTTGTGTCATCATCATAAAATATCGGCGATTGAACAAACCGGACAACTCGTCGGTGACTGCCAGTTGCTGGAGTTTATCATTGAGCGCTTTTAGTTCTTTCTCGGCAACGATGCGACGATTCTTCTCTCTAATAAGCTCAATCGCATGAGAGGAGAGCTCAAAGTACATATTTAAAATAGTGTCGGTGAGTGCTCCATGTTCTCCAACGAGGGCGACTTCGGCTTCGATTTTTGCTTGGTTTAAGTCAAGAGCACCTTTTGAAAGAGCGTTTATCACTAAGCCCATTTTTTTGTCTTCGTTGAGAATGTGTAGTAGCAGCCAGCGAATAAGAAAATGTAGAATTTGCTCGGTCGCTTCATGCCAACCAACACTCTTCGTACGATGTTGAAGTCGAATAATCTCAGGTACGAAGGATTCATGGTTACCTTTATGAAGTACACACCAAGAATCTTGTTCAAAGTATTGCTGCCACACGCGCTCTTCTTCCGAAAAATGGTAGAGAGCATAGTCAGCTAACTCATCAAAAATGGTAGAAACTTGAAGCTGGTTATCGTATACCAAGGCATTAGCGAGTTTGTTAATCAACGAAAATAGGTTTTTGTGTTGCTCGTCAATGCTGGCTATTCCGGTTTCGAAATTGGTGTTCCAAGGAAAAAGCTCGATTTGGTTGCTAGGCATCATGGACTATCTGTGATGACAAGTGATGCACGATGGTATCGAAAATGCTTAAGCCAAAAAAGCCGAAGAGCGCGTTTAAGGACTATTTGGGCTTTAAATTAGGGTGTTAAAAGTGGTTTGCTGAATAGGGTGACGGTGTTTTGTACACTAAACACGGAGAAAACTTCATGTTTTCCTACATGATTTTGGGTGTGCTCAAGGAGAAAGTTGTGACCAAGAGAGCTCAATGCTCTCTTGGTGGTTAGGATAAGTTAATCTTGAAATACTTCTTCTAACATCACGCCTGTGGCGCCGCTTGGTGCACTAACGTCTAAATATCCAGATAGTGTTGGGGCGATGTCATAAGGCGTGACAGGGCGCGTAACAATTTGGGGCTTAAGATTATGCCCTGCAAAGATGACGGGAACGTGCGTATCGTAGCGCCATGGTGAACCATGGGTTGATGCAATGGTGAGTCCATCCATATCATTAATATAAGTACGAGGACCAAATACCATATAGACGTCGCCGGAACGAAGAGGGTGATAGTTGTTGCGAATCAGTTCATTAACTCGTGAGTCCGCAACTCGATTGCTTGCGATATCCTCACTGGTTACTGCAGTCGCCACCCCTTTTACTTTCATTACCTCTTCAGCGATAACTTTTTGCACATCCCTCAGTGATACTTTTTTAGCAGCAATGAGGTCGTGATCGAGGTAAATATAAGGCTGTGCGTAAAGCTTAATTACGTCTTTTTCCAGACCAAATTCGTTTTTAAGTCGTGTCATAAGAGCGTCAGTCAACAATGCATCCTTATTGAAGTAAAAAGGTTGTCTAAAACCAAGCGTGTTTAAAGTTGGAGATGCCTCGGGGACTCCGTGGTCCGCAGAGAGCACGATGAGGGTATTCTCTAGACCAATCGAGTCGTCAACAAATTTGAATAAATCAGCGAGTGTTTTGTCCAATCGGATGAGGTTGTCTTCGGTTTCTAAGCTCGATGCGCCATAAAGGTGAACGACGTAATCATTGGAAGAAAAGCTGATAGCCAGATAATCCGTTGCGTCTCCGCTTCCTAACTTTTCTTGTGCCAGCAGTGTCTTGGCGAAGTCAGCCGTGATTTCATCGCCAGCTGGACTTACTGTCAACATCGTCGAGTAGTACTTATAAGATGCAGGCCCGTAAGGGTGAGGGAAGGTACGGGCAAATCCGCCTAAATCCACTTTATGATCTTTGCTGTTTTCTTGCAGAGAGTACTGGTCTTTAGGTAGTGACAACTCCCATCGCTTTCCTGAGTATTTGGCAGGAATGGCTTTCTCATTCCATCGATCAACCCAAAATGGGTTGGTGTCGTAATAATAATCACTGGTGACAAACTGAGACTGTGCTTTTGAGAACCAAAAGGCTTTACCACCATGTCCAGCCAGGGAAATTGCACCTCTATCTTTCACTGAAACAGAGAAAACGCGTGATTGTCCATTATTGCTGATAACGAGCTCGTCACTAAATGTGGTCGAAAGAATAGGTTCAGGTGAACGACCATCGCCTGCAGCTGCTTTCTGTGTTGGGTCTATTTCAGTGGATTTATCAACACCTGCACCAGATGTTAACATTGAATAGTTGGGATCTTCGACGTTGTAGACAAGCCTATCTAATCCTCGGTCAAACCAAACGTTACCGACCATGCCATGTACGGCTGGTGGTGCACCGGTTGCGAGGGAAACATGGCCTACGATGGTTTCGGTATTAGCATGTTCATAATTGGCGTTTTTATAATAAACGCCTTGGTCCATAAGGTATTTAAAACCATTGTCTGAGAAATTGTGTTTGTAACGCTCAATCAGATCTGCACGTAACCCATCAACGGTTATCTGCAGCACGAGATTGGGTTTAGACTCTGTTGCTAGCGCCGCGCTAGCGTTGAAACACAAAGTCACCAAAAGTGATGCTGTCACTATTGGTTTTATGAGTTTATTCTTATGCATAGTCTGTCCTTGCCGTGACGATGGAAGCTTATTTGTCTTTCGCGAGTCTAAGGCCCATATCCGACATGATGATTGATTGACTCGCAAAGTCGCGTCGGAAGTTTTCAGATTCGTTCGCGTCGTAAGAGAAACTGCCACCTCTTACGGATTTATGTGAAAGCCCTGAGTCTGAATGTTTGGCGTTATTTGGGTTGTTAACAGGAGAAAAACGGTAGAAGCCGTCATCGAAAGCATCTTGAACAAACTCACCTACGTTTCCTGTCATATCATACAAACCTAGCTCATTAGGTTGTTTCATTCCAACTGGGTGAGCGCGATTATTGGCGTTTTCTGAGTACCAGGCGACGTCATCAATGTTGTTGGAACCGGCGTAGATATATCCTTTAGAGTGGATACCGCCTTTCGCTGCAAACTCCCACTCGGCTTCTGTCGGTAAACGATAGTTTTCGCCGGTCATTTCATTAAGTTTCTCAACGAAGTAGTTGGCTTGTTGCCAACTTAAATTGTTCACGGGTACATCAGGCGCTGCGAAGTAACTCATCGATGAACCCATGACGGACTCGAACAGCTCTTGGGTGACTTCAAATTTGGATAGGTAAAAACTATCGACTCGCACAGAGTGGGCTGGACGCTCTGACTTTGCTGCGGTGTCGGAGTCGGAGCCCATAGTAAACTCACCACCTTCAACGAGAACCATATCTTGGTTGATACTCATAGCGATAGGATGGTTGGACGGACTCGCGCAGCCAGAAAGTAGTATAGGTAGCGCAATGATGGCTAAAACAACAAGTAGTTTTGTTGTATTCCATGCCCTTTTTTCCTCTGAGTAATCAGTCATAGTTTGGCTCTGTAGTGTTAAGAAACATCTCCTCAATTTTAACGACTGCCCACTTTCTTTTTGGTTATAAGCACTATAACGCCCGCGTATTTCGCCCTGATATAAAATGCGATGAGTCTCAACATAAAAGGTGCATGAGTTATGGTATTAAGTGTGAATTCAGCTCAGTCGATAGGCGATTCCCGAAAGACAGAGTCCTCACAGTCAATCCACTTATCGCAAGGTCCCCAGTTCCAAGGGAAAGCTTCCAAAAGAATGCATGTGATGGCGAAGCCCATTGGCGCTGTGTGCAACATTGATTGCAATTATTGCTATTACCTGAGTAAACAAGACCTGTTGGAATACAAAAAAGGCTGTTCTCCAGAGATGGGCGAAGAGCTTTTAGAGCAGTACATCAAAAACTACATTGAAGGACAGAATACGCCGGAAATTATCTTCTCGTGGCAGGGTGGGGAGCCAACTATGCTTGGCCTCAGTTATTTCGAAAAAGTGGTTGAACTACAAAAGAAATATCAGCCTGTAGGTATTAAGATTTCAAATGACCTGCAAACGAACGGTACACTGCTTGATGATAAATGGTGTGAGTTTCTTGCTAAGAACCAATTCCTTGTTGGACTGAGTATTGATGGCCCACAGATGCTACACGATGCTTACCGAACCAACCGAGCAGGGCGTGGTACACATAGGCAAGTCATGAAGGCAGTTGAACTGCTGCACAAACACAAGGTGAGCTTTGCCACTTTGACCTGCGTTAATAACCTCACGAGCAAGAATCCTTTAGAAGTGTATCGTTTTTTGCGTGATGAAGTGCGTTCACCACAAATGCAGTTTATTCCAATTGTTGAGCAGAAGTCGTTCCGAACCACCGCACCGCAAACATGGAAATCAAATGAGCAGCTCAAGCAAGGAGACAAAAGACTAATTCCCGGTAACGCCAACTCGATTATGGAATCATGGTGCGTTTCTGATGAGGCTTGGGGTAATTTCCTTATTGCCATCTTCGATGAGTGGATTCAACGAGATATCGGCCGTGTGTTTGTTCAGTACTTTGAAGCGAGTGTGGAAACTTGGATGGGACGAAAAAATCCGTTATGTACGCTTGGTCAATTGTGTGGCAAAGGTTTAGCAATGGAGCCTAATGGCGATGTTTATAGTTGTGACCATTATGTATACCCCGAGTACAAAATTGGCAATATTAACGAAACTAAATTGGAAACAATGGCTTATAGCCAAGCACAACAAAATTTCGGATTCGCTAAATCTAAGACGCTAACTGCGCAGTGTCAGCAGTGTGACTATCAGTTTGCATGCTATGGCGAATGCCCCAAAAATCGATTTATTAAGACCCGTACAGGTGAGCCTGGGCTCAACTACCTTTGTGCAGGGTGGAAAAAGTTTTTCTCGCACGCAGATAAAGCGATTGCTTATATCTTACGTGCCACTGGCAATCCGGTAGCTCATGGAAAGTACAGCGACCAAGCGATTCGCAATGTTGGATTTGCAACCAAGTTCTAGGAGCCTACCAATGAAAAATAGACATCTGATCGCTTTAGGTGCGATGGCAACGATCTTTAGTCTTTCGGTAGTCAGTGCCGAACCACAGAAAGATCAAGTTACCAAACCACAAAGCGTCGCTGCTTCAGCTCAAGAAAGTACGGCGCAACAAATTCAGCGCCTGTCTTATACGGCGCAGAATCAGTCAGAGAACGTACAACGTCGCGTTGATGCTTTGCATCAGCTTAGTCAGTTTCCAAACCAGAATGCACTGGTTGCAGTTTCAAGAGCTCTTAAAGACTCAAACTCTGATATTCGACAAGCAGCCATCGTAGGTGCCAAACCTTATCAGTTTGAATATCGATGGAAGTTGGTTGCTCCATTATTAAACGATGAAAGCAGTGACGTGCAGTTGGCAGCTTTGGTAAATTTGATCCCTGATTACACCAATATGCATGAGCAGCAGCAACAAGAGCTTGATAAGATTTATCCAAGCGCTATTAAGCAGTTGAAGCAGCATTCTGGCAGTGAAAAGCAGTTACTTCTAGCGGATGTTTACCGTTGGCATCAAGACTTCAGCAGCGCTGAATTAATCTACCAACAGTTGATAACGAACCCTGCAATGGCGACGCAGGTCTCTCTGAGTCTATCGGATAATTATCGAGCGCAACAACAAGATGAGAATGCGCTAGAAGTGTTAAATCGTGCCATAGAAAACGACAGCACTTCAGCTCAATTATACTATTCAAAAGCGTTAACGTTAGTCAGGATAGGCAACAAGAACGAAGCGGCTAATGCTATCGAACAGGCGACGAAGTACTCGCCTGACAACAGTTATTATTGGTACTTGAACGGTGTACTTCAAGAACCGATTGATGTGGCGAAAGCGACGGATTCGTTTGAAAAAGCGTACTTGATTTCTGGTGCGCCAGAACAACTCTACGCAGTTTGCGACATTTATGTGCGAACTGGGCACGAGAAAGCTGACGCCTGTCTGACGGAGCTAGAAAAAGTCGCTCCGCCTTACGTCATTGAAGAACTGAAGAATAAAGGTAAGTAAGGGTACGGAAAGAACAAGTAAGTATTGGTTATCAAGGTTAAAATCTTTTTAAAAAGAGTTGGATAGCGCGCAAAATAAAGGCATTCTATTCTGTATCGTTTTCTAACAGGATGTGGAATACATGATTATTGAAGATGGCGCTGTCCATATTGATTCTTTTTTTGCGGTTACTCTGGGTATTATTGTTCTCTTTGTTGGTCGTAGACTGAATCAGGTTGTTGGGTTCCTAAAAGAATTCAGCATTCCTGAACCGGTCTCTGGAGGAATCGTCTTCTCGGTTCTTTTTGCTCTGTTCTATATGGCGACATCAATCGAGGTCAGTTTCGATCTGATGGCGCGCGATGTATTGCTTGTTTACTTCTTCACTACCATTGGCATTAACGCTAGCTTGAGTGACCTCAAAAAAGGTGGAAAACCACTCGTCATATTGTTGGCAGTGACAATAGCCTACATGATAGTCCAGAATTTAACTGGTATTACCGTTGCTACGGCCTTTGGTTTGGAACCAGTAGCAGGGCTACTTAGTGGCACTGTTTCTCTTATTGGTGGACATGGCACTGCCATCGCTTGGGCTCCAAAAATCCAGGAGCAGTTTGGGTTAAATTCAGCAATGGAACTGGGAATTGCAAGTGCAACCTTTGGTCTTATTCTTGCGAGTATCATGGGGGGACCAATTGCTAAGTTCCTTATCAAGCGATACGACCTTAAACCACAAGAGCAACAGTCGTTAGATGTAGGTGTCTCCGAAAATCAGCCGGAGCCTAAAATTACCTCCTATGATTTTCTTGATGCCATGTTGGCCATTCATACCTGTATCATTGTTGGTGTTTTCTTAAATGAAGGTATTGAGCATTTAGGGTTACAGCTTCCTCTTTTTGTGACCTGCTTATTTGCTGGCATCATTCTTTCTAATCTCGTACCGCATAATTATCCGCGGATTACTGGAACCTCATGGCCTGCGAACAAACCTGCTGTTGCTCTGATTGCGGATATGTCTTTAGGAGCTTTCCTTGCGATGTCACTAATGAGTATGCAGCTATGGACATTAGTGGATCTAGCCGGACCAATTTTCGCGATTTTAGCAGCGCAATTTATTGTGGCGATATTAGTTAATCTTTTCGTTATTTTTCCAGCAATGGGTAAAAACTATGATGCAGCGGTTATTTGTTCAGGCTTTGGTGGGATTTCGTTAGGCTCTACGCCAACGGCAATGGCAAACATGTCCGCGGTTGCGCAAAAGTATGGCAATTCTCATCAAGCATTTATCGTTGTTCCGTTGGTCTGCGCATTTTTCATTGACCTTGCCAACGCATTTATCATCCCGTATTTCATGGGTGTTCTTATGTAAGTTTTATTGAACGTTATCTGATTAGAACTTAAATCTTACGCTGTATACCCTAGGTGTTATGACCTAGGGGATACAGCCATGATGAACAGACAACTAAACACTCACCATCAACTCGACAGTGCACTAGCACAACAGCTTGCTGACAAACTCTATCAAGGTTTGAATAGGCATCAGCTTTGTCAGGAGCACGATATTTCACTGCAACAACTCAAGTCAGCGGTAAACCAAGTACGCTTAAAGGAATATCAAGAAATGCCTTGTAGAGATACTCAGTATCTTGAAGCCCTTTACAAACGCTCACTTAGGACACAATGACCTTCAGCTAATCAACAATAGACGTTATTTGATTGCCCTAATTAGCATTTTGGTTGCGATATCAATATTGTCGTAACGTTTTGCTTTTCCTAATACTCGGATACCTTGCATATGGCAAATAATGAACTGCGTAAGAGCACTTACATCTGTGTCCGATTCCAGTTCTTGGCGCAGCTTGGCGTTATTAAGTACATCTGCGATTGCCTTTTCCAATGTGTCAAATAAGGAATCACTACGTTTGAGTACCATGGCGTTTGTAGCGGCATGTTCTACAACAGCATTTTGAATAAAACAGCCACAGGTGTTGTCTTTCTGCTTCTCAGCAAAAAGTAGCAAGAAGTCTTGGAGCGCTTCCAAGCCGGAGTCGGGTTCTCGCAGTGTAGTAAGTTTGGGAAACGAAATCTGCTCTAGGTAATTGTCGAGTGCTAGATAATAGAGCGTTTCTTTGTCACCAAACGTGTTGTACAGACTAAATCGATTGATTCCTAGAACTTCGATGAGGTCATTGATAGAGGTGTTTGCGTACCCTTTGCTCCAGAACAACGTCATTGCTTGCTGAAGTTTCTCTTGTTTGCAGAAGTTTGCTTTTCTTGCCATCTCAATACTCTTAAACGCGCTTTAACCGTTCAATATTACATAAAATTATTCTTGACCGATCGTTTAGTTTTCTCGTAGATTATATCTGAACGATCGGTTAGATAAAAGGGATAGTGATGAAACTGTACGAACAGGCAGCAACTGTAAGCTGCAAGCGACTCAATTTATTTTTACGCGAAATTGATGCGACAGGGTTTGAGCGAGTTGAAATTAATGTTCGAGAAGGAGACAACCTAAGTGATGACTACAAGGCAAAAAGTGCCAATGGTAAGGTGCCATTATTAGAGCTTGATGATGGTAGTTTCTTAAGTGAAACCGTTGCTATCAGCCGGTATTTTGATGAATTGCAACCGAATGACTTGAACTTGTTTGGGGATAGCGTGGTAGCTCGTGCCAAGGTTGAAATGTGGAATCGCATCGTTGAAATCGATGGAATTCAAAACGCATTTCAAGCGTTTCGAAACACGACTGGGTTGTATAAAGATCGAGAGAATTGTATAGAGGCTTGGGGCGTAGAAGCCAAGCATCGAGTGGAGCTTTTTTTACCGAAACTTGATAAGCAACTCTCTCAATCTGATTACGTAGCGACAGAGCGCTATACCATCGCCGATATTAGTGCTTATATATTTGTTGTTGTGGCTATCAATGCACTGAAGATCGAAGTGTTAGAGCCATACCCGCATATCAAGCGCTGGTTTGAGGTCGTCTCGTCTCGGCCTGCAATGAAAGGCTAACGTACGTGTAAGGATAAGGTAGTTTAGGTTGGTGTCCAGCGCCTTAGGCAAGGTGCCAACCTTTAGTCAACTAGCGTTTGGATTTGAAAATTCTCATAAACTCACTAGGTTTAAAAGAAAGCTCTAGTAGGAGAATTCTTAGTGAGTCAAAAGAAAATACTAATGGTAATCACGTCTCATGACCGTTTAGGCGACGTGGATGAGAAAACGGGCTTTTGGCTTGAAGAATTCGCATCACCTTACTATGTCTTTAAGGCCGCTGGTTTACATATTACTCTTTGTTCTCCTAAAGGGGGACAGCCTCCAATTGACCCCAAGAGCGCACTTCCAGAGTTTCAAACTGAGTCCACTACCAAATTCGAGCAAGATCCAGTCGCGCAAACCCACCTAGCTCAGACTCTTAGATTAGTAGAAGTTCAAGCGTCAGATTATGATGCTGTTTTTTATCCTGGTGGGCATGGTCCCCTGTGGGATCTCACCTGTGACCCTGATTCTGTTTCTCTCATCGATGATTTTTTCAGTCAAGGTAAGCCCGTAGCGACAGTCTGCCATGCGTCCGGCGTTCTTATCAATGTTGTTGGAGAAGACGAAGAACCGATAGTAAAGGGCAAAAGAGTTACAGGTTTTAGTAATAGTGAAGAACAAACCGTTGGTTTGAGTGAAGTTGTGCCATACCTTGTTGAGGAAGAACTTACCAATTGCGGAGGGCTATATTTTAAAGGCGATGACTGGAGCTGTTACGTTGAAATAGACGGGCAATTAATCACAGGCCAAAACCCTGCAAGTTCTGCAGCTACCGCAGAAGCCGTCGTGGACTATCTTAATTCAGGGCGTTAGATATGATGTGTAACTATTTTTTACCATTGAAAGACTCACTACAAAGTGTGATGACGGCGAGATTGTTTGCTTTCGTTGCTCTATATCTGACGTTTTGTTGACATAGTAAATAGTGCAATAGATTCAATTAGAGCAATATATTTTAGTTAATTACTCTACTGGTTCTAGCAATGACAACAAAAACTGAACGTGAAAAGATGTTAGCGGGTGAAGCTTATCAAGCTTGGGATGAAGAGCTGCTTCAAGCGCGTGTAAACTGCCGAAAAATCCTAAAAAAACTCAATGATAGTATTCCTAATACAGAGGATTGGAAACAAGCACAAGAGGCGTTAATTCCTAATCGCTCTGGCAATCTATATTTGGAGCCACCATTTCGATGTGATTATGGTGAAAATATTCATGTTGGAAAAAACTTTTACGCCAACTTCAATTGCGTCATCTTAGATGTCAACGTGGTCGAGATAGGTGACAATGTTCTTTTTGCACCTAATGTACAAATATATACCGCAGGCCATCCATTGGATGTTAAAGGTCGAGTTGAGGATGAAGTGGAGTTTGGCCTACCAATTAAAATTGGGCACAATGTTTGGTTAGGTGGCGGTGTTATTGTTTGCCCAGGCGTTACTATTGGTGACAACGCTGTTATTGGTGCAGGAAGCGTGGTAACAAAGGACATTCCGGCAAATAGTTTGGCGGTAGGTAATCCTTGTAAGGTTATTAAAGAAATCGATAATGGCCAACGATCCAGTCAATAAATGCCTAATTTACGTCTTAACGCAAGAATAAAATAACGCAAAAACAGTAATTTAACTTTGCGTCAAAAAATTGTTGATTGGATAACGATTTTTTGACGTTTTGTTTGATGTCCATTCCATAAAAATTTATCATAACGGCGTTAGTTCTATAAGTTTCTATTTGTAGTGGATTTGGCGTTGCAGTATTCGGATTTTGAATTGTCATTAGGTTTGATGGAAAAAGCGTTGGAAAGTGCCTCTGCTGCTGTCCTAATTACTGACGTCAACGCACATATCAAATATGCTAATAAACAATTCTACAATCTTACCGGATACTGTGAGCAAGAAGTGATTGGGAAAAATCCTAATTTTCTTCGCTCTGGAAAAACAACCGAAAAAACCTACCGTGATATGTGGTCGAAGCTTCTTTCCGGCAAGGATTGGTACGGTGAGCTGATAAATAGAAAGAAGAATGGTACGTTGTTTGTTGAAAAAGCACACATTAGCCCATTCGAGTATCAAGGCCAAAAATTCTATATTGCGGTCAAACGAGATGTAACCTCCGAAAAGAACTTAACTGAAAAACTAAGTGACTTAGCGTATTTTGACGCACTCACTCGCTTGCCGAATAGAACATCTTTTTTCGATCATCTTCAGAATTTCTTAGTAGAGCACCAAGACTCAACTGAACCATATTCGTTGCTGTTAATTGATTTAAATGAATTTAAATCAATTAACGACAGTAAAGGACATGATTATGGTGATCTCTTTCTACAAAATGTCGCCAGACGTTTTAAGAATGTGGTGGGGGAAGGTGGAGTTGTTGCCCGTCTAGGGGGCGATGAGTTCGTCGTGTTATTGCCCAAGTCTGGTGTAGACGTTGCAGAGCGCGTCGCCCAAAATCTACTAGATGCCATAGCTTACATCGAAATCGGTAATAAATCCGAGCGCGGCTCGGCTGCGGTTGGTATTACAACGAATGAAAATAAACGCATTCCAACAAGTTTGCTTCTTAAGCAGGCTGACCTTGCCATGTATCGTGCCAAACAGTGCCAAACGATGTGGGTAAGTTATAACGAAGAGATGGGAACCCAGTGGGGACGTAAAAAAGCCCTAGCTCAAAGGCTTGCTGAAGCGATAGAACTTCATAAGCTAGAAGTAAGCTTTATGCCAGTCATCGATCTTCATAAGAATGAGGTGGTTGCTTATAAGAGCCGTTTAGAGTGGGTGGATAAAGTTCTTGGTAACGTCGATCGCTTTGAGTTTATTCCTATTGCGGAAGAATCGCAGTTGGTTCGCAAACTTAATCTATTTACTATCGAGCAGGCTTGTAAATACGCAACCGTAGGTGAGCTAAAAACGGTTGCCGTTAAAGTATCTTCGAAGAACTTTGGTCACGGTTTGTTTGTTCAAGAAGTTATTGAAATTCTTGAGCGCTTTAAATTACCTCCTCAGTGTCTAGTATTAGAAGTGTTTGAAGATATGCTTTCTAAAAAGCGCTGCGTTGATGAGCTATACCAATTAGTCGATTTCGGCTGTCAAATTACCGTCGCAGATTTTGGTATGGGTCATATCTCCATCTCCGAATTGCGTGCGCTGCCTATTCAAAAACTAAAAGTAGGCGCTCAACTGACAGAAGAAATTGCGCAAGATACGTCAGTAGAGCAGGTAGCTAAGGCGATTGTTGGGTTGGCTAACGTGCTTAATATTGAGACTATTGCGGAAGGGGTTACGACTGAACAGCAATTACAGTCGTTAAAAACGATTGGCTGCCATTTTGCCTCAGGCCCTTACATTTCATTTCGTATGCAACAAGGTAGCTAAGCTGCCTATTTCCTTCTTTTAATTCCAATTGTCACAATTTGAAACCATTCACGGAAAACTCATCGAAACGTTTCGATAGTCCGATCTGGCTCACACTTGACCATTCACTCCCTCGATCTTTTGATTAACTACGCTAGGATTATCATCGAAACGTTTCGATGACAAAATTATCAAAAAACATTTATCCAGAATACAGTCTCGATAAAGCCGCATGAAGCAGGTATAAGACATGAAAAAAAGTGCTCTAATTAACTCTGAACTTTCTTACTTAGTGTCCACATTAGGTCACACTGATGAAGTGACTATTTGTGATGCAGGGTTACCTATAGCAGACCACGTGCAGCGCATCGATCTTGCGTTAACTCACGGAGTTCCCGCCTTCCTGGATACGGTTAAAGTTTATCTTGCAGAAGCGCAAATCGAAGGTGTGGTAATTGCAGAGGAATTTAAACAAGTAAGCCCTGAACTCCATGACGCACTGATTACGACGATAGAAGAAGAGAAGCAAGCAACGGGCAAAGCGATTTCAGTTGTATACGTTTCACATGAAGAGTTCAAAGTAAGAACACACGACTCAAAAGCGGTAGTAAGAACAGGTGAATGTACGCCTTATGCTAACGTGATTTTTCAAGCGGGCGTCGTCTTTTAGTCCGGCAAGCACAGACAGTACAGGACAACTAACATGCTGCAACCAATATTACAATTAAGCGATATTGAAAAAGCTTTCCCAGGGGTCAAAGCCTTGGATAAAGCCAGTTTGAATGTGTATCCGGGCAAGGTCATGGCTTTGCTAGGTGAAAATGGCGCTGGTAAATCGACATTAATGAAAGTGTTGACGGGTATTTATTCCAAAGATTCTGGAGATTTGCGCTATCAAGGTACTGAGGCTGCATTCCAAGGTCCAAGAGACTCTCAGCAAGCCGGCATCAGTATTATCCACCAAGAGTTAAATCTAATTCCCGAGCTTACTATTGCGGAAAACATCTTTCTAGGTCGAGAAAAAACGAACGCGTTTGGTCGCATTCTGTGGAATGAGATGTATGCCGAAGCCGATCGTTTGTTGGCTCGTTTGAATGTAAAGCACAGCTCCAAAACACCATTGGGTGAGTTGAGTCTGGGTGAACAACAGATGGTGGAAATTGCCAAGGCACTATCGTTCGAATCAAAAGTCATCATTATGGATGAACCAACCGACGCATTGACTGACACCGAGACTGAGTCGCTATTTAGCGTCATTAATGAGCTGCGCGATCAGGGTTGCGGCATAGTTTACATTTCACACCGTTTGAAAGAAATCTTTGAGATTTGTGACGACATCACGGTATTGCGTGATGGTAAGTTCATCGGTCAACGCACTGTAGCGGAAACCGATGAAGACCTACTTATTGAAATGATGGTTGGTCGTAAGTTAGATGAACAATACCCTCGCATTGATGCGGTTCACGGCAAAACGAGCCTAGAAGTGAAAAACCTGTCGGGTCCAGGCGTGAATGATGTCAGCTTTACCTTAGACCAAGGAGAAATTCTTGGAATCTCTGGGCTTATGGGGGCAGGGCGCACCGAGCTTATGAAGATTATTTATGGTGCTCGCAAGCGTGAGTCGGGCTCTGTGATACTGAATGGCAAAACCATTAATCCAAGTAGCCCTCAGGATGGCTTGGCAAATGGTATCGCTTATATCTCCGAAGACCGTAAAGGTGACGGTTTGGTACTCGGTTTATCCGTTAAAGAGAACATGTCGCTTTGTGCCCTAGAACAGTTGTCTAAAGGTGCTCAGATTCAACATGGTGAGGAAGTGATTGCAGTAGAGGACTTCATTAAGCTCTTTAACATCAAAACACCGTCTCGTGACCAGATCATCGGTAACTTATCGGGTGGTAACCAGCAAAAGGTAGCTATCGCCAAAGGGCTGATGACCAAACCAAAAGTTCTGATTCTGGACGAACCCACCCGTGGCGTTGATGTTGGTGCGAAAAAAGAAATCTATCAGCTTATCAACAAATTTAAAGCAGATGGTATGAGCATCATTCTCGTATCATCAGAAATGCCTGAAGTATTGGGTATGAGTGATCGCATTTTGGTTATGCATGAAGGGCATATAAGCGGAGAGTTTATGGCACACGAAGCAGACCAAGAAAAACTATTAGCATGCGCTGTCGGCAAAAATGTAAGTGAGGAAGCAGCATGAGCAACAAAACAATGAGCGTTGACACGGAAAAAAAGAAGCCTCTTTTTAACAAAGAGTGGTTAATCGAGCAGAAGTCGCTGATCGCTTTGATCTTCTTGATTGTCGTGGTGTCATTCCTTAACCCTAACTTTTTCACCGTAGACAATATTCTGAATATTCTACGTCAAACCTCTGTTAACGCTATTATAGCGGTTGGTATGACCTTGGTCATTTTGACGGCGGGTATTGACTTGAGTGTTGGCTCGGTATTAGCACTTTGCGGTGCGTTTGCAGCAAGTTTGATTGCCATGGAAGTGCCGGTATTAATCGCCGTTCCTACTGCTTTACTTGCTGGTGCTGCGTTGGGTGCGATCAGTGGCATCATAATCGCGAAAGGTAAAGTGCAAGCCTTTATAGCAACATTAGTAACGATGACCTTGTTGCGCGGTGTCACTATGGTTTATACCGATGGTCGTCCTATTTCAACTGGCTTCACTGATACCGCTGATGCGTTCGCCTGGTTTGGTACAGGCTACGCTATGGGCATTCCGGTACCGGTCTGGATTATGGTGATTGTATTTGCTGCAGCATGGTACCTACTTAACCATACACGATTTGGTCGTTATGTTTACGCACTAGGTGGCAATGAATCAGCGACACGTTTGTCTGGTATTAACGTCGACAAAGTAAAAATCGGTGTGTACGCCATCTGTGGTTTGTTAGCAGCACTAGCAGGCATCATAGTGACTTCCCGTTTATCATCAGCACAACCTACGGCAGGTATGGGCTATGAGTTAGATGCTATCGCTGCCGTTGTTCTTGGTGGCACTAGCTTGATGGGCGGTAAAGGTCGAATCATGGGAACCTTAATCGGTGCTCTTATTATTGGCTTCCTAAACAATGCTCTGAACTTATTAGATGTTTCCTCTTACTACCAAATGATTGCTAAAGCAGTGGTAATTCTGCTGGCAGTACTGGTAGATAACAAAAACAAGTAACAACTCGTAAACACAATTTAACAATAACTGGCTCGACATTAAGTTGAGCCACCCCCTACACAAAGGACTAAAACGATGAAAAAACTAGCAACTCTTATCTCTGCTGCGGTACTTTCTGCTTCGATGTCTGCAACGGCATCTGCACAAGACACGATGGCAATTGTTGTATCTACTCTTAACAACCCATTCTTTGTAACCATGAAAGAAGGCGCAGAGGCAAAAGCAAAAGATTTGGGTTATAACCTGATCGTTTTGGACTCTCAGAATGACCCAAGCAAAGAGCTGTCAAACATCGAAGATTTAACCGTTCGTGGCGTCAAAGCGATTCTGATCAACCCAACAGACTCTGACGCAGTATCTAACGCAATTCGCATGGCTAACCGTTCTAATATCCCAGTACTCACTCTTGACCGTGGTGCAAGCCGTGGTGACGTAGTTAGTCATATCGCGTCTGATAACGTAGTCGGTGGTGAAATGGCTGGTCACTACATTATGGAAAAAGTAGGTGAGAAAGCGAAAGTTATCCAACTTGAAGGTATTGCTGGCACGTCGGCAGCTCGCGAACGTGGTGAAGGCTTCATGAACGCTGTAAAAGGTTCTCAAATGGAGCTCCTTGCTAGCCAACCAGCAGACTTTGACCGTACTAAAGGTCTGAATGTAATGGAAAACCTTCTAGCAGCTAACCCTGATGTTCAAGCGGTATTCGCGCAGAACGATGAAATGGCACTGGGCGCACTTCGTGCGGTTGAAGCAGCTGGTAAAGACGTGATGATTGTTGGTTTTGATGGCACAGAAGACGGTATGGCAGCGGTTAAACGTGGCAAACTGGCTGCAACTATCGCTCAGCAACCTGACATGATCGGTGCATTAGGTGTTGAAACAGCAGATAAAGTACTGAAAGGCGAAAAAGTCGAAGAGTACATTCCTGTACCACTTAAAGTAGTGACTGAATAATCACCAGACTCCCTCTTTTGAGGATAGTAAAGCTCTCCTTTAACAAAAGGAGAGCTTTGAATGAAGCAAGCCTGTCTCGTCCAAGTTAATTTCGGCCTGTCATATCAAGGCAACCCCAAGTTAATTTATTTGAGTAAAAAGGAACAATGTATGAATAAACTCATCGTATTGGGTAGTGTGAATGCAGATCATGTGCTGCAAGTTCCTTCTTTCCCTAGACCGGGTGAAACCTTGCACGGTATGAATTACCAAGTGATTCCAGGTGGTAAAGGTGCAAACCAAGCTGTAGCCGCGGCCCGCCTTGGTGGAGATACTGGCTTTATTGCCTGTGTAGGCGATGATGCGTTTGGCATTAACATTCGCGAAGCATTCAAAGCTGACGGTATCAATATCGCGGGTGTGCAATTGGAGCCAGGAACCCCAACAGGTATCGCGATGATACAAGTAGCAGAAAGCGGTGAGAATAGTATTTGTATTTCTGCAGAAGCGAACGCAAAGTTAACTACTGCTCGCGTTGAACCACATAGGACGATGATTGAAAACGCAAAATATTTGCTGACACAGCTTGAGACTCCTATTGAAGGTATAGAGTATGCGGCAAAACTGGCAAAACAATCGAAAACTAACGTAGTCCTAAATCCCGCACCTGCAATGGCGTTACCAGACTCTCTGCTTGAGTGTGTTGATGTGATCACGCCAAACGAAACAGAAGCGGAAGTACTTACTGGTATTACAGTCACTGACGATGAGTCAGCACAAGAAGCAGCGAATGAACTTCACCGTAAAGGCATTGAAATTGTCATGATTACGCTGGGTTCAAAAGGTGTATGGTTAAGTCAAAATGGTCGTGGAGTGCGTATCCCTGGTTTTAAAGTAGATGCAACGGACACCACGGCTGCGGGCGATACATTTAATGGCGCGTTGGTTACTGGTTTAATTGAAGGAAAATCGATTGAAGAGGCGATCGTTTTTGCTCATGCTGCTGCCGCTATTTCGGTGACTCGATTTGGTGCTCAGACTTCCATTCCTTCGCTAGATGAAGTAAAAGAGTTTTTAGAGCAAAAAGCTTAAAATAAGGCGCTGATATTAGGCGACTACAATGCATAAGCAGTAGCGGAGAGCATTGCCCAATGGCAACGATGAAGGACATAGCAAGACTAGCTGGCGTATCCACATCGACAGTGAGTCATGTCATCAATAAAACACGGTTTGTGAGTGAAGAGATTTCGGAGCGTGTGAATAGCGCAGCGAAAGAGCTGAACTATGCCCCCTCAGCACTAGCTCGTAGCTTAAAAATGAACCGTACACGAACAATTGGAATGTTAGTGACAACCTCAACCAACCCGTTTTTTGGCGAGGTGGTGAAAGGGGTAGAACGTAGCTGTTATCATCAAAACTACAACCTTATTCTGTGCAATACAGAAGGGGATACTGAGCGCATGAGAGCATCCATCGATACGCTTCTGCAAAAGCGTGTTGATGGGCTGATTCTTATGTGTTCGACACTAGAAGGTGAGAAACTGGATATTTTCGACCAGTACCCAACTATACCGGTGGTAGTAATGGACTGGGGGCCTATCCATTTTGAAAGTGACAAAATTCAAGATAACTCTTATCTAGGAGGTTATCTAGCGACTAAGCACTTGATCGAATGTGGGCATAGGGAAATTGGTTGTATCACTGGACCATTGAATCGCCATCAGGCTTTGATGCGTTACGAGGGCTACAAAAAAGCTCTAAAAGAACATTCGCTGCCACTAAATCCCGACTGGATTATTGAGTCAGATTTTGAATGTGATGGTGGAGCTAAGTCTCTAGAGATATTAATGTCTCGTGGTGCACTACCGAGTTCGTTATTTGTGTGCAATGACATGATGGCGATGGGCGCCATAAATATCGCTCATGACAAAGGCGTAAAGGTGCCCGAAGAGCTGTCTATAATCGGCTATGATGATATTCACATAGCAAAATACATGACGCCTGCTTTAACAACAATTCATCAGCCTAAATATCGGTTGGGTAAGGCTGCAGTTGAAACTTTGTTAGCCAAAATAGATAAAACGACAGAGGTTCCTGACGTAGTACAGTTAGAGCCAACCCTAGTGGTGAGAAACAGTGTAAAGTCATTATTGTAGGCTGTTCACGGCAAAATAAAAAAGCACCTCGCATTTGGCAGGTGCTTTTTTGATGTTATTGGTATGTGTTTTAATTACGGCATTCTACTGAGAATTTACAGCGCGTTAGTGAGAATTTCTCGGCTGACGTCTAGGGTAATTGCTTGATTTTCACCTAACTTAACATAGCCATTTTGCTCAAGCTTCGCTAAGACTGCTTCTACTGCATCAGACTTGTCACCGCTTACTTCGGATAATTGAGCATCAACATTTAGGCTCGAATAGAAAGCTTCAATAGCACTGATGGTGCGTTCCGCTAGATCATCGCTATCTTCTAATTGGAAGACGTTGCGTCCCATCTGCTCAATTTTCCCACGCTTGAAAGTCATCTGACTGCGTAGCAGTGACGGTTGAATAATCGCCAGTGAGCGAGCGTGATCAACATTCCAAAGAGCGGTCAGTTCGTGGCCGATCATATGAGTAGCCCAGTCTTGAGGCATCCCTGTACCAATTAAGCCGTTAAGTGCTTGGTTAGCTGTCCACATTAAGTTTTCACGCCACGCATCATCGCGTTGCTCAAACTTAGCTCCGAGCTGGAGCAGGTTACGTAGCAGCACTTCAGCATACCCTTCCTGAACCATGTTGCCTGTCTGAGTAGTGATGTATTGCTCACAAACGTGAACCCATGCATCAACAAGCCCATTAATCAGTTGACGCTCTGGCAATGTCTTCATTGCATCCGGATCGAGTACTGCGAACTGAGGACGAACTAGTGGTGTCATGAAGCCCAGCTTTTCATGAGTCGACTTCTTGGTGACAACCGCCCCCATGTTTGACTCGGAACCTGTTGCTGGTAACGTCAGTATTACTCCGATAGGTACAGCAGTTTCGGGCTTATATTGGCCTGTAATTAAGTCCCAGCTGTCGCCATCGTGCAATGACGCTGCGGCGATGTACTTAGTTCCATCAATAACAGAACCACCACCCACTGCGAGCAAATAATTAACGCCTTCAGATTTAACCAGTTCGATAGCCTTATCTAAGGTCTCTTTAGTAGGATTGGCTTCTACGCCTGAGAACTCTAACCATGTGTGATTTTGCAAAGCTTCAACGACTTGATCGTAGACTCCGTTGCTTTTAATGGAGCCGCCGCCATAGATAACGAGTACTTTGGAGGTCGTTGGTATGCTAGAAGAGATCTGTGCAATTTGGCCTTGGCCGAAATGAATCACTGTAGGGTTTACGTAGCTAAATTTCATAGTATTGCCTCACATTCCAATGTAGTAAATGCACCTTAATTATGAAGAGGGCGCATTGCATTTATGCTGCTTATGTTTGGGGCAAATAGATCAGGCTTCAAGTGTTAAACCTGATCTATCTGTAATGATGGGCGAATTAATACGCAGTTAAGAGCAATTAGGGGATAGGCCAGCAATCTCTCGTTCTTGCTGTAGTTCTTTATGGAATGCTTCTAATTGGGTTTGTGCGACGGCTGGATCGTTGATGGATGAACTCATCTTAACGAATTTGCTCACCGCTCGATCAACGCCTTCAGTATTATCACGGTCAAAGTCGATCAGAGCCTGCATAGCGACTCCTGCTTCCTTATAAGATTCTTGAGATGCATTCTCGGCAGCAAGTGCTGAGCGGTATGCATTGTCGTGTTGACAGGAAATTAATGCGTTCACCGAAGCATCGATATCGGGACCAAAATCTAACGAGGGCTTAGCGGGTGCAGGTGCTTTCTGCTGTTGTGCTTCTTGTTGTTGGTCTTTGGCATATCCATCTACGGCTCCGGCAGTACCGCCAGCTAGAGCCCCTGCCGTAACATTTCGACTCAATCGGTAGGTGTCTACTTCGCCATCAACGATTAGATCGGTAAGTGCCCCCAACATACCAGCAGAGACCGCACCAACTGCCGCACCTTCTGCAGCCCTTTGTGTAGTATTGGCGCCACAGCCCAATAGTAAGACAGAAGAAATGGCGACAGCTAATAACGAACGTACTTTCATGATCAATTCCTTGTCATTGATAGTTATTGAGCCAGTATAGGATGGATCTGCAGATTTTTCTCCATTTAATTAGTATGTTAGCGAAGTATTTAACATACTAAACTGACGCAAGAACGATTCATTATTTAATTAACTTAGGTGGTATTGGGAAGAGATATAAAACTCTGTTATTTAACCTATCGAATCATTATTAATCTGTATTCTTGACGCAAAATAAGTGTCCCGTCATTTCAGTGTAACAGCAATTAATTGCGAGACATTTCTTAAAAACCATCAATAGAATTCTCAATAACGGCTCAAAAGTTACACTTTATTTTTGTCGTATCTAAAGTGTGTTTCTGAGATGTAATTGAATTGTAAATTCACAAAAAAGTCGTAGTCCTTATGATTCATTGCATCATTGTGAAATTTTCTACTAGTTAAGAAAGGATTCGTAATGGAACATACTAGAAAGCTCACACCTACATTGAAGGTAGGTTCTCTAAGCTTATTAGCACTGGTTTGTGCTGCTTCACTATATGGTAATTATGCCCAAGCGAACACATCACAAACTGACTGTCGTCCAGATGGCTTATATCAGACACCAGGCATAACGGTACCTTATTGCACTATTTATGATGCAGAGGGGAGAGAGCTGATGGGGGCAGACCACCCACGTCGAGTAATTGGTTACTTTACGAGTTGGCGTTCAGGGAGTGATCCTCAGGCAGCCTACTTAGTTAAAGATATTCCTTGGGACCAATTAACTCATATCAACTACGCGTTCGTCAGTATAGGCTCAGATGGCAAAGTTAATATTGGTGACGTTAATGATCCGAATAATGTAGCTGTAGGTCAGGAATGGCCTGGTGTGGAAGTTGACCCTGCGCTTGGCTTTAAAGGCCATTTTGGGGCGTTAGCGACAGCGAAAAAGAAACATGGTGTAAAAACCCTGATCTCTATAGGAGGTTGGGCTGAGACCGGTGGTCATTTCGCTACCGACGGTACACGAGTTGCTGACGGTGGTTTCTATACTATGACCACTAATGCTGATGGCTCGATTAATCATCAAGGAATTGAAACCTTTGCTACTTCAGCCGTTGAAATGATGAGAACGTATCAGTTTGATGGTTTGGATATTGACTATGAATATCCTACCTCAATGGCAGGCGCGGGTAACCCAGATGACAAAGCGTTTGCAGAAAGCCGAAGAGCGCATCTTTGGAAGTCTTATGAAGTGTTGATGAAAGTACTGCGTGAGAAACTGGACGCGGTCAGTGCTCAAGATGGTGTGCATTATATGTTGACGATTGCGGCACCTTCCTCAGGCTACTTACTGCGTGGTATGGAAACCATGTCAGTGACCCAATATCTTGATTATGTGAATATTATGTCCTACGACCTCCACGGAGCCTGGAATGACCATGTAGGTCATAACGCAGCCCTTTATGACACAGGTGAAGACTCTGAACTGGCACAATGGAATGTCTATGGAACAGCAGCTTATGGTGGCATCGGGTACTTAAACACTGATTGGGCTTATCATTATTTCCGTGGTTCCATGCCTGCTGGTCGAATCAACATTGGTGTTCCGTACTATACCCGAGGATGGCAAAACGTTTCTGGTGGCAACAACGGTCTATGGGGACGTGCACCACTTCCGAATCAATCTGAATGCCCAGCGGGAACGGGAGAAGGAGAGAAAAACAACTGTGGATACGGTGCTTTAGGTATCGACAATATGTGGCATGATAAGGACGTTAACGGCAATGAAATGGGCGCAGGTTCTAACCCTATGTGGCATGCGAAGAACTTAGAAAAGGGTATCTGGGGCTCCTATGCACAAGCCTATGGTTTAGATCCTGTAAACGACCCAAGCGATAAGTTTGTAGGAACCTACACTCGTAACTATGACAGCGTTGCCGTCGCACCTTGGTTGTGGAATGCAGAAAAGAACGTTTTCCTTTCTACTGAAGATGTAGAATCTATTGATGTAAAAGCGCAATACGTTATTGATAAAGAAATTGGTGGCATCATGTTTTGGGAACTTGCGGGTGACTACAACTGTTATGTACTAGACGCTAATGGTAATCGTGGAGCGGTTGATCTTACGGAACAAGCATGTGCAACTGGTAATGGTGAATATCATATGGGTAATAGCATGACCAAAGCCATGTACGACAAATTCTTGAGTGCTAGCCCGTATGGCAATAAAGTTGCTACGGGGGCGATACCAACTGAGGCTGTTGATATTGCTGTTTCTATCGATGGTTTCAAAGTAGGTGACCAAAATTACCCAATCAATCCTAAAATCACTTTCACCAACAATACAGGCACCGACATTCCAGGTGGCACTGAGTTTCAATTTGATATTCCAGTATCGGCACCGGACAACGCTAAAGACCAGTCTGGCGGTGGACTAAAAGTTATCGCTTCTGGTCATACTAGAGCGAATAATATCGGTGGTCTAGACGGACCAATGCATCGCGTCGCCTTTACGCTACCAAGCTGGAAGAGTTTAGCTGCTGGGGCGAGCTATGAACTGGATATGGTGTACTACCAACCTATCTCAGGTCCTGCTAATTATGCAGTCAATGTTAATGGTGTCGACTATGCATTTAAGTTCGAACAGCCTGATCTTCCTCTTGCTGACTTGAACGCTGGTGGTGGGAATAATGGCGGTGGCGATGGAGGTGGTAACTCTGGAACGTGTAATACCACCGGAGTAAATGCTTATCCAAATTTCCCTCAAACGGACTGGAAAGGTGACCCTAGCCATGCGAGTGGTGGTGATAAAATGAGTCACAACGGAGTGGTTTACAAAGCGAAATGGTGGACGAACTCGGTGCCAGGAAGTGACGGTAGTTGGGAACAAGTCTGCGTTATCTAATAGATAGCAACTAAACAGCAAAGCCGCCAAGTTATATTGGCGGCTTTTGTAATTTATGTCATAGATTTTTAGTCTACAAATACATAGCCTTCCGGTACAACAACAATACCTTTCTCTGAAATATGAAAACGCTCCGCGTCTTGTGATGGGTTTAGGCCAATCACTGTACCGGCAGGAATGACAACGTGCTTGTCGACAATACAGTTTGCTAATTGACAGTTTTCACCGACGGTAACCTCTCCAAACAAAATACTGTCAGCAATGGTCGCACCATCATTGATTCTTACGTTGGATGACAGAATGGAGTGGTGGACTGAACCACCAGAATTGACCACACCGTTGGCGATAATCGAATTAATAAATATGCCTTCGTTCCCAGTCGCAGAAGGGACAGTGCGTGCTGGAGGCAACTGAGGTTCATATGTCCGTATTCCCCAGTTTTCTTGATATAAATTCATTGGTGGAACAGGCTCTAGTAAGTCCATATTCGCCTCATAGAACGAATCAATAGTGCCGACATCTCGCCAGTAGCAATCTCGTGCCACGCGGCCTTTATCTTGGCCGAAGTTGTAAGCATAAACACCTTGTGAGTCTATCAACTTAGGAATGATATCCTTTCCGAAATCGTGACTTGAACTATCCAGTTCAGCGTCATCTTCTAGAGCTTGCTGAAGTGTTTCCATATCAAATACATAGATGCCCATAGAGACAAGGGAACGACGAGGGTCTGTCGGCATGGCCGCTGGATCTGCTGGCTTTTCAGCAAATGCTGTTACTTGCAACTCAGCATTGGTCGCCATTACTCCAAACGCACTGGCTTCATCTCGAGGTACGTCCATACAAGCAACCGTAAGTTTAGCGCCAGTTTGTTTGTGCTCTTCAACCATAGCAGCGTAATCCATACGATAGATATGGTCGCCTGACAACACAACTACGTGCTTAGCGTCACTTCGTGAGAGGAGCCACATGTTGTGATAAATAGCATCGGCAGTGCCTTCATACCATTTGCCGCCTTTTCTCATTTGCGGTGGTACGACGGTAATAAATTCTTTTAGTTCAGGATTGAAGATCGACCAACCGTCTCGGATATGTTTATGTAAGGAGTGAGACTTGTATTGGGTGAGAACCAGAATTTGCCGTAGTCCAGAATGCAAACAGTTGGTTAGCGTAAAGTCGATAATTCGGTATTTGCCACCGAAGGGTACGGCAGGTTTAGCGCGGTCATCGGTTAGAGGGCTTAACCGTGAACCCATGCCTCCTGCGAGAACAATCGTAAGGACATCTTGCATCGTCTTCTCCCTGAATGTGTGCAATTTTTATGGGGGTCTATTAATCCTTACAAGATCTACGCCATACCGTAACTTACTGATTATTCAATGCTATGGAGTTCCTTAAATAGAGTTTTGCACCATTTTAGTGATGTCTATTCGAAAATTGCACCCGAATAGCAGCAGTGATATCGCATTGACTCAATATGGTGCAAATTGCAGAATATTAACTTCGATAGTTATGGAAATGTCATGTGTCACAAATATATATTTAAAGAATTGATATAGTCTTCCAAACCGATAAGAACAGGTGTTCTCAATGAGATTTATATTGCGCGCTATTGCTGCCTTACTACTACTGTTTTCCCTACCGAGCCTGGCATTAAGCCCATCGGATATCATCATCAAATCTGACCAATCTATGAGAGGCGACTCAAGCTATACCGAACTGACCATGCGTATTATCAGGCCTGATTGGACGAGAACAATGAGTATGAAGAGTTGGACCAAAGGGCAAGATCTTTCCCTTGTTTTGGTTACAGCACCTGCAAAAGATAAAGGCTCTGCCTCGCTAAAACGTCAACGGGAAATGTGGAACTGGTTACCGAATATTGAGAGGGTGGTAAAGATTGCGCCATCTATGTTGGGACAGTCATGGATGGGATCGGACTTTACCAATGATGACCTCATAAACCAGTCTTCTATTGTGGTTGATTACACACATGAGTTAGTAAAAGAAGAGAGTTTCGATGGTGAGCAAACTTGGGTCATTGACGCTTATGCTAAGCCGGATGCGCCAGTAGTTTGGAGTAAGGTAAGACTGTGGATTTCAAAAGAGACTTTCTTACAACGTAAAGCGGAGTTCTATGACGAGTTTGATGAGAAGGTAAATACAATGCAAACCTTTGATATCAAGGAATTAGGTGGACGTAAAGTGGCAACACGTATGGAGATGATTCCAGCTGACAAACCCGGACAGAAGACAGAAATGATCACTCATCAAGCACAGTTTAATTTTGCTATTGAAGACAGCTTCTTCTCTCAAAGCCAAATGAAAGCGTTACGTGACTAAGGCCCACATGAAAACAAGGAGTGAGCGTTCATCATGTTATTAAAACTGGCTTGGCGAAATCTGTGGCGACAAAAACGCCGAACCTTGCTAACCGCATCGGCGTTGGCATTAGCCCTTTTTTTGTCTCTGTTAACTCGTAGCTTTCAAGAAGGAAGCTACAACGCCAACATAGATAACGCGGCACGCTTTTATACCGGTCTCATTCAATTACAGCACCCAGAATATGCCGAAAGCAATAGTATCGATGATGTGATATCGGGTGACCTGGAGCAGTTTCCTTATCTAAAGAACATGAACAGTGTTAGCTATATTTTGCCGAGACTTGAGTCTGTAGCATTGGCTGCGGCCGATGACCGCTCTAAGGGTGTGTTGGTTTTGGGCGTGGATCCAGAAGCAGAAGATCGCTATTCACATGTTAGTAGTAAAGTCAGTTCTGGGAATTTTATCGATTCTGACAGTAACGGTGTTTTATTGGGTGAAGGACTAGCCTCGTACTTAAAACTGAACGTAGGTGATGAAATAATACTCTACGGGCAAGGTTACAGAGGACACACTGCTGCGGGGCTTTACACTGTAAATGGATTGCTTCATTTCCCAGTGAAAGCACTGGATAACCAAATGGTTTATATGCCGATCAAGCTTACACAAGAGCTATACAGTACTGGTGATCAAGTCACTTCTTGGGTATTGCACACCGACTCCCTTGATGACGTTGCAACTGTCGAAACAAAGCTTAAAGATCATTATCAGGATCAATTGAAAGTTAGGGATTGGCAAGACCTATCCCCTGAAATGGCGCAACAAATTGCCTTGGATCGTGCAGGTGGAATTTTCTTAATTTACATCTTATATGGCATTGTTGGTTTTGGTTTGTTTGCGACTGTCATGATGATGACACTGGAACGGCAGCGAGAGTTTGGCGTTATGCTTGCAACGGGCATGGTACGACGTCAACTACTGGGGTTGTTATTCATTGAATCGGCGTTCATTTGTCTTTTAGGTATTGTTATCGGTACGCTATTGACCATGCCAGTTCTAGGTTATTTCTTCTTAAATCCTATCGAGATAACAGGTGATGCTGCTCAAATGATGCTTGAAGCCGGCTTCGAGCCGATTCTTCCGGTTCACCTCGATCTTTCGTTATTTATGACCCAAGCCGTGGCTGTCACGTTCATCTTATTATTGTGTCTAGTCTACCCAAGTTGGCGTCTCTATCGTCTCAATCTGGTTTCTGCGCTAAAAGGGGGATCACATGCTCATTAAATTGGCGTGGCGTAATCTATGGCGCAACAAAATTCGCACCGGGATCATGGCGGGCGCTATGGTATTCGGTCTGGTGGGGGTGGTTGCCATGATGGGATTCATGAATGGTATGACTGACAACATGGTCCATAATGCTATTGCTTGGCAAACCAGTCACTTACAGATCCATAATCAAAGATTCGATGAGAATCCTGATATTAAAGACACCGTAATTGGTGATAAGCAAATTGAAGCTGCACTTGAGGCAAACTCGAATATCAATCAGTGGGTATCTAGGTTCGTTGTGGATGGCATGATGGCATCAGCTCGCAGCACCCGTGGTGTAACGGTATTGGGCATAGATTCGACCAATGAACGTGACTTTACACCAATTGCAGAACGTCTCGTTGATGGGGAGTGGCTTGATGAAAAAGGTCGTAACCCGATATTAGTGTCGGCCAAAAATGCGCAGCGTCTAAAGCTTCGCGTGGGCTCTAAGGTGGTGATTACGTTTACCGACCCTAAAGGAGAGGTAACGGGAGCGGCATTCCGAGTTCGCGGTATCTTTAAAACGCCATCATCTGCTTACGATGATGGTCACGTCTTAGTCCGAAAGTCTGACATCCAATCTCTGGCAAAACTTAATGGTGTTCATGAATATGCCGTCCAAGTAACCGCAAAGGCTAACGCTGACAGTGAGGAGCAAGTACGACATGTTGTCTCAGACCTGCAATCGCTCATTCCAAGTGGTAACGTGGTACAAGGTTGGTATCAATTGCAACCGCTATTGGCAACCATGATTAATACGATGAAAATCAGTAATCAAGTGATGTTGACGGTTTTTGTTGTGGCGATGGCGTTTGGTATCGTCAATATCATGTTGATGTCGGTTTTTGAACGTACTCAAGAATTTGGCGTTTTAATGGCCGTGGGAATGCAAAAGCACAAGATTTTTATGCTGGTGATGCTAGAAACTGTGTTACTAGGTAGCTTAGGTGCCGTTTTAGGTATTGTATTTAGCAAAGCACTTATTGCTATTTTAGGTCACACGGGGTTGTCACTTGGCTCTATGGCGCAAGGGTTAGGTGCTTATGGCGTAGATACGTTACTGTTCCCAACGGTCTCCAATGAACAATACCTGATGGTATTTGTTACCGTGTTTATCGCCTCTATAGTGGCTGCGCTCTATCCTGCACGACAAATCCTTAAACAGAAGCCCGTTGAAGCCATGTCTGATAAGAAATAATCAAAAGGTAAGTGAATTGAGATGACCATAGAGATTAAACAGCTTAATAAAATCTATAACCCAAAAAGTGAATTTCCGGTGCATGCGGTTCAAGACTTATCTTTGACGATTGAGCAGGGAGAGTTTGTCGCCATTATGGGACCTTCGGGATCAGGAAAAACTACTATCCTCAATATGTTAGGGGGCATTGATACCCCTACATCTGGAGAAGTATGGATTGAGGAAAGCAACATTTGTCAGCTATCTGAGAAACAACTCATTGCATTTCGCCGTGACAACATCGGGTTTATCTTCCAGGACTATAGTTTATTACCTGTCCTGACTGCTCAAGAGAATGTCGAGTTTGTCATGCAACTACAAGGCGTAGCAGAGAAGCAGTGTCAGCAGCGTGCGAGTGAGTTATTGGCCCAAGTGGGGCTTGAAAATCAGAAAGATAAACGGCCACCAAAAATGTCTGGGGGACAACAGCAACGTGTAGCCGTCGCACGTGCTCTAGCGCCAAGACCACGATTTGTGATGGCGGACGAACCGACAGCCAACCTAGACGCCAAAAGTACCGCAGAACTGCTAGATATTATGCAACATCTGAACGAAGTGGAAGGAACGACATTTATATTTTCCACCCATGATCCTCGAGTGATAAAAAGGGCAAAGCGCGTCATTGTGTTTGAAGATGGCAAACTGGCGTCCGACAAACTGCAAACTGAGCTTACCACGGAGCTCGAACACTAGTTATGTGGAAAAAGTTAGTCACCACCATTTTTATCGTTGGCGCAGCTGTCTATATGGTAGAAGTGAAAGCGGAGATACCGGGGTTACAGCCAGAGAAGAACTGGGACCTAACTGGTTATGTGAAATACATGGCGACAGGGGGTATTCCAGATCACGGAGAGAATACCTTAGATCATCTTATACATCAGCGATTTAACTACGAGTATCGCTTCTCTTCCTCATTTCGTTTTAATGCAGGCATGCGCAATAGAGTACTCGCTGGCGATAGCTTGAATGCGCCGTTCTATTCAGAGATTACTGCGGCGGACAACGGATATTTTGACCTATCAAGAAACCTGGTCGATAACGACAACATGATCATCAACAGTCAGTTTGACCGTTTGTATTTTGATTGGAAAGGAGATGACTGGAGCTCAAGAATAGGACGTTATCGAGTCAATTGGGCGATGAACACCATTTGGAATCCTAACGATTTGTATAACTCGTACTCGATATACGACTTTGACTATGAAGAAAGACCAGGAACCGATGCGATATCGCTCAGCCGCAAACTTGGATTTGCGAGCAGTATAGACTTTGTCTACAGTCCCAACAAAGACAGCAATTTACAGAGATACTCTGCTCGCTATCTTTTTAATCACAAGGGTTGGGACATGCAGGTTCTAGCTGGACGCTCAGGTTTGGATTACGTTGTAGGTGGTGGTTTTGCCGGTGATATTAATGGTGCTGGCTTTAGAGGGGAGCTGACATGGTTTGACCCATGGAAGTCCGAGTATCAAGGTCAATCTTATGAAAAGACCATCGTATCGAGTATTGAGACTGACTATAGTTTTGGTGGAAGACGCAATTGGATAGGGCGAGCATCGGTACTTTATATTAGTGAACCACAACAAGCGATTGATGCGGCGGTATATCTAACTTTGCCTCTCACCGCGAGAACTCTGAGTTTTACTAAATTCACGGGCTACGCCGACTTAGGTTTCGACATTACACCATTGTCGCGATTTACTATGTCTGGTAGTTACTATCAAGATGGCTCTTTTTTCGTTGGTTTATCCAACAGCTACTCATTGTCTGACGACTGGCAATTACTTACCGTATTACAGCGTTTTGATGGCAGTTCGGGAAGCTTGTTTGGAGCAACCCCCTCAACACTGCTGTTTGCCAACATCAAATGGTCATTCTAATTACTTAGATGATGAGTCGTTTTCTCTAAAACTAACCGAAACCATGCACTGAAGGTTGCTGGCTCCGCCTTCATCGTTTGCTCGATATCAGACTGCTGCCACCATTCACACAGTTCTGCTTCGTCTGCATTAAGGTTGAATTCGACCTTGTTCGATTCAGCAATAACCACGTGATCAAGTTCATTCTCAGTTAAACCATTGCTGAATTTAGCACAATAACTAACGGTACCAATATCGATGAGTTCGAGTGGGGTCGTTATGCCAAGCTCTTCGACAAGACGACGTTGTGAAGCCGAGATAATCTCTTCATCTGGACGTGGATGTGAACAGCAGGTATTACTCCACAATCCACCACTGTGATATTTATTGATCGCGCGTTTCTGAAGTAAGAACTCAAGTTGGCCAGCGTTATAACGATAAATAAGCACTGAAAAAGCCAGATGTTTAAGGCCTAAACGGTGGGCTTCCAGCTTCTCTTCGGTACCGATTGGTTTCCCAAATTTATCGACGACAACAACCAGTTCACAACTCATATTCTATCTCACGCTTGCTTAATGACCGCTTTGAACACTGCGGTTTTCTCTTATTTCACTGCGCCAACCAGCGAGGGCGCGAATCATAGCACAAAAGACCCTGTGATGGAGAGTGGAGGGGAGATTAATTCACAACATTGATACTAAAGATGAAGAGAGATGGATCATTAATGTATTGATTGGGCTCATTCTTTCAGATATGGATGAGAGTAGCGTTGGTACCTCGGTAACTGATTTCTTAGATTATTGAACGTCGCTCTAGCACTTTGGGTCGAGAGTTTATTCATCAACCAGTCGGGTAAAATTCCGCCAGGGTCAGCATAGGCTTTGTATTCGATAAGTGTCGTACCATTAGTCAATTTTTGTAGATTCCAACTCGCATCGACAGAGGTAATGCGAATATAGCCTTCTTGGATCGGCAATGAAGATTCAGGAGCATCGTTAATTTCTATGGTGAAACCATAATCGTCGACCCAATACTTCGAGTAGGTAACCATATCGCGGTCTCTCGCTGGCCAAGGCGCTTTAAACTGGGTATAAACGATGTTTTCGTTGATTGATATTTGCCTTAACACTCGGCTATGGCTGGCGTTATCTATCCAGTTGGGGACGTTTTCACTATCTTCTAATAAGGTTAAGAAGGCGCTATAAGTTGTTGGTGTAAACATTTGCGCTCGGATTTCGACTAAGCCATCGGTATGTTCTCGAGTGTAGATAGTGATTCCGTCATTATCACTGTCAAATTGCCAATAGCTATTTTCTTCAGCGCTTAATGAGCCTGTCAGCAGTATCGTCGAGAACAGTAAAATGATGCGTAAAACGTCCATGTTTCACCTGTTGAATGTCAATTTCTTGCATTAAGCATATACAATTTTATTCGAAAAATCAGGGTAGTAGACCTTTTAAGTAAAAGAATGGAAGTAGAAGTAGATAGATAGAAGTAGGGAAAAGCTATTCCAAATAGTAAGAGCCAACAGGGCTAGGCGCACGTGTTGGCTCTTTAGGTTGTAATGAATATTAGCCTTGGTTACGCTTTCGGCTTACCAAGTGATTTGACGCCGCCGCTGCTAATAGCGCACCACCAATTACCAAGGTTTGGTAGTAGGCAGGTACGAGAGTGAGCATCCCGACGGTTAAGGTCATGATAATCAATGCACCAACAAATGAACGCAGTACTTTGCCTTCACCGCCACTAAACGCTGTACCACCAATTAACACCACAAGAATCGCGGTCAACTCCATACCATCACCCGACAGCGGGTCACCCAGCGACATAAAGCTTGAACGAGCAATCCCCGCAAGCGCAGCTGTTGCACCGACAATGGCGTAGAGCGTGAAGACGACTAGCCCAGTCTTAATACCTGATAATTTAGCCGCCGTTGGGTTACCACCCGTCGCTGCGGCGTATTTACCTAGTAAAGAACGGTTTTGCAGGATGATGAGCAAAGCCGTAACCCCCACCGCTACCCAAAATGCCATTGGCAAACCAAGTAAAACAGCATCGCGACCATAGTCGTTAAACCATGCTGGCATTTTTAGATCGCCCATGGACTTGATGGCTGACACGCCATCTTCTACTAGAAGCAGTGCGATGCCTTTATATAAACTCAGGGTAATCAAAGTGGCAATAACGGGCGTAATATTAAACTTCACCACTAACAAGCCGTTGAAAGCGCCCAGCAATACACCACAAAACACGGTAATGGAGAAAGCCGCCCACATTGGAACACCATTGATGGCGAGGAGGGCATATATGACCGCAGTGAGTCCCATGGTGCTACCAACGGATAAGTCGATGTAACCCGAAACCATTAGCAAGGTAAATGCGCCGGCAAGCACTAACAGTGGTGCGGAGACACGTAAAATGTTGATGACGTTTTTCTTATAAAGAAAGTTTCCGCGCTCAAACAGTGCATACTGATCTAAGTTAACGCTACTTAGAAAAATAACAATCGCTGCTAATACAAAGTAGATGTAATAGTTACGGAAAAACTCGGCCACTTGTCCGCCCAGTGCAGGTGATGGTACTGGTGACGGGGCAGATGATGAATTAAGTGATTTGGTTGAATCGGACATAACGTTTCCCCTCTTTATTTGTTTCTAAGGGACAGTGCCCAAGTTTGAGCAGTAATTGCTAAGAAAACGGCGACTGCTTTGAGTATGAATTGCCAATCCGGTGAGAGAGTTAACCCAGTTGCAGCCGAGGTTACCACCGCCAAGATAATGGCACCAAAGAACATGCCAATGACAGAACCGAAGCCGCCAGCAATAGCAATACCGCCAAGTAGCGCAATAACCAATGCGTCAAACTCCATCAGTAAACCACGATTAGAAAAGCCTGACTTAAACTCTGAGGAGAGCAGGATGCCAACAATGCCGGCTACTAGTGCACTAAATAGATAGAGGTAAGTAATGTGTTTTGAATTGTCGATACCTGACAGCTTGGCGGCTTCAGGGTTGGCGCCAATCCAATAGGTGATGCGGCCAAACACGGTTTTACGCTCAATAAAAATGGCGACAAAAAATAGAATGAGCATAAACAGCACGGGGAATTGCATTGAGGTGCCAAACACCTTCAAATTGCCTAGCAAGCCAAACTCCTCCGGCAAATTGGTGTTGCGTTGCGAACCTTGAGTAATCACCTGAGCGATACCTCTCGCCACCATCATAGTACCCAGCGTGACGATGATTGATGGGATGCGAAACTTCACGACGAACAGAGCGTTTAGACCACCGATAGCCAGTGCACCCATTAAAGCGCCGACCACGGCTAACCAATAAGGTAAGCCTAAACCTGTGGACAGAGCAGAACCGCCACCTATGGCTTGAGCAAACCAAACCGATAGCACGCCTGAAAGCGCAACAATACCGCCAACGGATAGGTCAAAGTTGCCTGAAATCAACAAGAAAGAGACGCCAACACCAAGAGAAATTACTGCCCAGTTATTGGTAATCAGGTTAAGCATGTTTTGAACTTGGAAAAAGTTCGGGACAAACGCTGACGCAACAAGAAAGAGTCCGATAGCGACAAATGCCACTAACAAGGTGATGTACATTTGGTCGCTCACCCTTCGATACTCGACTGGCGAGTGATTAGGCTTTACTGACGTGTTCATTATACTGCCTCCTCAAGGCCACCCGTAGCGGCATTTAAAATAAAGTTAGTGTCGACGTTCGGTCCATTCTTGATTTCAGACACCAGTGAACCGTCATAAAGTAAGAAGATTCGGTCACAAACACCCAAGATCTCTTCGAGTTCTGTAGAAAACACCGCGACTGAGTTGCCTTCGTTGGCGAGGCTTTTCACCAAGTCATAGATCTCTTTTTTCGCTCCCACATCGACGCCGCGAGTGGGTTCATCAAGTAGAAGAAGCTTTGCCTGTGAGAACAGACATTTAGCGATAACCACTTTTTGCTGATTACCACCGGAGAGTTTCTCTGTGTGCTTTTCTATTGAGCTGGTGGCAATGGAGAGCTTATCGACGTAATCAATCGCTGCATTCAGCTCATCATCTTCTCTGAATACCCCGAAGTCAGACATTCTTGGTAGATTCATCACTGGGATATTTTCTCGAATGGTTAAATTGGTAAATAAGCCTTGAGTACGACGTTCTTCAGGAACGAGGGCAATACCTGCAGCAATGGCTTCACGTGGCGAATTACCCACATCTTTGCCATTGAGGCGAATTGTGCCTGAGACTTTGTCGGCGCCGAATATCGCTCGTGCGATTTCTGTTTTTCCCGCGCCAACCAAACCATAAAACCCAACGATTTCGCCTTTTTTGATATCAAACGAGACATCTTTGAGGCGGTGGTTATTAAGGCGCTGCGCCGCCAGGAACACTTCATCGGTAATGGCGTCGCGCGGGGAATAATCGTGCATGATGCTTCGACCAATCATCATATCGATAAGCTCTGCGCGGCCATCGACTTCAGACATGGGTTTGGTTGCGATGTGTTTGCCATCGCGCATGACGGTGACGCGGTCGCCTAGGGTCAAAATCTCATCCAGTTTGTGAGAGATATAAATAACCGTCACGCTTTGTTCTTGTAGCCTACGAATAACGGTAAAAAGTCTTTCGACTTCTCTTTCCGACAACGCAGCTGTTGGCTCATCCATAATGATGACGTTCGCGCCAGATGAAGCGGCACGTGCAATTTCAATAATCTGCTTTTGAGCGACACCTAGGGTCGAGACGCGAGCATATGGGTCGATAGATGGCTCGATGGTCGCTAAGGTCTCGATTACGCGATCCTCTAGATCTGATTTAATTAAAAAGCCGAATCGGCTCTGTTCCATACCCAGCGTTAAGTTTTCAAGTACAGTCAATTCATCAACGACGTGTAGCTCTTGGAATAAAGTGGCGATTCCCGATTCACGTGCTGACTGAGTGCCAGTAGGTCGGTAATCCTTACCGTTCACTTTCATTACGCCTTGAGTAGGCTGAATAGCACCGGTGATCATTTTTACCAATGTGGATTTTCCTGCGCCGTTCTCGCCAATCAAGCAGTGAACGGTACTTCGTTCAATTGCAAAGCTCACATCGTTAACTGCCCGAACACCGGGGTAGTCTTTAATCAGCCCTTCAATTGATAATACAGGTGTTGAATTGTGACTATTCAAGATGATCTCTCCTTCAGTGGTTGCACCTTCGATACTGCTAGGCCACAGATGACATGACAGATGAAGCGAGTTTTTCCTTAACACTGAGATTTTGAATAAATGAGTAACATATAAGGTCGGCGGTCTAGCCGCCGACCTTAAGCCTAGGTTAGTTGCTGAACTGAGCGTCTAGCCATTGCTCTGCATCAGGTTTTGGCATTGACCAGTAAGAGATGGTGTAAGCCTTGTAGAAGAACTCTTCTGCTTGATCTTTTGTCGGAGCGACTTTTTTGTTGATTACGTCCATAACCAAGTCGATACGACCACGTGCTGTCTCAATCGGTGGAAGACCCATAGAGACTTTTAGGCTTGATTCAGGGTCATAGATTTGACCAAATTCGACCGAGTCAAAGTCAACACTGGCAACGATCTCTGTCACCGGTTTGCCATCTTTGAACTTGCCGCGGCCTAGCTGGTTAAGACCTGCCATTGTGCCAACGGTTAAGTTAGAGGCTTCGGAATAAATTAAGTTAACTTCTGGCTGTTGAGTAAGAAGGTCAACGATGATCTGTTTCGCAGCTTCTTGGCCGCCGCTAGCATCAAGAGCGCCTAGGTTTTTCGCTGTTGGATCAACCGAAAGCACACCTTCTGCAAATGGGTTAGTTCGACCAGAACTTACCTCAGTATGGTTTGGCCAACCGAGTTGAACCATGACGATTGGCTTGTCAGGATTCGCTTCCTTCCATGCTTTTGCCATTTGTGCGCCCATATCGAAAGAAACGGTCGCTTCATCACTTCGAGCCGTTGGAATGCCGGTATCAGTGATTGGGCTAAAGAAAGACGTCATAGCGATGTTCTCTTCTAATGCTTCTTCAACACCTGGTGTCGCTGCTTCGCCATCCCATATATGAAGTGAGGCACCATCAAATGCACCTGCTGCTACTTGGTCAACGTTTTGCGTCATTACCGCTGAATCGGCTTTACCATCGAAGATAACCACTTCAGCACCGTACTTCTCTTTTGCGTAGCGCTTTGCTTCCGTCGCTTGAGATTGGTGGAATACATTAGACAAATCAGAAACGAAAAACGCGATTCGTTCGTTTGCATGTGTTGTGGCAGCTAGGCTTGAAGCGACAATAATACTCGTAGCGATAAGTCCTTTATTAAATATTTTTTTCAAAGTCACTGACTTCATAATTTTCTCCATTTTTATTTGCTATTCACTCGTCGTCTTTGGAGCAACATCTGCTTCGCCTCTATAAAACAGCTTGGTTCTTATTAAGCCAAAAGCAGCACAACACGTTGTTCTCGATGATGTGAATTATCTTTCAGACAGGTGAAATATATTTCACGTGTTAAAAGGTAGTGAACAAAATGTAGCCGGTCAATGCTATATCGATACAATACGTATCACTTTGGTTGTTATTTGTGATCTGACGCACTTAAATGGTCAAAACGATACGATTGGTATCATTTTAACTTGTAAAACTCTTTTTCTATGATTACTTTTTACTCAGATGAAATAAATTTCACACCTTGTTAACCAAGATTGCCAAGATAAAAAGCTATTGAGTGTTAACGAAATGTGAAGCCTATATAAAGGCAAGAAAGCAGTAATAAAGGTAGAGATATGACGATGAACGAACGTGACGACATATTGAGACAGACAGCAAAGATCTTAACGTTGCGATATATGGAAAATCGCAGCCAGTCGGATATTGCTAAGCAGCTTGGGTTGTCCACAGCGAAAGTGAATCGTGTCATTAAGCAAGCGCATGATGATGGTCTAGTTGAGATTACCTTAAAGCTTCCACAAGAAAGAACGCATACATTAGAACAACGCTTGTTGGAAAAATTTGGCTTGAAAACTGCGGTGATTCAGCCAAGTCTCAGCCAGGATGACGAAGTCGTTACTCGCCAAGTGGCACAGGCAGCAGGTGAACTACTTATAGAAACCATAAAGCCAGACAGCATTATTTGCATCAGTGCGGGTAAAACCATGGCGCAGATTGTTGAGCAGCTAAAACCCATGCACTTTCCGAATGTGAGAGTGGTTCCGGCTACAGGGGGTATTCAGGGGCACCACTTCACAGATGTGAACTACCTAGCAAGCAAATTGGCAGAAAAGCTGGGTGGAACAAGTACCCAACTCCACGCGCCGCTTTTTGTAGATACCGACGAACAGCGCAACATCTTGATGGAGATGCGTAGCATTAAAGATGTTCTCGACTTGGCTCGAAACGCAGATATTGCCTTGGTGGGTATTGGTTCCGTCGCCAGTGAAAGTGACAGCTACTATGACCTGCGCTCGTTAAGTGGCCATGAAACTGAAACGCTGATCAGCGCCCAATGTAAAGGGGAAGTACTGGCCCATCTTTATGATGCACAAGGCGATAAATGCGCAGAACACATCAACCAAAAACTTATCGGCCTCAATCTTCAAGAACTCGATAACATCGAACACAGTTTCGGTGTAGCAGCAACTCGCTCTAAAGTGTCTGCCATGTTAGCGGCATTGAGAGGCGGATTGATCAACGGGTTAGTCTCGGACGAAGACACCGTCGCCAGTGTATTAGAACAAGCAGAATAGGGAATCAACATGCAAACTAGAGAAATCGGAAATTCAGGTATTCAAGCATCAGTCATCGGTCTTGGCACGTGGGCAATGGGTGGTTGGATGTGGGGTGGAACAGATGAGAAAGCCTCCATTGATGCCATTCATGCTTCTTTAGATCACGGCGTGTCTTTAATTGATACCGCTCCAGCGTATGGACTTGGTGTGTCTGAAGAAATAGTGGGTAAGGCAATCAAAGGACGCCGCGACAAGGTGGTATTGGCAACCAAATGTGGTTTGGTTTGGCATACCAATAAAGGTAATCACTTTTTTGATGAGAATGGCAAGCCAGTGCATCGTTACCTTGGTGCTGATGCTATCCAACATGAAGTGGATCAAAGCCTAAAACGTCTGCAAACGGATTATCTCGATCTCTACATTACCCACTGGCAAGACCCAACCACGCCGATTGCTGAAACCATGGAAGCATTATTGGCGCTAAAGAAAGCCGGTAAGATCCGCGCCATCGGGATCAGCAACGCTAATCAAGCGGAGTTGGAACAGTATCAACAAACAGGCGTTGTCGACGCGGTGCAGGAGAAATATAACCTCATCGAGCGTCAGTTAGAGCAAACTTTGTTGCCGTCAACCATCAAAACTAACGTCGCCTGCCTGAGCTACTCATCACTTGCTATGGGGCTGCTGAGCGGAAAAATCACACCTGAACGTGTTTTCACTGGCGATGATCAGCGCATCACTGATCCTATGTTTACTATCGAAAACCGCCGTTGGGTACAAAAGTTCTGTCAGTCCATTGAGCCGATTGCTCGCCAGAAAAATGTAAGTGTTGCACAGCTAGTGATTGCCGCAACACTGCAACAGCCAGGCATCACTTATGCTCTCTGTGGTGCACGAAATGCAGCTCAAGCAATAGAAAATGCCGCAGCAGGAAGTGTGGTGCTATCTCAGGAAGAGGTGAAGTTTATTGATGCAAAATCCCATGAGTTTTTTGGCGAGTTGGAATTGGCGTAGCGACGCATCGTAAGGAAAGCGGAAAACAGTGGCAGGGAGCAACAATGAATAACAACTCAACCGCCTTTAGGCGATTAAAAGAGAATAGTAACTTTGACGTCGTGGTCATTGGCGGAGGAATAAATGGTATTAGCGTTTTTCGAGAACTGGCATTGCAAGGTGTGAAGGTCTTGTTAGTCGAGAAAGATGACTTTTGTTCTAAGGCCAGTGCTGCGCCATCTCGCATGATACATGGCGGACTTCGCTATCTAGAAAATGGTGAGTTTCAATTGGTGAAAGAAGCACTCTATGAGCGAAATCGCCTACTTGATAACGCGCCTCATTTTGTTGCTCCTTTAGAAACCACCATTCCTATTTTCTCTACTTGGTCGGGTATGTTTGACGGCCTGTTTAAGTTCTTAGGATTGAAAGACAAGCCTTCACAGCGTGGCTCTGTGGTCATCAAAATTGGGCTGAGTCTTTACGATTGGTTCACCAAGCGTGACCAATTGATGCCAAATCACCAGATGCACTCATCTCGCTCAACACAAAAACGCTGGCCGATGATGGGGGGGGACGTAAAGAGCAGTGCCACATACTTTGATGCGTGGATTAGCTCACCCGAGCGCCTCGCCTTGGAATTGATTCAAGAAGGGGTAGAAGCGGGTGGCGTTGCACTCAATTACACTATGGTCTCTGGGTTAGAGCAGGGGCAGTTGACGATTTCTAATCACGACGCTGCGGAGTCTATTCAAGTTAAAACGCACCATGTGGTCAACGCGACAGGTGCTTGGGTCGACACGACCAATGGATTACTGACTGCACCTAGCCAGTATATGCAGGGGACAAAAGGGTCACATATCATCGTCGATAACGCAGATCTGCTGGCTGAGCTGGATGGCAATATGCTGTTTTATGAAAACAGTGAAGGACGAGTTTGTATCTTGTTCCCGTATTTCGGAAAAGTACTGATCGGCTCGACGGATATCCCCGTGAGCAACCCTGAATCGGTGCGTTGTACTGACGAAGAAATTGATTACATTATCGAATCACTTAGAGGCGTGCTACCAAACCTGGATATCAGTCGTGAGCAGATCGTCTATCAGTTCTGTGGTGTGAGACCACTTCCGTCAGTCAATACCTCGACCACAGGGCAAATCCCCCGCAGTCATTCATTGAAACAAGACAAGATTGGCGACACTCTTATCTATTCGCTTATCGGAGGCAAGTGGACAACGTTCCGTGCCTTTGGTGAGGAAGTGGCAGATGAACTTTTAGCATCATTAGGTAAAACGCGAGTTTGCGATACCAAACAAAGAGCAATAGGTGGTGGTAAGGGTTACCCTGTCACTGATTCATCAAAAGCGACTTACTTAGCCTCATTAAGTGAGCGTCATCCGCAATATTCACAACGCCAAATGGAAACTTGGTTTCAGCGCTACGGCACGGCCTGTGAATCACTGCTTGGTGCACTTCAAGGAACACAAGATAAAGCGCTGTCGTCACTCGATGACTACACCCAAGGCGAGCTCAAGTTCATTCTGGAACGTGAGTATGTATCGACAACGTTGGATGTGCTGCTTCGCCGTACCTCGATAGCGATTGAAGGCAAGTTAACTGAGGAGAGCTTCGAGGAGATTTCCAATTTGGTCGCTGACCACTTTTCTTGGAGTCAAAGCGAACGCGATAAAGATAGAGCTCAATCGAAGCAAGTGTTGCTGGATTTCCATGGCGTTGAATTGGACGCCTTACCAAAAGTTTCAAAACCCACATTACAACCTACCGTTACGGAAAATGAACAACTATTAGATGGAGAAGAGTATGTATTTAACCAGTAAAGTCAGGATGAATCGCCTATTTAAGCAAGGGCGTTGTTTGGATGTGGCTATCGACCACGGCGTGTGCAACGAGCCTTCATTTTTAGATGGGCTAGAAAACATGTCTTCAGTGGTAAAACAACTAGTGGATGCCAAGCCAGATGCGATTCAGATGAATGCGGGTCAAGCTGACTTACTGCAAACTGTCGATGGCAAAGACAAACCTGCACTGGTCATGCGAATCGATTTGGGTAACCCATATAACGCAGAGCGTCACCGCCACATGTGGGCACTACTACAAAATGCGGAGCAGCCTCTTATTCAAGCCCTTCAAATGGATGCGGCATGCGTTGTAGTGAACCTATTCATGCTGCCTGATGAACCTGACTTGTTTAAGCAATGTGTTGCCAACATAAGTAAGGTCAAAGCTGAGTGTGAGAAATACGGTATGCCACTGATGATCGAACCCTTGGTGATGCAGCCTAACAGCCAAGGACAGGCTTATATGGTCGATGGTGACTGCGAAAAGATTGTCACCTTGGTGCGTATGGCACGTGAGCTAGGTGCTGACATTATCAAGGCTGACCCAACTAGCCAAGCGGAAGACTTCCATAAAGTGGTTGAGGCGGCAAGGTGCCCGGTATTGGTTCGTGGCGGTGGACGTGAAGATATTGAATCTGTGTTTAGCAAAGCGCGAGCACTGCTCGATCAGGGTGCGCTTGGCATGGTGTATGGACGCAACATTTATCAACACCCAAATCCAAGCCGCGTTGTCGATGCTTTGATGGCGATGATTCACAACGGTGCGTCTACCTCAGAAGCAATGAACATCTACATTGGCGATAAATAGCAGATACAGAACTAAAGCAAGGAGGGGATATGAAGTCATATGCGATAGGAATTGATTGTGGTAACACGGCGATCAAAGCGGCATTGTTCGATGAGCATGGCTGCGAGATAGGTGCTGTAGCCAATAATTATCCGACTCATATCCCTCAACCAGACCACACCGAAGCGGACTTAAACCAATGTTGGTCGCTATGCGCAGAGGTGATCGCTAAGTTGATTGAGCAAACCGGTGTGGACAGCAGTCAAATTATCGCGCTAGGAACCAGCGGTCATGGGAATGGGTTATATCTGCTTGATACTGAACTAAAGCCATTACTTGGTATTAAGTCTCTGGATAATCGCGCTGCCAGCGAAGTCACCTTGCTACAGGCATCTAAGGGATTCACAGACCTCAAAAAGCGCAATCGGCAAGGCGTGTGGCCATCTCAAACAGCAGTGTTACTTACATGGCTACAGAAGCACCAACCAAAAACGTTTCAAAAAATCGGTCAGGTGCTGTTTTGCAAAGACTATGTGAACTACTGCCTTACAGGGCAGTGCGCGACAGAATGGGGAGATATCACTGCATCGGGTTTGTTCGATTTTGAAACTGACTCAGTGTCTCTTGCGCTTCTAAATCACTACCAGTTGGCAGACATTAGCACCAAGTTGCCGCCGATTTATGAAAGTAATCAAGTGATAGGAACAGTCTCTGAAGACGCTGCACGTATAACAAAGCTTAAAGCGGGGACGCCTGTCATTGCGGGTCTGTTCGATGTAGTGGCATGCGCCTATGGTTCACAAGCCAGTGCGTTAGCTGATACCTCGGTCGTCGCTGGCACATGGAATATCAATCAGGTAGTGACTGATGAGCTGCCGCCTGAAGAGGTATTTATGGCGTGCAAATTTGCTGAGAATCGATACTTAGCCATAGAGTCCAGCACCTGCTCAGCATCCAATTTAGAGTGGCTGGTGGAGCGATTTTTCTCAGAGCGAAGAGAACATGAGGCGAGTAATGGCAACAATATTTTCGAACAGTTTAATCGCCAATTGGAAGATGTCGAATTAATGCCAACGCTACCCATGTTCCATCCGTATCTCTATGGTTCGACCGGGCAAGATAGCCAATCGGCCAATCTGTTTGGTTTGAAGGGTTGGCATCAGGACATTCACGTGGTCTACGCCTTTTATGAGGGTATTGTATTTGCCCACCTTGAGCATATCCAAAGACTGCGATCGGCAGGGTATGACGTGGATCGAATTGCCATTAGCGGTGGCGCTTCTCGAAGTGAATATTGGTGTCAGTTGTTTGCAGACATATTGGGCGTCACGGTGACGTCGACAAATTGTAACGAGGTCGGGGCAAAAGGCGTGGCGCAACTGGCGATGAGTTCTGTTACTGAAAGTCAGACTGAGCGACTAAGCCCTCAGCCGCAGCCCGATAAGCGTTATGTGCCTAATACTAAACGCTCGGAGTTCTTTGCGACTCGATATAGTAAGTACAGTCTTCTGAGAGATGCATTACGTTCATTGGGTTGATTGAACCTTGATTATCTCAAGCGACAGGTCTAGCTAGTTAGCGACTAACAAGAATTTGCCACAGCAAAGTTGTGGGGACTTGTTACGTCCTGAATAAATTAATTTAAATAATGATACGAAATGTATCGATATAAATTGTGAGGTGAATTATGAGTCAATCTATTGTTTTGCCAAAGCTTTTAGAGGTAGGCGAAGGCGCAACAGCGCGAGCGGGAGAGATAGCTATCCAACTGGGTTGTCGCCGAGTCATGATTGTATCTGACCCAGTGATGAAAACCTTAGGCCAGGTCGACCAGCTAAAGTCCTTCGTGAATCAAGCTGGTGTTGAGGCGGATGTTTTCACGGATACCGTTCCAGAACCAACAGAGGCGTCGATACTTCCAGCGGTAAATAAGGTGATTGATGGGCATTATGATGGCGTCATCGCGCTAGGCGGTGGCAGTGTGATTGATAGTGCTAAAGCGATTGCTTTGCTTGCGGAGCACCAAGGTCGAATTCGAGATTACAGTGTACCTAATATCGTGACTTCGCCAATTATGCCGTTGATTGCGATTCCAACGACGGCGGGAACGGGCTCGGAGGTCACCAAAGTGACCATTATTACCGACGAAACCAACGACGAAAAGCTGCTTTGTATGGGACCAGGTCTTATTCCATCAGCCGCCATCATTGATTTTACTTTAACAATGACGGCTCCGGAGCGCATCACAGCGGATACCGGAATTGATGCGTTAACTCACGCCATTGAAGCCTATGTCAGTGGAAAGTCGGGTCTGTTTACTGATCAGCAAGCGCTATTGGCGATGAAACTTATCGCGCCAAATCTGCGTGAAGCCGTCAATAATCCCGACAATAAAGATGCCAAAGAGCAAATGATGCTCGGCGCGACGCTCGCAGGCATTGCGTTTTCTAACGCATCTGTTGCCTTGGTACATGGCATGAGCCGCCCAATTGGCGCGCACTTTCATGTGCCTCACGGTATGAGCAACGCCATGTTATTGCCGACGGTCACGGAATATTCGATTCCTGCGGCTAAAACTCGTTATGCCGAGTGTGCAAGAGCAATGGGAGTGGTTGATGCGAGCACCAATGACGACGATGCAGTCGCTGCGCTACTGCTGGAACTTAAGCAGATCAATCAGGATTTAAGCGTGCCTTCCATGAGCGATTTTGGCATTGATAAACAGGCGTTTTGGTCAAATCTCGACATCATGTCTGAGCAAGCTCTGGCTTCTGGATCGCCTAACAACAATCCTCGAATTCCGAACAAAGAAGAAGTGATCGAGCTGTATAAAGCCGCTTGGTAGCGCCTGAATTTCCTCAATTAAGCCTCAGAATACTAAACAAGGATGAAAACATGATCAGTAGTTTTATTAATAATCAATATGTTGAAAGTCAGTCGGAACGACATTTGCCTGTCTATGACCCTGCTACAGGTGAAGTGCAGAACCAAGTTGGACTGTGCTCAAAACAGGAAGTAGAGCAGGCAATTACCATTGCACAGGCAGCGTTTGACTCTTGGGCTAAAACCACACCGCTTAATCGCGCCAGAGTGATGTTCAAGTTCAAAACTCTGTTAGAACAGAATCGTGATGAACTGGCGAATATCATCAGCCGTGAACATGGCAAGGTGTTTAGTGATGCATTAGGTGAGATAACTCGAGGGCTAGAGGTGGTCGAGTTTGCCTGTGGAATCCCACATCTGCAAAAAGGCGAGCACAGCCTAAATGTTGGAACTGGTGTCGATTCGCACTCGCAAATGATGCCGCTTGGAGTGGTGGCCGGGATTTCACCATTTAACTTCCCAGTGATGGTTCCTATGTGGATGTTTCCCATTGCCATCGCAACGGGCAACACCTTTATCTTAAAACCGTCAGAGAAAAATCCCTCCGCGCCTCTGTTTATTGCTGACCTTCTGAAACAAGCGGGATTACCTGATGGTGTTTTTAATGTGATTCAAGGGGATAAAGAAGCGGTAGATACGTTACTGCAAGACCCAAGAATTCAAGCTGTTAGCTTTGTCGGTTCAACGCCGATTGCAGAATACATCTATTCTGAAGGCGCGAAACACGGCAAGCGCGTTCAAGCCCTAGGTGGTGCGAAAAACCATATGGTGGTCATGCCGGATGCCGATATTGACGGTGCAGTGAATGCGCTGATGGGTGCAGCTTATGGAGCCGCTGGAGAGCGCTGCATGGCGATTTCGGTTGCCGTCGCTGTGGGTGATGAGACGGGCGATGCATTGGCTCGTCACCTTCAAGATAAGTTAGCCACGTTAAAAGTAGGACCCGGTTACGGTCAAGCGATTGAAAACGATATGGGACCTTTGATTACCAAAGAGCATAAGCAAAAAGTTTGCGGATACATTCAAAAGGGTCAGGAAGAGGGCGCGGCTTTACTTGTTGATGGTCGAGATCTAGAACTGGCTAAGTCCTGCGATGGCTTTTTCGTTGGTGGTACCTTGTTCGACCATGTGACCACCGACATGACTGTGTATCAAGAAGAAATATTCGGTCCAGTGCTTTGCATTGTTCGAGTCAAAACCTATCAAGAAGCTCTGCAAATCATAAACGACCATGAATATGGCAACGGCACGGCTATCTTTACTGCAGACGGTGATACCGCAAGAGATTTCTCCGCCAATGTTCAGATCGGTATGGTCGGAGTAAATGTGCCTATTCCAGTGCCAATGGCATTCCACAGTTTTGGCGGTTGGAAGCGTTCACTGTTTGGCCCTTTGCATATGCACGGTCCTGACGGCGTTCGATTCTTTACTCGAATGAAAACCATCACTACACGTTGGCCCGAATCGGATGTGAAAGTCGGTTCAAAGGACAGCACACAGACTCAAGCCGAATTCGTCATGCCAACTATGAAATAACGCATTGACGTGAGGAGGTGTGTGGTAGGTTTGCTTAAATTTGGGCAGCGAGTCAACAAGATAAACTGTCTATTTTTTGGATTGATTGGGTAGGCGAGCCTGTCCTCTTCATGTTTTTTAAGTGCTCACTTTTCTATGAGAAGTGAGCTTTGTTTAGTGACCATAAAAAACAAGGAGAAGGCGATGAAAGCCAATCGCTTGATAAAGTCTCTTGAGACTTGGCGTCGCCCTGTTGTGAGCAGTGTATTAGCGGGACTATGCAGTACCTCGTTTATTGCCGCAGCAAATGCTGCACAAGGCCCTGGATTGGGTAACCTTACCTACGGATCATCAGAGGCGTTTACTCATGTATCGAGTCCACTCGTTGACGATACCACTAATTTTCTTCCCCCCGACTATCCTGGCAGAAAACACTATGGCGTAAACGTCATGACCATGCTCAACGGCTATATGGTTGGAGTCTTTGCCCCTGATAGTGGCGGTGGGCCGGGAGGTTGGATCGCACTGGATGTCTCTAACCCCAAAGCCATGCAACTCGTTAAAACAGTATATGAACCGGATCTTGCCAATCTAAACCGTACTGGTGATGGGTTAAGAACAGCGGAGTTCAGAGAGCCGCACTCGTTTGGCTTGGGGGAGAATAACACCATTGCCATCCAAACGGGAAAGGGGATAGAAATCTGGGATTGGTCGGATGTGACTAATCCTGTGCGCTTGTCGAAATTGGCGATCTCTGGCGTGAACTTCGGTGATTACAACAACGTCTCTTGGCAGCTTTTTTGGCAAGCTCCTTATCTTTATATTGCTCGTGGCAATGCAGGGTTAACCATTGTTGATACCAGTGACATGAGTAACCCAACACTAGTGAAAACGGTGCCGAACTCGGAACTGGGCGGATTCAACATAGGACCACTCTTTGCGCTGGGTAACCGAATGTTCATTTCCAGCATGGAAGGGACGGCAGGTTTTTCCATGCTCAACATAGATGATCCGGTTAACCCAACCTTAGTTAAGACGGTTAATCGCCTACCAGAGAAGTACTATGCTTCATGTTGGGATGGCAAATATGCGTATTTCGGAGCGCGAAGCACCAATGACTATTTGCGTGTCTATGACACGACTACTAACCCGATGACGTTAGTTAATGAAAAACTGACTGGATTCGAAAATCTTTATTGTAACGTTCAAGACAACAAGTTGTTTTTGGGTAACCAAGACGATATTGCGGTATTAGATGTCAGTGATATCAACAATATACGTGAACTTGGGCGCAGCTCATTGAATGCCACAAGCAGCAACACTGACCATGGTCAGGTGTTCCCATTTGGTAACCTAGTTTGGGTTGGAAACGACCATGGTTCTGGCAGTGGTTTGATTGCACATCAAAGTATGCCGGACAATGTTCCTCCTTATATATCCGCCGCTAACCCAGCGATCGACGCGACACTGCAACCTTTATCGACCCGTATTGGTGTGGCGTTATCAGATAGCGTGTTGATGGAATCGGTCAATAGTAGCTCGTTTACTGTCACCAAAATCGGTAGTTCAACCCCGCTTCAAGGGGAGTACAGCACCAACCTCGGATTCATCCACTTTACTCCATCCCAAGCACTGGAAGCGGAAAGTATTTACGAAGTCGTACTTGAAGGTATTGAGGACTTTGCTGGCAACCCAATGGCTCGTACTGAATATCGCTTTGCGACGGGATCACAAGTCGGCCACGATGTGAGCTTGTCAGCCAATGATAAAGTGACACTAGGTAGTAGTGTTAATGTGTCTGCTTCTACGACACCTTTGTTAGGGGGCAGTCTGGAGTATTCTTGGAACTTTGGCGATGGGAGTGGTTCGACACCGTTTTCGACCAGCGGAAACGCGAGTTATACCTACAATCAGCCAAACCATTGGTCTGCGGTGGTGACGATTAAAGAAACCACGGCTGATGGCGTGTTTGAGAGTAGTAAGTCGGTACCCATCACAGTATATCGTCAACCAACAACGGCCTCGCCAACGGCGTCATCAACCATAGTGGAAGCCAATGGCCAGGTTGTCGTGGTTAACGAAGACAACGATACCGTCAGTGCTATCGAAAACACCGCTCCGTACGGCAAATTATGGGAAGCTGCGGTGGGTGATCAGCCGAGAACTCTAGCGGTAGCGCCTAATGGCAATTTATGGGTAGTTAATCAGGCAGATGCTAGTATCACTGTGCTGACAAATACTGGCCAGTTTGTGGATACGATTGTGCTGCCAAGAGCGTCTCAGCCATACGGCATCGCTTTCTCCCCAGATAGCACTAACGCTTTTGTGTCGCTGCAGGCAAGTGGTAAGTTGCTCAAGATCGACCCAAGCACCAAAGCTATCGTGGCAACAGTGGATGTTGGTCAGAGCGCAAGAGGCATTGCGGTTGACAGTTCATCATCACAGGTTCTGGTGACACGCTTTGTTTCGCCTCAAGCTAACGCGGAAGTTGTCGCGGTTGATGCATCCAGTATGACCATCGACCAGAGTTATCTTATCGCTAAAGATACGACAACAATAGATGGCCCAGATAGAAGCCGAGGCATTGCTAACTACCTTGGTTCCGTCGCAATTTCGCCGGATGGATATAGTGCTTGGCTGCCATCTAATAAAGCAAACGTTGATCGTGGTCCCTATTTAGAAGGTGATGAAACCAAAACGCTGACGTTTGAAACGACGATTCGAGCTGTGGTTAACCGACTCGATCTCAATTCGAAAACAGTGATGGATAATGCCTTAGATATTGATGATCGTGCACAGCCCAAAGCGGCCGTATTCAGCGATATAGGCGACCTAATTTTTATTGCGGTAGAAGGTCAAAATAGCATTGAGATTCGCAATACCTACAACTTAAACAGAGCTGGGGAGATTTTTGATACTGGCTTAGCACCAAGAGGGCTCGTACTATCAGGGTCGATATTATTTGTTCACAACTTTATGTCAAGAACGGTGTCTGTGCATGACGTCAATGCGTTTTTGACCGATCGAGGTGACATTCCAACCTTGGCACAAGTCTCTGTGGTGGCGAATGAAACACTGCATCCACGAGTGCTACGCGGCAAACAGATCTTCTACAACGCAGCCGATGCGAGAATGACTCAAGATGGCTACATATCTTGTGCCAGCTGCCACGCAGATGGCGATAGCGACCATAGGGTGTGGGACTTTACCGACCGTGGTGAAGGGTTAAGAAACACTATCTCGTTATTGGGTAAGACAGGCACAGGCAATGGTCGAGTGCATTGGACCGCGAATTTTGACGAGATACAGGATTTCGAAAACGATATTCGCTACGCGTTCGGTGGTCGTGGGTTTATGGTAGACGCCTTATTTAGCCTGTCAGAAAACCCATTAGGAACATCGAAATCAGGTAAAAGTGAAGACTTAGATAACCTCGCGTTTTACGTCAGTAGCTTAAATCAATTCCCTAAAAGTCCACACCGAGATTCTTCTGGCGCGTTAACAGCTGAAGCCTTAACGGGGCAGGCGCTGTTCACCTCGAAAGGATGTGACACTTGTCATGCGGGAGTGTATTACACCGACATGCAAAGGCACGATGTCGGTACCATTGATGCCTCTTCAGGGCAAGGCATCGGAGCTCCATTAGTAGGTACGGGTTTTGATACACCGAGTTTGATTGGTCTTTGGGGTAGCGCGCCATATTTCCATAATGGTCAAGCGGCAACGTTGGATGATGTGTTACAAATTGGCTCGCAGCATAGCGTGGCGGATAACTCAGAACGCGCTGCATTGGTGGCTTATCTAGAACAGATTGAATACGAAGGCCCCGATATAGTGGTGCCCGAGCCACCGCAAGCAACATCCTATACCTACCTAAGTGATCTTTCGGAAACCAGCGCAACCAATGGGTGGGGACCGATTGAAAAAGACACCAGTGTCGGTGAAAACGCTGCGGGTGATGGTCAAACGATATCCATTGGTGGCAGTGAATTTACCAAAGGACTCGGTGTTCATGCTCATTCAGAGGTGACGTACAGCCTGACGGGTGGCACTTACGATCAGTTTACTGCTTTCATCGGTGTTGATGATGAGACGGGCAGTTCAGGTTCCGTCGTGTTCGAGGTTTGGTTGGATGGCGTGATGGCTTATCAAAGTAGCGTATTACGAGGAAGTGATGTTGCCGAGTACGTGCAAGTGAACATTCCAAGTAGCGCGCAGGAGCTCAAGCTAGTAGTGAGTGATGCGGGCGACGGAGTCGGTAGTGACCATGGTTCTTGGGGAGACGCTAAGCTTCGCACACCAAGTGAAGGGGGCGGTGCCGCTGTTCCTGGGCTGTTTTATGGCACCGTTTCGGGCAATATTAATGAAACCGATGCTAACCCGAAAACATCCATAACAACCTCATTAAGCGAAACGGAAGATGCGATTGCTGGTAATACGACCGAGGTGTTTACCGGTTATATCTACGATGCCGACGGTCAGATTTCTTTCAGTGAAAACAATGATGACAAAACGCGTCTATGGATTGATGGACAGTTGGTGCTAAGTAGTGACCTCTGGAGTGATCGGGTCTCGACTGGCAACTTAAACTTATCTCCTGGTTGGCATCAGTTTGAGTTGAGGCTAAGTAATGGCAATGGTGGCAGCGGACCTCATACTGGATTGGCTTTTGCCTATGACCCAGACGGTGGCAGCAATTGGATTCATCCAGCCGATAACGGTTCGGGTAATCTATTTATGACTGAGGATCCAGGAAGCTCGTCCACACCGCCAGCGAGCGTTTATCTTAGTGACTTACAGGAAGACAGCTCGACCAATGGCTGGGGCTCTATCGAAAAAGATATGAGTAATGGTGAGCGAGAAGCGCAAGATGGCACCACCATTTCAATAGGCGGGCAAACCTTCGCCAAAGGATTGGGGGTACATGCGAACTCAACGATCACTTATACCATCTCTGCAGGTCAATACAGTCGCTTTACTGCGAGTGTTGGTGTTGATGACGAAGTGGGTAACTCTGGCTCGGTAGTATTCCAAGTAGAACTAGATGGCGTGTTGTACTATCAAAGTGCGACGTTGACCGGTTCAGATAACGCAGAATCCGTTTCTGTTGATATTCCAGTAGACGCTACGACCATCACACTTAAGGCGAATGATGCCGGAAATGGCAATGGTTATGACCACGCGAGTTGGGGGGATGCGAAACTATTGCAAAACTAGCTTGAACAGGGCTTGCTCCGGCAAGCCCTTTTAATATCTGTCACTTAGGCTTTGTACACGGTTGCACTTAATCAGTAAAAGCAATAGGCTATTCAAAGCATATCGAATACCGTATCAAGGATGAATGTAGCTCTATGACAAGCTCTAGTTCGGCAAATACTACTAAAGGTTCAACCCTAGACCGAGTACTACAAGTGCTCGCCATCGTGGCTCACAGCCGTGGCCAACTCAATAGAGAGTCTATTGCCGAACAACTGTCTATGCCAATTGCGTCTGCGAACAAACTGATCAACCAGCTTATCGTTTTAGGCCATCTCCAAGAAAATATCATTGGTCGCGTTATTGCGGGGCCGAACCTGCAGTCTTTATCTCATGATATTTTGAAGAACCAACGCTTTTCTGAACAAAGAACATCGGTGTTGCAACGCCTTGCTGACACGATTGGTGAAACGTGCGGAATTTCAGTGCCTAATGGTATTGAAATGATCTACTTTGAGCGTGTGAACTGCAACTGGCCACTGCAAATCAATTTGGCAGAGGGGAGTCCGGTCCCTATTGCAGCTTCCGCATCGGGTAAGCTTTATCTCGCTTCATTGGACACTTCAATTCGTGAAAACGTCGTACAACACATGGGGTTAACCGAATACACACCAAAGACCATAACTAATGATGGTCTGTTTCTTGAAGAGCTGAGCCGGATTGCTGAACAAGGATTTGGTGAAGACAATGAAGAATTTGTCGACGGTATGGTGGCGATATCGGTGCCTATTGGCTCCGATGCATTAAGTTTTGGTTATCTATTTTGTCATGCACCGAGCTTTCGTACCTCGTTGGATAAGCTGAAAACACATCTCCCAGAATTACGCTCAGCTGCGCAAGAAATTTTAGAGTTTACACTTGGCGAGCTAAAGACCGAGTAGTTTGATCTTTGCCAAAAATTACCGTACGGCATTAATCGTTAGTGAGAATTTGTGATTGGTTGAGATATTAATTTTCATCCGTCTCGAGTATGTTAATACTTCCAATCCAAGGGAGCATTAGGCATTGAAAACCAGCAACGCAATGTACCAACCTCATATTCAGCAGCATTTAAAAGACACCACAAAGTTCATTAATGGGTATCTAAAATCAGGCAAAGGAGACTTGACAGCATCCTTGGATAGTCAGAACCAAATCAAGATTCGCAACTCTGAGGGAGCGGTCGTCAAAACCTATGACGGTGAGAAAATTGCGGAGAAAAAAGCGGGCGTTGATACCTACGTATAAGGAATAGGTCTAGCTTGAAAGCTAGACCTATTTGAGTGCTCTTGAAGTTCGAAGGCCTACTTTATACCTGTTCGTTTGGGTGTCCCCACATGCGCGGCTCAGCGTAAGGGCCTGTTATCGATGATGTGGACTCCCCAATACCTTGCAAAGCGTTCGGTGTCAGTTCACGTGCAAACCAACATTCCAATGGCGCCTGTGTTCTCACCGGCGGTAGAACATTATGCGGTGTATTGTAGCGATTACCATAATGGAAGGGTTCTCCCATAACAAAGATAACGTCTGCATCCAATTCACTTTCGGCTTGGTCCATCAATCGTGTCGCATAGCCTTTCCCTTGATATTCCGGCAGTACAGCTAATGGTGCGAGCACATAACATTTGAGATGTGGTGCAGCATCAATGATAATTGGCGTATAACATGCGTGAGCGACACCCTGATAAACGATAGAGTAGCTTCCATCGAGAATTAAGTTATCGGCAAACTCAGCATAGAGCTTGGCATGTCTTTCATCATATAGTCCTCCTGCAGCAGCGAAGGCTTCATATTGAATTTGGTACGGCGTTTTCATTCGATTTACCTTATAAATTTCATGGTTGTCAGAGCACAAACCCAAGCGTCCACGGTTCACCTCATTGCTTGTCTGACGAGTTCTTTTCTACTTAAAGACGTTTTGATCAATTTGCTCATATCTTTGTCATATCGACGTTCTACATTCGAGTTTTTGTCATTTTTTCGTCTTTCTAAGAAAGCATGTTCCTGTTTTAAATTTAGGTAACTGTCATAACGTTCAGGGGTTATGTTACCTGCTTCAAGCTCTTTCTGAACTGCACAACCAGGTTCTCCCTCATGCTGGCAGTTTCTATATTTGCAATCTTGGGCAACAAAAGATATTTCCTCGAAAACTGAGTCAATATCGTTACCGTTTGCCCACGCCTGTACTTCCTTGATACCAGATGTATCGACAATGAAACCGCCATTTTCTAACTCAAATAGGTAAGAGCTTGACGTGGTATGCCTGCCTCGCATGTCTTGCAAGCGAAGTCCATTAGTCTTCTGCGCTTGATATTGCAATAACGTATTGGTTAAGGTCGATTTACCCACACCAGATGGTCCAATGAAGACACCGACTTTACCGTTAGCTAGGTATGTCATAACGTCGTTAATACCTGTGCCGTCTAGAGCACTGCAGGTAATTATGTCGATACCTAGCGCGATCGTTTCGGCTTGCATTTGCACTAATTCAGCGTCTTCATTTAAATCCGACTTATTAAGTATGACTACAGGCGTTGCACCACTGTTCCAAGCAACGGTCAGAAGTCTTTCTAATAGACGGTCTGAGTAGTTTCGACCACCATCTAAGCCCATCACGATGAATGTGTAATCTACGTTTGCAGCGATAGTTTGTTGGACTGTTGCTTCACCTGAGGCTTTTCTGCTTACCAAACTTTTCCGTTTCTTGATGCTTTCGATCAATATAATATTGTTGTCATCTCTGGCTTCTATCCAATCGCCAACACAAGGATAGCCTTGCTTGTCTTGTATTAAATGGATAAAGCTACCCTTCAATTGGGCAGTTCTAATGCCGTCAGGGGTTTGTACTTTGTATCTATTGGCGTTTCTTTCAATTACTCGGTATGTCTGTAGGTTATTCGAGTACATATTCACTACCTTTGTTTATGCTCATTTGTTTCAGTTCAGACAAAATAGTTTTTGATGGGAATGGTAGAGACATCATCGGTTCTGCTGCCATTGTTACTAACAAAAACTCATTGTCGTCTGCTGCGATTCGGTTTGTTCTAATCGTGCTGCACTTACTACATTTGTGGACCAGAGACCATTCTCGATTCTTTTGAACATAAATACTGATCGGTTCCATAATGCCACGACAACTCGAACGTCTATCTCCCGCTTTAATATCCATGTGCACGCTGCTTAGGCAGTGAGGGCAGTGGTTACGATGTTGTCCACCGTATTGAATAGGTGTCACGCCTAAACCACATGATGCACAAAGGAATGATTCGTTAGGGTTAGCTCTTAAAGTTTTCGTTCTAGTCATAATGAATACCTCACACTAGTTAGTTTATTGGTGATACTGCTCCTTAAAAAGGAACTGACTGACCGTGCAGTCGGTTGTTGTGTTTAAAAAAATCACGCCGTTAACTGTGCGTGATATTGAGTGAATCTATTAACAATATTTGTTGATGAATTCTTGTTTGATTTCTTCTATAGGGAAGTCAACATTCAACAAATAGTTCATTGCGATGCCGTCGATTTCAGCGATAAACATTCTTGTCACAACCGATGGATTTGGGTGCGATAGAGAACGAAACACCTCTTCGGTTGATGCCTGCAGACCTTGATATCTTTCTTCAATTAGATCTAAGACGATCTTACGCGTGGTCGGATGTACCATAACACTGAAGTTTAATTGATACATCTTTCGGTGCTGTTCGATCATCATTCCTTCAAATATCGAATCAATCATCGCCTCAAGTCTCCCTTCTGATGAAGCTAAGTGCTCATCTTGTTGGTCAACTCCGTTGATGATGTCAGTCATATGGGTGAACACTGCTCTTAGTAGTTCGTTCTTATTTTTAAAGTGATGGAAAACTAAGCCTTTTGAGATTTCTGCATGCTCACAGATAGTTGAAATAGGCGTTTTTTCAAACCCATGCTCAGCAAATAGCTGCATGGCAACTTCAATGATCTTGTCTTTCTTGTCCATCACATTACTCACTTTGTTAACTGACCAGTCAGTCAGTGGGTGCGAATGTTAATTTCACTTTGAGTATGTGTCAAATATTATTTTGGATAATTTTTAGGTAGTAGATGGTAAATTGGTATAGAAATATCTTAGCAACTCTACGTAAGCCTACTTAAAACAATGAGATACGTTAGGAGTTATGGAAGGAGGGGCTCCCTTGCAAGTGAGATTAAGTTTGCAAGGGAGCATCAGGACTTATCGAAAAGGCAGTTTCCTTATAAGTCTTGATTCTTTTTGTTTAGAAGTTGTACTGAAGACGTACACGAGCGCCGTATTCAGAGACATCGCCGCTTACTTTGTCAGCCTTTGCGGAGGTGTAATAAGCACCTGTAGACGCCGTCAATGAGTCAACTAAAAAGTCTTTGTGCTCATAACCAGCGTAGGTAGTGAATAGATTCACATCGCCAACGCTGCCATTTTTTACTTCGTTGTTGGCTGTTGTATAGAAAGCTCCTAAGCCGAAACCATACGCTGCAATGTTAGTACCGAACGTGTGTAGTTTTGTGTCTACACGGGTACTGGTACCTTTCAAGAGAGGTTTAGATGTCTTGTATGCGTAACTCAGGTTTAAGCTTGCTAGGCCAAATTTAACATTAGCAGTTGTTGCTAAACCAAGTTCATCTTTGTCTTTAGACGCGTCGTCAAAACCTTTCTCAAGACCTGCTGAGATTGAGAACGATTTGCTTGGAGTCACTGTTAATACTGGACGTAACGCAACATTGCTGTTTTTATCTTTTTGATCAACGAAAACAACGTTGGTTTCAAATTTAATTAAATCATTACCAGCGTAAAGTAACGCTGCGCCATCAAAACGTCCGCGGTATTTGTTACCACGATAGTGACCTGCGAATAGTTCACCATCGACTAGACTGGCTGTATCAGCATCATCTACGAAAATATCAATTTGAAGAGGGGAGAGATCCAGAGCTTCGAAACGACCTAACTGAGCGCCCAGATAAGTGTTGCCAGTTTTCTTAAGGTCTAAGTAAGCGTCATCCATAGTGACGGTGCCGTCAGTTTTCAGTAACGGATTAACACGAGCTTTCATTTTATACCCGTTTTGCTCAACAATATAATCGGCAGTAAATGATAGACGCCCATTTGTATTAAGCGTTGTTTTGTCCGATTTTAGTTTTGTTGTCGAAGTCTTTAAGTCAACAGATTGTTTCGTAGCGTTCATATCAATACGCATATTGCCGCCAAGAGTTAATGTACCAGGGCCAGCTTTAATGTCTGCTGCCATTGTTCCAAATGACATAGTCGCACATGCAATACTCACTGCTAATATATTGAATTTCATAATTTACCTTTTTGTCCTTTCTTGTGTTTTTATTCAACGATGATTATTTTTATGTGAGAGATGTTTATTGACAAGTTGATAGTATTAATATTTAGACTTGAACAGTTAAATACCCTTTTTAAGGTGGGAGGTTGTATTTGAATATAACTTCTTTGTCAGATGGGTTATTTACAATGTCATTTTCTATGTTGATAGTGTATTGGAATGTAATAAAGAATAGATAATATAATTAACGAAGGTGCTATATCGCGAGATGGTGAGAGTTGAGGTATTTAGTGAAAAGAGGTTGAGAATCTTATTAGTAGAGATTTAATAATGAATTGACGACAATACTAAACGTGATAGGAAACGATAGTAAGGCGATCATCTAAAAGGTGATCACCTTAAGCGTTAAAGCAAAACACAGGTTATTTGTTTTCTTGCCGATTTTCCAATACTTCGCTCAATGTGGCTTCAATCGACAAGCCGTCCTGTTTAACTTGCCATGCTTCATATTTTGCTTGTGCCTCAAGTATGCTGTCTATGTCCAGTGCGAAGAAGCAGCACAGCCTCATAGCTAGTTTAGGAGAGAGTCTCGTATTTCCGCATAAGACCATTGCAAGTCCACCATGACTTACACCGATGGACCGAGCCAACTCTCTTGTACTGAGGTTATGTTTTTCCTTTAATAAAGCAAAAACATCGACAGCAGATTTTGGTGGAAAGCTCATAAAGTAACCTTGGATTTATCTATATTTACTTGTTGGTTTAGCATTAAATAAACCAACATTGGTTCATTCTTTCTGATAGGTTTTAATGTAAAGCAATATTGGTTTACTTAGCTGTTTACCGCTGGTGTTGTATTTCAATTGACATTTTTATATGCAAGTACAAACCTAGGGTAACAGTTATTGCATAGTGAAGAGCCCAATCTTTTTGTGTGCAGCATCGACTTTTGTTGCATATTAATTGGGTTGTCTTCAAGCTTCTATTGATTGCCTCAATTGTCAATGTTCTCTGATGAAAGAGTGCATTTATTTTTGGTGATATATAGCATATCAAGATGATAAATATATTATTTAGACTTGAACGCCACTTTTGATATTCATTGTGATAAGGTTGGTAAGATAATTGTGGGTTAAGTCTATCTAAGTAACTTGTATGTAATTTCTTGTTCACCTAATGTATGTGATTGTAATTGCTTTGGTATTATTATCTAATTCACAGTGTCTGAGAGCATCGTCTACTCGTCAGTTGAGAATTAATGACGAGTCGGAGAGCTAATATATTCTACGAGTGTCAACGGATTGGTCTGCAAAACGTATTGTACTGACTGACCGTAGCGTATTATTACCATCTCGTCCTAAAAGAGAGTCTCTAACAATCACAACATCATCCTGATAGTTGATGTTGTAATCATTCTTTTCTCCTGAGAACGTAACGATGGTATTGGAATTATTGCCTGTAATGTTATTGTCAAGTTTATTGACGATTACTTCGACGGGATGGCTTCCTGTCAAAGTTATGTCTTTGAGGTAGCGAGAGTGGTTGGTATAAAGCAAGTCTTCACGGTACTGGAGACTAAACGTTCCTTTAAAATTAGGGTCTAGATGGGCGTTATAGGTTAAGTAGGGATGGAAGAATTCTGTCATTAACTGATAGCCCTTTGGATCACGAAGTTGAACTTCGTGTCTAGTTCCAGCAATGTAAAATCCCCACATACCCCATCCGCCGGTAAACTTGTCCATCATCCTAAAAGATTGCTTCGGATAAGCACCCCACAAGCCGTAATATGAGTCTAGAACAGATGCTAGATACTCTTGAGTTAGACTGTTCTCTGCCGTTAGCTCGTCGATCCAATCTTGTACTTCTGGAGTCATAGCCCAAATTTGTTTGGCATAAGCATTGATTTGAGCATTGCGTATTTCAGTTTGGTACTCAGGGAGAACCCCTATGAATTTGTCGTACCCATCTACGCCGATTCCATAATCATGAACGAGGTGCAATATTTCTTCAAAAGTCGCGTCTCGGTGCTGGTAGTTTTGCGCCATGTACCAAGGTCCGCCCTCAACTTGAATTTCCTCTTCATATAAAGGCTGCCCCTCAAGTTCGGCAGCATTATTAGTGCCATCATCTCGTCCGTTTAAAAGGAGTAAAGTAGCACCATTCTCAGCCATTCTATTCGCAACAGAGCTCTTATTGCTTCCATACTTAGATCCGGAAAAGTCGCTAAGATAATGAACAAGCACCGATTTGGCTCGAATTATCTGTCCGTCAGATAGCTGGTCTTGAGCAACAATGTGAATCGACTTTCCATTCGGTGCAACAACCGAAGTGTAACGATTAAAGCGTAACTCTGACGAAAACTGTTTTTTCAGTTGTAATGGAACTTCAGTAATACCGAGTGCTTCTTGTTGTGTTGAAATAGAAAAATCAACACTGGATGAACCCGCGTTGACTGCGTTGATATTGAGACAAGCTACGGTCATTGCTATCGGAAGGGCTTTGGGATATTGCAAAGTCATAAAAAATGGCTCCATAAGAAGTCGCTTGATGCAGCGAGAGGCGGTAAATACGAGCAGAGTTCTAGGCTAAGAAACAAAAACTATTCTGAAGGAACTATCTTTAGCCTATAAATCTGACATACCGTCCATTCTATCGGAAGGGAGGTGAAATAGAGGTGAAATGGTGGCACCCTTGTTTTTGGAACATTCGGTTCGGCCTGTTGCGAGTACATGACATTATGTTGGCAAGTGAAGAATAGCAACGAAGCCTGTCTCGGTCTTTTTAGTTTCCATAAACCAACCGAGCTTATCGCAAATTCTGAATATTAGATCTTGTCCCAAACCAAATCCGTCTGTTACCTGAAGCTCATGGTCTGCCGTAGTGGTATTTTCAATGATGACGGTGTTGTCTTTGCAGTAAATGCGTATAAGCCCTGCGTGGGTGTATTTGAATGCGTTAACCAAAAGATTACTTATAACGATTCGTATCGGGGTTTCCGGTAATTCTAGTACTGGGGCGTTACTATAATCAGTCTCTAACGACACATCAGAACCGTTAATGAAGTGATAGTACTCGTCGACCAGTTCATTCAATAAAGCGGCTACTGAAATTTCCTTTTGTGGTGGAGCGGTGTTGTGTTTGCGAGAAAGCCAAAGCATTGTCTCAACGACTTGTTGCATATTTTGACTTGCTCGGTCTATGCGCACAATCGCGTTTTTTGATGCTTCTGGTAGCGCTATTCTTTCCAATATCTCCATATTAGCTCTGATGATGGCCAGAGGGGTGCGAAGTTCGTGACTGGTATGGGATAAAAAGTCCTTTTCCCGAGCGAGCAGGCGGGCATTTTTCGATAGTGCTCGTTGCAAATATGAAGCGACGCGATTGTATTCCTGAAAAGTAAAATCGGGAGTGGGGTTTGATTCTAAGTTCTCTGATACCAGTTCAGACCAATGAACCAGTTGCTCTGTTCTTTTTCCTATTCGATAGTTATAAAACCAGAGTGCCAACAGCACTATAGAGATATAACCACCGACGATTAGCAAGATAAAATTGAATCGGCTATCAAACCATATATCGATGGTGTCATTGATTAGGTGATAGTCATATTTCGCGATGACGTATACCGTTTTTTCGTCGTCGCGAAGAAACCTAAATATCCCTAAAGTGATTTCCTTCTCTGGGTCATCGGAAAAAGTTTCATCCACTGAAACCACAGTGAATTGATTGTTGGAAAGTTGAACATTTGCCAAAATATTCGTTCCTTCCACACGAATAACGGGGAGGTCGTCTAGGTAGAATCGAATCACATAAGAACTTGGCAACTCGATATTGGGGTCTAACTGGTAAGCTTCTGAGTAGGCTCGCCACTCCGTTAACATTCTCATCTTCACGGAATCTTCAATGCCGTACTCAAAGTAGCGAACTAGCAGCTCGAAAAGCATGAAGGCAGTGATAATCGCGATTCCAAGAAAAAACGAGGTGAGATGGTTTTTTAATGGAAAGCTCCTATTAAGCATTGCTGGTAACCTGAATTCTTACACCTTGGCCCACAACGGTTTCGATGAGTTTAATATTATGATTCTTATCAACTTTCTGTCGAAGTTGATAAAGCTGAACCTTTAGGTTGTTGGTTTCAGGTATTTCATTAGGCCATAGCGTCTGTTCAATTTCTTCTCTCGAGACCAACTGAGGAGATTTACGCATCAGCAGCTCTAACAACCTAAGATTAAGTCGAGTGAGTTCAATAGGTTGATTTGAGCGCGTTACTCGTTTTTGTTTAAGATCATAGGTCAGATCTCCAGCAACGAGTTTAGTTATTTGACCACTTCGTCTTCTCGATAGAGATTTTATCCGTAAAGCCAGTTCTTTCATCATAAATGGCTTTACAAGGTAATCGTCGGTACCTGAGTTGAACCCAGCCTCTTTGTCTTCAATGGTATCTTTGGCCGTCAACATGAGAATAGGTGTGTCAATACCTGCTTTTCGAAGGTTTTGGCAAACCGTAAAGCCGTTTACCTTGGGTAGCATTAAATCAAGAAGGATGACGTCGTAGTAATTCTCGCTGGCTAAATTGTAACCACTCTGTCCATCGTAGGCGTGATCGCATTTTATGTTTTCGTATTCCAAGTAATCTGCAACCGAGGCTGCTAAGTCTCGGTCATCTTCAATGAGCAATACATGGATAGATAAATCGGAATTCATGTGTTCAATAGTCCTTTATCTTGCCGCATTGATGATTTGAATCGAAAAGCAGCTACGGGGTGTTAAGTACACCGTTTTGAGGAAATATCCTTAAATTGATAGAGATTATACCCAGATATACTTGATAAAACATTAGTTGAGGCTATGGCTTTGGTGTGTGGTATTTATTCTGTTGATATCCCATTTGGAGAGCAGGGCCATGTCGAACAGTCGTTTTATTAAGGAGGATCTTGAACGGTGAGGGCAAAGGGGAATGTGAGTAAAGAGCTAAAAAAGGCTTACCGTAACCCGGTTACGATAAGCCTAAAGTTATCTATTGTGCAGACTTGTCGCTAACTACTTGAGGTTGTTCAACCTCAGTCAGTAAGCCTTTAATCAAACTCACACAACCTAAAATTAGAATCAGTGTAAATGGCAGCGCTGCAATAATGGTAATCGATTGAAGTGCTTGAATCGATTGAGTACCACCGATCCACAACATGACCACGGCGATGACGGCTGAAATCACAGCCCAGACCACTTTCTGTTTGATAGGAAGCTCGAGTTTGCCACCTGCAGTCATACTGTCTACTACGATTGAACCTGAGTCCAAAGTGGTCACAAAGAAAACAATGATCAGCGCAACGGCAATCAGAGATAAGATGTTACCAATAGGGTACGCATCAAGCATATAGAACAAGCTAAGTGAAACGTCTCCGATACCCTGAGCGGCACCAAGTATACCCACATGATCAACGATCTGTTGAATCGCGACACCGCCAAAGAAAGACATCCATGCAGTGGTGACAAGAGTAGGGATAACTAGTACGCAAAATAGGAATTCGCGAATTGTTCTGCCTTTTGAAATTCGTGCAACGAACATACCGAAGAATGGCGCATATGCAACCCACCAGGCCCAATAGAACACAGTCCAGCCATGAAGCCATGTGGTGTCTTCACGGCCAGCGCTTTGGCTTAGTGGAAGAATATTTTTCACATAACCAACGACTGCGGTCGAAACTGAATCCAATACCGTTGTGAAGTTCAAAATACCGATAAAACCAAGGAAAACGAATGCGATAATCATATTGAGATTACTCAATACCTTAACGCCGCCGTCCATTCCACGAACAACAGAAACAATAGCCAAACCCATAATGGTCAGGATAATGGCAATCTGAAGCAGAAGACTGTTTTCTAGTCCGAATACGTGACTGATTCCACTTGCAGCTTGTGAGCCGCCCAGACCAAGTGATGTTGCAAGGCCAAATAGGATTACCAGAACAGCCATTACATCGATAACGTCACCGACTCTTCCCCAAACTCTGTCACCAAGTAGAGGGTAGAATACCGAACGCATTGAGAGCGGAAGACCTTTGTTATAGACAAAGTATGCTAGCGATAATGCGGCCATCCCATAGATAGCCCAAGCGTGAAGTCCCCAGTGGAATACGGCAGCACCTAAGGCTAGTTCTCGCCCTTCTGGTGTAAACGGCTCAACACCTAGCGGTGTACCAAACCAATTGGTATAAAAGGCGGTCGGCTCTGCTACGCCCCAAAAAATCAAACCAATACCCATACCCGCTGCAAATAACATGGCGATCCAGGAAATGGTTGAATAATCTGTTGTGGCATTGTCGCCACCTAAACGAATTTTACCGAGCGGAGATAAAGCAATCAGCAAGGCAAAAATCAGAAGAATGTTTGCGCCCCACATAAAGACAAAATCAAACTTTGATAGTGCAGCGGATTTAACGGCATCGATGGCTGCTTTTGCGTCTTCTGGGGAAAGTACTAAGAGAGTGACGATGAAGAGGATGGATAAGCCCGCGGAAGCGGTAAACACTGTATTGTGAACATCCATGCCCCATTTAGTGATGTTGTCTTGACCGACTTGATAATCTGTAGAATCTATACTGTATTTTTGAGATTTAAAACCCATAATTATGAGGTTTACATATTCGTGTGAACGAATATAAAGACCAACTCCATGTTTAATTAATAACTGATTAGAATTCGAAATTCTTCCAATTAACATTATGTTAATCAGTAGTTTATGATGAAAGCGTCCGTTTTACATCTAATCCTGAAGGACGGATTTTAACACAAATAGGACACCTTTTGGGCGCTATATTGAAAGAAGTCATAACAAAGGGTATTTCTCTTATAGATACTTCTCTGTTTAGTGCTAAATAGTTGAAACGAATTTCACAGCACTACCTGCTTTAGCGTTTCGGTTGACAATTAATCGTCAAACAAAAGGTTAATAGCAATGCCTAACAGCACTAATCCGAAAATTGGACCAAGTACGCCAAGCGGTGCTCGTTCAATATACGGTAGGTTTTCTGCAATCATCAGCCCCCATTCGGGTGAGGGTGGCTTAGCGCCAAGACCGATAAAACTCAGCGACGTTAAGCTTAGCGTAATCACTGGCATTCTTAGTAGAGCATGTCTCAATAATGGCGGAAGCACATAAGGAAGGAGATAATACCTAAGTATCTTGAATTTGCTCGTTCCCCATATCGGCGCAAGATGCGTGTAGGGCTGCGCTTTAGCCTCAACGATAAGACTTGAGCAGTGAGCCGCAAGAGGGGCCCAAGACACCAAAACAATGGCAATCATGGCACTGTTTGGATTCATCCCCGTCATTCCAGCAACCAATAAGCCAGCGATAATATAAGGAATACCCTTGGTTATTTCGATTAAACCTTGGCTGTATCGAGTGTTGAACCCAAGGACCATACCCACAACCAAACTTAGCACTGTCGCGACAAACCCTGCCCAAAACGTCGATAACATACCAGACCCAATGCGGGCTAGAAGGTCACGTCCAATGCCGTCGCCACCTAAGGGTGCCTGCAAGCTCGGAGCAGCAAGTCTGATGAACTGACTGCTAAACGGGTCGCGAAACAGTGACCAGATAACAACAGCCAGCAACACTGACAAGATTAAACCTGCCGTCAATCGTTTGTTATTACTCGAGGTAAACGCAAAAGATGAATGACTACTGATAAGCTTACCGTTTCTGAGACTGTGGCCTAACAACAACTGTTGAACAAGCAAGCTCAAGCTACTGATGAAAATCGAAATAAATAGAAGTACTAACAAACCACCTTGGAGCACTGGTAGATCTTGTGCTTTCGCTGCACCTAAAATTAGTCGTCCTATTCCTGGGATGGAAAAAATCTGCTCGACAGCAACCGCTCCACCGGTCAGGCCGATCATTATCATCGCGATTTGCGGGATCAAACTGCTGATTGCACGTTTTAATGCGAAGCGCATGATCTGGAAGGAACTGATGTTCGCACTGAGCCAAGTGATCACCCATGGTTCATTGAGGACGCGCTGCAAACTGTCCCTTAACAGGCGACTCAAAAGACCGCTAGCGGGAAGCGCAAGTGCCAGACTAGGCAGCCAAATATGGTGCCAGCTTTGCCACCCGTAGGGGGGGAACCAACCCAACCAAATCGATAAAACAAGGATGAGAACGGACGCTACCACGTATTCAGGTAACGAGATGAGCACAGTACTCAGGCTATTATGGGTTTGCTTTAGCTTTCTTTGTTTCCAGCTAAACAAGGTATGAACTAAGCTAAACCCACACAGTACAAAGGTTAAACCTAGTGCCATCGACATCAGTAACAGAGAGGTCGACATTGTCTGTTGAATACCATCTATGACCGGTGAACCATCGATCCATGAGTAGCCTAGATCACCATGCAGAGCGTCACTAAGCCAGTCTGTTAATCGTTCCATTGCACTACGGTCAAGCTGTAAATCGGCTCTTACCGCGGCAAGTGCTTCCGGCGTTAACATGTGTTGTTGTCCGGCGCGGGCACGCAAAATCGATTGGCTTGGGTCAATACCAGCAATATCTGGCATCAAACCGACTAAAATGACGACGACGATCAATGAGATAAGTCTTGATAACCAAGGTGTTAGCACATCGAATATTCGTCGAGAAGTATCAACAGACAACATTAAGTTAGTTCACCTTAGTGTTTGCATTGATAAGGCGACGTTCGCTTGGGTCGCGAACAGCATCAGAAACACGAAGACTTTCACCCTGAATGACACGTTCGTGTAGCAGTGGAATGGCAGCGAAATCGTTCAAAATGATCTGTTCTGCAGCAATGATGGCTTGTTGACGTTTTGGTCCTAAAGGCTGTAGATCGGCGTAAGTCAGAGCGTTGTCGACTTCCTCAGAACAGAATTGACCTAAGTTGAACGACCCCTTACAGCCAAAATCACTCATCATATATGCGATAGGATCGCCTGAATCCAAAACTGTCGCTCGAGAAAGAATAAAGGCATCAAAATTACCCGCTAATGCATCGTTTTCAATTTGAGCGTACTCACGGATATCAAGTTCTACTTGGAAGCCTGCGCTTTCAAGCTGCTGTTTGAGCAAAGCGGCGACTTCAGGAAGTTCAGCACGGTCAGTGAAAGTACCTATGACGATTTTCTCACCATTTGCTTTTGTTTTAGCTTCAATTGGTGATGCTTCGGGACGAAGTGGTGCAGCCCAAGCAAGTGCCGGACCTAACAAACCCTTCGCAATATCGGCATGGTTTTCATACACAGTTTTAATGATTTGCTCTCTATCTACCGCGGCGGCGGCAACTTGGCGCAACTCTAATTGACTAAAAACATCTGACTTATTGTTTAAGTAGAGCGTGTTAGTACGCGGCATAGCCACTTCGTGTAAAAGGTTGCTATCAATCGTTGCTATTTGAGATACAGGCACAGCTTCGACAACATCGGCGGAACCTGTGCGTAGTGCTGCTGCACGCGTGAAGCCATTTGGAACATACTCAGCGATGACCGTGTCTATGTGTGCTTTCTCACCCCAGTAATCATCGAATCGTTTTAGCTTGGCACTGGTTGTGCCGTTAATTTCTATTAATTCAAATGGACCAGTGCCTGCACCAGTAGGTACGACTCGACCATTCTCTTTATATGCAGTTGCCGCCAAAATGGCGAGTTGAGGACTTGATAAGCGGCTAGGTAGTAAAGGGTCATTAAATGTTGTCTTGATTTCTACGTGCGATGAATCAAGGGCTCTCACAGTGAGGTCAACACCATCAAGTATACGAGGCTTAGGTGCAGCACTCAAAGCCTGTTGCAGTGAGTTAACCACTGATTCTGCGGTTAGCATGGAACCATCGTGGAATTTCACACCCTGACGAATAGTGAAGTGCCATGTGAGTGGGTCAATCTGCTTCCAATCGGTAGCCAGCATTGGTTCAACCTCAGAAGCCGGGGAAAGATTGATTAACGTTTCCGCTGTGCTCCAACGTGATAATTTGAAAGCGTCGTCAGATAATGGTGATAGTTCAGTGCGAGGTGGCTGCATCATTGCCACACGAATCTCGGATTTGACGCTTGAGTCACTGTTTTCAGTTTGTGAATCAAAACAGCCAGTTAACGGTAGAGCGAGCGCAAGCGCGCATGCCAATTTAATTGAGTGAAAACGCATGATTATGTCTCGGTGATGTTGTGTTAAGTATTCGTTTTTGAATGAATTTGGGCACGAATCAGTGCCTGTGTTGTTGGGTGAACAGGTTGTTCCATGATTTGTTTAACAAAGCCGTATTCGACGATCTCTCCTTGATCTAAGACCACTATCTCTTCACATAGCGCGATTGCTGCCTTGAGGTCGTGACTGACAAGAAGTAGTTGCAGGTCATATTTTTGCTTTAGCGAGTTGAGCAGTTCGATTATTCGTTGGCGATTTACTGGGTCTAAGCTACTGGTAGGTTCGTCTGCAACAAGTAACTTGGGTTTTACAATGAGCGCACGAGCGATGGCGATTCGCTGTGCCTGACCTGTTGAAAGCTGTTGCGGGTAGAGTGGCAACAAGTCCGCGGTCAAGCCAACCTCGTTCAGTGCAATTTGTGCGAGCTGTGGGTGGTTCCCCCCAATTTTGAGGTTTTCTAGTGGTTCAATCAGGATTTGTTCGACCGTGTAGTACGGATTTAAACTTGTGTGTGGCTCTTGGGGAACCATTTGTACTTCACTGCAGACCCTCAAACGCTCGCTTGCGTTGTGGAGAGAGAGTGTCCTTCCCGCGATTTGAACGTTTCCTAGTGAAGGTGTCCGTAAACCAAAGAGCAATTCAATAAGCGTAGACTTTCCGGCACCCGATGGGCCAACAATGGCAATGTTTTGATTCTCGATCTGGAGGGAAACATTACTGAGTGCTTTAAATGGTTTGCCACCCAACCATCTAGGAGTAGAGTAGTGGTGCACACTGACGTTGCTAAAGCTCACTAAAGTTGAACTTACCTTACTACAACCCATGATAGTCTCTTCGATAATGGCAGTCATTGAAGGAGTCCTTTCAGTGAACGACAAAAATGATGAGAACTGGATTCAAGAGCGACTCGCGGTTCACCATAAGCAGCGACTTTTCCTTCGTCAATAACCAGTAATTTGTCGCAAGCTAACGCACTATTTAGGTCGTGTGTAATCAAAATACCAGCTATATTGGACTGCTTTACGCTTTGGAGAATGAGAGTCAATATTTCCTGTTCAGTGACAGGATCGAGAGCACTTGTCGGTTCGTCTGCAATTAATACTTGAGCTTGGCTTAATAAACCAATAGCAATGCAAATGCGTTGTCTCTGCCCACCAGAGAGTTGGCTAGGATAATTGGTTAATACTATGGCCGGATCGGGAAACCCAAGACGAGCAAGTAGATTAACTATGGTGTTCCGATTTCTAGCGCTTGGCTTTGTTTGGTCTCCGGTGAGAGCGAGACAAAGCTGCTTCTCTACAGAAACTAAAGGATTAAGCGCTTGAAGGGCATCCTGAAAAATGAAGGCTGGCCGTTGTTGTGCAGAACGATTAAGCAATGGAATCTTACAGACTTCACTGCCCGCAATTGTTATCGTACCCGATACGGATATGGTGTCTGGAGTAAAGCCCGCAATGGCTTTAGATAGCATGGACTTACCAATACCTGAAGGACCCATTACGGCCAGCGTTTCCCCCGCAGATACGTCAAACTGAATGCCTTGAAATAGGATTCGGTCTTTACTGCTTATGGATAGTTGATTTATGGCGAGGAGAGGAGGTGTCACGAAAAAACTCTTAAATAATATGTTATAACATAACAATGTTATCATCACGAGTTAGGTAAGAGAAGAGCAATGCACAGATTACGGTGTAGATTTTCTAGCTGGTGTATCACCAGATTAAATCAAAAAAGCACTCAAAAGAGTGCTTCTTGAATAGTATGGTTTTGTGGTTGGGGCTAAGAAATGGTTTGATGACCACACTTTTGCTTAACTTGACCGATGAATGGATAGAGAAAGACGATACGGCCACAATAAAAAATAGTAAAAGCAAGCCATAAACCGTGGTTACCCCATAGTGGAACAGCCAATAACTGCGCCAATAAAAACACCATCAGTGTTGCAATACTGGAGTCTCTGACCGGTCGGGTTGTTCCGGTTCCGGTAAAGATCCCGTAGACCGTTAAGCCGTACCCGGCAACCAAGGGGAATACAATTAGCCAAGCTGCCACTTGGTGATACAAGCTGACGAGTTCTGTTTGTGTCGTGAACAGTAAAACTAAATGCGATTGGAACATCAGCACCAACAGAGTGAGAATTACGATGAAGCCCGATGTCCACTGGAAATTGAGTGTTAGCACTCGATCTAGCATCTTTGGATTGTTTTGTCCGACGGCTTTACCTGCGAAAACACTAGAGGCATTGGCGATACCGTCAAACATGTAGCTGACGATAAAAGTAATTTGCATAAGAATGGCGTTAACCGCAAGTACGTCAACCCCTAGTTGAGAGCCAACTCTTGCCATCATGTTGAAGAAAACTAAAATGCAGACCGTTCTCAACATCAAATCAGTGTTCGATGAGACGATCGTTGAGAAGTCGTGACTACTCATTTTGGCGGAGGAAATAAGGCGAGTTAGAGACATTGCTTGTGTATTGAATACTAACGTCATTCCAATCGCAAATGTCGTGATCTGTGCAATCAAGCTGGCATAAGCCACGCCCGCTACACCAAGGTCAAAGTACAGTACAAACAGGGCATCAAGGACAATATTCAAGACATTGCCAAAGACCTGGGTGTATAAAATTTCTTTCGCTTTCGCTTGCCCCATCAACCAACCAATAATGGTGTAGTTGAGAAGCACAAACGGAGCACCGAAGATCAAAATACCAAAATAGATATGGGCTTGTTCAGCTACGGCATTTTCGGGCTCTATTATCCAGAGTGCTCCTTGCCAAATGACGGACTGTAGTAGGATAAAGCTTGCACCGACAACAGCAGCAAGAACAAATGGGCGCATCAAACTATTTGTCATCAATGCGTCATCACCTTTACCTAATGCCATTGCACTTTGGCCCGTTGTACTAACTCGGAAAAAACCGAACAACCAATATAGGGTGTTCATAATGACCGTCCCGATAGCAACGCCACCAATCAGCTCTGTGATACCTAAGTGGCCAATCACAGCAGTATCGACGGCACCCAGCAGAGGCTGAGTGACTGTGGAGATAATAAAGGGCAGAGCAATTTTGAAGTAATCTGAATGAGAAATAGTCATAGCAAAATAGCGGCGCACCAGCAAACAAGAATGTTAGTCGCCAATGAGAATTATTTACATTGCGTGAATGGTAGCGAGATTTATTGTGAATGTCATGGATTGATTCATGTGCAGTTACCAAATGCTCAGGAAACAAGCACCTTAAGATTTCAACCTGCCTGAAGCAGACTCAGGCAGGTTTTACATTGGGGCTATCGATTACTTAAAGCAGGGTAATACATCCTGCTCAAAATAGGGTTCTTGGTTTACCCAAAACATATAGTTAACATGAAGAAACGACTGAGCGAATGAGTGGAGGGCAGGAACAAGACTTTGTCGGTTATCCACGACGTCAGTATTGTTGGTTTGGCCAATGTAGTTACCGTCTTGTATCGCGATACCAAGTGGCACGGTATAGTTATTCTCATGCATCATTGCTAGGGCGTGATTTAATTGTCCGCGTTTTCGCATCATAAGGTCAGGTGCGCCAAGGCCAACGCCTATTTCTTGTCCATATTGATAAATACTCTTTAAGTAACCTTTATCTTCCCATGGTAGCCATTCACCAACCATAAAGTTAGCGTATTGCATCGTGGTGGAGGTTGGGAACGCGTGTTTCATGGCTCGCATATTATCCTTGAGTCCTTCGACATAACTCGCTTCAGTGAAGCTTGGATCTTTCTCAACGCCAATAGCGGTTTCTTGAAGGTTGATGCCTTCAACTTTTCCATCAAACTGTTTTCCTAATGCGTTGAGGAGTTTCGCGAAACGCGCTCTTACTTTGCTGTCCCACCGTTTTGCCACCCAACCCTCTGGCTCACCGTCGTCTGTGTATTGGTAAACCGCACCACCATCGTATTCATCAGACAATAGGTAGCTAGGTACACCTTTGTAGCGAGGATCAAACGTCGCGTCCTGAAGCTGAATAAAGAGCTTTTTGCCATGTGCTTTTAGATAGTCATAATCGGCTTGAATCATAGAAAAGTCGTACTGATCTTTCTCTGGTTCTAACATTGCCCAAGAGTACATGATTTGCGCACCCGAAAAGCGAGTGTTGTTTAGCAATGGGTGATTGTGTATGGCTTCTCGATCACGTGCAAAGTACACAAAATGCTGAATATTATCTTTTGGAATCGGGCATTTAGCAGAGATATGGTTTTTATATTCGTTGGCATAACGGTCGACAGGGTTGTCCCATTGTGCCTGTGCATGACCAGTGATGAGTAATGCAGCTAAAAAGCAGAGCTTTTTCATAATCTGATGAGTTCCTTGAAATGGCGAGATAGCGAACGTGAACAGCTAACGAACTTAGTGAAAAAGAGCTAAGTTTGGTAATTACTATGCCCCCAGTTTAAGGAAGCTTTAGCTATGTGACTGTATGATTAGGTAAAGATGAGTCACACCTTGCTATTTACTTTCCGCCAGCTCTTTCATTTCCTGATATACGGCTTCTAGGCTCTGTTGGGCGACACGAAGAATAGGGAGGTAATTTTCGAGATCGGCAACGGTTTTACGGCTCTTTGGACAATGACAAAATAAGGCTGCCATAAAGCTGCCAAATTGGTCATAAAGGGGAAGTGCGATCGCCACCATACCATCAATGAACTCTTCATCATCCACGCTGTACCCTCTGCGTTGAATAACGCTTAGCTCCTTTTTTAGGCTCTGCTTGTCGATAATGGTGTTTTTCGCACACTGGCTCAGTTCAATTTTACTCAATACTCGACGTAATTGAGGTGGCGTCAAAGTACTTAAATAAAGCTTGCCGCTGGCGGATGCCCAAAGTGGAGTGGGAAAACCAACCGGAATGACAATTTGCAGCGGCCAATTGGTTTGAATTCGGTCGTAGTAGACCATATGCGGGCTAGGGTCATCATTCGCCAAGGCCAAACCGCAGGTTTCCTCTAGCTTACGAGAAAGGCCGTGTAGAATAGCTTGTCGTTGCAGTTTATGCTGATTGGTCCATCTTACATCCAACGCGATAGATAGCATTTGTGAGCCTGGATAGAAATGGCCGCGTTCATCAGACTGGATGTAGTTTGCGTCATCGAGTTGCTGCAACAACCGGTGGCAAGTAGGTTTGGGAATCCCTGACTCGAAGATAATATCAGAAGCTGAGATAGGACTCTTTGCTTCGCCAATCTGTTCAATAACGTTGATAAGACGATCGACTGAATTTACTTTTTCCGACACCATAGATTCCTTTTAAAAGCTCACCCTAAAATAATATCCAATCTCACTGCGTTAACGCAGTCATTTGGGCAGCAAGGCTTTATATTCCCAAAGTATTTTACGAGTTTCAACTGGTTAAAGAGACATTGACTTGATTTGAGTGGGGCAAAATGTCGGTATTGACCCGATACTCTTCTCGTCCTTGAGTTGGCGCATCGAGAATAAAAAGTTCTCCTGAACTGGGATATAACACCGACTCTTGAGTGGTAAGCTCATAATCTGCTGTTGTGACGAATAAGGTATTGAAATCTTCGCCGCCAAAAGTACAGCGCGTAGCGTGCTTAACTGCAAGATTGATTTCACCAAGTTGTGTGGCATGACCTATTTTGTTCTGTGATGGAGTGTAATAGGAAATGATGCCGCAGTCCCAGTGACAGATATACAGGTTTCCGTGGCGATCAACGGACAGCCCATCAGGATAGCCCTTGCACTCATCGAGTTCAACAAACACCGCCTTTTCAATTATTTGGGTCATCGAATCATCGAGTTGATATTCATATACTTTTCTTTGGAACATATTTGAACAGTAGGCGCGTTTGAGTGCTGGGTTAAACGCTATGCCGTTGGCGACGCTGAATCCAGAATCCATTTCAAGCGCGGTGTTCGCCGTTAGTCGGTAAAGCTTGCCATCAGGAGCTTCAAGTTGCTTGTGGTTCATCGAACCAAACCATAAATGACCATTCGGCGCCGTAACCGCATCATTTAAATGAAGCTTAGTTGAACCAAAGCAAGGATCAGCGATAGGAGCAAAATCGTCAAAACTCGAAGTACAATAAAACAGTCCCTGTTTGCTAGCACATATCCAACCATTGCCCTCACATCGTGCAATCGCCGTGATATCAAAAGGTACGTGAAAGACTTGGGTACTCTGGCTGTGAATCGAATACTCAAAAATCTCACTACCTGCAGCTTCGACCCAGACGAGACTATTGGTGTCGGGTTTCCAAATAGGCGACTCGCCAATGGTTGTTCTAATTCCTTTTACTGAATGCATTTTAACTGTCCATATTGATACATTTTGTATCAATATAGTTTAATTTATAGTTCAAAGAACGTTTTCTTTCAGGAATATGTGAAATGACGCAGCGGATTAACGAAAACACAATGACTTAGCTAATGAGTGGGCGCAATGCACAAGAAATATCCGTTATAATTTCGATAATTAGCTCGCTCAACAAGGTAAGCATCCGTTACCTTAACGAGTACGTATAAAGTATCCAAACCCAAATAAGGAATCTGGATGGAAAGCTCGATAGTGCCAAGAGCGATGGTTTTACCAAGGCCGGTAGTTGTACTTAAAGATGCGGTCAAAACGTTTATTGACGGCAAAGAATCTCATCACGTATTGGACAGAGTGAACTTGTCGCTGGCGGAAGGAGAGAGCATGGCACTCACTGGCGCAAGTGGTAGTGGCAAGAGCACGCTATTGAATATCTTGGGTGGTTTCGAGCCAATGACCAGTGGGACCTTAGAGTTGGCTGGTGAATTGGCGCAAACGTGGAACGATAAGCAATGGGGCTATTTTCGTCACCACAAGCTTGGCGTAGTCTTTCAGCAATTTAACCTGCTAACGCCGTTAAATGTCCGACAGAATATTGAGTTTCCTTTAAGTTTAAACAAACGGAAGTGGAACGCTTGGTGCGACTATTTAGTCGCTAAATTGGATATTCAACCACTGCTTGAACGCCATGTTTCTGCGTTATCAGGTGGTCAGCAACAACGAGTGGCGATTGCAAGAGCGTTGGCGCATCAACCCGCATTGCTTTTGGCAGATGAACCCACCGGAAACCTTGACCAGAAAGCGGGCTTGGAAGTGATGCGACTGTTAGAAGATATTACCCGCGAAGGAAATACATCTGTTTTGCTTGTCACTCATAGCGAAGAATGTGCGGCGTTTATGCAGCGACGTTGCCGTCTAGAAAACGGATTGCTTTATGAAAAACCGTAAAGGAATCCATCTACGAGTCGCTCTGTCCATTTCTGCTGCCCACTATCGTCAAGCGCCTTTACAGGCACTCGCTATTCTTATTGGCATTATCTTGGCAGTGACGTTATTTGTGGCCGTGCAAGCGATCAATTTAAACGCCAAACGCAGTTACGCGGAATCGGCAGAATCGCTTAGCGTCAAGGCGAGTTATCTAGTCATTCCAATGCCTGGACAGCGCTATCTTGCTGAATCCGTGTACTTTTCATTACGTCAATCTGGGTTGAGTCAATCGTTGCCAATACTTGAGGGTCGAGTGAGAGATGATACTGGGCGACGTTATTCTATCCAAGGAAGTGACATTGTAGCGGCCGTCACTTCACGCTCTCGAATACAGTCAGAGAGTGATGATGTGTCTTTATCTAATTCAGCATTGCCTCTGGCGAATTTGATGAATGGCGAACCTTTTGTCATTGTAAGCGAAACTCAGTATCAAAGGATGGGCGGCACTAAGACTGCTGTTTTGGACGACGTTGCTATCCAGTTTGTTGTAGTACCCGACGAATGGCAGTTGGGAAGTCGCTTGCTGGTGGATATCAGCCTTGCCCAACGTTTGCTGAACAAACAGGGGCAGCTTAGCTACATTGCCATACTGGATAACAAGGTGGCTGACGATAACAAGGTGGCGGACGATACTAAGTGGCAAGCGTTGATATCAGGCGAAGCACAATGGGTTGCCAATACAAAAAGCTCAGACCTTGGTTCACTGACGGAGAGCTTTCACCTCAACCTCACTGCAATGAGTATGTTGGCATTTCTGGTTGGGTTATTCATTGCCTACAACGGTGTGAAATACAGCTTACTGAAACGCAATCGGCTGTTAGTGCAAATGCAGCAAGCGGGACTCACACCTAACACGGTTTTCTTGGCGCTGATTTTAGAACTGGTGCTTTTGGTCACTGTAGGCACCAGTCTTGGGTTTATCTTTGGTATCCAATTAAGTCATTGGTTACATCCCACGGTAGCACTCACCTTAGAGCAGCTTTACGGCGCAACGTTATTGCCGGGAACATGGCAATGGCAATGGTGGGCTCAGGCACTGCTACTTACGTTAGTAGCGGCATTGTTCGCTTGTTGGCATCATTTTAAACAGAGGGTACAACAACCCTTATCCTCCCACGGCGGATTCTATCAATCTCCTGAACAGAGCAATGAAAACCGCTTGATGATCGTTGGGCTGATACTTGTGGTGGTGGCACTCATTGGCCTTTGGTTGAGTAGTTATTTTCGCTTAACGATGTTCTGGCTGGGTGTGTTTATTGTTGCGATTCCAATGTTGCTGCCCAAGTCTCTTGGCCTGCTGGCTCGAATAGCAGAACGTAAAACCTCTACTGGGTTGGTCCAGTACCTGTTTGCGGAATTGCGGGAACTGATTGCACCTTTGTCTTTGGCTATGATGGCGCTGTTGTTGGCTATTACCGCTAACATAGGAATGAACACCTTGGTGGGCAGTTTCGAGTCGACATTGAAACATTGGCTAGAGCAGCGCCTGCATGCGGATATTTATGTCAGTCCTGCACAAAGTGACATGACTAAAGTCGAGCAGACGTTAGCTCATTTCGACGGCGTGGAAGAGGTCTATAAGCAATATTATGTACAATCTAACGTCAGTGGACTGCCTACGCGATTAGGTACCAAAGACCGTATAACCTTAGAACAAACCATGGTGTTTCAATCAAAAGTTAATGATTTTTGGTCCCGTTTCTATGCTGGGGATGTCGTGGCTATCAGTGAGCCGATGGCAGTGAAACTGGGGTTAGTGCTGGGAAGTGAGCTGCCTAGAGACTTTATGTCTGGTATGACACTGACAGTCGGTGCCATTTTTTATGATTATGGTTCGCCCGATGGCGAAGTGCTTATCTCGCCTGAGTTATGGCAATCACAAGGGTTCTCGATGGTGCCAAGCAGTTTAGGTGTGAAGGTGAGCGGTAACCGCGAAGCTATGCAGCAGGCATTAAAAGCCAAACTGAATTTACACTCCAGTCAATTGTTTGATCAGGCAGAAATTAAGGCGATTGCGCTCAATATATTTGCTCAAACCTTTGCTATTACCAGCGCTCTCAATGGTGTGACGTTACTCGTCGCTGTTATTGGCTTATTTACTTCCTGTTTTATGCTACTGGAAGCTCGCAAAGCAGCTATCGCTCGGCTTTATGCACTGGGCGTCAACAAATCGCAATTGTTTGTTATGGTGGTAGGACAAATGGTCACTTTAGTGCTGTTCACATTATTGGTTGCCTTGCCACTGGGCGCATTAGTCGGTTATGTGCTGACTGATATTGTGACATTGAGAGCATTTGGTTGGAGTTTGAACTTTGTTTGGAGTTGGATGGATGTGGTTCGCCTTGCGACCATAACCGTCGCCGTGACCATCGTCGCGACCATTATTCCTTTGTGGCGTTTGGTGACTCGTCCTGTGGTCGCAAGTTTGCAAAGCGAGGTACTGTAATGTTCAAACAGATGATGGCGGCATTATCGGCTCTAATCCTTATTGGCTGCGGTGAACCTGACGCTCCAAGTTTTGGCCAAATGTTAGGCTCCGATGATGGTCAATTTGAAGAGGTCAAAGGTGGTCGCAACCTTTCTTTTCCAGAAGATCATCAAGCCCACAACGACTTTCGTCAAGAATGGTGGTATCTCACGGCAAACTTACAGGATGCCGAAGGCCGAGAATATGGTATTCAATGGACACAGTTTCGCTTGGCGGTGAGTTCTGAGGCACCAGCGAATGAAAATGGATGGCAGAGTCAGCAGATCTTTATGGCGCACAGTGCGATTACTACCCCTGATATTCACCTTGCAGATGAGAAGTGGTCTCGCCAGCACCCAGAAATAGCGGACGTATCAAGCGAACCGTTTCGAGTCTTTATTGATGATTGGCAATGGACTTCCACAACCAACGATCTTTTCCCTGCGACCCTTGATGTCGCATCAAACCAATTTGGCTATCAATTGTCATTGACTCGAACCGCTCCCTATCAAAAACAAGGTGATGAGGGTTATAGCGAGAAAAGCGCTGACGGAAAGGTTGCATCGTACTATTACAGCCAGCCCTTTATCGACGTTCATGGTACTGTATCGATTAATGGAGAAAGCCATCACGTATCTGGACAAGGCTGGATAGACCGAGAGTGGAGCTCTCAATTTTTGCTCGATTCTCAACAAGGATGGGATTGGTTCGCAATACGGTTAGACGAAGCAACGAGTTTGGTGGTCTTTCAATTGCGTGATGCTGCGACCGGACAAGCGACTTATTCCTATGGGCGATTAATGTATAAAGATGGTCGAGGCATTACTTTGACTCAAAACGATCTAGAACTGTCAGCCGTTCAACAAACCGTAATCGAAGGCCAATCATACCCGACGCAATGGAAACTAATAGTCGTGTCGCAGGGTATTGACGTAAAGCTTTCAGCACTTAATCCTAACGCCAAAATGCCACTTTCCGTCCCATATTGGGAAGGCCCAATTATCGTTGAAGGCTCTCATCAAGGTAGAGGATATATGGAGCTCACTGGTTATTAATCAAAGCGTTAGAATATCTATAGCCTGCGGAATGGGCGGCTTAATGCTTGCACTTCGAAAGTGGCGACTTGTATCGAATCACTCCAAAAATCTAGAGACCACCCGGCTTTTTGTTTTAGGTGTCCTAAGAATTGAGCCGGATTAGGGAGTTGTTCCCAAACTTGGGGTAAGAATAACGCGCCTTTTTTTCCGTCCTTTAACGTCACGCCGCACTGGTGCAAGGAAAGGTGCTGTAGTAAGTCTTGTTCCGAATCAACGTGCAGGAGTTCGGGTTGTGTCAGTACGGAAACCTCAATGTTAAGCGCTTCGGCTTGATGTTTTTGAAGAGGGGTAAATCGTCTATCTTGGCAAGCCGCTGCCCAAGCTTTTCTCTCTACTTCTAGTACTAAGGGAATCTGTGCCACTGTTGTGCCAATGCAGCCTTGCAGCTGATTGTTTACGGTTAGCGTGACAAAGCAAGCCCCGGGTAAAGCCAAACTTTCTGGGTAATCTTGTACCAGTACTTTCGGTAGCGGTAGTTCATTCAAATAGCAATGAATGGTGTGTTCAACCACGTCGAGCAACATAGAAAGCTCGCTATGGGTTAGCGTACTTTTCGATGGATTAGCGGCAGATTGTGTAACTGACATAACCAACGACCCTTTGTTTATCACCATATTCAGTGTCTCCGGAATTAATCAAAGTGAGACGCTGTAACTGATATTGTTTGGTTGAAATAAGATGGATTACGGCATTAACACCGGTTGAACCGCACGCTTCGTGTGGGGTAATCGTCGTCATGCCTGACTCAATTTTGTTGCAGGTCTGCCGGTCAAGGAGTTGGCACTCAGAATAGCGATGAAAGTGACTAAGATCAGTGCTGATCACCAATAAGGTCTTGCTGTCCCATATTGGCTCAATAAGTTTGGCAATCTCTAAGGCACTAACTTGTCCTGTGACGATGGGCAGCAGTTGAAAGTCATCCAATACCGTTTGAAGAAAGGGAAGTTGTACTTCCAAGCTATGTTCTTGAGCATGTGCTTGATCGTTAATCGATACCATGGAATTGTCGGCAAGTAACTCGACACAATCTCGGTCAATGCTCACGCGGCCAAGAGGTGTTTCAAAGGCACCCACAGAAGGTAATGCACATCCGTGAAACGCGACTCGATGACTAGGACCAACTAAAATCACTCGTGAAAACTGCTGTGCGACAGATTGCAACTGATGGTACGCTAATCCTGCTGTTTCTCCTGAAAATACATAGCCTGCGTGTGGAACAATAAGTCCTCGCAGATCATTCTGAACGTTACATGTCTCTGCGTCTCTGACGTTAGGGCCAGTCAATAACTGGTTTACCTGTCTAGTGAGTTGCTCGGTATCCTTGTTATAAAAACGGCCCGCGACAGCAGGAGGTCTAATCGTCATTTTTCCACTCAAATAACATCAAATGTATATACTCATTAGTATAGTTTTTGTACTGAATGAAGGTGTGAGATGGAACCAGTTAACGCCAATCACCGTACACAATTTTGGCATTTGCAGGACGATGGAAGGGTCACGTGCACGGTTTGCCCTCGTTTTTGCACTCTCAGAGAAGGCAAGCGTGGCGCATGTTTTGTTCGTCAAGCCATTGATGGTGAGATAGTGTTAACCACCTATGGGCGTTCGAGTGGTTTTTGCATTGACCCTATAGAGAAAAAGCCTCTCAACCATTTTTATCCGGGTAGTTCAGTACTCTCTTTTGGGACTGCTGGGTGTAATTTAGGGTGCAAGTTTTGCCAGAACTGGAATATCAGTAAGTCTCGTCAAATTGACACGTTAGGTAGTCAGGCAAGTCCTGAACAAATAGCCTTAACAGCGACGAAACACCAAAGTGACAGCATCGCTTTTACCTACAACGATCCAGTGATTTTTCTTGAATATGCTGTCGATACGGCGCTTGCATGTAAGGAGGCAGGAGTAAATACCGTTGCAGTTTCGGCAGGCTACATGTGTGAGAAGCCACGAGAAACCTTCTACTCAGTGATGGACGCTGCCAACATTGATCTCAAAGCTTTTACTGAGCGTTTCTATCATAAAGTGTGCAGTGGGCAACTTGCTCCGGTGCTAGAGACACTGAAGTATCTTAAACATGAAACCGATGTTTGGTTTGAAATTACCACTCTGCTTATCCCCGACGAAAACGACAGCTCGGCTGAAATCGATGCCATGACCCAGTGGGTCATGGACAATTTGGGACCTGAAGTGCCACTCCATTTCACCGCATTTCATCCAGACTTCAAAATGCTCGATAAAACGAGAACACCAGCGGACAGTTTAGTCAGAGCGCGAAACATAGCGCTTAACAACGGTCTTCACTATGTCTATGTGGGCAATGTACACGATGAAGCTTGCAGCAGTACCTATTGCCCAAGCTGTCATAATAAAGTGCTCTCACGTAACTGGCACCAACTCGGCGATTGCGCACTAACTAGCTCTGGCGTTTGCCACCACTGTGGCCACCAAATTGCAGGACGTTTCGCGAAATGCGACAAGCCGTGGGGAAGAAAGCGGATACCAGTTCAAGTGAGATAAGATACGTTGCTATGCGGTCACGATGGACAGTCCTCGCTTTTTGGCGATGAAGGCGAACGAAGCAATGAAGGCATAACAGAGGACAGGAATGAGGTAACTAGTAGGGACATCAAACCTTGTAATTAGCGTTGCTTGCATCATAGGGATAATTCCGCCACCAATACCGCACATGATGAGAATCGCTGATGCTGCACCACTTGCATCACCGAGTCCTGAAACCGCTCGAGAAAATATGATTGGATACATAAATGAATTGCACAGACCAATCAGTATTAGAGCGACTCCGCCAAAAAGCGACGGCGATAAGATAGCAACTGAAAGTAATATCATCGCAATACACGCACCAGAGAACAACGTGTTCATCGCAGAAAGACGTTGGGCAAAAATGCTGTATCCAAAACGACCAAGCAGGGAGCCAGCCCAGTATAAGCTCATTAATGTAGCGGCAACTGGAGCACTGAATCCTCCAATGTTGGGATCAGAAAGGTAACTTATCGTGACGGTACCAATCGACACCTCGACCCCTACGTAAACAAAGATAGTTGCAGCACCAAAAATAAACTGAGGCTGGTGACGTAAGGTAGCCAGATGACTTAGAATTTTCACGCTCTCTGTGCTTCGATAATCGGTTATCGATGAGGAGTACAAAGTACAGGCAAGCAAAACAAGCAATGCGGATAAAACTAAGTAAATGTTGGATAGTCCGATGGAAATCATAGCGACTCCAAGAACAATAGGACCGATAGTTGTACCTAACGAATTGAACGTTGAAGCGATCGTTAACCTCTTAGTTTCGTTCTGGTCGTTACTGGTTCTGATGATGTACGGGTTAGCAACAACCTGCAAAGCAGCTACTCCCATAGCGGTTATAAAAACGGCACTTAACGCGAAGACAAAACTTTCAGCATAAAGACTGATACACAAACAGAGCGAGCCCAAAAATGTGAGCATAAGCGCTACCGTCAGGCTTAATTTATACCCTTTACGGGCCATTAAAGCAGAAGTAGGAATGCTTATGGCAAACGGAGCAAAATAAAAGGCCAGTTGAACAAGCATCGATTGTTCGTAGCTTAGTGAAAATGTCGATTGAAAATAGGGGACTAATATACTGTTTGCAGAAGTTAGTAGACCCCAACTGAAAAACACAGCAGATAACAAAATTAAAGATTGAGATGATTTGGAAGCCACTGAAACATAGGCCCACATTTCTGTGGACCTCCTCCGATGAATACTGATGGTTAATTGCTTATCAGCAATCAGATAAGAACAAGCTTTAGGCGTTGATTGCGTTATTCAAAATGTCGATGACTTGCTTCCGTTCATGAGCTTGCTGCAAAGAGGTACGGAAGTCTTCATGCATGAGTTTGCGTGCGATTTTAGAGAAAATCTTCATATGTGAATCCTTACCCTCTTCAGTGACAGTAAGCATGATAATAATATCAACATCGACATCCTCGCCCCAAGAGATAGGGTTGTCTAAGGTGAGAACGGAGACGCTGTTATGAGAGACACTGGAAGATTTACAATGAGGAATCGCTACTGAAAATCCTAGTGCGGTTGAAAACACGGCTTCTCTGTCCCAAATCGCTTTTTCAACCTCATTTGCACAACCTGTGCGTTCGTTAATCTCTAAGTTATCGCAAAGTAGCTTTATGGCTTCTTCTTTCGATCTAATAGATTGTTGAGTAAATACGAGCGCTTCATCGAGTGTTTCTTTGCCGTCACTGCTGTTGTAAAACGCTGCGACACGCGCTTTCACTTGCTCGCTATTCGTTAAGGTAAGTACTTCATTAACTAAAGCTTCACACTCGTTTACGTTAAGTCGAGTTAAGGCACGTTTGCTTGTGGCAATTTTCGAGGCTGCCATAGAAAACTGTGTGAGCCCACAACCCAATAACAAGGGTTGCGCGATAGGGTCAGCAGCGAACTCGCCACACAGACTAACCTCTAACTTGGCCACTTTTGCCGAACCAATCAGCTGCTTTAGAAATGCGATAAAGGCTGGGTTGAAGTGGTCGTATAGGTCAGCGATGGTTTTGTTTCCTCGGTCACACGCAAAGAAGTATTGTGCTAGGTCGTTACTACCAATAGAAATGAAATCGATGAACTCAGATGCTTGGTCGAAGATGTAAGCAATGGATGGAACCTCAGCCATTGCACCAAGACGGATATTGCCTAACTCATGCCCTTCATTGGCAAGTTCGATAGCCAGTTCGTCAATGAGTTCTCTGCACCAAATGATTTCGTTAAGGTTAGAAATCATAGGCACCATGATAGACACTTCACCAAAACAACTGGCTCTAAGTAATGCACGAAGCTGAGAGCGTATAATGGCGTCATATTGAGGGTACATTCTGACAGCACGATAACCTAAGAAAGGGTTGTCTTCTGCTGGAAAACCCATATAAGCACAAGGTTTGTCACCGCCTATATCTAGAGTTCTAATAACCACCTTGTTACCTTGGCTATGTTTCACAACATTTGAATAATGTTGGAATTGCTCCTCCTCTGAAGGTGGAGTGGTACGCTCGCAGAACAGCATCTCAGTTCGATATAGCCCAATACCATCTGCACCAGACGAATAGATACCCTCAGCTTCTTCGCTTGAGACGATATTGGCGAGAACGTTAACCTTTTCTTTATCGAGTGTCGTTACTTTAAGATCCTTAAACTCTGCGGTTTGAGCCGAAAGTGCGTTGAGTTTTTTGCGCTCTAGTTGATAGAACGCATCACAAGCCACGTTACTCTCTAAAATCAATGCGCCATTAATGGCATCAACAACGAGCCGTTGGCCTTGGATAATCTGCTGAGTGAGGTTTTCTATTCCGACCAAAACAGGAATATTAAAAGAGCGTGCCAAGATTATAGTGTGAGAAGTGCTGCCTCCTTCACCCATCACAATACCTTGAATTAGTGCTTTTGGAAGAGCAAGAAGCTGACTTGGGGTGAGTAGCGTGTCTGAGACCAAAATAGTTGGTGCTGTGATCGTCGGCATTTGACTCAGATCTTCATCGCGAACGATATTAGCAAGTTGAAGAGCGATATCTTTGATATCGAGCGCTCGTTCTTTCAAATAGTCACTAGCGCTATTTTCTAGTGGCGCACATAACTTGTCGCATGCATTTGCGATCGCATCAAGAGTGTTTAACGCATTATTTTGCATCATTAGAGCACGACCTAGCTCTTCATCTTGGGCAATTTTCAAATGTGCTTCGAGTATCTCTTTACATTCGCCTTCAGAGCTAGCTTGCTTCTTCAGAAGGTTTAGTTGTAACGCTTTCAAAGCACTCTGTAATTCACTCTCGATACAAGATGACGTCTGGCTTGGTAATGCAGCGGCCATTTTTCTAAGGTCAGTTTGTTGCCAGAGAGTAGCACTAGCCTCACCTAAACCGACTGAAGCAACGGTACCTCGTACATAACGAGGTGCTGCACGCATTAAACCCACAGGAAGTGGTTGTTCGCTTAATTGGACATTCTGTGTGTCTATCGCATTGTCGATATGGCTGAGTTCAGTATCAACAAATGCTTGAAAAAACATAAGTGCCTCGTTGGCGTCTGAGCCAGTGAAAATAAACTGGCAATGATCGCCTTCCAAGATATCGGCACTAATCATAGACAAGACACTTTTCGCATTAGCAGTTTTATCTTTTGAGCTGTTGACTAAGAGAATGTCACAGTTGAATCGATTTGCTCGTAGCTCAATTTCTTTGGCAGGTCGCGCATGTAAACCATTTGGTAGTGGGCAGATAAAATTAAGATTAGTCATTGTCGTTTCTCATAGTGCTTTGGTTGCAAGGCTTATTGTTACTGGTCGGCACGGTGGTATGTCTGCCGTTTGTTCTACTGGGCTACGTTCGTCTAGTTGAACATTTTGGTATGAGTAAAGAGTTTGAATATCGCCAAATTCGCACGAAGATAAAGTAGGGTTGAAAGCACGTAAAATAATCTGTTCGGAGTGCTCAGATTTCTTTAATGTGCTGAAGTGCAGAGAATTGTTCCATTCGACCAGGCTTTGTGATTCTGGGACGACAAGCGTTGTAGGGTTGAGTCTGAATCTTGCCCAGTCAGTGCCGACATGGCTGATGACGGGTGTATTGATACACTCAACGGTTTGCCAGTACTCAGTTTCCTTTTCACTACAGAAAGGAACCAGAGAAAGAGAGAACTGATGACGGCCTTGAATTTGAGAGTCAGGAGCAGGAAGGACCATACCAGAGGCACGACCTGGTCGATAAGTGAGATTTGCTTGTCCAAGCCACCCAACGCTACGTAGTAGGGTAATAGCAATAGAGTTAGGTGTGTCTTGATGAAACTCGTACTCGCGTAAGCCTTTCGTGACAACACCTAACCCTCGCGACGCATTACGATGTAGCACCATTGATTGCATCGGATAGTTAGCAACAGGTGCTTCGGTCCACGATTCTTGTTGCCAGATATCAAGCTCACCCGGTACGTTCTCTCGAGTGACCAAGCCAAATGGTTGGTCTGCCACATGTTGTGAGCACTCTATGCCTGTAGGGAAGTTGATTTGTAAACGGTGGTCCAAAACGCAGTTATCTAAGTCAACGTCTACATCAATGGCAGGACAGTCATTACGTAGAGTGATTTTGAGAGAAATAGGAAGTCGAGTTGAAGCGACGTGTTGCTTTCTCTCATCAAGGTTTTTAGGAAGCACCATGGAGAAACTTAATGTCATGGTTGACGTTAATACGCCTGTTTCTACAAACACGGTGTGTTCGGCGCTCTTACTGCTAATTATCCAATCATTGAGGAGTGGAGAAAAATTGTAGTTGTCACCTTCGTCAGAACCATCACAGATTTCGAACAGGTTCGGGTATTGAGCGCCATTCCTATGGTCGACAAGATGCAGTGTACCGTTAGTTTGGTATTCAAGCGTGAACCATTGGTTACTGATTACTGATTCTTTGCGGCGGATTGTGTCAGAGTTAGTTGCACTTAGCTTATCTTCTTGAAGGTAAATCGTTGTATAACCACATGCAGGGATATCTTTAACACTCACCATCATGGAGATCTTTCTATACCAAGTTGTTGTTGTGTTATTCGAGAGTTCCTGAATGATCGTCGACATATCTTGTTGTGATTCGTCAATGATTTGATATTGCAGTTCGTTACCTTGCTGATCGACGATGTTAAATTGGTCAGACGGGGTGTAGATGGTAACTTCAACTAAACTGTCACGTTTTTTCGGAATACTATTGAAGACTACGATTTTTGTGCCATCGACAGAGGCTTGAATACCTTGCGTTAACTTTCTGAAGTTGAGATCTAACAATTGCTCAGCGGTTTCGATGCCTGACAAAAGACGATTAAGAACCATTGCATTTACACGGTCTGAGTTGCAACCACCGATACTATCGTGTGCATGACTTTTCATGGCTTCACGCCAGATCTGATTAACGGCATTTTGTGGGTAAGGCAGTCCATTGGTGTAGTTTAATGCCAGCAAAGGCTCCAAATAACGACTGACTAGGGTCTCTAACTTTTCGTTCGCGAGCTTAATATCCATTCGTGTCGAGAAAATGCCACGATGAATTCTCATATACTTAGGATCGAGCATTTCACCTTTGAAGCAATTTAGAGTGGGAGCCGATGTAGCAAGTGCATCGAAATAGTCATCGAAAGAACTGTTCACAAAGTGAAATTCATCTTGAGTTTGGTTGGCATGATCAAGAAGGCTAACTACCTGAAACTCAAAAGGTGATTGGTCATTGCCATTCGGAAGCATGACGTGCTCACTCGCTGCAAACTGGCATTGCTTTCGTGCATTGGAAGTAATAGTTTCGGTAAAACTCATAGGGTCAGTAGGTAACCATTTTGAACACCCATAACCCCATGGAAAGACTGCTGTTGTTATCTTACTCCCGTCTTGGCTCTGCCATTGAAATTCTGTATTGGCGACGAGTCGTTCAGACCAACCACGCCATAAAACTGCTCTATCAATATTGAATTGATTTAACAGCATTGGTAGTTGTTCTGTTTGCCCAAAGGAATCAGGAACATAGCCGGTTTTCATCGCTTGACCATATTTCTCACAGTCGCTCATCCCAAGCAGTAGGTTACGAGTAATTGACTCAGCACTGACGGTGAGAAAGTCCGTTTGAGTATACCAGGGGCCAATCAATATTCTCTGGTTTTTGATAAGAAATTCTAATCGTTCTTTGTGTTCTGGTGCAACTTGTAAATAGTCGTCTAATACAACGGTTTGAGCATCTAATACAAAAGATCCGATATTATTATCTTGTTCCAAATTGGACATTAAATCGTCCATGAAATAATAAAGTAATGCTTTTGAATCGTTCTCAGTAAAATACCATTCGCGATCCCAGTGGGTATGCTGAATTAAGTGAATAGTTTTCATAAGGCGTGATTAACCCCAGAGCATGGGCTCTAATAGTTTTATAATGAAGGTATATGTCAGGGCTAGGTGACTAGCCCTGAACTAAGAAGAATTTGTTTAACGGGAAACGGTAAACTTAGGTGCGTTTTCCGTTTTGTCCTGCTTTGTCGTTTGTTCTCCGTTGAAAACTAACAGGGAACCTACAGCAATGATGGCAGAGCCCGTTGCAATTGCTAAGACGTAAACAAACCAGCTTTCAACAGCAAGCCAGCCGTAGAATCCTGAGATTGGCGCTTTGTTTACGGCTCCTAAGCCTACAGCCATAGCGGCACCAACGGCAGAGCCCAAAACGTTTACTGCGATGATCTTTGGATTAGCCAGTGCAAAGGGAATAGCGCCCTCTGACACACCGATTAGCCCCATCAGTGTTGAGGCTTTGCCTGCTTCTTGAAGTGATGCGGGAAAGCGAGATTTCCAGATTAACGTCGCAACACCAATGCCAATTGGCGGAATAATAATAGCGACTTGGGCTGCTGTATTTGGATCATAAATGCCAGACGCTAATAGAGCCATAGCAGTAGTTACTGCCGCTTTATTGATCGGACCGCCAAGGTCAAAGCCAACCATGCCACCGACTACCGCCGCAAGAACGATTTTGTTGCCGTCAGACATAGAGAGTAGCCATGTTTCTAGACCTCTATTCAATGCCGCCATTGGGTCGCCGATTACGTAAGACATTAGTGCGCAAACGAGCAGAGTACCGCCAACAGGAATAATAAAGATTGGTCCGGCGGAGGCTAGTGACTTTGGTAGCTTAATTTTGGTTGCTAGATACTTGACGATATAACCTGCGAGAAGGCCTGCTGCAAGCGCCCCCAGGAAACCAGTACCGATTTTACCGGCAAGCAAACCACCAATCATGCCTGGGGCTATCGCCGGCTTGTTAGCGATAGCAAACGCGATGTATCCCGCAACAACAGGTAACATTAGCGATAATGCCATACCACCGAAGCCGTCAAAATCGTGGAACAGTCTGACTAGTTGATGTACCGACTCGGCGTGACTGCCATCCCAAATGTTATCGACACCATAAAACGAGGCACCGATACGAGCAATTCCCATCAGTACCGCGCCGGCAATGATGAAAGGGAGCATATATGACACACCGGTCATGATGGCATTCTTAATTTCAGTACCTACTGATTTTTGTCCTGCATTGAACTGGCTCATAATTACACCTCCGCTGTTAGCGCCTCAAACAAAGCAGAGCCGTGCTTAATTGGATCTGCTACTTTGCATTCAATTTTAGGAAGTGAAGCGAAACGCTCAACACCATTTATTGCCACATCAGCTGCGATAATAGCAGCGTCAGCTCGCGCAATATCTTCAGGAGTAATTTCGTTTTCAGCTCCCATACTACCTTGAGTCTCGACTTTTACTTCGAGTCCCAATTCCTTGGCTTTAACTTCAAGCGCTTCAGCGGCCATATAGGTATGAGCTACGCCAGTAGGGCAAGCGGCAACGCACACGATGAACATAATGTAATCCTCTTTTTATTGTAAAAAAAAACACACAACTGCGATAACGCTAGTTGTGTGTTTTTTGATGTTTCTATCAACTAATGTAAGAAAAGCGTAGGCTTTCTCAAGTACAGAGTACTGACATGCTTTTAAAATCTCTGTAAATCCTACAATGGCAATAAAGCTCAATACAAGACGTAGTAAGCGAGCGTGTTGCACCGCGTACTTGTATTCATGGTTGAATCGAGTCGTTGCCATTGGAAGAGAAATCGCTCTAAATGGAGGAATGAGTTCGGCGCTCTTAGTCCATAAATTAGAGTATTGCTCTGCAAGATTGAGCTCGTCTGTTGCGAGTTCTGATTGAGATGCGTTCGTCAGTTTATCTACGGAATCAATAGATTGTGGTATGAAAAACAAACAAAAAGAACGAAGTGCAAGCAATAACAGCTTGATGCACTCCGTAACTTTTAGTTTAAATTTCATTGTTGGTTTCATTTTATCTATCCAATTCCATATTGATGCTTATATTATATTTGAATTCCAAGTATATCCGTGATTGAGATCTCAAATGCAATTTAGCTTTAAATAATTATTCCACTCTCAATTAAAAAATAAATTTTCAATGATTTATGGATTAGTATAAGTAATGCATTTCGTTTGGGAGGATGATAGCGTTGAGCCCATTAGTCGATAAGACTTTAGTCTTGTTTCCTTGAAGAGTTGGGGTATAGCGACTAATTTTGAACATATCTAGATACTGCATAAGGAAATGCATATGGATATTGTCGTGATGCTTACCAGTGGCCAGTTTGGCGTGTTAGAGGACTGCGAAAGCCTTGAGTTAGAAGGTGAGATGGTGGAGTGTTGGGTCGAGGCTGAGGAGAGCTTCGAGTATCGGTCTGGACAAGTAGAAAGAGTGCTCTAGATGAAAAAGTGGATACTACCCGTGATTTTGGGGTTGCTGGTGGCTTATGATTGGTCTTTTTCAAGGGATGCGTTGGACAGCGAAGACTTTGTCGCCTCTTTTGATAAGCAATCCCCCGATGAAAATGACGTGAAATATCATTTGGATACTTTAACGGCTAACAAGAGCCAGTTAAATGCGGCATTAACCTACTACTATCTAGCCATTTTAGTTACTGAAAAAGATACTGAAATGAAAAAAGACCGTGTTGCGTTAGCTAAACAGCTGGATGAAAAGCGACAGGACGTTATTGATAGTTATCGCTTTTCAGAAAAAAATGTCGCTACGTATGATCAGGTTCTTAAGTACGTTGCCGATAGTATTACTTCCGACGAAAAGCGATATAACCGTTGGTACCAGATTCAATTGGCGGGGCAGGGCGATGTAAATCAACGTCTTGTTAAAGTCAATGACATGCACGCTAGCTACTCTCATTGCCAACTTGGTACCTATTGTTAAGTACGAATAAGGCCGTCATTGACGGCCTTATATGGTTTTGTGTCAAAACATGGTTACTTGAGCTATTTCTTAACGACTAAATTGAGGACAAACAACAGCGCGATAGGAAATAGTGAGGCAATCAACATCCACGCCCAGCCTTGAGTATAGAGGACGATTCCCGCTCCTAATGAACCCGCCGCTTGAAATCCAGTGATAGAGAAATCGTTTACAGCTTGCACTTTGAATCGCTCACTAGGCTTGTATGTTTGAGGTAATAATGTTGTCCCTCCGATAAATAAGAAGTTCCAACCCACACCAAGTGCTACTAATGCCCACCAATAATGGTGTACGGAATGTCCTAGTAGAGCGATGACAATACAAGCAAGGAATATAATGCAACCTAAGGATATCAACTTGTAGAGACCGATGCGCTTAATGATCAGCGGAGTGATTAATGACGGTAAGTACATTGCCATGACATGACTCTGAATGACCCATTTTGCGCTTTGGATATCATGTCCATGACCTGACATCGCAAGTGGTGTCGCAGTCATTAAGAAAGCCATAACTGCATAAGCGGTAAGCCCAGCACCGATAGCGAGCCAAAGTAGGGGTTGTTTAAATAGAAGTGAAAGGGTGCGCGCTTCACCAACATCTTTACTGCTATCGTGAATCTCTAGCGGTTTCATTGCGATAGCCAGAATGAGAGCACCAACGATCTCTAAAGTCCCTAGCGCAGCATATGCCCGAGCGTAATCAGACTCAAACATTGGGATAAACTGGCCCAAATTGAGCAGTTCAGGACCAACCCATGCTGCTGCAATGCCACCGACCAAAACCAAACTGATAACACTGGCGTGCTGGGAAGGGTTTGCACAACTCTCTATTGCTGCGAATCGATATTGACCGACGTAGGCTAATTGAGTGCCAAGAATAAAAGTGCTCAGAGAGAATCCCCAGAAACTGCTATTATCGATGTTCCAAGCTGCAAAGAAGGCTGCGACGCTGCTTACTAGCGCAGCGATGACGAAAGCGTGTTTTCGACCAATTTTTCTCTGGATACGAGCAGCGGGAAAGATATTAAGTGATACGCCTAAAATCAAAGCAGTGACCGGAAAAGTAGCGAGGGTCGGGTCACTATGAAGACTGGTACCGACAATGCCTCCCAAAAATACGTTTAAAGCGCCTACAGAGAGGACAAAAGGTTGGACTGTGGCAAGTAACCAAGCATTCCATGGCAGAGATCTCATGACATTTCTTACTAGTAGCACATTAGTTTAGCCTCTATGGTGCAGGAACTGGCTAGAAAAGCAATCTGTAATTTGTTTAAAAATCGGCTATTTGCTCACCTTATAAAATTCTTCAATGAAAATTGGAATATTCAATCTAAATTATCGAAAATTGATAATTATCTAAAAAATACTTTTGTTTTTCATTAGTTATTCTGATCTATTTGTTGTTAAAGTAATTATTCTTATTTTATTATGTTGTTTAAAGTCTAATTGTTGTGGTTAATATAATCTCTCTATAAGTGTTTGTATTGATTTTTATATATTAAACTTTGCTTAGGAAGGGTTATTTTAAATCTGCATTTTGTGTTTGAAATATATTTTGTGGGTACTAGTTTTATAATTGCGAGCTAGGGAATAATATAAGGAATAACTATGGATGGTTTATCATATAAACAGGCATCTAAATTTCTTGATGCAGCGACGATGGGAATTAAGAAAGGCGATGTTGAAGCGTTATTAGTTAGTGATGATAGAAACGGCTGGATCGACCAACAGATTAACCTCAGTTACACAAATCATGTTTCACAAACGTTAATCCAGCAGCAACAGCGTGGTCAAACAACTCTCACTCAGGAAATGAGAGTCTGCGCTTGGTTTGATCTTGCTTTGCAAGATGAGGCTCAGTTACGTCAACGAGTTGCCTTCGCACTCAGTCAAATACTGGTTGTGGGCGACCGTGATGCGCAGTTGGCACCGTATCCATTAGAGTTGGCCAATTACTATGACATTCTGACAACCTACGCTTTTAGCGACTACAAAACGCTGCTTTACCATGTCACACGCTCACCCATCATGGGTCATTACTTGACTATGGTGGGTAACCTTCCCAAGTCTCAAACTGGAGTGAATCCAGATCAAAACTATGCACGAGAAATCATGCAGTTGTTTACGATAGGTCTAAATAAACTTAATCCAGACGGAACACTTTACTTAGATTTGGAAGGTAACCCCGAAGCTAATTATGACGATGCCGATGTAGAAGATATGGCAAGAATATTTACTGGTTGGTTTATGTCTAATAGCAGCATGAATGCTCCTATGGAAGCAAACAATTCTTACCACGATATGGAATCAAAAAAGGTGTTGGGAGAGAGCTTTCCGGCTGGCGTTGGAGCGGAACAAGAACTCGATCACGTGCTGGAAGTGTTAGTCAAACACCCTAATACCGCCCCGAATATTTCTACCTTGTTGATTAAGCGATTTGTCACCTCTAACCCGACTCCTGCCTATGTAGGGCGAGTCTCATCCGTGTTTAAACAAACGGATGGAGACCTAGCTGCAGTGATTAAAGCAGTGTTACTTGATGACGAAGTAAATGCAGAAGGAAGTCTATTTCGCGCGAAACTTCGTGAGCCCATATTGGCCATGACCTACCTGTATCGTGCTCTGGATAGCAAACCGGGGGCAGGCGCAACTATCACACCAAATGCCATGCTATATCAAGACACTTTTGGTCAATATCCACTGGGTTCACCTTCGGTATTTAATTTCTACTCTCCAGATTACCTACCAATGGGCAGTCTTGGCGGACAAGGGCTAACTGCTCCTGAGCTTGAGATCATTGATTGGAACCAAACCGTAAAAATGAGCAATATTGCTTGGAAACTGGTTACCGATAATGGTTATAAAACTAGCTCAAATAGTTCTGGAGAACTCTATCCGGATGTGTCGGATTTTGTGTCGGCATCTGGAGACTACTCACAGCTTATAAATTTAATTGCAAATCGATTCTTTGGAGGAGAAGTTCCTGCAGATTTAGCGCCTCGATTTGAAGGTTTATGGAATGCGAAAAGCGATAATAATAAACCCTACTCGGTATCAGCCATGCTTTATTTTGCATTTATCTCTCCCAACTTTATGGTTCAGGAGTAAAGTACTATGAAATTAACAAGACGTAATTTTATTAAAAGCACTCTTTATAGTTCTGCAGCAACTTCTATTCCATTGACGTTATCATTGCCGTCGAGCGCTTTAGCAAATGAAGGAAGTGATTATAAAGCCTTGGTTTGTTTATTTCTCTATGGTGGTAATGATTCTTTTAATATGCTTGTTCCAAAAGATGGAGAAAATTTAAATAATTATAGAGATTCCCGGCCAGATATTCAGTTATGGGAGCATGAGGTGTCGCAAATTGGTCATATTATGGACGACAATCAGCAATCCTTAGCCCTCAATGCCGCTATGCCCAAAATATCCAGTTTGTTCGAGGCCAAAGTGGCGACAAGTATCGTTAATGTCGGTTCATTAATCGAACCAACAACCAAGGAAAACTACAACAGTGTCAAACGCTCTCCCAATTTGGGGGCGCATAATAAGCAGCAACTGGCATGGCAGCGAAGCTGGGCGACGAGTCAGTATCATCCTTACGGTTGGGCTGGAATGATGATGGACCTACTAGCGACTGGGGCTGAATCCATTTCACCTAATCTCTCTTTCAGTGGTAACGAGCTAATGAATGGTTCGGGAGTGCAAGACCTTAGAGTGAGTTCATCGGGAATTCGTGCAATGTCCTCTTTGTCGGTAAACTCAGTAAACAATAATATTACCAAATTACTTGCTGATAATAATGCATCGGAGTTCGGTAAGGCATACTTGCAGAGCTTCCAAGACATCTTAGATTTTCAAGATACATTGGGAGATTTGCTCGACCAATACCCAGAAGATCCAAACATTCCTTCCAGCTACCTTGGATCTCAGTTGAAAATGGTTAAAAGACTTATCCAATCGAGTGGGGGCCTTAATCAAGCACGCCAGGTATTTTTTGTTTCGCTAGGTGGGTTCGATAATCACAGCAACCAGCGTGGCAAGCATGATGGTTTGCTGACCACGATTGACGATGCTGTTTCCGCATTTTATGCCTCCCTTGAGGCTGATGGATTGCAAGATAGCGTAGTAACTTTCACTATGTCTGATTTCGGTAGAACCATTCAAAATAACAGTAATCGAGGTACAGATCATGGATGGGGAAGTAACCAATTAGTTATAGGCGGTAGTGTAAAAGGCGGCAAAGCTTATGGTCGCTATCCAGAGTTTGTTAAGGATGGTCCAGACGCAATAGGTAACAAGTTCATACCTACCACAGCGTCGGAACAGTATGCTGCGACATTATGTCGATGGTTTGGATTATCGGAATCCGGAGTTGACTATATCTTCCCAACTTTGTCGCCAGATAAGGAAAATCACTTCCCAAGCCGTTACTTAGGTTTCTTAGGACAGGATTTAATGGAAAGCGAAAATCTAGCAATCGCCGGTGTCGCGGCTTCTGTGACTCGGGTAGATCATACACCAGAGATGGCTATTGATGGTGACCCTACGACGAAATGGACGGCGAAAGGCGAAGGGATTCATTTTGATATTACATTGTCACAGATATCTAGCCTTGATGTGCTGCGTTTTTCACAAGCTAAGGGCGATGTAAGGCAGTACTTTATGGATATATCGGTAAGTAGCGATGGCGTGCAGTTCACTAAACTCATGAGTTACCAAACGCCGGGAGATACAACTGGCTATGTAGACGTAGAGCTTGGTGGTCAACAGGCCCGTACCCTAAGAATTACTTGCAACGGCAATAATGACCCTGTGAACAGCAAGCTGGTCAAATGGAACAACTTCCAAGAAATTGAAGTATGGGGTAAGCCTGCATAGGTTATTACAAATAACGGAGGGCCCGAATCAGGGCCCCTAGTGAAATCGTTGATGAGGTTGAGATCAGTGACCTACGGTTTTCGAAAGCAAGTTGACGACAAGAACGCCAGATAGAATAAGCCCGATTCCGACAATTGCCGCTAGGTCCAATTTCTGTCCGTAAGCAAAATATCCGACCGTCGCTACTAAGACAATGCCTGCACCGCTCCAGATCGCATAAACCACACCAACCGGCATACTTTTAACGGTGACAGATAACAAAAAGAAAGCCACGGCGTAGCCGATACCAACCACTAGGCTAGGAGCCAGCTTGGTAAACTGTTCTGTCTTAGGAATAAACGAAGTTGCGATCACTTCAGTCACAATGGCTATTGAAAGTGCAATAGCTGGAGGCAGAGAAACAAGAGTTTGAAACATACTGCATTACCACCAAACAAGTGAATACGAAACCGCTCGTATTCTGATGGGCGAGAGTATAAATAATTTCAAAAACTTTGGTAGTGTTGGTTGGGTAAATAATTATTACACCAAAGAGATAATAAATAAGTGAGCGCGGCCGTCACAGACCGCTCCCACGTAGTCTTATGCTTGCTGAGCCACGAGTGCCTTTTTCTCAAGAAATTTAGCAATCGCAGTAACACCAGCAATGTACATAGCGCCACCAAGAAGAGCCACTGCCATCCAAGATAAGCCATGCTCAACAACGTGGTCTTTGTGAAGAATACACATCACCACATAAGCGAACGTAATATAGCTAAATGCAAAGTGCGCGATTGGCCCCATACCAATAGTAATCAGAACAACACCAGCAACGTAAATGTAAAACGCGTTCTCACCGCCAACGATAGGCGCCAGTGCTCCCAAGGTTGCAGGGATTAGCATTCCCATGGCGATACCTACAATACCAGCTGCGAAAATGTTCTTAAGTTTGCTTAGGTCAAATTTTGCTTCAAAGAAAAAGATAAGCGCAAGAAATGCAGGCCATTTATCGTGAATACCTAACTTCTGAAGAATAACCGTACCGGCTACGATCCAGATTGTTAGCATTAGCGTTTTTGTCATATGTGCTGAATTGAATACTTGATTCATTATTGGATTCTCTAAATAGGGTGTAGTGAAAGAGGTTGGCGCGGATTCTATAGAGCAGGGATGTTGAGGTCACTAGCGAAAAAAGGGTATCTATCTGAAACTAGGATAGTTTCGAATGGCAATTGGCAAGGCTATAAATTGATGCTCATTGTATAAGCAATGAGCATCAATGAGGTTAATGTTTTGAAAACAGTGATAGTGGTGCACTATCAAAGAATGCGCGTAGGCGCTACTTTACTTTGGTTGAACAAAGTACATGTCTTTAGCGTAAATATTGCCCTTCGGGTTATTAATCGGGAAGCCCTTCAGAGTATTTCGAACCAGTCGAGTATGCTTGTAATAGTAGAGTGGAATCATCGGTGCGGCCTCGGCTAATATGGTTTCTGCTTGGTTGAACAGTTGGTAGCGCTTGGCTTTATCTGCGGTTACGCTAGCACGTTGCATTAGCTCATCAAACTTCGCATCACAGAAGCCACTTTCGTTTTCAACGTGATTGCACGTATAGGAAGCTAACACTGAGGATGGTTCCGCATAATCTCCAAATGACCATGAACGCGCTATCTCAAAATCTCCTAAAGATTTAGCTGAGACATAGGCTTTCCATTCCATGTTCTGCAGGTGAACTTTGACGCCAAGCGGCTTCCACATGGAGGCGAGGGCCAAGGCTATCTTTTTATGGTTTTCACTGGTGTTATAAGTCACTGTAAATTCGAGCGGTTTGTCTTTGTTATATCCAGCTTCTGCTAACAACTGTTTTGCCATTTCCAAACGCTGCTGCATGCTCTTATCGCTGTATGCCATATGTGGAGCATCGTAATTTGGAATGATAGATGGAACGGGCGTATAAGCAGCGACTTCTCCTTGACCAGTGATCTTCTCAACCAGTATGTTGCGGTCGATAGCAACGGTAAGGGCTTGTCGAACTTTGGCGTTATCGAACGGCGCTTTTTGGGTGTTGAAAGAGTAGATATACGAACCAAGTAGTGGCAACCCTTGGATTTGAGATGGATCCTCTTTAATCAAACGTTGATATTGCTCCAACTGAATTCGGTTGGTCATATCAATCTCACCTGATTGATAACGCACAAGTTCAGCATTTTGAGAAGCAAGACCAAGATAGGTCACGCCATTAATGACAGTGTGTTGGTCGTCCCAATATTGTGGATTACGCTCTACTTCAACATACTCATTAGGTACCCACTTAACCAACTTATAAGCACCATTGGTGACCATGTTCTCTGGACGAGTCCACTGGTTACCGAACTTTGTTACTACTGCTTCAGGAAGAGGAAAGAAGGTCTTCACACTCATCAAGCTTAAGAAATACGGTGTTGGTTTGGTTAAGGTTACTTCAAGAGCAGTGTCTGTAAGCGCTTTTACACCCAATTCAGAAGCTTTAACGTCTCCCGATAAGATAGCGCCAGCATTAGCGATGTTGGCGGTCTTGAAGTAGTGTCCAGTGTTGTTACCCGTACTAGGATCTACCGCGCGTTGCCAAGCAAAGACAAAGTCTTCTGCTGTTAGCGGTGAACCGTCAGACCATTTAAGATCTTCTTTTAGTTGGAAAGTCACTGTTAAACCGTCGTCGGAGACACTCCAAGACTTGGCTTGGCCTGGAATCATTCGCCCATTTTGGTCCTCGATAATTAATCCTTCGAACATATCGTTGGCAATAATGTCGCCCGGCATACCCGAATTAACGAAGGTTGGGTCGATAGTGCTAGGCTCGGCTCCATTTCCTCTAACAAGATATTGCTCATTTGCTAATACCGTCCCATCCGGAACATTGGCAGAGAGTGCATGAAAAGACGTCGCGATAAGTAAAGAGGCAATGGTGAGGGGGAGCGTTTTTTTGTTCATTGAGTACATCCTATACGTAAAACTTTGTCCGTAATAACTCCCATTTATAACTAAAATTGTCTCCTATTTAAACAACTTAACTACAATTAACCGCAATAAATTTAATGATTTAATTTACAAATTAGTACAGTGGAGTGTGATTTGGGTCGGGTAGCCTACATATGACGGGGCTTGATCTACATTTCGAAACAATTGGTCATCTATTGAAGTGGGTTTGCAATCACTTGATAAGGTTATTCGCTATCGAACCACTGAAGCACGTGGTTTAATAACGGTATGTGCTTAGTTGTCCTGTCCACTTTCAATTAACACATGCATCCAACATAGACATTGTATTAATGTTTTGCCCTGCAGCCTTTGGCCGCAGGGCGTTTTTTTAATGAGTAAGATAGTCAGAGCCTGCTTGGCGAGAAAGTGTCTCTCGCAGTGTTTCAGGAAGGATACTCCAATGTATGCCTTCCAACGCACCAGCGATATAAAACAGTAAGTTGATTCCCGGCTGTTTATCGTGGCTACCACACACTGCTTTATAAGCATTCACAGGACCTTGCGCTCTTAATTCATCAATGGAGTGGATGCCCGCCTTACGTAACATTCGTTCCGTTTTATATTGCATATTAGGAAGGTCTTTGATGCGCGTGGGCGTTTCTTTACGCCTTTTTTCTTCCAAACCTACACTCCAAACTTCTTCGCAGAGCTGTGCTATTTGTTTATCGCAATGCTTTACTGCTTCAGGAATGGAATAGTAACTAGAAAGGCTAGGGTAGTTGCGAGACGATGAGCGCCAGTGAAACTCGTATGGCGTACACCCAAATTGCGAAAACTCGTCCTTAAACTTACTATTCGGTGCTCTAAGGTAGAGCTCGTTGCCCTTTATTAGTGCAAACATCACACCATTAGACAGAACGCCTTTCCCGCCAAATACAGAACGGATGCTTATCTCTTTAAGCTCAGTGTACGCCTGTATTGAGTCTACAAAGTTATCTAACATCATCTCTCTCCTTGAATGTATTACGAATAGGGCAATTTGCGCTTTCGATAAGAAACTGTGATTACAACTGCATTAATTGTTCCAGATTCTTGGCCGTTACAAATTTTGTGAGAGTGAGGTTGGAGTTATGGTGTGGTTAGAAACGATTTTAACGCAGAGGTTCTTCACTGTTCATAAAACTGAAGCGTGACTTTGCTAGAACGTAAAGAGGCAAACCGTGAGCAGCGAACAAGTTAAGTTCGAGTTTTGGTGCAAGATTGAGACAGATTAGTTTTCAGTCTATTTGCTACTTACTTGAATAATGAATCGCGGCTACATTCATTAGAGTACGTGTTCAGAACGTTAGTTGGTAAAGGCTTTACCGAGATGGCTTAAGTTTGTAGTAAAGGTAACTGTTTTAGGTTGTCGAATGCTTCAATGCAATTTCTGAATATCGTGAGGAATGGAAATGCTAGAGCCTTGTACCGTTCTAACATGGGCTGATAATCAATTGATAACGTCCGATACTTCGTGGGTTTTGACTCATCATCAGTACTACCCTCGTTGCGAACAACCCGTAACAACTAGGGCTCTTTGTGAGTTAGATATCTATCTTAAACGATACCAATACTTCACCGAACCTCGTGGTGTCGTTGACCCTAGATTTCCCATTTTGGCCTTTTCATATGGAGAAGGCAGAGAGGTTAATCAACTCATTGCTGAGCAAGTCATTACTATTATGCTCAGTCAGCCAAGGATTCAAGCTATCCTGCAATGGGAAATCTGCGACATTGTTTTAGACTCTCAGCCAAATTTTAAGTCGCGCGTTACTTCCATTCAGTTCGGGCATAACGAGACTTATATGACAACAAAAGAAGTCGCTTTGAAGGCTATTCAGTATACCCAAGTTCGCAAGGTGAATATTGTTGCTCAACTTTGGCATGCAAGCCGCTGTATTCGTCAGGCAGAAGAATGTGGTTGGCACTGTATTTCCTTGCGGGGTGTCGATGCTTTTGCTCCAACTGACCCACAGCCATGGGTTCGCCATCCGCTGTCTTGGTTGTTAAAAGAGAGTCGATATCGTTATACCGAGTCGCAGGAGGGCAATTTCGTCATTCAACCTAGGACGACGGTATAGCTGACGTTATACCATTCGCTTCTTCTCTGTCTTAGTTCTCAAAACTCACTTGGCTGTATATGCATACAGTTATTTCTACGTTAAATTATCACTAGTAACAACGTGGAAGGTAGATTTATGGAAAACGTTAAACAGATAGTTGAAGCGTATTGGCGTGCAATGGAAGGGAATGATTTCTATTATGCGAGTGAGTGTTTAGCAGAAAGTATTGAAGTTCATTGGCCTCAGTCGAATGAAAAAATCGTGGGAAGAGAGAACTTTGCTGCGGTAAACACTGAGTATCCCGCTAATGGGTTGTGGCAGTTTGATATTGTTTCTATTGTTGCAGAGGGTAATACGGTCGTTACCGATGTTAATGTCACTGATGGAAAGATCAAAGCAAAAGCTATTACTTTTCATACCGTGGAAAATGGAGAAATCGTCAAGCAAGTAGAATATTGGCCAGACGACTATCCGGCGGCAGAATGGCGCAAACGCTGGGTTTGCGCCATTAGTTAGGTTAGGCTGCGCCCTTTTTTGGCTCAGACGTCTCCTCTTCCGAGATTTCGTTTTCGCTGGTGTTATCACTTAGCACATCAGCAAGCGTTGACTTAGATAGGTGGCCTTGAAGGTCACCGTTGTCATCGACAACCGGAAGAGGGTGATCGTTATCCAGCGTTTCTGGAATCACTTCCTCCAACAAAGCATCGCTTTTCACCGCGGGAACATCATCCAACATCTCATCAGGAATTTCCTTATGGTAATCAGAGCGCTCAACTTGCTCCAACGCTTCTTGGGTAATGACTCCTTGGTATCCTTCATCAGTGACAACGTAACCATAATCGTGTTTTGAACGACGCATTTGTGTCAGTGCTTCACCAAGAGTTTCGGCAGTAATGCGCGAAATAGGAGGTTGCATCACTGTCTCTACGGTTAATGCACGCGCACGATTAACGTCTTTAACAAAGGCTTCAACATAGTCGTCTGCTGGGTTTAGCAGTATATCGACAGGTTTGTCTTGTTGAACAACCACGCCATCGCGAAGGATTGCGATGCGATCACCTAAGCGTAGTGCTTCATCCAAATCGTGAGTGATAAAGATAATGGTTTTGTGCAGTTTTTCCTGAAGTTCGATTAGCTGGTCTTGCATTTCGCTGCGGATTAACGGATCGAGTGCTGAGAATGCTTCATCCATTAAAAGGATATCGGCATCGGTACAAAGGGCGCGAGCAAGGCCAACACGTTGTTGTTGTCCTCCTGAAAGTTGGCTAGGGTATTGTTCTTCATAGCCTTCTAAGCCCACGGTCTTGATCCATTCTTTAGCCTTGGCCAAGCGCTCTGTTTTGCTTAAGCCTTGAATCTGTAAACCATACGCCACGTTGTCGATGACCGATTTATGTGGAAGTAATCCAAAACGTTGAAATACCATCGACATCTTATGACGGCGAAAATCTCGCAAGTCCTTATCGGATAGTTTCATCACGTCAGATCCATCAACGATAATCTCACCTTCAGAAGGGTCGATAAGGCGGTTAAAGTGACGAATCAAAGTGGATTTACCCGAGCCGGAAAGTCCCATAACGACGAAAATTTCGCCAGGGTAGACATCAAGGTTGATGTCTTGAAGTCCGAGAGTATGGCCGGTACGGGCTAGTAGCTCATCTTTGGTCTCACCGTGCTTGACGGCTTGTAAGTATGACTTATCTTTAGGACCAAAGATCTTATAGAGGTTTTTAATTTGAATAATTGGCTGAGGTTGAGTCATTATTCTCTTCCTCCTAAGTGAGCTTGGGTACGCTTAGCGTAGCTTTGGGAAACGCGGTCGAAGATGATAGCAAGTGCAACGATCGCTAGACCATTTAAAAGACCTAAAGTGAAGTATTGGTTGGTAATAGACTTAAGCACAGGTTGGCCCAATCCCTTCACCCCAATCATAGAGGCAATGACCACCATGGCGAGCGCCATCATAATGGTTTGGTTGATACCTGCCATAATATTTGGCATTGCTAAAGGAACTTGCACGCCAAATAGGCGCTGCATCGGACTTGCGCCGTACGCAGTAGCAGCTTCAAGAACTTCTTTGTCTACCAAGCGAATACCGAGATCTGTCAGTCGAATCACTGGCGGAATGGCATAAATGACGACGGCAATAACGCCCGGAATTTTACCAATGCCAAGTAGCATGACCACGGGTATCAAATAAACAAACGCTGGCATGGTTTGCATAATATCGAGTATCGGAGTGATCACTGCTCGTGCTTTCTTAGACTGAGCCATAATTATACCGGTAGGTATTCCGAGCGCGATGGCGACAAAGGTGGAGACGAGAATAATACTCATGGTTCGCATGGTATTGTCCCACATTCCGAAGAAGCCTATTAAAAAGAATGCAATACCAACAGAAGCACTAAGCTTCCATGAGCGGCTGGCTAAGTAGGCTAGGCCGACCAAAATACCGAGGATGAGCCACCAAGGGCTAGAAAGAAGCAGCTTTTCAAACCAGATTAAAAAACTTAAGAGAGGGTCAAAGATGGATTCGATGGCGTCGCCATATTCGCGAGAGAAGTCGCGATATGCGCCGTCGAGGGTTTTACGAATATCGAGTAGTTGTTTTCTATCGAGCTGAGGTATTTCACTCAACCAACTGGCATTAGACATCTGTTACTCCTTGATTACTTCTGCCATTTAAGAAGATCCCTAACTTAGGGATCTTCTTTTAGTGTGATTGACGCCAACCAATGCCATCATGGCGAGTATTGGATCAATCTCTGGCTCTAATTTGCCTCTAAATCCGAAGAGGCAATCCTTCTAGAGCTTTATTTCTTTTACAGTGAATCAACCGCTTTTTGTACTTTTGCGGCTACGTCAGGTGACAGCCATGCTGCCCACGTATCTTTGTATTCCTTCATAAAGTGCTCAACGGCATATTCACCATCTGCTTGCTCGTCTTCCATCCAAGCAAGTAGGCCATTCATTTGAGCATTGGTGAATTCACGCTGCTTGAAATACGCCATCGCTTCTGGTGACTTCTTCGCAAAGCTATCGGTAACAACCGTCTCAACAGCTGAAGGTGGGTACATCGTAGGTTTAGGATCAAGACATTCTTCTTGGGTAATACAGTCTTTAAACATGGTCTCGTCGACACCGCTGCCAAAGTCTACTTTGACCATTTTGTATTTACCAAGAACCGCAGTCGGTGCCCAGTAATAACCAAACCACGCTTCTTCACGTTCATAGGCTTTCGCAATCGAGCCGGAAAGACCTGCACCTGAACCTGGGTCGACTAGTTCAAATCCCGCTTGTTCCATACCTAGTGCATTGAATAAGTTACCAGCAGAAATTTGGCAGTTCCAACCTGCTGGGCAAGTATAAAATGCGGATTTACTTGGGTCTTCTGGATGAGTGAATTTCTTCGCGTTGGCAAGTACGCCTTCGATCGTTGCGAGAGTAGGATCTTGTTTAACCATGTATTCAGGAACCCAGAAGCCTTCTTCACCGCCATCGGTAAGCGTGGTTCCGGCGTATTGAATCTGGCCTTCCTTAACACCGAGATCTAAGGCTTCACGCATTGAGTTACTCCAGAACTCAGGTGCGATATCAGGTTGTCCTTTTGAAATCATCGATGCGCCTGTTGGCATGGTATCGCCGGGAACAAGTTCTGCATCACAGTCGAAACCATGTTCCAGAATAAATTTATCGATGTTGGCGATGAGTGTGGCTGAATTCCAGTTCATGTCAGCGATAGTGACAGTACCACACTCGTTTGCAGAGGCTGTTTGAAGACTTGATGTAGCTAAAAGAGATGAGAACAATAACGTCCTAGTTAAGTGTTTCATAGTGATTTTCCATTTCAGAGTTCGCTATTAAGTATATGAAATGGAAAAAATATTACAAATTGCATTCACAAACTGTTCACATTGCTGTGACCTAGCTTTCAACAATCGCGGTCTCTTTATGCATTCGTTTGCGTTTCTTCTCATGTTTGGTTAACCAGACAATAGGAACGACGATCATCAAGGTACCAATTGCCATAAAGATATCGGGAACTTCACCGAACCACAGTAAGCCCACTGCCACTGCGCCAATCAAACCGCTGTATTCTGCGCTGGCAATTTTGTTGCTATCTACAGAACGATAGGTTAACACACACGTCGCCGCATAAATCAAAATAAAGGTGCTTGATGCGGCGGCTACAGGAAACGAACTCCAATCCCAAGATTGACCTTCCATGTATGCCAAACATAACGAGACTGGCATTCCAACAAGGTTAGTTATGAGTAACGTGTGTACGACCGATTGCTGTTTAGGCAGTTTGCGAATTAATAGATTGTTTACCGCAATAGTAAGCGCAACAACCAAGGCCGATAAGGCGGCAAAATCGACTTGGTCAGGTCTGATAATGACTAACACACCGGCAAAACCCATAATCGCTGCCGCGATGGTTTGGCGCGAGAGTTTCTCACCAAAAAACAGGCCAGCCAAAGGTAACATCATCAGCGGTGCTGCGTAGAAAATAGCATTGGCTGTTGCCAATGGCATTGATGAAATGGCGTAAACCATGAATATGGCGCCAAACAACCAAACGTGTGCTCGCAGAGCATGCCACTTCAAACCTTCAGTGATGTTTTTGGGTTTACTAAATAGGAAAAAAGGCAACAAGATCAGAACCGCTGACAACTGACGGAAGAAGACGAACTGAAAAACAGCGACGTCATTACCCACACTTTTAATTAGTGCGTCTGACAAAATAGCAATTTGATTACCAAATACGAGCAAAAGCATCGCTACGCCGACGGTCATTGGTTTCATGTTTATCCTCCTCTTCCTCTTTACGAGAGCATACGAGATGACCTAGGATGAAGTGAAATGATAAATATTCACTTAGTATGAGATATTTAGATAATGAAACTTCCTCCGTTACGTGCCGTCCATTGTTTTGAATCTGTAGCAAGAAACCTCAGCTTTTCACTTGCCGCTGAAGAGCTCAATGTGACCCAAAGTGCCATCAGTCATCAGATTCGTTTATTGGAAGAGTATTTAGGCGAAGTGCTATTTATTAGACAAGGGAGAAAGCTGTCACTTTCTCAAATTGGTGAAAGCTATTTGGAAGAGATTAGCCCTGCCGTTGCGTCTATTGCGAAGGCCAGCCAGAGAATTAGAGAAGGGGAGCGTGGCACGATACGTTTGGCGCTATACAGTTCGTTAGCCGTAAAGTGGTTGATTCCAAGGTTGTCTGATTTTAAGCGCCTATATCCTGAAATCGAGCTGACACTAAACATGGTAGCGGAAGATCCCGAGTTATCAGATAACATAGGTGATTGCTTTATTACTGTAGAGAAACCTCGAAGGAATTTTGTTGCCGAGCCTTTATACAACGAGGTTCTTTACCCAGTTTGTAGCCATAAAATCTGGAAAGAGATAGATGGAAAAAACCTTCCTGAGGCGTTGTGGAACTATCCCATCTTGTCGACGGATTCTGTATTCAGAGAAAGAGGTAAAGACTGGCTAAAATGGTGTCAAGCAGGCGGTATAACCATGCCAAAAGACCTTGATATGCAGCACTTCAGCCATATGTTGTTGGCCGTAGAAGCGGCGAAGTATGACCAAGGAATCACCTTCGCTAATGGTTACATGATGACTGAGCGAGACTTACAAGATTTGGTCGTGATCCCTTCACATGGATTAGAAACGGGCGACAATTTTTATTTCGTTTACAAGAAGAGTCGTGCCCGACAGCCGGAAATCAAGAAACTGGCTAGTTGGCTACAACAGCAGTGTAGTTAGCGTTCTCCCTAGTTCAATTAGGAAGAACGCTTAGCGTATTTAACGCATTAGGCTGGCTCTTTCACTTGCTTAGTGGCAAGAAGTAGCTCATTGACTTTATTGATAGAGAAGGCTTTATCGACCGCTAAAGTAAACTCGCATAATCCTACTTTAATAATGAGCGAGTTTAGCTCAGGGAAGTGAGGATGAGGTTCTAGCGATACGTTTTCAATCAAGCCTATTCGAATAAAGGTGTGACCGAATTTATAGTTGGCATCTTTAACATCGATAATGTGTTTACCTTGGTTAGCGATAATCAAATCAACGCCATCTGTCATAATCATTGAGCGTAACAGTTTGTACTGCACAAAATTATGGTAAAGATCCATGATGCTCGTGCGTTTTCTCTCTGTGAGCATCATTTCGCTTTGGTAAGCCAGTATGTGCAGCGGCTCTAATAGCTTTTCGGTGCCACAATAGAAACTGTAGGTCACTTTGTCCAACAAACTCGCGTCATTTAGTTCTGTAGAAATAGGGTAACTGGTTCTCGGAGAGACAATTTCACGCAATAGTTTTATCACATGGCTGGCAACATCTTGAGATACGAGGTTGTATTTGATGATCATCTCGCCTTGAATCGATTGAAGGCCAATGTAGTTGTCGAGCAAATCACCGCCATGAGTGAGGAACAACACATCGGTGTACCACATTTTCTCGGCTTGAATCCGCTCACCATCAATCTTCAAATGCATGATGAAATCTTGTTGAATGATGACAACTTCGGGATAAAGCAACATGCCTGGCTTCATATTTCTACGTTCTTGATGCACAGGAATCTTAAAGCTGTATACCGCGTCTTCAAAGAAATGCTGCTGTTCTGAGAACTGGGGTGGAATGTCTTCTTGCGATTTTATTTCGATCAACCAGGGGCCAAACTGGTCATACTCTTTCTTTAGATCGTACATACCTACCTTCCTTGTTGTCTATTATTTGCTCAATATAACTCTATGTAAAATAATAGCAGGTTGTTGTGATCTTACTCGAAAGACCACCAATAAATGATGGTGGTTTGAATGGTGTTATGTTGTGGAGCAGAGGCTAAGCTGCTCCACTTTGTTTATCCCTCGTTTTTAAAACAACACTGCCGCGCCTAAGAAGAAATGATTGGATGAACCCCGATAGTCGGTCGGTTGATTCGTATTCCAATTTAACGTGTCGTTGAGTGTGACATCGTCTCTGTAACCCTCAACATAGATTTCTCCCCACGGAACAGGAGCCCAAGCTGCACCTAAATTAATCATCGCCACTTTAGTATTGGTCTTGTTAGCCAAGTCATCTTTATCTAACGCCCATTCATAACTGCCATAGAGACGGATATTTTCGGCTACATATAGGTTTGCACCAAGACCAACATTATCCGTGGTGCCTTTGAACGCCGGATTGGTTGCGCCATCTTCAGACATAAATCGTTCGTAGCGTCCGGAGACAGAGAGTAATCCCTCAGCAAAATGATGTTCAAAAGCAACGGCATACTGCTTAATGGTTGCATCCGTTGCGGTCAGGCTGGCACTTGGGTCTGGTATGCCAAGCAAGTCGATAAACTCGCCATTAATATGATTGGCTTGGTTATATGCCGCCGCTAAGTAAGTACCAAAATCAAAAGTATAGGTTGCAGCGACACCAAAGCCATTATCTATGGTGATAGTAGGGCGCGCCTCAACAGGCGTATATACGGAGCCAAAGTTAAGGCCATTACCAAACGAGATTTGGTCCTCATTACGACTGGCTTGATACTGCAGTCCAACATAGTAATTCTCTGACTCTTTTGACCACACAACAGTATTCTTGGTTCGTCTGCTACCCAGCTCATCAGACTGCATCATATTTAAGCCACCAGCCCAATATGCGTAATAGCCCTTGTCTGTTTTCATGTAAGGGCTTTCTTGGCGACCAATAGTTACTTGTCCGTAAATATCATGGCCGAAGCCAACATAGGTTTGGCGCTGCTGTAATGCAATGTCCGATGTATCTGATTGAGTACCAAAGTTAACGTCCCATTCCAGTTTTACGAGGGCTTTAAAGTGCCCATGGGTGTGCGAGATATCGAAGCCCAAATATGAGCCAGGATCCTCTACGTGGGTAACATCGCTATTGTAATTGTAGCCATTGGCGTTACCCATGGCGGTAGCTGAGTTGTAATCATAACGGCTAAGCTGCGCGGCTATCGCCCCGTAAATTGATAGTTCGGTACCTTCGTCGTTGTAAAGCTCTATTGCATTGGAAGAAAAAGTTGCCAAAAGTGCTAGGAAAATAGGGTTCAGTTTAGTCATGTTTCTTAAGCTTATAATTAGGTTGCAAAAGTCTCTGCCTACGTTTTAAACGCTAGCATGTCATAGTATTTAATTATCTTTTCTAGATTTGTTATGTTTGAATTTGTTATGTTTTTGTTTAGGTTATTATGTCCCTCTGCATTAATTTATTGGCTGACCGGAGTTTAATTAAATGGTGTGGAATTATTCATGGTACAAATCACAACTTATAGTTTTATAATTTTTTATGTAATTAATTAGACTATGGTAATGACTCTTACTTATAGAATTAATGAATGGATTAGGGTTGAGGGGAGTAAAGAAATCTGTCGCTGATTTAGGTATGTTGAAATATCAAGGGTGAAATGTGGTTGGAATGTAAAAATGCCTCCAGAGAAGGAGGCATTAAGTAGGTCACATTTTAGTCACTATTTAGAAGAAAACAGCTGCGCCGAGGAAGAAGTGAGCGCCTTTTGATTCTGTGTCAGCTGGAGCAGCGCCAGTCTCATAGTTAATACTGTCGTTAAGCTGTACGTCATCGTAGTAACTTTCTAGATACACTTCACCCCAAGCGACTGGCGCCCAACCAAAGCCAATATTGTATATATTTGCTTCAGATTGCGTTTTACCTGTCAGGTTATTGTTTTCTTTAGCATATTCATAACTTCCGTAGATTCGCATTGATTCCGTAAAGTAGAAGTTAGCACCTAATCCGAAGTTGTCAGTTTTACTGTCGAAGATTGGGCTGCTACTACCATCTTTTGCTTCGAAGTGCTCATATCGTCCAGAGACAGAAATTGCCCCATCCATGAAGTGATGCTCAGCAGCCAACGCATATTGTTTCACTTCGGCATTGTCTGCTGTACCGGTGGCGCTGCCTAAGATATCGATAAAATTCCCGCTGATATCATTTGCTTGGTTGTAAGCAGCAGACACGTATGTTCCGAAATCAAAGGTATAGGCGATTGCGCCCCCAAAGCCATCTTTAATGGTGATTTTAGAACGTGATTCCAAATCAAAGTTACTATCTAGCGTGCCACCAACTATGAATGAGCCAAAGTTTAATCCGTTACCAAAAGCAATTTGTTCTACATCTCTGCGTGCTTGATATTGCAATCCTAAATACAAATTATCGAAATCGTTTTGCCAAACGACAGTATTTGGAGCACGACGACTTCCTAACTCATCAGACTGCATCATATTAAGGCCACCAGCCCAGTATGAGTAATAGCCTTTGTCAGTTTTCATATAAGGACTTTCCTGACGGCCAATCGTCACGGTACCAAAGTCCTCATGACCGAAACCAGCGTAAATTTGTCTTGCGGTAAGTGCCTCTAAACTATCTCCATATCCATTAACGTCGGTTTGCGTCCCAAAATTAACATCAAACGCAATCTTGGCTACGCCTTTAAACTTTCCTTGTGTATGACTGATATCAAATCCAACATATGACCCTGGATCTTCGATAAATGTAGAGTCACCGTTAAGGCCATAGGCATCATCTGACCCCATTGGTGTTGATTTATCATAATCATACTTACTCACTTGTGCAGCAATCGCACCATACATAGTAAGTTCAGTGCCTTCGTTATTATATAATTCGATAGCGCTAACTTGAGAGGCAGCAAATACACTTACAGCTAATGTAGAAAGTTTGAATAGACTTTTCATAGTTATTCCTTTTTATAATTTCCGTTTTTTTGGATAAAAGAATCCCCATTCAAAAATAAATCTATTTTTGAATACCACTATTAGGGGACATAGTTTGGAGCAGATTAATTAATCTTTGTTGATGGTTTCCTACTTTATTAATAAATACGTTATTTATATTTAGTGTAAGATATTTTTTTCAAACGTGTGTTTAACCTCGGTCACATTTATAGGACCGATGATTGCTCATGTATGAACTAGGCAAATAGAAGGAGGGTTGTACTTTTTATAAAACGAATGGTTGTTAATAAAATGTTACTCTTAGTGGTATTTCGGTAATAAAGTTGAGGGATTTTTGAGTGTATTCATAACTCAGCAAGCGAAGTCAGTAGTCGTTTCATGCCTGATTGGTCCAAATATCCATCTGGCTTTTTGGTCGCACGTAAATATTGATAAGCAGTGATGAGCTTACGATGCTCGAAAATGTCCTTTTCAGCTAGGCGAGTGCCGTTAACGGCCTCGTAAGCCAGTTGGTAGGCTTCCATATCGACAACTTCGGCCTGGCGGTACAGGTATCCGCATCCTGTCGCTAACCATTCGAGTGAACAGTTGGCTTTCATGGCGATTTGGTTTGCTTTTGCTAAGCTTGGTTCACTACCTTTTAAGTATTTGCGAATGAGTGCTTCTGATAGCTCGACACGTCGAGCAAATCCGCTAACACTCTCTTGTCCAATCAATTCTTGTAGTCTGTCTGCAAAGCTCACAACTTCGTACTCTAGTTCGTTTTTTCGAAGTTTACCCGTTGAGAGCTAGGTAAAACAAGCATAGGATGTTGGCAGACTTAAATAAGGAGATAACCAATGGTTTCGAATGTTACAGCTGTTTCTAAAGTGACAATAGCGCCAAATGGACCAGAGTTTTCAGAACTGGTTCAGGGGTATTGGCGATTAGCCGATTGGGGAATGACACCGCAACAACGTCTGACCTTCCTTAAACAGCATATTGAACTCGGTGTTACTACTGTTGATCATGCTGATATCTACGGTAACTATGAGTGCGAACGTTTGTTTGGTGAGGCGTTAGCGCTAGATAGCTCAGTCCGTGAACAGATTCAAATCGTCTCAAAATGCGACATCAAACTGTGCTCAGATAAATACCCGGATCGTAAGATCAACCATTACGATACCAGTGCAAAACATATTTATGAGTCAGTAGATAACTCGTTACAACGCTTGGGCGTAAACGAGTTAGATGTACTGTTAATTCACCGTCCAGACGTTTTATTGGATGCTGATGAAGTTGCTGATGCGTTTAATGAACTATACAAGATTGGTAAGGTCAAACACTTCGGCGTTTCAAACTTCTCGCCACGCCAGTTTGAATTGCTGCAATCGCGTTTGAGCAAACCACTAGTGACTAACCAAGTAGAAATTAACCCGCTTAATTTTGAAGTGGCTCATGACGGTACGCTAGATCAATTGCAACAACTTCGTGTGTTGCCAATGGCATGGTCAACACTTGCTGGTGGAGAAATCTTCAACGGCAAATCGGAACAAGCGAAGCGAGTCCGAGCAGAACTTGAGGCAATTCGCAACGAAGTAGGGGCGGCCAGCATCGATCAGGTGATTTATGCGTGGGTTAAGTGTCTTCCTTCGAATCCTTTACCTATCATTGGTTCAGGCAAAATTGAACGAGTTAAAGCAGCCGTTGCTTCTCTAGAAATCGAACTTACTCGTGAACAATGGTTCAGAGTTTGGGTTGCAGCAAAAGGTCACGGTGTGCCATAGACACATTAAGTCGCCCTTATTAAATGACGAGGACCTTGCTGTGATTCATAGCAAGGTTTTTTTCTAACAATCGCTGACTTGGTGAGTAGTGCTTACTGTGATACATATTCTGACATAAACAGTGTTTATTATTAGCGAGAGTGATGTTATAACATAACAATTGTGTTTTAGTTATTGTTATCCTATGAAGTCTCCACGATACGTCTTGTTTGCTATCGCTGCTGTCTCATTTTCCCTCGCAGCGTACCTCTCACTTGAACAAGAACAGCCTCAACCTGAACCTGTAACCATTAAAATTACACCATACAAGTCTACGCTCGATAACCCTGAAATTAGCGCTTCAACCCCAACGACATCGCTGCAAGCAGAAAAGCCTAACCTCGCTAAAGTCCATTACATCGTTAAAGTTGGTGACTCGTTAAGCACCATTTTTAATGCCTGGGACTTGTCGTATAACACTCTGCAAAGTCTACTAGAGGCCGATTTAAACTCTCTGAAACTCGATACTATTAAGCCTGGCGACCACCTAGAAATGGTGATAGATCGAAACACTAACCAGCTCAATCAATTAACCTATCATGAAAGCTTAGTGGAAAGGGCTGTATACAAACGCTTGGAAGATGGCAGCTACAGCTATGAATTTATTGAAGAACAGGGTGAGTGGAAGACACATCTCTTCTCTGGAGAAGTAATTGGCAGCTTTTCGAGCTCTGCCCATAAAGCAGGGTTAACGATCACACAGATCGCCAACATTACCCGAGTCCTAAGAGACAAAATAAACTTCGCCAAAGATTTTAGAGCGGGTGATACCTTTAACATTCTGGTCAATGAGCAATACCTGCGTAACCACTTAACAGGTAATACCGAAGTACAAGGTATCTCGATTACGATTAGAGGAAAAGAAGTCGCTGCGTTCTTGGCTGAAGATGGTCGTTTCTATGATCGTGAAGGTAACAGTTTAGAGCAAGCCTTTGACCGCTACCCCGTTGCGAAACCGTTCAGAAGAATTACCTCACCATTTAATCCACGACGCATCCATCCTGTTACTGGGCGTATTTCACCACATAACGGTACTGACTTTGCAGCGCCTGTCGGCACACCCGTTCATTCGACTGGTGATGGTAAGGTAATTGCCGTGCGCAACCACCCTTATGCGGGCAAGTATTTAGTTATTGAGCATAACAGTGTCTACAAAACACGATACTTACATTTGCAGCGTATTCTTGTTAAACGAGGTGACCATGTTAAGCGTGGTCAGACAGTGGCTTTATCTGGAGCAACTGGGCGCTTAACGGGGCCCCATTTACACTTTGAAGTGCTAGTACGAAATCGTGCAGTTGATCCAATTACAGCTAACTTGCCGATGGCAACGTCGATACCACCGAAGGATAAGCCTGCGTTTATTGCGCGAATTTCGGAATTTGACCAACTTGTTGGTAACGAAGGCGATATTCCGGCGGTTCAAGAAAAACGCCATGTTTAATCGGTTCGCATTGAGAGCTTTCAACTGGCAGGGAGTATTCTTTGTGGTTTTGTTGACGTTGGCGACCAACGTCAACGCACACCCACATTCGTGGATAGGTAACCAGTTAACGATCAATGGCAAAGGGACACTGGTGGATAGCATCAGCATGGAATGGGTGTTTGATCCTTTCACCAGCGCCTATGCGCTAGACGGCGATTTTTCAGTGTTTGATAGCGAAGAAAAAGCGCAAAAAGAAGCGGTAAGGTTGATGTCGAATCTTTTGAATACACATTACTTTACCTATTTGCATGTTGATGGCGAACCGCTTAAGTTTCGTTTGCCAGAGGTCTACGCATTAACTAAGCGAGGACGACGTATGGTACTGACTTTTACATTGCCGTTATCTCGCGCTATCGATGTATCGACTCAGGAGCTGGATGTTCAGGTTTACGATAATACGTACTTCATCTATATTTCTTGGAAAGACCCGTCGACCGTTACGCTTAGTCCAGACGTGAGTGGCAAATGCAAAACTACCCTTGAAACACCAAATCCGTCTCAAGAAATCCTTGATTACGCGAACTCATTAGGCATTGATGAACAAGGGGATGACGACCTTGGTGCTCATTTTAGTCAGAAAGTGAGCATACATTGTGAATAGCTTGAACCGTTGGATTCAAGCTTTAACGCTGGCACTAATATTGGCCGTTTTTGTCGCCGTGATTATGAGTGTGATCGAGAACATTGACTCCCTTAGATGGGCGTTTGTTTCGATACAGCGATCGCTACTAGAACAGCTATCTGACTACTTGGATCTGGTTGACTCTGGCGACTGGCAGGCACTCATTGTTACTGCACTGTGTACTTTTGCTTATGGTTTTACTCATTCTTTGGGGCCGGGGCATGGCAAAAGTGCGGTGATGTTGCTCGCAACAAGCTCAACCTTAAGCCGATGGAAACTAGTTTGGTTAAGCCTACTTATCAATATGTTGCAAGCAGCAGTGACGATCTCCATTGTTTTGCTTGCCAACCAGTTCTTATCTATTGGGTATCGGGCTTCCATAGGCTGGGTTGCATCCATCAATCAGTTTGTTGGCGCTGGTATGGTGGTGCTTGGCGTCGTTTATTTGATTAAAGGTTGTATCAAACAAAAACGGCCACACGAACCTGAAGTCAGTACCGTGGCGACATGGAATTTCTCAAACGTTATATTATATGGATTGCGACCTTGCAGCAGCACGGCATTGATAGGGCTTTTCAGTATGCTTTGGTTTGGCTGGCAGCTGTCGTTAGGTTTGATGCTGGCGAGCTTTTTCGGCAGCTTTTTATCATTAAGCTTAGTGGTCGTATTCGGTCAAAGCGCTTGGTTTAAACTGGAATCTTTACTTCATCGTCGACATAAAAACCAAGAGAAACAATGGATGTGGGGTTATGTCGCGGTTTTCGCTATTTCAAGCTTTTATATCATGGTCGGCTGGTTGTTTTGGGAGACAAGTGCAGTACAAATGTCTCCCATCTTGTGACTATTAACGTTCTATTTTAATTTGTGGTTGCTCACTATTGGCTGGCTGAGTCAGTGACCCAATTCTTGTTGCCGTAACACCACAACTTCTGCAGAAGTTCAGCATATCGTTTACGCCGCTCTTTTCTACTGCGAGAAGCAGGCCACCAGAAGTTTGTGGATCGCATAAGATGGCTTTGTCAGAGTCGCTTATTTCACCCAGCATATGTTTGACTGAGTCATAGTTTCTGTGAGTGCCTCCAGGTATGGTGCCTAACTCAATATATTCCTCAACGCCAGGTAGCAGAGGTATCGCAGGTAAATCGATATGGGCATCTAGATTGGAACCATTACAGACTTCAGTAAGGTGGCCAAGTAAGCCAAACCCCGTTACATCTGTGATAGCTTTTACTTGTGAAAACTCAGCAAGTTGCTGACCAATCACGTTGGACTCACACATCCATTTGACTGCTAGTCCTTTATGTTCTGGTTTAAGCTGCTTTTTCTTCTCAGCACTGGTTAATAAACCGATACCTAGAGGTTTGGTTAGAAAGAGGTCACAGTCTGCGGTGGCTTTTGAATTCTGTTTGATTTGATCTAACTTGCCAGTTCCGGTTACGGCCAAGCCAAATATCGGCTCTGGGGAGTCAATGGAATGGCCGCCCGCAAGCTCAATACCTGCTTTTTGGCAGACGCTGCGTGCTCCCTCTATAACTTTTCCTGCAATCTCTGGAGCCAATTTGTCGATAGGCCAGCCTAAAATTGCTAGCGCCATAATAGGTTTCCCACCCATCGCATAGATGTCGCTAATAGCGTTAGTGGCAGCAATACGCCCAAAATCAAACGGGTCGTCAACGATTGGCATGAAAAAGTCGGTGGTACTGATAACGCAGTGTCCATCGCCAATATGATAAACCGCGGCATCATCACGGCTAAGGTTGCCAACGATTAATTGATCACTGCTTGGCGTAGGTGTGTAGGAGGCGAGAATTTGGTTAAGGACTTTCGGTGACAGTTTACAGCCACAACCGGCACCATGACTGTATTGGGTAAGCGCGATATTTTCCATAGCAACAACTCCGTACGTAAGTGAATTAGGGAGAGAAGCATCAATGAGGCAATAACCAAGTGCAGACTTGGTTATTACAGCGCCCCATTTTAGCTATTGAGAGCGTTCAACAAGAGATTGTCGAAAATAGTTAGCTATAGCACTTCTCGTTCAGACCATATTTTTTGAGTTTTCGATAAAGAGTAGCAATTCCTATGCCTAGTTCTTCCGCAACTAATTTGCGGTTTCCTAGTCGGCCAATTGCTTCTTCAATTCTGACTCGTTCCATGTCTTCTAAGCTCATTCCTGAATCCTGAATAGGGCTAGGTTTGGGCTCGGGTTGATGTGCTTCAAAGTGAGGGGGGAGAAGGTCAACATCAATCTGTTCGCCTTCCGGTACGATATTAATCAGATACTCTACTAAATTACTCAATTCACGAACGTTGCCCGGCCAGTGGTAACTGGTTAAACAGCTCATAGCTTCTTCAGACATACCTGGGTAATTGGTTCCCAGTTTTTGGGTATGTATGTCCATAAAGTGATTAACCAACAGAGGTACGTCACCTTCGCGCTCACGCAATGCAGGTAGTTGCAAAGGAATAACGTTAAGTCGGTAGTAAAGGTCTTCACGGAACTTGTTAGTAGCAATCATCTCGGCGAAGTTTCGGTTGGTCGCAGAAATAATTCGAATGTCCACTGGAGTGGCTTTGTTAGAGCCAATTGGCATGACTTCGCGCGCTTCTAGTACACGAAGCAGTTTCGCTTGTAACTGCATCGACATATCGCCGATTTCGTCTAGGAAAAGTGTGCCATTGTTTGCGGCTTGGATTAAACCGACTCGGCCTTTACTGGACGCACCGGTAAAGGCGCCCTTGGTATAACCAAATAGTTCACTTTCCAGTAGCTGATCCGGGATCGCTGCACAGTTGATAGCAATAAACGGGTTTTGTGCTCGTCCGCTGAGCTTATGAACAGCGTTGGCGATGACTTCTTTACCTGTACCACTTTCACCATTAATAAGAACACTCGATGGGCTCTTAGAAATGCGCGACATGAGTCCTTTCAGCTTTTGCATTTTTGCACTTTCACCGATGACTTCGGCAAATACGGCGTTGGTCTCGTAAGGTAGGACAGGGTTATGTGGTTGGTAGAATGACATTAAGAATAGTTTATGAGTTCGACAATTATAAAATTGCCCCACTAATAATTCTTCTCGACGACCAATAGAAACAATATGTTGCTGTTGGTGATCATTACTACCACGACATTGTGATAGAGGTCTAATATTTATTTTCTTTTCTGGTAGTTCTTGAATAGTAATATTGAGGTTAGCTAGGGCTGGTTGATTGCCATATTTAACGTAGTTATTTTCATCAAGAACTAAAACTCCTTGGTCCATATTGTCTATTAAGTTAATAAAGACATCTTCAAGGCCTTTATTCGGTGTTTGGTTTTCTGTGACTTTTGCCACAACAAGTTGCGCGGTATGTTTAATGTAGTCGGAAAAAAGCTTCGCGTTGTCTTTAATAGTCTGTTGAGATTCTTCTGTAAAAGCGACAAGGCTCATTACGCCAATACAACGATCTTCAAGAAGAATAGGAACACCTAGGAAGGCAGTTTCTCGGCACGCGTCCTTAGTTGTGCATTCAGCACAGAGTGGATCGGCTTGAGACTTGATGAGTGTTTTTTCTTCTTTTGTTTCAATAATGTATCTAAAAAGTCGTGAGCTGGCGTTGAGTTTTTTTCCAAAAAATTGGCTATATGGGCCTGTTCCCGCGATACGGACCAAATCCGCGTCAACCACTTCAGCATCCACCTTTAGAACGGTAGATAGCATCTGGGTGAATCGGATGATGGTTGGCTGTATAGCCATGAGTTCGGAAGCGTTCTTAGTTTCAGGCATAATGTTTTAATCGTTATTAAGAGAATGACATTCTATTTTTAATTACTCCTTATGAGTTTGATTTAGGTCAGAGACAAATGTACGCGCCTGTCAATTTTCAGAGCTTTGGTATCTGGGTCACATATTTATCAATACGCACTTTTGAATAAATAAGCATTATTCCCATTTGATGTCAGAAAAAGAGAACTTTCCGAAATGAGTCTATCAGCCTGCGAGGCTATCAAATTGATAGTCTCACAATGATAATCTGCAATTTTCAGGTTTATAAATAAATTAACTTAGATTCGAGTATTTTATAGCTAAGATATATATCGCCTTTATATCATCCGATAAATAAAATCTCCATCACAGTTTTTTAGGTAGTTCATTTTTAACAAGAATATTTATGCTGACGACTGACTTTATGAAATTAATGGCTTGATAAATGCTTTGATCTAGCTTTCCGGCACGCCTGCTTTACTGCTCTATTTCGTGGGCGTGCCGCGAATCGTGATGCACACCTCATTCAACCAAGAGGGAGTTATTATGAATGAAGCTGGCTTAGGCAGCAGAATGCCTCGAGTAGATGGACGAGCCAAAGTAGAAGGTACGGCAGTTTACGGCGACGATGTTCACATATCGGGTTCTCTTCACGGAGTTTGCCGTTACACAGATATACCTGCGGGTAGAATTCTTTCTTTAGATACCTCGGACGCAATGAAAGTCCCTGGTGTCGAACGAATCATTACTTATGACGATATTCCAGGAGACCCCAAAGTTGGGGTGATCATTCGAGACTTTTACCCTATATGTCAGGAATGGGTACGTTTTAGTGGTGATGTTATTGCGCTCGTTATTGCAGACAGTTATGAGACTGCTTGTGAAGCAAGTGAAAAGATCCGAGTCGAATATGAACCATTTCAGCCCGTTACTGATCCAGAGTCAGCGTTAGAAAGTGATGCAAGACTGATTCATCCGGATAAAGATTCTAATGTCGTTAACACTCACCACACCGTTAAAGGTGATGCAGATAAGGCAATTGCGAAGGCCGATGTGGTTATCGAACACACCTATCAAACGCACTATCAAGAACATGGCTATATTGAGCCAGAATCAATAACCACTTATCTCGACCCCAATAATAACGAGTTGACTATCGTTGGTTCAATTCAAAACCCTCATAGAGTAAGAAGCTTTGTCGCCGGTTTCCTTGGTATTCCGCAAGCAACAATCAACGTGAAGCGTTCTGTGCTTGGTGGTTCGTTTGGTGGTAAAGATGACACCATTGATCATCTTGCTTGTCGTGCGGCGCTATCCACTTACCTTACTAAACGCGCAGTCAAGTTCTCCTATAACAGAGAGCAGTCACTTATCGAAAGTACCAAGCGTCATCCATACACTATGCGCTACAAAGTAGGCGTATCGCGTGAGGGTAAAATTGAAGGGATTAAAATCAACATTATCGCGGATGCTGGTGCCTACGCGACTTGTACGCCGTTTGTAACTTGGCGATCTTCAGTTCAAGCCGCGGGTCCGTACGATATTGACCATGTTCGAGTAGACGTGACAGGGGTTTACACCAACAACAGCGTATCGGGCGCAATGCGTGGTTTTGGTTCTCCTCAGATTATCTTCGCTCACGAATCCTTGATGGATGAGATAGCACTAACATGCGATATTGACCCAATTACGGTGCGTGAACGCAATGTTCTGAAACAAGGCTCTTTGAGCATGACAGGACAATGTTTTGATCAGCATACGGTTTCAGCATCAGAAGTATTGAAAACCGCAGCGGAAAAATCTCAGTTCTATGAGCGTATGGCGGAAATGAACGCCAAGAACAACGTCAATTCGCCCATCAAATATGGTATTGGTTTAGCACTTAGTTATCGCGGCTGCTCTTTAGGAGCGGAAGGTGCAGATAACTCCACTGCGTTATTATCGTTAAATGCAGACAGCAGTCTAAATATCTCAACCGGTGTGTGCGAGAACGGACAAGGCCTGCAAACCACCATGGCAATGATAGCGGGCGAAGTGTTAGGTGTGCCTTTGGATATGGTACGTTTCTCAGAGTCGCCAACCAGCCTAATCGCTGACGGCGGACCTACCGTTGCATCTCGCGCCACAATGACGGGCGGTAATGCGGTGAAACTCGGCGCAGAAACCATCCGAGCTCGTTTGTTTGATACCATAAAATCCGATCTCAAAGTCACGCGAATTGAAGATACCACATGGCGCAACGGTCAGATTAAATCGAACTTACAGTCTGATATTCAAGTGCCACTGCAAGAGGCGATTTCACGTTGTCGTCAACAAGGGATTAACCTTGCGGCCTACGGTTGGTTCGATCCACCTCCGATTCATTGGGATGAGGAGAAGGGTACTGGCTCGCCATATTTTACTTGGGTTTACGGCTGCCAAGTTGCAGAAGTAAAAGTAGATACCTCGACAGGTAAAGTAGATGTACTTGGGGTAACCGCAGTACACGATGTAGGTAAAGTCATTAACCCTGTCGGTTTTGAAGGCCAAGTAGCGGGTGGTATCGCTCAAGGTATCGGATTCGGTATTTTAGAAGACTACAATATCGAACAGAGCGAAGTGAAATCCGATAACTTCGATACCTACTTAATGCCTACTATTAAAGATATTCCCAACCTCAATATCCACGCGATAGAAAATCCTGACCCAGCAGGCCCTTACGGCGCGAAAAGTATTGGTGAACCTGCCGCAGAGCTCGCCGCTGCTGCCATCGTTAATGCTGTTGCGTTTGCCACCAAAAAACGTCACAGAACTTTACCACTGACACTGGAGCAAGTGTATTTAGGCTACAACCTTAAAAAACCAGTGCGTCAAAGCGAACTCTTATGCAGCGGTGACAACCATCATCAAGTGAACCGCTTGTGCGATCTCAATGTGACTCGACCCGAAACCTTGGGTGAGGCGTTGTCGTTAATGCAGCAAGGTTCAATGACTATCTTAGCGGGTGGTACCGATGTGCTTGTTCAGCATCGTTTGCAAGAAACCGCAGCACCGCTGCTCGATATCACGGGCCTCAAAGAACTAAAAGCCATCACTCACGAAGGTAATAGCATAGTGATTGGTGGTGGTGCATGCATCACTGATGTAGTGGAGCACGAAGAAGTACGTCACCACTTCCCATTATTAGCAACCGCATGCAAAACCATAGGTTCAACACAAATCAGAAACCGTGCAACGTTAGGTGGCAACATTGCCAATGCAGCACCATGTGCCGACTCAATTCCGCCGTTGATCGCTTACAAGGCAGAAATTGAGCTAGCGTCTGAAAAACAAGTGAGACGTTTACCTATAGCTGAGCTTCTTAAAGGCGGTTATCGCACGGACATTCAACCAGATGAGCTACTGACTAAGATCATTCTTACGATTCCAGATAAACCATTTGAGCTAACCGAGTACGTTCAACTAGGACGTCGTAATGCACTGAACATCACGCGTTTGAGCTTGAGCTGTTTGATGAATGTCGAACAGGGCATAGTCAAAGAGTGTCGTCTTGTTGATGGCGCGCTATTTAGCTATCCACGACGCTTGTATCAAGTAGAAGAAGTGTTGTGTGAAACCACGTTAGACGAGCAGGTTATTGGCCGTGCTATCAGCGTGCTATCAGACATTATCGAAACAGAAATTGGTGGACGTTGGTCAGCTGCATACAAACAGCCTGTTTATCTGAACATGTTCCGAGAGCTTATGTCGGAAATCCAAACCAAACTGTCAGATGACCAGTCGTTAGCATAGGAGTGCATTTCAATGGTTAAAGAAACAAAACAAATATCGCTAACGGTGAATGGCGGTGTGTATAACCTCGAAGTCACGGGTAATACACGGCTACTCGACATGTTAAGAGAGCAATTGTCACTTACTGGCACGAAAGAAGGGTGTGCGGTAGGTGAGTGCGGTGCATGCACCGTGATTAAAGATGGCAAGCCGGTTTGTTCTTGTCTGGCACTGGCTATTCAGTGCGAAGGCAGTGAAATCGTCACCATTGAAGGGTTAAGAAAGGATCCACTGGGAGTGGTTCTTATGGATGAGTTTTTGACCACCGGAGGAACACAGTGTGGTTTCTGCACGCCAGGCATGATCATCAGTGCTTGGGCGTTGCTTAAACGCTATCCAAACCCGACTGAAGAAGAAATTCGTGATGCTCTGGAAGGCAACCTGTGCCGATGCACTGGTTATCAGCCGATTGTAGAAGCAATTAGGCGCGCCACAGAGTTTTGCAACATTCCTCAATCTCAAGTAGAGCACAGCCTATAAAAGGAAGCAGTATGGAACTCCTCTATGAACTAGACGAAAAACCCCCGTATGGCGTTACCTTATTTCTCGCAGTACAGCACATGTTGGCATCAATAGGAGGTATTGTCGCAGTGCCGCTTATAGCGGGGAGCGCGATTGGCTTACCGCCTCAAGACATTGTCACGCTAATCAGCGCGTCATTGCTTGTGTCGGGTTTGGTCACTATTGTGCAATGTATTGGTTTTAAGCAGATCGGAATCCGGCTACCTGTCGTTATGGGTTCGAGTTTTGCCTTTATTGGCAGCATTATCGCCATTGGCAAAACCGAAGGGTTGGATGCAGTGCTTGGAGCCGCATTTGTAGGGTCATTTCTGGTGGTAGGTTCAAGCTTTTATATGAGCCATATTCGCAAGCTATTTCCTACCATTGTTAGTGGTGTGGTTGTAACCTTGATTGGTTTGACCATTTTACCTGTAGCAATGAACTGGATTGGTGATGCCCCTCAAGGTCATCCAGAGTTCGCGACGTTGCCGAAAATATTCTTGGCAGCCGCATCGTTAGCCGTGGTGATAGGCGTATCAGTGTTCTGTAAAGGCGTTGTCGCTGCATCGAGTATCATCATTGGATTAGCCGCAGGTTATATGATGGCTATTCCACTGGGTATGGTCGATGTTACTCAAATTGGCGAAGCGAATTGGGTGGCAGCTCCTATGCCTCTGCACTTTGGGATGAGTTTTTCCATCCCAGCTATTATTACCATGAGTTTGGTCTATTTGGTGGTAGTTGCAGAAGCAACAGGAGACTTTATGGCACTGGCGAGCAACTGTCGTGTCGAGCTGAAAGGGAATGACTTGAAAAAAGGACTGTTGGCCGATGGTTTAGGCAGTACCTTTGGCTCGTTCTTCTCAGCCATGCCAGTGGCAAGTTTCAGTCAGAACGTTGGTATCGTTGGTATTAGTGGAGTCGCTAGCCGCTTTGTTGTCGCAGTGACAGGCTGTTTGTTGGTACTTGGTGGTCTGTTCCCTAAATTTGCAGCATTAGCGGTGACGGTGCCAAAACCTGTGCTCGGTGGGGTTGGTTTCGTTATGTTCGGTATGATTGCTTACGCGGGTATTCGAATGCTAATGAAAGCCACTGATTCTCGACGCAATGCGATCGTGGTTTGTGTGGCGTTAGCATCAGGTTTAGCGGTTACCTACGAGCCTAATCTGCTGCGTCATTTCCCAGAGAGTTTGAAACTTGTTTTCCACTCTGGCATCACCACAGGCACCTTAGCTGCCGTTACGCTAAACCTTATCCTTCCTAAGTCAAAAGCCAGCAAAGAATAACCCTTCTAAGACACTCTTCTCGCCCTGAGAAGAGTGTCTATCACCCAATATCAATATGATACTCACCCTTTTACTATCGCTATCAATTTGGTTTCGGTGCTCTAATCAGACTGATAGTTGAGACTGTCATCGTTTTCATCCCTTCCATTGTCAAACGACGAACCCTTATAAGACGGGGCTTTCAAAGAAATTTCATTCTTTTTTATTTGATACGAATTATTGGCACAGAACTTGGAATATAAGAACCAGTGACAGAAATCTGAAGGCCAGACGATCGGCCAGTTAGGAGTAAATACAAATACAAACAAGAGGGCAAATACGCTTTGTTAGCCTGTTAAATATAAATAGCATGCGAATATTATCTTGAGTTGTATTTTTTATAGTTAATCTAGATGGATAATGGGATAGCAAATGAAAAATATGAATGAACTGATTAAAGAAATTTCTCAACTAGAATCAAAACTTCACGATAAAGACTTTCTATTAACGTGGGAGCAAAGCCCAGAAGAATTAGAAAGAGTATTAAAAACTGCACAAGTACTAAAAACCATGCGTGGTGAAAATATCGCCACTAATGTATTTAAAAACGGCCTAGGCATTTCCTTATTTAGAGACAACTCGACTCGTACTCGCTTTTCTTATGCTTCCGCTATCAACATGTTAGGCCTAGCGCAACAAGATCTTGATGAAGGTAAATCTCAAATCGCTCACGGTGAGACAGTTCGTGAAACTGCGAACATGATTTCTTTCTGTGCTGATGCAATTGGTATTCGTGATGACATGTACTTAGGCGCTGGTAATGCTTACATGCGTGAAGTAGGTGAAGCGTTAGATGATGGTGTTAAAGAAGGCGTACTTCCTCATCGTCCAGCATTGGTTAACCTACAGTGTGATATAGACCACCCAACCCAGTCTATGGCTGACCTAGCATGGTTAGAAGAGCACTTCGGTGGCTTAGACCAACTTAAAGGCAAGAAGATTGCGATGACTTGGGCTTACTCACCAAGTTACGGTAAGCCTCTATCTGTGCCACAAGGCATCATCGGTCTTATGAGCCGTTTCGGTATGGATGTCGTGCTAGCGCACCCTGAAGGCTATGACCTAATTCCTGAAGTTGTTGAAGAAGCGAAGAAAAACGCACAAGAGTCTGGCGGTAGCTTCACTCAAGTAACTTCTATGGAAGAAGCGTTCAAAGATGCAGACATCGTTTATCCAAAATCTTGGGCACCTTACAAAGTTATGGGCGAGCGTACTGACCTGCTACGCGCTAATGACCATGATGGACTAAAAGAGCTAGAGAAAGCGTGTTTGGCACAAAACGCACAGCACAAAGACTGGCACTGTACTGAAGAGATGATGAAGCTAACTAAAGGCGGTGAAGCGTTGTACATGCACTGTCTACCTGCAGATATCACAGGCGTGTCTTGTGAAGAAGGTGAAGTAGAAGAGTCTGTATTCGAGAAGTACCGCATTGCAACTTATAAAGAAGCAAGTTGGAAGCCGTATATTATCGCGGCAATGATTCTGAACAGAAAATATCAAGATGTCGCAGGCGTTCTTGATGAGCTACTAAACGAATCAGAAAAAAGAGTTAAATAAAGTACTCCCGTAATATTACACCTCGCCTTTATTCCTTCGAAGGCGAGCGTGTAAATGGATTAAATAAGGTATCGCTATGTCAAAGTTGAATTTTAATATTCATATTGCCGATAACCAGCATTTTAATGGACGCCTCTCCGATCAGTTTTCCATCAGTGAAGCCGAAAAAGCGCGCCGATTTCATTTGCAATTAGATGGCTATCAACCAACACCTCTTCACAATCTAACCCACCTTGCAAAAGAGTTTGGTGTGAAGAACATTCTTGTTAAAGACGAAGCGTATCGCTTTGACCTAAACGCATTCAAAATGTTAGGCGGCGTTTACGCTATCGCACGACTCTTGTGTGATGAATACAAGATGGACATCGACGGTTTCAATTTCGAAACTTTCAAAACTCAAATCAAAACCAAAATGACCTTCGCAACGGCTACCGATGGTAACCACGGTCGTGGTGTCGCTTGGGCGGCGAATCAACTGGGTCAAAACGCAGTTGTATACATGCCAAAAGGCGCAGCTGATGAGCGCGTTAACAACATTCGTGCCCTTGGCGCAGAGTGCATTGTTACTGACATGAATTACGACGATACCGTAAGACTAGCCATCAAAACCGCTAACGAGCATGGCTGGAAAGTGGTTCAAGACACGGCGTGGGAAGGCTATACCGAGATCCCAACATGGATCATGCAAGGTTATAGCACCTTGGCAGTGGAAGCCGTTGAACAAATGGTTGAGCTAGGTCTGGATAAACCGACGCACGTGTTCTTACAAGCGGGTGTAGGCGCAATGGCTGGTGGCGTATTGGGCTATCTGGCTGAATATTGTGGCCCAGGTCAGCTTCGCTCAGTCGTTGTGGAGCCAAACCAAGCAGACTGTATTTATCGTTCAGGTATTGCTGAGACTGGCGACATGGTCAACGTAGACGGCGATCTTGCCACCATCATGGTTGGTCTAGCTTGTGGCGAACCAAACCCATTGGGTTGGGAAGTGCTTAAAAACTGTGCCACTCAGTTTGTTTCCTGCGAAGACCGTGTAGCTGCGTTTGGTATGCGCGTATTGGGCAACCCTCTAAGTGGCGATCCTGCGGTTATCTCTGGTGAGTCTGGCGCGGTTGGTTTGGGTCTATTGGCAGCGGTGGAATACAGCCGTGAAAAAGAGAGCCTAAAAGAGCATTTAGCGCTTAATAAAGATTCTGTTGTTTTGGTTATTAACACCGAAGGCGACACAGATCCTGTGCACTATCGCGAAGTCGTTTGGCAAGGTAAGCACGCGACAATCTAAAACAACGCAGAAAAAAGTGACAAAGAAAGATTAGTAATTTCAAGCATTAACATTCCCGGTGGGGCAATGCTCCATTGGGAACAGAATTTGGAGTAGTAACAATGACTGTAAGTATCCCTTTTGCAACCGTATTGGAAAAAGCGCAAGAATACAAAGCTGATATGTCTCGTTTCCTTCGCGATATGATTGCGATTCCAAGCGAAAGTTGTGACGAAGAAAAAGTCGTTCTTCGCATCAAAGAAGAAATGGAAAAAGTAGGTTTTGACCGCGTCGACATCGACCCGATGGGTAACGTATTAGGCTGGATTGGTAACGGTCCTACATTGATCGCAATGGACGCACACATCGATACTGTAGGTGTGGGTAACCTAGACAACTGGAACTTTGACCCATACGAAGGTATGGAAGACGATGAAGTTATCGGTGGTCGTGGTGCATCAGACCAAGAAGGCGGCATGGCGTCTATGGTTTATGCAGGTAAGATCATCAAAGACTTGGGCCTAGAAGACGAGTACACATTGCTTGTGACTGGTACGGTTCAAGAAGAAGATTGTGACGGCCTATGCTGGCAGTACATCATTGAAGAAAGCGATATTCGTCCTGAATTCGTGGTGTCTACTGAGCCTACAGATTGCCAGATTTACCGCGGTCAACGTGGCCGTATGGAAATCCGTGTCGACGTATCTGGTATTAGCTGCCACGGCTCTGCACCTGAGCGTGGTGATAACGCTATCTTCAAAATGGGCCACATTCTTAACGATATCGAGAAATTGGCTGGCAACCTTGGCGATGACCCATTCTTGGGTAAAGGTACGCTAACTGTGTCTGAAGTGTTCTTTACTTCACCAAGCCGCTGTGCGGTAGCAGATAGCTGTGCAGTATCTATCGATAGACGTATCACTTGGGGTGAAACTTGGGAAGGCGCAATCGAAGAGATTCAAAACCTACCTGCAGTTCAGAAGTATGGCGCGAAAGTGTCTATGTACAACTATGACCGTCCTGCTTACACCGGTTTGGTTTACCCAACAGAGTGTTACTTCCCAGCATGGAAGATCGACGAAGACCACATTGCAACTAAGACTCTAGAAGCATCATACGAGCTACTATTCGACAAAAAACCACTTGTCGACAAATGGACGTTCTCTACTAACGGCGTATCTATCATGGGTCGTTACGGCATTCCAGTTATCGGCTTTGGCCCAGGTAAAGAGCCAGAAGCTCATGCGCCAAACGAAAAGACTTGGAAAGAGCATTTGGTGACTTGTGCAGCAATGTACGCGGTTATCCCTCAAATGTATCTAGAGAAAAAACGCAACCAATAAGGTAGTACCACGCGCTAACACATTGAGTTGTAGCAGTTAGCGCGTGACGACTCACGTCGTTCTCCATCCTAGAGTGCCAACTTGTGTCTGCCTGAAGTTGGCGGAGTCCGCTCTAGGATGGGATTTTCCGTCACAGCTTATCGCGACTCCTTTATCTTGATGCGACATGTAACTTTCCGGTGATCTTATGACTTTTGAACAATTCAACAATATCGAATCCCTTCTCGATAATTCATCGTCGCCATTGCTGATTCAAAATGGCACTGTGGTTGACCATGCTGAAATTCGTAAAGCCGATGTTTTGGTCATTGATGGAAAGATTGAGCAAGTCGCTGAGAACCTAAAGCCCGTGAGTGAAGATACTCGCGTGGTGGATGCAACAGGGTTGTACGTCATGCCAGGCGGTATTGACGTACATACCCACTTCAACATTGATGCAGGAATCACTCGAAGCTGTGATGACTTTTTTACTGGCACCAGAGCGGCTGCTTGTGGCGGCACGACGATGATCATCGATCATATGGGCTTTGGTCCAAAAGGGTGTGATTTGTTCCATCAATTGGATGTTTACCATGGTTACGCGGCTGATAAAGCGGTCATTGACTACAGTTTCCATGGTGTTATTCAGCACATTGATGACCAGATTTTGGAACAGATGCATGCCATGGTGCATGAGCGCGGCATTCCGAGCTTCAAACTGTACCTCACGTACTCTTACAAGCTGGATGATTGTTCGGTCCTTAAAGCGTTAACGCAATTGAAAAAAGTTGGCGCACTGACAACGGTTCACCCAGAGAACGATGCAGCACTGTCACTGAAACGCAAACAGTTCATAGAGCAGGGCAAAGTAGAAGCGAAATATCATGCGCTAAGTCGTCCACTAGAATGTGAAGCGGAAGCGATAGCAAGAGTGATCAACCTTGCCAAACTAGCTGATTCTGCGCCGCTCTACATCGTACATCTCTCTAACGGTCTAGGACTGGATTACACCCGCCTCGCAAGAGAGAACAACCAGCCAGTGTGGGTTGAAACTTGCCCACAATACTTGGTGTTGAACAATGACCGTTACGAACGTGAAGACGCGCTGAAATACGTGCTTAGTCCACCATTAAGAGACAAAGCGGAAAGCGAAAAACTCTGGAAAGGCTTAGCGGACGGTTCGATTGATACTGTCGCGACTGATCACTGCTCGTTTACGTATGCAGAACAAAAACAGCTAGGCGCAAAAGATTTTACCAAAACACCAAACGGCATTCCTGGCGTCGAAACTCGTATGCCTCTGATGTTCTCAGAAGGTGTCATAGCTGGACGAATTACCCCCAATCAGTTCGTGTCTCTAACCAGTTATGAGCCTGCCAAACTGTTTGGTCTCTATCCACAAAAAGGCCATCTAGGCTGTGGCGCGGATGCCGATTTGGTGTTGTTTGACCCGAACAAGAAACAAACTATCAGACACGATAGCTTACATGACAATGCAGACTACACGCCTTACGAGTCCATTGCGTGTCAAGGTTGGCCACTCATGACGTTCAGCCGAGGTAAGTTAGTTGCGTACGATGGTGAATTTACCGGTGAAGCGGGGGACGGGCAGTTTATTCACCGTCAACCTTTCTCAGCAGAATAACGACAGAAACAACTCAAATAACACACGATTTATTACTTATACAGAATGTGGAGGCCGAGCACAGCGAATGATCGGCGTCTTTCAAGGAGTCCCTATGAACGCAAGCAAAACAAACAAAAGCACTGTAGTGGTTGCCCTCGGTGGTAACGCACTATTAAGACGTGGCGATGAGCCAAGTTTCGCTAATCAACTCGACAACATCAAAATTGCCGCCAAAGCGATCGCTGAAATTGCCAAAGAATACCGCGTGGTGATTGTTCACGGTAACGGTCCTCAAGTCGGTCTGTTAGCATTGCAAAACCTAGCGTACGACAAAGTATCACCTTATCCATTGGATGTATTGGGCGCAGAAAGTGAAGGCATGATCGGCTACATGCTAGCTCAAGAGCTACAAAACAAATTGCCTGAAAGAGACGTGACTACGCTACTAACTCGTATCGAAGTCGACTGTGATGACCCAAGTATTTCTGATCCAACTAAGTTTGTGGGTCCAGTTTACGATGAAGCAGAAGGCCGCGCGTTAGCCGAGAAGAACGCATGGACGATGAAGCGTGATGGCGAATACTGGCGTCGAGTGGTGCCTTCACCACTTCCGAAAAACATCATCGACAAACACTCTATTGATACCTTGCTAGAAGCTGGACAGGTTGTCATCGCTTGTGGCGGCGGTGGTATCCCAGTATGTAAATGCGAATCTGGCTTCAAAGGTGTTGAAGGCGTGATTGATAAAGACTTAGCCGCAACCTTGTTAGCGAAACAGCTAGGGGCAGAGAAGCTACTTATCCTAACTGACGCACCAGCTGTGTTCCTAAACTGGGGTAAAGAGAACCAACAAGCACTGCGCAGTGTGGGCCCAAGTGAGTTGAAACAATACCAATTCCCAGCAGGTAGCATGGGACCAAAAGTGGATGCGGTTGTGGACTTCGCAGAGTTTGGTGGCAGAGCCTATATCGGTGCACTTGATGAGAGCTTAGATGTACTGGCTGAAAATTGCGGAACGTGTGTATCGCTAGATTTTGAGGCGGTTCCGGCTTAAACGATTTAACTTAACCCACTCAGGCCGTGTTTGTTTTACGGCCTGTTTTTTTTCCTTACTTTTATTCGATACCTTATTTCTACTCAACACATTAGTTTACTTCGTGAAGATGTGGTTAACGTGTAAATACTTTTCCTGACTCAAAATGGCTAACTCGGTTAGCCAACTTTTCCGTTTGTTTGGCTGAGTGAGACACCATGATAATGGTGTAGCGCTTGGCTAATTCTACAATCAACGCCTCTATTTGCTGCGCCGTGTGTTTATCTAATGATGCGGTAGGCTCATCAAGTAATAAAATTTCTGGCTCCAAAGCCAACGTTCTCGCCAAACAAAGCCGTTGCTGCTGTCCTCCCGATAGCGAAGCAGCATGATCACTCAAGCGATCACTGACTTCCTCCCAAAGAGCTGCTTGTTTGAGTGCGACTTGGGCGATTTGATGTGCCTTTTGTCCAGTGACTGAGTTGACTATTCTCAATGGAAGCAACAGGTTATCGAGAATTGAACCCGGCAACAGTTGAGGATGTTGAAATACCATCCCGACTTTTTGCCTAAGTTGGGGAAGTTGGTGTTCAGGCATTTGCTGAACATAGTGCTGAGTATCATTGAGCGTAAGCTTGATATCACCTGTAGTTTTACACTCGGCAAAACAGTCATTGAGGCGATTCAGAGCTCGTAAAAAAGTGGTTTTTCCAGAGCCAGAAGCACCAGTAAGTACATGGATCTGGTGTCGATAAAAATCCATATTGGCGTTGCTGACAACTTGATTGGAGCGAAAGGCGATGGTCAAATTTGAGACTGAACCAGCAAGCGGTGAAGAGGGTTGAAAGCTCATGTTAGGCTCTCCTTATCGATTTACGCTGAGTGAGTCCTGCTAACGAAAACAAGCTGGCAGTCAGACAAAGTAAGGTAAATGCTGCACCGAACGCCATATGCAGTTCAGTCTCACTTTGATATTGCGCACTGTAGTAAAAAATGGTGAAAGGTAGCGCTTCGTAGCGTTCAAAAATACCACCGGGCAATCCAGCGTTGGCAACTGCCCCAGTTAACATAATGACTGCTGTGTCTTCGGCGGCTCTGCCTATGGCGAGCATAATGCCTCCGATAATGCCGCTTTTCGCTTGTGGTAACAAAACGGTTCGTAACGCTTGCCATTGCGACATCCCCAGAGAAAGAGCTGTGACGTTGAGTGATGACGGAAGAGCTTGTAAAGCCGTTCGTGTAGCAACCGCCAAATAAGGGATGATTAGCATGGCGAGGCACAAAGCGGATAACAGCAAACAAGCATTGGCAGAGGGTAAAAAAGAATGCCTTAAAGAGAGAATCAGAGTAAAACCAAATAGCCCCATCAAAATAGACGGAATGCCTGCAAGAATATCGATGCCAATCGCAAGGCAACGTTTTAACAACGAAGGTTTACTCGTCGCGAGCCAAACTCCGGTAGCGAGTCCAGGCAAAAGGGCTAGTGTTAGCGCCAATAAGATGACCGACAGGGTGCCAACGCACGCGGGCCATATACCATCCCAGATAGGTTCTCGGCCTAACATTGCGTCAATGGGTGATGCATCACCAAAAAACAGCTCAGTACTTATCGTTGGTGCACCGCGATAAATAATAAAGCCGATAAAAACACTCAAAGCCGCGAGTAACAGTAACGTGCACAGCACACTCCAGAGATGGAATAAGCGAGCTTTCATCCGTTTATTCCTCCATCAGTTGAGTGAGTCAGTTTGCGAATCAGTACAGTAACGCAAACGCTAATAGTTAGTAGAAGTAGGCCCGCAGCAAATAACGAATTGTACATAGCGCTGCTATTTTCGGTGGCGAGAACCAAGCCAATATGAGCGGTGAGGGTGCGAACAGAATCTAAAATACTTCCTGTGATTTGTGGCGCATTGCCTGCCAACATCAGTGGTAACAGAGTGTCTCCAATCGCTCGGTTAAACCCTAACAAGGCGGCGCTTGCTACGGCGTGCATTGAGTTTGGTGCGATGACGTGGGCAATCATTTGACTGTCGGTCATGCCGAGTGAACAAGAGGTTAATCGTAACTGCTGTGTCAAGGCTTGAAACCGAGAGTCCAACATCATGATCATGACGGGTAAGATCAGCAGCACCATCATTAACATAACAGCAAGCAAGGAAAAGCCGGAACCACTACGAAAGGTCTCTCTTAATAGTGGAACCAACAAGAAAACCGCGGCTAAACCGTAGACCACAGTCGGAATGCCAGCCATTAGCCTGACTAAGCGGCGAATCCAAATAGCGATAGGTTGGTAACGGCTATATTGGCAGAAACTGGCAATGCCAAGAGCAAAAGGGAAGGCAACTAAACTGGCTGTAATAGCAAGAACACCAGAGCCGAATACCATGGAGAAAATGCCATAGTGTCCTTGATCAGGTTGCCATTGAAGAGAAAAGACGGCGACGCTTGGGTCAGTAACAACAGGCAATGCAAACCAAATCAGAAAACCAAACAACAATGACATCAAAACGAGCACTACCATCACTAGGGAAAGTAGTACTCGTTCTGGTGCAACCAAATGGCGCATGGTTAACGCTTGCTTAATGGGATATAACCAGATGCGCTGATGTACTCTGCGCCTTGAGGACTATAAATAAAGTCAACAAACTCGCTGACTAAACCTTGAGGTTCACCTTTGGTGTTCATATACAATTTGCGGACGATTTTGTATTCGCCAGATGCACAAGCTTCGTTGGTTGGGTGGACACCATCGAGCGCAGGGGCTTTCACTGTGTCATCGATGTAACCAACACTGCTATAGCCAATGGCGCCAGGGTCACGGGCAATGGCGGTTTTCATGGCACCATTTGATGGGATAACGTTGGCGTTCGTTACGATAGCAGTACTGTTGAGCATCTTTTTAAAGAATACCGCGCGTGTGCCACTAGCTTCATCGCGGGTAAAAAGGTTAATAGAACGGTCTTCACCACCCAGCGCTTTCCAGTTGGTGATTTTTCCAGAATAAATGTCGATAACTTGCTGTTGGGTTAGGTCTTTAACGGGGTTCTCTGGATTAACGATGATAGCCACACCATCTATAGCAAAAGGGAAGGTGACCAAACCCTGCTCACCTTCACTAGGTTTGAGTGCGCGACCGGTATTGCCGATATCAACCAAACCTTTGGCGACTTGCTGTGCTCCAACACCAGAACCACCTCCAGCGATGGTGATACGAATATCGGGGTTGGATTTCATAATGGCGCGCGATGCGAGTTTCATTACGGGAATATGTGCGGTGCCGCCCGCAATATTAATGGTGCCTGATTGGCCAGCAAATGTATCGGTATCTGCGGCCTGACTAATGACTGGAATAAAGCACAGACTACAGACTAAAAGTCTGATGAAACCAGTTTTAAAACGCATAACTACTCCTTTGTCTTAATCGAAAACATAAGGGACGAATCACGGAATGTATTCGGTGTAAATCATGTCAAATTAACCAATCTAGATTACGCCTAATCATTTTCGAAAACTATGTGACTGCTAGACAGAAATGACGATTAGTGTTTGATTTAAATCATAAATGTTTATGATTTAAGGTTGGTTTGGACTTTATTTGAGAAATGTCTTGATAAGGAAGGATGGCTTTAAATAATTACACCTTCTATCTTAACGTTAAAAGGCCAAAAGACAGTATGAGAGACCAATGACTGAATACCCATTAGAGATTTATCAAGCACCGTTAGACGCTATACGTTCTGGTGTTAAGAAAGTAGAGATTCGAACCAATAATAGCTATGAAGCGATTGAATACGACAAACTAATGCCGGGAGACAGAATCGCATTTCAGGTGATTTCCGGCCCTCCTTTTGTTGGTTTGGATGTCATTAAGCCAAATGCGTTAATCGTAGAAGTAGTCGAAGTACGTCAATATCCCGATCCAAGAGCACTATTGACGAGTGAAGGTATGCAAGTCCTCTCCAAGCTGTGCAATACCATTGAAGAAGGGATAGAAATGTTATACAGCTTCCATGAATATAAAGAAATGATACCTCAGCATGGCATCTTTGCTATCGAGATTCGTATCGTTGATGACGAGTAAACCCTGCTGATAGAGAACAAGAAAACTGAGTAGCGAGACTTAGTTTTCTTTTGCTAATTCAGAAGATTAGTTATTACAGTCCTTTCGATTTTCTAACAATCCAATTTTCCTATCCTAGACTAAAGATAATTACCTCAGTAGCGATAGGTTGATTATGCCGAGTCTCAATCGATGGTTCGATGACATCTCAATTACCAAGAAGCTATTACTCAGCTTTTCTGTGCCTGTTTTGTTGATGCTTGCCGTTTCTGTAGCCGTGTTTCAAAACACTCAATCTATGGAGGAGGACGCTCGTTGGGTTGAGCACACACACAAAGCTATTGGTCGCGCGCAGGAGCTGCTGAGCCTCACGGTGGATATGGAGACGGGTAAACGAGGCTTTTTGCTCACCGGTGACGAAGTGTTTCTTGAACCTTTTCATTTATCGTTAGAGGTGTGGGATAAAAAAATCACTACCTTATCTAAACAGGTGAGTGATAACCCCGTTCAAGTCGAACGACTCAACAGAATCAATACTTTGCATAATACTTGGCTCAGAGACATTGCAGATAAAGCCATTATTCAAAGACGTTTGTTGGAGAACGGACTAGCGAAGCAAGACAGCATCGAAGACCTTTCACAACAGAAAGAAGGTAAACGTATTATTGATGAAATACGTGGGGAATTTGCAACGTTTATTCAAATAGAGCAAGAGCTTATCACCATTCGCAGTATGGAGTCGTCAAAGTCCGCGAGTCAAACCTCCTTTGTGTTGTTTTTTGGAACCTTGTTTGCAGCACTGATCTCACTTTTTGTGGCGGCATGGAGCTCTAAACGTGTTAAGCAACGTATGGATACATTACTGAGTGCAACCCAACTCGTTGCTAAAGGACAACTTCAAAATGGATTAGAAACACTCAACCGTAGCCGCCATTTAAAAGGAAGAGACGAGTTCGCTATGCTCACATCGAGCTTTAGAGATATGGCGTTCAACTTATTGAAAAATGATCAAAAAATGAAGGAGTATAACCAGAAGCTTCGTGATGAAAGCGACCGCGCAGAAGCTGCAGCTAAAGCGAAGAGTGAATTTTTATCTACCATGAGTCACGAAATAAGAACGCCGATGAACGGCGTGATCGGAATGACCAATTTGCTACTTGATACCAAGCTCGACGAGCAGCAAATACGAATGACTGAAACCACCAAAAATAGCGCTGAATCATTGCTTTCTATTATCAACGACATACTCGATTTCTCGAAAATAGAAGCAGGTAAGATTGACTTAGAGTTGATTGATTTTGACTTGGGTGAAGTGGTCGAGGATGTCGGGGCTATGCTCTATTTTGCGGCAGAACAGAAGGGGATTCAGCTGGTATGTCCGGCTACACCTGTGATGGATCTTTGTTACCGAGGGGACCCTGGTCGTATTCGCCAAGTGCTCAACAATTTGGTTAGTAACGCGATTAAGTTTACTGAAGACGGAGAAGTTGCGGTGTACGTGACCGTGGATGAAAAACGACTCACCGACAGTATACTGAGATTCGAAATACGCGATACCGGTATTGGCATTAGTGAAGAGCAGCAACAAAAGCTGTTCTCGCGTTTCTCGCAAGCAGACAGTTCAACCACTCGAAAATATGGTGGGACGGGTTTGGGGCTTTCCATCAGCAAACGCTTAACGGAAATTATGGGTGGCGAGATCGGTGTCACCAGTGAAACGGGCAAAGGATCGACATTTTGGTTTACAGTTTGTCTGGAAAACTCATCTAAACAGTCCGTGGTCTATTTGCCTACTGGAGACCTGAAAAAACAACGTATCTTAGTGGTGGATGACAACGATACCAACTGCAATTTACTCGAGCAGATCTTCACTCGTTGGGAGATTCCATATCAGGTAGCTAATAGTGGTGAAGAGGCGTTGAGGGTTTTAGCTGATAACCACAAACAACAGCAATTCTTCACAATTGCGATTCTTGATTATCAAATGCCGAATATGGACGGGGTCGAGCTAGCCAAACAAATCCAAGATAACCCTGATTACAATGATACTCGCTTGGTGATGTTCTCATCGGTAGTGCAGCGTGGCGATGCGAAGAAAATGCAGAAGGCAGGCTTTAGCGGTTACCTCACCAAACCGATGCAGCAAGCCGACCTGTTGAGTGTGTTAGAAAAAGTATCGGGTTTGTCGGGAAGTGATAGAAGTGAAGCGTTTGTGACACGACATACGCCGGCGAAGAAAACCCAATACAACGCGCGCATTCTTATTGTGGATGATGTCACCACTAACCAAGTCGTGCTGCAATCGCTGCTGTCGAAATTTGGTATCAAAGTCGATAAAGCTAAGAATGGACTTGAGGCACTAGCTGCTCTTAGAACACCTGCCAACTACGACCTTGTCTATATGGATTGCCAAATGCCAGAAATGGATGGCTATGAAGCAACGAGAGAGATAAGAAATACTAAAAATATCAACATCAACCATTCGATTCCTGTTGTTGCAATGACGGCAAACGCACTGCAAGGCGACCGCGAAAAATGCTTAGAAGCAGGGATGGATGACTATATTTCTAAACCTATTAACGCAAAAGCACTTGGTGAGTCTCTGGAACGTTGGATATCTCATTGTCAGATAGGCGACGATGATTCCAAATCAGAAAATCGCACTAGTGCTTAGCGTGACAATGTCACAAAAAAATGAGTCAGTCAGGTCGTTGTTTATGGCTGACTGACTTTTTAGCTTCTATTCCAATGAAGTAATCAAACATTCCATTGATTGCACGCCAATATATTAATCTAGATTAAGTTTTACCTCGTCCATTCTCTGTATTATCGCGCCTCGCTTTTGATACCAATAATAAGCATAACAATACATTGAGGAGATTGGAGTTGAGCCACTTGTTCACAGAGAGTCGCATCGGCAATTTGGTGCTGAAAAACCGCTTCATGAGAAGTGCAACTTGGGAAAATATGGCGACAGAAGACGGTCATATGACTGACAAGCTTTACGCCATCTATGAAGAACTTGCCCAAGGTGAGGTTGGTCTAATTGTGACTGGCTATGCCAACATCGTAAAAGAAGAAAAACCCAATGCTGGCATGATGGGGATGTACGATGACTCTTTTATCGACGAGTACCAAAAGCTAACCGATTTGGTTCATCAGCATGATTCGAAGATTGTAATGCAGTTGGCTTATGGTGGCACGAAAACCACGTTTAACGTTGGTGAAAGGGTGATCTTTGCGCCGAGTGATGTCCCTGAAATGGGTACGCAAACACAAGGCAAAGCCATGACCAAAGCAGAGATTGACTACATTGTTGATGCCTTTGCTAAAGCAACGTTAAGAGCGCAACAGTCAGGTTTTGATGGGGTAGAATTGCATGCCGCGCATACCTATCTGATTAACCAGTTCCTGAGCCCGTACTATAACCGTCGCGATGATGAATATGGCGGTAGCATAGAAAACCGCATGCGATTCTTAGTTGAAATCTATCAAGCATGCCGCGATCAAGTTGGTGATGACTTCCCGATTTTGGTGAAACTAACAGCCACTGAGTTTTTTGAAGGCGGTTTAACGTTCGACGAAACGCGAGTGGTATGTAAAACACTTGAATTGATGGGTGTCGATGCGCTGGTTATCTCTGGCAATATCCACGGCAAAGCTAACACTATGGTTGGCGAAACTCACGATGGTTATACCATTCAAGAGGAAGGCTACTTTCACGAATACGGTCATGCGATCAGCCAAGAAGTGAACGTACCTGTGATTACGGTTGGTGGTTTGACGGATATTGCTGCGATTGAATCCATTGCAGAAAATACTGGTATTGAGTATTTCGCACTTTCACGCCCATTGTTGTCAGAGCCTAAGTTGATTAAGCGTTGGAAAAAGGGTGATCGAGCGCCAGTAGAGTGTGAGCGCTGCTCAAAATGTCGTACTAAGCGCGGTAACTTCTGTGTGGTGAATAAGGAAAGAAAAGTTGCGCTTGCCGCTATGTAATCTTACCGCTACGTAACGTCGCTATTTGCTAACCAAGTCGCTGTGTAAACTTAGCCCCAAACAGAAGTAGCGTATAGGAGCCAGAATGCCACTGGCTCTTGTCGATATACCAATCTTCATGATCTAGCACGAAAAATTCCATTTTATGCCTACAACCTCTGAATAGTGACTACACTAAGTATTAACTCAATACGATCATCGCAATGATCGGTTCAGGATGAACATTGAGTGAGTAGTCGAGTATTCAAATAGAGGTAAGCTATGGCATTAATTACGCAAGTACTTAATAACTTCCCCGGATTCGCTGTTCAGTACGATCCAAGCAAAAATCCCTTTTTTCGACCAATCATGGAAGAGAACCTAAGAAAACTTAAACAAGTATCAGCGGGCAAATCGCTGCTCTCTGAAATTCAAGCGGCTAAGCCTGCGGCGCGGGGCTCGTTCCCTAACAACATCAACGTCATTTGTGTGCCAACACACCTTAACTTCACTCAAAGTGGCTTTAAGCGCGATGTGCTCTATGACAGCGATGGTCAAGCAAACGTAACGGGCATGACTGCGAGTAATCAAGCAAGGTTTGCTCCCCAAGGTTGTCCGTTCTGGATGGCTGGTGGTAGTCATAACTCCGCCGTCAATCAAACCGCAGCTACCAATGCCACTGGCTCAGTGTGTTATATGCACTTCACTAACGTGCAGGTGATGACGCGCAAAGGTGAAAAAGCGGAACCTTATGTCGTACTTGCTCACGAGCTCATTCATTCGCTCCATTGTCTTCAAGGTACAAAGATGGATGGGAAAGATGAGGAACTCTGGACAACCGGGTTAGGAAAATATTCCAACAATCCAATGAGTGAAAACTGTTTCCGCCGTCAATTTGGCTTAGCGGAGCGTACTCAGTACTTCTAATCCTTTATTGCTAATCAGTGAGATAAGAGCCGCGGTGTTTACACTGCGGCTTTACTTTTACGCGCTGGCTCATCACACCACTTTACAAAATCAACGCTAAACCAAGGCAGTTATCGCTTGCTTGGATGATAACCAGGGTTACTATATCCATAGCTAAAATAAGGATTAACGGGTTTGGAGAGTCAACCATGTTATTAAGCAATTACCATATGCATTGTCATTATTGTGATGGGAAAGGAACACCAAAAGAGATGGTGGATAAAGCCGTATCCCTTGGTTTTAAATCGGTGGGCTTTAGCTCTCACGCTCCTTTGCCTTTCGACAACGATTTCTGCATGTTAGCGGAAAACCTAGAGGCCTACGTTGCCGACATTAAACAGCAAAAAGATCGTTCTGACATTGACGTGTATTTAGGATTAGAAATCGACTTTATAGTCGGTTTGACTGCGCCAAGCGATACGAAGTGGGGCGCGTATCCCCTCGACTATAAGATTGGCTCGGTTCATACATTAGACGCCCCAAACGAGCGTTATTCTATGCTTAGTGTCGACGGACCACACGATGAATTTAAAGTGTTGTTGGATGAAGTGCACAACGGCAGCGCGCGCTTGATGATTGAAGTCTATTACCAGCGCGTTCGAGAGTTATGCGAAGCTGGTGGATTTGATATTTTGGGTCATTACGATTTGGTCAAAAAGCACAATAAAGCGCTCGCTTTCTTTGATGAACAAGATAGCTGGTACCAAGAGATCGCCATTGCCACACTAGACGCAGTTGCAAAGGCTGGCGTGATATTGGAAGTCAATTATGGCGGTATGCTGCGCGGCGCAACCGACGATGTTTATCCGTCCCCTTGGCTACTTAAGCATGCCAAATCAAAGAATATCCCAGTACAGATTAACGCCGACGCTCACGCGCCTCATCACTTAGGCGTGTATCACGAGAAGTGTCGAGAAATCCTATTAGAAGCGGGGTATCAACAGCAGCGTATCTTACTTGATGGCAATTGGCAGGATGTGTCCATTCTCTAATAGCAGCGCCGCTTTTAAACCTAATTTTAAAGCCTCGATTGTAAAGTATGTTGTAAAGCGGCTTAGCTCACAGTTATTCCTATTCCGTACTCTGTATTTCGGCTTCGTGAACTCACCCCAATTATGTGCAACGCATTGGCGTTAGGATGAACTCAGACGAAAAGTAGAGTGGTGGTTGTATGACACTGTCTAGTAAAAACAAAGCCATAACGGCATTGGTTGTCGTTATGATTTCCGCTGCGCTATTGTGGTTTGAACAATTTGGCGTAGTTCCTTTCCTGACTCTGATTATCGGCTTCTTCACTTTTATCATTCAAGTCACGTTACACATTATGGGCTACCACAACGGAGACGTTTTCGAAGCCTACCAAGACGCTGAACGCACCGAAGCCACCGCACTCACTAATCTCATCAAAAACAAGAAAGACTGCGAAAAGCGTTAGCTAAAATCAGTCCCATCTCACCTATGTACGAATAATCGACATTGGTTGCATATCAATTATGCAACCAAGTTAACAGTATCCTTCGCCACAATTTCATAAAGTAACGCTCATTAACAGACTTTAACAAAATCAACAGCTTGCTCTTGCTAAAAAGAGTGCGGTAGCCGTGATGGAAAAAAGAGAAAACCGTTATTGCAGTGTTTGCGGGAAAAACACTGACCACGTCGTCGTATTGGTACGCAAAGAAAGCCCATTCAAAGAAGACAAGAAGCGTAAACGCAAAGAGTTTTTGACTGGCTTTTTAAAAGGCTGGGCATTTGGCGCATTTCTGGCCTCGATGGACGATTTCTCACGTCATTGTATTTGCGAACAGTGCGGGACTAAGACAATCGACGACTGACACTAACCATGCACGCGTACTTAGCAGGGCTAGAAATCCGTATTTACCTACATTAGGCGGAATAATTCCGCTTTTTCTGTTTAATATGCAACTGTATTTGCATTTTTTGTTGTAGGTGATTGAAAGTTAGGGGTTAGTTTTGCATTGTGTGGGGGAGTTAGGTGGATTAAATCCGTCTAATAAGCGTTAAGTAGTTAAAGGACAGATTGGCTTTTATGGAAAGTAAAGTTATTTGGGTTCGTAACTTCATTTGGGACTGGTATCCAGAAATGCAGAGTTACGGTTTCACAAGTGCTGAAGACAGAATCCGTGCTTACAAGCTCTGGGAACATGCAGAAGCACTTTTAACGGAAGACTCATCTGAGTTTAGCCGCGTTGATGTTGTATCAAACCTTAAACGTTGTCTAAACCAAAGATTGAAATTTATTGAATATGTTTATTCATTAAAAAAGGTAGCACTGAAAGACTCGCCTAAAGGTTATTTAGAGTATCTTGAGTCTTTAGGACTTGTACGGCCATACATGCTCAAGCAGTTAATGCTTATAAGAAACGATATTGAGCACAATGACGCACCGCCACCGAGTACTGATAGGTGTAAGGAGCTACTAGATTTGACATGGTATTTTCTTAAATCTACAGACAGCTTTGTTTCATGGTGTAAGCATGATTTTATATTAAAAGATCTCACCGAAAACGGTGAAGAGACGCAGTATTGGTTGAGCATTGATATTGATTATGAGTTGGACCATCAAATTAAGGTCAATGGGTGGGTTCCAGAATCCAGCGTAAGTATGGAAGAGAAATCTGGTTTTACACGCGTTGAAGTAAAAGACTTTGGGTCTAAGGGTGAACGTTGGAGTGGCACTGATAATCATAAAGACAAATTAGACAGTGATTGCTGGTTAAATGGAACCTTAAAGCCCACTGAAGATGTTCGACTTAGTTTAATTATGGCATCTTTACACGCAAGTATGTGAGAACGCTACTTAACAAGGCGTTGAAATGGACGCACAAACCCTCGGCACTTTTGGTTTGAGGTTCGGTGTGTTTTGCTGGCTCGGTGAAGGCGCCAGTTAACTTGGCGTTAGTTTTTACGGAGAATAATAAGTGTTTGGTAGTCAAAAACCATACTCGAATGATGAGTTAAAAGCGCAATTAGAAGTATATAAGGCGCTAGCGGATTATTTGGATGATCCTGTATTTCTTACCCATCGAGAATGGGATGGAGTTGATTTTCATCACTCTGTTTGTAAAGCGTTAGATGGAGTTGCAGATTATATTTCGACTCGAGGGCTACATATAGGTTACAAGGGCGAAAATTACCCTCGTTTGCAAGAAGTCATAGATATTTATAAATGCTATTCAGAGGCGGTTTTGCTTGGGTTAAAAGGAAAGCGCTCTGCGGCATACAAGCTGTTTGAAGAAAAAATACATGACACCCTTCGCTTTCCATTTTCGACTTTTAGGAGTTTGCCTGGAGACCCTAGGTTTGATCGGGACAATATACTTAGTGGCTATCGTATACGGACTGGGAGCGATAGCTATAACTCAAACTTTGATAGGGCAGATTTGTTCCATATTCCTTTTCAGCTAAATCATTTGATTGGAAACAATAGGTTTAGTTTGTCTGGTTTTCCATGCTTATATTTATCAAGTTCTGCATATGGTGCATGGGAAGAGCTTAATCGTCCGGATATTGACCATTGCTTTGTATCTAAGTTTGATATGACAAAACTTAGTTTTATTGACATATCCATTACCCCTGATGAGATGTCTAAACGGTTAAAGAGTCACATAGAGTTTCTTGATAAACAAAAAGGGGACGTTCCTGCTGAATTAGTAGAAGCTTTTGAACACTATTTGACGGATTATCTATTCCTTTGGCCTGTAATTCTTTGTTGTTCATTTAAGGTCAAGAACAACTCTGTGTTTAAGCCAGAGTACATATTTCCTCAGTTAGTTTTAGAGTGGTTAGTATCTTGCGAGCCAAGTTTTTATGATGGCATCAAATTCCTATCAACGAAAACGTTAGCTCTTGATGGCCACGTTGATACTGAAATAAATAGTCTAGCAAAAAACTATGTAGTGCCAGCTAGACAGTATACTAACTCTGGTTTTTGTTCAGAGTATGTCAATAAAATTGAGTTTACGAAGCCAGTAAACTACGCGTTTCATGCATTAGTGGCACCTAACTACCAATCCTCGGCTGTTCATAATGAGTATAAGTCAACAGTGTTTGGCATTCTCGAAAGTCTCCTAGAAAATGAACCTTTAGGGAAAGTCGAGAACCAAAACTAACAAAAGCATTTAAGAGTGATTCGCAACGCTTGGCAGTTTCGCTTCGCTCAAGTATAGACAAGCGCCGCTCACACCTTAATGCGGCGTTAGTGGTAAAAAGGTAGGTATGATGAAAGTTGGTAGAAATGAACCTTGTTGGTGCGGTTCTGGGAAGAAATACAAGAAGTGCCATTTGTCACGACAGCAGGAAGACAAATATAGCCTATCTAGATTATTGGGTGAGTTCAAAAAGAGAACCCAACATAAAGAGTGCCTCCATCCTCAAGCTAGTAAGGAAACTTGTAGCAAAAAGGTTATTGACGCGCACTCGATACAAAAATCTGGTCCACTAAAGCGTATTACCGATAGTAATAATCATGTTTGTACGTTTTCCCCCTCTCACCAAGGTGGCTTTGAACTTGAGTCAGTAGGGTGGAAAAAAGCATCCACTTTTAAAGGATTTTGCTCTAAACATGATAAAGCCTTTTTTGCGTGTATCGAAGACGAAGAGTTTACTAATAGTCCTGAGCAATGTTTTGTTGCAGGCTATCGTTCATATGCTTTGGAGTATTTTAAGAAAATTCGCATAATCAAAGGACTACCATTTGTAGGTGAAAACATAGATCGTGGATTGACCGTAAACGAACAGCAGATGTTACAAGCTCAGCTATTAGAAATGAAAAGTGGGTTTCTAAAAGGTGTCGATGATTTCAAGGAAACGTTAGAATTTTATACGGACAATTTTGCTCGACAAAACTATAGCTCTTTCTCTTCCATGACTTTCCATTTTAAAGGTAGCTTGAATGTGGTTCTTAGTGGTTGTTTTTCGACGGAATTTACAGTTCAAGGTAAAAGGTTACAATCGCTAGAACCGTCAACTCCTTTCATTGAAAATATATCAATAAATACGCTAGTAACCGATGAAGGCCATGCAATTGTATTCTCTTGGCCTAAGCACTTTGAAAGCTGTAAAACGTTTGCTGAGTCATTGTTGGAAGTGCACCCCTCAAGTTTGCCAACTCATCTAATTGAGCTGATGTTTAGTTATATAGAAAATACCTACTTTAATGAAGCATGGTTTGGCACTTTGAGTGGTGATGAACAAGCACGTCTGAAAAAGCTTGCTAGTAACCCGTGTCAATATGGTACACCTGTGACTTTCTCAAGTCTTCGGTATGTTGACTGGGAGTTCGAGCGTGTAATTTGCCACTAACAAGCAATTTAAGAGAGATTCACAACGCTTGGCACTTTTGCTTCTACTTCAGTTTTAGTGTTTATAGCACAATGCTTTAGGTTTGGGTGGAGGCGTTGTTCCCCCTTAATTGGGCGTTAGATAAATTAGAAATAGAGGTAAATTTGAAAGAACAAAACATATATGATTATTACGCCTTTGGTTTTAACTACAAAAGTCTATTTGTTACGTTAAAAGGTAAGACAAACGACTTCTCGGTTAAAGCTCTTGAGAGTTACTTAGGATATATAAAAGATATGGAGCTTGTAGTCACTGAGCAAGTTATTAGAAAACTTCCTGAAATAAAAGACCAATTAGCTGCTTTAGATCCTGAACTAGTAATTGATGAGGCTTTAGCTAACAAAATAGGAAAAATCGTAGAAAGTGCAGATGGGGCTCTTGATGCTGAGCTGCAACTAAAGAAGGTATTGGTTGTTACTCCAAAGAGGTTTAACATCGATATGCTTCTTAAAAATCCCTCCTCTCTTTTAGCTATGGGGAGTTGGGAAGAACTACCTGACATTGCGCAACACGATTTCTCTAGTGCAACTAAAGCCGTAGCTATGGGACTTCCAACTGCAACGGCTTTTCACCTCATGCGCTGTGTAGAAGAAATGGTTAAGCAACTATACTTCTCATTCGTAAAGACGAATAGAATCAAGAAGCCAATGTGGGGGCCTATGGTAAATAAGCTTCAAACTAAGAATAACCCTAAGCCTAGTGTGGAGCTACTCGAAACTTTAGACATGATTCGTCGTAACTTTCGGAACCCTACACAGCACCCTGATAAAATTTATAGTGAAGATGAGGCACAAGATTTACTTAATAGTTCGATAGTAGCTATTAATATGATTGCGAGCGTACTAAAAGCACGTCAATAAATTCATCTAACAAGCAATTTAAGCGGATTCGCAACGCTAGGCATTTTGGTTTGAATCGGCTTCAGGGATTAAGGCACAATGTTCGGGTTAAGTGGTAGCGTTGCTTACTACTTAATTGGGCGTTATATTCATTCGGAGGTAACATAAGATGTCTTTAGATGTGGCATATTCTATTGAAATAGATGATTTTATCGACCCAGATAAGGCATATGAGCTTTACTGGTCGGGAATGCTCGAAGACAAGAGAGCATTTTTGTGTCCGGGTTCAAACTGTTCAGCTAATGTTACTTGTGCAAACCTTGATAAAGATACTAGCTCACTAAAAGTAGTGCCTCATTTCCGAGTATTTGGTTCTCACACCAAAGGGTGTGAAGTTTCTAGAAATGTACCTCTGAAGCTTCAGTATGCAGAGCCAACAACGCCAACAGCGACTCATAAAACGCTTGATACTTCAATCGTAGACACATTCTTAGAGAAAAGACCTGAATCGTATTACGACCATTATAAAACTAATAACCGCGCTAAAAACGCCAAAGTACGAATAGTTAACATACTGAAGTCTAAAGCTGAAAGGCAACTGAAAGAAATTGGTGTTACTAGTAGTATCTATTCGGTAAGGACAGTTGTTAGTAGGTATGCTAGGTACAAGAAAGATGGAACTTTAGAACTACGCAGACTAAATATTGGGGGTAAAGATAAACCTTACACAAGCCTTTTTAGCAAAATAGAAAACCAGATAGTTTCTGACTTGCCGCAAATGCCTTCTATTTATCACGGCTGGGCTTTTATCAATAGGTTACGCTCAGGTCACGGTTACCAGATAAAATTCAAGAAAAAACTAAAGGGTAATAGCAGCGACAAAGAGTTCACCACCACGGTTATGATTGGTAACCGGCTAATTGAACATTACAAGATGAAAAAGTTGGTAGCAAAAAGGATTAAAAAACTTTATAAATCTCCGAACCCGACTGCTTATGTTTTTATCTATGGTACGCCAAGAGTTAACGAACGAAATGACAGGTATGCCAACATCGACATTACAAATTTAGACATGATCGATATTTGTCTTGAAGACCCTTGGGCAAAATGAATATAACAAACTGTTCAAGAGGGAATATGGATACAATATCAGTTACTAAATTTGATGTGGCAGAAAGACAGTTGCTTCAAGCTATACATATGTTCTTTCGCGAAGATGACATTATTTCAACACATACAGTTGTGGAGGCGGCTAACCAAGTTCTAAGTGATATAGGAGAAGAATACAACATTCAGAGCTTTTTAAGGGATAGCGACTTTATACGTGAGGACAAGAAAAAACTTTGGCTAAAAGAACTTTTCAAATCTCGGAATTTCTTTAAACATGCAGATCGTGACAAAGACTCTGTCCATGAATTTAAGTCGTTGTTCAATGAGTTTTCACTAATCGATGGGGTAACAATGTACAGTGCAATTAAAAAGACTTGGGTACCGGAGACGCTAGTCTTCCAAGTTTGGTTTAGTGCAAAACATCCAGACCTTTTATTTGATGACTCTGAGTTTAAAAAACAAATATTGTGCGGTTTTGAAGAGAAACGTTTAATAGCCCCTAGTGACATGAAGACTTGGTATGAGATGCTCACAACAATTCGTAGCGGTGCATACCATTTTGATACAGTGAGTCTTGAATACGGCTTATAACAAGCAATTTAAGAGGGATTCCCAACGCTTGGCATTTTGCACTGTAAGTTGGGTTCGGTGTTTACGATGTAAAGGTTTAGTTTAGGTGGTAGGCGTTGCTCACTACTTAACGCGGCGTTAGTTGCTTCGAGGAAATAGGTTAAGCATGATTCTTTATAAATATATGTCATTTCAGGCTGCTTCGAAGGTAATCAAGAATAGCTCAATAGGCTTTTCTTGTTTGGAAGACCTTAATGATCCATTTGAAGGTACAGCTATCTGTTTTGAAGAATCAGATACATTGAGTAGTAAGCTACAGAAAAATCCGCACCGCAATCGCCTAAGTAGAAATTATGGGGTGTTGTCTCTTACGCGCAACCCACTAAACCCTCTGATGTGGTCACATTATGGTGATGACCACAGAGGTGTCGTTATTGGCATTGATATGAAAAAGGCTAACTTGCTGGATGAAAACTCATGTGTAATTCCAGCCCAATATGGTGAGATAGTTTACACATCAACCATGCCACAAAATATGCTCCCGACTTCAAGCGCCGAGTCACTAATGTCTATAGGTACAGAATATCAATGTTTCAGACATCATAATTACGGTCTGTTTAAAAACGCATTTCTTATGAAAGATCTAACATGGGGGTACGAAGAGGAGGTGAGAGTTGTAAAAAATACTAATGGTTCTAAGAAATCTCGTTACTCAGCATGTGAGTTTGAGAATGAAGCAGGAACATGGAATCAAGTAACAATTCTGGGGCGTCCACTGTATTGTTTATCAATTCCCAAAGAATCAATAGTTGAAGCATATTTAGGTTGTTCTACCTACAGCAATGTTACCCGTTTGGGTATGAACGAAGATGATTACTTTAATATCCGCAAAGCTTGGCAATCAAGTGGTGTAAATGTTCAATTAGTACGCCGTAAGGAAGGGACTTGGAACTTAGAAGTTTCTGACTACAAAATTTAGAACGCAATTAACAAGGCGTTATGTGCACTCGAAAGCGATAACTTGTGCAACTTTTGGTTAAGGCGTATGATTTAATCAATGGCTAAAGGGGATGATTATGAAAAAAAATGATTCAAAGAGAACTCCTTGCTCTAAAGAACAGGTCTTACAGCGTGCTAAAAAGCTGCTATCTGACAGTGATAGAGCAATGGCACATCTTGAAAAAATCATATACGAATCAAAAGAAAAAAGGCTGCACTAGGCAGCCTTTGACTAATTTAGGTAGGTTTTACCTGAGTAGTCGTAACCAAACTCTTCTAATGCTTCGATATACACACGAATTTCTTCCTGCTTTTCGAATAGTTTGCCACGTAAGGTTTTGGCCTCGTTTGCATCCTGACAGTCAAGAGACTGCGCAATGAGTTCTTCAAGTTGGTCTGACGCGCGGTCAAGACGAGATAGTAGTTCACCATCAGTGAACAAAGCGTATGAGTGAATGTAATTATTCAGCATTATTTTCTTCCTTCTAAATAGGTCAGACTCAGGTCTGACGGGACTCTGTTATGGCTATAAAGCCGTTTCGATTGCTAGTCCGTCTTTTCCTAATGTCATAGGAACCTCTTTAGTTAGAGTTTCACTCCAGAGATGGTTAAGTCTCAGAGGCGTATAATAATTATAAATAGTATAAAAAACAATGCTTAAAAACCATATTGTATGCGGTATGTTAAAAATGCCCCTAACAAGTGTTCAAAAGGGATTTGCAACGCGTGGCATTTTCACTATGCGTTGGTTTTAGTGTTTAAGGTGACAGACGGCGGCATCGCTATTGCGTTGCTCACCTCTTAACAGGGCGTTGTATGCATGGAGAACAAAATGGAAAGTATCTTAGATTTAGCGATAGAGGAAGTCATTGCGATATATGCTCCTCATACAGTCATCCTTTATGGTTCTCACGCAAGAAATGAGGCGACTGAGACGAGCGATATAGACATCGCTTGTTTTTGGGATCGTTCAGAGGAGCATAAAGATGCTCGACTTTTTCATGGAACATTTCTTGATGTGTGGGTATATCCAACATCATTTCTTGATTCGGTTCCAGAAGAAGCTCTGCGATTTGCTGATGGAAAAGTAGTGTATGAGACTCGCGATATAGGAGCAGATTATATAGCGCGAGTGAAGCAGAAACTTGCCAAAGGTAAAGAACCAATGTCTGAAGTAGATAGACTGCACATTCAGGAATGGGTTGTGAAAATGCTCGAAAGAGCGCGCGATGGAGATCTAGACGGTAACTATCGTCGAACTTGGCTCCAGCATGATCTTTTGAAGATGTATTTTGACATTCGTGGTGAGTGGTATTTGGGTTCAAAGAAAAGCTTTCAATACATGAAGCAAAACGACAATGTTATTTATAGTCTTTTTGAGCAAGTTTACGAAAATCCGTTAGATATAGATCTTCTGGACAAGTTAGCTAGTAAAGTGGTTCGCATATAGCAAACAATTCATATGGAGTTATCACGCTCACTATCTTTCACGTAAATGTGATTTTAGGCATCAGCCAAACAAAGGAAAACCCAACATGAGAGTCGTCCCAGAACTCTATTGTCAAAGCATCAAGGACAACATCATGTTCTTTGTCGACATCCTTGGCTTTGCTATCAAGTACCAACGAGAAGAAGAGGAGTTTGTTTACTTAACGCGTGAGGGAGTTGACTTGATGCTTGAGGGAGTAGGTGGCGACTCCCGAAAATGGTCAACTGGCAACTTAGAGCATCCATTTGGTCGAGGTGTTAACTTCCAATGGGATGTAAGTGATATCAACGCGTTATATTCAACAGTGCAGTCTAAAGCACCGAGTTCGATCTTTCTTCCCATGGAAAGCAAATCTTATTCAGTTGACGGTAAAACGGTCACACAAGCTCAGTTTATTGTCGAAAGTCCTGATGGCTACCTATTCCGATTCTGCGAAGATGAACGTCAATGACAAGTGCTGAGTACATTATTTTAGTTACTTGCCCTCAAAGCCACTTTTCAGTTAGCAAAAATCCATTTAAGTGAGCCAGTCACTCGAAAAAATCACAGTCTATTTCATTAAATTAGGAGTAGTTCAATGTCTTATACAGAAGCAAGTTGCCTTTGCGGCGCGGTGACAATCAAAGCCGAAAATGTTAATCCCAAGTTTACTGTGTGCCATTGCCAATCCTGCAGGACGTGGGGCGGTGCTCCATATTTTGCGGTGAAGTGTGGCACTCAAGTGAAGATTGAAGGTGGTGATAAAGTTAAAATGTATCAGTCATCGTCTTGGGCTTCTCGTGGTTTTTGCACAGAATGTGGAACTCATCTTTTCTACAAATTTAAAGCAACCGGTGATTACAATATGTCATTAGGTCTGTTTCCTAACGTAGAAGGGTTGGAAATGGATATGCAGTATTTTAGTGATATGCGCCCTGGGTATTATTGCTTTGCGAATGAGACCAAGGAAATGACCACTGAGGAGATCATGGCGTATTTTGCTGACGAGGTTTAGAGCACTATTGAGCGAACGCTACAATGGCTTGTCTCACTTGTTATCGTTAGTGCTGATGGCATAAGTGTATAGGAACAACAATGGTTAGATGGCCGTGTATTTTCAAACTAGAGGGCGACCCAGAGCTTATGTATTTTGGCTCTGAGTCAGCGTTAGCGAGTGAATTAGAGTCTTTGATTTGGAGTAGTTCTGATCGCTTGATCGATAGTGATGGTCACAGCTTCACAATTTGCCAAGCGAGCGGACGTTATACATTCGAACTGAACGACTCTGTTTTGTCGTTATCTGAAATTACTCAACTTATTCAAGAGCACGAGTTTTCTAAGGCTGAAGTGTGTTTGACAAAAATACAGTTTGCGTCGGTGGAGCAGGCTATTCAATCGCTGTCGTTTGAGAAGTAAATGGAGCAGAGGATTCGAGTTGATAGCGACATGGGAGTTTTTAACGTTGCTACGGTCTAGAGATTCAGATTGAAAGGAGTTTGACGGTGAAAGTTGCATTGGTTACTGGTGGTTCAAAAGGAATTGGTTTGTACGTGGTTTTGAGACTTGTAAACCAAGGATATAAAGTTGTTACCTGTTCTCGCTCAAAAGAGGTATGGAGTAGTGCGCTTGCTGAGTATCCAGAGTTAAGTAGTGTAGATTATCACTCGGTAGATATTTCTGACGAACAACAATTAAATCAACTGTTCAATTATATCTCTAACAAGTACGGTAAGCTTGACGTTGCGGTAAATAACGCTTCTCCAGCACTGGTCTCGCGCGGGCAGCTGTCTGAGGTTGATACACCGCTACTTAAAGAAACGCTTCAGGTGGACTTTTTGAGTCAAGCCCTATGCCTACGTGCTGAACTGCAACTAATGAACACTGGTGCTTCGATCGTAAACGTAAGCTCCATCAACGGTCTTAGACCTACTCCGAATGCATCTATGTACAGCGCTTCAAAACATGCTTTAGAAGGGTTAACCCGATCCGTAGCACTGGAGAATATTGGTGCTGGTATTCGAATTAACGCTGTTGCGCCTGGTGTTACGTGGACGCCTCGCTGGGAAGAGAGACAAATAGAGTCTCCTAATGTGCGTGCTGATGTTTCTGAGGTAGTGCCTATCAAACGATTTGGGAACATTGACGAGATAGTGAATGCGATAGAGTTTTTACTGTCAGATAAATCCAGTTATGTTGTTGGCCATACGCTGGTGGTCGATGGTGGGCTTTCGTTGACCTAGGCAGTGGATGAGTTTTAGTTGGATCTGTTGTGGTTGCTGTTGACTTAACCAGACATGGCTTTAACCACTAAAATTAGTATAACTGTTTATTTATACAGTGTTATTGTGTATTCTCCGTTTAATATAAAAGGAGTAGTACACAATGACATTACAATACGAACAAACAGTCCCAAGTCCGAAAGAGTTTTGTGAAATGCGCGTGACCGCAGGGTTATCACCTAAATCATTAGAAGCGGCAACGATAGCACTGCCAAACAGTTTGTATGGTATTTCTGTAAGAGATGGAGCAAAACTGATTGCAATGGGTCGCGTGGTAGGCGATGGAGCATGTAACTTTGAAGTGGTAGACGTGGCGGTGGATCCTAGTTATCAGGGGCAAGGTTTAGGACGAAAAGTGATGGAATATATTGATGATTACCTAGCCAACGTTGCTTTGGATGGCTCGTATGTTTCCATGATTGCTGACGAGCCTGCATTCTATGAAAAGTTAGGGTATAGGTTGGTTTCGCCATCTAGCCAAGGCATGACCAAGAAATTTAAGCCAAGAGCATAGCCGTAAAACATGTGGGTAGCTTCTATTCGTTGATGTATAAGCGTTGATGCTTGTCATCATGACTCGACTCAAGATGTTCTGGTTTGCATTTCAATGGCGAAATTGCTGATATTAACAATAAGATATGTCGAGAGTGAGTGGTTATATGGAAGCACCGAAAGAAGAACTTCTAGCCTTATTAGTCAAAGAGTGTGAGCTATACACGTCTATACCTGCCAGTGAGCATCAGCAAAAGCGCGATAAAAAGTGTTTTATCGATGGAATCATGACGGCCTGCCGTGTGGTAGGTATCAGTTATCAGGAATTGAATTCGATTATTGAGTCAATGCCAAAGCAACCGAAGTTCAAGGATTTAGACGAGGAGTTGTCGACACCTACTTATGTTCGAAATAACGTAGATATTAAGTTGTAGAGGTTGCTGTCAGTTCCTTTTGAACTCAGCCTCTTAGAGTAGGAAAACTTATGGAAATTACAGGGAAGTTAGTCTTCTTTTGCGGAAAAATGGGCGCAGGTAAGACAACACAATCCAAGCTAATTGCGGCCAATCAAAGGGCGGTACTCATTTCTGAGGATGAGTGGTTAGCCGCACACTATCCCAATAAAATCCAATCGTTTGAGGACTACATCAAGTTCTCTACTCTTATTAAACCTTTTATTAAGTCACATGTTCAGAGCTTATTAACGGTGGGCGTTGATGTGGTAATGGACTTTCCTGCAAATACAGTTAGACAGCGTTCGTGGTTTTCATCTTTATGTTCTGAAGTGCAATGTGCTCATGAACTTTGCTATCTCGATGTGTCGGATGAGGTTTGTTTGGTTCAAATCGGCAAGCGTCGGGTTGAGCAGCCAGAAAGGGCACATTTTGACACTGAGGATGTGTTTCATCATGTGACGCAGTACTTTGAAGAACCGACGGACGATGAAGGTTTGAACATAGTGAAGATATAAGACCCGTTTGGTAACTTGATTGGCTTGCGTGGACCAAGCCGTTAACCCTTCTAAATCCGACCCATCCGTTTAACACCTATCTATCTTTTAAAACCAAATATTCTGGAGTACTAATGGCGAACCCAAGACTATTAAAGTCTCAAATCACCGACATTGTTTGTGGTGAAAACGTCACGATTATCGAACCTGCGAATGTCTATGGCTGTGAGTTGAAAGATGAAGTATTTGTTGGCCCATTTGTTGAGATACAAAAGAACTCAGTTATCGGTGCTCGAACTAAAATCCAATCGCACAGCTTTATTTGTGAATATGTGACTATCGGTGAGGATTGCTTTGTAGGTCACGGGGTTATGTTTGCCAATGACCTTTTTAAGAGCGGTCAACCCGATCCAAACCCAGAGAGTTGGGGACGTACTGTTATTGCCGACAACGTGACGATAGGGTCAAACGCTACGATTCTTTCGGTCAATATCTGTGAAGGGGTTGTTATCGGTGCCGGAAGTGTCGTGACAAAGGACATTACGGAGAAAGGTATTTACGCAGGGAATCCGGCTAAAAAACTACGAAGCTTGCCTTAAGTTAGAAAAGTAATTATAAACAAGGTGTTAGTGCCATTTTTTATAGTATTTTGTTTGACTGAGTAAGTTGGTGAACGACATAGCATAGAGTGGCAAGTGGTATTGAAAACGCCACACCAACCATACAGTAAAACAAAGGAATGACCATGGACGTTACTATTGGCAAGAGTCTTGAACTGATTTCAATGGGTCAGGCTATACGCTATCAAGTATTTACGCTTGAACAAAATATCCCAACAGAGTTGGACTTGGATGGGTTAGATAATGACTCATTTCACGCTCTAGTCTGGGATGGCGGTAAGCCTGTCGCGACCGCTCGTTTAACGGTGAATCAAGACGGTTCATCGACCATGGCGCGAGTGGCGGTTTCTGAGGAATATCGTGGTGATGGCGTTGCATCAAAAATAGTCCGGGCCCTAATAAAACATGCCAGCAATATCGGAGTGAGATGTATCGATATCCACGCCCACGCTTATTTAAGAAAGTACTACGAGAACTTTGGATTTGAATATATCAGAGAAGTTGAGATTGTTGGTGAGCATCAGCTTATTGAAATGAAGTACGAAGTGGAACCTGTTGTTTAGTTGTGCATTTTACATAGCAGAACGTAGATGGATTAGATTAATAAAATGAGTGCTGACGCGGCCCTTTGTTAAGCGCCGAAGCCAATTTCAAGGAGTAGACACTGTGAAGTTTGCATTATTACAGTTCCCAATTAGTGCTCAATCAACCAAAAACCATGAACAAATCAAGCATGCTATCTTCGAAGCCAAGCGCGATGGTGCAGATGTGTTAGTCACTCAAGAATGCGCCTTGTCTGGTTATCCATCAATTGAAATTGGTGCTGTTGCCGATATTGATTTTGAACTTCAAGACGCCGCGTTTAATCAGATTGTAGATTTGGTTAAACACACGCAGATCACTCTTTTCTTGGGCCTTATTCGTAAGTTTGGAGAGAATAAGGCGAACTCGGTTGCGATCATCCAACCCTCAGGTGAGGTGTTTTACTACGACAAACGAGCCCTGTGGGGTTGGGATGCGGAGAATTTTGAAGTAGGGAATGACTTTAATGGCGTTGTCGATATTCAGGGTATTAAGGTTGGTGTTCGAATCTGTTATGAAATTCGATTCCCTGAGTTCTTTAGAGAACTCTATAAAGAACAGGTCGATGTTGCTATCGTGAGCTTATGTGATGTTCAACAAGAGTTTGATGCCAATCGTTATTCGATTATTAAATCGCATCTTGTGACTCGGGCGATTGAAAACGTATTTACAGTGATATCGGTTAACTCGACAACCTTTGAGCAAACTGCTCCTACGGCAGTTATCGATAAACAGGGTAATCTTGTTGTTGAAGCAGAGCGAAACAAGAAATCTATCACCTATTTCGACTATGAAAAGACGGAGCATGGCTTTGGAGCCAAAGGCTGTGTCACATACTCAAATAAGCTACTAGGTTTATAGCTAAAAATACAACAATAACTATTGTCAGGATAAGTAAATGAGTGAGATTGCTCGTTTTATATCTGGAGAAAGTCCAGATAAATTTGGTCGCTATATTGATGAACTGTTGGCTTATAACCATTTTTGGTTGGAGCATGACCATAAGTATATTCAGGTGTTTTTCCCAATCGATGAGGGAACCAAGTTTAATCAGCATGCTCCTTTAGTAACACAGAAAGATAGAGACGTGTTTGCCAATTCAGAAGCACTTCGAGTTGCTCATTTGAAGGTACTTGATGTCATGTTGGATTTTTGGGGAATGCAGAGAAATGGATTTGAAATCACCTCTGTCTTGCCGCTGAATGGGAAGAATCACGTTTGGTTAAAAAGCCACGATCATAATCAATTGAGACTAACACGAGCGATTCGTAGTTTGTATTTGCTGGGCAATGAACAGGTTGCAATAAACCTATCCGAGTTTCTTGTTACTGCAGCTAATGAAGACGGCACTGTGTCGAATAAAACGATCCAATATTGGCGTAATGCCTTGGAGGACTAGAACAACTAATGAGCCAGTACAGTACGGAGAAGCTGAAGGCGTTCTGTTGTAATTGCAAGGCGTTAACGCAGCATAAATACACCTCGTTTGGTACAGAGAGTAAACAACATAAGAATGAAGCTACGGGCTTTTTCTCTGGGTTATTCTCAGCGATATTAATGTCTTTGATGGATGGAGAGGCGACAGGGGATTATAAATGCCAGAACTGTGGAACCTACCTTCATACCCCTGACCATTTAGATTAATTGGCGCTATTGCGTGATGAAGTTAAGGAGTAATGCCTATGGAATCAGACAGAATAAAACTCGTTCCTCCTTCATTGGAGTACCAGCCACAAATGTTGGCGGCAATCCAAGCGAGTAAAGCGGAGCTTGGAGAATATCTTCCTTGGGTACCATACGCTTTGACCCAAGAAGAGTCGGTGGAGACCACCAAACAAGCGATGGCAGATTTTGAAAACTTCGAAAATGAACTGCGCTTTTCAATCATTGATAAAGAGACCGATACGTTAGTAGGCGCCGTGGGGCTGATCATTCGTGATAAGGCGGTGCCATTTTTCGAAATTGGTTATTGGCTGAATACATCAAGCGTAGGCTGCGGTTATGTAACTGAGGCGGTAAAGCTTGTGGAGCAGTATGCCTTTGAATCATTAGAGGCGAACCGGGTGATTATCAGAGCTGCTGAAACGAACGCAAAAAGTCGTTCAGTTGCTGAGCGTTGCGGCTATCACTTAGAGGGCATTGCGCTCAATGAACGTCGATTGCCAAACGGTGAGCTATGTAACACCGTGATTTACTCAAAAATCAGTTTATAGAAAGCGATGGTTGTATAGGAGCAGGGTTATATGGATATAGCAATACTAACGTTTGATGGATTTAACGAACTGGACTCTTTTATTGCCTCGGCAATTTTGAATCGTATGAAACCGCACGGGTGGAATGTTCAGATAACGTGTCCGACGGATGTGGTGACATCAATGAATGGTGTAGAGGTGGTAGCGCAGCAGCCGTTAGAGTTTGCAAATCAAGCCGATGCCGTGTTGTTTGGCAGCGGTATGTTGACGCGACAAATTGCGACGGACCAAACCATTCTGTCACGGCTTTCTCTTGAACCTAACAGGCAAATCATTGGCGCACAGTGTTCCGGTACGTTGCTTCTGGCTGCGTTGGATTTACTGAATGGAGTATCCGCTTGTACCGACCTCACCACGAAACCTTGGGTCCAAGATCTAGGAATCGAGGTGTTGGAACAACCTCTACATGCACACGGTAATGTGGCTACATCCGGTGGTTGTATGTCTTCGCAGTACTTAGCGGCTTGGGTAATAGGTAAACTTGCTGACATAGAGCATGCGAAGGCCGCGATACATTACGTCGCCCCTGTAGGTGAGAAAGAAAAATCGGTCGAGCATTGCTTATCAGTGGTTGGGGCATATTTATAGCAAAACGACTTTACAACCAACCAACGTCATTCATTGTTAGTTCCTACGTAGACACAAGACGACCTTTCCATACATATCACGCTCTTTATGGGTGTTATTCTTAATGGATAAAAATATTATCGGCCAGCACCGATAAAGCATATTCATGTAGGCAGTGTTTGATGGGCAAATCTAAACGAACCATTCCTTTATTTCTGACATTCTCATTGATTGTTGTGTTTCTTACTATATTCGCGGGAGCGAGTTTGATGGGAGAGAATCATAGAATCAATGAAGTACTCAGCGAGCGCTTTAAGAGGTTTAAAACCGAAGATTTTTCTGCACCTTGTTTTCCTATTTCCGTTGATTCGCATTTGGTGAATATCGACGAGTCTAAGACTTGTAACAACCAAAACTTTTTACTCTACATTAGTTTGTTGAAGCGTTTTGATTTAATGGATGGCAGCGCGTATACGCTCAAGATTAAGCGTAATAGCTTTTGGATACCGTTTCTTTTTTCGGATGAAGTTGGCGTGAGCATTAGGTTGCAAAAAGAAGACGAGAATAAATGGTTCTCTTTTGATTGGTTGCCATTTGTCGAAAAGCCAGAAGAACACTACATCGATGGCTTGTTTGTGATGGGGCGTGATCATTGGAAATGGACAATCAACGACGTAGTGATAAACGATGTGAAACTGCAACAGATATTCACGGAGTACGAGCAAACGGTCGACTTTAATAAATACGTCGAAAAAGTTGGCTCTCGCTATGAATTCAAAAATGGTGTGGTGGATAGCGAAAGTGCCAGCAATTTTGATAAACGGTTACTGAGATTCAATCTTCAAAAAGTCACGGAGTTTTTGAAGTAATCGACTCAGCTGTCTAGAAGCGAAGGTATTATGTCTGCTATGGTTGTTGGCATAAAGAACTAACAGCTTGCAAAGATAAAGGAATCAATAACATGGAACTCGTTACCCCTTCATTAGAGCGGATGCAAGCCTTTGCAGTTTTCTACCAAGATTTTGAGCTCCACGATGTGGATAATGCGGAGTATTACCGCGAAGGCGTCAGTGATTTTCCGAAATATGTTCAGCGTTTAATCGATGAAGAAAAGGGCATCAATTTACGCCAAGGCTACGTGCCTTGCAGTCATTTTTGGTTGCTAGATTCTGAACAGAGAATTCTAGGTGCGATTCGTGTCCGTCATCATATTGATAATGAATTTCTGTCATCAGAAGGTGGTCATATTGGTTACGATATTGCCCCTTCTTATCGAGGGGCAGGCTATGGAAAGCATATGCTCAAACTTGTTTTACCCAAAGCGAATGCCTTAGGTATAGAGCGAGCCTTAGTGACCGCAGATGAAGATAACGTCGCTTCAAGACGCGTTATTGAATCCAATGGCGGTGAGTTAGAAAATATCGTCATGGGGGAGGTGTTTCCTAACCCAATTGCGAGATATTGGGTTGAATGCATTCAAGGTTAGTTTAATTATCGCCATTACTATCAGGAGGATGAAATGTCAGAGCATTACGCACAGGTAAGTTGGAAGCGAAAACAAGACGAAGTATTTAGCGATAATAACTACAGCCGTGGTCATGTATGGAAATTTGATGGCGGTTTGACGGTGCCTGCATCACCTTCACCCCATGTGGTGCCATTGCCTCTCTCCATAGAAGAAAACATTGATCCAGAGGAAGCCTATATTGCTGCTTTATCGAGCTGCCATATGCTGGTTTTCTTATCGATTGCCGCAAAACGAAAATATGTTATCGACAGCTACATCGATAAAGCTGTTGGAATACTTGCAGAGAATGAAGCGGGAAGAATGGCAGTCACCAAAGTCATTTTGCGCCCGGATGTAGTGTTCTCTGGAGAGCGTGTACCTACTCGAGAACAGCTTGAAAAAATGCACCATTTGTCGCATGAAAACTGCTTTATCGCCAATTCTGTAAAGACTGAAATTGTGACCGAAATTAGTTAAGGATTGGTGTCGTCCGATCGAGTTCTGACAATACCCGACAAAACCACTATACAATTCATTGAATAGCTATCGTATGTTAGATCAAGTTTAACAAGGACAAGGCTATTCAGTGATGAAGATCTCTATTGTTCAAACCGATGTGGTCTATAAAGACCAACATCAGAATCTACTTCAAGTCGCTCAACTTCTCTCAGAAACTCAAGAGGTTGGGGATGTCATTTTGCTGCCTGAATTGTTTTCTACTGGCTATATTTTTGACTCGCCTCAGGATATCCATGAGCTGTGTGAGGAGTATCAACACAGTCCCACTATTGAAACGTTACAGCAACTGGCTGCGACTTATCAATCAGTCATCGTTGCTGGCATTGCAGAGCATCATGAAGGGCGTTTCTACAATAGTGTTGCAGTTATAGATAGAACTGGCCTACAGCACCGCTATAGAAAAATCAGCCAAACCAATATCGACAAGCAGTACTTCTCTCGCGGTGATTCATTGATGACGTTTGAATACCAAGGTTGTGTTTTCGGAGTCGCGATTTGTTTTGACTTGTGGTTTCCGGAAATTACTCGCGAATACGCAATATCCAATGTCGATGTTTTGTTGCATCCAGCAAACTTTGGTGGCGAACAGAGCCTACTTCTCTCTCGCACCAAAGCGATTGAAAACCACTGTTATGTAGCGACATGTAATCGAGTCGGCATAGATAAAACCCAGAATATCGTTGGCGAATATTGTGGTAATAGCCAAGTGATATCGCCCAGTGGTGAAATTTTGGCGCAGCTGAAATCAGTAGCTGCTGTTGAAACTATCGAACTGAGTAAGATCGAGACCAAGAAAGTGATTGGTGTGGATCTGATAAGTGAGATAGGACAGATAGAAAAGAAGCTTAAGTAAAGTCTGTTCTTTAATGAGATAACAAACAAAAGGTAAGTGGTCTATGAATTGGTTTCTAAGTGTATTAAAACGGCCTGTTGATTTTAAAGGTCGCGCCAGGCGGAAAGAGTATTGGTATTTCTTTTTATACAGTTTGATATTAACGATCATTTTGTCAGTGATAGATAATGCACTTGGCTGGTACAACTCTGCCGAAGAAGTCGGGATTTTGAGCGGGGTGTTCACGCTGTTGATTTTGTTACCGAGCTTAGCTGTCACCGCACGTCGTTTACACGATACCGGTCGCTCCGGCTGGTGGATGTTGCTGTATATCATTCCAATAATCGGTTTTTTAATACTACTGTACTTCTTGGTGTTGGACAGCAAACCAGAGTCCAATCAGTATGGTAGTAACCCGAAGGCATACGAGATTAACGGATAATCGTTTTTGCTCAGATCTGGAGTTCAGATCTGAGCTGGTCTTGTTTAATTAGCGCCACATTACAAGGAAGCTGAAATATGAATACTAAGACGCAACAGGTTTTAGAACGATTGGAGCGATTAGGCAATGACAACGATCGTCTGCAGTCAGAGCGAGCGAAAAAGTACCTCAACATTACAAAAGATACCGGTGAGTTTCTCTCGGTGCTGGTTAAAGCCACGAATGCTCAGCGTATCTTAGAAATTGGCACCTCAAATGGATACTCAACGATTTGGTTAGCCGCATCAATCCCGAACACCGGAATGGTGCACACCATTGAAGTCAACCCTCTCAAGATAGAAGAGGCCCGTGACAACTTCGAACAAGCTCAAGTTTTGCAGAATATTACCCAATGGTCAGGCGATGTTTGTGAGGTTCTAAAGCAGACACCCGAACAGGTCGATTTCATTTTTCTCGATGCAGACAGAAGCGATTATTTGTCGATTGCTGAGCCACTATTCTCACGCCTAAAACCAGGTGGATTGCTTGTGTGTGACAATGCCATATCTCATGCTTCAGAGCTAGAAGGGTTTGTCGCTTGGGTAGAGAGCCAGAGTAACTTAACTACGTCGTTGGTTCCTGTTGGGAAGGGGGAGTTGTTAGTCTATAAAGACAATAACCATCCTAATTAGTGCCATGTTAAAGCTTAAAACTCGTCATTAACTTATTGAAAAAGCGAGCCAAATTAACGAGTATATTCACTGTTCTTTATTCAGTCGGATACCCAGCAATGAGCATGGAGCTAAGAACCATCACGGGTGACAACTTCTACGCAATCTGTCAGCTTGAAGTCGCCCCTCATCAAACTTCACATATTGATAGCAATGCTATCTCTCTAGCGGAAGCAAATTTTATGGCGTCTCCGTGGTATAGAGCTATCTATGTCAAAGAACAGCCCATTGGCTTTATTCTGGTTAACGTCGACTCACAATCCAATAGACTCTCACTGTGGCGATTTATGTTAGATAAAAACTATCAAAAGCAAGGCTTCGGTAGACAAGCTATCACTTTGCTTTATCAGGAGTTGAGACAAGAGTTTGGAACAATAGATTTGTTTACGAGTGTCGTTCGTGATGAAAAAGGGCCTAAGCGCTTTTACCTTAGCTGTGGTTTTGTCGAGACTGGCACCTTAGTGGAAGGGCGAGAGATTGAGTTGGTGTTTTCTTTGGATTCGAACTTCACTAATGCTGATTAGTGAAGTGTGTTTGCACGGAGGAAGTTCTTATAAATTCATGTTTGCTGGCTCACAAGCTTCGCGACATTATGAGTGGTTAATCTACTGCAAAGAAAGGCTTAACGTGGTTCACGAGGAATGCCGTGTTAATAGCAAAATATCTGTAATAGGAACGATCAAAGCATGCAATTAGAGAAAATAACGAATAACAATTTAAATGCGGTATTGGCGTTGCAATTGGATGAAGCACAACGCGATTTCGTCTCAGAAAATGTTGTCTCAATGGCTCAAGCTGCGGTGAATCCGGATTATCAACCGAGAGTTGCTATGGTTGATGGTGAAGTCATAGGATTTGTCATGTATAGCGAATGGAAAAATGCGCCATGGGCAACGAGTGACAAACTTGGTGAGTACTATATTTTTCGTGTGATGACGGATAAGTCGTATCAAGGAAAGGGGTATGGCCGGTTGATGATGGAGGCACTTATCAAAGAAATTGAAGAGCTTAAACCTAAAGCGATACACATAGGCTACTGTGATGAGAATAAGGTAGCCCAACAATTCTATCAAAAACTTGGGTTTAAAGAATACGGACGATTCGATTGGGGAGATATAGCTGCAAGCATCGTTTACTGATCGTGATGGTTAAAGTTGCATCTGATTTTTGATAGGTAATATGTATTAATTGTTGGTAATTAAGTGGTGAAAACTTAGTTATCATTTTTATGCACAAAGATGCGATTGATTATCATTTGCGTGCGAGTATCATTTCTCTCATAGACGAAAGAGGAATGATACTTATGAATGGCGCATCCATATACGCAGATGCTAATGCGGCACAAAAAGCATCATCATTTGCCAAAATAAAACGTAAGTTATTGATGTTAGGCCCAGCGTTTATTGCAGCCATTGGCTACATCGACCCAGGTAACTTCGCGACAAATATTGAATCAGGATCTTCATTTGGTTACCAACTACTTTGGGTAGTGTTTTGGGCGAACTTAATGGCGATGTTGATTCAGTATTTGTCTGCCAAACTGGGTATTGTTACAGGGAAAAACTTAGCCGAACATTTACGTGATCACCTACCGAATAAATGGGCGGTTGGATTTTACTGGATTCAAGCAGAGATCATTGCCATTGCCACTGATCTAGCCGAGTTTATCGGCGCCGCAGTCGGTTTCCAATTAGTATTTGGCATAAGCTTAATGGAAGGGGCTCTGATAACCGCCGTTGTGACAGTTATGATTCTAATGCTGCATCAAAAAGGACAAAAGCCTTTAGAAGTAGTGATAGGGTCTTTACTCATGCTCGTTGCGGTTATTTATATTGCCGAACTCTTCTTCGCTCACCCAGCAGGTGGTGAGATGATGACAGGCTTGCTTACACCTAGCTTTACTGATTCTTGTCAAATCTACCTTGCCGCAGGGATTCTGGGGGCGACGGTGATGCCTCATGTTATCTACCTTCATTCTGCTTTGTTTAAGAACAGCTATGGGGAAAGTACTGAGACTCGCCTTCGCAGTACTCGATTTGATGTGTTGATCGCGATGGTTATTGCAGGATTCGTCAATATCGCCATTGTGGCGATGGCAGCAGCGGTCTTTCATTACTCTGGCAACCAACACGTTGCTGAAATTGAAACGGCTTATATGACACTAACACCATTAGTCGGTAAAGCAGCGTCGGTTTTATTTGGTGTGTCACTAATTGCTTCGGGTTTATCTTCTACTGTCGTTGGTACTATGGCGGGTCAAGTCGTGATGCAAGGGTTTGTTCGCTTTTCTATTCCGATGTGGTTACGTCGCTTTATTACTATGGCGCCATCGTTTGTCGTTATAGGTATGGGGATGAACACTACTGATATCCTAGTGATGAGCCAAGTTGTATTGAGCTTTGGGATCGCTCTCGCCATTATCCCATTGCTTATTTTTACCAACAGTAAACGTTTAATGGGAGAGTTCAGAAATAACAAATGGGTTTCTTATGCGGGTATCGTGATTGTAAGTTTAGTGCTTGCTTTGAACGCCTACTTGATGTTCACATTAATCGTCTAAGTGTGATTATTTCTCAATATAACGGAAGCCGAGCGGCTTCCGTTTTTGATTTTAGATTATTCTCTTTTCAAAGCGTCTTTTTTTATCACATACAGAACTTGAAAACCTTAAATACACAATTGTTAGAAGTTCGACAAGATCTTGATTTACTGATTGAATATCTAACTCCAATTATCGATTATGCTTAGTACACGTCATTCAATTGATTATCACCTTGCTTTACAGCCTATCAAGGAGAAAACGTTGGAAAAAGTCCTGATTAGTTCATGCTTGCTAGGGAACAAGGTTCGCTACAACGCGAGTGGGTTATCTATTTCTGAGCAAGATTTAGTTTGGCTCAAGCTGAATGTCGAATTAATAGTTATGTGTCCCGAAGTCTCGGCAGGTCTTCCTACGCCGAGACCGCCAGCAGAAATTGTTTTAGGACAAGGTGCAGATGTTATTGATCGCAAAGCTTCTGTTTTTGGGGATGACGGTCATGAGGTGACCGCTGAATTTTTGCATGGTGCAGAGCTTGCACTTAAGAAGTGTCGTGAACAGGGTATTCGTTACGCCATACTAGCAGAGGGTAGTCCGTCATGTGGCAGCGAACAGATTTATGATGGCACATTCACAGGCGTAAAAATTCCCGGGCAAGGAGTGACTGCCGCCATGTTAATTAGGGAAGGCATCAAGGTGTATAGTCAACATACTCTCACCAATCTCAAACATGAGTTGGAAACGTTGGAGTTGCATGAGCGGATGGAAGTTCATGGATAAAGACATCATAAGTACAGCACTGGATAATATACGAGCTAAATCGAAGGGTAAGCCATCCACGAATACTAGCCGCATTACGATCAACTTTCATCCTGATAGATACACGCCTGAAGGGCAGCCTCTTTTGCTCGCCATCGCCAAAGATGGTGAGCTGAAATCCCAGTTTGAAACCAATACGAGTAACGGCGGCTTGACGGCTTTTGAAGGTGGCGACCGTTGGTTATGGGAACAACGGGTATTTGATGGTGCTTATGACCGTGCACCTATGAATTTGAGGCCGAAGTACGGCGCGGTTAACTTCCGAAACTATGCGAACGGAGCGTCACCTAGGTTTGGGTCGGCGTTTTTTGAGTTAAAACCGCATGTGCTCGAACGAGCGACGTATTGTTACCCAGACAGTTTTTTTGAACCAGAAGATTTTGCTGTTTCAGAAACGCTGAATAACCTGATCAATATCGCAACGTCTTCTTCTGCAGACTTACTTGATGACTACATTGAAGCACACATTCACGGGACAGTATCGTTAAAAGATGACGTTGAGTGCTTAGTCTTAGATCCTGTTTTCCAAGCCACTATGATTGAACAATATGCGCTTGAATTGGGTATTCCCATCCAGTGGCATAACGGCTATCAACTGTCTATTGAAACAATGAATCAATACCCCGATTATCGAGGTGTGCAGTTTATCGAATTAGCGAGAGAACTAGCGCGAGATGGAATGATCGATGCAAAGTTACTTGGTTTGGCGGTAACGGAGCAGCACTTTGACGAGCAAGATATTAAGAAAATCTGGCACTACTTAGCGAGGTTTGGATATCGAGCTTAAGCCATAAAGGCGATCAAAATGTGATTGGCTATTGTTGAGAGCACGCTATGAAGATTGTAAAAGTTGATAGCTCAAATATGCAGATATACGCAAATTTATATCAGGGTTATGCGGCCGAATTTTCAAGAATCATTGATGACAAACCAGATGCTAGTGGACTGTTCGAAATCTATCCAAAAATCGAGGGCAAGGTATCAGGCTATTTACTTTATTTGGATGGAGTACTCGCGGCATTAGCTGCGATTGAAGAAAAAACACCAAAATGTTATGAAATCTGTGATTTCTATGTACTTCCTTGTTTTCGTAAGAATAAAGTCGGTAAGCAGTTTATTACTCAATTATTTATGCAACTCCAAGGTACGTGGGAAATCAAACAAGTCGCCGGAGCTGATCACGCAGTGAGTTTCTGGCGTGATGTCGTTGGTGAGTACACCTCACAAAACTATGTGGAAGATAAGTATCAAGACCACAAGTGGGGTTTGGTTACAAGGCAGTGTTTTGGCCACGTGTAGATTAACCGGGGAATAACAGGGTGATTCGATGACGCGATTAAAGTTTAATGTGTTTGGTCAAATCATGTCAGTGACACGAGAGCACGATACTTGGGTTTTGTATCGAGAATCACAAGTGGGTATTAGAGCAAAGATCTATGATGTCGTGATACCTTCTGACTTAAAGGAAGAGGATTTAGTCACCTATTTAGATGATATTTATCATGAGATGGCCAGCGTTAAATTTCCAAGAGTGTTGAAGCTGTGAACAATAAAAAGTGGGTGATGGAGCATGACTACAAACAGAGCGTTGATTCTAACATTTTGAGAATCAACGCTTATTTTTTATGAGTTTAAGATTGAATCGGCAAGATTAACGGCATTGTCGAGACGTTCTTTGTCGTCAAGTCGTCCTAGACTGGCTGGAGCAAGTACGTTGGTATAGAGAGCAACCTGCTTGCTAAAGGGCAGTTCTAGTTGCTCATACAAATCTTGACGGATTTGTGCATGTTGTTCCGGGGCATGATCAGCAAGACGAATTAAAGTATCGTAAATAAGAGTTTTAGTAGTATCCATGGTTCATTATTTTGTGTGTAGCTTCGGGGGACCCCAAGTTTATCCTTTTTTGTAGCAGAATCTCTGTGATGTAGATCGATGTTGTAATTGAAATGTAAAAATATGTGCTTGGTTGCGCACCAGAGTGGGGACGCTTTTCCTTCCATTAAGTTGTATAGTTCGAAGAGCCATAGATTGGTGTTGCTGGTTTGCGCATTATTAAAGCAGTCGAGATTCGCTATGCCATGACTTTTCTTGAGCGCTGGTACGGTATTGACTACAATAAGCCACTTCTTAAATACACTAGGTCATAATCATGAGCGACAACAACGCAAAGCCAGCTTTACCAGATCATCTTTCAGGTAACCCACGCAGCCCACACCACGTAGCTGAGTGTTTTGAGCACCAGATTGGTATTCGCCTAAACGGTAAAGAGCGTACTGATGTTGAAGAATATTGCATCAGCGAAGGTTGGGTAAAAATCCCTTCACCAAAAGCACTGGATCGTCGCGGTCAACCTATACTAATCAAATTAAAAGGCACTGTGGAAGCGTACTACGTTTAATTCGTTAACCACGGTTGCTTGTTCAGCACATAGAGGTATCGCCCGATGTCTTTATGTGTTGATATTCCACTCCACATTACTTTCTGCATTATTCCTTGTCTACTTTGACAGTTCCTTACGATCACTCAGATTAAGATATGTTAATTTATCTTATCTACATTACGTTAAATTGAAATGTTCTAATGAGATCTCAAAGAAGGTTAGGTCATGGAGCTCTATAGCGACTATCAGACGCGCCCATTTCTCTGCCGCCATTGTAATCAACTAACGCCACATTTGTTGATCTATAGCCCCAACTCAGAGTTAAAACTTCAGCGAAAAGCTGCCAGTGATTCGACACGTAACACGTTGTTTGGGTTACTTATCAGTCTGTTTTCGAGTCGCGAAATCGAAATAGTCGACTATCCTGATGATGAGCAACTGTATCGATGCGACCGATGCGGTAAGGCTGAAGTACATAAAAGATAAGGACTCGTTATTCCTCTATGAACACCGTCATTTCAGAAGCCATAGCGCTTCGCAAAGCCGGAAAGCATCAAGACTCTCGTCAACTCCTCGAAACTTTACTTGTTGATCCACTGTACGCTGCTTCTGCACATTTACAGATTGCGTGGTCATACGATAATGAAGGCAAAGAAAAATCCGCGATTCCACATTATAAATCGGCATTACTTGGTAAGTTAGCGAATCAAGAGCGTTTTGACACATTGTTTGGCTTAGCTTGTACCTACAGAAGCTTAGGAGAATATGTTGAGGCGTTGCATTACTTTGAACAGACCATGTCTGAATACCCAAAAGCAGAAGAAGTCCAGCCATTTTATGCAATGTGCTTGTACAACTTAGGACGGCACAAAGAGGCCGTGCAGTTGTTATTGAATCTCTTATTGTCGACAACCAATAGCGAAGCTATAAAGGAATATAAACGAGCAATCTCTTTGTATTCAGATGATCTCGACAGAACTTGGTAAAAACAAGCGTAATAGATTGAAAGCCTAAATCGAAGCTGTGAAAAGGAATATGATATTTATTCCAAATTTAACGGTGCGGCGACTCAAGCGAACGCGGACAAAGTCATGGATGTCATGCTTGATGCGAGTAAGTTTGATAGTTCTACAGAATATCAAGGTGAAGGGGTGTCATTAGGGACGGCAAGTCGTGATAACCCAGCTTACGGAGCTGATATCTATTGGCGTGGGCGTGTCTGGTTGGATCAATTCTATTTCGGCCTTCAAGCTCTTGAAAAGTATGGACGCCATAATGATGCGGTACGTATCGCTGAAGACCTGTTCCAAAACGGTGAAGGCTTTGGTAGCGACGGCGCAATTCGTGAAAACTACAACCCAGAAACAGGTGCGGTTCAAGGTGCCAGCAACTTCAGTTGGTCAGCAGCCCACACTTACATGATGTACCGTAACTTCTACGGAAAGTAGGTGAGTTAGCTCGGTAAGTTTTAATAAAAGAAAACGCCTGATGAGACCATCAGGCGTTGTTTGTTGAAATGTAGTGATATCAAAAACCTTCGTCATTTCCTTGAAAAAGGAAATCTCCGCTAGCGAATCGTAAACTCAATTTACTTAACGTGCTCACCACGTTTGGTTTTCTACGCGCTGTAGAAGGTCCTCATTTTCATGAGGATGATGGACGCAAGCCAGTAAGGCGTCGTTATGTGGGTGATGGGTTATTAATACCCACTACCGACCACTTAAACACAACATTGCCTCAAGAACACCGCCTGCAACCGCACGCGCTTTATCAGAAATCGTGCAGTGATCAACGCTTTCACCACGCGGATCGACATCGCCCACCTTAAAGCCTTGATGAACACTCAATCCGTTGTTGAGTAAGCCTCTCACTTTACCGCTCAATGGCGCGTAGACGACCATGTCATCGACTTTCGCAATAGGTTGCCCTTCTTCAACCAAATCGCCAAGTTTCACTTCCGCAGTAAAGATACCTACGCCAGGCGCTCTAATCACCCGTTGCTCTGTATAACCTAGAATGCTACCTGGTATACCTGAATTAGGCTGACATGGACCGTCGTAAATTACTCGACCGAGTTGATGTCCACGATTGGTTTCTATCGCTGCGTGACAGTCTTCACCAGCGGTAAAGCCAGGGCCTAAAGCAATGGTGACGGGTGCCATTCCTTTGTGTGTGCCAAGGTTCTTTTTCGCTAGAATGGCATCAACGACAAAATCAGGCTTGATGGCCTCGGCGAGTTTTCCTGTTTCGTCGACAAACACAGGAATCTTGCCTTTTTCTAACAATCGGCAGGCTTTATCAAAAGACTGAACTTTTTCTGCCGTAATGCCTTCTACCGTGACAGGTTTGCCGTAGAGGCATTGGCCAAATGAAACCGTGCAGCGAATCATTGTTGGCTTCTCAATATCACTCATGACTACTTTAAAGCCGGAATTGTGCAATCTCGCAGCGACTCCAGTTGCGATATCACCCGCACCGCGTACTAGCACCAGTTTTTGATTAAAGCTACCAACGCTTTCTTTCAATTTGGCCCCTGAAGCGCCATTTTTCGCGTTAAGTACTTCAGCCAAAATACTGATGGCGATTTCTTCTGGTGTTTCAGCGCCAATATCAAAGCCGATAGGAGAGTGGATATGATCGATTTCTTCTTGGCTGGTGCCTAATTCGCGTAAGCCTTGGAATAGCGTTTGTACTTTTCTGCGGCTGGCCATTAAACCCGTATACGTGGTCTTTTTCTGGGCGATTGCGTTGATAGCGTCTTGATCTTGGTGGTTGGTGGCGATAATCACGTAGCTATCTGGTGTGATATCAAGAGAGTCAATGGCACTGAGCATAGTGTTGCCTAGTACTCGATGAGTGCCTTTCGGGAAATGCTCCTCTGCTAAGCTGCCCTCATAAGCATCGACAACAGTAATATCGAATCCTAATGGAGCGGCGGCTTGGGCAACGGCTCTGTTTACATGACCAGCCCCAATTAAGTAAAGGCGAGGGCGAGAGCCATAGACATCAATTGAAAGCGTCATTGCACCGCCACAATCCATACCCATCGCTTCAGGGCCGGTACGCGTCATTCGTCCAGTAACGACGCGAGGTTTGTTTTCTTTTATTGCTTCAATGGCTTGCTCAATAACGTAGCGTTCTATCATCCCACCACCAATAGTGCCATGAATTTGTCCGCTTTGTTCTACGAGCATGGTTCCAGTATGACGAGGAGAAGAGCCTTTTGTTTCAATGATATTGGCAAACGCAAATGGTGTATTGGTTTGCTCTAAATGTGCTGCCTTGGCGAAAATGTTCATCCAAACTACCTCTGTGTAAATGCTATAGAGTCCGATTGAAAATGTGGTGGATTGGGTTATCTGTCGTCATTTGTGTTATCGCGAGTTGAGCGAGCTGAGGTTCTTCATCAAATATCTGCTTGGCCAATTCAGTCAGTTGTGCTTTATCTCTGGCTAAATCGAATCTATTGATGACCCATATTTTTTGTTGTTGCTCACTGCATCCTTTAAACAGACCTTGAGCGCTATGCACTAGTGCTTGAATTTGATTTTTCCCGATGACTGACCCTTCGTTGCATTTCGTTAACATACTGAATTCATTCCAACGATGAATGGCTTCAGGATTAGCCGGGTTAAGTATCGGATCTGCACCAGTGACACCAATTACCACATCACTATGGTTAGGAATGCAAGGCTCGTGCCTAGCAGGTGACTTAAGAGGAAGTCGGTGTGAACCATCGGCTTCGACGATAAAAACAGAGTACAGTTGCTGACGTTTTAGGGATTCAATCTGCTCGTTAGAGAGGCCACGAACTTTCACTTTTGTATCGTTGTCGTTTGGGCACAAACGTTCACTATAAACAAAAGCAATACCCGTTGATGGCAATGGTGAATGCGAGGCAAAGTCAGTGACTTGATTCAGCTCTGGTGCATTAGGAAAATACATCTTGGTGGTTGTCGTAACACATACATTGTGCCCGAATTGCTGGTATTCATTAGCAAGCCGATACAATAGTTGCGTTTTTCCTCCGCCACCCACCAAAGAAATAGTTATAGGTTCACGGGTACTGGTGGCTCTTGAAATTAATGAATGTGCAAACTCGGAAAAAGAATTATTTGACGACATTGGCATATTTACCCAATTCAATAGATTAAAATACAAAAAACTCAATTCGAATTTCGTATGATAAAAAATAAAAATAACATTGACTGTGTCATTCCAGCAGCCGGATTATCGTCTCGAATGGGATGCTGGAAATTAACTCTACCTTATAAAGACAATACGATCTTAGAGCAAAGTATCACAAATGCGTTGTCATTCTGTACTCGTGTGATTTTAGTGGTTGGGCATAGAGAAGACGAGTTGATTGAGCAGTTTCAAGACAACAAAAAGGTCACCATTGTACGAAACCAACATTACCGCTCAGGTATGTTTTCTTCACTTCAATTAGGCATTAATGAGGTCGACACGGAGTTCTTCTATATCAGCCATGGTGATATGCCTTGTATCGAAAAGGGAATTTATAAAACTCTTTGGGAACATAAGGTTACTGGCACGTTATTCCCCGGTGAACCACGCGCAACAGGCCACCCTGTGTTGATACATACGGCAAGCTTTAAGGCTCAACGAGACCAGGGGAACTTTGACTCGATGAAGTCGATTCTAAAACTAGGAGAGATGGCATACCTTAGACTTTGCGACCCAACTATTCATTTAGATGTAGATACTCCCGAAGCCTACCAAAAACTGCTTAAGTTAACGCAATCAAAGTATTAACTATCAACTTGATAAAATAGTATCGAAAGTATCAATTTGATATTCATCTATCACCTAATAATGAATAATTAATTTGTTAATTGATGGTTAAAATCAATGACAATAAATAACACTTTGCTAGTCTGTACAGTTTAATTTGATATTGAAAATCACGATCTATATCGCAAATTCTTTCAATATTAGACCGAGCTCACGAATACTAAATAACAAAGTAAGCATTGGCTCAAATGTTGCCTTTTACCTAGTAACAGTTTTTCTGTAATTCAATCTAATCAATGCTAAAAGGCGAAGAATATGAATATTAAATACCTCACGCCGGACACAGTGAGTGCAGCGTTGGAGCTTAAAGCTAACCATGGAAGTCAAGCGGTGTGGTTTGCCGGAGGATCTAAGTTAAACGCAGCACCGACTCGCAGTGATGCAGGTGTTTTTGTCGCAATCGACAAACTTGGTTTGGACTATATCAAACTAGATGGCAACACCCTCACTTTGGGCGCTATGAGCCGAATTCAAGATCTTGTCGATAGTGAGTTAGTCCCAAACAACATTAAACAAGCTGCGGGCTTCATCTATTCAAGACATCTAAGAAATCAATCAACGATTGGTGGTGAAATAGCTGCGCATCAGTGTGAAGCTCCGCTAGTTCCTGTCCTGATGGCTCTCAATGCTTTAGTTCGCTTCGCGGATGATAAGCAGGTTGAATTGGAAGCTTACATCCAGCAACGAAGTGATGAGCTTATTAAAGAGATCGTTATTCCTGACATCACGCTTGCTGCACTAAGCAAACGAGTAGCAAGAAGCGCTGATGGCCTACGCGTTATTAATGCGTCGGTGTCTGTAGATAAGCAAGGCAAACAGATTGTTGCTATGGAAGGGGTCGCGACTCGTTTTGACGAAATCGCTAAGCCAGTAAGACTGCGCGATGTTGAAGGTCTGACATTTAGTGGTGATGAATTAGAGCAAGCCATTAAGAATTCAATTCACGCCGTGGAGGATATTTGTGGTAGCGCTGAGTACAAAACTTACCTAAGTGCCATCGTGATCTCTGACCTACTAATTGAATGCCGTGAAATGGCGAAGGGGGTAGCGTAATGTCTATTCAATTTAATCTTAATGGCCGACCTGAAACGGCTCATTGCGCACCAGAAACCAACGTTCAAACACTATTGCATTCTATGGGACTGCATTCGGTCCGAAATAGTGATGATGGTTGGGGTTTCGCGGGCTCAGATGTTGTGTTGTTCAACGGTAAACTTGTTAACGCATCACTGCTTATTGCAGCTCAATTGGAAGGTGGTGAAGTCAAAACGGCCGAAGCACTGTCTTCTTGGAATCAACTCAGTTTAGTTCAACAAGCGATGATTGATGTTGGTGTTGTTCAATCGGGATATAACGACCCTGCATTGGCATTGCTGTTGACTGATTTACTAGAGCGTATTCAACAACCTACACGCGAAGAAATAGACGATGCGCTATCTGGTTTGTTTAGCCGTGACGCTGGTTACCAACAATTCTATGAAGTTGTTGAATTGGCGGTGAAACGCCAAGCTGATCCTCAATACACCGAGATGTTTGCGCCAGAGTTTAGAGATGACTTGGATGTAGTTGGTAAGAACTGTCCAAAACTCGACTCTGCGAAAATGGTTCAGGCTAAGCCTTGTTATGTAGAAGATAGAATTCCTGCAAATGCTTGTGTCATCAAAATGCTGCGCAGCCCACATGCTCATGCTTGGATCACGCATCTAGATGTATCTAAAGCAGAAGCCTTACCAGGTGTAGTAAGTGTCATCACTCACCTTAACTGTCCTGATATTCCTTATACGCCGGGTGGTCAAAGTGCGCCAGAGCCTTCACCGCTTGATCGACGTATGTTCGGCCAAAAAATGCGTCACGTTGGTGACCGCGTTGCTGCTGTTGTTGCCGAGTCAGTAGACATTGCTAACGAAGCGCTGAAACTGATCGATGTTGAGTATGAAGTACTCAAGCCTGTCATGAGTATCGACGAAGCGCGCGCTCCAGATGCACCAATCGTCCATAATGAGCCTATTGAATATGGAGTAGGGGCACCAGACGATCTAGAGCAACAAAACGCCAACGCCGATCCTCGCGAAGGTAAGCTGATTGTGAATTTCCCAATTGGCTGTGAGCCAAGAAAGAACATCGCAGCAGGCGTTCGTGGACACATTGGTGATCTAGACAAAGGTTTTGCAGAAGCGGACGTTATTTTAGAGCGTACTTATGAGTCGAAGCAGGTACAGCAACTGCCAGTCGAAACCCATATCTGTTATAGCTACATGGATGGCGATCGCGTCATCATGCACGACTCTACGCAAGTGCCTTGGCACGTACGTCGCCAAGTCGCCAAGATCCTTAATGTGAAACAGAACAAAGTTCACATCGTCAAAGAGCGTGTTGGTGGTGGCTACGGCTCAAAACAAGACATCCTTCTTGAAGACGTTTGTGCTTGGGCAACCTATACCACGGGTCGTCCAGTATATTTCCACCATACTCGCGAAGAAGAGTTTATTTGTAACTCCACTCGTCACGTAGCGAAAGTGACCGTGAAACTTGGGGCGACCAAAGACGGTAAGCTTACCGCTATTGATATGGAATTCCTCGCGAATACTGGCCCTTATGGTAATCACGCATTGACGGTACCATCAAATGGTCCTGCCTTGTCACTGCCGCTTTACCCTTGTGACAACGTCGATTTCCGAGTTACTACGTACTATTCAAATATCTGTCCAACAGGTGCTTATCAAGGTTATGGTGCGCCGAAAGGTAACTACGCATTGACGATGGCGATGGCGGAACTTGCGGAAGAGCTAGGTATTGACCATCTCGATATGATTGAGAAAAACCGAGTCGTTGAAGGCCAAGAGCTTAAGATTCTTGGTGCTATCGGCGAAGGTAAAATGCCTACCACCACTCCTAAGGTACACAGTTGTGCGTTAGAAGCAATTCTTCGTGAAGGTCGTAAGCTCATCGAATGGGATTCACCAAAAGATCATCAAGGTGATTGGAAAGTGGGGCGAGGTGTAGCGATCATTCAACAGAAATCAGGAATTCCTGATATCGACCAAGCGAACTGCAGCATCAAGATGGCCTCCGATGGTACTTTCATCGTTCATTCAGGTGGCGCAGACATCGGTACAGGTCTTGATACAGTGATCGCCAAATTAACTGCTGAAGTTCTTAAGTGTCCACTGGAAGATATTACGATTCATTCTGGTGACACTGACCATGCACCTTTCGATAAAGGCGCGTACGCCTCTTCTGGCACTTGCTTCTCAGGTAATGCAGCAAAACGCGCTGCAGAAGCGATGCGTGAGAAAATCTTGAAGTACGGTGCGGAAATGCTTGAAGAGTCGGTTGAAAATGTACAAATCGTCGCACCTGGCTTGGTAAAAGGGCCTGCTGGTGAAGTAACTTTCTTCGACATCGCGCATAAAGCAGAAAGCGGAACGGGTTGGGGACAACTGTTGGCTTCAGGATGCTTCACTACTGCTGAGTTCGCTTTCCCTTACGGGGCAAACTTTGCAGAAGTTGCCGTCAATACTAGAACCGGTGAAATCCGACTTGATAAGTTCCATGCATTGCTCGATTGCGGTACTCCAGTGAACCCTGATTTGGCACTTGGTCAAATCTACGGTGCGAGTATGCGCGCTATCGGTCACAGCTTGTTTGAAGAGCTTATTTACGACGACAACGGTGTGCCAATCAACACCGATCTTAAGAGCTATGGTGCGCCGAAGATTGGTGACATTCCAAAAGATTTCAAAGCGGTGTTGGTGCCAAGTGATGATCCAGTTGGACCATACGGTGCGAAATCTATCTCTGAAATTGGTGTAAACGGTGCAGCGCCTGCCATTGCAACAGCAATTCATGATGCTTGTGGCGTATGGCTACGTGAGTGGCACTTTACTCCAGAGAAAATCCTTAAAGGTCTCAATAAATTATAACAAACAGTGCGGCAGCGGAGACCAAAAAACGCTGCCGCACATTTATTCCAAATAACGGGAAGCAATGCCTCTGTTAGTGAGCAAAGTAGTGAATAGGGGCGTTAAGGTCGAGGTAATTATGCAATATACCCAATCAATTAAGGCTATTAGGGCTTCAATACTTGATATCACAAAAGTAGTTGATAAGCCTGAAGATATCGAACAGCACGTACGTTTTATTGAAGATGGACTTCTTCTTGTTGACCAAGGTCGTATCGAGTGGGTCGGCGAGTGGGAAGAAGGCAAAGATAAAGTCCCAGACTCAGTACGTATTCGTTTTTATCCAGGCAAAATTGTCATGCCAGGATTTATTGATACCCATATTCATTACCCACAAGCAGAAATGGTTGGCGCGTATGGTGAACAGCTACTTGAATGGCTGAACAACTATACGTTCCCTACAGAAGCGCGCTATAAAGACAGAGACTACTCCAAGGAGATGTCTAAGTTCTTTATTAAGCAGCTGCTTCGAAATGGCACGACAACAGGCATGGTATTCGGAACGGTTCATCCAGAGTCCGTAGATGCATTGTTCTCTGAAGCAAACAAACTCAATATGAGAATCGTCGCGGGTAAGGTCATGATGGACCGCAACGCGCCAGATTACTTACTAGACACACCGGAGACAAGTTACAACCAAACAAAAACACTGATTGAGAAATGGCATAAAAAGGACCGTCTGCTTTACGCGATTACCCCAAGATTTGCACCCACTTCCACACCGGAACAATTGGAAATGGCGCATAAGTTAAGAGAGGAATACCCAGATACGTATATTCATACGCATTTGTCAGAAAACACGAACGAAATTGCTTGGGTTAAAGAACTTTTCCCTGAACAAGACGGTTATTTAGATGTTTATCACCATTATGGCCTGACTGGATCAAAGAGTGTATTCGCACATTGTGTTCATCTAGAGGATCAAGAGTGGGACTGCATACAAGAAACGGATTCAGCTATCGCGTTTTGTCCAACTTCCAACCTGTATTTAGGCAGCGGCCTGTTCAAAATGCAGGAGGCGTGGAAACGAAACGTGAAAGTAGGTATCGGGACGGATATCGGCGCAGGAACCACTTTTAATATGATGCAAACGTTAAATGAGGCATACAAAGTTGCTCAATTGCAGCAGCAGAAGCTCTCGGCGTTTGAGGCATTATATTTGGCGACACTAGGTGGAGCGAAAGCACTCTCTCTAGACCACCTATTGGGCAACTTTGAGGTTGGCAAAGAAGCTGACTTTGTTGTGATTGATCCTTGTGCGACACCGCTCCAGCAACTTCGATACGACAACTCTTCTGAACTTATTGAAAAACTGTTTGTGCTCATGACCCTCGGCGACGATAGAAGTATTTATCGTACCTACGTTGACGGGTGTTTGGTTTATGAGCGCAGCTGATTTTATGGCAAATATAGCAAATACAGCAGATGCATTGGTCTCAATACAAGGGATGACCAAGACTTAATGAAAAGGAATATAACATGTCCGAAAATATCTCAAATCAGCAAAGTACGATGGAGATTGCTGAAGATAAACCCACGTCAACCAACAATAGTTGGGTCGACAATTACTTCTTAATCTCACAACGTGGTAGTAATTTTAGGCAAGAGTTAATTGCCGGGCTTACTACCTTCTTAGCCATGGTTTACTCAGTGATCGTAGTACCAAGCATGCTTGGTGTTGCTGGGTTCGACCAAGGCTCCGTCTTTATCGCCACCTGTTTGGTTGCGGCATTTGGTTCACTGCTCATGGGCTTTTGGGCTAACTTGCCGATGGCTATTGGTTGTGCGATATCCCTAACCGCCTTTACCGCTTTCAGCTTGGTGCTCGGGCAAGGAATATCTATACCTGTTGCGCTGGGAGCGGTCTTTTTAATGGGTGTGGTCTTTACTGCGATTACCGTTACAGGGGTAAGGCAGTGGATCCTAACAAACCTACCTTTTGGTATTGCACACGGTACGGGGATTGGTATCGGTTTGTTCTTGCTACTTATCGCAGCGAATGGTGTTGGACTTGTGGTGAAAAACCCAGTGGAAGGTCTTCCTGTTAGCTTGGGTGAGTTTACGTCGTTCCCAGTAATCATGTCAGTACTTGGCTTAGCCGCGATTTTCGGCTTAGAGAAGCGTCGTGTTCCTGGCGGCATTTTACTGGTTATTGTTGCGATTTCTGTGTTAGGTCTGATGTTTGACCCAAGTGTTAAATTCCAAGGTGTATTCGCCATGCCATCGTTTGGTTCAGGTGAAAGCTCACTACTTGGTTCAATGGACATTATGGGTGCATTAAGTCCACTTGTTCTACCAAGTGTATTAGCCTTGGTTATGACAGCGATTTTTGATGCGACTGGTACGATTCGTGCGGTAGCGGGACAAGCTAACCTACTCGATAAAGATGGCAACATAATCAATGGTGGTAAAGCACTGACGTCTGACTCAGTCAGTAGTATTTTCTCTGGTTTTGTTGGTGGTGCGCCAGCTGCGGTTTATATCGAATCTGCAGCAGGTACTGCAGCGGGTGGTAAAACGGGTCTGACAGCCGTTGTGGTAGGTGGTTTGTTCCTATTGCTACTGTTCCTTGCTCCATTGAGTTACCTTGTTCCTTCTTACGCTACTGCACCTGCGCTGATGTATGTAGGTTTATTGATGATGAGTAACGTCAGCAAGCTTAATCTCGATGACTCTGTTGATGCGTTATCAGGTCTTGTTTGTGCGGTATTCATCGTACTAACTGGTAACATCGTGACAGGTATCATGCTTGGTTTCCTAACACTAGTATGTGGCCGTGTAGTATCAGGCGAATGGAAAAAACTTAACGTTGGTACTGTGTTGATTACTATCGTATTGGTGGTGTTCTACGCGGGCGGTTGGGCGATTTAAGACGCATGTCGATGAGCTCGATGAACGTGATTATTAGTATATAAAAGCAAGGGCACCTCGAATCACTTTCTTGGTGCCCTTATTGTTGGTTGGAAGGGGATTAATATGGACCTGATGGATTGTATTGCTGAACTGTGGAAACACGAGCGACCGGAGCTAGATACAGAGCCAATGGTTCTTATTGGGCGATTAATGCGAGTGAGTAAATGTGTGGAACAAGAACTCGCGAGTTTATGCCGTCAATACAGTTTAAAAACCGGAGAGTTTGATGTGCTAGCTTCACTACTGCGCTCTTCTGCACCTTATCGTTTAACTCCCAGTGAACTTACACAGTCTTTAATGCTGACATCAGGCGCAATGACCCATCGGCTGGATCGTTTAGAGAGTAAAAAACTGATTGCCCGATACCATTCGAACTGCGATAGACGTTGTGTTGTGGTTCAACTTACACAAACGGGATATGACATCGCTAACGCTCTGATTGATGCTCACGTTGATAAGCAAAAACAGTTGGTGTCCGGTCTTTCGTTGGAACAACGACAACAAACCACAGCGCATTTGAAAGTTTGGTTGGAGCATGTAGAGAAAGGTGGTTATGCGGAGCCGAAGCAGGACGAGAATGTACTCCAACGGCAGCGCAAAGCTAAAGCGATCGATATACCTAACCAGTCAGAAGTCGTATTAGAAAGCTAAACATTTAGCAGACAATTATTGTGAGAATAATAAGCTATCAATATGATAGCTTTTTTATTGTTATGATAGATGTAATTAACAAAACACTCGAGCTGACTATCATAAAAAACGGTATTAAATAAGATTACACTTTAATCAAATTAATAACTATTCTCAATAGCCTTTATTATCAGACCTCTGTCACGAAATAGCAGTTAAAATGTCTTCATGTTAAGTAATTAGACAACCTTGGCTTAGTGATTGCTCTTATCTCATTAATTCATTTACACAGAAGTACAAGCGAATTAATAAAGGAGTGTTACCATGGGAGATATCATGCGCCCAATTCCATTCACCGAGCTGCTTGAACGCATGTTTGGTGAGTATCATCAAAGCAAATCGATTTTCGGCATCCCAGAAAAGCAGTTCTATAAAAAACAGACAAACCAACACCTTGCGGTATGGGGTGAAAACTGCGAAACCCCTGTAGGACCTGCCGCCGGACCTCATACTCAATTAGCTCAGAATATAGTTACGTCTTGGCTTGCTGGTGGTCGCTTCATGGAGCTTAAGACTGTTCAGAAGTTAGATCGTCTTGAAATTGCTAAACCATGTATTGATGCAGAAGATGAGTGTTTCAATACGGAATGGTCAACCGAGTTTACGTTACACAAAGCGTATGACGAATATTTGAAAGCATGGTTTGCGCTGCATCTACTGGAATCAGTATTTGATAGTAAAGCGGCGAAGCAAGCGAAATCATTTATTTTTAACATGAGTGTTGGCTATGATTTAGATGGTATTTTGACCGAGCCAATGCAAGAGTATATTGATAATATGCTCGATTCTTCAAAGCATCCTAAATTTGCACAATATTCAACAGAATTAAAAGACTTTATTGCCAATAATAAACTGTTGAATAGCAAAACATCAGAAACTGAACTGCAACAATTATTCGAAATGGTAGATGATATCCCAGTTAGTTTGACTGAAGGGGTAACACTATCAACCATGCACGGTTGTCCACCAAACGAAATCGAAGCGATTTGTCGTTATATGTTGGAAGACAAGGGTATCAATACCTTCGTTAAATTAAACCCTACGCTGCTAGGTTATGACCGTGTTCGCAGCATTCTTGATCAAACGGGTTTTGACTATATCTCCCTTAGCAAAGAAGCGTTCTCTCACGACTTGCAACTGCAAGATGCCAAGGCCATGCTTCATCGTCTAGTTAAGCTTGGTAAAGACAAGAACATCGGCTTTGGTGTCAAACTGACCAACACTCTTGGTACATTGAACAATAAAGGCCGTCTTCCTGACAAAGAAATGTACATGTCTGGCCGCGCATTGTTCCCGCTATCTATCAATGTGGCGTTGGAACTGTCTCGCGAATTTAATGGCACGTTACCAATCTCTTATTCTGGTGGTGCAAGCAAGTTTAACATCAGAGAGATCTTTGAAACTGGTATTCGCCCAATCACTATGGCGACAGACCTGCTCAAACCAGGTGGCTACTTGCGCCTCGCTGACTGTGCCAAAGAGCTTGAAGTGAGCACTGATTGGGCAATGCGTGGTGTTAACCTAGAGCGTTTGGAAAAACTGGCCGAGAAGTCTTTGTGCGCTGAATACACGCAAAAAGAGTGGCGTGGTCCAGAAGAAATTACTGTCGAACAACCAGTGCCACTAACGGATTGTTATGTCGCACCTTGTGTAACAGCGTGTCCTATCAGCCAAGATATCCCTGAATACCTACGCCTAATGGGTCAGCACAAGTATACCGAAGCGTTGGAAGTCATTTACGCTCGAAACGCTCTGCCTTCCATCACAGGTCATATTTGTGATCACCAATGCCAATACAACTGTACTCGTCGCGATTACGAAGGTGCATTGAACATTCGTGAAATGAAGAAAATTGCGCTGGATAAAGGTTGGGATGGCTACCAATCTAAATGGCATCATCCAAATCTGGATACAACCAAACAGCCAGTCGCGGTTATTGGAGCAGGTCCTGCAGGTCTATCAGCGGCGTACTTCATTGCTCGAGCTGGTCACCCTGTGAAAATCTTCGAGAAAGAAGAGAGCGCAGGTGGTGTGGTGAAACACATTATTCCTCAATTTAGAATTCCTGAGAAAGCCATTAGACATGACATTGAGTTTGTTGAAGCTCATGGTGTGGAATTTGAGTATGGCGCGAATCCAGATATCACTATCGACCAACTGAAAGAGCAGGGCTATCAGTATATCTGTCTGGGTATCGGTGCAGATAAAGGTAACCCTATCAAGTTAGCGGGTGACAATAACAACATTTACAAGTCTCTAGACTTCTTACGTCGCTACAACGATGGCGAAGCGTTAGCGCTTGGTGACCATGTGGTAGTAGTTGGGGCAGGTAATACCGCGATGGATAGTGCGCGTGCCGCGCTTAAAGTCAAAGGTGTTGAGAAAGTAACGGTACTTTATCGCCGTACTGAAGCTGAAATGCCAGCATACAAAGAAGAGTATGACGAAGCGGTCGAAGATGGCGTGAACTTCAAGTTCTTAACCAATCCAGAAGAGTTCCATCAAGATGGCACTATTGTAGCGCGGGTCATGACATTGGGTGAGCCTGATGAGAAAGGCCGTAGACGTCCAGTAGCAACCGATGAAACCATTTCACTCAAAGCCAGCGCAGTCATTACAGCGGTAGGTGAACAAGCGAACCGTGATGTGTTAACGCGTATTGGTGTGCCAATGGGTGACGACGGTTGGCCAGCAGTCAACAATGACACTTGTGAGACTCAGGTCGAAAACGTGTTCTTGTTAGGTGATGCGCAAACCGGTCCATCATCGATTGTTTCGGCAATTTCTGGTGGTCGCAAAGCGGCGTCAGCAATTATCGAACGTGAACTTCAATCTGAAACGTTAGCTCAAGTTGAGTCTTCAGTAACGGCCGCAGAAGTTTATCGTAAGAAGGGCGAAATCAAAGTTGCACTGCTTGAAGCGAACAAGCTAGAAGAAAACGACCGCAATGAGTTTGTTAAGCAAGAAGCAGAGCGCTGCTTAGAGTGTTCTTATGTGTGCAGTAAGTGTGTAGATGTTTGTCCGAACCGTGCCAACATGTCACTGCCGATTCCGGGCTTTAAAGACCAGTATCAAACGCTCCACCTTGATGCTTACTGTAACGAGTGTGGCAACTGTGCTCAGTTCTGCCCTTGGGACAGCAAACCATACAAAGACAAATTTACGTTGTTCAGTCTGAAAGAAGACTTTGATTCAAGCACTAACCCAGGTTTCTTGGTTCAAGGCGATGAACTGTTGCTAAGAGCTAAAGGGGAAGTCGCAACGTATCCAATTAATCAAAATGGTCAAATCGAGTTGCCAGAAACGTTAGCTGATGAAGCCACTATTATTCAGTACGTTCTATCGAACCACAAATACTTGCTTGGCGCTGTAGAAGTGTAAAAGGAGAATAGAATTATGTTGATAATTAAGAACGCAACAGCAGTACAGATGGAACCTGCCTTTATTAAGGAAGGGATTGATATTGCGATTGAAAACGACCTTATCATAGAAGTCGGTGAGTCTCTTAGTGCCAAGTATCCAAACGCTGAAGTGAAGGACTTTACTGGTAAGTTAGTAATGCCGGGCATTGTCTGTTCTCACAACCACTTCTATTCTGGATTGGCTCGCGGCATCATGGCGGACATTAAACCAAGTCCAGATTTTATCTCCATCCTGAAGAACCTATGGTGGCGAATGGACCGTGCGTTGGATGAAGAAGCTTTGTACTACAGCGGTTTGATTTGTTCATTAGAAGCCATTCGTCATGGCTGTACATCGGTTATCGACCATCACGCCTCACCGAACTACATTGAAGGGTCTCTGGCGACACTTCGTAAAGGCTTCTTAAAAGCTGGCCTTCGCGGTATGACCTGTTTTGAGACGACTGACCGTAACGGCGGCGTTGAAGAAATGGCGGCAGGTGTAGAAGAGAATATTCGCTTCGCACAACTTGTGGATGCAGAAAAAGAGCGAGGTGTTGAGCCTTATCTGGTTGAAGCTCATATCGGCGCTCATGCTCCGTTTACCGTGTCGAATGAAGGTATGGCAATGCTGTCGGAAGCGGTGAAAGCGACTGGGCGTGGCTTACATATTCACGTTGCAGAAGACCGTTACGATGTGACTCATAGTCATCATCATTACGACCAAGATATTGTTGAGCGCCTCGATAGCTTTGGCTTAATCGATAGCAAAACACTGCTTGCTCATGGTTTATTCTTGTCCGAGAAGGACATTAATATCTTGAACAAACACGATGGTTTCTTGGTTCATAATGCACGTTCGAATATGAACAACAATGTAGGTTATAACCATCAGTTACGTCAGTTCAAAAATGTCGCGATTGGTACCGATGGCATTGGTGCTGATATGTTCGAAGAGCTTAAATTTGCGTTCTTCAAGCATCGTGATGCTGGTGGTCAAATGTGGCCTGATAGCTTTATGCGCCATCTATGGAACGGCAACGAGATTCTTGGTCGTAACTTTGGTGCTAAGTTTGGTCGTTTGGAAGCAGGATATAAAGCGGATCTAACGATTCTTGATTACACCTCACCAACACCTTTGGTTGCTGATAACTTGCCGGGTCACTTTGCATTCGCACTCAATGCGAGCAACGTAAACAGTGTGATGGTGGAAGGTAAGTTCTCTTATCTAAACCGTGAGTTCCCATTCGACGTTGAGCCTATCTATAAAGAGGCGAGGGAAGTCGCAGCTCGTTTATGGAAAGACATGGACAATCTTGATTAACCCTTTCGTTTGATTGACCAATAATAAAAAGACCAGCATAAGCTGGTCTTTTTTATGAAAAGAATCTGAGGTGATTACTTCATTTGTTGTACTTGTTTTTGAAGCTGGTCAAGTTGCTTCATTTTGCCTTGAAGACCTAGAGACTGGTAGTCAATCGAAGCAGGGTTCATCATCTGGCCTTGCTGCATTGGGTAGTTAGGCAGAGTTTGGAAGAATTCGCCAAGTACGTCTTGAATTGGAACGAATAGCCACATGTTGTCTGCCATCCAACGTAGGTACATGCCAGATTCGTGTGGTGCTTTCTCAAATGGGTCAGCACGTAGGTGAATGATCTTCGGCCAGTTAGGAGAGAAACGTACCGCGTCAGTGATGTTACCTTCTAACGTTGCGAAGTGTAGTTTCCAGTCATTCCAACGAACCGCATTCAATTCGCCGTTTGCTGTGAAGTAAAGTAGAGACTCACGTGGTGCCTTGTCAGTTTTACCTTCAAAGAATGGCTTGAAGTTGTAGCCATCAATATGTACGCGCCAGTCTTTACCGTTTGCTTTGTAGCCTTTAGCTAACTTTTCTTTCACATCAGGAACACCTGCTGCAGCAAGAAGCGTTGGTAGCCAGTCTTGGTGAGCCATCATCTCGTTGATCTTAGTACCTGGTTCAATTACGCCAGGCCAACGGACAAGTTGAGGAACGCGCATACCGCCTTCCCAAGTTGTGCCTTTTTCACCGTGGAATGGTGTCGCACCGCCATCAGGCCAGCTAACTGTTTCAGCACCGTTATCAGTAGAGTAGATAACAATCGTGTTGTCAGCGATGTTTAGCTCGTCCAGTTTGTCTAGCAGGATACCAACTTGGTCATCGTGCTCTAGCATGCCGTCGGCATAAATAGAGATACCAGATTTACCTTGATACTTCTCTTGCAGACGAGTCCAAACGTGCATACGTGTGGTGTTGTGCCAGATGAAGAATGGTTTATCAGCTTTTACTGCCTTTTCCATAAACGCGAGAGACGTTTCTAGGAACTCTTCATCAGCATGTTCCATACGCTTACGCGTCATAGGACCAGTATCTTCGATTTTGCCATCAGCAAAAGACTTGATTACACCACGAGGGCCATAGTTCTTACGGAACTCTGGATCTTTAGGGTAGTAGTAAGTTTCTGGTTCTTCTTCAGCATTTAGGTGGTAAAGGTTACCAAAGAACTCATCGAAACCATGATTAGTTGGCAAGTGTTGGTCTTGGTCACCTAAGTGGTTTTTACCAAACTGTGCCGTCATGTAGCCTTGCTCTTTGAGTAGATCAGCAGTGGTTGGAGCCCAGTCTGGAATACCGTGTGTTGAACCTGGCATACCAATTGTTAATAGACCAGTACGGAAAGGTTCTTGACCAGTAATGAAGGCTGCGCGACCTGCTGTACAAGATTGCTGACCATAATGGTCAGTGAAAAGTGCACCTTCGTTAGCGATACGGTCGATATTTGGAGTTTCATACCCCATCATGCCTTGGTTATACGCGCTAATGTTCCAATAACCAACATCGTCGCCGAAAATCGCAAGGATATTCGGTTTATCTGCTGCAACTGCAACTGAAGATGTAGCAATAAGCCCAACGCCCATTGCAATCTTACTTAAGTGGTTTGCCATTCTAGACTCCATCGTCTTTTACTCATTGATTTTGCAGTAAACACCCAGTGAGGTGCTTATTTGCCTCGCACTCTATTTGAGGTCAGAGATGGTGTCGTCTTATAAACACTATAAAAAAAAGTTATAACTGGTAAATATTCTTATCTAAATCATAAGGTTGAGTTCCAATGGGGTGGTCACTTACAACTTTAGTGCTATGTGAGATTAATCAAAAAATCTGGCTAATGTTTATTAATCTATTAATAGTGAAAATTGCCTTAGATTTTTGGCGCTTATGAGTGTTTGCGACTATACGTTAATGGGCAGGATGCGACCAACTAACGTAGAGGTTTACATGACAACACACAGAAGGTTTAAGCGGAGCTTAGCAGTTTTGGCTACCGCGTTATTTGGTATATCAGCCAGTGCATATGCGGAAGATAAGCCCAACATCTTGGTGATATGGGGGGATGACATTGGTCAGTCCAATGTTAGTGCATATACATTTGGTCTTATGGGGTATAAAACGCCTAATATTGATTCCATTGCGAAAGAAGGCATGATGTTCACCGACTACTACGGCGAGCAATCTTGTACGGCAGGACGTTCGACATTTATAACCGGTCAAAGTGTATTGCGCACAGGTTTAAGTAAAGTGGGTCTACCGGGGGCTGACCTTGGGTTACAAGCGGAAGATGCAACCATTGCGGAGCTTCTAAAGCCTCATGGTTATATGACAGGGCAATTTGGTAAAAACCACCTTGGCGACAAAGATGAGTTTTTACCTACCAATCACGGCTTTGACGAGTTCTTTGGTAACCTTTACCACCTAAATGCTGAGGAAGAACCTGAAAATATCGACTATCCGAAAGACCCCGAATTCCGTAAACAATTTGGACCTCGAGGGGTTATCAAATCTTATGCCGACGGCAAAATTGAAGATACTGGCCCTTTAACTCGTAAGCGTATGGAAACCGTGGATGAAGAGACTCTTTCCGCGGCTCTAGACTTTATGGATCGCGCGGTAGCGGCCAAGAAACCTTTCTTCGTATGGTGGAATGCGACACGCATGCATTTCCGTACTCATGTGAAAGATGAAAACCTCGGTAAATCAGGCATTAGTTTTTATGCTGACGGGATGATTGAGCACGACAACCAAGTAGGCGAACTCCTTAAAAAAGTCGATGAGTTGGGAATCGAAGACAACACAATTGTCTTTTACTCAACGGATAACGGTCCGCACATGAATACGTGGCCAGATGCGGGTCTTACTCCTTTCCGAGGTGAGAAAAACACTAACTGGGAAGGAGCGTATCGTGTCCCTGCGATGGTGAAATGGCCGGGTAAAATCGAAGCGGGCTCGGTCTCCAACAATATTATGCATCACATGGATTGGTTGCCTACGTTGTTAGCAGCGGCTGGTGAGCCTGATGTAAAAGAGAAACTTCTTAAGGGGCACAAAGCCGGTGACAAGACCTTTAAAGTTCACCTTGATGGTTACAACTTCCTTCCTTACTTAACAGGTGAAAGTGAAGAGTCACCGCGTGCGGAGATTTTCTACTTCTCAGACGATGGTGATTTAACCGCACTGCGTTATAACAACTGGAAAGTCGTATTTATGGAGCAGAGGGTAGAGGGGACGTTGCAAATATGGGCAGAACCTTTCGTGACACTCCGCGTGCCAAAAATCTTTAACTTGAGAATGGACCCTTATGAAGTCGCTGATGTTACCTCCAATACTTACTATGACTGGATGTTGGATCGTGTTTACTTGTTAGTTCCGGCTCAAGTCTATGTAGGGAAGTTCTTAGAGACCTTTAAAGAATTCCCGCCAAGGCAAAAAGCAGCAAGCTTTAACTTGGATGAGGTTATGGACAAACTTCAGACCCCGACGAATAAGTAGTTAATCTGTGTCCGGAAAGCGCCCTAAGTATTGGGCGCTTTTTTGTGCATGTTCGTAATGAAAAGCACTCTGTCTGTTAGAGAATAATAGGAAATCGTAATTCGAGTTTGGATTCCTTTTCGCAGATTTTACATAAAGTTATCTGGAAATCATTGGCTGATACAGTAGACTAGTGAGAGATTTGCTGATTAGAACCCTTAGAACAACATGCTGCTAACTGCCTCCCCAACCGCTGAGTTATTTACTCAACACGAATTTCGCTCTCTTGAACTTAATGGCGATAGCCTTGTGCTGCACTCGGTGCGCGCCGAGGTTCGAATTCCGTTTAGTGAATGGTCGGGAAAATTAAGTGTTAAGCGAGGGTTAGTATGGTCATCCGTGTCGGTGTTTGCGCACGAAGAGAATGGCAAACAGGTATGCTGGGTGGTTCAGGGGGTACCTTGGAGAGAAGCGCAGGACTTTGCCAAACATGCTGTGAGTTGTTACCAGCAATGGCACCATAAACAATGCGGTTTGCTGAATACCTATCTACCGAAATGGGAAGATGAGTTACGACGCTTGCGTTCTCTGCCACAATTTTTGCCTCAATCACAAATGGTGTCATGGGCGGATGAAGTAAACTCCGAGTTTCTTGAAATCAACATGTCACTTTCTGAAGCGATGCGCACAATGCCAAAGCGAATCAACAACCTCATTCCATGGTTGGATGATACAGCGACAGTGCTAGCAGAACGAAACCAAACATGGTTGGAAAATGAGCGTGAGAATTGGCAAGTATTATTTTCGCAATCTGAGTCATCTCCACTTAATTACTCACAACAAATGGCGGTTCTGCATAACAATGATCAAAATTTGATCCTTGCCGGAGCAGGTTCAGGTAAAACGAGTGTGCTGATGGCGCGTGTGTCCTATCTGCTCCAAAGTCATCTCGCACAGGCTGACCAGATACTATTGGTGGCGTTTGGTCGGGACGCTGCTAATGAAATGAAGCAACGTCTTGAGAAAAAGCTGGGGCAAACGGCTGACGCTATTTCGGTGCTGACCTTCCATCAATTAGGACTGAAGATACTCAAAGAAACTGAGAATCAACCACCTCAATTAACGCCATTAGCGACTGAGCAAACACAAAAAACGGCCTGGTGCATTGACTGGCTGAAGAAGCATTGGATGACACCAACCAACTTCAAACGTTGGCAAAAACACTTATCTAAATGGCCTATTGCCTACTTAAAAGGAGATGAGGAGCTTGGCAGTCAAAGTGAAAACCCTAAGCTCATCGCGTGGCTAGAACAGCAACTAGACCAATTGATTTCTGCTGGATTATCGAAGAAAGCGATTCAAGAGAAGATCATAGACGAAGAAGAGTATGCGCGGCTTAATAGTGAGTTGGCGCTATGTTGGCCTTGTTATCAAGCGTGGCAAAAGATGCTCAAAGAGAATGAGCAAATTGACTTTACCTCGATGATTACTAAAGCGACTAAACATGTTTCTGCTTCGCGCTTTAAATCGAACTGGAAGTTTGTCATGGTCGACGAGTATCAGGATATTTCCCCTGATCGTTTAGAGTTGGTTCAAGCCCTTTGTGAACAAAAGCTTCAAGATGGTACCAATGCAACACTCTATGCTGTGGGCGATGATTGGCAGTCCATCTATCAGTTTACTGGATCTGATGTGGATTTGACGACAGGCTTTGAACAGCGATTCCCTAACGCCTCTATCCACTTGTTAGATACGACTTATCGTTTTAATGACAAGTTGTTGGTAGTGGCGTCTGACTTCATTCAAGCCAATCCGACACAACTGACTAAAGATATTAAGAGCCACAAATCCGCTAAGCAAAAGGCAGTGATTGTGGAGCAGGGCAGCCATGTAGAGAAAATTCTTGAGGAACTTAATAGCAAGTCCAAACAAGGTAAATCAGTGTTGCTGTTAGGACGTAACCACTATCATAAACCGGAATTGTTTGGTGATTGGTGTAAGCAGTTTGCAAACTTGTCGTTGGAGTTTATGACCTGTCACTCTAGTAAAGGCAAAGAGGCGGATTACGTTATTGTGATAGGCGCTGATGAGGGACAATTCCCAGCGAAAAGGAAGTTCGTTCACCTAAATAATGCCCTGACCATAGGCACAGATACTTATGAACACGCTGAAGAGCGGCGCTTGTTCTATGTTGCATTAACAAGAGCAAAAAACAAAGTGTGGGTGACGTATCAATCCTCACCATCGATATTTGTACGTGAACTTATGGAGCACGAACAAGTGCTTGTTAAAAAGTAATGGAATACAAAAAGGCCACATTTTGACGTGGCCTTTGTCTTAGTTACCGTTCCCTAAATCTTAAAGATTGAAATGGCACTGTCCATTTTGGTGGTTTGGCTAGACACGTTTTTCACTTCATCTAAGCAGTTACGTGCATTCGACATGTTGTCATTAGAAATTTCATTAAGCTCTGTGATGGATTCGCCTACCTGACCCATTACTATGCCTTGCTCTTCAATCGCCGCGGCAATTTGATCGGAGTTGGTCTGAATTTCAGCCATGTCCTCAGAGATTTGCTGTAGTGCGCTATCAAGCTTCGCAGAGGCAGACAATGTTTCTGCTCCTTGAGCGTTGCATTGCTCTATGTCGGTAACCACCGTTGTCATTTGAGCCTGAATCGCACTGACGAGGTTGGTGATCTCTTCCGTTGATTGATGTGTTCGGCTAGCCAAGGCACGAACTTCGTCTGCGACCACTGCGAATCCACGTCCTTGTTCGCCAGCGCGAGCTGCTTCAATAGCTGCGTTTAGTGCTAATAAATTAGTTTGCTCCGCGATATCTTGGATAATATGAACCGCTCCGCCAATTTTGCCAACATGCTCATTCAAGGAACGGATTTCATTGTTACTTTCCGCTAGTACGGAAGAAAGGGACTCGATATTACCGACAGTGTTTTCAACAAATGCGCGGCTGTTTTGAGAGTTGTCCGCTGCTTTGTTTACCACATCAGCGGCGTTGTGAGTAGTTTGTGCAATTTCGTCAATGGTGGTTACCATTTGCTGAACCGCCGTTGCCATTGAGTTAGTGTGGTCACTTTGACTATGGAATTGATGAATCACATTCTCCAATTCATCTTCCATATTGGTACTGCTGCTTCTAAGCTCTGAAGACTGCTTCTGTGTGTTGCCAACTAATGAAGCAAAGTTATCCAGCAATGAATTGACGGCTTTACCAATCGAGGCTATCTCATCGTTGCCTTTAACTGATACTCTTTTGGTTAGGTCATTGTGTTCAGCAATATCCGAGATAGTAGACTGCAAGCGGTTTACATTAAGGTTGATTGCTCTGACTATGTAAGTGATGAGAGCGGCAATGACAACAAGTAATAGAACAGAAATGGTCCATTTTGCGGTCATGATGGTTTGGATCTTGTCATCAAGTACACGGTTTAATTGAGCATTAAAATCCTCAAAATCTGTTTCAATCTTATGAGAATTGCTGCGAGTTAGCCCAAGCAAACCTTGGTCGTAGGCAAAGCCAATGACTTCACGTTGCTTAAGGACATTTTGACCAACAGTATTAAGTGATGGGTTGTTGGTTGGTTTCACGGTCGCAACATTGCCAAACATAACGTCATCGTGGTATTGCAATAATTCATGAGTGATGTCTCGCTCAAGCTCTTGATGGAATACTTCAAGAAATTGCTTAGACAGACCCTGTGAAAGGTTTAGACCAAGTACAACGTAACCATTTACTAGTTTTGTGAAGGCTTGTTCGTACGCTGCAAGCTCCGCTGATAGTTGATTTGGAAGAGAGACACCTGCGTTGGCAAGGGTGAGTTGAAGTTCATTCTGTTGATTACGGAAATGTTCAGCGTTGACTCTGAACTTTGCTAGGTACTTTTCGTCTTTACGTAATAAAAAATCTTTTTCATTTCTACGAAGATTCAACAAAGTGACTTCAAGTTGACTCAGTTTAGTGAGAGCATTGGTAAGGTTATCTGTAGTCTTCGCAAAGTAGCTACTAGACATTAACATTGAGGCGATAGCCAATACGGATATTGACCCTAAAAGTAGAAGTTGGTGCTTGATCTTCATTATCAACCTTTTCATATTCGCGAGAAAGATATTGCCAGCAATTGGATTGGCAATATGAATATGTGTGCTTAAATATTTCTGAGCGCGGAATGTATCAACTTGTTGATTTCTAGTCACTTATAAAAGTTTTTCTAAACTCAAAAATGGAAAGACTACACAAAACTAAGCCGTTTTTTTATTATTTACTATTGTATCGGTAAGCGTACGCCGTTCTTTAGTAATAAATTTGTAATGTTAATGCCCTTAATGAACCACAAGAGGTTAACCAGTTGTTAGATTTAGAGTTGTATGATGGAATTATCTTCGATATGGATGGCACGTTGTTGGATACCATGCCAAACCATGTCTTAGCGTGGGAAATGACGGCAACGAAATTCGATTTTCCATTTGATCGCCATTGGCTGCATTCTCTGGGAGGTATGCCAAGTGTCAAGATCGCGGGTGAGGTGTCAAAGCGTTATGGTATCGAATTGGATCCGAAACAAGTGTCGATATTTAAGATGAATGCTTTTGCACAATTGCCACTAACAGGTAAGCCAATAGCACACACTTATGAAGTGTTTCAGCAATATAAAGGCACCAAACCCATGTCGATAGGTACAGGGAGCCAACGTGACTCTGCTTTGAAGCTATTGACGCACGCTGGAGTTTTGAATGACTTAGACTGTGTAGTGTCGGCAACCGATGTTGAGAGTCACAAACCTAATCCAGAAACGTTCTTGTTAGCGGCTAAGAATATGGGTGTAGACGCTAAGAAGTGTGTAGTTTTTGAAGACACTCAATTAGGCCTTCAAGCTGCGCATGCTGGTGGAATGGACTGTTATTTGGTTACTGAGTCAGGCTTTGAATTTCATCCGGTACAGTGACCTTTTCGATAGAGAACGAAACAAAAAGAGCACCTTATAGGTGCTCTTTTTGTTTATAGTTTTGATTATTGAATTTCAATCAATTCAACATCAAAAATCAATACTGCCGACGGAGGGATAGGGCCAGTACCTTTCTTGCCATAACCCAATGTACTTGGGATGTACAAGCGATATTTGTCACCTTCAGACATGTGTTGAAGACCTTCTTGCCATCCTTTGATAACTTGGTTCAGCCCGAAGCTAATTGGTGTACCACGGTCAACTGAACTATCAAACACAGTACCGTCGATAAGCGTGCCGTGATAATGCACTTTAACTTTGCTTTTAGGACCTGGTTTTTCAGTATTGCCACTAGTTTCAAGCACTTCATATTGTAAGCCGCTCTCGGTAGTAATAATGCCTTCTTTCTTAGCGTTTTCAAGAAGGAATGCTTGGCCTTGCTGAAAGTTCTCCTCACCAGCTTTGCTGTTGGTCCAAGTTCGATAGATCATGAATGCCGCTAATAGCAGAACAATGAGAGGGATTAAGACTTTAGACACAGTAATTCCTTATTGTTATTTTGTTTTTAGGTAGTTGATGGTTTCAGCGATTTCATTAATGTCTTGGTGACCCGATAGCATCACCTCGTATTTACCATTAACGATAAACGTTGGAACTGCATTAATTTGCGCTTTAGTCGATACGGTTTCTGCGGTTTGAATGTAATTAAACAGCTCTTTTTGCTGCGCTTCGCTCAGGTTGTATGGGCTAACCATTCCACGAGATTCAAAGATTCGATCCAATTCAACTTTCTTTGCGCTGCCATCCATATCTGGGTTTTGAACGAGTGCAAATAGCTCGTCTTTCATGTCAGCAGGAACGACGTTGTTTTCTGATTGCATGACGGCAGAGTAGAACAACATACCAGCGATTTGTGCGCTTTCATTAAACATCACATGGACTTTACCAAGTTTACTGTCAGTCAATGACTCTAACTCAGGGAGCATTGGTTCAAGGTTACGACAGTGACCACAGCCTAGAGAGAATACTTCGGTAACTTGAGGTAAGCGCAGTGTGCTCAGGTTGGCATCAAGTGTGCGATATTGCTTGCCCTCAACGGGTGTTGTATCAGAGTCACTACAAGCCGAAACAACAAGAGCCAAGGCCATCACGGATAAAGTTTTAGTAAGAGTTTTAAACATGTTTGAGCTTCTATATGAAAATAACTCACAGAGTTTAACGTTTATTTAAGTCTGCTTACAAGCAATTCAGCTCGTCAAATCGTTACAAAGCGAAACCTAAATTCCGTCAGTTTTTTTATGTTTCGCTATAAAGTTTCTGTATTAATCGCCGATAGTTAACAGCGTATAAAGGAATAATTGGAGAGTGACATGTTTACGTTGAAACAAGCAGGGATGGTATTGGCTGCCTCCTTACTAGCGGGATGTAGTGCCGTGTCATCGACAACAAGTAAACTATTTCCAGACATGCTGCAAACGGCTCCGAAGTCAGAGTTTGATGTGATGCATCCAGAATGGGCGGATGCGCCAAAAATCGCCTCAACCAGCGTTCAAGGACCTTATGGGCAAATGCGCACCGAGTCTTGGAATGTTCTTGAGCGCTACTTGGTCAACAATGGTCTCGACTATGAGTTAGTTCCTGGTGACTATGTCATGATCCGTTTAAAGCAAAAAATCCACTTTAATACTGGCTCTGCACATGTAGCTAGCACCTCTGCACAATGGCTTCAACAACTGGCGAGCTTCTTATCTGGCCAGCAAGGGATTGATGTTGTAATCGGGGGACATACAGATAATACCGGAACTGTGGCAATCAACGATAAGCTATCTGACAAACGTGCTGAGTCCGTTCGCCAAACCTTGATCAGTCAACGAGTACCTAGGCAGATGATCTATACGCGTGGTTATGGCGAAAATGTTCCAGAGTGCACGAACCAAACACAATATGGGAAGGCTTGTAATAGGCGAGTCGAATTGACCTTGATAGTAGCGCAGTAGATAGTTAATAGATTAAAAAAAAGCGACGTTGTAACGTCGCTTTTTTATAGCTAAATCAGATAAGTAGATTAACTTAGTCCAATGATGTTGCCTTCGTCATCAAGATCAAGAGACATAAAGGCTGGTTTGTCTGGTAAGCCTGGCATCGTCATTACATTGCCGCAAAGTGCATAGATAAAACCAGCACCAGCACACAAACGCAGTTCACGTATTACAACATCAAAGTCTTTTGGTGCGCCCTTGATACTGCCATCGGTGGTGATAGACAGAGGGGTCTTAGCAAGACATACGGCGAGGTGATTGAAGCCATGTTTTTCATATAGTTCAAGCTGCTTTTGCGCTTGATAAGACAGAGTGACTCGAGCGGCACCGTAACCACCTTCACATACGGCCATTAGTTTAGATTCAATGGATTGATCGAGTGTGTAAAGTGGTTTGAAGTTCGCTTCGTTCTCACAGGCCGCTATAACCTGCTGTGCGAGTTCTTTAGTGCCTTCGCCACCTTTTGCGAATCCTTCACTAATTGCTACTCGGCAATCTTGTTCAAGCGCTTCAATCCAAGATTTTAGAAGGTTAAGTTCCTCGTCACTATCTTGAGGGAAGCGGTTAATAGCGACGACCGCTGGTACACCATATTTAGCTACGTTGTTGATATGCCATTTCAAGTTCTCGAACCCAGCTTGCAGGGCGTTCGAGTCGTTACCGTAGATAGAGTCTGGAATAGGCGTACCTGGTTTGAGGTCATAGAGTCCAGAGTTCGCTTTTAAGCCACGAAGTGTCGCCACGATCACAGCACAGTCAGGTTTTTTATCTGTTGCAGAGGCTTTGATATTACACGCTTTTTCAAAACCCATATCAGAACCAAAACCACCTTCAGTGATCGTATAGCGGCTCAACTTTGTCGCAATGCTATCGGCGATAATGGATGAGTTACCATGAGCGATATTGGCAAAAGGACCCGCATGGATAAGCGTTGGAACCCCTTCAAGAGTCTGCATTAAGGTTGGCTCAATGGCTTCTTTCATACTAACAGCCATAGCACCTGCAACCTGAAGATCTTCGGTGGTAATTGGCTCACCATCTAAAGAGTAAGCCACGACAATGCGGCCGATACGTGAACGCAGATCTTTTAAGTCTTTCGATAGTGCTAAAATCGCCATCAGCTCTGAGGCTGCGGAGATATCAAATCCGTCTTCACGTTCATAACCATTAATGGTTTTGTTCACCTCGTTTTGGCCAACTGTCACCATGCGAAGTGCTCGGTCATTGTGGTCAACTACGCGTTTCCAGACGACATTCTTGATATCAATTTTTAATGCTTTAAGCCCAGTACGAGATTCGAACGCTTCATAACCTTGGCGTTGTTCGTGGTAAATACGAGCGTCAATTGCGGCAGCAGCAAGGTTGTGAGCGGCGGTAACCGCGTGAATATCGCCCGTCAGGTGAAGGTTCAATTCTTCCATCGGTGCAACTTGAGAGTAACCACCACCTGCAGCGCCACCTTTCACACCGAAAATTGGACCCATTGACGGCTGACGAATACACGCCATGACCGATTGACCAAGCTTTTTCAGGCCTTGTGATAAACCAATTGTTGTCACGGTTTTGCCTTCACCTAGTGGTGTAGGAGTGATGGCAGTGACGACAACAAGCTTGCCATCAATATTGTCTTTGAGTCGGTTTACCGCGTTTAAGGATACTTTTGCCTTGTGAAAACCTTGAGGATGAAACTCAGAGTCGAGTAGTCCAGATTGCTTAGCAATCTCAGAAATAGGGGAAAGAGACGTCGTACGACAGATATCAATATCAGATAGCATTAACGGTCCTTAAAAGCCACAAAATTATTGAGGAAAACGTTTGCGTCAGGATAATACTGGTTAAAAATCCTTTGTAAAGTTAAATATTCAGCAATCTGTTCTATTTTTAATCACTCTTTATTTAGTTGATTGTTTTGAAAACAAAAAGAGGCCGAAGCCTCTTTTTTATCGATCCCAGTATGCTTCTTCCAAGCTGTCTTCTCGCTCTGGTAAAGAGCGGGTGAGTCGTGGCGAGTGCTGTGTTAGGACTTCGTAACTCACTCGGTTCGCATACTTACAAATTTGTGAAAGAGAAGAGTAGGTTAAGCAAGGTGCAACATGTTTATCTGACTCTGGAACATTCTGGCAATGAAAGTCATTGGCTGTCATGTCGTGAAGTAGAGCCGAAAGAGCACCATCACCTGCGCCGTTGGTGTTCTTAATTTCCAGTGGGCCACCTAAATATGGGCCAATATGAGAGTAGACTTTCTGCGGGTCTGCACAATCCGCTTTACGCATTGCTCGGCTAAATTCAAATTTGTTGAACTCATCGATTTCGCCTTCAAGAATATCGTGCGTCGTTTCACGGAGTGCAACATTGTCGCAATAACCGGCCATATATAGGCCGTCAGGACCAGCTGTACACAATACCAAATCAACCCAGTCTAACGCTTTGTCGGCGGCAAGTAGTGGGTCGGAGAATCCAGTGAGTGCTTCACCTTCTTCTTCATTCATAGCAACGATAGTGACATTGTCTTTAATGTAATCCTGCCAGAACTTTTCGTTGCCTTCGATAACCCACTTAGTTCCTAACGTTAACACCACGGGTACCGATTTAGATTTTGCGATCTCAATTGCACGTGCAACCGCTTTAGGCATCGGATCTTCTGGCTTACCACGCATTAGATAAGAAGAAACAACCAAAGCTGAAGCCTTGTTAAACACAGACTCTGGAATACTCTCTGGCTTAAGTTGGTTCATTTCACCTTCGTTGATCGCAAATGTTCGTTCACCATCGTCGGTGATTAGCGTGTAGCAACGGCCAATTGGACCATCAACAGTTTGTAAATGGTTCAGGTTCATGCGTGAAGACGTTCGGCATAGATAACGGTAACCGTACGAACCTACTTCAATGTTCTTTGACATAACGCCCAGTAAAACAGATTTGCTATCTGCCAAAACTGAATAGTTGTGTAGCGTGTTACCAATAGTATCACCTGGGAATTGGTGAGTAATTAGTCCTTCAGCAACCAGTTCTTCATAAAGCGCGTCTGCTTTACTTTCTTCAAGTACCAGAGAGTGACCTTTACTTAGGTCGTATTTAGCAAGAAAAGCATCGTCAACTCGTGCTTCGATATCAACGATCGTTTGACCAACACCAATAATAGTCGGTCGGAATAGCTTTGGAGCTGACTGAGCTTGGCTAACAGACAGATCTTTCTTGCTAGTTGGGAAATAGTGTTTTGACTTACGTTGTCCAGGGAATCTCATAGTAAACGCTGATGGAACGAAATTTGGCGGCATGATATCACAATGACTTCAATAATGTTTCATAAAATTGCAGCGTTTGTGTGATTTTGACCATATGCAGAAAGGGGTGAAATCCAATCTTTAATCAGACTGTTAACCAATGCATAACCATAGTCTTGACATGGTTTATCAGCCGACTAACCTAAGACTAGTTACAATGACACGGATTGCATATTGAATATTTCAAGCCTAAGCCCAGAGAAAATTCAAGAAGTGCTTGATCGCATGGATTGTTATTTCTTTATTAAAGACAAAAACGGATGTTACACCTACGTCAATGAAGCGGTATGTCAATTGTTTGCTCGTGCTAGAGAAGAGATTATCGGTGCTGATGACAATCAGTTTTTCTCGATAGAGCAGGCAAGTGACCTTATCAAAAATGATGTGTCGGTTCTGAATGGAAAAACGGTTTCAAACGTTGAAGTGAACACGTTGAAATCGGGTGAGGTTAAGCACTACCAAAATATGAAGTCACCCATTTTCAACAGCCATAATGAGGTGGTCGGAATATTTGGGTTAGCGATTGATATTTCAAAGACCGTGGCGCGCCACAATGAACTTGAGTTCCTCGCTATTCGGGATGTACTAACCGGCTTGTATAATCGTCGATTTCTTGAACTCCAATTAAAGCATGAGATCGCATCGTTTAAACGACATGGCCATGACATGTCCTGTTTAATGTTGGATGTGGATGGATTTAAATCCATTAACGACCGATTTGGGCATAGTATTGGAGATTACGTTCTCCAGTCGATAGGGAAGACCCTGTTAGGGACGGTGCGAGAAGAGGATTTTTGTTTTCGGTTTGGTGGAGATGAGTTCACTATTTTACTTCCAAAAACCTCGCTGCCGGATGCTTATAGATTGGCTGAAAGAGTACGTGAATCGGTAGCAAGTAAAACCCTCTATTCGAGCACTGGTCATCCGTTCAAGATCAAGATAAGTCTTGGGGTCGCATCTCTGCAAAAAGGATTGGAAGATCAACTGTTGGCATTGGCAGATAAAGCCTTAATGGAAGTAAAGCTCAACGCTAAAGGGAAGAATACCAGTTACGTGTTTTGTGACCATTTAGATTCCGTCACAAGCTGTAATGGTTGTATACAAGCGGGTCAATGTAAATAATGACTATTGGCGGAAGCGGGTACTTCTAATTATTAAAGTACCCGCTTATGTTTTATTGGGCTACTTCAGTGGCCGGCTCAACATAGGCAGCAGTATTCCATAGTGGAACAGTTGAGAGACTGTGCTTAAAGCTACCTGACGTTTCTTTGGTAGAGTATGAAAGATACATAAGCGTTTGGTTATCTTTGTCATAGATGCGACGTACTTTCATGCTCTTAAAGAAAATACTCTTAGATTTCTTGAAGACCACTTCACCTGACTTCGACTTATCGATTTGCGCGATCATTTCTGGTGTTATCTCACCAGTTTGTCGACATGAGATAGAGCTATCACTTGGATCAGATAGGCTTAAGTCAGCTTCAATGCTGGCAATATGGCAAGTAACACCGGTAACAATAGGATCGGTTAGAGTATTGAGTTTGATATCTTTTAATGTGAACATACCCAGCGATACATCACCTACCTCTTTATCACCACAACCGTATAAGGCTAGTGTCAGGGCAGGGACCAGCAAGAGCTTTTTAAACATAGAGAGCATTCCTTTTTATTAACGCTTTTGTATACCATAACCAAGGTTACTCGAAAAATCGAACAGGATTATTATGAAAGATGTCGCAGAACGACTTTATACCAACAAAAATCAATGGCTAGCGAGCCAGATAGACGTTGATTTCCCAACACCTGAAAGCGTACAGGGAAGGGAACTGTATCAGGAGTCGTTGTCGAGCAACTACTTAGAGTCGCTTAAGGTGGACTCTGAAAGCGATTTGAACATCGAGTGGCACAAGGTTGATTTTCATAGATTAACAGTCATGTTTGCTCTATTGCAGGCGAAAAGGTGGGCGGTTGAACACCATCAGAATGCGATAGTGGAATTTTTCGCACAAATTATTTTAGACCAGTCGCATGACCTATATCTGGGCTTTGAGGGTGGCGAAGCTTGTGCCGCGGTGTTAGTGAGTAAAGAAGACACCGTTGTTCTTTTCTCGGACTTAGTTACCTGTCATAGCGCACAGGATTTAAGCCCGGAGCCCATTATAGCGTCTCTAATACAAACCTTAGATATTGCAAAAGAATCTGACCTTTGGATTGAAAAACGGTGATCTGCTTGGAAGTTTCGATCATCAAGTAAAACAATATATAAAAACTCACGCCTAGCCCCACATATTGATCAGGGAAGTATATTAATATTTTACGAAAAATAAGTGTTGTAAGGCTTGGTGTTTGATGTCAAAAGTAAAATGTGTGTTGTTTGATTGTGATGGAACACTGGTCGATAGTGAAAGATTGTGTTGTGAGGCGATAGTTGCCACGTTTGAGCAGGTAGGGGTAACGCTAAGTATAGAAGCGGTATCGGATAACTTTTCGGGCGGCAAGATAGCGGACGTTCTATCTTCCGCTCAATCGTTGGCACAAAGTCATGTTTCGCTGGATTTACTAGAACCTATTTATCGTAATGAAACTCAACGCTTGTTTGAGCAGAAGCTTAGACCTATGGAAGGAGCATTGGAGCTGCTCTCTCACTTGGACCAACAAGGCATTGAATATTGTGTTGTTACCAACAGTCCACTTTCTAAAGCCCAAAAGATGCTCTCTATTGTTGGCTTGAGTGATAAATTCAGAGGTAAAGTCATTTCTGCTTTTGATGCCAACAGTTGGAAGCCTGAACCCGATTTGCTTCAATACTCAGTAACCATGATGGGTTTTCTACCGGATGAGTGCGTTTATATTGACGATACATCGAAAGGCGTCAAAATGGGCATAGCAGCGGGTATTAGAACCGTACACTTTGCCACCAGCTGTGACTACGAACAGAAAAATGCAACCTGTTTGACATCAATGAAACAGGTCATTGAACACATTAATGAACAGAACAGTTTAGCGTAAAAGGTTTGATTGACGTGGCATTGAACTTTTGTTGGTAGCTACGAGTTGTTTGCTTCGTCAATTCTGTGGTGTAGTAGCCACATTCCGCACACAAGAACGTTTCGTTATCTTCAGACAACAGGCCTTCATCTGCTCCGCACTCGGGACATAGTCCTGTATATGGTTCTTGTGATTTGCTATGTGACATATCTCTCCTAACTACTCGAAGTTACCTTGACCCTCCTAATAGTAATACGAGCTCAAATATCTAGTGTGGAAAACTGCTCGATTTCACGCGCTAATGCGACTTATGTCACTAACAGTCATTATTGGTCGCTATTTGTACAGATGAGATATTGGTTCAACGAATGAATATGCGTGTTGATGTGTAATTTAATATGCATCTAGGTTTGTATTTGGTGTTTCTTTGTATATTGAAAATAAGCCAGTAAATAATCCACCTGCTGAGCAGGTGGCTTTGAATGGCCCCCTAAAAGGGGGCTAACTTTTAGTTACTCAACCCCAGATGCATCTGACGCTCATCTTCTTCCTTTCCAACACGATCTTGATGCCTGACATATCTTCGGATTATTTCCTCGTTCATTCCTACCGAATCAACAAAATAACCACGCTGCCAAAACTTATTGCCCCATAACTTCTGCTTTCTTAGATACGGAAATTTGTTGAACAACCTTATCGCTGTCCGTCCTTTTACAAATCCCATATACTTTGAAATACTCAAACTTGGTGGCATTCTCACAACCAAGTGGACGTGATCTACTTGAACGTTCAACTCTACAACCTTGCAGTTTTTCATGTTGCTGTAGATGTAGATACTTCGGTACAGCTCTTTGCCCAAGTTACCCTTGAGTATTTTGAGGCGGTACTTGGGCGTCCAAACTATATGGTACTGGCACCTGTAATATACGTGCGAAGCGGATTCATATCTGCTCATGTTCTTTTTGTCCTTGATTTGCTGGTTACAAACTTGGATATCTTGAACATGAGCGTCCTTCGGGCAAAGCCCTAATGGACGATCACCACCTTCCTAGAAGGTGGTTTAGGATTAGAAAACAAAAAAGCCAGCTATGCTGGCTTTCTAATTTGAAATACTGCTTTATGAGCAGAGCACGTTAAGTGCGGTAACGAGTCAGTACTTCTCCCAGTGTAATCGTCGCTTTAGTCAGGTTTGATACGCCCACTTCGCTTTGTTCCGCTACTTCGCGAATGGTACCGGACTGAACTCGAATATCACTGAGCTCTGCTGCGATTTCAGCAGCCACCGCGCTTTGTTCCGCCGCTGATGTAGAAATTTGAGTACTCATGTCCATTACTGCGCGAGATGAGTCGGCGATAGAATTGACGTCATGTCCAATCTCCGAAATCAGTGCGCTACTGGATTCGGCTTGTTCTACCGTTTGTTGAGTAATGGCGGCAATATTTTGGCTTTCAGATTGAAGCTTTTCAATCATAGCTTGAATCTCGACCGTGGCTGTCTGAGTACGACCAGCTAACGTGCGAACCTCATCTGCGACGACTGCGAAACCTCGGCCTTGTTCACCCGCTCTTGCAGCTTCAATAGCTGCGTTTAACGCTAATAGGTTAGTCTGTTCAGAGATTGCATTGATGGTGGTAATTACTTCATTAATTTGGGTCGTATTATCCGTCAAAGCCGCTACAGAATGTGAAGCTTCTTCGATAAACGCAGACAATTGATTGATATCACCAATAGCTTGTTGAACGCGTTGATAGCTGAGCTCAACTTGCTTGGTATCTTCTTCCGCTTGTTCATTTGACTGACGAGAAATGTTCGACACTTCTTGAGCGGAAGCCGTCATCTGTTCCATAGCGGTAGCAACTGAGTCAAGTGACGCATATTGATTGTTGATTTGGTTGTTACTTTTCGCCATTTCCTCTTGAAAAGAAGAGGCTGTTTCTTCCAGGCTGGTTGCAGATGACTTAACGGTGGTGACTAGCTCAGTTAAAGTGTCCATAGCGCGGTCCAATGCCACACCTATGGTTCCAAACTCATCGCGGCCAGCGACAAAATTAAGACGAGAGGTTAGGTCGCCGTCGGCAATTTTTTGAGTGGTAGAGTAAAGAGTAAATAGTGCACCACCGAGGAAAGTGGCCAACCAATAGCTAAAGATAGAAAAAGGCAGTAGCCAGAGATAAGTGAGAGCAAGAGTGGTAAGTGCTTGAGACTTGGCGTTGTCTATTTGTATAGAAGCTGAAGTGGTTAGGCTGTAATTTTTGCCATCCAACCCGCGAGCTGTTGCTGTTACCTGACCGCTATTGATCGAAGATGCTTGGCTTGTGGATTCTATAACGTTGAAGTTTTTCAAAATGCTTGAGTTACCCGTTGCTGAACTTACTTCTAAATAACTAGATAGCCTGGCTTCAGCACTAGCGATTGCTTGTTGCTCTGCATTTGAGATGCTGTCTTGATAACGACTGACCGCAGAAAAGGTAAGTGCGGCGAAAAATAGGGCAAATAGTACCCACATCTTGTCATTAATCGACATCTTGATGAACAAGGCGTCGATCTTTCTAAATTTCACTTCTCTCATGATAACTCCGGGAGTGATATTGTTATTTGAATAGACTGATAAAATTAAAGGCCCTCATTGAGGACCTTCAATCTTGGTATGATATCGACATTTTATGAAATACATTTAGCTGCATTCATTTTAAATGTGATAACGATCACTTAACTAGCCAAGTGCAGGGAGGATCTTAAATGATACAAGTAACTGAGAACCAACAATAATCACACCGATCAACATCGAGGAATAAAGTGCAATGTGTCCGCCAGCGACTTGATAGCCAGTTTCACTTGTAAACTGTTTACGTGTTTTGGCCACCATGATGGTTGGTAGGAAGATAGCCAGTACAGCAAGTGCTATCGCTGCATAACCTAGTGCCATGATGAAACCTTGTGGATAGAACAAAGCAAAACATAGCGGTGGAAGGAATGTCACTAGCGCAGCAATTGCGCGTTGAGAGAATGACAGGCCTTCTGTTTGCTTGGTGCCATTTTGTTTTGAAGTGAACTTGCTGCCCAAATCTCTTAAGTATTCAAAAAGACCTAAGCTCACACCCAAGAATGATGTTACTAGGGCTAAATCAGCGAATACACCGATAATAGTAGCGAGCTTCTCGACATGGACTGCTTCCGCCAATAAGCCAATTAGGTTAGACAAACCAGAGTTTTCAATCAGTGTACTTTGTTGTACCACGCCTAAGGTAACAATTTGCCAGAAAATATAAATAACAAGGGGTAAGCTAGAGCCAATAACAATTGCTTTTTTCAGCGCTTTTGTGTCGCCTTCGAGGTAGTTCACAATCGCAGGAATGCTGCCGTGGAAACCAAAAGAAGTAAAAATGACTGGGATAGAAGCGACAATGAGACCTTGCTGAACAGGCATACTCATCAGGTAGCCTTGGGTGACATTAGGAGCTAGTAGAAATAGAACACTGCCCATTGCGATCAGTTTCAGCGTAAAGAGTACTCGATTGAGTTTATCTACCGCATGAGTACCAATGGTAACTGTTAACGCGACTAAAACGGTAAAAAGAAGAGTGGCCGCGGTTCCTGGCAAACGAATACCAAAAAGCATATCTAAACGGTCAGCGAACTGGCCACCGCCACCCGCGATATAGGCCGCACAAAGTGCATAGAACAAAAATAGCATGGCGAAACTCGCGATGTATTTGCCTTTTTTCCCTAGTACTTGTTTAGCTAGTGTGTGTAATGTCGCGGAATGATCGGCGTACTGGTGAAGTTCTACCATCAACAGAGCGGTATAAGCCATTAAGGCCCATAAGGCGAACATGAGTACTAAAGAAGTACCAAAACCAATACCAGCAGAGGCTATTGGAAGGGCGAGCATACCAGCACCAATGGTTGTACCGGCAATAATAAGTGTGCTTCCGAGAACTTTTGATTTCATTGTACAGTCTACTTTACAGCTTGTAGGTTACTTTGCATTATCGTTTTAACGAAGACTCAAATTTGAGTCATTAATGCTGAATTTTCGAGAAGTATGCAGTGTAATAATCCAAATAACAAGCATAATGTAAACATAAATTTATCTAGTGTAAATTTTGGTTTACAGTGAGCGTTGGAGTAGGAGATTTATTGGCTCCGCAATCGTTTAACAATGAGTTGTATCAAAATAAATGTCGATTTCTCTTGGGTTTCTTACTTTTGTCATATACGTTAGGTAAAACTCTATGACGAGTGTTCAAGCGATTTGTAGTTAGCGGCCTAGTGTTTAGGGCTATGAATACAAAGGCGCTTGTTCTAAAACAGGATGACATTATGGAAACACAAACAAACGAAGAAGCACTTGAATGGCTTGATGCTATGGAGATCGGCTTCGAATTACCTGACTGCGAAGAATTGTCGCAAACGGAAGACTAATCAACATTACTACATGCAAACCAGCTCGTACCAATTAACTGTGTGAGCACATAGACTTAAAGCCGCTACACTGAATATATGAATTCGGTTGGAGATGAGATGGTTTGCAACGATTACTACTACTCTGCATTATTCTATTCCCCATACTTTCGGGGTGTTATCTCTACTATTTTGACCTGAACTGGCAGCTGGAAAATCTGGCCGCATTTATTGTCTTCATTCCCGCGTGTTATCTTATCTTCACGATTGTTCTGATTATTATTAAACAGACGTCAGCAGCAATGATGGCTGCGGTGTTGTCGGTTATCTCATTGGTTCTATTCGGAACGACGCCACAGTTTATTACTTCTGATGGTTGTGATGAGAATTACGTCAGTGTGATGCAATACAACACCTATTATGACAATCAACAGCTTGGGAACTTTATTGATTTTGTTCGTGAGCGACGCCCAGATATTTTGGTATTACAAGAAGTGTCCCCGCAACATGGGGAACAGCTTAAACTGTTGAAAGACCTTTATCCTTATCAATATGGTGGGCAGAGGCGAGTCGGTTATCCAAGTGGTCAAATGATACTTAGCCGCGCACCGTTGTATGGTATGAATACCACCACCTCGATATCGGGGCACAACATTATTCAAGTGGTTTGGAGAGCATCTAGCGAACGAGATTTGTTTTTGATAGCTGCCCATCCGCCATCACCGCGATCGGTACTCCTCTGGCGTGAAAGAAATGAGGTGATTGAAGATGTTGTTGATATGGCGCAAGCGTCGCCGTTAGATGTGACTATTGTGGTCGGGGACTTTAATTTGGCGAGTACGACAAAGCGATTCAATAAAATACTACCAAGCTTTGATAAGCAACCCGTTGCCAGTTGGCCTAAATTCATTAAACGTTTGTCGATACCTTTTGTGCCTGTAGTTGCAATAGATCATTTTTGGATTCGGCGTGTTGGTGATTCGCAAAATACTATTTGCTTTCGAGAGAGTTTAAAACAGATTCAAGGGTCGGACCATGTTCCGGTCGAAACACGTTTTAAGTTATAGGGGAGCAACAAAAAAGCGACCCTAAGGTCGCTCTTTCGTTCATTATAAATTGAACATCTTTATTTCTTGCGGCAGTATTCTGCAATCACATACATGGCTTGGCCGTTTGCTTTGCCTTGAACGTGTTTAGGGTCGTCTGCGTTAACGCTAATGCCACGAATCACAGTACCTTGTTTGATAACTTGAGAAGAACCTTTGATTGGCAGGTCTTTAATAACCGTTACGTCGTCACCTTTTTTAAGTTCTACGCCGTTGACATCACGTGGCTTTTCAATGTTTTCATCTAGGCCAAGTTCTGCCCATTTGGCTACTTCTTCTTCTAGATACATCATATCAACAAGATCTTGAGCCCAGCCTTCAGCAGAAAGACGTTTAAGTTGACGCCAAGCCATAACCTGAACAGGAGCAACTTGACTCCACATGCTGTCGTTTAGGCAGCGCCAGTGGTTAACATCCATTGTTTCTGGGTTTTCAATTTGGTCTGTGCAAGTGTCACAAAGCATAATCGCGTGATCAACCGTGATTTGGGTATGTGGAGCCACCGCGAAAGGCTTAAGTGCTGTTTCAGCACCACATAGTTCACATTTGTTTTCGCAGCGTTCAAGCATAGTTGCTTCAATAGACATACTTATACCTTTTATTTGGTGAGACGGGCCTAAGCCTCCGTCCGAATAGTTATGTGGTACTTACTTTGAGTATCACCGGTTTGATAGCCGCGCATTATACATGGTTTTAGCCAAAAGTGTGATCGGGAGCGACTAAAACCGCACGATAGACTTTTTGGGCTGTAAGAATATTCTCACTGAGTGAGATTAAAATGCGCATCAAAGCAAGGTTTGGGTATGAGTTCAAACTTTTGTTACTCCACAAATAAACAGTTCACATAACCCATTTGTTTCACTAGATAACTATATAGTTTAAGAGTAAATATAAAACTATATAGTTATTTTAAGTCTGAAGCATATTAGGGAAAGTGTATGACGAGAATAAATCTGAACGGTGATTGGCTGTTAACAAGTAAACAAAAACCGGAAGTTGAAGTAACAATGCAAGTACCAGGCGATAATTACTCTGCTCTACTTAAAGCCGGTGTGATTAACGACCCATATTGGGGTTGTAACGAGCAAGAGGCTCAGTGGGTTCGGGATTGTGAGTGGCAAATTAGTCGCGCCTTTGAATTGAGTCAGCAGCAGTTATCCTCTGAGCAGTTACTCTTGTGCTTGTCTCGCCTAGATACGGTAGCGAAGCTTGTCATCAACGGAACAGAAGTCGACACTTTTTCCAATATGTTTGTCTCGCGTAGGATAGATATCAAGCCATATGTTCAGCTTGGCATTAACACCATTTGTATCACTTTTACGCCAGCCCATCTTGAAGCTAAAAATAGATCGATATCATTACCTTTCCCAATACCGTCTTCGATGGGAAGCAATAACCAAATTCCTCATATGAACTTGCTCCGTAAAACCCAGTGCCACTCGGGTTGGGATTGGGGAATTTGCCTAGTTGTTTCCGGCATCTATGACGATGTCTTCATCAGCGTGGTTAACGAAGCTAGCTTAGATCGCGTATCAACGGAGCAAATCTGGAAAGAGGACGGCTCAGTTGAAGTTGTGGTACAGGTTTACCACCAAGCTGTTTCTGGCGTAGAGATATCGATTGGATTTGATGAAATTGAAACGCGAGTTAAAAGCTCAGACGGCGAGGTGACGTCAGTGAGTTTTACCATTGAGACTCCCAAACTCTGGTGGCCAGCGGGATATGGTGAGCAGCCACTGTATGATTTAAACGTCACAATGGACGGTCAAACAATAAACAAACGCCTTGGTTTGCGTAAGCTAGAGCTTAACAATGCAGAAGATGACATTGGCTCTGCGATGGAATTTCGTATTAACGATTTTCCTATTACAGCGCGCGGTGCGAACTGGATTCCTATGGATGCCATGCCTGCGCGAGAAAGCAAAACTCGTTATGAGTCCTTATTGGGTGATGCGGTCGCCGCTAACATGAATATGATTCGAGTTTGGGGTGGCGGCCAGTATGAAGCCGATATCTTCTATCAAACATGTGATGAGTTAGGTTTGCTAGTATGGCAAGACCTCATGTTTGCCTGTTCGCTTTATCCATCCACTCAGACATTCATTGACGATGTAGAACCCGAAGTACGCTACCAAGTTCAGCGGTTAAAAGACCACGCCTGTATTGCCTTGTGGTGTGGTGATAACGAAGTAATAGGTGCATTAAATTGGTATGAAGAATCGAGAAACAGCAGAGATCGCTATGTCGTAAATTATGACCGATTAAATCGTAAACTCGCCGATTTTGTCACTCAAGAAGATCCATCACGAAAGTTTTGGTCTTCGTCTCCTTGTAACGGAGAACTCGATTATGGCGATTCATGGCACGATGACGCTCGAGGTGATATGCACTTTTGGGAAGTGTGGCATTCTGGTGCGTCGTTTAATGCTTACCATAATATTAAACCCCGATTTTGTTCGGAGTTTGGCTTTCAGTCGTGGCCTTCATTATCAGAAGTAAAAACCTTTGTACCGCAAGAAGATTGGAACGTAACCTCACCTACATTTGAAGGACACCAAAAGAATGCCTCTGGTAATAGCATTATTACCGAGATGTTTACCAGATATTTTCGCTTTCCAGCTAGCTTTGAGCAGATGCTGTATTTAAGCCAAGTACAGCAATCCATTGCGATTAAAACCGGTTGTGAGTACTGGCGCTCTATATCACCGATTTGCCGAGGCATGTTGTACTGGCAGTTAAATGATAACTGGCCAGTAAGCTCTTGGTCGAGTATTGAATACAGCGGTCGTTGGAAACAACTTCATTATCATGCCAAACGTGTATTTGCTCCTACCTATGTGCCGTTTGTTGAGACTGATGATGCCTTGACATTGAGGCTGGTTAACAACCGAAGAACTCAAGAGAAGGTCACTGGTGAAGTGGTGTGGATGAGTTGGAATGGTGAATCACTTGGCAACTGGAATTTGAACCTTGATATCGCACCGGATGAAAACCAAGAAGTTTGGTCGTTGAACAAATCGCAGTGGCAGACGAGAGCTGACCAGGGTTTCTTCTTTGTCCGCTTCGAATCTCAAGGTGAGGGGAGTCAGAATACATGGTTTGCCAAACCGGAAGTGAAACAGTTGGCCATTAACAAAGCGAAAATCCAAGTGGAGATCGACGGAAGTACGATAATATTAACCTCCGATAAACCAGCGTTTTTCGTTCATTTGGAGCACGACGGTTCTGGGCGATTTAGTGATTCCAGTTTTACTTTGTTGCCTAATGAGCCTTATCAGGTTAACTATATTGGTGAGGAGTTAGAGACACTGCTATCGACGCTACGTGTTTATGACTTAAGCAATAGCTACTAATTAACGTTGACCTTGCTTCGCCCTTAGAGCCAGTGACACTTTTGATGCTGGCTCTTTGTTCAGTGCGTTACAGATTGTCCAACCAGCTTGGGCGACAGACTCAAGGTCTACACCTGTTGCGATTCCCAACTCATGGCAGAGATAGAGCACGTCCTCAGTTGCCACATTTCCAGACGCTCCATCGGCGTAAGGGCATCCCCCAAGTCCGGCGACGCTGCTGTCTATGGTTTGAATACCCATTAGTAGCGCTTGATAAAGATTGGCAAGCGACTGTCCGTACGTATCGTGAAAATGAACGGCCAATTGCGATGTGGGGACATTCTCCAAGATAGCTTCTAACACCCTAGCTATTCTCAGTGGTGTTCCTGTACCGATGGTGTCGCCTAGTGACACCTGATAACAACCTAACTCTATTAGGGTGTCACTGATCGCTGCCACTTGCTCAGGCGTGGTTTTACCTTCATAGGGGCAATCAACGATGCACGAGAGGTAGCCACGAACTCTTAAATTGTGTTGATGAGCAGCTTCAATGACGGGAATGAACCGTCGAATGCTTTCTCCAATTGAGCAATGGATGTTTCGTTGAGTAAAAGACTCAGAGCAGGAAGTAAATACGGCCACTTCGTCAGCACCTGCTGAGATAGCCGCTTCTAAGCCTTGTAAATTAGGCGTTAGTGTGGAGTAGGTGACGTTTTCCTTCTTCGTTATTTGTTGAAAAACCTCCGATGAATCCGCCATTTGAGGAATACGTTTTGCCGCCACAAACGCTCCTGACTCAATATGTGTTAGTCCAGCGGCTGTCAGTTGATTGATTAGGTTCACTTTGTGTGACGTGTCTACGTTGTTTTCGTTCTGTAATCCATCTCGCGGACCTACTTCAACAATATTAACGTGACTAGGAAGGACAGGATTAGTAAGGGTAGCCATTAGAATTTACTCCTCTTCTTTCCAAATAGGCGGCACTTTGTCGAAGAAGGCTTGCAGACCTTTCTGACCTTGAGAAGAGGTACGGGCCTCGGCAATAACTTGGCTTGTGAAATCAATCAATTGAGGATCGATTGGATGATTGTGGCAGTGCTGAATCAAAGCCTTAGTGTTTGCTATTGCGTTTGGACTATTGGCAACGAATTTGTCGACCAGTGCATCCACGAAGGGATCTATCTTACTACCTAGTAGCACCTCGTGAACAATTCCAAGCTCCAGAGCTTGAGGGGCGCCCATGACTTCAGCACTCAGCATATAACGTCGAGCATAACGGGCACCTATGGTACGAATGACGTAAGGTCCAATGGTCGCAGGTACAAGTCCAAGTTTCACTTCGCTAAGACAAAATCGACAGTCGGCATGGGCAACCACTACATCGCAGCAGCACAGCAACCCTAAAGCCCCGCCAAATGCCGAACCTTGAACGACAGCTACGGTTGGAATCGTTAGCGTGTCTAGACGCTTCATTAGTTCGGCAAGTTTTTGGGCATCTTCCAAGTTTTCGTTTTGACTTTTGTTAGCCATGGATTTCATCCAGGCTAAATCAGCCCCTGCGGAGAAGTGCTTTCCGTTACCACGTAACACTAAGCAGCGGATATTCTTGTCGTTCCCAACGCGATGCAGTGCATCGAGCAGATCGGCAACCATCGCGTCATCAAAGGCATTGCTTTTATGTTGACGATCTAACGTCAGATGAGCGACTCCCTTAGTGTCGACGGTAAATTGAATAGCATTAAGTTCAGTCATAGCCGCCGCCCGTTACATTCGAAAGATGCCAAATTCACTATCGAGGATAGGAGCGTTATCAGTAGCATGCAATGCAAGTGTCAAAATACGGCGTGTGTCTTTGGGATCGATAATGCCATCGTCCCAAAGCCTAGCACTGGCGTAATAGGGATGGCCTTCATTGTTATATCGGTCGACGATATTTTGTTTGTAGCTTTGCTCTTCCTGTTCAGGCCATTGTTGATTCTGACGTTTCTTCACCTCACGTTTTACTTGAGTGAGTACGTTGGCCGCTTGTAATCCCCCCATCACTGAGATACGCGCATTTGGCCACATCCACATCATTGTTGGGTCGTAGGCTCGGCCACACATGCCGTAATTGCCTGCGCCATATGAACCCCCAATGATGATAGTGAACTTGGGCACATCGGCACATGAGACCGCCATGACCAGTTTCGCGCCATGTTTTGCTATACCGCCTTCTTCATATTGCTTGCCGACCATAAAACCGGTGATATTCTGAAGAAACAGCAGCGGGATTTTACGTTTGGCACACAGTTCAACAAAATGCGCGCCTTTTTGGGCTGACTCGGAAAATAAGATGCCGTTGTTGGCAACAATTCCAATGAGTCGTCCATCAATTCGAGCAAAACCACAGACTAAGGTTGCTCCGTAAAGTGCTTTGAACTCGTCAAATTCAGAGTCATCGACGATTCGAGCTATCACTTCACGGACATCGAAGGACAGCCTTAAGTCACAGTTTACAATGCCATATATCTCAGTTGGGTCATAACTAGGTGATCCTGTTTTTGTCGCGGTATGAGTGGCTGGTAGCGTATTGCTTATGTTAGTGCTCGAAACGGCTTGTCGTGCTAACTCCAACGCGTGTTGTTCGTTGTGGGCATAATAGTCAGCGACACCGGACTTTTTACAGTGTACGTCCGCGCCGCCTAGTTCTTCATCGGTCACTTCTTCTCCGGTCGCTGCTTTTACGAGAGGGGGGCCTGCGAGAAAAATCGTACTTTGATTTTTGACCATAATGGATACGTCAGCCATAGCGGGAACATACGCGCCGCCAGCGGTACATAGGCCGAGAACCACAGCGATTTGCGGTATGCCTTTTGCCGACATTCGAGCTTGATTAAAGAAAATGCGCCCGAAATGGTCCTTGTCTGGAAATACTTCGGCTTGGTGAGGCAAATTTGCTCCCCCGGAGTCAACAAGATAGATACAGGGAAGGTGGCATCGCGCCGCTATTTCTTGGGCTCGAAGGTGCTTTTTGACGGTCAGCGGGTAGTAGGTTCCGCCTTTAACGGCGGGATCGTTAGCAATGATCATACATTGAGTGTTGCAAACCGTACCAATTCCAGCGACGACTCCTGCACAAGGTACTTTGTCCTCGTATACCTCCCATGCTGCAAATTGACCAATTTCAAGGAAATCAGAATGCTGATCGAGCAGGGCATTAATACGTTCGCGAACCGGAAGCTTTCCTTTTGCACGTTGACGTTGAATGGCTTTTTCGCCACCGCCTTCCGCGATGGTTGAAAGGTCGGTTTCAAGCTGTGCCACAAGCGCATTCATTGCTTTTTGGTTTTTTAGATAAAGCTCTGAATTGGGTTTCACTTTACTGACAATTTTAGTCATAAATCCCTCCGCTATTGAGACTCTTGGAATAGCTCTCGGCCGATAAGCATGCGGCGGATTTCCGATGTGCCGGCACCGATTTCATATAGCTTAGCGTCACGCAACAAACGTCCTGCTGCATATTCATTGATATAGCCATTCCCGCCTAACAATTGGATCGCATCTAACGCCATTTGTGTTGCAAGCTCAGCGTTGTAGAGAATGACACCAGCAGAATCTTTTCGAGTAATTTCGCCTCTATCGCAAGCGCTGGCGACCGCATACAAATAGGCACGTGCAGCATTGCAGCGTGTATACATATCAGCGAGTTTTGCTTGGACCAATTGAAACTCACCAATAGAGCGGCCGAACTGCTTTCGTTCGTGAACGTAGGGGACAACCAAATCAAGGCAGGCCTGCATGATGCCTAGCGGACCCGCTGCTAGCACGACACGCTCGTAGTCAAGCCCGCTCATCAGTACTTCAACACCGTGATTGATTTCCCCTAGAACATTTTCTAAGGGTACTTTGCAGTTTTGAAACACAAGTTCGCAGGTGTTGGAGCCTCTCATGCCAAGTTTGTCGAGTTTTTGTGCGTGGCTGAATCCTTCGAATTGTTTTTCAATAATGAAAGCAGTAATGCCGTGTTGAGCCGCTGAAGGTTCAGTCTTGGCATAAACCACAACCACATCCGCATCTGGGCCATTGGTAATCCACATCTTGCAGCCATTAAGCACAAAGTGGTCACCGTGTCTTTCTGCGCGAAGCTGCATGCTTATGACATCTGAGCCTGCATTTGCTTCACTCATCGCTAATGCACCAATGTGAGTACCGTCAACGAGTCTTGGGAGGTATTTTGCTCGCTGGGCGTCATTACCATTTCGAAAGATTTGATTAACGCAAAGGTTGGAGTGAGCTCCGTAACTGAGGGCAATGGAAGCAGAAGCGCGGCTGATTTCTTCTAGAGCGATGACATGAGCAAGATACCCCATGGCAGCACCACCATATTGCTCGTCAACGGTTACGCCGAGTAGACCCATCTCACCAAGCTCTGGCCAAAGGTGGTTTGGAAATGCGTTATCCGCATCCACTTGCGCAGCGATAGGGGCGATGCGCTCACGAGCAAAACCATTGACATGCTCGCGCAGTAAATTGATGGATTCATCAAGCCCAAAATTCAGTGGGCTGTACTGACTAATCATAGAACCTCCCTTTATCTGGAAGAGACTCTACATCCTATTACTTTGGCAATGCATCACAGCGTCAGGAGCAATTAGCTTGTTTTCTGCTTTCCTAAGGCTTCGATACAACGTTTCTTTGCCACAGATAAGTCTTCCAGTAGTGCATTAATGTCTTCAAGTTGGCGTTTTAAAACCGCTTCTTTTTCATCAATGATGTTGAGCATTTGCGTGAGCTGATGCTCTCCCTGATGTGTGTCATAAAGCTCAAATAACTCGCGTATCTCAGCAAGAGAGAACCCAAGTCTTTTACCGCGCAGTATTAACTTCAAGCGAATCTTGTCTCTTCGTTGATAGATTCGCATCGTCCCTTTACGGTCAGGTTGTATTAATCCTTCATCTTCGTAAAAACGAATGCTGCGAGTTGTTACATCAAATTCTTTTGCGAGCTCGCTGATCTTATAAGTTTCCATCGGTTACTGCTCTCCGAACTATGTTTTGGTCAGGCTTCGCGACCACTGCATTAATTTTAAAAGTCATTACCCAGTCGTTTGATGTAGTGATGTCCGACATTAGCGTAATGAAAAAATGATACGTTATTAAGTTGTTTCTTTACGTTTACGTAAATGTTAGTGCTATGCTTACTCATACGTCAAGGAAATAGTCGAGAATGCAGTTTAAAGACCAACGTCGTCACAAGGGCACAAGGAGAGAGTAATGCATCAACGAGAAGTCTGGATTGTCGCTGCAAAACGAACACCGATGGGACGGTTTCAAGGTGAACTGTCGTCATTCACTGCTCCACAGTTGGGAAGTGCTGCGATAAAGGCGGTGTTGAATGATGTTGCTTTAGACCGATCTTCCGTTGATGAACTCTTGATGGGATGTGTGTTGCCTGCTGGGTGTGGTCAAGCGCCAGCAAGACAGGCTGCTCTAGGCGCTGGAATAGAGGAGTCGGTTCCTTGTACCACGATTAATAAGGTATGCGGCTCTGGCATGAAAACGGTAATGCTTGCCCATTCGATGATTCAATTTGGCGAGGCAAACTGTGTGATCGCTGGTGGTATGGAAAGCATGACCAACGCGCCTTACTTGTTGCCCAATGCAAGACAAGGGATGCGAATCGGACACAAGTCTGTGTACGACCATATGTTTACCGATGGTTTAGAGGATGCCTATGAAGGCAAGCTAATGGGCGTGTACGGTCAAGCCGTCGCTGATGAGCTTGGTTTCTCTCGCGAGCAAATGGACAGCTGGGCGACCATGTCTGCAGAGCGTGCGCTCAATGCGCAGCAACAAGGTTTATTTAGCAACGAAATAGCGCCACTCGATAGCAAGCGATATGGGCCCATTAATGATGACGAACTGCCAAAAACCATCAATCTCGACAAAATTCCAAAGCTGAAACCCGCCTTTAGTCAACATGGCACTATTACCGCAGCGAACTCAAGTGCTATCTCTGACGGAGCGGCTGCGCTTCTACTGATGGAAAAAGAGCAGGCTATGGCTCAGCAGCTCAAACCTTTAGCCATTATTAAAGGACATGCATCGTTTGCCAGAAAGCCTAGTGAATTTACCCTGGCCCCCGTTGGAGCTATCAAACAGTTACTTACTAGACTCGAATGGCGCGTGGATGACGTGGATGGATGGGAGATCAATGAGGCGTTTGCTGTCGTCACGCAAATAGCGGTGAATCATTTTAAATTGGATAGCGACAAAGTGAATGTGAATGGAGGAGCCTGTGCGTTAGGTCATCCTCTTGGTGCAAGTGGCGCACGAATATTGGTTACTCTAATTCATAGTTTGATAGCAAAACTAGCGGATTCAGAGAGCGAGAAAAGCTCGCTCAAAGGTGTAGCTGCATTGTGTATTGGTGGTGGGGAAGCGACCGCAATAGCTGTGGAAATTCCACGTTAATAAGGAGAGGGAGATCATGAGTGAGAAAGTGCCTTTGTTTATCGACGGTGAATGCCGTCAATCATTAGCATCTGAATGGCTAGACGTCACCAATCCAGCGACCAATGAAATCATTGGCTCGGTACCAGTCACGCTAGACATTGAGATGCAGCGTGCTATTGAAAGTGCCTTACAAGCGCAAAAGGATTGGAAAGACGTACCTGTTTCTGAACGCGCGCGAGTGATGCTTCGTTATCAGCATTTACTCAAGGAACATCATGATGATATCGCTGAATTGCTTTCAAAAGAGACAGGCAAAACATTGGCGGATGCCAAGGGAGATGTTTGGCGTGGCATTGAGGTCGTCGAGCAAGCCGCCAATATTGCCAGCAATATGATGGGAGAGACCGTCGAGAATGTAGCGACAGACATAGATGGCTATTCTATTGTTCAGCCTCTTGGCGTTTGCTGTGGCATTACGCCTTTTAACTTTCCAGCCATGATTCCGCTTTGGATGTTTCCTATTGCGATTGCGGCCGGAAACAGCTTTATCCTCAAACCCTCTGAACAGGTGCCGCTAACATCCATAATGCTCGCCGAGTTATTTCAGCAGGCGGGTGCACCTAGGGGAGTTCTTCAAGTGATTCACGGTACTAAGCCTCAAGTGGATTATTTGCTGAAACATCCGGATATCAAAGCCATATCATTTGTAGGCTCGGTACCGACCGCTCGATACATCTATCAAGTAGGCACTCAATACCACAAACGGGTTCAAGCATTTGCAGGGGCTAAAAATCATATGGTGGTTATGCCGGATGCAAATAAAGCTCAGGTAATAAATAACCTTGTAGGAGCATCCGTCGGAGCGGCGGGGCAGCGATGTATGGCGATTTCAGTCGCTGTATTTGTTGGTTCCTCTAAGCAATGGATAGCTGAACTGAAAGTTGAAATGGCGAAGATTAAACCTGGATCCAAAGAGGATCCTGAAGCTGCTTACGGTCCATTAATCAGCCAACAGGCTAAGCAGCGAGTTTTGTCTTTTATTGAGGAAGGTAAGCGATCTGGAGCGATATGCGAACTGGATGGTAGTCACTGTAAAGTAGATGGCTATCCCAATGGCAATTGGGTTGGCCCCACCTTGTTTAGCGGTGTTACGACTGACATGTCTATCTACCAACAAGAAATTTTTGGTCCGGTTTTAGTGTGCATTGAAGTGGATACGCTCGAACAGGCGCTTGAGCTAGTAAATCGAAATCCCTACGGTAACGGAACTTCAATTTTCACTGCTAGTGGCGCTGCTGCAAGGAAATATCAACACGAAGTGCTTGTCGGTCAGGTAGGGATCAATGTTTCTATTCCCGTGCCATTACCATTTTTCTCTTTCACCGGATGGCGTGGGAGTTTTTATGGTGATCTGCATGCTTACGGTAAGCAAGCTGTGCGGTTCTATACGGAAACCAAAACAGTCACGTCGCGTTGGTTTGACGATGATATTCCTGATGGGCCTAATTTGACGATTCAACTTAAGTAGTTTCACTGCGGAAAATCGCAGAGTGATTAAGTCATGACAGTGGATGGTGAGGTAATGCTATGGATTTTGAACTGAATGAAGACCAACGAGCGTTTTCGGAGACGGCTTTTCAGTTTGCCAATGAGCACTTAATGCCTAATGCAGCACAATGGGACGAAGAATGTATCTTCCCTAAAGATGTGTTAAAGCAAGCAGGTGAATTGGGCTTTTTGGCACTGTATACACCAGAGCAAGAAGGTGGCTTAGGATTAAGCCGCCTTGACTCGTCTATTGTGTTTGAAAAGCTAAGCATGGGTTGTACCTCCACCACGGCTTTTATGACCATCCACAATATGGTGACATGGATGGTAGCCAGTTTTGGTACGGAAGAGGCTAAGCAGGCGTTTTGTCCTAGTTTAATTAGTGGAGACTGGCTGGGGTCTTACTGTCTAACGGAGGCGACTGCGGGATCAGATGCGGCTTCTCTGCTGACAACTGCTGAGAGACAGGACGATAGCTATATCATTAACGGTTCAAAAGCCTTTATCTCAGGAGGTGGGGAGACCGATGTACTAGTGGTAATGGCAAGAACGGGTGGCGCTGCTGCTAAAGGTATTTCGGCATTTGTTGTACCAGCAGATTGTGATGGGATCAGTTATGGGCGCAAAGAGCCTAAGATGGGCTGGAATAGTCAACCAACGCGAGCCATAACATTCGATAACGTTGTTGTCCCCGCGAAATATCGCTTAGGTGAAGAGGGACAAGGCTTTACCTTTGCTATGAAAGGGCTGGATGGTGGGCGAATTAATATCGCGACTTGTTCCGTAGGAACGGCACAACATGCGTTAAACCAAGCTGCTCAGTATCTCCATGAACGAAAGCAGTTTGGAAGCAGTTTGAGTCAGTTTCAAGCCTTACAGTTTAAGTTAGCAGACTTAGCAACGGAGTTGGTTGCGGCGAGACAGATGGTACGTTTGGCGGCATTTAAACTCGATAACCAACATCCAGATGCGACAACCTATTGCGCGATGGCGAAACGATTTGCTACCGACGTTGGATTTAAGGTGTGCGATGGTGTGTTGCAACTCTTTGGCGGTTACGGATACATCAAAGAGTATTCGCTTGAGCGTCATTTCAGAGACGTAAGAGTGCATCAAATCTTAGAAGGGACCAACGAGATCATGCGTATGATCATCGCAAGACGAGTTCTAAGCGACGCATTCGCGATTGAGTAACGCATTCAACACGGAGAAGACAAAATGTCAGAGGTCAGTTCGATTCCTTATACCATTGATAATCACGTGGCTGTGTTAACCATGCACAATCCACCTGCCAATACGTGGACGTGTGAAAGCTTAGTTCGTCTTAAACAGCTGATATTTGAGCTAAACGATAACAAAGATGTTTATGCGCTGGTTATCACCGGCAACGGAGACAAATTCTTTTCCGCCGGTGCTGATTTGAAGGTTTTTGCTCAAGGGGATAAAGAAAGTGCCTGCACCATGTCAAGAGTGTTCGGAGAAGCGTTTGAGGCGTTGTCCCTTTTTCGCGGCGTATCAATTGCCGCTATTAACGGCTACGCAATGGGAGGCGGTTTAGAGCTAGCGCTCGCTTGTGATATTCGAATTGCAGAGCAACAGGCCGTTTTAGCACTTCCGGAAGCTAAAGTTGGTTTACTACCTTGTGCGGGGGGAACGCAAAACCTTACGGCTCTGGTAGGTGAAGGCTGGGCAAAACGAATCATTTTGTGTGGAGAACAAGTGTCGGCACAAAAAGCACTGGATATACGATTGGTTGAAGAGGTTGTCGAAAGGGGTAAGGCGTTGTCTGTTGCGTTAGCATTGGCAGAGCAAGTAGCTCATCAATCACCGAGCTCGGTAACGGCATGCAAGACATTGATTCAGTCAAATCGACACGATTTTATTTCTCATGGTTTAGTCAAAGAACGAGAACTGTTCATCCGATTGTTTGATACTGAAGATCAGCGAGAAGGGGTGAATGCTTTTCTAGAAAAAAGGCCACCCGAATGGAAGAACAGCTAGGAGAGCAAAATGTCAGATACGGTTAACTTTCAAGAAATTCCTTGTGGTGAAGGTGGTTATGTTATCGCAGTTGCCACTCTAGACAATAGCGCCTCATTGAATGCACTTACTCACAATATGATTGTGTTACTAAAACAACAACTTGAACAATGGCATCAGGATGAGCGAGTTGTGTGTGTCGTGTTGGATGGTGCGGGAGAAAAGGCATTTTGCGCTGGTGGCGATGTCAGAGCCATGCACACTATGATGAAGACACAACCCGCGGATGTGGCCAAAGCGTATTGCGAGCAGTTTTTTAGCGTGGAATACGAATGCGACTACCTCATTCATAGCTACTGTAAGCCTATCATTGGTTGGGGGAACGGTATTGTAATGGGCGGAGGAATGGGGCTTTTTATGGGAACTAGCCATAAGGTTGTCACGCCTACATCACGCTTAGCCATGCCAGAAATCAGCATCGGTCTGTTCCCCGATGTAGGCGCTACCTACTTTCTTAATCAACTTGAAGACCGCTTGGGCCTATTTTTAGGACTGACGGGCGTCATGTTTAATGCCACGGATGCGATGGACATTCATATGGCAGATCACCTAGTTGCCCCAGATGCAAAAGAGAAACTGATTAATCAATTGCAGGAAACCGATTGGAGCTGCGTTGACGACAGTTACGAATTTCTCTCTGAGTGCTTGGAGAAATTGGCCGAAAAAGATGACACTACTTTACCAGCATCACAGTTGAAACCACGTTTGGATGAAATCTGTGCAGCGTGTAACGCCACTGACATTGGTAGTGTGTTTGCCAACATTATGGCGTTACAGGGTAACTATAAGTGGTTGGTGGCGGCAAAGCATAACCTGTCACAAGGCAGCCCTATCACAGCTCACATCTGCTTTCGACAAATCAACGATTATAGTCATTTAACACTTGCAGATTGCTTTCGACTCGAACTGATTCTTGGTGTTAGGAGTGCCACATTGGGGGAGTTTGAAGAGGGGGTGCGTTCACGTCTAGTTGACAAAGACGGCGCACCGCATTGGAAGTATCCAAACATCAACTCAGTTAATAAAGCCGTAATTGACGAGTTGTTTACCTCATTGTGGCGAGAGCAAGAACATCCGCTATTTCAGCTTGGTCGGGTTTAAGGAGAAGCGCTATGAATAAGTCAGAATGTAATACCATTGCGTTTGTTGGGCTTGGTAACATGGGCAGCCCTATGGTGGAAAACCTGTTAAAAGCGGGTTTTTCCGTCAATGTCTTTGACCTTGTCCCTGAGCTTGCTAAGCAGCTTGAGTCTGTCGGTGCGAAGGCATTTATCAGCCTAGAAGCTGCGGTTGAAAATGTTGATGCTGTAATAACCATGCTTCCTGCGGGAGAGCATGTGCGAGCGGTGTATTTAGGTGACCACCATGGAGGAGAAGGGCTACTCAAACTGGTAAAACCGGGTACATTCCTTATAGATTCTTCGACAATCGAGCCGGATTCCGCAAAGTTAGTTGCTAAAGAGGCGACCAAAAATGGATTGAGTTTTGTTGATGCGCCTGTCTCTGGTGGCGTAGCAGGTGCCAAGGCTGGAACGCTTACATTTATTGTTGGTGGAACTGATCAAGCGTTTGAAACCTCCAAACAAATCTTGGCTCATATGGGTAAGAACATATTTCATGCCGGACAAGCTGGCGATGGCCAAATGGCCAAAATTTGTAATAACTTGTTATTGGGTATTGTAATGTCCGGCACCTGCGAAGCCTTAAGCCTTGGTATCGATAACGGTCTCAACCCTGAGGTACTCTCAAATATTATGCAACAAAGCTCTGGAAGAAACTGGGTTTTAGAACTATATAACCCTTGTCCGGGAGTAATGGAATCCGCTCCAGCGAGCAATCAGTACGCTCCGGGCTTTATGAGTAAGTTGATGTCAAAAGACTTGGGGTTAGGGATGCAGGCAGCGGCTAATAGCCAATCGGCTGTTCCTATGGGCGCATTAGCGCGTAATCTCTATGCATTTCATAACAATAATGGCAATGCAGAGTTAGATTTCTCCAGTCTGTTTGAGTATTTTCGTAGTGAAAGGGAGAAGTAGATGGAACTGAAACAGAGCGTTATCGCCATTACTGGTGCTGGCCAAGGATTAGGTCAAACAATGGCGACAAGTCTCGCACAACAAGGAGCGCATCTCGCATTGATGGACGTGAACCTTGAAGCGTTGGCACAGACCAAACAGTTGTGTGAGGATTTAGGGGTTAAAGCACAGATCTACCAAGTTGACGTGACCAATGAAGAACAGGTGGAATCTGTATTTAGTGACATTGTCACTGATTTTGGTGCGCTAAATGGTTTAATCAATAATGCCGGTATTCTTCGTGATGGCATGCTAGTTAAAGCGAGAGATGGTGAGATATCTAAGATGTCTTTAGACCAGTTCAACTCGGTCATTAACGTCAATCTCACCGGTACGTTTTTATGTGGCCGTGAAGCCGCAGTAAAAATGATCGAAACGGACTCAAGAGGTGTGATTATCAACATCTCAAGCGTGTCGAGGGCGGGAAACATGGGGCAAACCAACTATGCCGCTTCTAAAGCGGCGGTGGCGACCATGGCTTCTGTTTGGGGGAAAGAACTTGCGCGCTATGGCATTCGCGCTGCTGCCATTGCTCCGGGCGTCGTTGAGACATCAATGACCGCGCAAATGAAGCCAGAAGCTCGTGAAAGACTTGAGCATATGGTTCCCGTAAGACGAATGGCCGATCCGTCAGAGATCGCTCATACGGTGCGTTTTATACTGGAAAATGAATACGTGAACGGTCGTGTCATCGAAGTGGATGGCGGCTTAGTGATTTAACCGCCTTTGTTCTCATTGACGATTACATAGCTTGATAATTTGGACCGCCACCGCCTTCTGGTGGGGTCCATTTTATATTGGCTGATGGGTCTTTAATATCGCAAGTCTTGCAGTGCAGACAGTTACTGGCGTTGATTTGCAGCTGTTTGCGACCTCCCACCTCAATAATCTCATACACACCAGCAGGACAATAGCGCTGACTAGGCTCGTCAAACTGTGGAATATGGCTATCGGTGACCACATTGACATCGAGAAGTTGCAGATGACACGGTTGATTCTCTTCATGCTGGGTACCCGACAAATAGACGGATGAGGGTTTGTCAAAACTCAAGACGCCATCGGGTTTTGGGTAGCTAATGTTAGGAACGTTGGCTTTATGTGCTAACTGTGAATGATCGTCATTGGTATCAGTGACTGTCCAAGGAATCGGGCGTTTGAATAAACGGGTCCACACATTTTGCTCGAGCACATTGAGCATGCCCCCTAGAGGTTCGCCAAAACGATGCAAGTTAGCGCCAAAGTTTTGTGTGTCGCTGAGTTCTTGATGGAGCCAAGACGCTTCAAACAAGGTTTGATAATCCGCTTCATTATGCGCGCATCCCTTCGCGAGTTGCTGATAAACCGCCTCGGCAGATAACATGCCGGACTTCATTGCGGTATGAGTGCCTTTTATTTTGCCCATGTTCAGTGTGCCAGCGTCACAACCAATGAGCAGCCCTCCAGGGAATTGCTGTTTGGGGAGCGAACGAAGACCACCTTTAGCGATGGCTCTTGCACCAAACGAGATACGTTCTCCATCATGAAGGTATTTCGCAATGGCTGGGTGGTGCTTGAAGCGTTGAAATTCGTCAAAGGGACTTAGGTGAGGGTTGGTGTAATTAAGGTCGACAATAAGACCTACAGCGATTTGATGATTGTCCAAGTGGTAGACAAAGGTGCCTCCTGTGGTTTTAGAGTCGTGCAAGGGCCAACCGACGCCATGAATGACTTTGCCTTTGGCGTAGTGGGGCTGCTCATCGGGTAGTTGCCAAACTTCTTTGAATCCAAGAGCGTAATGCTGTGGCTGCTTGCCCTGATCGAGCTTAAATCTATGAATAAGTTCCTTGCCTAAATGGCCACGCGCACCTTCAGCGAAAATGGTGTACTTACCTTTTAATTCTATTCCTGCTTCAAACGTGCTTTTTTGTTTTCCTTGCTTATCTAATCCCATATCTGAAGTACAAACACCAACTACTGCGCCTGTATCTGAATAAAGAACGTTCTGCGCTGTAAAGCCAGGAAAGATTTCAACGCCAAGGCGTTCTGCCTGCTCTGCAAGCCATTGACACAACAAGCCAAGACTGATGATGTGATTCTCTTCGTTGTTGTGTAGGGTGGCTGGCGTCAGAAATGGCGGTATGTTTAGATGATTGTACTGGGTAGTTAGATAGATGAAGTCATCTTGCTGCACAGGATTGTTCACAGGTGCGTTTAGCGATTGCCAGTCAGGAATAAGCTCATCAAGCGCTCTGGTTTCAAACACTGCACCAGAGAGGATATGAGCCCCAATTTCGGCACCTTTCTCAATCACACATACCGATAGCTCTGAGTCGTTTTGCGTCGCAAGCTGTGTAAGATGGATGGCACAAGCAAGCCCCGCTGGGCCAGCTCCAACAATAACCACGTCAAATTCCATGCATTCTCTTTCCATGTTCACCACCTAATTTTACCAAATGGGCCCATTTCGGAACTCTACGTATAACTATAGTGCAGTTGACGTAAACGTAAACTTTACTAAGCTCAAATAATAACCATTAGGCTTGTTCGTTCTATTCAAGGAGTCGGTATGAAGGTGTTAGTTGCTGTAAAGCGTGTCGTTGATCCCTATGTGAAAGTTCGTGTCCTTAAAGATGGTAGTGGCGTTGAAACCGCTAACGTCAAAATGTCGCTGAATCCTTTCTGTGAGATTGCCGTGGAAGAAGCCATAAGACTTAAAGAGTCTGGCTCTGTAGACGAAGTAGTGGTTGTGAGTATTGGTGATAAGACAGTGCAAGAAACGTTGCGCAATGCCCTTGCTTTGGGAGCTGACAGAGCGATTCATATAGAAGCGGCAACATCACCTGAGCCTTTAGCTGTAGCAAAAATCTTGAAAGCGATGGTTGAGAAAGAACAGCCAACATTGGTTCTACTAGGTAAACAATCGATCGATACGGACAACAATCAAGTTACGCAAATGCTAGCGGCTTTGACGAGTAGACCTCAAGGAACGTTTGCCTCGCAAGTCATACTGTCGGGTGAGTATGTTGAAGTCACTAGAGAGATAGACGGGGGACTGGAGACCTTGAAGCTGACGTTACCAGCCATAATCAGTACCGATTTGAGGTTGAACGAGCCTCGTTATGCGTCCTTACCTAACATCATGAAGGCCAAGCGCAAGCAACTGGATGTTATCGATGTTGACTCATTGGGCGTGAACTTGAGTCCGAAACATCAGGTTTTGGAAGTCTTAGCTCCCAAAGCGCGTCCAGCAGGCGTGAAAGTCGCAACTGTAGATGAGTTGATCGATAAGTTAACGAATGAAGCAAAAGTACTTTAAGCCGGTGAGTATCAAGGAGAAAGGATTATGAATACGCAAATTCTTGTTATTGCAGAGCACGATAACCACAGCGTAGCGCTTGATACCTTTAAAACGCTATCCGCAGCAGCGCAAATAGGTGAAGACATTTCGGTGCTTGTCATGGGGTATCAATGCCAGGAGGTAATAGAGTGTATTGGCCAATGCGATATCGTCAAGCAGGTGATCGTCGCAGACAATGAACAATTTAGTCATTTACTTGCTGAGAATGGAGCACCAATAGCGGTGCAGCTTGCCAAAGACTTTACACATATTTTGGCTCCAGCGACGACATTTGGGAAAAATCTGCTGCCACGTATTGCTGCGCTGCTCGACGTCGGCCAGCTATCTGATGTAGTGGAAATTGTGACGGCAGATACGGTTATCCGTCCAATCTATGCCGGTAACGCGCTAGCGAAAGTGAAGTCGACAGAGGAAAAAATACTCATGACGATACGCGGTTCGGCGTTTGAAGCAGTGGGGCATGACCCCGCGAATCAAGCGACAGTGATAACGGTCGGCGGTCATGATGTTGGGAATGGTCTTTCTGCATTTGTCTCTCAACAACAAAATGAAAGTGAGCGCCCTGAATTGGCGGCTGCTCGTGTTGTTATTTCAGGTGGGCGTGGCGTAGGCAGTAAAGACAACTTTACTTTGGTGGAACAGCTCGCTGATAAACTCGGTGGTGCTATTGGTGCGTCGCGAGCTGCGGTTGATGCAGGGTTTGTTTCAAATGACCTGCAAGTTGGTCAGACGGGTAAAATAGTCGCACCGGATTTGTACATTGCTATCGGTATTTCAGGTGCAATCCAACATATGGCAGGGATGAAAGACTCTAAAGTGATCGTCGCGATAAACAGTGATCCTGAAGCGCCCATTTTCCAAGTTGCGGACTATGGATTAGTAGGGGATTTGTTTGACATTATGCCGGAGCTTATCGACAAAGTACCTTAAGAGCTTAGGTTAAAAACAAAGTCGCTACTTTGCTGTTAGGACAATTCCTACAGCGCGTATGAGGTTGGTTGTTACTCGATAATGTATTTCCAATATATTGAATAGTAAAGACTATTTTGCTCTTAAAAGTGAATTGGTAGAGAAGTTGCTTTTGGGTGCTAACTTTTTGTTATGAATATCGTTGATTTCGTATAGGATGCGCCACCCGCATTTTTTCGTCGGCAACGACTAGGCAAACATGTCCGCCAATTCTCTCTATACTGACCTTTCTGGTTACTACGACCTAATGTGTGTCGATATTGATTACCAAGCGCAGAGTCATAACGTAAAACGATTGCATCAATTGTTTGGAAACCAAGGAAATACTCATCTTGATTTAGCATGTGGCACTGGCCCTCATGTTCGTCACTTTATTGATTATGGTTATCAAAGTAGTGGTTTGGATATCAATCAACCTATGTTGGATTTCGCGTCGATTAGATGTCCGGAAGCTCAGTTTTCGCTACAAAATATGAGCGAATTTACTGTTACACAGCCACTTGATTTGATTACCTGTTTTCTCTATTCGATTCACTACTGTGACGGGATAGAAAGGCTTAAACAGTGCATCAATAGTGTATTTAATGCTCTGTCAGTCGGTGGCGTATTTTGCTTCAATGCGGTTGATAGGTTAAAAATCAATAACCATTCTTTTGTTCAGCATTCGGTAGAGAGCGAAGGCAGTAAATTTACGTTTCGTTCAGGTTGGTATTATGAAGGCCAAGGTGAATGTCAGGCGCTTAAGCTTAACATTGAAAAAAACACAGGTGACGAAACGCAAAGTTGGTTTGATGAACACCCGATGGTGGCTTTTACTATCCAAGAACTAAAAGCACTATTAGAACCGCTATTCGACGTACACCTGTTTGAACATGACTATGAAAAAATCACGCCTTGGGATCAGCAATCTGGCAATGTTCTAGCGGTATGCGTTAAGAAGTAACAGCATACAGTTAGGTTGCAGCGATAGTAAGAAAACCAAAGCTCGTTAAATATGCAACCTAGCTATCATATTGAACACCCTTAACTTGAAGCGAGTGCACTTCGCTTGCAGGATAATGCACTCTGTTTTAAGTCACTAAGGAATGTTTGATGGCTGGTATTACCGAGCTAGAGCAGTTATTGAGCTCTATGAGTCCATGTCTTCTCGAAGACGAAGTCGTATTCTGTCATGTGAAAGGGGCGCTTAAGGAATATACAAAACTCGAGTTGATTGCTACCTTCATTGAAGCGGAAGGCCTCACACTTGTCCTACCTAAAGCCGAAGCTGTCAAAGCGAAATTGAGTTTTGAGTCAGTATTTCAACAAATTACGCTTAATGTTCATTCTAGCCTTGACGCTGTAGGTCTAACCGCAGCCGTCGCCTCAAAATTGGCAGACAAAGGCATTAGTGCCAACGTTATTGCTGCCTACTATCACGACCATATTTTCGTGCCATCACTAGAAGCTCAAAAAGCTTTACTAGCTTTACAAGAGTTTAGTGACGACAAATCCAGCAATGATGGAGCATCTAATGACCGCTGCCATTAGAGCTAAAGCCGTTTGCCTTTTTCGACATAACGGAAAGGTGTTACTTGCAGAAGGTTACGACCCTGCAAAAGACCAGCACTACCTGAGCCCCGTTGGTGGTGGCATTGAGTTTGGTGAAACGTCGCTAGAGGCCGCTGAACGAGAAGTAAAAGAAGAAATCGGCGCAGATGTAACGTCCCTTGAACTTCTTGGCGTTAGTGAGAACCTCTTTACCTTCGATGGACGCTCTGGACATGAGATTGTGTTTGTCTATCAGGGGCGATTTGTTGATCAAGGTTACTATCAAAAGACGCATATCGATGGGATTGAAACTAATGGAGTGGAATTTGTCGTTAAATGGGTTGAAGAAAGCGAGCTACTGGCAGGAAAGATACCGATTTATCCAGAGGGTATCTCAGAGATGTTACCAACGTAAGGAATGAAAAGAAGAAAGGACGCTGTTTTGTATCAATTATATTATTACCCTAACAATGCGAGCTTGGCACCGCATCTTTTGCTTCATCATATGAAGCTTCCCTATGAACTGCTCTTGGTGGACAAAAAGGAGAAGGTTCAAAAGTCTGCAGATTATTTAAAGCTGAATCCTGCGGGACGAATTCCTACTCTTGTAGCGAACGGTCAGGCTATTTTTGAAAGTCCAGCGATTTGTATTCACCTTTGTGAAAGTCACCCCGAACACAAGCTGATTCCGGCGATTGGGAGTCCGTTGCGTCCGCAATTTTTTCAGTGGTTAACCTATTTAAACAATACACTGCAAGCCGAATTGATGGTGCGTTACTATCCACATCGTCATACCAATGATGATTCGACCATTCCCAATCTCTTGTCGGCCCAAGACGAGCGTATTGCAGAGGCGCTGGGCATTATTAATGATCAGCTTGAGGGTAACGAATACCTATTAGGTGCAAACATTTCTGCCTGTGATTATTTTTTATTTATGCTGGCAGAATGGTCACTCCCTGTAGAAAGAAATCCAATGACGTTTGCTCATTTGGCGGATTATCTACAAAGATTGTCTACTAACCCAACGATTAAAGCAGTCAGTGAAATAGAAGAAATAGACCTTTCTCCATTTATCAAAGGATATTACAAATAACGGGATAGCCGGATAGACTAATAAGGAATTACACATGAAACAAAGGACGTTTTCATCATGGCTGCATACTGAACTGCCAATCATTCAAGCGCCTATGGCCGGAGTGCAAGACAGTAAGCTTGCGATAGCAGTAAGCGAAGCTGGTGGTTTAGGCTCCATACCTTGTGGCATGCTTTCTAAAGAGCGTATTGTAGAAGAGTTAGAGTCCATTACATCAGCGACCGATAAACCATACAATCTTAATTTTTTCTGCCACTTAATGCCTAACTTTGATCAAGAACGCCAAGCTCAGTGGCGTAATCGACTTGCACCCTATTTTGAAGAGTTGAAACTCGATATTGCCATTCAACCTAGCATGGCAACGCGCATGCCATTTAGCGAGGATATCGCTGATGCTATTGAAGCATTTAAACCTCCTTACATCAGTTTCCATTTTGGGTTGCCGAACAAGGCTCTTTTAGAACGAGTAAAAAGCTGGGGGACATGTATTTTGTCTTCGGCGACTACCGTCGAAGAGGCGGTTTGGTTAGAGACAAACGGGGCGGATGCGATTATTGCTCAAGGAGTGGAAGCGGGCGGTCATAGGGGAATGTTCCTAACGGATGATCTTGATACTCAATTACCGGTCGAAGATCTTATCAAGGAAATTGTTGATAATGTTACTGTACCCGTCGTGGCGGCTGGAGGCATCAGCACTGCTGACAAGGTTGAGCACGCGTTTAACATAGGTGCTGAGGTAGTTCAGGTGGGGACCGCATTTCTATTGTGCGATGAGGCCACGACATCGACGTTACATCGTGATGCTATCAAAAGCACTCAGTCTCAGCATACTGCAATTACCAATGTATACTCGGGCCGACCGGCACGAGGAATAGTCAATCGTGCAATGAGGGAGCTTGGTTTTGTAACACAGGAAGCACCGCAATTTCCCTATGCGTCTATCGATATCACGCAGCTCAGAGGACAGGCAGAGCAGCAAGGTAGCGCAGACTTCTCACCGCTTTGGTGTGGAGAAAGCACTGACGGTTGTAAAGAAGTATCGGCAGAAAAGATACTCAGAGATCTCGCTAGAGTCTGAGTAATTAACGTAATATTGCGATAAACCTTATTTATTCATAAACCATGGCTATTAATAAACCCGAATTACTATAGAGAAACCACAATGGATTACGACCAATTCAACGAATTTTGCGGCGCTTTCCCTGCGACCAGTCATGTTATTCAATGGGGTGATGCTCATGTCTGGAAGGTCGGTGGCAAAGTCTTCGCTATTGGGGGCTGGAACAAAGAGAGCGGGGCAGCGTTTACTTTCAAAACGTCGGATTTGAATTTTGATTTTCTTAGTGACAGTGAAGGCTATCGGCCTGCGCCATACTTTGCGAGTCGTGGAATGAAGTGGATACAGCAGGTGGAGACGTCAGGTCGACTTGACGAAGAATTACAATATTACCTTAAAGAATCATATCGGTTGGTGGCGTTAGGTCTAAGTAAGAAAAAACGTGGTGAGCTAGGTATCGTGATTGACGACTAACTCACCCCGTTTAACGTTTAGTCAATAGTTGGCTGCTGCAGGTGTTCAACCAGTACTTTGACGAATCGCGCCGCTTCGCCACCAGTACAGGCTCTATGATCGAATGTGATCGACAAAGGTAGCGCTTTGATGACTATTGGCTGGCCGTCTTGTAAAACTAGTTTCTCGATAATTCGACCAGCTCCTACGATAGCGACTTGAGGCGGTGAGACGACAGGGGTCGCGAAAATTCCAGCAATGGCACCAAAGTTCGACAGTGTTATCGTCGCGTGTTGTAGTTGTTCTCTGCCTATTCGCCTGGCTCGAATGCCCTCTACAGTGTCATTTAACCAATGGCGAATTCCTTGTTGGTCAAAGCTGTCGGCGTTTCTGAGTACAGGGACATACAATCCATGGCTACTATCTACCGCGATTCCGATATTCACTTTGCTATGAACACAACGAGTCATTGTATCGGCATCAAACCATGCGTTTAAAGCCGGTTCTTTTTGGCAAGCAAACACAACAGCTTTAATTAAACGGCCGGAGATATCCTCTTTTTGTGACCAATTGGACAACAACGCTTCTTCAGTGATCGTCACAGAAGCAACGTTGTGATGTGACTCCGCCATAGTGCCGACCATGGTGCGTCTTGCACCTTTAAGCACTTCCGTTCCGGGTGTCTGTCGGTCGAGTTCGTTGTAAATATCTGTGTCAGTGATAACACCGTCATGTCCGCTTCCTTTCACCTTTAATAGGTCAACACCGAGCTTCTTAGCGAGAAGCCGAGCAGACGGCATCGCCGTGACTGTTTGTTCTGAGTTTGAATGATGAGCAGGCCCAACCCAAAAGTCATCAACTTCAACGTGGTGTGTGTGATTTGACACATTGCCAACAACGGTTGCTGCATCGCTTGATGTGGCTTTAGAGTGGGTGGCAGACGCTTCCGTGACCACTTCTTCAATCTCAATCAGCAAACTGCCGATGTTGATGACGTCACCTTCCTCCCCATGACGGCTGACGATTTTCCCACTGTAAGGTGCTGGCACTTCTACAACGGCTTTCGCGGTTTCGACGGTTAAGATCACCTGATCAACGTCTACATGTTCACCAACGTTAACATGCCATTGAACAATTTCAGACTCAGCGAGTCCTTCCCCTAAATCTGGTAATAAAAATGACTTCATTTCCAGCCCTCCACAAGTTCGCGTGCGGCAAGTGTGATGTCTTGTTCTTGAATTAAGAAATAGTCTTCGTTTTTGTAATATGGCATAACGGTGTCGAGCCCAGTAACACGCCTAGGTGGGGCTTTGAGAAGACACATAGAATGTTCGGAAACTCGAGTAATGATCTCCGCTCCGACACCACAGCTTTGGCTTGCTTCATGGACGACAAGTAAACGCCCGGTTTTTTCCAGTGATTTAATAATGGTGTCCATATCGAGAGGCTTTATACTCGCGAGATCGATGACTTCTGCTTCAATTCCTTGTTCCGAAAGCGATTGGGCGGCTTGCAGGGTTTCAACTACACAAGCTCCCCAAGTGACGACCGTGAGATCTCGTCCTTTTCTTAGTGTGTAGCAGGTATCAAGAGGCAGAGCTTGTCCATCGTTTACTACGGGTGATTTGACTGTTCGATAGATTCGCTTTGGCTCGAAAAACATTACAGGGTCGTTACTACGAATCGCAGCTAGCAGAAGTCCGTATGCTCGTTGAGGAGAGGAGGGAACGACGACCTTTAATCCAGGAATATGAGCAAACAGGGTTTCGATGCTTTCAGAATGATGCTCAGGGGCGTGTATGCCGCCACCAAACGGTGCCCGAAATACCGCAGGGCAGGTTAACCGACCTCTAGTGCGGTTTCTCATTCTTGCAGCATGACAGATGAGGTGTTCCATCGCAGGAAAGACAAAGCCCTGAAATTGAAATTCCGCAATAGGTCTTAACCCTTGTGTTGCCATGCCAACTGCAACACCTCCTATTAGGGCTTCGGCAAGAGGAGTATCAATCACCCTTCTTAATCCAAATTTCTCTTTTAAACCGACAGTAGCGCGAAACACACCGCCGTTGTCTCCAACGTCTTCGCCTAGTAGCACGACGTTGTTGTCGTGCTCCATTTCATAATGAAGTGCCAAGTTAACCGCTTCAATGAGCGTGATTTCGGGAGTTTGTTGATTAATCATGTTTGCCTCCCTGTATTCGCAACGTCTTATTAATCAGCGTATCTCTTTGTGGTGCTAGTTCGCTTGGCGGGGCTTCGTAGAGATAATCGAATGCCGACTCTGGTGGTTGAGGTGGGGTGGCTAAATAGCGAGTAACAGCCTCTTCAACGATGGTTTTGGCTTCTTGAACCAGTAACTGTTCCTGTTCATCAGACCAAAGGCTGCGCGCGATTAGATAGGATTTCAGACGTTTTATTGGTTCATAGTCCCACGCTTGTTGTAGCTCTGAATCACTACGGTAACGACTAGCATCATCAGCGGTAGTATGGTCACTTAGTCGATAGCTGATAGCTTCAATCAAAGTGGCTCCTTTTCCTTTTCTAGCTCGATCGACCGCTTGTAAAACGGTGTCATACATCGCAATAACATCGTTGCCGTCTACTGTCAGGCCGGGTAATCCTGCTCCAACCGCTTTGTCTGCTAAAAATTCTGCGCCACATTGTAGCGAGCGAGGGACGGAAATCGCCCATTGGTTATTGTTGACGACAAAAATCAAAGGAATGTTCCATGCACCAGCACAGTTGAGTGATTCCAAGAAGTCGCCTTTAGATGTGGCTCCATCTCCACAAGTTACCAAAGCGACATCGTGCTTCCCCTTAATTTTTAACGCGGACGCCACTCCTACGGCATGAGTGCATTGTGTGGCGATAGGAACGCAGAAGGGAAGATCGGTGCATGGTGAGCCATCATCAAATTCGAAATCACTGCCTCGCTCATCGCCTCCCCAGTATTGGAGGTTTTTCTCTATAGCGATACCACGAACCCAGAGAGCGGGCATATCACGGTAATAAGGAACAAAGACGTCTGATCTTGTGAGAGCGTGACCGATGGCGATACCGATGGCTTCTGCGCCAAGATGGGAAGGGTAGGTACCAAGTTTGCCGGTTCGCTGAAGAGCAACGGCTTTTGCATCGTATGTTCTCGCAACTACCATGTCGCGATAGAACTGAAGTAAGGTGTTCTCATCTGCCCAGTGGGGCAACGGCTTAACGAGATTACCTTGGTAGTCGATAAAACGATGCATGGGTAATGCTTGTACGTTCATCTCGAACTCCTTTTCGCACGCTCTGATAAGAGCTAGTGCTAGAAAATCCCAGGGTACAACCTTGATTTTTGTTTTCAGACATGATGGTAATCGTCTGAAGACAAAAGAATCATTGATACTATAAGTGTAATCAAATTGTTAAAAAGTGCCGCATTTAGATGCCCTGATACTAGTAAAATTAACCTTACAGGGGTACTTATGTGAATTAATATATGGAATTGAAAATCAAATCTGGGGATATCGACTGGTTTTGAACGAGCGCGATTGTTTGGTGTGATATATGTCACTGGTATTACCTGTTGTAATTTCATGTAGAGGTTGGGCAACTACAACAGGTTTTCTGACATATGTGGGTCTTGAGCTCTAGATCTCTTCACATAGTTCGAGTGGTAGACCGTCAGGATCTTGGAAAAACGTAAAACGCTTACCAGTGTATTCGTCAATTCGTATTGGTTCTACGTCAATATCATTTGCTTTTAGATAATCGACAATTTGCTCTAGTTTGGTGACATTAAATGCTAAATGTCTTAAACCCATAGCTTCTGGAAAGCTAGGACGTTCAGGAGCTCCAGGGAAAGTGAACAGCTCAAGTTGCGTGCCATCAGGTAAGGCGAGATCTAGTTTATAGGAGTCTCGATGTTCGCGATAGTTCTCGTCGATGATTTCCAGCTTTAGTATGTTGACATAAAAGTGTTTCGACTTTGCGTAGTCGGAACAAATGATGGCGGTGTGATGGATCCCATTAAGCATTTTGTCTTCCGTCGTTAATTGGTTAGCTTGGATGGCAGTTCCTTGACGACATAGTCAATAAACACGCGTAAGCGGGCCGGCATATACTTGGTTTGTGCGTATTGGAGTGCAACGGCTCCATGGTAGTTACTCTTGATGGTCCAATCCGAGAGGACGGGCACAACACTGCCATCTTCTATGGCTTCAGAAATAACAAAATCATGAAATATTCCGATGCCGAGACCTTGTTTAACGCCATGGAGGCGCATCTGAGAGTGGTTGATGGCATAGCGTCCTGCTACTTTCACAGTATGAAACTCATCGTCTTTGAGAAAATCCCAAGTGTTGTCGCGTTCCGTTTCAGCAAGATAGAGGCAGTCATGTTTCTCAAGATCACTTGGTGTATAGGGCAGTCCACGCTTAGCAATGTAATCGGGACTGGCACACAGTACGAGGTTGGTTGGTCCTAACTCTTTCATAACGAGGTTTTCGTCTGGTTTGTCAGTAAGCTTGAATGCAACGTCGATGCCCATGCGCAACAGGTCGATTTCGCCATCAACGGCGCGAACTTTCAATTGAATCTCCGGATATCGCACTAGAAAGGGAGTAATAAAAGGTTGTAATACTGAGTTAAGAAACGCTTCCGGTGCGGCGACAGTAATAGATCCGCTTGGCTCAGTATGGTCGGATTGAGAGACGTCAATGGCCTGTTGTGCCGCGTTCACCATTAACACACTTTGGTCGTAAACCTTTTGCCCAGCCTGAGTGATAACCAACTTTCGCGTGGTGCGCTCAAACAACTTTGCCGATAGTGCACTTTCGAGACGAGTAATGGTTTTAGATAGCGCGGATGGCGTGACCCCCAGCTTTTTTGCCGCAGCGGTAAAGCTGCCTTCGTTTACCACCAAAATAAAAGACGCGAGGTCAGGTAGTAAACTCAATAACTTATGGCTGAACATTATTGTTGCCTCAGATTCACTAATGGTTTTCCATCTTAAGGGATAATCGTTTGCACCACAATGAACTAAAATGATTCCAATCTAGATATAAGGCGAATCAATACGCTGTAAATATCACCTCCCTACATAACCTATTGATAAATAGGATAGAAAAAGGAATCCACTATGTCTTCTGCGTTTTATAAGCAAATCCAAGAGCAAATTGAAGAAGTAAAAGCTGAAGGACTTTACAAGTCTGAGCGCATTATCACTTCTCAACAACAAGCGGCTGTTGAAATCTCAACAGGTGAAGAAGTACTAAACTTCTGCGCGAACAACTATCTTGGCCTTGCAAACCATCCTGCACTTATCGACGCTGGTAAAGCGGGCATGGATAAAAACGGCTTTGGTATGGCTTCAGTTCGTTTTATCTGTGGTACTCAAGACATTCACAAAGAACTTGAGCAGAAACTGTCTACATTCCTAGGTAAAGAAGACACTATCCTTTACACATCATGCTTCGATGCAAACACAGGTTTGTTCGAAACTATCTTGGGTAAAGAAGATGCCATCATTTCTGATGCGCTAAACCACGCTTCTATCATTGATGGTGTCCGTTTGTGTAAAGCAATGCGTTACCGTTACTCTAATAACAATATGGAAGAGCTTGAGCAGCAACTGATCGCTGCTAACGAAGCAGGTGCTCGCCATAAGCTAATCGTAACTGACGGTGTATTCTCGATGGACGGTGTGGTTGCAAACCTTCCTGCAATCTGCGATTTGGCAGATAAGTACGATGCACTAGTGATGGTTGATGACTCTCACGCAGTTGGCTTTATGGGTAAGAACGGCGCGGGTACACATGAGTTCCACGACGTTGTAGACCGTATCGACATTATCACTGGTACGCTAGGTAAAGCGATGGGTGGTGCGTCAGGCGGCTATACTTCTGGTAAGAAAGAAGTGATTGACTGGTTACGTCAGCGTTCACGTCCATACCTGTTCTCTAACTCTGTAGCACCAGCTATCGTAAATGCCTCTATCCGTGTTCTAGATTTGCTACAAGAGAGTGGTGACCTACGTGAACGCCTATGGGAGAACGCCTCTCATTTCCGTACTCGTATGGAAGGTGCTGGTTTCACTATGGGTGGTGCCGATCATGCAATCATTCCAATCATGCTAGGCGACGCAAAAGTGGCTGCAGAGTTTGCTGAGCGTGCGTTAGCGAAAGGTATCTACGTTATTGGTTTCTCTTTCCCAGTAGTACCTAAGGGCCAAGCTCGTATTCGTACTCAAATGTCTGCGGCTCATTCTCGTGAGCAACTTGACCGCGCTATCGATGCATTCATCGAAGTTGGCAAGGATATGGGTCTTATCTAAGGTTTTTAGGGTTTCAGGTTAAGAACCTGAAACCTGTCTTTAAGGTTACATTATGAAAATTAAAGCGCTATCTAAGCTAAAGCCTGAGCAAGGCATTTGGATGACCGAAGTGGACAAGCCTGAACTTGGTCACAACGACATTCTAATTCGTATTAAGAAAACGGCAATTTGTGGTACTGATGTACACATCTATAACTGGGATGAGTGGTCACAAAACACGATTCCGGTTCCTATGGTTGTCGGTCACGAATATGTAGGTGAAGTAGTTGGTATTGGCCAAGAAGTTCGTGGTTTCGAAATTGGCGACCGCGTATCTGGCGAGGGCCACATTACTTGCGGACACTGCCGTAACTGCCGTGGCGGTCGTACTCACCTATGCCGCAACACAGTTGGTGTTGGTGTAAACCGCACTGGTGCGTTCTCTGAATACTTGGTTATTCCAGCGTTCAATGCGTTTAAGATCCCTGAAGGTATCTCTGACGATCTAGCATCTATTTTTGACCCGTTCGGAAACGCAGTTCACACTGCGCTGTCTTTTGACCTAGTTGGTGAAGATGTACTGATTACAGGCGCTGGCCCTATCGGTATTATGGCTGCTGCGGTTGCCAAGCATGTAGGTGCGCGCCACGTAGTTATTACTGACGTTAACGAATACCGTTTAGATCTTGCAAGACAGATGGGTGTAACACGTGCCGTAAACGTTGCGAAAGAAAACCTAAAAGATGTGATGGCAGAACTAGGCATGACTGAAGGCTTCGATGTAGGTCTTGAAATGTCTGGTGTTCAAGCGGCATTTAGTTCAATGCTTGAAACCATGAACCACGGTGGTCGTATCGCACTACTAGGTATTCCACCATCAGACATGGGTATCGATTGGAACCAAGTGATCTTCAAAGGTCTGGTGATCAAAGGTATCTACGGCCGTGAAATGTTCGAAACATGGTATAAGATGGCAAGCTTGATTCAATCTGGCTTAGATCTGACGCCAATTATCACTCACCATTATAAGATTGATGATTTCCAAGAAGGCTTCGACGTCATGCGCAGCGGGCAGTCTGGAAAAGTTATTCTCGATTGGGAATAACTTTAAGGCATATTGTGAAATAAAAGAGCCAGAGATAATTCTCTGGCTCTTTTATTTAATAAATAGCGACTAATTGTTTTGCTCTTTATCTCTATTTTCGTAGTAGTCCCAAACGGTGTAACGTTCGTCGTCAGAGATAACGCAATAAGGTACACGTTTACCTTCTTCTGAGAATCTTTCTAATTTATGTCCTTGCTCAACGCAGTAAACATAAGCAGGGTCACTTTCAACCGTTATTTCGTCTACATCATATTTATCTGGCTCGCTCGCACAACCAGCCATAACTCCCACCGCTAATGCGCCAATCACCCATTGTAACTTTTTCATTCTTTCTCCTAGTTGGAATTCACGCTTTGAGTTAAGTGTAGGAGATTTCAAAGGAAAAGTGTTTTGATTGAGTCAAATTATTCAATATTTTATGAGAATGACCGGTCAATTGTCGTTTCGTTCCCAAAATTCCTACAAACGGTGCTTCATTGATTAAATAAGAACAAAAACGGTGAGTATGAAACTCACCGTTTAGTCGCTTCGAAGCGCTAAATATACTTGTTACCTTCACCAAAACGGTAGATAAGTCGAGTTCCCCATAGTTGGTCTCGAGCACCAGAATTACGATGGTAAGCGTATTTCCAGTCAGCCTGCAGAGACCAATTGGCATTGAGGGAATAGTGAACACCAGTGCCAATGTTCCATTGTAGCTTTTTAGTATCGCGGTCTTTATCCAACATGGCTTCACCTACGCCAGCATTTAAATAAGGTTTAAATGCGCTGCCGGGCATAAAGTAGTACTGAACATCTAAGCTATAGTTCTCATAGATGTGCTTTTCGTTGCTTACCGTCGAGTCATAATTTCCTTGCATATAGCCTAAGCGAGTAGAAAACTGCTCTGTGAAGTACAAGCCCAATGTAAAGGCAGGAGCAAAGTCGTTTTTCAGGTTACGTTCGTTATCCAATTGCGGATACGCAAAGCCGGCACTCACACCAACGATACCGTAGGTAACGGGGTCGTCTGTGTACTGGTGGTAGTTCTTTTTCTGTCTACGTTTAAGGCTGTCATCCGTTTCACCTGCACCAAAGGCATAGTTAACTTGCATTTGGTACTTAGTCTCTACTTCACCATTGCGCATGACATTGGAATGAACGCCGACGAAACCAGTACCAGCTTTAATTACTTCGCGCCCTGCAATGTTGTTTACGCCTCGCCCCAGACTATCGACAGGGTCTAGGAAGAACAAAGCTGTTGAACCTAGGGCATCAGAACCCCAAACAGTTCCTCCTCGTAAGCGAATTTCTTTTTCTTTGTTGAATGCCCATTCACCATATACCCAGCCAAGGGTAGGGGTAACAACCAAATCTTGAATTGATGGGATCTCTGCAAAGGCTTCGATACCATATTCCCAATAAAAGGTGGACATAAGTGTGGAATACATAAACGCATCCCATTGTCTATAACCAGATTTCCGAGCAGCTTGGTAATAAACACCACCAAAATAAGGGTGTCCGATGTAGTTGATAATGTGGTCATCGCGATCCCAGACAGGACCCGATCGCACGTTATCCCACCACTTATTCATTAACTGGACATCATCTTTTTCCCAGTTAGTAATAGATTCGGGCATCAGTGCTAAAACACCAGCCACACCAACGCCATACGCAAAAATAGACTTAGTTTGAGACCAAAGTCTTTCACTGTCTTCGCCATTCTGAGGGTTAAAGAGAGACACACGATATGGAGAATCATAAAAGTTTGTTGGGTTGTCTGACTCATTTGCTATACGTAATTCTTCAAAACTGCTGTTAGTAGATATGGAACGGTATCCAAGGCTATTCAGTTGTGAAGACTGAGTTGAGTTAAACTCTGAGTCAGATAATTTCTGATCTTCAGCGATGGCTTGTTGAACAAAATCTTGCTGAGAAATAGCAGGACTATGATTATCAGAGGACAATGTGTCATCTTGAGCGAAAGTCGTTGGAACGCCGACTAAGATAGATAATGCGATTAGCGATTTTTGAAGTTTCATATTGTAAGAGGAACTTGGCAAACGAATTTATAATATTAGTTGCTTAAGGTCCCTTTAAGCGAGGGAGCAATAATACAGCGTTCATTTATGTTAGTCGCTTATTTAGTCAGGGCAAAACTGTGTCTAAGTGTAAAAGAATGTTTTTGTGATAGACTTCTCGCAATATTTCATAGGTTAGCAGGTTACAAGTGAGACAAATTACCACGGCTATTCATCCTGATATAGAACATCTCGATGATAAAAAAATCATCAAACGTAATGCAACTCGCGCAATTGCGATTGACGGTGAAAACATTTTGCTGCTGTTTACGGAGCGTTATCATGACTATTCTCTTCCAGGAGGTGGATTAGATGAAGGTGAGGACGTTATCGCAGGTATGCTGAGAGAGCTAGAAGAAGAAACGGGTGCTCAAAATATCCATTCAATTAAGCCGTTTGGAATATATGAAGAATTTCGTCCATGGTATAAAGATGATGCAGATGTAATGCATATGATTTCTTACTGTTATTCATGCAAAGTCGACCGAGAGCTTGGCGCGACTGCTTACGAAGATTATGAAGTAAAGAATGGTATGAAAGCGGTTTGGATAAACATCCACGAGGCAATCGCCTTTAATGAAAAGACCATGGCAGAAAGCGATAGAAAAGGGATGAGCATCGAAAGGGAAACCTACTTGCTACACTTGATCGCAAAAGAAATGCTATAGAGTTTAAGGGATTACACAATGAAATTGATGACTAAAGACGACAATTTCTTTTTCTTGCTTGGTTCTCTACTGGTATTGTTTTTCTTAAGTGCTGTCGTTCATCAGTTCAAAGATGATGCGCAAGACTATGTTCTCGCACTACTCATTCTTTGTATGAGTACGTCGATTGTCGGCGTACATAGAAAACAGACCTTTTATCGATCTTGGTACGCTGTAATGATAACCGTGGTCGTGATTTCAGGTAGTATCTCTATTTTTGAAGACTATGACCTTTCATTAGTCACTATGTTTGCGATGTTGTTCTTCGTTTTAGCGCAAACCTTTTCCGCTTTGAAGCAGGTGATGACACCTAAAAAAGTCACACTGAATCAGATTGTGGGCTCTATATGCGTTTACTTGCTCTTTGGCTTATCGTTTGCGTTTATATACCTGATACAGCTTGAACTGTTTGTTGAACCCTTTAACGGCTTGGAAGCAAAACCATGGCTGGATAACCTTTTCGAAGTCATCTATTTTAGTTTTATCACACTAACGACTGTTGGCTACGGTGACATCTCACCGGCACTTGCTATTCCCAAGTTTTTCGTTTTTCTAGAATCGATTACAGGCAGCTTCTATTTAGCGATAATGGTCGCCAGTTTAGTGAGTAGCCATCTTTCCCAAAAAGAAATCCACTAGTACTTAGATAGAGCAGCGACTGGCTGCTCTTTTCATTTCAGCCTGTCTCATTGGCATTGCATCAATAGTTTCCTTTACTAGGGCCCAATCTGTTTTTGCTCCCCAGCGCAGTTTTTCCGAGCCATCTTTACCAATTAGAACAGCTGCATGCTCACCCTTATTAATTCCATACATTTTGATAAGTGTTGCGTAATCAAAAGTCTCTTTTACCCACGCAGGGGAGGAGAACCCGTCCTCGGTAATAACCAGAGTGACAACATCTCTTTCATCTAACGAGCATTCATTAGTAAGTGTACCCAACAAAAACTCTTTCACTTTGTCGTCGTTGCTAGGTGCAAAGTACATCACGCTTCGATGCGACATATCGTAATGAACCTCTTCAGAGTGTCTAGACCCATATTCTGGATAACCACAGGCGGTGCCGCTCAACAATGTCAACAGAGCGATTAGTCCAACATTTTTCATCGTTACCTCCTAGAGCTATCTCAAACGGTTATACGTTAAGTTTAGCAATTGAGTTTTCTATTGCTAAAACAATCAAACATGAATTCTGGTATCATGGACGGCAAATTGATAAAGATGTTTATTATGGAATCAATAGCGATATTTGTAGATGTACAAAATGTCTACTACACCACCCGTCAGGCGTTCGGTCGCCGATTTGACTACAATGCGCTTTGGGCTAAGCTGAGCCAAAGTTATCGAATTGACATTGCAAGAGCCTACGCTATTTCGTCAACTGACCCTAAGCAGAGGCAATTTCATCACATTCTAAGAGGTATTGGTTTTAATGTTCAGCTAAAGCCCTTTATTCAGCGTTTAGATGGCAGCGCAAAAGGAGATTGGGATGTAGGGTTGGCTTTGGATGTGTACGAAACCGCAAATAGCGTAGATAGAATCGTCTTGATATCTGGAGATGGTGATTTTCAAGTTTTGGTGGAACGTATTCAGCAGAGGTTTAACACCAAAGTTACGGTAGCAGGTGTGAGATCGTTGACGGCCAATAACCTAATCCAAGCAGCTGACGACTATATTGAAATTGATTCTGATTTGTTGATAGGTCAATAGAATGAAAAGCAACCTTCTCAATGGCGCACTAGCCACAGAATTCAAGACAGTTTCTGCGATGATGCGCATTTATTGCAAAAAGCATCATGGAAGCGATGAGTTGTGTGAAGATTGCAAATCATTGCTGGTCTACGCTGAGACGAAACTGGATCGTTGCCCATATGGTGAGTCCAAGCCTACGTGTAACAAGTGTCCGATACACTGTTATAAACCAGAACCTAAAGCTCAGATGAAAGAAGTCATGGTTTATTCTGGACCAAGAATGTTACTGCCACACCCGATCTTATCAATTCGACACCTTTTACACGAGAGAAGAGAGGTTCCTAAGAAGCCCGAGGCGGGGCAGTCTAATCGAGCGAAGCGTAAAGTTAAGTAAGCGCGTTGGATAGCTAATGGAATTATGAGCCTGCGAGCGCAATAACGTGTGAAACAAGGACACCCAATGTTAAATGATTGCGCAGAGTCGAGTAGGTTGAAGGGAAGGATGAACTTGCCGTAGATAACTTGACTTTTTCTACGGCCCAAACACAGATATACCCCACCATTGATACTACTAATGCTAGCTGAAACTGTTGTGGAGCAATCAAAATAACCAGCCAAGCCATCAAACAAATCAGATTGCTGAGTAAAAGCATAGGCAGCGACAATGGTTGGTTTTCGCCAGACAAGGCATGTGACCACAGAATGCCACACAAAAAGCTCAATATAATCCCACTGTACGCGATGAAGACTATTCTGGTATTTATGCCGAAAAGTTCTGCATTGGCATTAAAACTAGCGATACAAAGCGCAAAGGGGATTAATCCGAGATAACCCAACCAGTTCATCATCTTTACAAGTTGGAGTCGCTCCTTAGCAATCATAGTAGCTTCCTATTATTACTTGAATATCAACAAGTTTAAGACGAGAAACACTAAGATGCTAACTATTGTCGTTAATAAAACATTTTTGGTTACCCATGCCATAGCAACAGCAAACGTTGCGGCGAGCATATAAGGTAAGTTATCTGCAAGTGACAACTCTCCATGAGGTAGAAATACTATAGGCCCCCAAATAGCGGTTAGAACAGCAGGACTCGCGTAACTTAAAAATCGCTGAGCAGAACTACTCAACCGCAACGGTACTTTAGGTTCTAAGAACAAATAACGACTTATAAATACTACGGCGGTCAACACTAAAATAACTAAATACGTCATCGTTTGAGTCTCTCTTCACTCACATAACCCACTGTCATTCCAATTAGGCTTGCCAATACTAAACCCATACCAATATCAAGCGCGGCAAACGCGACAGATGCCAAAAGAGCTGACAATGCTGCTAGGAAAATTGGCGTCGTTTTTATGTTTGGCACTACAATAGCGATGAACGTTGCCGCTACCGCGAACTCTAAACCGTATTGCTGTAAATCTGGTATTTGGGATCCTATGACGATACCGACGAAGGTAGCGATATTCCATATCAAATAAAATGATAGTCCCGCTCCGAGTGCGTACCAACGATCAAACTTTTTAGGATCGTGGTGGCCGCAAAGAGCGAAAAGCTCATCAGTGAGCAAGAAACCGAGCACGACTCGCCAACGTAACGGTAAGACAGAAATATGGTTTCTCATTGAGAGGCCATATAAAAAATGTCGAGAGGTAATAAAGAAAATGGTGATGACCATAGCCAACAAGGTCGCGCCGGACTTAATCATACCCATAGCAACAAGTTGAGCCGCTCCTGCAAAAAGAATTGCGCTCATCGCTTGTCCTTCTAGTGGTGATAAACCAGAATCGATCGCAAATGAACCGGCTAGAAAACCCCATGGTACTACCGCTAGACTAAGCGGCATCATCGCTATAGTTCCTCGGGTGAGCCTCTTGAATTTGGTTTTAGAACTTTCCATATAACACTCCTTTGTAAGCAAGAGATTGTATTTGTAATGTCAATTTTCAAGTGTGTAGATATATGAAATCAAAATTATTTTTGTATTTGACGACCTGATAATATCTTGCTCCCCTTAATATTATTAGAGCTCTATCTAGTTTCATGCGTAACGTTGTTTTCTGTTTGACATTGATAAGCACCATGGCATTAGCCAATGAATCAGCCGTTTCGTCTCATTTAAAAGTAAAGGACGAAGATTTTGGTCGTACTCTGCCTTTCTTTGGAGATCGAGTACGTAGCGTTGGAATTAGGCTGCCCAAACCTATCGGGATATCTTTGTTTACTCATCAGCAAGAAGACTTAATGAACTTGAGCGACTTTAAAGTTGACGGTGAGGCGGTAGGGGACTTATTGCCGGACGGAGCAAGTCAAACGGTAAATACAACGAGTATTATTGCGGTGAGAGGTGATGTTTGGTTGCTGCCTTTTTGGGGTTTTAACGCCATGATAGGCAAAGCGATCACTACATCGGACATATCAATTGGTGTTAATGATTTAATTAACGACAACATTGCAAAGCTAGAACTTAATGGAATGGCAACGACGTCGACCATTACATCGATAGGCACAACCTTAGCGTATGGGCATAAACAGTTTTTTACGACCATAGATGCACAATATGTCTCTACAGCTGTCTCCGGTGTAGGTGTTGATTTGGACGCTTTGGTGGTGACTCCGCTAGTAGGGTTTAATATCGGGGACAGCGGCTGGAAAGTTGTAGTGGGTGGACAGTACCAAGATTATCAAAGGCAACTTAAAGGACAGTTTGCAGACATCCGGTTTAGTGCCAAACAAACTTCAAGTAGATGGTCGACAATGGTTGGAATGCAAAAAGAGTTCAGTGATAACTGGGAAGCCTCGTTAATGGCGCAGAGCGGTAAGACGAGGGAAGGCGTGACGTTTATGTTAGGTAAACGATTTTAAACCACTTGTTGCAATCTAGGAAGCAAAGCAGTTGGCATAGCCAAGTGATATCCTTGATAGAAGTCGATCTTCAGCGCTTTCATCGCAACATGTTGTTCTTCTGTCTCTACACCTTCTATTACGGTCTTCGCACCCGATTGTTTAGCAAGTTTTAAACCCGTTAGTAACGGTCGTTGATTTCCACTCATATACTCAGTAAGCAACTGACGGTCCAACTTTAGTATATTAGGTCTAACTTGCTTAACCCTTTCTGGACTTGATTCTTTACATCCAAAATCGTCGATAGCAATTAGAAAATCTTCGTTACTTAGCTGGCGTGCAGCTGAAGCCAATGTTCTCGCACTAAAGGCCGTTAACTCCACAAGCTCAACAACGACTCTTTTATTATCGATTTGCAAAGCTTTAAGTCGAGACATTAACAGTGATGATTTCAATCCTTCTGCCGCCAGCCTTTCACTAGAGATCGGAAGGAAATTGAGAAATATAAGTCGATTGTTGTACAAGGACATACTGAAATTACGCAGATGAATGGCGCGGCTTAATCTGTCCACATTGAGTTGATCGGCTAATGAAATTTCGTCATTCTGGAAAAATAGATTGGGTGGAATTGGCTCGTCATTTTGGTCAAATAAGCGAACCAATGCTTCCATACCGATTATTTCATTTCTTATATTGAATATAGGCTGGAACACACTTTTTAAGGTCAAGTGTTTATAGGTTGCAATACAGCACCCTGAACGATCGAGTCTTATTCGTTGGGAAAATTGATGTTTATCGGTTAGTAGCATTTACAGCGTTTTATAAATGAAATTCAAACTATCATGGCACGCTGATCGCGGATGTCAAATTCAGTAACTGAATGATATCTGTGATAAATATCACTATTATTGGCTGAGCTAAGGTGAACCATTAACGTTTTTTGAAAGTGAATTTGTCTCAGTGTTTATAATTTGATGAAATCTTGTATAAAAAGCAGACAAAACTCGGCCGAAAATCTTAACTACGTTGATCTGTCTCATATTTGCGATAGCAATAGTATTGATTAATGTAATCGATTAACTTTTTATAGATTTGTATGTTTTTTTTGAAACACATCTCATTTTAACGTTCATCAAAGAAATCCTTGTTCCTTATGTATTTGCTCATTAAATGATAGGAAAAAGGCCGAGCTAACCAGGATACTAATGAACGCCCAAACCTCACTAATGAAGGTGTGTTTTCATAAATGCGCCCGTTGTAGAGCCATAACATTTTTCCCACGTGCCAGTACGCGAATGGAATGGGCGGTAAAAACGTGACGACGTCGAGGTCACAACATATTCTGTAAGTTTTATGGGCTAATTTAAAACGCTTTTTAAATCCATAACCCCCAATAGCAGGTTGGCCAAACGTAACAATGCGTTTTATCGACTTAGGGTATTTTTGTTCAAGTGCATCAGCAATAATACATCCGATCGCGCCACCGGAGGAATGACCTGTAATCGCGATACGTTTACCATTCTCAATCAACTCAGAAGCGATGCTCATCGTGCGTTCGAATACAGAAAGACCTAATTGGTCTTTTTTATGTGTGGGTTGGCTTTCTTGGTTAAGAATAAAGTGAAAGCCTGCGTGGATGGAGTAGTTGAGCCCAAAGTGTCGACAGCTTCTTTGCCACATAGCGAAGTTTAATAACCAATCAGTAGGACTGTGAGAGCCTTTAATTACGATGACCGCTTCTTCTTTGTTTTGGCTCCACAGAATACGAACGACGGTTTTTCCAGATCTATTGGCGACAATTCGTTGTCCGTTAGGATCGAAACCGTAGCGTGTCTGTTTGAATACTCGAGGGTATGCCAAGTTACACAACACAGCGTATTTTTCATATTGGTATCGTTTGAGACTTTTCACTTCAACTCTGGTTTGGTTAGTAACGGAACCACTATGAGAAATTGTAGTTAAAGTTTGATGACAACTACCATGAAAAACAAAGGGGGTTATGGATAAATAATGGCGAAAAGCTGAACGTACTTTAACACTGGGTCTTGATTAGCCGTTCGTTTTAACGGATGAGTGAAATTAATGAAGCTAGGTGTCATCGCAAGTCGATTTCGAAGTGAGCCGCTAAGTGAACTATCGGCCTCAAGCAATTTAACTCCTTGGCGGGCATAACTGTCGATATCGGGTGGCAGTGTATTTTGCCACCAATGGATAATTCCTCTGCTCTGAGCACACCGATTGATCCAGTGATCGGCGACAATCACCAAAATATCCTTAGATTGAATGGCGTAATGATTCTCTGCTTGCCATTGTTGAAGGTGAGTAAATAGGCGCTCTTTACTTGCAGAGTTAGCATTAATGAAATGATGAGTGATTATCCAAATAGTCCCCAAAGAAGAACTGACCCGATAATTACATGAGCTTGCCGAATCGCCTTTCGAATCTAAAGGTGCAAGTTTTGCCTTATGGCCCAAGCTTATAAAGCTTGCGGAAACTCGTCTTGCAAATGCGAGTCCGAGGTGATGTTCGGTCATTCCACCATTATGGACGGCAGGGTAGTGCTGGTGGCAGAGTTTTTGGCAGTCTGCTTGAAAGTTGCGAATACTATGAACTACGATATCTTGCAACAATGAAAAATCCCTCTTCCTTGAAACGGAATCTTTATTAGATTCGTTTTTCCCAAGTGCCCCAACGCACGACACCCAACACATCAATATCATTATCACTGACTTGATGGATCGCATTCTTGGTTGTGTCGTCGCCATACCAGACGTGGATGATGGTACCAACTTTAACAAGAGTAAAAAAATCCGGATAGGGGTTACCCGGAAGTCTTGCTAGTACGATGTCATCGTTAACCCAAGGCTTATTTGGATTAACGAGCGCGATACAATCCCATTTATAGGAGACGGACCCAGTAACTGGGTACATTACGCCAAAACATTCTTTGTATTCAGGAGGAACAGGTATAGATCCGACTGAAAGTGGCATGTCGCCGCTTAACAGTGCATTGACCTCTGTACGATTATAAACAGCTACAGTGATCGCACTTTGGTTTGCTGCATGGGTAATATCTTCAGCGTCTGTATGTTTGTCGCCTACACCAAAGCAAAGCCAATGCGCTTGCACTTTAAAATAATCAGCGATTAATGAAAGATCTTCAATAGACGGATAAGTACGTGTTGGGCCTTTCGTGAGGTAACGTCCTATTGTGGCTTTACCTTTTCCGATCGCTTCGGCCAACTCGTTATTGGTAATATTTTTCTCTTTTAGCAGTGTAGAAATGCGTTCTTGATATCCGTCGGTCATGCTTCCTCCATAAAATTGTCTTTATGATAGTTTATGGGTTTCAAAAATGAAACTTATAAGGAAAATAATCAAAGATTATGAGACTTGCGTGGAAAATTGTGAAAGCGGGATTGGGATCCACTGCGGAATACTTGCCTTAACTTAAGCAGTGTTATAGTTAACCCTTTAATTGTAACAAATAATTAGGAATAACATGTTCGATAGCAAAAAAAGAGCAGAGCTCATTAGTGATTTACAAACCTATTTTAGTGATGAACTTGACTATGACTTAGGGCAGTTCGATGGTGAGTTTTTACTAGATTTCCTAATCAAAAAACTAGGTCCTGCCTTCTATAACAAGGGGTTAGATGATGCCAAACAAGTACTTGAACGGAAAATTATGGACATTAGTGATGAGTTATATGAGATAGAAATGCCAGAAGATAGCTAAGTGACTAATTGATAAATAAATATCTTGTTCGAAAAAACTGAAGAACATTATCAAAGAGTGATTATCGTTAAAGTGTCAATTTAGGTAAATACTGTATCTCAAAGGTTGTATGGTTGTTAAGATACTAAATGAGATGCAATATCAAATAACGGAATTGGTAATGACTGGAAACGAAGTAAAAAACTATAACCCTATGGCGAGAGCACTGCATTGGCTTTCTGCGATTGTGATTATAGGAATGTTTGCCGTTGGGTTATGGATGGTTGACTTAACCTACTACAGCGAGTGGTACAAAACAGCTCCTCATTGGCATAAGTCGATAGGTATTCTCTTAGCTGGTTTGACGGTTTTTCGTCTTCTTTGGAAAAGTGTCACTGCCACGCCAAAAATTGAAGGCCACGCTATTGAACAATTAGGTGCAAAAGTTGGCCACTTACTGATGTATCTAGCTCTGGTCGTTATATTCGTCAGTGGCTATTTAATCTCTACCTCAGATGGTAGGGGCATAGAAGTATTTGATTGGTTCACTGTACCTGGTGCAGGTGAGTTGTTTGCTAACCAATCTGACATAGCGGGCGAAGTTCACTTTTATGCTGCTTGGTTCGTTATTATTGCCGCCGCTGGACATGCACTAGCCGCGTTAAAACATCACTTTATTAACAAAGATAATACTCTTCGAAAAATGTTAGGAGTTTCGAAATGAAAAAGACACTAATCGCTACAGGAATGGCAGTGGCAATGATGTTGCCGCTAGGTGCAAATGCTGCAGACTATGTAATTGATACGAAGGGTGCACACGCCTCTATTAACTTTAAAGTGAGTCACCTTGGTTATAGTTTTATTAAAGGTCGATTCAACAACTTTTCAGGCGAGTTCAGCTATGATCCAGCAAACATTGACGCATCAGCGGTAGAAGTCGTTGTTGATACTACAAGCTTAGATTCAAACCATGCTGAGCGTGACAAACACATCCGTAGTTCAGACTTCATCGATGCAAGCAAGTTCTCTGAAGCAACGTTCAAAAGTACTGGTGTAAAAGACAAGGGTGACGGCAAACTTGACGTGGTGGGCGACCTAACACTTCACGGTGTAACACAACCAATCACGATTGAAGCAGAGTTTATCGGAGCAGGACAAGACCCTTGGGGTGGCGAGCGTGCAGGCTTTAATGGTACTACCCGTTTAGAATTGGCTGACTTCAAGATTCCAGTCATGGGCGATTCAAGCTATGTTGACATGGAACTTCACGTAGAAGGCGTGAAGAAATAACCATTTCTTATCAGCATACTAATTTGATTTTTCAAGCCCCTTTTTAAAGGGGCTTTTTAGTGAACCAAACTAAATCAAAAATACTGATAACTATCGTCAGATTTCCTTTTCTCTTAAGTTGCGAATCATTTACTAATATTTCGTTAACTGCTTTCTATAAATAACTAATTTTCTTCAACTACATTAGAAAAATCTTTGTATCTAACATTCGCCTCGTTCTCAGCAATGAGCACACCAGTTACCAACGGAACGGCTCGGTAATTGGCGAAATGATTGGTCTACGGTGAGTGGCTGATGTTTCGATAGGGCGAAGGGATAGTCGCCAAATAATAAATCCTATTTTCCTTATTGATACGAAGAGTTAAAAATGAAAAAAACAAGAATTGCACTTACGCTAGTTACTTTATTTTCTGCAGGTTCATTTGCTGCAGAACCAAACTTTGACCAAGTTAGCGTTAGTAAGAGTGATGTAGAACATGCTGCAAAGTATTTTAGTGACAACTATACTATCGATGACAAGGGTAATGTTTCCACAGCGACTGGAAGAATCGAGAAAATCGGTAGTGTGTCTGAAGTAGATGGCAACATCGTATTTCACAACGAAACCACAGGCGAGGAGATCACTATCGTAAATGGTGGAGAAGGTGACAATATTAACCGTCGCATTGATGAGATAGTTTATACCGATGGAAATGGTCACCATACATCAGCTAAAGTGGTCGACAATGATATGAAGCCTACACCGTTACCGCCGCAACCAGAGAATGATATCATTCCAATGCCTGATGTCGAGAAAGCGGAACGAGATGCAAACCGCAATGCAACTGTCAATAACCAAACTGATATAGCAAGAAACCAAGCAAGTATTGCTAACAACTCAGCTCGCATCGACAACCTAGAACAAGATATGAAAGCAATGGGCAACAAAATGCTCGACCTAGAAGACCGCATGGATGGTGTTGTCGCAACATCTCACGCTGTGACTAACGCACGCCCAATGGTTCAAGATGCTGGTGAGTTTGCAATGGGTGTAGGTATTGGTGCAGCGGGTTCTAAACAAGCTCTTGCTCTTGGTGGTGCATATCAATTTAACGCAAACTGGTCGTCATCAATGACTGTGAACTACGAAACAGCAGGTAAGCGTTCTAATTCTCAAGTATCTGCTGGCGCAGGTGTTCAGTACCGTTTTAAATAATAATAACTAAGTCTTTACGAATAAGATTGCCCCGGTTTTTACACCGGGGCTTTTTTCGGCCAAACGACTTATTTCCTAGCCAAAAACTTTTGTGTCGAACTATGCAGTTTCAAGCTCACGTTCAACAATATTCAGGCGCTCACCATAGATTGGGCGAACTGCTTTCATAACTTCTGCTCTAGACAGCACACCTACTAAGACGCCATTTTCAAGAACCGGTAACACATGTGGCTTACTGACCTTCATCGCTTTAGCACGTTCTTCTAGTGATAGAGTAGAGAAACTCGTAGCGATGCCCATAGAGCTCACCGGATATAGCTGCTCTTTGTCGATACAAAGAAACTCAGCCACATCAACCAACTTTTCGGTAGCATTGATGGCGACGACATCACGGCTCATTAAGTCCACCACTTTCTGACCTTGCTCCGGAATGTAGTCTTGGCACCAAAGGTCGACCATTACGTCGTGGACAGAGAAGAAACCAACCAAACGTCCTTCAATATCGGTGACTGGTGCACTTGTTAAGTTGTGGTCTAAAAGCGTATCAAGTGCAACAGCAGTAGGCATTTCAACACTAAGCGTTACCGGTTGAGTGTTCATGATGTCTTTTACGATGATGTTGTTGTTCATTTGCGTCTCCTTTACTGACGTTAGCGCAGTAGTTGTTGTGATTGCAGTGACATTTGCTGCTTTTAGTTGTGGTCTTCGGTAGATGCTCCAATTGGCAAGTCCTACCAAAACCGCGCCACCGATGATGTTACCTAGCGTGACTGGTATTAGGTTATTAGTGAGAAAGTGCATTGGGGTTAGGTCGCTAAACTGTGCAGCGGTTGTACCCGTTGCCGCCCAAAACTCGCTGCCCGCAAAGTTCTGAATAACGATTCCAAGTGGCACCATAAACATGTTTGCTACGCAGTGTTCAAAACCGCTGCTAACGAACATAGCTACAGGTAAGACGGTCATTGCAGCTTTCGTCATAGCGTTCGCTGAACTAAAGGTTAGCCATATCGCTAAGCAAACAAGTAGGTTACAAAGCACACCTAATGCAAAAGCTTGTACCCACGTATGATGAAGCTTATGTTGAGCGATATTCAGTGCGTTAAGGCCCCACTGACCGTTGTCCATTTGGTAAAGCCCGGCTGCTGACACAATCAACAGCAAGAACATTGCGCCGATAAAGTTGCCGACATAGACCTTCCCCCAAATTGACAGCATTTTTCTGAAACTGATTTGCTTATTTGCCCACGAGATGCTCGAGAGAACAGAGCTGGTGAATAACTCACCGCCGCAAATAACAATTAAAATCAGACCCATACTGAATGCGAGTCCACCCGCTAATCGGCTTAGTCCCCATCCTGCATCTGCACTTCCAGTCGTAACTGTGATGTAGAAAAGGAATGCAAGCCCAATGAAGGTCCCGGCCATGATGGCCAGACTCATCGTCATCCCACTGGTTTTCTTCGCTTTACTTAAGGCAAACTTTTCAGCTTCTGCCATCATTTCAAGTGGCGAAAAGAGCAGATGATTGTCGGAGCTAGCTGATGCCATTAATGACTCCTTACTCTTGTCGTATTGGATGTTTCGCGCATTTCATAACTCCTTAATCAAAGTGCGAGAACAAGGCCCCTTGCCGTGTTCGAATCTAGATTAAGGGGTAGAGTACCTAGTGGTAAAATTGATAATTTTTAAAATCTAAATCAGAAATATTGATAACTAATCTGCACAAGGTAGAATAAGGGCTGTTGTCCATAACGTACTGTTTTTAAGTGAGAGATTGACAGGTTAATGAGATTCTTGGTGGTGAAATAATAATCACAAAAAATCCACCTGACGGGCAGCATAAGGGAAACTGATGATGTCCGGTCGACGCCTGAGAATTGATTGCGGCATTCAATTTGGATTTAGTAGTGGAAGGAAAGCAGATGCGATATTCATTAAAGCAGTTAGCAGTATTTGATGCAGTAGCCGATACAGGAAGTGTCAGTCAAGCTGCTGAAAAGCTGTCTTTAACCCAATCAGCCACTAGCATGTCGTTAGCGCAATTAGAGAAAATGCTTGGCCGCCCTTTATTTGAACGTCAGGGGAAGCAGATGGCGTTGTCCCATTGGGGAGTCTGGCTGCGTCCAAAAGCGAAACGCTTGTTACAAGACGCCCAGCAAATTGAGATGGGGTTTTACGAACAGCATCTATTGAGTGGCGAATTAAAGCTTGGTGCGAGTCAAACACCAGCAGAACACTTAGTCCCTGATCTTATTAGTGCAATCGACAACGACTTCCCAGAAATGAGAATTACGTTGGGAGTGCAGAGTACAGACTCAGTTATCGAAGGTGTTTTGGATTACAAATACGACCTTGGCATTATTGAAGGTCGTTGCGACGATAATCGAGTTCACCAAGAAGTTTGGTGTCGAGACCACTTGACAGTGGTGGCATCTGCCCATCACCCTTTTGCAAAAAGAGATAGAGTGAGTCTCGCTCAACTGGAGCAAGCGCGCTGGGTATTGCGCGAACATGGTTCCGGTACCCGTAAAATCTTTGATAGCTCCATCCACCATCTCATTGCAGACTTAGATGTCTGGCGCGAATACGAGCACGTACCCGTGCTTCGTAGCATGGTCGCAAATAGCCAATACCTAACTTGCTTACCATATCTTGATGTAGAGCGCTTTATTGAAGCTGGTCAGTTGGTTGCGTTGAACGTTCCCGAACTAGAAATGGAACGCACACTGTCATTCATCTGGCGTGCTGATATGGCCGAGAACCCTTTAGCTGAATGTGCAAAGAGAGAAGGGCTACGAATGATGAAAGGTCGCCCTTCAGTTTTATAGTGATGTGTATCACATAACTAATGTACGCAATGTAATGTAAATAATCTTAACGTGATCGTAATCACGTCAATGTTCAGTGTATTTGTTAACCTAGCATAATCAATCATTTTGCTAGGTTAACCCTTTATGAGTCCACTAATCGCTATTTCAATTACCACAGGTATTCTCTCTGGCATCTGGGGATGGACAGCGATGTCGTTAGGTTTGTTATCGTGGGCCGGGTTCCTAGGGTGTACAAGTTACTTTGCATCACCGAAAGATGGTGTAAAAGGTTTAGCACAAAGCTTACTAACCAATATGTCTGGTGTCGTTTGGGCTTTAGTGATCATTCATGGCTCTTCACTGGTCAACCTAGAGATCGTTGGCTATTTAATGACAGCTTTAGTTTCATTCTTTATGTGTTTTCAAGCAAAACGTGATTGGTTAGGTTACATTCCAGGTACGTTTATTGGTGCTTGTGCAACTTTTGCAGCCAATGGTGACTGGCAAATCGTTGTACCGTCTTTAGTGCTTGGTGGACTGTTTGGCTATTCAATGAAAGCCAGTGGACTTTGGTTACATCAACAGCTTTCCGTCAAAACGACTCAAGAGTTAGTAAAAGACTGAATTTCAAAGTTAAAGCCTGGTATCAAAACAATTGATATCAGGCTTTTCATTAAGTATTACCGTTCGCCATAGTCACAACGCGCTTCAAGATCCACCTTATCAATAGAGGGATGCTGTCTGGTCCTCTTTCTTCACATTCTGCCACAATCGCCAGTGCGAGGTCGGGTTTTGCAAACTTTTTGAGTACACGGGTGACCACCTTTTTTGGTGGTATTGGGTGGTCATGAGGAATTTTGATGAGATCCCTAAAGAAATCTTCAAAACCATGTGTATACAGATAGTGCTCAATATCTCTATCGGGTAATTCGGTCAAATGATGGCGCGGATGGTCGCCATGTAATTGATGGATAACAGTAGTTGCGTATTTCTTCCCCGCAGCATCACCGTCCGTAACAACATGCCAGTCAATACCAAATGCTTGAGCGACTTTGATCAAAGACTTAAGACCTGATTGTGCAAATTCAATGATTTGAACGCCTTCAGCGGATAGGTTATAGCCCGAAAGATTAGCGAGCTCATTGAACAGCCATACCTCAGTCTCGCCCTCAACCAATAACCAACAACGGGCAAAAAGTGCGCGGGAACGATGAAATCGGATATGAAAACCAACCCGTCGCAAGTCATCTTTAGTTAGGTTGTTAGGAGAAATACTTGTCGTAACAGTTTTATCAGACTGTCTGACGAGTCGGCGGATTGATTCCAGTGGGACTGCGCCGAGTAAGTCACTACTGTTCGTTGTGAGGATCTTTTGCATAGGAAGCATTTGCAATAAGCTCCACGCGCGGGAGAGGTGAGTTGGGTGTAAACGACCTTCAGGATCTTCAATGATGAGTATTGGACGTGCGCAACGTCTGAGTTCAGTTGGACCTTTTGCCTGTAGATAAGCATTGAGCAACCCCAATAGCAGCAACCGCGTTTGATGGTTCTTCGTTTCATCGATCACTTGGGAGAGATTTTGCTCATTTGAAGGCCGCGAGAAGAATACCCCATCGCGATTGCCATTTTTGGAAAGTCCTCGTGAGTGGCTTTTAAATGAAAAATAGTGCTCTACCAACACCTTCATCGAGTTGAGGCTACTTTTCATTTCTCCTTTATTCACATGGCCAGGTATCGCCATTAATCGACGCACTGTGTTATTAATTCGCTTTTCAGAGCGTGAGTTATGACCATTAGTAGCCATCTCATGGTGGTAGAATCTACGCGAGTCTCTAAGTCGTATAACAGGGTGAAGTGTCATCAACTCTTGCGCTAATTTCTCTGAATGGTGTAACCGTAGAGGAGAACCATTTACATCGAGAAAGGCATAATGCTGAGTGACATCATAGCCTTCTAATGTAGCACTGATTCGATAATAGAAACGTTCTACTCCATTACTGTCTTGCTGCCAAATAGGTTTGAGCTTGCGATAGCGGCCTGAGTGAGTTTCGTTTCTTTCAGTGGCTACAAAGGAGAGAATAATCTGTAGGTGCCTCGTTTGGGGATGTGAAGCGGCGTAATCTACGTGGAAATCTTTCATTTCGAACTGATACAGTTCCCCGTCAGCAGGAAGCACAACACACAAGGCATCAAGTAAAGAAGACTTACCCCAAGTATTTTCACCAATCAACGTGGTTAGGTCATTGAGCGCGAGAGAGAGGCGCTTAATGCCGCGAAAACCGGATATATCAATGCGTTCTAACTTCATCCAATTCTCCTTAAGTTGTAGTTAGTACGTAGAATCGAAAATACTAACTATCTCAATCAATTATAAGAGGGTTTTCGAGATTGAGCTGTAATCAAGCTCATATTAATTTCAAATATCCATAGAGAATTTATGTGATGTATATCAAACACAGACCTGTATAATGTGCTCTGCATTTCAAGAACTTCATTGGAATGTCACATAAAGCGGTCTAACATCAGAGGGGAGATAACAGAGAAACGCTATGAAGAAAAACAATAAACCTCTCAAACTAACGATTGCTCATATCAATGATACTCACTCATACTTTGAACCAACGTCTCTTCCATTAACCATCGTCCATAACGAAACTGTATATCAACCATTTGTTAGCGCTGGCGGCTTTGCACGCATTGCAACTCGAGTTGAACAGCTGAGAGCACAGGCGGATGATGAGGCATTCTTGCTGTTACATGCAGGTGATTGTTTTCAAGGGACGCTGTACTTCTCTTTATTTAAGGGCGAAGCAAACGCTGAATTACTCAATGAACTTAGACCAGATGCGATGGCACTGGGTAATCATGAACTTGATATGGGTAATGAACCTGTTGGGAAGTTCATTAGAGAAATAGAGTTTCCGTTATTGGCGGGTAACTGGAACCTCTCTAGAGAGGGGGACAAAGAGTTTCCGCTAAATGGGCATCCGAATCTATACCAATATGATGTGGAGCAAAAAACTGCACAATGGATAGTGAAGAGTGTTGGGAACGAACAAGTGGCCATCTTTGGTTTGTCTATCGACAAAATGGCTGACATCGCGAACCCGGACTGTGATACAAGCTTTGAGTCTTCGCTAGAGGTTGCGCGAGCGACTATCGCCGCCATTAAACAAAGTGGTATCAATAAAATCATTATCTTAAGCCATATGGGCTATGAGACCGACCTTGAAATAGCGGGCCAATTGGAAGGTGTTGGGCTTATTATCGGCGGACATAGCCATGTGTTACAGGGTGACTTTTCTCAACTAGGATTGGCTTCCAAAGATCACTATGGCGTTAATGTGAATGGCACATATGTGGTTCAAGCGGGCTACCATGCGATGATGATGGGCCATTGTGAAATTGAGTTTGATAGTGATGGTTCAGTGGTGAGCTTTTACGGCAAAAACGAACTGTTAGTCGGACGCCGAGTGTTTATGGATGTAGACGGTGAGGTATCATCCATTCCTTATGAAGCGATTCTAGATAGAGTTCAATCGCATCCGAACGTCCAGGTTTGTCGCAAACATCCGTCAATCAAACAGATAATGAATGATAAGTACCGTCCTAGAGTAAAGGCATTACAAGAGCAAAAAGTGACGACTCTGAATTATACTCTTCGACATATTAGGCTCCCAGATGAACAGGGCGGTAGTGAGATTGCTCCTCTCGTTGCTGCGTCATTTTTGCACACCATGAAAGCGCTTGGTCATCAGGTTGACTTTGCTATTCACAATGCGGGTGGCGTACGCAATTCTCTTAATCGTGGCGCTATTTCGGTGGCGGACATTGCCGGAAAATTATTGCCTTTTGCCGTGCCGATAGGCATCTATAAGATAAAAGGGAAGTACATTCCACGTATCATCGAAGGCGCAATCGACAACGCAATAGGTAATGGTGTTATAGGAACGGGTTCAGGCAGTTATCCATATACGTCGCAACTTGAGTTTCATTATGACAAAGACAAACCTAAAGGGGCTCGAGTTACAGATATTAAGATTGCTAACCAGCCAATCGAGTTGAACAAAATATATACTGGTAGTTCAAGCGCTTACACCATGAAAGGAAAAGAGGGCTACGACGCTATATTAAATATGGAAGGGACAGGTACCGTTACAAATTGGTCTATGGCTGATTGTTTTATAAAGCTTTTATCGGATAGACCGTATGTAGTGAATAGAATAAACCGAGAAAACAAAGACTCGGTTCCAAAATAATGGAACGTAAATTGCTTTTATTGAACTGATCTTGACGGTTGCAGTCTATCGAAACAGATTGCGCCACATTCACTGGAGGAACCATGTGGAACAGAGATTGGATTGATACGCTTGTGGTACTGAGTTGGATAGGCGCATGGTCGCTACTAGTCTACTTTATACCAGGAGGGGCAATTTAGCCCACACTGCACTTTAGCCAGCTCAAATGAGCTGGTTTCTTTTTTTTGATATTTTTTTTTCTTAGATGATGATAAGAAAGGGGTTGGCCGAGAACTACTTAATCTCGGCCGTTCCAGACGCGCAAGCAAAGGCGTTCCGTAAACAAAACTAAGAGCCAAGGCTTGCGTCGTCAAGAGAAATCGCACGTGATCCTCTATAATTATTAAAAAAAACTGGTTTAGTTTTACTATGTGCGGTCGACATAACATTATCGATGATCCATTTAGCCAATTTGTATCACGTCAACTTGGCATTGCTTTTTATGCTGCGCCCAATCTAGACATTCGGCCGAGCGAACGGCTTCAATGCATTGTTGCGTCTCCCGAACAAGAATTATTTCAGTTTCCACTTGGTTGGGGGCTCCGAACAAGCTGGAGTAGTAAGTTGATTATTAATGCTCAAGCTGAAACGGTATCTATTAAACCGACTTTTCAACAAGCTTTTGCTTTACATAGGGTCGTTGTACCATGCTTTGGTTGGTATGAATGGAGTCAAGGAACCTCGTCCACTGAAAACAAAACCAAGTATTTATTTTATGCAGCAGATAAGTCGCCTTTGTATATGGCAGCTATTGGTTATCCGGAGTCGACGCGGGTTATCACACTCACAACTGCACCGACACAGGAGTATCTACGCTATCATCACCGTATGCCAGCTCTGCTTGCGGCTGAATCGGTTTCAGATTGGCTTAATTGCAATGCTCTCGAAGCGGAGGCTTTGTTGAAAAGTGGATTAATACGTAATGCTTGGACTTGCCGGCCCGTATAAAAAGCTAAGTGAAAACAACATCACTTGTGATTCATCGAGAAGGAAGTAAAATCTTTCAGACTTTCAAATACAAAGGGTAAACTTGGTATGATGCTCATCGCTTATAAACTGGTGAAATTAGCGATTATTACTGCTGTGTTTTTGACAATTTTTGATCTGGTCGCTTACGGTGAAATAACGTGGTTCAGCCGTTGGTTTGGACTTTAAGCAAGAAACCATTACGTATAAAAAAGCCTCATCTAGTGAGGCTTTTTTCGAATTCTGTTTGTACTAAGCGTTAGAGCTTACAACACGCTTTTCTTGTTGCATCTTGATTAGGAAGTAAACGTTGACGCAAGCTATAAAGCCGTTGGTGATAACAACTGGCATAGAATCAATAGCCAGTCCATAAGCTGTAAATAATGCACAGCCGATAAAGTTCAACACTCGTAGCTTTACGATATCCTTCATCGTTAATGAGATAGCCACCATAATTGATGCTGCATAACCCAATAACTCAACCATATTAATGTCCATAATGTGCTCCTCTAAATCTTGCCAGTGAGTCTGGTACCTATTCTTCTCATCATGAGATTTACGAGGAAGCTCCTTGCCTCGAACGGTGTTGCTAATTCGGGTGCACTATATCAGCCAGAGTTCTGTGATGGAAGCCTCACTTTTGTGTTCGGAGAGGGTTAGCGATTACGCAAACGTTTTTTCTCCTGACCTTAGTTACGAAGAACGGTTTTTGTTGAGTAAGATGTTAAAAAAAAGCCCGCTTTAAAAGCGGGCTTATAAATCGGGTTAGGCGATTACTTCTTACCTTGAACCATTTGCTTGTCTTCTTCAGTCAGTTCACGAATGCGACGGCTGATATCACGACGAGCTTTTGAAATCTCAGCGCTCTTGATAATGTGATCATCAACACGGTCTTCGTAGTCTGCTTTCATGTTTTTGATGATGGTGACGATTTCATCGTGAGTCATTTCAGGCTTGATGTAGTCCATCAAGTTTTCTAGCAAGTCTACACGTTTACGGTTATCACGAACTTTTTTCTCGTTATCTAGAAGCTCGCGTTTTAGTTTGTTCTTACGACGTGCTTGTGCAACGATCTCGAATACGCTACTCATAAGTCCTTTCCTAAATTATTGTCAAAATCTAGCTTGATTAAAGCATAACAAAACTCGTTATAACAGCCCTTAGATCAATACTGACGGTCTATTGCTCATAATGTCATCACTCAAGAAAGAAACAATTGAGTTAATAGCTCACTTAGCGCTATGATTTCCGAACCCAATGTTTGTCAATTTAAAGAAAACCATGTTACCTCACTCTAAAACACTTCCTCAATTCAAAAGTGACATAGTGATCAATCAAGAGGAACCTCAAGTTTCGCCGTCAAAGAAACTGAAGGGGGCTTATATCAACGAGCGCTCTCGACTGGAAGTGACGGAAGTTGAGCTCAACCGTAGTAAGGTTGTGATGGTCGACCAAGATGGCAATTTGATTAGGGTTCCGTTTCTTTCTGAACACTAGGTACGTATGCTTACTTCTGTAAGGTTTAAAGCGAATAAAAGGATATAACAATGAATATAGAACTTTCCTTGGTCGAGGCTCGTGTTATCGGATGCCTTATCGAAAAAGAAGTGACAACGCCCGATCACTATCCCCTTACGTTGAATAGTCTAACAACAGCATGTAATCAAAAAAGCAATCGTGACCCAGTGTTATCTTTGTCAGAAGCCGAAGTTCAAGATGCAGCTCAAGCATTGATTTCTCGCCGTTTAGTGAGCGATGAAAGTGGCTTTAATAGCCGTGTATCGAAATTTCAACATAGGTTCTGCAACACGGAATTTGGTGACTTAAAACTGAGCGCTCAGGAAAAAGGTATTGTATGTTGCTTGCTGTTGAGAGGCGCTCAAACTCCAGGCGAATTACGTACCAGAACTAACCGTCTATGTGAGTTCACGGATGTTAAAGAGGTAGAAGCTGTTTTAGATGCGATGAGCAGTCGTGAAGGCGGCGCTCTTGTCGTTAAACTCCCAAGAGAGGCGGGTAAACGCGAGTCTCGATACATGCACCTATTTAGTGGCGAAATCGACATTGAGGAGTTTGCACAGCAATCTGCTGGTCCTATTTCCGTCTCCACTCCGACGACCGAGCGTATTGAAGCTCTAGAGCAAGAAGTTGAATCTTTAAAGTCTGAGCTTAGTGAGCTCAAAGCGCTGGTCAATTCACTTATGTAATGCGAGAAAGGGTAGCAATCATCGCTACCCTTGTTTTTTTGGCGTATTTTGAAATTAAGTCATGGAAGTTGAAAACGAAGAGCCATCTTGGTTTGTTTACCTTGTTAGAACGTCTCATTCGGCGTTGTATTGCGGTATTACTAATGATTTACAGCGGCGCTTTAAACAACACCAAGAAGGTAAAGGAGCCAAAGCGCTGCGTGGTAAAGGGCCTTTACAGCTTGTGTGGAGTCAATCCGAAAAAAACAAAAGTGAAGCTCTGAAAACAGAAATAGCTATCAAGAAGCTCAGGAAAGCGCAGAAAGAACATCTAGTAAAGCAGGCTGTCCGTTTCGAGCGAAAATAACTGTAGCAAGATGACTGGCTGAACACATAGATGTTGTATACACTTGTTCTATAACAGAATAATGATAAGCAACACATGAACAGAATCTATTCAACTTTGCTAGCTTCCATAATCATTCCATTCGCCACTCAGTCGGCAGCGAGTGAAATATTGCCGGGCTATTGGGATTACCAAGAATATCTCCGTGCCCATCCTGTTCAAGAACAGCTTACCAATGAACTTTCCGAGGTTGTTAGGCGACAGCCAACACCACTCTCTGTCGAGCAAAATAAACCAGTGACAATATCTGTGGTTTACCCCGGTCAACAGGTGTCTGATTATTGGGTTAGGAACATCAAAGCCTTCGAGACACGTATGGAAGAACTTGGTATTAACTACGAGCTTAACCAAGTTTTTACTCGACCTAATATTGATTTGCGACAGCAAAGTGTTTCGCTGATGGAAGCGGTAAAAAACAAGTCCGGTTATTTGATTTTTACACTAGATACGACACGTCATCGTAAGTTCATTGAGCACGTAATTCATTCAACTGACACCAAGCTCATCTTGCAGAATATCACGACTCCAGTGAGGGCATGGGATGAAAACCCTCCGTTTCTTTATGTTGGTTTTGACCACGTGATTGGCAGTCATCTACTCTCAGATTACTTTAAACAGCGCTTTGAAAATAACCATTCCTATTCTGTCTTGTATTTTTCAGAAGGTTACGTTAGCGATGCACGTGGCGGTACATTTATCCAAGACATGGAAGACTCGGGTAACTATCAACTCGCTTCATCCTATTACACAAAAGCGAACAAAGAGAGTGGCTACAAGGCGGCATTGAGTAGCTTGCAACAGAACCCAGACATTAGCTTTATTTATGCTTGCTCAACGGATGTAGCTCTAGGCGCAGTTGATGCTCTAGAGCAGCTTAAACGCAATGATATCGTTATTAATGGTTGGGGAGGAGGGTCTGCTGAACTTGATGCAATCGCTAATAATAAGCTTGATGTAACCGTTATGAGAATGAATGACGACACTGGTGTTGCAATGGCGGAAGCTATTAAGTGGGACCTTGAAGGAAAGCCCGTACCAACGGTTTATTCCGGTGATTTTGAACTAGTTACCAGTAAAGATTCTCAATCAAGGATCGATGAATTGAAAAAGAAAGCATTTAGATATTCTGATAAAAGCTGATGCCACTAACGAACTTCAATAAACATAAAACACTCGCGACGCTTATTACCCGTACGGTTGTATGGGTAGTGACGATCTTTACTGTAGGGGTGTTGATTCAAAGTTGGCATTTAAGCCGAGATATCGTGCAAGAAGAAGTGCAACGAACCTCGCGCCAAACGAGTAGTTTAATACATAACTTCTTCGAATATCGCCTCGCTTCGTTACAAATTTTGCAAGACAGTAATGCCAAAAGTGATACGGTTGAGAGTTTTTTCAACAATCATGATTCTCGCTCGTTAGACTATTTTTTTCTCCGAGAAGACAACCTTGAGCCAATCCATTCTCCAGACTTTCGATTTATCAGTCATTTAAGTGATGTGATTTGGGATGACGGCAATGCTCTTTTCTATGGTTTGGAGTCTTCTAGTTTAAATGAGCTTTTTCACAAAGTAGACATCCACAGTAATTGGAATGCACTGGTTACTGACTCTCAGTTAGGACTTAAGCACACTTTGATTCGACGTACGCCAATTATCCAAAGCGAGTCGGGGGAAGTCCTTGGGTTCCTATTTGTTGGCGTTGTTCTAGATGACAATGCAGGTTTGTTAGCTAGCTTGTTGCGTGGCAGCAATAGTGATGATGTTATTCTGCGTTTTGGTAATAAATTTATTGCGTCGACCATTTCACCTGATGACAACTATACGCTTAAATCAATTTCTGATTTGATTTATAGCGGAGAAACAGATTTAAATCGTTTATTGATCACTGAAACAAACTTAACTGTCGGGACGAAACAAGATGTCTTGACTATCTTTTCAGTACAGCGAAACCCTAGTGTTCTTGCACTACGTAATAGCTATTTATTTTGGATTTTTCTTTCGCTTGTCGTCATAACCACCATATCTTTTTTAACTAGGCGCTGGCTAAATAGAAAAGTAACTCAAGAGTTGTCTGAGCTGATGGTTTACACCAAAGTCGCTGTAAATAAAGAGCGGGTTCAGAGGTTTGCTGGTTCAAGTATCCATGAGTTCAATCATATTGGTAACACGTTAAGCAATACTTTTGAACGCTTGTCAGAGCAAGAAAAACTGTTCCAAGATCTATTCAATTTTTCTCTTTCCCCAATCATTGTCTGGACTGAGAAAGCCACTATTCTCCAAATTAACCCGGCAGCGAAAAAATCATTAGAGCTGTTTGAAGAATTAAATCAGTCAAACAGCGAGAGCTTTGTTCTATTTGTGAACGAGATGACGCCACTTGTTATGAAGGCGAGTATGGGGGCGACATTAACAGGTATTGATGTTCCTATCGGAGAAAAAGTTTTTAGGTGGAGTTTATCCGCGATTCAGACTAGGGATGACAGTACGTTGGTGCTATCACAGGGCCAAGACATTACTAAATTGGTCGAGGCAGAAAAGCAAAGTATTAAAGCTCGTAAAGAAGCCGAATGGTCAGCTAAAGCTAGAACTGACTTTTTAGCGAAAATGAGTCATGAAATTCGTACACCATTAAATGGAATCTTAGGTATTTCACAGCTCCTTAAGCAAGGAGGTGATGATGGTAAATATCAAGAACAAATTGAAGTGCTTTGTAACAGTGGTGAACACCTACTGGCAGTGTTGAACGATATTTTAGATTTCTCCAAAATTGAGAATGGTAGCTTTAAGCTTGAAAAACATAACTTCAAGTTCAAAGAAGTGATTACTGCGATTGAGGGTATATATAAGCCTCTTTGCGATCATAAGAATATTGAGCTCGTTATCCAAAATGGTTTAAATGAAAATACAGCCTTAAATACAGATCAGGTTCGCCTCAATCAGATTTTGTTCAATCTAGTTAGTAACGCGATAAAGTTCACCCACAAAGGGCACGTTAAGGTAAGTTTTGCGCTTAAAACCACAGATTCGAGTAAAACCAATTGGTTAACTATTCATGTCGAAGACACCGGTATTGGTATCCTTAGTAATCAAATTCAACAGGTTTTTGACCCATTTGTTCAGTCGGAAGCAACGTTGACACGTGAGTATGGTGGTAGTGGTCTTGGGTTAGCGATTGTTAAAAACTTAGTGACTATTTTTGATGGTCAAATCAATGTAAGTAGTGAGGTAGGTCGCGGGACTCGATTCGAAGTTAGGTTACCCGTAGAAACAGCAATCGGGCAAGCTGAACAAAGTGTTGAAGAAACGGTTATCGATTTCAATTTGTTTTCTGAAGTAGTAAATGTGCTGCTGGTAGAAGACAACCATACCAACGCCTTTATTGCCAAAGCCTTCTGTGAAAAGTACGGTATGAATGTGATTTGGGCTAAAGACGGGCAGGAAGCGCTAGAGATTCTGAGTACGATGTCGTTTGAGTTGATCTTAATGGACAACCAATTACCTTCCGTATCAGGTATTGAAGTGACTAAACGAATTCGGAATACGATTAATCAAAAAGTTCCTATCTACGCTTGTACCGCAGACAATTTAGATTCAACCCGACAAGCCTTCTTTGCTGCTGGCGCAGATTTTGTCATTGTGAAACCGATTAAAGAGAAATCTCTGTACGAAGCATTACGACACTTCAAACAATATCATTATCACCTAGGAGCAAACCAGGCGGTAGAGAAGTAATTAAGGCAGGGAAGCGCAATTCGCTTCCCTGTTTTTAGTCGTCGGTATGGACTAACGAGCGAGCTTGTGATGGGCATTGGAGAAATGGCCAGCACAAAATGCACCAACAATCGACAGCTCACCAGCCAAACAAAGGCTTGCTGCAACTTCCGCCAAGGCTTGGGAGTTACCGGTTCCATGCAAACCTAGTAAATCTAAGCAGGCTTTTTGACTTGGTAAGCCTGTGCCGCCCCCAACCGTACCAACCATTAGGTTTGGTAAGGTTACGCTAGCATACAACTCGCCCGCATCAGTCACTTCCATACGCGTCATGCCAATAGCAGACTCTGCAACGCATGCGGCATCTTGCCCACAAGCGATATAGAGTGCTGCTAACGCATTGGCGTAATGTGCGTTGATACCGATAGTACCACTGAGCGCTCCGCCAACCGTGGTCATCTGACCAAACTGCGCCATTTTTTTTGGGGTAGTGTGAAGGTATTTTTCGACTAAGCTTGCTGGAATAAGAACTTCAGCGGTGACTTTCTTGCCTCTAACGCTACGTAGGGTTTGAGAGTTGGCTTTTTTATCACCGGATAAGTTACCGTCGAGAAACGCATAATCAGGCTCGATAGGGGTATGCATCATGATGTAATCAAATACAACGTTGGTTGCTATGGTCACCATGTTTTGACCTGAAGCGTCTCCTGTCAAATACTCGAATACCAGATAAACATGATTACCTTCAATATTGACGTTGATATCGCTTAACTTTCCGTGTGATGTTGTAGATTCAGCTAATTGTTTAAAGTGGTCAAACTGTGTTACTAACCAAGCCACAAACTTTCCGGCTTCAATTAACGACTTGAAGGCGAAACCAGGGGTGCGCGTTACGCCCTCATTAAGCAACATAGCGCTAGCACCGCCGCAAGCAGTAATAAGGTTAGCACCTCGGTTGTAAGAAGCGACAAGAGCGGCTTCTGTTGTTGCCAACGGGACTTGATAGTCGCCCTGTGCAAATAACCCATTCACCCGTAGAGGACCTGCTGTACCAACAGGCACTTTTAGAGTGCCTATGAAAAACTCGATATTTTTGGCATAGCTATCCATTTGGGATTCGGTATGAGCATCGAGTAATTGTGACTTGGCTTCCGAGTTATCAAGAATTCCCCAGCGGTAGTCAACATTACGAGCAGTTAGATAAGGGCTGCGATTCACTTTTCGAGAAGGTGTATGTTGCTTAGGTGATAACTTAGCATCGAACTCAGTCAAAGTGAGATCTTTATCAATACTAGTGAGGTAATCACGTTTATGAAGGTTAACTTTTGGCATGCGGATCTTAGTAAAACAGTTTGGAAGGGGATTCTACCCACCTAACACTCAGATACAAGGAGTTCCAGTGCGGTTATGTGACATCTTATTACTTTGACACGTGAATCCAATGGGTTACTGAGAGAAAATGCAATACTTTGAAACAATACAACGGTTGGTATTTACTGGAATAGTTGTGTCAGAGCGCTGACTTCTTCGTCACTAAGTAGACTCGCAGCACTTGGGGAAAGTTGGTTGGAAATTTCACCTTGTAACGCTTTTAATTGCTGAGGAGATAGCAATTTGAGTTGTTCTCTTAACTGTTCAAACTGTTGCGTCGACATTCTATGACCTTTATTTAAATTGTTGAGTAAAGCAGTCTGAGTTCCGTTCATCTTCACATCGTAATATGGTGCTGATGCTTAATCTATCGTTGAACTGATGAGAATTTGTCCGAGTATTGTAAGGAACAGTTAATTGAACTGTAAGAATAGTCAGGTTGCTTTCACTTACAATAAATAGAAGCAACCTGAATGGCGGGGCCCAGCGAGACCTAAACCTGTTTGGTGCCCTCATTATGTGGTTGTGTCAGGGCGTCAGTTAGCGCGTGGAATTCGGGCAACATTCGATAAATTAAGTGTAATTGTTGCAGGACCATACGAGCCGAACGATCATCTTCATCACGCCATTCTATTAATCGTCGGTGTATATCAAACTGATCAACGGTAGTTACGTTATTTTCATTCCCCATACCTTCAAGTTGATTTTCTAGTAATTCGATATGATGGTTTATGGTCCTATGTGCCTCCAAGACGAGAAGGTGGATTGACTCGTCTTCGAGTCGTTGCCTATGCGCGCCCAAAGCCGATACATAACTGAGAAGCGCATGACTTAGCGTTAAGAAGCGAAAGCTCTTATCGGTGTCCACTTGATAACGTCCTGGTTCCGCCAACATATTTGAAATCGCAGTCGAAAGATTAGCATCGGCATTATGAGCATCGCGTCTGGCGATACGATAATTCAGGTCATCTTTTTTACCCAGACGATATTGACCGATAATCTGCATTAGATATCTTCGATTTGTCCTCAGCGAATTCGCCATAATCTTGTGCATACGTTTCGACTCCCAATCCGGGAGAATAAAGTAGACGGCACTTACTGCTAGAGCACAGCCAATAAGTGTATCCATCAGACGTGGCAATACCACGGCGTAACCTTCACCAAGCTGATGAAAACAAAGCAGCACAAGAACTGTGATAAAGCCGGTAGCGTATCCGTAATTGTTGATTCTAAATGCAAAGAACATCACGCCAGACAGGACAATCAGGAACAGTTGGCTCTCAGGAGAAGGGAACAGAGTAAGTAAAGGGACGCCGACAAATAACCCAACAAGTGTACCTGCAATTCGCGCTGAGAGCTTTTGACGTGTTGCGCTGTAGTTTGGCTGGCACACAAAGAGTGTCGTCAGCAAGATCCAATAGCCTCGATCGAGATTGAAGCCTTGAATAATGCCATAGCCAATAGTCAGCGCTATTGATAGGCGAACGGCATGTCGAAACAGTATCGACTCTTTCGACATACTTGCTTTGATTCGATTCCACATCGCTGTGAACGTATGTGGGTTGGTGTCGTCCAGTATCCCGTCTTCTAAAACGTTACTATCCGGATTACTGACGTTACTAAGTAGCTTTTCTACAGTAGCCAAGTTATTAAACAGATAATTTAGCTGAACTAATAAAGGCGACCATTCAGGATTATTTTGTTGCTCCAGATACTCAATTGAATCTTGTAATTCGACTAACGCTTTAATCGAGTCGTTGCTGTGAGAGTATTTTTTCCCCAACTTAAGTGCAAAGGCGATCTCTTTACAGGCTTTAGCCTGCATTTCCAATACATGCTTGAAACGAAACAGGACATCAGAATGCGAAAATTGGGTCGCCAACTCTTGATAGCGATAGTGACTTGAGCTTACGCGCTCATGAATGTCTTGCGCGATAAAGTAAACCTGTAAAAAGCGATCACTTGGTCCATCGACGTGACCACGTCGAGAGCGGTTCAATAACGTCGATTTGCAAGCATTGAGCGCGAAGACGGTACATGCATTAAGGCTAGCTTCTTTTAAGCGATGCGGTTGTGGAATCAGGTTTAACGTAGGGTGGAATAAGTTTCTTTTAGCATCTAGATACAAACTCAATTCATTAAACACATTAGAGAGACTTTGCTGAACAGGTTGCATTGGCCAGAAACTATTCCAAATAATAGAAACTAAGTAATACCAACTCGCACCACCTAGTAGTAACAAAGGCTGGAACCAAATGTTCGTGCTTTCATGCGCTCCGAGCATAGTATAGATGGCGAGTAACAATGAGCCGAATGCGATACTAGAGTAACGAGGGCCGATGGCTCCGAGAATAATAAACAGGAACGTTGAACAAAAAAGCCCAATCGCGAACAACCAAGGTATGTTAAATAGAATCTCTATAGAAAATGCGGCAATGGCAAAGCAAATGAGGGTAAGGGTGATGGCTTTAATGCGCCCGAAGAAATTGTCGTCAGTTTCGGCTAGCGCAGCGGCGATGACGCCGAGAATTAATGGTGTAACCCATGTGTGTTGCTCGAAGTACCAAGCTGGAATCACAACGCCTAATAGCGCTATGAGCATTAACACACTGTAGTTAAACGTTTTATTGGCCCATTGAAGGCGAAGTTGACCAAGAATGCTCACAATAGAATGCTGTATCTGATAAAACCGTTATTCTAGCAGAAACTACTGTGGCTTATAAATGACTGTTTTCTAGGAAGAACGAGTAACATTCGTTCTTCCTAATAGCAAAAGGTGAGGAATTAACGCTTGTTCTTTAGGTAACGTTTACGGCGTTCTTCTTTGCGTTTAGCTTTCTCTTCCGCTTTACGTGCAGCTTCGATTTCCACTTGAACGAGCTCTTCAGTAATCATTTCAGGTAATTCAAGAGTGACTTGACCTAAAGTACCGTTTCGCAATTCGTGAAGTAGAATCTCGGAAGCTTTGTGAAGGTTAACACGACCACCAGATTGTAAAGCACCGCGTTTACGACCAATTAGCTCCATAAGTTCCAAATCAGATTCAGGAAGTTCTTCGTCGATCTGATAACGTTCTTTCAGACGTTCTGGATACTGAGCCGCCATATATTCCACGGTGTAGAACGCCACTTCATCGTATTCAATAGCGGTATCTTTTACTGCGCCAGTAGCCGCCAATCTAAAACCACTATGGGGGTTTTCGACTTTTGGCCATAAAATCCCCGGAGTATCAGAAAGCACGATACCGTTTTGCAAGTTAATTCGTTGTTGACGACGAGTAACGGCAGGTTGGTTGCCTGTCACTGCGATGGTTCTGCCGGCAAGGGTGTTGATGATAGTAGACTTACCAACATTTGGGATTCCCATGATCATCGTGCGAATGTTTTTACCAATCTCTTCACGGTGCGGCGCGAGTTTTCGACAAAGTTCAAGAATTTTATGCACTTCTTGAGAATTAGATGTGGTGATGGCCATTGCCTTAACACCTTGCTCTTTCTCTAGGTGCTCGATCCAAAGTTCCGTCTTTTCTGGATCCGCCAAATCACGTTTGTTCAACACCTTGACGACAGGTTTGTCGCCACGGAGTTGAGAAATCATAGGGTTTTCACTACTAAATGGAATACGTGCGTCAAGCACTTCAATAATGACATCTATTTGTGGGATGACTTCTTCGATTTCTTTGCGAGCCTTGTGCATGTGGCCTGGAAACCATTGGATAGACATGAGTGAAAACCTATATTTTGAAATTTGTGCACATTGTAGGAGGTTCAACGAGATAGTAAAGCCCTGCATTCAAGTGGCGAGCGAAGTTTTTGTCGCAAAATTCTTGAATAATAGGTGGAGCAAGCGCTTATATCGACTACTCTTTTTGGCCGAACTCGGTACGCAGCCATTGTCTTAGCGTAATAACACTTTCGTATTTCAAACTCTTTGGAGAACACGCAAAGTAGAACGCTTGATAAGGATTTGGGATGGGGGAACCAAGTTCAACCAGCAGTCCTTGTTCCACTTCATCTTTGATAAACAAACGGTGAGTGACAAGTATGCCTAAGCCTCTGATGGTGGCATGTATAGCTTGTACAGAAGCATTAAAAATCAGGTGATTATGGTATCTAGGGAGTGTTAAAGCGTTGGCATTACACCATGTATCCCAATCATATTTCCGTCTATCGTTAGTAACCAAAATGCTAGGATAATCCCCTAGCACAGCGTCGAGTGATATAACTGCGTGTTTATCGAGTAGGTTAGGGCTACACACTAACACCAATTCATCGTCACCCAGTTTTTCACAATAATAATCTTGCCATTCGTCTGTTTTACCGTGAATCAAGGCGATATCGACGCCTTCTCTCTCAAGGTTAAAACTGCCAATTAAGTTTGAAATACGGATATCCAGATTTGGAGCAAAATGTTGGAGATTGGTTACTCTCGGGATCCACCAGTGAAGAGCCAATGAGTTAACCATGTTTACAGTAAGCCTATTTGTCACGGTTTTGTTAAGCAATGCTTCATTAGCTTCAACAATTTTCTCTAGAGCAGGCGCAACTTTTTTATAGTAAAGGCGGCCTTGTTGATTTAACTCTATGCGCCGTCCAATTCGAAGAAACAGCTTAGTATCGAGTTGTTCTTCTAATGATTTAATTGACTGACTTACAGCTGAGTGACTTACAAATAGCTTTTGTGCCGCTTCGGACATGCTTCCTGTTTCGGCTACGGCTACGAATGTATAGATGGATTTGAGTGCAAGGTATTTTTTCATTTATCACTCTATGTAAGTAAAACTTACATAATCATTAATAATTACTCAGTATTTTTCAGTGATCGCGATCACTATAATTTAGCCCAAAAGACACATTTCGCGAGCACGATACATGATTAAAATTTCACTAACCCATACTCCTGTTTTCTATATGTTATCGTCGACACTTAGCTTATCTGTCACTGGGTTATTAACTAAATTCTTGTCTGAAAGCCTTGATGTGACCACATTGGCGTTCTTACGATTTGCGCTTCCTGCTTTGCTCATATTTTTGATACTGCTTTTCACTAAGATAAGAAGGCCTAATGTTGCCATGGCCAAATTACTCGTTGTAAGAGCACTGTGTATTGGGGCGTGCCAATTGTGCTTTATCTATGCATTGAATAAGCTCTCTTTGGTAGAAAGTGTAGTTCTATTTGGAACTGGGCCTATTTTTATCGCAGTTTTGGAAAAGGTAATCTTCAATATTAAACTTCATCGTTCAACAATCGTGGCGCTGTTGATGACATTTATTGGAGTGATAATGTTGGCCAATAATGGTAGTGGGTTTGTTATCAAGCCTGAACTCTTGGTCGGTTTATTGGCGGGTTTCTTTAATGCTGGCTCTCAACTAAGCCTATATAAAGCGTCAAAAACGGAAATGTCAGGTTTAGAAACTAATGCTTGGACATTTGGTATTGCGAGTTTAATTCTACTACCGATTGTGACGTTTTCTCACTGGACTTCTCATGTGAGTATTTTCAGCGACAATGCTGTAAATACTGGGGTTCTTTTGGCTTTAGCGATTATGGCACTATTGATTATCAATACGCAGGTTTCGCGACACAAAGCCTATTCAACTGCTGATAGCAATTCCCAATTAGCACCTTTAATCTATAGCAATCTAGCTTTCACAGCGTTATGGCAATTCCTTGTGTTTGATGTTGATTTCAGTCACACACAGTTACTTGGTTTAATGCTCATTGTAATTACCAGTGTTCTAACAACGGTATTTCCTCCTCAAAAGGTCATTATTTCTCATAAAGAAAAGTCTTCCGTCGCAGGTTAGCTAAATTGAATTGCAGATTGAAAATAGATTTAATGGAAAGTATAACTATTTGAAATATTGTAAATAAATATATGGCATGAGTTTTGTAGACATCTGATTGATCATTCATAAGCAGGGAACAGCAGATGAAAAAACAGATGTTACCACAAGGCACAAAACGACTGGTGGCTTCCTTAGCCCTGAGCGGACTATTGTTTAGTACGTCTAGCAACGCCGCGCCGTTTGATACGTGCCCAAGCAAAGCCTATCTCTTCCAATCTAATCCAGTTCAAGTTTATGGTGTCAACCTTGTTACGGGCTCGACTAGTCTATTGCAAAGTGATACTGGTATGAATGTGAACATTAACGGTGTCGGTTTCGACTTTGACAACCGTTATATCTATGGGTATGACACTAGCAATAAGCGAATCGTTCGCTTAGGGAGCGACTTCCAAGCGGAAGTCGTGAATACATCCGGTTTACCAACTGACCACACTTTTTATGTCGGTGATGTCTACGAAAGTGTTTATTACCTTTATAGAACAGGAAAAGGACTTTTTACTATCGATCTTTCACCGCTCGCGAGTGATAGTAGTGCGGTTTTACCGGTTAATCGAGTGACGACGCGTGCGGTAGTAAGTCTCACTGACTTCGCTTTCCATCCAAGCGACGGCAAGCTCTATGGCGTAGATAACGGCTCGGGTGCTTTATATTCGTTTAACGCTAGCACAGGTCATGAAACTTATATTGGTGATACTGGCGAAACGGGTACGTTTGGTGCAGGGTACTTCGATGTAGATGGCTACTATTATGTGTCGAGAAATCAAGATGGTCAGATCTATCGCATTGACCTTTCACCGGGTAATGCCGCAAACATTGCTGCGGGCATAGTTCCGGCTGTCAAATTTGCCGATGGTCCAAATTCGAACCAAAACGATGGCGCTCGATGTGCGAATGCACCAGTGATAGATGAGGACTCTAACATTGATTTTGGAGATGCTCCGGAAAGTTACTCAACAAAACTTGCTGACAATGGCCCACGACATGAGCTCGACGGTAGTACATGGTTGGGAAGTGGGGAACCAGATGGTGAACAAGATGGACGTTATAACAATTTAGCGGATGATGAAGTAGGCACTGATGATGAAAACGGTGTGGGATTTGTCACTGCGGTCGAACCAGGGCTCGATAGTATTGTTAGGGTTAATGCTTCCACCTCTGGGTATCTGTCTGCATGGATAGATTGGAACCAAGATGGTGACTTTGCGGATGCGGGGGAGCAGATTTTTACCGACGAATCGCTATCTGCGGGAAACAACGATCTAGTTTTTACAGCTGATATTGATGCAACAGTGGGTACAACTTGGAGTCGTTTCCGCTTTAGTCAACAAACAGGGTTAAATTATTTTGGTGGTTCAACGAGTGGTGAAGTTGAGGATCATGCTCTTACGGTTACTGGAGATGGCATCACCGTTCGCTATTATCCCAATGCCACCGGTTACGCCACTGTTGCGTTTGAGGATAACTGGCCTTATACCGCCGACTATGACATGAACGATGTTGTTGTGCGTTACCGCGTCACGGAAATTCTCAAAAACGACCAAGTAGTTAAATCTAAGATTGATGGTTACTTAGGGGCAGTGGGTGCATCTTACCATAATGGCTTTGCTATCCGACTCAAAGGTGTCAATCGTGACGATATTGATAGCGCTACCACTCGTCAAATCCAAAACGGCGAGACATTGGCTTCAAGTGGATTAGAACTGATTTCTAATGAAGCGATTATTATCATCACTAACGATACGTCGACATTTAAAGTAGACGGTTGCGATTTCCATAGGACTTTGTCTTCATGTGCTGAGCAAGAGGATGTACAACTCAACTTTACGGTTCACGTTAACTACAATAGCGGCACTACTACTGGGTTAATGGCTATGCCGTACGACCCTTTCATTTTCGCTACAGACAATACGTATCATGGAGATGGGTTTACTGAACCAGGGCGTAAATGGGAAGTGCACCTACCTAACTACGAACCAACTGAGCAATTTGATGCAGATATGTTCGCTGGCTTAGGCGTCGATGTAAGCAACTCAAATACTGGCGTGTACTTTAAGACAGCAGAGAATCTGCCTTGGGCGCTATTAATAAATGACGAGTGGGAGTGGCCACTAGAGTATATCGATTTGGTGGTTGCGTATCCTCAATTTGCTACTTACGCAGAGTCATCTGGAGAGAATGCTCAAAACTGGTTTGAATCGCAATATGCTACGCCCGGCAAATGTTACGTTCCTTAGGAGATGATTATGAATACCAAATATATAACCTTACTAATTGCCTTCGGAACACTCACTGCTTGTGGAGGCGGTGGCGGTGGTGGCGGCGACTCTTCAGGTGGGGGCTCTACGGGGAATACCACCGAGGCCGCTCCTGAGCCGGTTCCAGCTCCGGTTACAGTGTCAGTATCAAGAACAATGGGTGATCTGTCTATACCGGATACGTTGGATTATAAGCCAATCGAAGACTACTCATTGGACATTGACGCAAGTAACGACGTAACTGGTAGAGCGTTTGCCTCGGTTTATACAGAATATGAGGACGACGGCTCTGGTGTACTCACTCCAGTGTACGACAGTAAAATCGCCTCTACATCACTGAACAATGGGAGTGCTCAAATCGATTTCTCAGCTGCAGAACACGTTGATGCGTTCTTAGTTGAAATCTGGACGTATGATGGTAACCCACCGGCTCAGAAACTCGTGTCAGCGAGTAGTAACAACCTCGCTTGGTGAGAAAAAGAGGAAAATACGAATTGCCCCGTTTTACGGGGCTTTTTAATGGCTTGCTAGTCAACAACACAGTACAATGCGGGGAAATATTCGATTCAAATCACATTATGAGCCAAGAATACAACGACGAACACTATGACGACGATGCCATTGAGATTGAAGCTATTGGTATCGAAGTTTCAAGCCATCCAATCGAGCTATACAAACTATTTAAGGTAGCAAACCTTGTTGGAGGCGGCGGTGAAGCTAAGCACTTTATAGCGGAAGGCTATGTAGCGGTGAATGGCGAGCTAGAAACGCGAAAACGACGCAAAATGTATGATGGTGACTTCTTTGAGTTTAACCAAGAATATTATGTCGTTGTATGTGACAAACCGCCTGTTGAACCTGAGGAAAGAAAACAACTGCAACCTAAACAGCCAGAGGTAGCAGCGCCTTCGTCAAAACAAAATAAGCAGAACAAGCAACAAAAAAAGACGAAAGAGCAATCGGCTAAACAGAAAAAGAAATCTACTGAGCCGAATAAAGCGCGCTCTAAATCAAAAGACCCTAATAGCGGACGTGGCGGTATCGATTTTTTCTAAGACGATTTACGTTATGCGAGCAATCGATATTCGCTGTCGTTAAAGTGCCACAGTTTCCGCTGATAATAGAGGCTTAATAGCAATAGAGGAGATAACAATGAAATTTGAGGTAGATACGCATACTCATACTTATGCAAGTGGGCATGCCTACAGCACCATTATTGAAAATGCTAAAGCGGCAAAAGAACATGGATTAAAAGTCCTGTGTACTACAGATCATGCTGATTCAATGCCAGGTGCCCCTCACTTTTGGTTTTTCTCCAACCAACGTGTTATCCCAAGGTTTCTATCTGACGTTGCTATTATTCGCGGTGTAGAGGCAAATATTCTTAATGTGAATGGGGACATTGATGTACATCCTACGTCATACAAAGCACTTGATTGGATTATTGGCAGCTTTCATGAACCTGTGTTTAGACCTTCTACTAAGGAGGACCACACTCGAGCGCTCATCAATACAATTGAAAGTGGCAATGTGGATGCGCTTGGACATTTGGGAAATCCGAACTTTGACTTTGATTTTCAAAGCGTAGCGGACTGTGCGGCAGCCAATCATGTCGCAATAGAGATCAATAACTCAACGCTGAGAGGGCACAGCCGAGTCGGAAGTGTGGACCGCTGCTATGACATCGCTCGAGCAGTAAAGCGCGCGGGTGGGTACATCACTACAGGCAGTGACTCACATTTTTGCGATACCATTGGTTTATTCGAACTGACCAGTGAATTGCTGACTACGGTTGAAATGCCGACGGATAAGATTATTACTTACAACGCTCGTCAATTCTTGGATTTCCTAGAGCTGAGAGGACGCGCACCGATAGAAGAGTTTGCCGAATTCTAAGATTTGCGTAAATAACGTTTAGAAACAATTTCATTAACGTTGTAGTAACGAGATTTAGTAAACTCGGTATTCAGACCTCAGGAAACTGGGGTCTAATTGATCTTCAAAAGGAATAATAATGATAAAAATAACTACGGCTAGCCTGCTTACATCAGTTCTTTTATTTTCTACTAGTGCTCTAGCAGAGGAGGTGGACCTCAAGAAGAACATGCAAGCCATGAAGTTAGCATTTAAACAAGCAGCAGAAGCTCAGTCCATTGACGAAATGCGCAAACCAGTACTTGATTTGGAAAATCTAATTGCCGACTCAAAGCAAGGTGATTATCCACCAGAAAAAACAGAATTGTATTTGGAAGGTTTCAAAAAGCTGTCAGGCGCGGTAAGTGAAGTCAATGCGGAACTGGATCAGGGTGACCTTGAAGCGGCCAAGCAATCATTACGTGAAGTGGACAGCTTGAGATTGGAGTACCATGACAAGCGTAATCCAAGTATTTGGAAGCGTCTGTTTGGTTAACTGATATCGAATTCGGACATTAAAAAGGAGCACTCTTTGAGTGTTCCTTTTGATTTAGATTAAATAGGTAGCGCTATGCCTGTGCAAACTTAAAGGTTCGGTAGCCCCCAATTAAGTTCTTGGCTTTATAGCCATTATTCACTAATTGACGATATGCAACGTTACCGCGTAACCCCACTTGGCAGTAAATAATGATCTCTTTATCTTTAGGAAGCTCATCCATACGTTGGCGCAGCTGATCTACGGGTATATTAATTGCGCCGTCAATGAAACCAACGTTTTCTAACTCACCTGGATTACGTACATCCAGCAACAACTGGTTGGCGCTCAAATTATCTATTTCATCGAAATGTATCGGTGTTGCATCACCTTTTAAAATATTATTGGCAACGAAGGCTGCTTGGTTGATGACATCTTTGGCGCTGCCATAAGGGGGAGCGTAAGTTAGTTCAAGATGTTGTAGCTGCTCTACGGTCATTCCTGCACGTTGAGCCACAGCTAAAACATCGATACGTTTATCAATGCCGTCTTTTCCTGCTGCTTGCGCACCAAGAATTTTGCCAGTTTCGGGGCTAAACAATAGCTTTAACGAGACTATTTCCGAACCAGGGTAATAACCGGCATGACTAGCGGTATGTACGTATACTTTCTCGTACGCGATATTATCACGTTTAAGCAACTTTTCGTTTTTACCCACGGACGCTACAGCAAGATCGAAGATCTTAACAATCGCAGTACCTTGTGTGCCTTGATAACTCTCTTTACGGCCTAACATGTTGTCAGCAGCCATCCGACCTTGACGATTAGCAGGCCCAGCTAACGGAACGAAGCTAGGTTTTCCTGTGATGAAATCAGGATCTTCAACAGCATCGCCTACTGCATAAATATACGGGTCGCTGGTTTGTAGGTGTTCGTTGACCGAGATACCACCAAACGCACCAAGTTCGAGGTCTGCGTTTTGGGCTAGGGTATTTTCCGGTCTGACACCAATAGACAAGATAAGCATATCAGTATTTAACGCATCGCCATTGTTTAATGTTAAACGTAACTTGCCTTGTAAATGTTGATGTTCGTTTGTCTCTCCAGCATTTTGATCGGCAATATGTTCATTCGGAATATACTCAACAGATTCAAGTGCTGCACTCAATCTGAGATCAATGCCTCTTTGTTTAATCTCTGCATGTGCAAAACCTGCCATTTCTTTATCAACGGGCGTCATCACCTGATCGGCCATTTCTATTAAGGTGGTACTGATTCCTAGCTGGTGGAAAGCTTCCATCATTTCTAATCCGATAAAGCCACCGCCAACGACTGTTGCATGCTCAGGCTTATTCATTTGAATCGTCTTTATGATTCGATCCATATCGGGGATATTGCGAAGGGTATGAGTCAATGGGTTATCAATGCCTGGTATGGTCGGTACAAATGGAGCCGCGCCAGGACTTAGTAATAGAAAGTCATAACTTTCAGAATATTCACTACCATCAACGAGGTTGCGAACAGTAACAAATTTGTTCTGTTTATCGATGGAAATGACTTCGTTCATAACACGAACGTCAACATTAAAACGAGCGAGGAAACTCTCTGGAGTTTGAAGTAATAACTTTGAACGGTCGGTAATATCTCCACCTATGTGATAGGGAAGACCACAATTTGCAAATGAAACGAAAGGTCCGCGCTCAAACATAATAATTTCGGCTTCTTCACTCAAACGTCGAGCTCTTGCTGCTGCAGATGCGCCACCTGCAACTCCGCCTACGATTAAAATCTTAGTCATACTTTACCTCTGTCAGTGTCGTTTAGGTGCGATGTTCTAAACGTGCATTCAATGTTCATTTGTCGTTACTATATCAATAAAATTAGAAATGTCTAATGTAAAATCATCTAAATATTAAAAAGCTAATTAAGTATTGACTAAAGTAATGAATTGGATAGATAATGCGCGCTATGCAAAATGATCAAATCGTGGAGACTGCCGTTGTGGACTTAATGGAAATGAAAAGCCGAGTCATCGATGTAGCGGATGTACTCAAAACATTATCACACCCTGATAGGCTATTTGTTTTATGCCAACTTGTAGATGGCGAACAAGGTGCAGGCCAGCTTCAGTCCAACTCAAACCTAAGCCAGTCTGCTTTCTCCCAACATCTGTCAGTATTGAAGAAAGCAGGGCTAGTAGGGATAAGAAAAGAAGCTCAACATGTCTATTACTCTTTAAAAGATCAGAGAGTTGCAGGGCTTATAAGCCAATTACATAGTTTATATTGCCATTGATAGGGCTTTCTGTAGTGGGTTCAATTTGCGAAATTTTCGTTAAGTTTCGCCACTAACATTATTTTTAGATTTAACTCTTAGTGAGGTAACAATGGAGTTTTCAATTCCGTGGGCATCGTTATTAGGCGGCATGATGCTAGGGCTTTCCGCGACTATTTTACTATTGTTCAACGGCAAAGTAGCTGGTATTAGCGGCATAGTGAGCAAAATCTATAAAGGAAGAGCCGGCGATACAAGCTGGCGTGTATTGTTCGTATTGGGAATGGTTGTCGGTGGAGTAGCAACCGCAAAATGGTTTGGATTAGCCCCTGTTGCTATGGTCGTGTCAACACCATTAGTTCTTATCTCAGGTTTACTCGTGGGTATGGGTACTAAATTAGGCAATGGCTGTACAAGTGGTCATGGTATTTGCGGAATGGGTCGACTATCTGTTCGATCAGTAATGGCGACTGTAACCTTTATGGTGGTGGCCATGTTGACCACATTTGTTATGACACACGTGCTTTAGGAGTTTTGAATATGCAAAGGTTGATATCTATCGTTGCAGGTTTGCTATTTGGCGCAGGTATGATCATCTCAGGCATGAGTGACCCGAAGAATGTCATTGCTTTTCTCGACATTACTGGCCATTGGTCACCTGATTTGGCGTTTGTAATGGGTGGAGCATTATTGGTATTTGCACCAAGCTATTGGCTAATCATCCGCAAGAGAAAGGAGCCAGTATGTGCAGATTCATTCTGCTTGTCCGACAACAAGAAAATTGATAGTCAGCTACTAAGCGGTGCCGCTCTGTTTGGGTTAGGTTGGGGGATTGCAGGTATCTGCCCAGGACCCGCAATTGCATCGATGGCAAACGGTAGTTATAGCGTATTGGGTTTTGTTGTCACTATGTTGGTTGGTATGTTCATTGGCGATAATATCTCAAGGAAAGAAAACGGAAAACAAGCAGCGTAGTGGCTTACCGTATTTATTGGATTACTCCTCAACTAAAGTGACATTACAGCGTTATGCCCACCAAGAAGATCACTCTTGAAGGTTGGGTTAAGTAATAACCAAAATACTGTAAACATCAAAATTGGAAATGTCATCTCTAGTTAATCATACAACTCTATCGATAAAGGGCAGTGATCACTCATTTGGTGCTTTAGCACGTCCTCGACTGGCATGAGACTTTGAACAGCAGGACTTGTTCTTAACTCTGGACTGACGATGATGTGATCGATGAGAGAGCGAAATTGGTGTATTTTGTCGTTATTCTTGCGAGATTTTACTTTACACGTGGCTTTAGTTTGCTGAGAGGTTAAACGCGGCGCAGTATCTAGACCATTGGTGATTGTCTTCCATAACCAATCGCCGTTATACGCTAGGTTGTGATTGAAATCACCCAACAAAATGTATAACTCGTTTTGTTGTTCGACCTGCTTTAGCCAACTATTTATGACTTTTCCTTGTTTTTTTAAAGTATGACATGAGTTTTGATTGACGAATTTTCCCGAGCAACCGGCTTTTAAGTGCACTGACAACAGGTTTATTGTTTTGTTGTCCACGTTAAGTTTGATTGTAGAAGCAAATCTTAGTTTACTACCTGTACTAAGAGGGAAGTCCGCTGCGTCTTTGATGGACAAACCCTTTTTCACAGCGAAGCCAGTGTATTGGTTAATCGCGGAGAATTGATGTTGTTTATTAGATGGTAGTGCACGATCCGACAAATAAATGTCGTAATCGTTGCCAACTATTTTACGGATGGCTTCCTGACTATCTACTTCTTGAAACGCTAACACGGAGGGCGAGAGGACTTCAAATTGACGTGCTAAAGCGAGAAAGTCGTCCTTGCCCCTTTGACTTGCTTCGAACTTTGATGATGGATTAAGCGTTAACCATTCAATATTCCATGTAGTAAACGTTGTTGCTGACACCAATGTAGGAAAAAGTGATATTCCAATTACTAAAGAAAATAACCACTTGTAATAACTTAATGTTCTTTTCATCGCACTTGCCATTTTAAAATTCCCTCACAGCCAATGTGCCGCAAGCGTTACTAAAATTGCAACCAAAAATGCGTTAAATTTCGTGAAAAATTTTGTTTTTCCTTCATATGAGATCTACTTCATCTAGATCGAATTCTTCTTGCTCAGTAGCCAATTTTTATTGATCTGAATCAATACTTTGGTTTGGTGCTTTTCGTTAAATACACCACAATATATTGTGTCAGAATAAAAAGTAACAACCCTATATAGTGTATTTGTGGATAACTCTGTGAGTATACTTTGGGTAAGGAGAAAGGGTGAAAACAATCGTAATCAAGAGAGACGGCTCTCGTGCTCCGTTTACAAAGGATCGTATTGAAGCTGCTGTGGTAAGTGCGGCGGAACATGCAGATAAAGAGCTCGAAATCTACGCTAAAAATGTGGCTTTAGCGGTAGAGCTCAAACTGCAGGATTGCGAACATGTAGACATTCAAGAAATTCAAACAGCGGTAGAGAATGAACTAATGCAAGGTCCATATAAAGGACTTGCTCGTTCGTACATTGAATATCGTCATGACCGTGATATTGCTCGTGAAAAGAAAAGCGCTCTGACTAAAGAGATCGAAGGTCTGATTGAAGAAAGCAACGCCGATCTTCTTAATGAGAACGCTAATAAAGATGGCAAGGTTATCCCGACGCAGCGTGATTTGTTGGCGGGTATCGTCGCTAAACACTATGCGAAGACTCGAATTCTTCCTAGGGACGTTGTGCAAGCACACGACGAAGGCGACATCCATTATCACGATCTTGATTACGCGCCTTTCTTCCCGATGTTTAACTGTATGCTCATTGATTTAAAAGGCATGTTAACGCATGGCTTTAAAATGGGTAATGCTGAGATTGATACTCCTAAATCAATTTCAACTGCTACAGCTGTAACCGCACAGATTATTGCTCAAGTGGCAAGTCATATTTATGGTGGCACAACGATTAACCGTATTGATGAAGTCTTAGCGCCTTACGTAAAAGCAAGCTATGACAAACATCTTCAAATTGCTCAAGAGTGGGACATTCACCAGCCAGAAGCATTTGCTCAAGCTCGTACGGAGAAAGAATGTTATGACGCATTCCAATCATTAGAGTACGAAGTCAATACCTTGCACACTGCCAATGGTCAAACACCATTTGTTACTTTCGGCTTTGGACTTGGTACGAGTTGGGAGTCAAAACTTATCCAACAGTCGATTCTGAAGAATCGAATCGCTGGTCTTGGCAAAAACAGCAAAACAGCAGTATTCCCTAAATTGGTGTTTGCAGTCAAAGATGGCTTAAATCATAAGTCTGAAGATCCAAACTACGATGTTAAACAGCTAGCGTTAGAGTGTGCGTCTAAGCGTATGTACCCAGATATTTTAAACTACGATAAAGTGGTTGAAGTAACGGGGTCATTTAAAACGCCAATGGGTTGTCGTAGTTTCCTTGGTACATACGAAGAAAACGGTGAACTTCAACATGAAGGGCGCAATAACCTTGGTGTTGTGAGCTTGAACCTTCCTCGCATTGCTATCAAAGCCAATGGTAGTGTTGAGAAGTTTTATGAGTTATTAAACGACCGTTTAGTGCTGGCGCGTAAAGCTCTTGAAACACGTATTAGTCGTCTAGAGAAAGTTAAGGCTCGTGTTGCCCCAATCCTTTATATGGAAGGCGCATGTGGTGTACGTCTAAAAGCAGACGACTCTATCGCACCAATTTTTAAGAATGGTCGTGCTTCAATTTCTCTTGGTTACATTGGTATTCATGAGATGGTTACGGCTCTCTTTGGTAATGACGTTCATATGTACGATGACAATACTATGCGCGACATGGCGCTTGATGTTATTAAGCACATGAAGCAAGTGGTAAACCAATGGGCTGAAGAAACCGGCTACGCATTTAGCTTGTACGGTACGCCAAGTGAAAACCTATGTAGTCGTTTCTGCCAAATTGATACTAAAGAGTTTGGGATCATCGAAGGGGTGACAGACAAAGGCTACTACACCAATAGCTTCCACTTGGACGTGCAAAAGAAAGTTAATCCATACGACAAGATTGACTTTGAAATGCCTTACCCAGAAATCTCCTCTGGTGGTTTCATTTGTTACGGCGAATTCCCAAATATGCAGCGTAACATTGAAGCATTAGAGAATGTATGGGACTACAGTTACACGCGCGTTCCTTACTATGGTACGAACACACCGATTGACGAGTGTTATGAATGTGGCTACATGGGAGAGTTTGACTGCACTAGCAAAGGCTTCACTTGCCCTAAATGTGGTAACCACGACTCTACTCGAGTATCTGTAACGCGTCGTGTATGCGGTTATTTAGGTAGTCCAGATGCGCGCCCATTTAACTTTGGTAAACAAGAAGAAGTTAAACGTCGCGTTAAACACCTTTAATATCAATTACTAAGAATCAAGAGAGTCAATATATGAATTATCATCAGTATCATCCTATCGACGTAGTCAATGGACCTGGTACGCGTTGTACTCTCTTTGTTTCGGGTTGTGTTCACCAATGTCGAGGCTGCTATAACCAAGCGACATGGTCTTTGCATTCAGGACATAGCTTTACCGATGAGATGGAAGATCGGATCATTGCGGATCTAAACGATACTCGTATTAAGAAGAGAGGTTTATCGTTATCTGGAGGAGACCCGTTACACCCCTCTAATGTAAGCCGCATACTACAGCTGGTGGAACGAGTAAGGCGTGAATGTCCCGATAAAGATATCTGGCTTTGGAGCGGTTATTTGTTACAGGAGCTGTCACCTGAGCAACAACAAGTGATTGACCTAGTTGACGTGCTTGTCGATGGCAAATTCGAAAAAGAGTTGGCTGACCCAGAGTTAGAATGGCGGGGCAGTTCGAATCAAGTGATTCATCGATTCAAACAGTTTTAATATAAAAGAGGGAGCGCAATGCTCCCTTTACTATGTACACTCCGAATTAATCCTGTTTATAACAAAACTATTTCAATATTTTTAATCTAATGCTAACGTGATGCCACTACTTGAATTTCAAAGGGTTGTGACTTTCATGTTCTCTCAATTACCCGAGCCTGTGCTCGATCCTATTCTTTCCTTATCCGTTGCTTTTAGAAATGATGAACGTGCCGACAAAGTTGATTTAGGCATTGGCGTTTATCGTAACAGTGACGGGCAAACTCCAATAATGAAAGCCATTGCTGAAGCTCAGCGCATTGTCACTACGGAACAACAGACTAAAGCTTATGTTGGTCTTGCTGGGTGTGAAGAGTTTAACCAAAGTATTGCTAAAGTCGTGTTTGGTGAAACACCTATTTATGACCGTATGTCCGTCATTCAAACTCCGGGCGCGAGTGGTGGTTTGCGTATGTTGGGAGATTTACTAAATGTTGCTCAGCCAGGGACAACGGTTTGGCTTTCGAACCCAAGCTATGTCAACCATAAACCAGTAATGGAAGCAGCGGGTCTACAGGTTAAGTATTATCGCTACTTTGACCCAACAACTAAACAGGTTGACCGTGATTTAATGCTATCTGATATTGCTCAAGCAGGACAAGGCGACGTCGTATTGCTTCATGGATGTTGTCACAATCCAACTGGCGCTGATATATCGTTAGAAGATTGGAAAACCATCACAGAGCTAAGCGTGAAAAATGGTTTTGTACCATTTGTTGATGTCGCTTATCAAGGCTTCGGTGACGGTTTAGAGCAAGATGCATATGGTCTTCGATATATGGCTGAAAATGTTGAAGAAATGCTCCTTACTACTTCATGTTCTAAGAACTTCGGGCTATATCGTGAACGCACTGGAGCAGCGATCGTCATTGGTAAAAATGCGACTGAGGCTGCGAACGCGAAAGGTAAACTGCTTACACTAGCTCGAGCGACGTACACAATGCCACCGGACCATGGTGCAGCATTGGTCAAAACCATCTTGGCCGATGAATACTTAACCAACATGTGGTCAACGGAACTGACTGAAATGCAACAACGATTGGTTGCATTGCGTGATGGCCTTTGTAAAGAATTGAAAAATACTCATTCATCTGATCAATTTGACTTTATCATGTCTCACAAAGGCATGTTTACTGTGCTAGGATTTACACCAGAGCAAATGCAGCGTTTGCGTAATGACTTTGCTATTTACGGTGTAGACGATGGGCGAATTAACGTCGCTGGCTTATCTGAGTCGCAACTGCCCTATGTAGCCAATGCGCTGATTGCTGTCAGTCAATAATCGATGAGCATTTTTGCACGTCACAGAAATAGAATTAATAAAGGTGAATGAATGAAACCGTGGAAAGTGATTTTACCACTGATGTTAAGTGGTGGCTTAGTAGCTTGTTCTACTACACCAACTGAGCCAGTGACTCCACCACAAGTTGAACAGCCTAAGCAAGACACTGAAGCTGCAAAATCAGAAAAAGAAACCGAAAAAAGTGCAACTGAAACTGAGAGCACAAAAATAGAAAGTGATACTCAGAAAGTACAACCAGAGAAAGAGACAAAACCCGCAGAGAAACCTGAGGCTAAACCAGAAAAGCCAGTCGCTAAGCCTGCGCCAGTGAAAAATGAAGAGGGTAAACTGATACTAGGTGAGCAAGAATATGTTCGTTTAGTTGATATGAAAGTTACGACTAAAGCTCGAATAGACACTGGGGCTACCACATCGTCACTGAGTGCCGTCGATATCGTTCCATTTGAACGTGATGGTAAAGAGTGGGTTAAGTTCAAGGTAAAGCATAGTGGTGTAGAGTCTAAAGAGATGAGTATGCCAGTTGAACGTTGGGTGAAAGTAAAACAGTCTAGTTCCGAAGAAAGCGATAAACGCCCAGTTATTGTATCCGTCATTAAGATTGGTGATATGACTAGCAAGACTGAGTTTACTTTGGCTGACCGTACGCATCTCAAATACCCAGTGTTATTAGGTCGTAGTTTCTTTAGAGATATTGCTCTTGTGGATGTGAGTCGTAAATACGTCCAACCTAAACCAAGCAATAAATAATCCAAGTAACGGGTAATAAAAAATGGCTTTCCAATCGGAAAGCCATTTTTCTATATAAGAAGCTAGAAGTTAAATGCAACAGACATTTCGACTTGGTTTCCGTAGGTTCCGTTGTCAAATATGGCGGCACCGAGTGAAAGCACGTCTGTTGAATGGAAACGTGCGCCCACTTTCCAAATGAATTTGGTGTCATCATGCCCGTTAAGCATACCAATTCGAGCATCACCTTCCACATTTTGAAGGAACCAAATACGAGAGCCGATATTAAACTCAGATGCGAAGTCTGTATTCCACTTATCGTGGCTCTTTGTTTTTATGTTATGAACTAGTAATTGTCCATACACATCTGCGAATTGACCAGCTGGTCCGTTAAAACCAATACCGCCAGCCACGTCCCAATCACCTTCAAATCGACTGTCGCCACGAAGTATAAAGTGGGTGTTTTCTGTGAAAAACGTAGTAAATTCAGCTCCAACAGTACCAGGATCGGCGCCTAAGCGAACTTGAAAAGCATTGTAGTTGAAGTTGTTAGCGTAAACCAACGAAGGGGCGGCGACTGCCAATGATAATAGGGCAGTACGGCTTGCTTTACCTAGCATGAGAACTCCGTGATGAATTGATGTCGACATAGTCTCTAAAAATGAGTTTGTCCAGTATATAGAAAAATGGTCTGCAAAATACAGACCATTTTTGACTAAGTCGAACTTTTCTTTACATTATTTGAATGTGGTCAACCTCAATTTCTGGTGTATTTCCACCTTCGTACTCTCCGAAAATTCTTACTTTAGTTTCATTATTAATAGGTGTAGTTAATCGCGCATCGTCCATATCTACTTGAATTTCAGCATCACCGTCACTGAAAATAAACTTATCGTCCCGAACTTGACGAACTAAATAGCCATCAACAATAACGTTTTTCTCAGTAAACATACTGGTATCAGTTAATAGCTCGGTTACAGAAATCGTTTCAACCGGCCCTGTATATACGACGCTAGGCGATTTAGAATCATGGTGCCCACCGTCTTTTGCTAACACAAGAGTTGGAGTAAGAATTAGTGCCGCTGCTAGAGTCAATACCGTTTTTTTCATAACTTGGTTCCTTTTAGAGTGTCTCTTTAGTTGTCGATTACTATTAAAACGTAGTTAAGCTTAACCATTGCTGAGTGCGGCATTCATTTTCCATTCACTGCAGTTTTTTAGGCTGTCGGTTGGGTCTGAGGAGTAAAAAAGGTAAACTTACCAAAGACTTCATAGCAATTTGAGAATATATGCGTCGCACTTCACAAGCTCTAATGGTTCAAGGAACAACTTCAGACGCAGGTAAAAGCGTCTTGGTGGCAGGATTATGCCGGGTTTTAGCGCGGAAAGGGATCAGTGTTGCCCCATTCAAGCCACAAAACATGGCATTGAACAGTGCCGTCACGAAAGATGGCGGCGAAATAGGCCGTGCGCAAGCTGTTCAAGCGCAAGCGGCTCGTGTTGACGCGACAGTGGACATGAATCCGGTTCTGATTAAACCCAATTCAGATACTGGTGCTCAAATCATTATTCAAGGCAAAGCTTTTGCTAATATGGATGCAGTTGGCTTCCACGACTACAAAAAAGTGGCTATGCCTTATGTTCTTGATTCTTTTTCTAAACTAGCCAATCACTTCGACGCCATCATGATCGAAGGTGCAGGAAGCCCAGCAGAGATTAATCTTAGACAAAACGATATTGCCAATATGGGTTTTGCTGAAGAAGCCGATGTTCCGGTTATTATTGTGGCAGACATCGACCGTGGAGGAGTATTCGCTCATTTATACGGTACATTAGCATTGCTATCTGAGAGTGAACAGAATCGAGTCGTTGGTTTTGTTATTAATCGCTTTCGGGGTGACATTTCATTGCTAGAGCCAGGGCTTGAATGGTTAGAACAAAAAACAGGGAAGCCAGTAATTGGCGTAATCCCTTTTATACACGGCCTTAATATCGAAGCAGAAGACGCCATCACTGCGGAGTACGTGACCGCCGAAACAACTAAACTAAGGGTCGTGGTTCCCATACTTACTCGTATTAGTAATCACACCGATTTTGACGCTCTCCGATTACATCCTGAAATAGACTTTCGATACGTTGGTAAGGGAGAGCGAATCGAAAATGCTGATTTGATTATTCTTCCGGGCACGAAATCTGTTAGAGATGACCTTAGCTATCTGAGAGAGCAGGGATGGGATAAGGATATCTATCGACATCTACGATTTGGCGGAAAGGTGATGGGAATCTGTGGTGGATTTCAAATATTAGGCAAGCACATTACCGATTCACTCGGTATCGAAGGAAAAATCGGAACTAGTGATGGTTTAGCCTTACTTGATGTCGACACTGAACTATTCCCAGAGAAACAGCTGACCAACGTCACTGGTGTATTATCTCTTGAAGGTACAAGCGTAAGCGTTTCTGGTTATGAAATACATGCGGGACAAAGCAAGGTTTCAAGCCAGCCACTTATTGAACTCAGTATTGGCACGAAAGATGGTGCGATTAGTGAGGATAATCAAGTAATTGGAACCTACCTTCATGGCATACTGGACTCTTCCGAATTTGTATCTTTATTGGTGCGCTGGGTAAACGGAGAGTCTGTTTCTAGTTATTCGATTAACGATGAAAAGGAACAAGCGCTGGATACGATAGCGGATGCTCTCGAAAACCACCTAGACCTTCAACAACTCTGGCCAGACTTGGGTTTCACAAACTGATGAAAAAGTTATTAATTTTACTTTTAGTTACACTGTCACCAGTAACATTGGCAGCAACGCTTAATATATACGCTGCGTCTTCTATGACGAATGCCGTTGATGAATTAGCCAGTGAGTTTAATCAGCAATCAAATGTTGATGTAGTAAAGGTTTATGGTGGTTCTTCTTCTATAGCACGTCAGATTTATCAGGGCGCTCCAGCGGATCTTTTCATTTCTGCTAACGTTAAATGGGTGGACTATTTAATAAAGAAAGGGACAGTCGAAGCAGAAAATGTATCCAACATTGCACAAAATCGGCTGGTGTTAATCAAAAATAACGCCGTATCACATAAAAGTGCGTTTGTGTTCGATTCTACGAAGAGTTGGGACCAATGGTTAAATGGTGAACGTTTGGCGATAGGGACTGTGTCCTCTGTACCCGCTGGTATCTATGCCAAACAATCGCTCGAATCTTTAAATGTTTGGGCGTCTGTACGTTCTCATTTAGCGCCAGTTAATAATGTTAGACAAGTATTAGCTTTGGTTGAGAGAAACGAGGCTCCATTGGGGATCGTCTATAAAACTGATGCGATGGCAAGCGATTCTGTTGATGTAATCGGCGCTTTTCCTGAAACGACCCATGATCCTATTATTTACCCGCTAGTTAAATTGAATTCTCGCCACGAGACCCAAGAGTTTGTAGAGTTTATTCAGTCTCAATCAGGCCAGCAAATCTTGGCCAAATACGGATTTTCGCCATTGGATGGTAACCAATAAGCATGTTAACAGATTACGAAATTCAAGCATTACAGTTAAGCCTGAAGGTAGCTGGTGTAGCTATAGTTTGGCTTATACCGATAGGTGTTTTATTAGCGTGGATCCTAAGTAAGAAAGAGTTTTACGGCAAGAGTATTCTCGATAGTTTGATTCATCTTCCTCTCGTACTTCCTCCCGTGGTTATTGGCTATCTATTACTGATTTCTATGGGCAGACAGGGCGTTATAGGAAACTTCATTTATGACCTTACAGGCATTAGTTTCAGCTTTAGTTGGCGGGGAGCGGTTGTAGCTTGCATCATTGTATCGCTCCCACTAATGGTTCGCTCTATTCGCCTCTCAATGGATAGCGTCGATCAAAAACTAGAGCAAGCTGCGCGTACGCTTGGTGCTACGCAATTAAAGGTTTTCTTTACCATCACTTTGCCTCTCGTTATTCCAGGAGTGATTAGCGGAACTATGCTCTCATTTGCCCGAAGTTTGGGAGAGTTTGGGGCTACGATAAGTTTTGTGTCGAATATTCCTGGTGAAACACAAACTATTCCACTCGCTATGTACAACTTCTTAGAGACCCCTGGTGCGGAAGATGCGGCGATGAGGCTATGTATTATCTCGATTGTTATTTCTCTTGCATCCCTCTATTTTGCAGAAGGACTAAATCGTTGGATGAGTAAACGATTGGGTGTAGCGAAATGAATAGAATAAGTCTCGACGTAAAAAAGAACTTCTCTGATAGAAGCTTTCACTTAAAAACACAGCTACCAGCGAAAGGTATTACGGCCATATTTGGACGCTCTGGAGCAGGAAAAACGACGTTGATTAATTTGGTCAGCGGCTTGGTAACACCAGATTCTGGGCTAATTGAAGTCGCAGATCGCGTTTTGTTCGACTCTAGCTTAAAACTTGATGTAGCGATTGAAAGTAGGCAAGTGGGTTACGTGTTCCAAGACGCAAGATTATTTCCCCATATGACTGTCAGTCGCAATTTGCGTTACGGCGTCACGGGTGGCGACCCAGCGTATTTCAATGAAATTGTTGGGCTTTTAGCTATTGGGGATTTACTAAATCGTTATCCAAGCAGCCTGTCAGGAGGAGAGAAACAGCGTGTTGCAATCGGAAGAGCACTCCTAAGTAAACCACAAATTTTGTTAATGGATGAGCCATTAGCGTCATTAGATATTTCACGTAAACGTGAACTAATGCCGTTTTTAGAGAAACTATCGCACTCTATTGATATTCCAATTCTCTATGTCACTCATAGTTTGAATGAAATCCTTCGTCTTGCTCAGCATCTAGTAGTCATCGAAGATGGCAAAGTTGTGGAGAGTGATACCATTGAGAACGTTTGGAGTTCACCGATTATGCAGTCGTGGCAATCATTTTCAGATAGAAGCTCCTTGTTTAAGGGAGAGATTCTAGAGCAAAACAGTTATTACGGGCTTACGAAAGTAGCGCTAACTGAACAGCATTATTTATGGGTTCAACACACAGAAGGCGTGATAGGTGAACATGTTCGATTGAGAGTAAGAGCAAGTGACGTATCCATTGCGCTGGAGCGCCCAAGTAAAACATCGATCCGTAATATTTTATCTTGTACGGTAGAAGCTATTCATCTGGGAGGCAAGGGCACATCAAGGCAGAGTGTGGAAGTCATTCTCTCACTGACAAATCAACAAAAGTTGATAGCAACAGTTACTCAGTGGGCTATTGATGACCTTGCGCTAGAAGTAGGCCAGAAAGTGTATGCTCAAATAAAAGGTGTCAGTGTCTCTCAAAGAGATGTGGCGATTGAACCGCAAATATAGAAAAGGTCGCGAATTCGCGACCTTTTAAACGAAAACAAAGTACTTTATTTCTCAAATACTTCTTTAAAATCACGCTTCAGAATAGCATCACGACGCGCTTTCTTAATCTGCTTAACCATATCACGAATACAGTTGCTTAAGACTTTATCCAGTAGTTGAGCTCGATAGTCTTCTTTCTCTTCGTCAGTCATGTCGGCAGGGAAATCCATCGTTGTGAATTCTTCCATTGTGCTGACGCCCGCAAATGCTTGGCTAACTGAAATCAAAGCATGGAACTGCTCAAAGTTATCAAGGATATTTTGTGCACTGGCAGGTAATGTGTCCCAAGCTTCACGCACAGCTTCTTCAGTCACCTCGTGAATGGAAACCACCATGTTATGCAATTCTTCAGGCACGTCATCAAACGTGATTACTTGACGTAATTCTGGGGATACCAACTCTAAGTCAACTTTGGTTGCTTCGTTATTTTGTGTCTCAGACATACTACTATCTCAGTGTGTAAAATTGCGCCTATCCTAGGAGAAGCGATGTAAAAGTCAATAATAATCGAAGTCTCAGTAAAAATCCTCCCGATATTGGACAAATCAACCTTATCAATACGTTAAAACTCTGATTAAAGTGGGACTGGATGAATATTGTCCTAATATGTGTTATATCTGACTCATTAGGGTTGGCGTGCAATTACAGGAAGGCTTATGACACCCATGGATTCTTCAATGAGAATTCTTCTCGTAGATGATGCGCAACTGGAACGGATGCAGCTTCAAATTCGACTTAAACAACTTGGCCATGTAGTAGAAGTCGCCGCGAGCGGAAGAGAGGCGTTAGCCTTATACCCATCGTTCGATCCAGAGCTTGTACTACTAGATATATCAATGCCTGAAATGGATGGTTTTCAAGTGGCTGCGGAAATACGTGAGCGTTATCAAGCAGACTGGATTCCGATTATTTTTCTTAGTAGTCATGATGAACCTGAAATGATTGCAAAGGCTATCAGAGCGGGTGGTGATGATTACTTAGTTAAGCCAGTTAATAAGATAGTGCTACAATCCAAACTTGTCGCTATGCAACGTATAGCTCATATGCGTCGTGAACTTAAACAAGCAAGTGCACAACTACAAGAAGCTAACAGGGCACTGCAACACCAAGCAAATGAAGATGGGCTGACTAAACTATTTAACCGCCGTTATATGGATGAAAAACTCACAGAACTTATTCAATGGCACGGTCGTCATCAGATGCCTCTCTCGGTTATTTTGATGGACGTCGATCACTTTAAGGCGTTCAACGATAATTATGGCCATACTGAAGGTGATCAATGTTTAATCAACATTGCTCAATTTCTCGATGTGATGTTTATTCGTAGTGGTGAATATGTCGGTCGATATGGCGGCGAAGAATTTGTTATTTTACTTAGTAAATGTGATATTCGTGAAGCAAAAGAGAATGCAGCTAGAGTCAGAGAAGGGATCTCTCAGTTAAACATTCCCCACCAGTTCTCTCACACCACGGACAGAGTGACATTGTCACTTGGCGTATTTAGTTTGGTTCCAACTGGGACTGAGACCATCAACGAGCTGTATGAAAGTGCTGACAAACTGCTTTATCAAGCAAAACGAACCGGTCGAAACAGGTACGTTTCCCAAATTGAAGGCGATATCATTAGTACAACCTCGTGAGTCTGGCGTAAAATTTACGTTATGAGCTCCTCATTTTATGAGGAGCTTTTTTATGTTGTTCCACTAGATAACTTCCTAAATTACATACTGTTACCCACAATTATTCAAAGTGGGGCTATTATTAAGATATTTCCACAATGGGTAGAAAGCTGTGTCCAAGGCTCGTTTCGTTTCTTTGATGTGTTTTACAACTTTATCTTCTCACAGCGCAGCTGAGCCTGAATTCCGTGATTTGTTTGAAGAAGATTTCGCAGCAGCTATCATTCTCACAGACAGTGATGCTCTTACATTAGGGTTCAAAGACTTTGATCCAAGCTCAGTACTCAATATTGATAACGACGAAATTGGCTCGCAAGAGGCGCTTGATCGACGCAAAAACATTGCTGTCTCTGCGTTACCGCTTACCTTTTCGTTAAATGATGATGACAGTTTCCAACAGAGGCTAACACTTAGGTTTTCAGCGCTCAGAATTAAAGACCAAATCGTAGATGCACCAGATAGCCATACCAAATATGTTTTAGGTGCGTTTACAGGCTATGAACAAGAAATACAGTTCTCTAAACACTGGACGTTTGAGACAGGCATAGGAGCACACCTTCAATATCTGCACAGTGATTATGATTTTCAATCTCCTTATTCAAAATTACTTCAGCCGTTCCTAGATGGCAAAGTCGTCAATACGTCTGCGTGGGCAGCTAGTTTGCAACCTAAAGTCGGCTTCAATTACCACAAATACAAACCGTGGGGGGAAGTGAAGTTTAATTCAACCTTCAACTATTTCTCAGGGGTAGGTTGGGGAAAAGCAAATGATGGGGATGTGGGAACGCCTGAAGGCTGGTATTGGTCCAATGAAGCCAAATTATTTTATGATGTAACTGATTGGGGGCGTTCAGTTCAGACTATTTACACAAGTCTTAGGCGAGTCGATATTGGAGGGGATACTGTCGGTATGCTTGGAACTCCTCATTACTACGAAGGTACGGTCGGTTGGCTAATGACACCTCCGTTTAAGATTGAGTTTGTTGATAATATCGGGATTGGATTAAGTATTAACTATGGAAGTGACCTCAAAGGGGGTAGCATAGTCCTGTTTTTCAACCAAGATTAATTCACGTAGGACAGTATCAGCGGGCGCACTGAACTTGGTTGCGTCCCTTTTCTTTGGCGCTATATAACGCTTTATCTGCTTTCTTTAAAACTTCTTCTGGTTTTTTTGTGCTTTTGCTGTCTGCTGCACCAATACTTACAGTGATACTTACTGTTGAACCTTTGTTGCTCGCACTACGTTGTTTTGCGCCTTTTTTGTTGTCATTCGGGCGTTCGGCGTTATTTCTAATCACCATTTCATAATCCGCTATCTTCTCTCTCAATTCATCAAGATAGACTTTACTGTCCTTGGCTGTTTTACCCTTAAACAGAATCGTAAATTCTTCGCCACCATATCGATAGACTCGTGCGTTCCCGCCAACAGATAACATTCGTGAAGCAACCAGTTTCAATACATCATCACCTGTATCGTGACCGTAGGTATCATTAAATTTTTTAAAGTGATCGACATCCAGCATCGCAACAGTGAACTTTCTGCCCAAATGCTTCATGTCCATTTCTAAAGCACGACGACCAGGAATGTTGGTTAGTCGATCGTTAAACGCCATTTGATGGCTGGCGGAAATAACATAAATAATGACTAAAACACCCGCTAAAGAAAACAGAGTGCTCGACATATGCGGTACATGAAAGAAAATGAATGTGCTGCTCGCAAGCAAGATACTGGTATAAACAACAGCATCAATCGGTCGATTGTAATTTAATAAGAAAATACCCGTTGCACCGGTTATAGCAAGGCTATACAAAACTAAAACCAAAGGTAAACGCGAAATTTCAGGAATGGCCAAGAGCAGATCACTGTCAAAATGGTTAAAGCCACCAGTAGCAAAGTGGCTCAATATCAAATAGCTCCATAGTAAAAAGCTTATGACAATAGCAGAGAAAAGGTACATTCCCTTGCTCAATACACCGGTATCTGGAAACAGAAACGCAAGACAACAAGCAACAGGTAGTAAAAGGCTTAACAAGGAGAGTTCTAGAAGAGTCGTTCCTGTCGATAAAGGACTTTGTAATCTTAATTGAATTACGCCGTACGCTAACAACATTGAAAGTGCCACCATAGCAATACGCGATTGTTTGAAGCTATGGCTTAGTGCGAAAGCAGTACCAAACAAAATATAGGGCAGGTTTGTAACAAAGCCGGAGTTGGCTTGAGTTGCTGCAATGATATGGTTTAAGCCTACGAGTATACCCGCAATCATGATGAGGGGAATAAATAGCCGGAACAGATTTGAGCTAGCAAAAGAGGTCGACATTAACGATATGACTCAGAGACTTAACAGTAGATTATAGTTCAACACCTTAGGATACGGTAATTTGATGTTTTGCCAAGTAATTTGTTAATGGAAGGCTCAAAACTCACGCCATATTCTCAAACTCAAGAAAAATCACTTCATTAGTTTAATGAGTTTCATAAACCTAACGTCTATATAGAGAAGCTAGAAGTAACGCAAATTGTAAACAAGATTCACTTTCCAAACGCTAATGGTTGACCAAGCGCTATAAACCCTACAACATGAATCAATCCATATAGAAAGAGGAAAAAAAGTGGGATTCTTCTCTAAGTTATTTGGTAGCTCTAAGGCTGCCGAGCCAAAAATCGTTGAGCCAGTTGAGTACAAAGGTTTTTTAATCTACCAGGAAGCGTTAGCTGAAGGTGGCCAGTATAGGATTGCGGGCAGGATTACAAAGCAATTTGGTGATGAAATAAAAGAGCATCGCTTTATTCGCTCTGACGTGGTTGGGTCTGAGTCTGATGCGAATGAGCTAATGTTAAAAAAAGCACAAATGTTCATCGACCAAATGGGAGACAGTATTTTCTAAAATCAATCCCACCACCAATATATTGATGTCGATTGATGAAGATTTATTCTGGCAAGACCAGTATTAGTTGTTTGATTTAATTGATGTTGGTCATCTGCTTGCAGCATTTATTGTCATAATATGACCTACCTACACGAAATTCCTCTGCGAAAGCGTATTATAACACTGGTAAGACCTCTATATTGAGGGTTTCGTGTGGTTTTTTTACTAAAGATGCCTGTTTAAAAGTCATTACGTTCAGTTATATGTAATGAAATATTGTTTTTTTATTACAAATAGCTTGATGTTGTGCACTTGGTTGGTTAAAAAAGAACAATACTTCTGCCAATAGTTAAGGAATAGCTATGCAAATTGGTGTGCCAAAAGAAATTCTCGCGGGAGAAACGCGAGTCGCTGCGACGCCCAAGTCGGTTGAGCAGTTACTAAAATTGGGGTTTGATGTCTCAATAGAATCACAAGCGGGTCTGCTTGCGAGTTTTGACGATTCAGCTTATGAAGCCGCTGGAGCTACCATCACTTCTTCAAAGGAAGTATGGGAGTCGGATTTAGTGCTAAAAGTAAATGCGCCTACTGATGAGGAAATTACTTTCCTTAAAGATGGAGCGAGTTTAGTGAGCTTTATATGGCCGGCCCAGAATCCAGAGTTAATGGAAAAGCTTTCAAGTAAGAACATTAACGTGATGGCTATGGATTCGGTACCGCGAATCTCTCGTGCACAGGCTTTAGATGCATTAAGCTCCATGGCCAATATTGCTGGTTATAGAGCCGTCGTTGAAGCTGCACATGAATTTGGACGCTTCTTTACTGGTCAAATTACCGCTGCTGGTAAAGTGCCACCCGCTAAAGTGCTGGTAGCTGGGGCTGGAGTTGCTGGCTTAGCTGCGATAGGTGCTGCAGGCAGTCTTGGCGCAATCGTTCGTTCATTCGACGTGCGTCCAGAAGTAAAAGAGCAAGTAGAGTCGATGGGTGCAGAGTTCTTGGAAGTTGATTACCAAGAGAACTCGGGCTCAGGTGATGGCTACGCGAAAGAAATGTCAGATGAATTCAACAAAAAAGCAGCTGAACTCTACATGGAGCAAGCTAAAGATGTTGATATCATTATTACCACGGCATTGATTCCTGGTCGACCAGCTCCAAAGCTGGTAACAAAGGAAATGGTTGATGCAATGAAGCCTGGCAGCGTTATCGTTGATTTAGCTGCAGCGAATGGTGGTAACTGCGAATACACTGTTGCTGACCAAGTGGTAACAACAGAGAACGGTGTTAAAGTTATCGGTTATACAGACATGGTAGGCCGCCTTCCAACTCAATCTTCTCAGCTCTATGCGACTAACCTAATCAATCTTCTAAAACTTCTTTGTAAAGAGAAAGATGGCAATATTGACATCGATTTTGAAGACGTTGTACTTCGCGGTGTAACCGTAGTTAAAGAAGGTGAGGTCACATGGCCAGCACCGCCAATTCAAGTCTCTGCTCAACCAGCTCCGGCAAAAGTAGAAGTAGCTAAACCTGCGGAAAAAGTAGAAGAGCCAACGTCACCAGTGAAAAAGCTGCTGGGTCTTGCTGCTGCCGTTGGTGTATTTGGCTGGGTTGCTTCTGTTGCGCCGGCCGCGTTTTTATCTCACTTTACAGTCTTCGTATTGGCGTGTGTAGTAGGTTATTACGTGGTATGGAACGTCACACATGCACTTCATACACCACTCATGTCGGTAACTAACGCGATTTCAGGGATTATCGTTGTAGGTGCACTTCTTCAAATTGGACAAGGAAGTGGCGTTGTCACGTTTTTATCCTTTATCGCGGTATTAATAGCAAGCATCAACATTTTTGGTGGCTTTACCGTAACCAAGCGCATGCTTGAAATGTTCCGTAAAGATAAATAGGAGGCAACATGTCTGCAGGATTAGTACAAGCAGCATACATTGTTGCTGCATTATTTTTCATTATGAGTTTAGCGGGTCTGTCTAAACAGACCTCAGCACGTGCTGGTAACTATTACGGCATCGCTGGTATGGCAATCGCGTTAATTGCGACTATTTTCAGTCCTGATGCGCAAGGCTTCGGCTGGGTTATTGTAGCAATGGTAATCGGTGGGGCGATTGGTATTTTCTATGCACGTAAAGTAGAAATGACTGAAATGCCCGAGCTAGTAGCAATTCTTCACAGCTTCGTAGGTTTAGCGGCTGTTCTTGTTGGTTACAATAGTTATATTGATCCACCGGCAATCGCTAACGTTGAAATGCTTTCTGAAGCCGAAGTTCATGCTCATCATGTAATTCACATGGTAGAAGTCTTTTTAGGCGTGTTTATCGGTGCAGTAACCTTTACAGGTTCTATTGTAGCATTCGGTAAATTACGCGGGGTTATTTCATCATCTCCACTTAATATTCCGCACAAACACAAACTCAACCTTGCTGCGATTGTTGTCTCAACCTTGCTGATGATCTACTTCGTGAAAGCAGACGGCAGCATGTTTGCTCTAATTGTGATGACACTAATTGCTTTCGCATTCGGTTATCACTTGGTTGCCTCCATTGGTGGTGCGGATATGCCAGTAGTCGTTTCAATGCTTAACTCATATTCTGGTTGGGCAGCAGCGGCAGCTGGTTTCATGTTAGCAAACGACCTGCTCATCGTTACAGGTGCATTGGTCGGCTCGTCAGGTGCCATCCTTTCTTACATCATGTGTAAAGCGATGAACCGTTCGTTCGTTAGTGTTATTGCCGGCGGATTTGGTCAAGAAGTGGTTATTTCAAGCGATGAAGAGCAAGGTGAACATCGCGAGACATCGGCTGAAGATGTTGCCGATATGCTTAAAAATAGCAAGTCAGTTATTATTACTCCTGGATACGGTATGGCAGTGGCTCAGGCTCAGTATCCAGTGCATGAAATCACTGAAAAATTGCGTGCTCAAGGCGTGGAAGTGCGTTTTGGTATTCACCCCGTCGCGGGTCGTTTACCTGGTCACATGAACGTTCTATTGGCAGAAGCGAAAGTACCTTATGATATCGTTCTGGAAATGGACGAAATCAACGATGACTTTAGCGAAACTGACACGGTTCTAGTTATTGGTGCAAACGACACGGTTAACCCTGCGGCTCTTGAAGATCCAAATAGTCCTATTGCCGGTATGCCAGTTCTAGAGGTTTGGAACGCGCAAAATGTTATTGTATTTAAGCGCTCGATGAATACGGGTTATGCGGGTGTACAAAATCCACTGTTCTTTAAAGAGAACACCTCGATGCTCTTCGGTGATGCTAAAGAGAGTGTGGACGCTATTTCCAAGGCGCTTTAAAGCTCACTAAAAATGATTAAGCCAGCATATGCTGGCTTTTTTTGTGTCCGGTTATAACTACTATAACCAATAGAAACGCCGTTAGCTTGTAGTGTTTGTATTGATTTAAGCCTAATCACTCAGTGAGAACAACACTTCAATTAAGGGACTTCGATGCTAAAATCTTTTGTTTGCTTTACAATCTTTGCCGCGATTATGTCAGTTGGAATAGTGAACTATGCAAAGGACTCAAAATCTTATTATCTAGTTCATAAAAATCATCTCGCCGATATCACCTCGACGCTCGACAAACGACAAGAAGCCTGTACACAGTATTTTAGTTGTTCAACAACCTCTTACTCACAGCTAAAGTACCAAGCTTGTATAGATCCGGATCGTGGAACTGCAAAGAGCATCTTGCGTCAAAAACGCATAGCTGAACTGCGTTTAGCGAAGCTAAAAGGTCGAGTTGGAAAGATCTTGACGTCATAACACGGGCTACCTTTAAGTCAGCATGGTAAATAGAACCTCAAGTCGTGTTTTCCAATAATTGACAAAATAATTGCGTGCACTTGGCGCGAATCTTGCCGATAATATGTAAATTAGTGTTTTTATATTATTGACCAGACAAGATAATTCGTTTGAAGAAACTAGCGCGCCCTTTGCTTACCATTATATCTATTGTTCTTGCTCCTCTGGCTTTTGCTGAGTCGCTACCTGAACGTATAGATAATTTCGTCAGTTTTTTTGATTTCGAACAAGCGACCGCCTCATACGATGTAAGGGTTATTCAGGCTGATTACCCGACACAGCTTCTTACACCTATATCTATGCTTCCTCAAACAAGTAAATACCCCTTGAAAGAAGTACAACAACTCTATCGGTTGGCTGAAAAGTGCAGTGGCACGTTACCACTAAGCCCTTTAATCACAGAACCTTTAGTTTTTACTAGAGCAATGTGTGGTGGTCGTAAGTTATCGACGAAATGGTTTGCGCGCAGTGGACTGATTCATCCCGGTGGTGGTACTTACGCAGCTAGGTACATCACCAAATACCCAGATAAAAAACAAGAACTTCAAAAGTTTATGCACATCAAAGAAAGAGAACTGGCAGCACCAGGTTCTCTCTTGGGTAGGCTGCAAGTGATGGATGAGCAAACTGTTATATCCTTAATCCGAGGCTCCTCAATGTTCGTTGAAAACGAGGAACTGTGGTTGAGAAGAGGCGATATTTACTATTTATTCCCTTCGAACATTTGGATCTCGAAAGCAAAAGAGGCTGGCCTCAACTTTAAACTAGCTTCTCAAACCAATACGTGTTTCGTGCAAAGAGGGAACTTATGTTGGGAAGTCGAAGATCATTCTGATGTACTTCGTATCAGCATGATCAGCTTGATCATCGCTAACATACTGTTAGTAATTGGTTGGGCAATCTATCGCTGGAATACAAAACGTCAAGAGATGAAAAGCCGGATGTTAGTGTTACAAATTCTTACACACGAATTGAGAACACCCATCGCCAGTTTATCTCTGACAGTTGAAGGGTTCAGACGTGAATTTGAGCACTTACCAGAAACTGTATATGATGAGTTTAGAAGACTATGTGAAGATACACGTAGACTGCGTCAGTTAGCTGAGGCCAGTAAAGACTACCTACAATCTGATAACAAACCTTTATCGACAGAATGGCTACCATCTGTACAAGATTGGTTAAGTTTCAAAGCAGAGGAAGAATTTGAAGCTGACGTGAATTTGACTATTAATCAAGACGTAGCAGCTAAAATTAACATATATTGGTTAGGAACTTGTATTGATAACCTAATACGTAACGCGATTAAGTACGGCGTTGCACCAGTGAGTTTGAATGTTGTGACTTCTTCAAACTCTATCAAAATTGAAGTCATCGACAACGGACAATTAACTTCAAAGGACTGGCGTGAGCTTAGAAAGCCATTTGTAAGTAAGGCAGGCCTTGGGCTTGGTCTTACTATAGTAGAATCTATGGTTGGTCGAATGGGCGGTAAGATGTACCTAGTCGGGCCACCAACAACATTTATTTTGGAGATACCTTGTGAAACAGACACTGCTACTTGTTGAAGACGACAAGAATCTAGCTGACGGCCTTTTGGTGAGTTTAGAGTTGGCTGGTTATAACTGCCTTCACGCTGAATTCATCTCTCAGGTCGAGCAACACTGGGAAGAAGCAGACTTGGTAATTCTCGACCGACAACTTCCGGATGGTGACTCAGTAGAGCACCTTGCTGGTTGGAAGAAAATCAAAGATGTTCCAGTGATATTGCTCACTGCGTTAGTCACAGTAAAAGACAAAGTAACCGGCTTAGATGCAGGCGCAAATGATTATTTAACCAAACCTTTCGCGGAAGCTGAGCTTTTTGCTCGTATTCGTGCACAGCTTCGCGCACCAGAAGCTGACACTGAGGATGCAACTAAGGTTGTGACAGAGAGTTTGGTGATCGATAAAGCGACTCGTGAAGTGAACTATAAAGGTGAGCTGATTACGTTAACGCGTACAGAGTTTGATCTATTGCTTTTCCTAGCAAGTAACTTGGGACGTGTGTTTACTCGTGATGAACTGCTTGACCATGTTTGGGGTTACAATCACTTCCCAACAACACGAACTGTTGACACTCACGTGTTACAACTTAGACAGAAGCTTCCTGGGCTAGAGATCGAAACACTTCGTGGTGTTGGCTACAAAATGAAAGGCTAATGTCTAGAGCATCAAAATTTTTAGCGCTAGCAATCCTTACGGCATCAACGTCAGTTGGTGCCGATTGGTTTGAAAATAATACAACCATTACACAAGCGCATCGTCATTTACTTAATCGTGATTTGGAATCTATGTTCCAATCGCTAGTGGAAGAGTGGCAACAACAACCGACTAAGAGTATCAAGAACCACATAAATAGGTTGTTTTTACAATCTTTAGAAGTGGATTGCGGTAAAGGTTACTCCTCTCAACCTCTACCTGAATGGATTAATTCTGTGGTAGTAAGGCAACAATCTATTCAAAGCCCAGGAAGAGACACCTATTTATCCGCGATAGAAATTGAATCGAAACGAGTCATTTCAGAAATAAGCCTAAAAAAATGGGTTGATAGAAGAGTTTCTAACGACAGCGAATTCTACGTGAATCCAATTGGTGACGCCGTAACGGAAGAAGCAGCTTATGGGATCCGTTACAACTTAACATCGCCCTTAGATGTCGGTCTTTATAGACTTGACGTGCGCTTACTTGACGGCGAAACTTGGAGTCAGTGGTTGATCTTTACCGATCAGTCATTGAAACAGACTGTTCGTTGGTCAGCAAAAGATGAATGGCGTATCGAGAAAAATGCGCTTCTAAACCCTTATTGCCCGCTACCAAAACTCGAAGTTGGTTTATACGATTACATTGGTGGCAAATATACTCAAGTATGGGGCAAAGAGTACGAGTCTGATTATCCAACGAGTCTAGAGGCTAACAACATCACACCTGATCGATATGTGCTTGCAGTTTCAATGAAGCAAAGCCGTTGGCAAGGCCCAATACTTTTCGAGCGTTCTCAAATAATTAGTAAAACGTTCGACGTTTCCGCCGATGAATAACTCATAAGTAAGATTTCGCTCTGAAAACGCTAAAGAATCTCTAATCGACGCCGTTAATAAATGCACAAAGGATTAACGGCGTTATTTTTAGATGAAAACCCAATTAAAAACACTAGCAGCCCTTATTATTACTACTTCTATGTCGGCAGGCGCTTCGACGTTAGCAATCGATGCTCGTGGCGATGCGATGGGCGGAACGGGGGTTGTCTCTGCTTCTTATCTTACTGCTCCATTCTATAATCCAGCACTAGTTGCCATCTATCGACGAAACGATGATGCAGGAATGTTGTTACCTAGCTTAGGACTTAACTACAACGACGAAGACAAAATGTTGGATAAAGTTGATAACGTCGTAAATAACCCGAGTGCGGCAGCGCTTAATGAGCTGAATGGTACACAGGCCAAAGTCGATTTTGGTGGTGCTGTAGCATTTGGGCTTCCTAACCGTTTCATCGCGGCAAATATATTCGGCAAGGCATATGTGGAAAACGTAGCTACACCAGATATTGATCAAACAGGTAGTAATGATGCGGAAAAAGCGGCTAGATCGGCAGTAAAAACCGCTTCAGTAGCCGTTACCGAAATCGGAATATCCTTGGCCAAGTACCAAACTTTATTTGGTCAACATTTTTCATTCGGCGTTTCTCCGAAAATCCAAAGAACCTATACGTACGCTTCAGTAAGTTCATTAAATGATTTTAATTTAAACAACATAAGAGAAAACTCTCAGGGCGATACCGCATTTAACATTGACGCCGGAGCGTTATGGTTCCATGGTCCGTTTAGAGTAGGGTTTTCAGCCAAAAACATGTTGTCGCGAAATATTGAAACCGCGAACGGTTCTAAGAATATTGGGGGAAAAGACATACACTATGGCTACGAATACCAATTGTCGCCCCTATATACCGTTGGTGCAGGTTTTATCGCTGATTACTTTCAGTTTTCCGTAGACTACGACCTGAACACCGAAAAGAAATTCACTCAGTTCGATGATGACGTAAGAATGCTAAGAGCGGGTGTAGAAGTCGACTTAGCGCGACAAATTCAGTTAAGGGGAGGGTATATGAAGAACATGGCTCGAGATTCAGATGGAACAATTACAGCAGGTATCGGTTTACGTCCTCTAAATATTATTGAAATGGACATTGCTGCAAGTTACACATCACCTAAGGCTATGGCGGCTTCAATCAACTTTATTGCAACCTATTAGGTTTAATTCCCTTGCTAGTAAATCTAAATAGTCTATAGTCCTGTCATTAATTAACGTCCGTGTTATTGGGAGGACTTTATGTTTGACGATTTATCCCTTAGTCATGAAGAGCAGCAAGCTGCTGTAGAACGAATCCAAGAACTGATGAAGCAGGGGATTAGTACTGCTCAAGCGATCAAAATCATAGCTCAAGAGATCCGAGAAGAAAAATCGAAAGACAGTTCTGACGAACAAAGTTGATTTCTGTTATTCAAGTTTATCTATAAAGCCCTTTTAAAGGGCTTTTTTTGTGCCCAAATTCAATCCATTCGAATATCAAATACATACTACAGAATAGAGCTAAAACGCTCGTGATTCATGAGCGCTTGGTGATTGTAAATAACATATTCCATATATATCAATTATTTATAGAAGCATAATCTACTGTCAGCTTCATTTAAATATATGAGCTTGTAATAAAATTACTTAACCGTTCGAGCAGTGTATATGTTGCAGTGAATTATGCTGCTCAATGAAGGCAGGTGGTTAAAGAATAGTAAGTAGTCACGATCATAATTTGATCATTTTTAGGTGAGTGAGGCTTGTAACAATAAAGAGGCATGCCTTCGATTACAAAGACTGATAGGTGACTTTGATTAGTCAAAACCAAATAAAACATGACAGTGTCACGTTTATGATAATCTCTTAGTTAGCCAAATAAGATCACCAGAACTAAGACTAGAGTTGCGACTATTAGAAGCACACGCCATATCGGACGTGTGTTTTGAACATCTGAACCGTTGTGATGACACATACCCATAATAAAAATACTCGACTAATTGATTCCATTTGTTAACCATAAAGGTTGCTCCAAGGTTAAAGTCAACGATCCAAAAAGACTAAACTAGGACAACAACCAGTACGGTGCGTAACAAAACATAAATGTGGTTTCGTGTTAAAACGTTATTATGTAAGGAGAGAAGTTTAAGGTAGGTTATCTAGGTTCCTTCAAAGTGATGCTGCTTTTAGTTGGGAACATTAATAAAAAATATTTGCACATACGCCGTCTGGTGTTTTTGGATGCCACTTGAACTCTCCAACATTCAAGTGGCTTTTTTTATCGTCATTATGTTTCTATAACGTGAGGTTTCGTTTTTAAGAAAGGAACATGTTCCTAAGGATTTATACAAACTCGTTGTCAGGTCTTAGATAACTGAGTGTTAATTGAATCTCTAGAATCATAGAAGATAGTTTTTAGGTAGTTGTCAAAGGCCTTAATACGTCGTTGTATATACCTCATGATGAGTGCGCATTATCTATCTTATGTTAAATGCAAGATGCATGAGTTTAAAATCCTTACCTTGAACCGCTCTACTAACTTGTTTTAGTCCCGATTTAACCATAATCGATATTTACCATAAAATACCTAATAATCACATGAGTTAATCTACGTTTAACTCTGTGTCTATTAGGCTCAAAAAAGCCAGCATTATTATGCTGGCTTGTACGCTGTTGGATTAACCGCCCGCAAGTTTGACGGTATATCCTTTTTTCTCTAATGCGGCTTTTATTTTGTCTCTTGCATCACCTTGTATTTCGATGTTGCCGTCTTTGACAGAACCACCACAACCACAAACTTTTTTCAGTTCCGCTGCAATGAGTTTTAACGCAGCATCCTCTAAGTCCAAGCCAGTGACAATTGAAACACCTTTACCTTTGCGTCCTTTAGTCTGTTTTTGAATTCTAACGATACCATCGCCTTTTGGACGTTCCGGTTTTTGCTTTTCTTCTTTAATGCGTCCAGTTTCTGTTGAATATACAAGAGTCATGTTAGTTCTTAGTTTGTTCTGCTTTCTTCTTTGCGATTAGATAAGCTTCAATGTGTCGTTGAATTGCAAGCTTACCACCTTTGATAAGTTTACCATTAAACATACAGTACCAGGCATTATTTGCACCTGTATCATTCTTTATAGTAAACCCATGAAAATTTTCTTGTGTGCCAGCAGACCCGCTCGCGCGTTCAGTTGCAGCTTGCGTCAGCTGTGATGGATCTATGACAGACGCTGTATCACACCACCAATCAATGCTTTTTTTAACCGCAGGTAAAGAGCCTTGTAACTCTCTGTTTTTAATGGTCACTTTCCAAACTTGGTTTGTTGTACCAATGGATTTGAGGGTAAACCCACGATAACTCGCTAGAGCCATAAAGATCTATCTCTTATTGTGTACGTTGATGCTTTACATTGTGTTTCACATGGTATCAGTTATTCTAAACCAATCAATCGAGTTATAGTGCATTAGTATGAAAAAAGACATACCCAGAATCACAGAAACAAAACAAATTGATAGATACTTAGCGAAACTTAGAGGTTCTATAGATACAAGTACCTTTGATGAACTAACTTCCTATCGCTATTCTAAAAATTCCGTCATCGCGATGACCAAAGATTGGAATTTGTTCAATGACTTTTGTCTCAGTTCTCACTACCCATCGCTTCCAGCTTCCGTCGCCACTATAAAAGCGTTTATCGAGCGTGAACGACGAACAAGAAAGTATTCAACAATAAAACGTTACGTCGTAACGATATCACTAATCCACTATTTATTCGATTTTAAAGATCCTGTTAAATCGAGAGAAATTGGCTTAATTATTGAAAATATAAGAGTTTTAGGCATTGATTCTGTCTCAGAAACTCAAGCATTAACACAGGAACACCTCAAACAGTTGAGGTTAAAACTTGAACGTAGTCAATCTCCGAAAGATATTAGAGACTTGGCTATATATAGCGTGATGTTTGAATGCGCATTAAAACGGCGAGATTTACGTCAACTATCTCGAATGAATGTAAAGCTTAACGAATACGATGAGTGTCTTGTGGAGGTTGATAGCGCAGTTTACCAATTAAGCAATGAATCAAGCACCATTTTATTACGATGGCTCGAACTAACACCCTGCACTACTATATTTACCGGTATTGACCGACACGGCAACATTAAGGACAACGAACTGAATGATTCTTCGATTTTTCGAATCTTACGTCAGGCCAGCGACATACTAGAACTACCGTTTGAAGTTCAATTTTCTTCCCAATCGTGTCGTGTAGGTGCTGTTAAAAAGTTGGCTCAGGACGGTCTTAAAATAAAAGAAATTCAAGAATTTGGTCGATGGGCTAGCCCCGCTATGCCACTACAATATAGCGGCAAGCGGACACTATCCGAAAAGGAAAAAGCAAAGTTTAAAGACGACAATAACTATGATTAACGGAATGAAGATTCAATGCAGTCGGACAAAAACTCTGAGAACTCAAGACCAGAATGCTCAACCATCTTCGGAAACATAGAAATCGGTGTCATACCTGGAAAGGTGTTAACTTCGTTTAGGTAAATCTTGTTGTCTTCGGTCAAAAAGAAATCAATTCTTGATAGGTGTCTGAGCTTCATTTGCGTGAATACTTTGACTGCACTGGTATGAATAATGTTTAACTGCTCGTCTGTTAGGTCACTCGCTTCTACTGTTGTAGTTGAATGACTGTCTGAACTGTACTTTTCATCATAAGTATAAAACGCACCATCAGGAGCGATAATTTCACCAGGCTTGGTAATGTGCAATTTCCCTTTGTACTCGTAAGCCGCGACCTCCAGCTCTCTTGGTTTTACTGACTGCTCTATAACAACTTGATCCGAATAACCAAAAGCTGCATCAATACTGGCCTCCAACTGTTCGATTTCAGTTACACTGTAACATCCCACAGAAGACCCCTGCTTTGCGGCTTTTACAAATACTTTTCCCCATTTTTCAAAAGCTTGAGTAGCTCTCGCATGAGCTTCTTTATCGTTGTCGGTAAGGAATAGATAAGGTGTATTAGGTATGTCTAATGTGTCATACCACAACTTCGATGTGATTTTGTTAAAGCTATTGCTACTAGCTTCAGGACCACAGCCCAAATACGGAATACCTGCCATCTCAAAAAGAGATTGAATATCGCCGGTTTCACCAGGGAAACCGTGAATACAAGGAACAACGTAATCGATGTGCAGAGTTTGCTGATCATTAACAAGGGCTTTTTGATTAAGGTCTAAGACAACTAAATGACCATCACTGCACTTCCAGCCCTCTTGAGTTATTTCAACCCGCGTAACATTGAATCTAGGATTGAGTTTGAGTTGGCTTTCAAGAAAGTTTGCTGAAACGAGAGACACCTCGTGCTCAGCAGAGCCACCACCACATAGAAGAAGAATATTGAGTTCTGACATCTTAAGCTTGTCCTTAAATTGCTTTCACTAAATGATAAACGATCGAGAAACAACATTCAGTTCTAAATCTGTTAAATCTGCCACCATAGTTACTGTCTGCACATAATACATACAAAAACGCGCTCAATTTTGGATTGAACGCGTTATAACAGTATGAGTATCAATTAGTTCAGCTTGCTCAATGTCGGATATTCCGACTTCTTGATTTGGTCGATGCTACGTACGAACGGCTTAAGGTTTTTAAACTCATTTGGCAGTGTCGCGATAGCTTCCTTCGCTTGTTGCTTCGTTGCATAGTCACCGAAGAGGATTGAATACCATTTCGTTCCGTTTACTACCTTGTAGTTTTGCCAAATTGGCTGGCCGTTCTTTGGTAGTTTATCCGAAAAAGTTGCAACTTTGGCTTGGCTGCCAACGGCAACTACTTGAATTGTGTAGCCAAAACGGAAATCTTGCTCAGCTTGTTTTTTTGATGGTGGTACGATTTTTACTACATCATTTTTAGCAGGCTGTGTTTGGGTCGTTGTCGTGGTAGTTGCAGGCACTTTTTGCTCTTGCACGGGGGCTTTTGCCGCTGGCTCTTTCTTAACATCTTCTGTTTGTGTAGCCGCTACAGCAACAGGAGCAACTGTCGTTGTTTCTACGGGTGCGTAATCCTCGCGATAACTTTCAGATTTCACCTCGGTTGTATACTCACTAGAAGAACACGCTGCTAATAATGAAACTAAACTTAAAATAACGACTTTTTTCATTTTATTACTGCCTGAGTTAATAATTCCCTAAATCATGCAGACAGAACTCTCTTGAATCAAAGATTCACAGCACCTGTCCTTTCTTCCTGTGACATGTTACACAATAATTGAGGTACAGCAATATGTTATGTCTAATTTTAGGAGCCAACAGTGTCTAAGTGATGCCTTCCTAGACTACTATAGTTACGTCTCATAAGGATCATTTGTAGGTCACTGTCGTCTTTTACTGTTGTAGAGGTAAACCATGTCGTTAGACACTCTTTTCAAGCCATCTTCTATTGCTGTTATCGGCGCATCGATAAAGCCTCATCGAGCAGGTAGCGTAGTGATTAAAAACCTTCTCTTGGGAGGTTATCAAGGTACGATTTTGCCCGTTCATCCTCGATATAAATCTGTTAACGGCATACTCTGCTATCGCGCAGTGAGTGAACTTCCGCTAAAACCAGACGTAGCTATCTTGTGCACTAAAGGCGAGCGAAACGTAGATTTATTCAATGATCTTGCGATTTCTGGCGTTAAAACCGTTATCGTAATGGCATCAGATATGAGTCGTCCGTTTGATGATGCGACAACGATAGAACAAAAATGCCTTCAGATAGCGCAGCAGTCTGGAATGCGTATATTAGGTCCAAATAGCCTCGGCATCCTTTTACCTTGGCAAAACTTCAATGCCTCATTTTCTCCTGTTAACTGTAAGCCAGGTAAACTAGCGTTCATATCTCAATCATCAGCGGTTTGTACTACTATACTTGACTGGGCCAATGATAAGAGCATAGGTTTTTCAGCGTTCTTATCCATTGGTTCTGGATTGGATGTGGATTTCGATGAGCTACTTGATTACCTAGCTCGAGACAGTAAGACCGAATCCATTCTTTTGTATGTAGACTCTATTCGCGATGCTCGCCGTTTTATGTCGGCAGCGCGTGCGGCATCGCGTAACCGTCGGATTCTGGTCTTAAAGGCAGGTAGAAACAATCTGACTAATTTAGTCAAAGGCAATGAATCCAACTCATTTGATATCGTTTACGACTCGGCGATTCAGCGCGCCGGTATGCTTAGGGTAAATAACACACACGAACTATTCGCAGCAGTAGAAACGTTAACACATTCCGTCCCACTCCGTGGAGAAAGACTGGCTGTAATAACCAACGGAATTGGCCCAGCAAACATGGCTTTGGATACGTTAACCGATCGAGGCGGCAGTATCGCCCAACTTTCTGATGACACAATATCTAGACTGTCTAAGGTTCTACCTGATACTTGGTCCAATGGGAACCCTATCGACCTTGTCGGTGATGCAACCGCGAAAAGGTACTGTGACGCACTGAGCATAGTCTTAGACAGTGATGATGTGGATGCTATTCTAATCATGCATAGCCCATCTGCCACAGCAGATTCGCAGCAAACGGCTGCGGAGCTCATTGAAACGATCCAAAAACACCCCAAATCTAAACGATTTAATTTTTTAACGAACTGGTCTGGAGAAGCGACAGCTAAAGACGCCCGCCTTCTATTTACCAATCATGGTATACCGACATACAGAACGCCTGAGAGCGCAGTCACGGCCTTCATGCATTTGGTCGAATACCGACGAAATCAATGGCAGTTAATGGAAACACCAACAACGACAGATTCGTATACCACAGAGCAGCTTTCTAAAGCTCACGAATGGCTTGCATCCCATGTTGAATCCATATCCGAAGATAAAGAATTCACGCAACTCGAATCTCATATCTGCGAACAACTATTTGATTTATTTGAGCTTCCTACTCTTCCCACTTGGTTGGCTCATGACCCAACAGAGGCGATACATCTAGCAGAAAATATAGGTTACCCTGTCACAGTAAAGCTTCGTTCTCCTGATATTGCTCACAAGTCTGATATACATGGCGTCATGTTAAACTTGAGAGATGCCAATGAAGTCAGTAGCGCGGCACAGTCAATACTCGACCGCACCAAGCTTTCCTATCCCGAAGCAAGGATTGAAGGATTGACGGTACAACAAATGGCTAAGATTGCAGGTGGTCAAGAGATTCGCGTCAAAGTGATCACTGATGCTACGTTCGGGCCAGCAATCTTTCTAGGCCAAGGTGGTTCAGACTGGAAAATTGAAAAAGAGGCGGTCACCGCATTGCCACCAGTCAATATGGCTCTAGCTCGTTACTTAATTATTAATGCAATTAACAAAGGAACGTTAAGATTCCAGCAATCTCCTAATCCGGTAAATCTTGGAAACTTAGCGCAATTTTTGGTGAAAATTTCACAAATCATTGTTGCTTGCCCTGAGATACACGAATTAGATATCCACCCACTCCTTTTGAATGGTGATGACATCACTATATTAGATGCTTCAGTGGTAATAAAAGGCTACGAAGGAGAACCTCAAGCTCGGCTTGCAATCAGGCCGTATCCTACCGAGATGGAGGAGCTCATAACTTTGAAAGATGGCTCAAAAATTTCGTTGCGCCCTATTCGACCTGAGGATGAACCCTTTCATGCAGATTTCATTAATAACGTCACCAAAGAAGACCTTTATAAGCGTTTTTTCTCAGATGTCGGTGAGTTTAACCATGAGGCGTTAGCAAACTTAACTCAAATCGATTACGACCGTGAAATGGCATTTGTTGCTGTCGACCTTAGTTACGCTAATCCACACATCATAGGAGTCTCTCGAGTTTTAGTTACCCCCGATAATTCTGACGCCGAGTTCGCCATCTTGATACGTTCTGATTTGAAAGGCAAAGGGCTTGGGCGTGTATTAATGAATAAAATTATTGATTATTGTAAAAGTAAGAACACCAGACAGATCTCTGGAATGACCATGCCAACAAACCGTGGGATGCTAACGCTAGCTCAAAAACTGGGTTTTGAGCTAGACGTACAATTCGAAGATGGTGTGGCAGATATGGTTTTAGTACTAAATCGATAATTTGAGCAATTATTGTAGATCCCAAGTGTTGGCTAAATGACGTATACACCAAGACTTGGCCTCTCCAATATTGTTTCTTTTCCAAGCCATAACGATATCTATGGTCGCTTCATCGGTGTCTTTGATTCGTTTGAGCTTACCTTCTTTGATCAAGGTTTCAGCTATTTGTGTTGGTAAGGTCCCAATCCCAAGCCCTTTTACCAATGCATCTATTTTAGTCACTAAGTTTGATACGGTAAGACGAGGTTGCTTCTCTAGAATATTTACACTTAATGCAGGTTGCTCTCTCGCAGTATCAGCGATAGCAATGACTCGATATTTTTCTCGAGCACTACTGTCAAAAACACCACTGCGTTTATGTACATAATGATCAGATGCAGCGACCCAAGTCATTGACATAGGGCCGAGTATTTGTGTTTTCACCCCTTGAGGCACAACTTCAGGTTGAGGACACACCAACAAAGCGCAACGGTCTTCATTTAATGACTCCCAACAGCCAGCTAATACCTCTTCCTCTAGTTTGATTCTGGTTTTGCTCACCATGCCAAGTTTATCAACTAAATCAAAAAAATTGCCAACAGGAATAATGCTGTCGTATGCAATCGTAAGGTCAAGCTCCCAACCATTTGCAAGCAAACGAGCCTCATTGACCATATTCTCTGTAGCTTGGAGTATGACTCGTCCTCTCTCTAGAATCAGCTTTCCTGCATCCGTTAAAGATGCTTTGTGGCCCGAACGGTCAAAGATCATAATATCCAAATCTTGCTCAAGTTTTTGAATCTGATAGCTCAGGGATGACGTTGCTTTATCGAGTTCTGATGCAGCTGCAGCAAACGACCCTCTTCTTTCTATAGCGTCAAGAATATGAAGGGCTTCTAGTGTTATGGGGTTATGCACTTAACTTCCTTATCAATGAAACAGATAAATATATAATACAACCTAGCGCGAATAAAAAAAGCGACTTCATTTAGAAGCCGCTTTTCTACGTTATAGCATTTTAAAATCTGAGCATATTAAAATGTATATTGAGCATTTAAGCGAACAGAACGACCTGGTTGATATACTTGCGTCCATGCTGTTCTGTAATTTTCATCAAAGGCATTAATTAAAGATAAATCAACCTTTAGCCCTTCGAGGTTGCTTGTAGGTTCCCAAGATGCATAAAAGTCAACAAGTTGGTAAGAGTCAAATGGCCCCTCGGTGTAGCCTGTTGGAACTCGATCCTGTGCACTTACGAAAGTAGCCCTAGTACCGATTTTGGTGTCGATATTCCAAAAACCATATTGTAAATGTGCAACCCATTTATCCGCCGGAATGTTAGTAATCCATTCATCAGTATCGGTATCTTTACCACGAGTTTGACCATAAGATAAACCGACCAATAGTTGCTGCCAACGATAGTCCGCTGCTACTTCATAACCGGTAAGTTCTGCGTTATCGATATTGCTCGATCTACTTGTACCTGCACACCCCTCAAGCGAACCACCAATACCACACGAGCTAGAAGGTGTCATGTCTACATCTAAGTTGATAAAGTCTTTAACTTTGTTTTGGAATGCAGCTGCTGTTATGTCTAAAGAGTCATCAGCAAATACATTTTCAAAGTTAAATTGTCCCTTAAGCTCGATGTTGTGAGATTTCTCTGGGTTCAGTTCTGGGTTTGGAACAAAGATGTTGCTAGGACCACCAGGTCCAAAGGCAAAGTGTGTTCCACTCATATAAAGCTCTGATGTATCAGGCGCTCGGAACGCTTCGTCATATCTAATCGACCAAGCCATCCACTGCTTAGCTTGCCACAACAAACCTACAGATGGTGACCATGCCGACTGGTTATTATCGTCATAGCCTTGAGCTTTAGATGTGAAAGAATCGTATCTGACGCCCAAGTCAGCGACTAATGATTCCACAATTTGGTAATTGATGTAGCCAAACGCTCCAATTACTGAAGTTTGTGCATCTTTAGGTAATTCAGGTCTTCCCGAAACTGATGCTGCTCGTGTTGCATCTAGCTCATCTAAATAACCATCGACACCGGTAAATAACTTCAATTTCCCTGATTCAGATTGGTTCGTTAGATTGAACCCTGTGGTGTTTACTTGAGATATATCTTCACCAGCTATAGAGGGGTCGTTTTCGGTGATCTTAGTATCATTTCTATATAGGGAGGCTTCTAGGTTAACCCAAGGATTATTAGGGTTAAATGCGTAGTTGACGCCATAGGATTGATCTTTAGTGCGGCGACTAATCAAGCCATCAGGATCATTAAGTTGGCCACTAGAGTCACCTACTACAGGTGGGCGACCATCTAAATCAGCATAACGGAGGTTAAATCCAAGTTTGTGTGCTTCGTTGATTTGCCAGTTAAACTTAGCAAGGCCCGTTTTGTTAGTAGCCTCAGTACCGTAAAGTGTAGAACCATCACCTTGTTTCATGTAACCACTGTCTTTGTAGCTACCAGCGAGAATCCAATCAATGTTGTCGTTTTTGTTGGCTAAAGCCGCGGTATTTGTCCAAACATCACCATTGTCTTGGTAACCAACTTTTACGCGACCACCTAAACCGTTTTCTTCAACGATATCGTCAGCGCTCAGGGTATTCTGTACTACTACGCCACCTATAGCACCAGACCCGTATAACGAACTGATTGGGCCTTTTACAACTTCAACACTACCTAAAAGAGATGGATCTAAAAAGTAAGTAGGTCGATGGCCGTACTGCATGTTTTGACGGTTGCCATCAATTACTTGCAAGACTTTGTTGCCACTCAACCCTCGGATATTGATAGATTGATTACCAGGTACATTTGCACCTACTACGGACACGTTAGGTTCATACTTTATAGCTTCGGCGACGGAATTAGGTTGGATTTCATCGAGTTTTTCTAAGTCCACTTTAGCTACAGAACGCGTTTTGTCTTGATCAGTTTTCTCAGCACGAGAGCCTGTCACAACGACCTCATTCAATGAGGAAACATCATTCTCCGCGAAAGCGTTTGAAGAAAGTGCTAGCACCACTGAGCTAGCGATAATCGACAGTTTAAGTTTCATAGTTCCTTCTTTATATCTGTTCGAATCACATCAAGGACGTTGATTATTACAAATATAAATACGAATTACTATCATTTCCACTTGCGTTAGTGACAATTATTTTCATCTTTACATTGATTTACACTACAGTGTGCATTCTGTTTTATATGGGATTTTAGGCACAAAAAAAGGAAGGTAAACCTTCCTTTTTTAGATAACTTTGAATGATATCTTTAAGCCAACGATGACTTCATTACTTTAGGTGTAGGCGTAATGCTATCTCTATAGCTAAACCACAGATAACTTACTGCAATAATGTAGAACAGATATGAAAGCGCAAAAACAATAGGCGATGTGATCAGATCGTTTGAGATACTGAGGCCAACACCAACTACAGTAACGGTCAATTTGGCCATCGTGCCTAACAACAACAAGCCCATTGCAAATTGAGGGAATCGAGTACTTGCAAAAGCAATCATGTAACATGCGCCTACTGCTAGTGATGCAATAGATAAGCCTAAAAGGTATGAGTGAAGGTGATCAGCTGCCGCATAACCTGCTCCAAGTGAAACACCAAGCAACATTAAAATCTTAGTCATGAACATAAGTTACCTCAACAAAATAGAAAAATAGTGTTTGAAATATCCATTTTTCAAATATGCAAACTCATTTTACATGTATTGTCTGTGTTATTTTATCGAAATTCAAGCACGTTTTTTACGCAATTTACCAGTTTAAATCGACACCATTTTTGTTGTAACAAGTAGCTAACATAACTTACCTTTGCTCTCCTTTGTTTACAGTATGTTACGTATTTTACCTACGTTAACTGCAACTGAATTAACAAATAAATTACATACAAGAGAATTCGGATTAATTTAGATTTCTGTGAACAGCACCGGAAATACTTTCGATGAAACAAAATATTAACCTGAAAGCGTAACTTATTTTACATGAGTGAGTTTATTTGAACTAATTCAAAGAAATCGATTCCAATCACAGTTTTATTGGTTATAATCCGCGCTCATTTGCGACATATGTTGATAAACGCAAACTTAATTTGAATTTTTAACCCCCGAACGTTGTTCGAAATATCAGAGAACCAAAATGAGCAAGATTGATAAAGCTATGCGAATCCTAATTGCTGGATTCTGTATCAACCTTTGTCTTGGCATCCTATATGCTTGGAGTGTCTTCAATAAAGCGTTAGTTAGCGAATGGGGCTGGAGTGCCGCTGATGCATCCTCACCTTATGCTATTGCAACCATCACCTTCTCTATCTGTCTTTTAGTTGCGGGTATTCTTCAAGACCGTATGGGTCCACGTAACATTCTAATTTTAGGTGCAGCACTAACTGGCTTAGGCATGATCGCGTCAAGCTTTGCTCAATCAGTTTTAATGCTAAATATTACCTTTGGTGTTATCACTGGCGCAGGTATCGGTTTTGGCTACGCTTGTCTTTCTCCATCTGCGATGAAGTGGTTCCACCCTTCCAAAAAAGGTATGGTTAATGGCTTAATCGCCGCTGGGTTCGGTTTAGCTGCGGTTTACCTGGCACCTTTGACTTCATCTCTGATTGGACAAATGGGGATCAGTTCTGCGTTTATGGTTCTAGGTGTTGGTGTCTTAATCATTGCGGTTCCACTTGCTGCTACTATCAATAACCCACCAGCAGGTTACATTCCTGAAGAACCAAAAGTAAAAGCAGGCAAAGCACCAGTTCAGGTGAAAAAGGCGACCGATATTGGTTGGAAAGCGATGCTTAAAACACCTCAATTTTACTCGCTTTGGATCATGTATGCATTTGCAGCGGCAGCCGGTTTGATGATCATTGGTAACATCACAAATATCGCGAGTGTTCAAGCTAACTTACCAAATGCTGTTTACCTAGCTTCATTACTGGCTATTTTCAACTCTGGTGGTCGTATTGCAGCGGGTATCCTATCGGATAAAATTGGTGGCGTTCGTACGCTGATGCTTGCGTTTATCTTACAAGGCGTAAACATGGTGATGTTTTCGACTTTCACTAGCGAATTCATGCTAATTATCGGTACCGCTGTTGCTGCAGTTGGTTACGGTACGCTTCTAGCTGTATTCCCTTCTCTAACTGCGGAATATTACGGTCTTAAGAACTACGGTACTAATTACGGCGTACTTTACACCTCTTGGGGTATTGGCGGTGCAATCGGTGCAGCAATCGTTGGTTACTCAATGACTCACGGCGGCGGTTATAACCTGGCCTACACAATTTCAGCTGCAATGATGGGCGTTTGTGTGGTTCTGTCTTTCATCACTAAACCAATTTCAGAGCAAAAAGCGGCGCAACTTTCAGCGGCTTAACAGCTCTATCTAATATTGTTTCATCAAGGCTCAACGTTCCGTTGAGCCTTTTTTTTGTTAAACGTTGGAAAAATATTGATTTATTAACAAAAATTAGCACTATGCATAACAAGGAATTTGAACGCAATTTGCGTAGCATTGAGAGCTAATGATGAAAACGAAAAGTATTGTCCTTTATTTACTTGTACTGGTGTTTTCTGGTTGCGCCACTTACGCCGGCTTAAACTATGACCAGCTATTTGGGAAACCAGAAGTCCGAGAAAGAACTGTTACCCCAACCTCGCCCACTGCGGATTACTTTCTTACTGAAGTAAAACCAATCATCGATAACCGCTGTGTTGTATGTCATGCATGCTATGACGCACCTTGTCAGCTAAAATTATCCTCTGTTGATGGAATCGACCGAGGTGCTAGTAAAGAAATGGTATATCAAGGTACTCGCTTAACGGCATCTCAACCAACGCGATTGTTTGAAGACGCACAAAATACCTCTGAGTGGCGAGAACTCGGTTTCTTTCCTGTTTTGAACGAACGTCAGCAAACATTAGCTGGTAACTTGGACGCTGGACTGGTCTCTCGAATGATCACTCAAAAAGCCAGACATCCTCTTCCAGAAACGGCACAACTTGAAGGTTTTGATTTCTCTATTGATCGCACTCAAGTTTGCCCGACCATTGAAGAATATGACGCTTATGAATCAGATTATCCGCTCTGGGGAATGCCTTTTGGCATGCCTAATTTGGAACCATCGGAGTATCAAACGCTGATTGCTTGGTTGAGTGCGGGAGCAAAAATGAACGCGCCTATTCCGCTGAATGCAGAAGAACAAATGATGGTCGACAAGTATGAAGTATTATTAAACAAAAGTGCTCGCAAAAACCAACTTGCCGCTCGCTATATATATGAACATTTGTATTTGTCTCACTTGTATTTTTCAGAGATTGAGTCTCAACATCGATTTTTCACCATTGTTCGTTCATCAACTCCTCCAGGAGAACCATTAAAACGTATCGTCACCAGAAGGCCTTATGACGCACCGGGCGTGGACCGTGTCTACTATCGTCTTGTTCCCGTTCGAAGCACCATTGTTGATAAAACCCATATGCCGTTTGCACTTAACGATCAGAAATTGGAACAATGGTATGAATGGTTTATTGAACCGGATTATGTCGTTCAGGCCTTGCCAAGCTACGACATCAATATAGCAGCTAACCCTATGACGGCCTTCAAGGACATACCTGTGAAAGCGCGTTTTAGCTTTATGTTAGACAACGCACAAAACACTATTATGGCGTATATCAAAGGGCCTGTTTGTCGCGGACAGCTAGCGCTTAATGTAATTAACGATCGTTTCTGGGTGTTCTTTTTAGATCCAGAGAAATCCGATATACCTGCGGTAAGCCAATTTTATCAAGATCAAGCTGACAACTTAAAGCTCCCTAGTGAGCTAGAAAGCAATACCGTCCCAATCACTAACTGGGTCAAGTATTCGAATCAACAGGCTCGATACCTTGAGGCTAAATCTGAGTTTATGAACACGTGGTTTAAGGGCGGAAAGCATCTGACAACTGATGTACTTTGGACCGGGGATGGCGAGAACCCAAATGCTGCGCTAACCGTCTTTAGGCATTTCGACAGTGCATCGGTTGTTCAAGGCCTAGTTGGTACTAAACCCAAAACGGCATGGATCTTAGACTATGCGCTGCTTGAGCGTATTCATTACCTACTCGTCGCAGGCTTTGATGTTTATGGGAACTTTGGCCATCAACTTATCACTCGTATGTTTATGGACTTCTTGCGTATGGAAGGAGAAAGTAACTTTTTGGCTCTGTTACCAAATACAGTTAGACATGAAGAGTTCAGTAGTTGGTATCAAGACCAAAGTCCGCAATTTAGTGCTTTCTTACAACGAAACATCAAACCATTTAGTCAACCGACTCAAGAGCTTTACTTAACCACAGATTACAAATCTGAGCTATTTGACAAGATTGAAGCCAAACTTGAGCCAGTGCTGCATGACCGATTTAAAATCGTCAACACAGGTCTTTCTGCAGAAAATGAAGCCTTGCTTCAGCAGATCGATAGCATCACAGGTGAAGGACTTAAATCCGTACCACAGATCATTATGGTTATGATAGAAACCGAGTCAGGTAATGAACAGTTATTTACGCTACTGCACAATAATGCTCACATTAATATTTCGAGCTTATTTTCAGAAGAAGCCAACCGCGATTACAAGAATGACAGTCTCACATTTGTGCGTGGAGTGATCGGCAGCTACCCTGCTGCGTACCTAACTCTCAAAGAGCGCGAAATCAGAAATTTCGTTAACGAACTTAAAAATATTCAGGATGAACAGAGTTACATAAAACTGCTAGACAATTATGCAGTTAGACGTAGTAGCAATGAATTCTGGGGTTTTAGCGACCGCGTTCATGAGTTTTACCAACGCACCCAGCCTATCGAATTTGGTCTTTTGGACTATAATCGATTTGAGAACAGATAGGTGCTCTCCGGAACTCTTAGGAGGTGTATGATGAGCATTAAAGATAGCATTGAAGCCATCGAGCAACAGATATATGTTGCCTGTTCAGACGGCGACTACGAGGCCGTAAATATGTTGGAACACCAACTTGAACATTTGAGAGGACTCTCAAACAGAGGACTTGATGAAGACCCTTATGCGATTGAACATCGCACCTTTTATGAAGACGAACGGTAAACCATCAAGGACAATCTAATGCAAAGGGCTCATTTGAGCCCTTTTTCTGTTTCATGATTTAATAGTGAGCTGATCACCATACACCGCAGCGAGACGCCCATCCGGATCATATAAGGTGATTTCACCATCCTCCCAACGAAACGCGACCAAGTTATACTCGCCTACCATTTGATAGCTAGGTACTAATAAAGCTTTAACCTCAGGACGTTGTTGAAGTGCTTGATATAGAGCCCAGCCCAAAGGCTGTTTTTTCTTCAACAGCTCAAGTCGCCAACCAGGAGAGAACTCTTGATAATATAAACGTAAATCGAGTACTCCATTTATGTCGATATGGTATGAGCATAGCGTCATCGGATCGAGCAAACGTGTTGATGCGCCACCAGCTACCTCGGCAATACACGTTTCCGGCTTCAAACTTAAGTAAAGTGCCGGTGATCCCTTAGGATTGAATCGCCCACCCACGCGCGCAGCCCCTTCAGTACTTAGTGGAGACCATGCCCAAACGGGGTTGTGCATTCGATAACAAACGCCTTGATACCTAGTTAAAGGTGCAGAAAGCAGGCTGGATATCAATGGGTTGGTTTGACTCAAAATCACTCAAAAGAACCCATTTCTTTTGCTGTAATATAATCGTTCAGTGCGACTACACCGTCAGCTTTATACTGCTTAATGATCTCCGAAGGCGTCAATCTACCAAACGAGGCGATCGGTTCTCCAATAAACCATGACCAAGCCGCTTGCTCACTCGAAAACCAAGGTTGAACCCTTCTTAAAAGTGCATGGACCTCTAAAAGACGGGTTTGAATTCTCGCTTGCTTTATGCGGTCCACTCGTTTTAATGACTGAACAGGTAAGTCCACAAATAAAGCGATATGATCAACTGTCGTGTAAAACGCGTTGGCCCATAGTTTGGGATCTTCTAACCCTTCACGTTGTAAACTCAACATTGGCACCTCGACAAATTAATGACATGATATTACGTCAATTATAAGTCAACATCAGCAAGTAGTCACCTTTTGGTTCAATCTGTATATTTACCCAGTACTGCTATCAGTGAGTCTACGGACATTCTCTGAGCCGCAACCAAAGGTTCCAGCAGTTCTAAATATCGTCCAAGTTGATCTTCTGAAGATTCGATGGATAAACAGATTTCAAAAAGTCTACTTAAGCCAAGAGAGCCTGCAGAGCCCTTCATTTTGTGGGCTAACGCCTTAATATCTTTAGCATTATCAATTTGTGCGGCTTGTTCTAACTCGTGTAATGTCTGCTCACTTGTACGAGTAAATGCGTCTACAATCTTGGCCATTCTTTCGATTCCTAGCACTTTGATGTCTGCCTCAATAACACTAGGATCGATAATACCCGTTTGTTCAATAGCAGGTTCTTCATGAGTAGAAATTACATGTTCTTCATTTTTCATTTCGAAATCGCGGCCTTTTAACTTCGTTTGTATCATCTCTTTTAACGCTTCCCTATCTACGGGTTTCGGAAGGTAGCCATCAAAACCTGCTTCTAAGTAGCTCTCAACTTCCTCACTAAATACGTGAGCAGAAACGGCGATCATAGGCGCATGATGTTTTTGTGCTTGAGAATCTTCGATTTCACGAAGTTGATGCATCAGGTCAACGCCATTGCAGTCAGGAAGGTTGATATCAACTAGGACGATATCAAAGTCGTTATGAGAAAAAATATGTTTTGCATCATGGCCACTTTCAGCGCAAATGACATGGTGTCCCATATTCATTAAAAAGCCTTCAGCCACCATTGCGTTAACCGCATTATCTTCAATCAACAGGATGCGGCCATTTACCGTTTTAGTGATACCAAGCGGTTGGATTATTTCTTGTTTATCTATAGTGCATTGCTCCAGTGGAACAACAAACCAAAAGCGGCTACCTTCTTCTAAGTAGGAGTCAACGTAAATTGCCCCATTCATCGCTTTGACCAATTTTTGGCTGATCGCTAAGCCAAGCCCAGTGCCGCCTGCAGTCGAATACCCATTTTCAGCTTGAGTAAATGCGTCAAATAGATTGAGCTGATCCTCAGGGCTGATACCAACTCCTGTATCTGAGACCTCAATCATGACACACGTTTCGTCATCTGGATCGAGTGAGACGTATATATCCACTTGGCCGGAAGGTGTAAACTTAATCGCATTACCAACGAGATTATTAAGCACTTGGCTTAATCGAGTTACATCGCCACAATAGACATCAGACACGTCACTTTCGATATGAAATTTAAAGTCGAGACCTTTCTCTAAAGCTTTGCCTAACATAAGTTGATAGCAGTCTTGGATCATACGATAAAGATCAAACGGCTTATTTCTGATTTCTAAATGCCCTGCTTCTATTTTAGAGTAATCGAGCACATCATTGAGAATCGCAAGCAGGTTCTGACCACTTCGATTAATGACATCCAGAAACTTCTGTTGCTGGTTGTTTAGTGGTGTCTCTTCCATTAAAGCCGCTGTACCTAGAACTCCATTCATAGGAGTGCGTATTTCGTGACTCATTGTCGCCAAGAATGCTGATTTAGCGCGGTTGGCCTGTTCCGCAGCATTTCTCGCTTTAGCGTGGTTAAGAACTTCTTGATTTAATCGTTCATTACTCTTCTGAAGTTGTAGCGTTCGATCCGCCACAATCTCTTCAAGATGTTCTTTGTGCTCTTGAAGCTCTCTTTTTGCCGCTGCTTCGGCCTCAGCAACCACTTTGAGTGCCTGAGCAGTATTGCGAGCGGTGATGATGGCTTGTCCCATATGAGCAAGTTCATCATTACCCTTGACGGTGACATCCACCTTTAACTGGCCTTTAGCAATGGAAAGTAGTGCTGATGAGTATTCACCTAGACGTTTCACTACGGACACATAAACCACTCGCCATACAATCAAAACAACAACGACAAAACCTGCAATAGATAAAAGAGTTAACGTCCATTGCGCAAAACTTAATGTCGAAGATAGCTCAGCCACTGCTTTCGTGGTCGCCGCATTCGATTGATCGACCAACTTAGACACCGTGGAGTTTAACGACGTAAACTGTTCTAGGGTCTCTTGCATCAACGTCTTAGAGCGTTGTCTAACATTGTGTTTCTGAGTAAGTAATGAGAAAACGCGCTTTCCTTGAGATAGTTCAGCCAAAAGCTCACTCATTTGCTTAGAACGAGCTGGGTCTTCAACCCCTTTGACTCGTCTTGTCATAATACTGATGTTGTTTTGGTAGTCCTTCTGCAGTTCTTCAATTCGGCCGAGATCTGAAACGGTACGACTCTCCTCAATTTGATTTAGAGTCTTAAAAGCCAATAAGTGCAACTCATGTAATCGTTCCGACAAGTCAAGGTCGACTTCTACCAAACTATCTAGCGCATCTAGGGCATCGGCTTTATTTTCTTGCTCCAGTAAGCGATATATGTGAGTGACGTTCGCAACGGCGATAGTACTGGTGTTAAGAACCTGAGTGCGCGTTAGCTGCTCGAGTTCTTCTGCTTTTACTCTTAGAAGCTCGACTTCATCATCAATAGACTGATCCAATGTAATAGATTGCTCCACAGCAACTCCAAGCTCGACAAGACTATCAATAATTGATTGGACATAGTTCTCAAGCTCGTTGAGCAATTGCGAATCAAATGAGTCTGAACCTAACGTTTTTATATGAGTGAGGAGCGCTTCCAAACGTGAAAATAACACCTTGCCGGCTTCTTGGTGTTGTTCTTTGGTTTTCGCATTAGACAAGGTTTGGACAGAAGCGATGATACGAGTACTCAACTCTGATACTTCACGCGCTTCGAGCATTGAAGGAATAGCGGTATCGACTACATTGCGCTCTGTTTTAGCAACAAAAGAGAACCCTGATACACCGATAGCCGTTGATAGCAGAACCAACATCGCCATAACAAGAAACGAGAATAATAATTTACGGCCAATACTGGCTTTAGCGAGTAACATTAACCACTCCGGCAGAATCCACTTCTTTACTCTTTGATAGTACGCTATATTTTGCAGTGTTGAAGATAGAGATGCCACTAAACGATTAACCAATGTCAAAAAAAAACATATTCCATTCCATTTTCTCTGCTGCCTTGCTCATTTCTAGCTCGCAAGCCATCGCGTCTCAAGAAAAGATCTGTGCAATTTATCCTCACCTCAAAGATTCCTATTGGCTATCCGTTAACTACGGCATGGTTCAAGAAGCCAAAGAGCAAAAAGTAGAGTTGAAAGTGTTAGAGTCTGGTGGCTACCCTAATATTGATAAACAAAGGGCTCAGTTAAGCGCTTGTCGTCAATGGAACGCGGATGCCATTATACTGGGCACCGTCTCGCCTACCGCATTCACACACGATTTATCGGTCTATACAGGTGATGTACCAGTTTTTGCAACCGTTAATCACCTTGTCGTCGACAAACAACAATCTAAACACGTGAAAGGCGTGGTTGGCGTTGATTGGTATTGGATGGGTTACAGAGTTGGAGATTATCTTGCCAAGAAACACCCCAAGGGCTCAGGAAACACCCCTGTAGCATTGCTACCTGGTCCTCGCTCTAGTGGTGGCACGAAGCCCGTCATTCTTGGGTTTCTCGAAGCTATCAAAGATAGCGACATCAATGTAGTAGAAACTCTATGGGCTGACAATGACAAAGAGTTACAGCGTAACTTGGTTCAAAAGGTTATAGAGGACCACGATAGTCTGGCCTATATTGTTGGTAGCGCTGTTGCGATTGAAGCAGCAATCAGTGAACTACGAAGTTCTGGGAAAGAAGATAGTATTGAGCTTTTGTCCATCTACCTCAGTCACGGTGTTTACCGTGGGTTACTGCGAGATAAAGTTCAACTAGCTCCAACAGACAAAATGGTTGAACAAGGTCGCCTCTCATTGCTCCAAGCCACTTCTTACTTGAGAGGTATTCCATTTCAAAAAGACCAAGCACCGAGTATTGAAGTACTTTCACCGACACACTTATCGAGTCTAGCGATTGAAAAATCACTATCTCCTACAGGCTACCGACCTGTCTTCTCAGTCCAAGGAGATTAACTGTCACAGATATCAGTTATCTTCATTGATACTGAGTAATACAACTATTAACATCAAAGTATCTGAATACCTTTCAATTCCAATAACCAATGTGACAATACTCGGTTATTGGAATTGGAAGATAAACACTTAGGAACTGAGTCAAATGCAAAAAACCATTCGTACCATGCCAGCACATAAACACATTGCATTGGTCGCACATGACCATTACAAACCAGAATTGCTGCGCTGGGTACAAGAGAATAAAGAAAAGTTACAAGGTCACTTTTTGTACGCAACTGGCACCACCGGTCACATGTTAAGTAAAGAGACCGGCTTGGCAATTAAAAGTATGATTAGTGGCCCAATGGGTGGCGACCAACAAATCGGTGCGTTGATCTCTGAAGGTAAACTAGACATGCTGATTTTCTTCTGGGACCCACTAAACGCGGTGCCGCATGATCCTGATGTTAAAGCCCTACTGCGCATCGCTAGCGTTTGGAATATCCCTGTCGCCACAAACCGTGCAACGGCCAACTTCTTGTTTGAGTCCAACCTTCTAGAGCAAGAAGTTGAAATCGAAGTTCCAGATTACGATGCGTATTTAGCTGAGCGAGTCTAGGCATTCAAACAAAGCGCCAGTAACTTACTGGCGCAGTCAATTTGCTACTTTAACTCCGAGCTAAATGTTCCAACAGTGCAACATTCACTTGCTCAGCCGCCTCAAACTGCAATACGTGACCAGCATTCTTCAATAACACTAATGTTGTTTTTTCACCCAACATGTCAACTACCCTGCTAGCATCTTTAACTGGTATTACTTTGTCTTGATCACCCCAAATAACCAATTTGTTTATGCCACTTCGCCCGACTACTTTATAATCTTCGCTAGGGTCTTTGGAAATTAGGTTAATAGCCGTATCGATAATGGCTCTTCTGAAACCTCTGTATTGCATTTGCTCTGCAAACCTCTTTTCCCAATTTGGCTGTTTTTCCGGATAGACTAAATCATTAAGTTGATTGGCGGCAAGCTTCGGAATAAAGAAACTATATCCAAGCCATTTGCCAATGACAGGTAATGTCAATGGACCAAGGTCAATAGGCTGATTAAACGGTGCAATGTAACCCACACTCAGTACTTTGTGTGGGAATGTTGAAGTGTAGCCCGACACTATTGCGCCTCCCATAGACAAACCAATCAAGTGAAATTTATCCTTCGGCAAAACTGTCTGCGTTAACTGTTCTATCTGGTTAACAAATAGTTGGCAATCATAGGTTGTATTAGGTCGATCACTGAAACCGCGTCCATACAAATCAAACGTAAGCACTCTGTAGCCTGCACTAACAAGCGAAGATACGTTTTTCTCCCACATATATGAGGGTGCGGAAAAACCATGAGCCAGCACCACTACCTCGCCACATTCGTCACCTTGTAATTCATAATGAACATAACCTTCTGACAGCTTAATCACTCTCCCAGGCACCAGAGCTCGACTATATTGGTCGAGGGAACCCTTCTCTGTATTCCGAATAATGGGTAACAATAAAACAGCAAATATAAGAATTGAAATAGAGATAAGTAGCATCGAAACACTCGCGTAATTTAGGTTTACTCATAGTAGGTGTTTCGTTGTGATGGTTCACCTAATAAAGCGAACAAAGTATGCCTTTATTTAATAGTACAATGGCATTGCTATCTTTCGTGACGTTATATGTGTCCCCGCAATGCCATTGTTAAAAAGACTAGGTCTAGAAAAACTAAGACAGATAGTTGTTCATTTCATGTAGGAGTTTTTCTCTGCGAACAGGCTTTGGCACATAAGCATCCATTCCTGCATCAAAACACTTCTGAATATCATCATCGACCACACTGGCTGTTAACGCGATTATTGGCGTTGGGTTCAATCCATTCTCTTTCTCGTACGAGCGTATATCCTGTGTTGCATGAAAGCCATCCTTTATTGGCATCATACAGTCCATCAAAATGACATCGAACTTACCTTGACTGATAAATAGCTCCAATGCTTCTTGGCCATCAGCCGCTATCACGTAATCAAACCCAGCTTTTTTGAGATGTAGTGATGCAACCTTCTGATTAACTAAATTATCTTCCACCAACAGAACTCTTCCAGAAGAGTGAACATCAGACACTGACTGAGCTTCTGCCGGTGCTGGATTAGATTTAGGCGTCTGTTCAATCGATATCTTGTTATCGAGTACGATAGGACTATCAACCGCGCCTTTAAGCTCAATCGCCGACACGATCTTTTCTTTGAGTATTTCGGCTTTGAAGGGCTTAGGAACATAATCATCCATACCCGAGTCAAAACACTTCTGAATGTCATCATCGACTACACTAGCTGTCAAAGCAATAATTGGAGTCCGAGGTAGATGATTATTAGATTCGTAACTGCGTATTTTTTCTGTCGCTTCGAATCCGTCCATAATAGGCATCATACAGTCCATCAAAATAAACGCGTAGCTCGTATCTTTCTTATAATGCTCAATAGCTTCTACACCGTTGTTCGCAACATCATATTCAAGCCCCATTTTATTAAGGTGCAGGCTAGCTACTTTTTGATTCACGATATTATCTTCAACTAATAAGACTTTGACTCGTTTAGTAGCATAAGTGTCGATGTTTGGAGTAGCTAGCCCTTTATCTAACGTCCGACAGCACGCCTCGAGCGATTTCAAAAGTCGATTACCCAGTAAAGGGTAAGTAATGAGTGCGCAAATGTTATTGCCAAAGTCCTTATTCGAGCTTTCAAACTGTCTGATTAAACATATTGCCGTTCGGTTAGCTTGGATCTCTGCAAAGCGTGTTTCATCCTTATCAGAACTGACATCTCCACCTTCAACATAAATTAATAAAGTTTTCTTCTGTGGATTGAGCAAGTCAGCCTCTTGAATTGAACGGCAAACCCGAGCGATGTTCAGCTGATAAAAGTCGAGCTCAGTACGTAAACGGCGTTCATAGGCCGGCGCATCACAAACAATAACGAGCTCATCGAAGAGTAATGGACTGCGGTGCTGATACTCTTTTTCATCAATGGCTAAATCTAGTGTGAAGTAAAAGCGACTCCCTACTCCCTTCACTGAATCAAGTCGGATTTCCCCTCCCATTAATTCAATCAATTGAGTGCTGATCGCTAATCCAAGACCCGTACCTCCAAACTGTCGCGTTGTAGAGTCATCTTCTTGAGCAAACGCTTCAAAGATTTTGGATTGCCTTTCTTTGTCGATGCCAATACCCGAATCCTGAACTTCAAACATCAACGACGCCATGTTATTAGACTCGCCTTGATAGTGTACTCCTATGGTAACACTACCTTTATCAGTGAATTTAACGGCATTAGACATAAAGTTCATTAACACTTGACGCATGCGATGATCATCAGCAAGAACACGAAACGGAACGTTCTGGTCGATATCAACGTTTAGCTCTATGCCTTTCTCTTTGACTTTTGGTGCCACGATCGATGCGATGTCATAAATCGTTTCCCGTATAGAAGTGGAGTGCGGGTTGATTTGAAGCATCCCTGATTCAATCTTCGAAAAGTCTAGGATGTCATTGATTAGGCTTAATAGCAGCTGGGATGAGGTCTCAATCGTATCAACGTAATCTTTTTGAGTAGCAGTCAAGTCTGTATCAGACAAGACTTCAGAAATACCAATAACACCGTTTAGAGGGGTACGAATTTCATGTGACATGTTTGCTAAAAAACTACTCTTTGCTTTACTTGCTTCGATGGCATTTTCTTTCGCATGCTCGGCTGCGTTTTTAGCTTCAAGCAGCTTACGTTGACTCTCTTGCTGTTCGTTCGTCAACCTTTCGACCTCACGTGCAAAGCGGCTCAATTCGTCTTTACCGCCAATTCGAGCCGTAAGCGGTATGTCTCCAGTACTTTTTTCATTCTCCAAGTAAGATAGAACCAAACTCAAATTACGAGTTACACGATGAGCAAGACTTATCCCAATACCGACCACTAAGATGGTTAGAACGCCAACTAGTGTTAAAAACAGCAGTCTTTGTTTTTCAAAGCCAGAGACAAGTTCTCTAATTTCACTTCTAAGTTGTACCTCAATAGACTGAGACACGCCCTGAATTAGATTGAGCCTCAAGTCTAGCGCTTCCATTCCAAGCTTAATATCAGCTACAGATAAAGCGTTTGCACTCTTGGTATTTAAAAGCTGCTCTCTAAAAACACTGCTCTGCTCAAAAGCAGCGTTAGAAAAGGCTTTCAATAGCAAACTAACTTGAGTTTCATCCGCATTTATCGCGATAAACCTTTCTACAAAAAGTTGCTGGCTCTGCACTAAGTTAATTATCGACTCTCTTGCTGATAGCATAGCTTCACTGTTTAGTTGATTGCCATTTACTAACGCATTGATCTGCCAGATTTCTTCTCCAGCCCAGAACATTAGCCACTCTAACTGTGCGAGAGATACCAAGTGCCCATCGACTTGTGGAATAACAGCCGTTAATGGAGTTTTCTCTACGAACAACAGTAATTGCTTGTAACTCTCATTTTGCCAATCAACTAGCTCATGGGTCTCCGTTATATCTTGGCTATCTCTAATCGATTCAAGCGTTTCAAAATAATCAACAAGAAGGTTATCAATCCGCTTTAAATCTTCTACACCGTATATTTTTGCCGCATATTGTTGGAGAGAATCAAGCACAGGGGAAAGCTCAACAGTCGCCTTTTCAAGTCGCGTAGAATTTGACTGTGATTGTGTATCGGAAAGAATTTCAGAAAAGCGTACTAACGCTTCTACTTTTTCAAGGTTGTTTAGTTGGAGATTTAGGGTAGAAATCTGACGAGATGCCAAGAAAATAATCAGCACTATCGGTAACAACACAAGTAAAACCATTTTGCGTTGAACCGACAAGTTATTCCAAAAGTTAAGTTGTCTCATTCCCTTGCCCAACTAAAGTTTAGATACTTTGAGTGTAGGACATCATGGAGACAGGTCGAACTAATCGACTAATTTAATGATAATTTTCACCAGAAGTCTGTTATCGCCACCACTTAATACTCTCGTCCCGCTCAGGATCCAAACATCGATTTAGGTAGTTTAATACAGTGTCGAAGAAAGAAAGATCGTTCTCTATGTCACTGGTGTTCTCTGTTGATGATGTTCTTTCAACTGCTGCCTTCAAGGCCGGCAGTTGGTCATACAACACAGCATGAGATGTAGGTGAAACGAGATCTTCTAACTGCGCTAATGCACGATGGGCAATGGATAACGGTTTTACGATTACTTCAGATAAAGGACGTCTAAACACCTTATCCCTAACCCCCTCCAAATACACACGGTAAGTCGTCAGTTCATCGAGCAAGAGAAACAACTGTCCATTTATACAGTGGTGAGGATAAGATACTGGGAAATGTGACTTTATGTCAGATGAGATAGTTAAATTCAACCCTGCACGCTGGCATTCGGATTTTAGGTAGCGTAGCAAACCTTGCTCATCGAGTAAGGACTGGATGGTAAACATCCTTTCCAAGTGGTAATCATTCGAAACAAACTTCACTTCAATTTTCGCACCATTTTGTAGCAATTCACTTTCTAAGAGTACTTCTGACAAGTGAATGATGTTTTCCACCGTACTTGTTGATTCCTCTTCGAGCAAAACAGCGCCAATGTTGGAATTATCCATCGATGAAAGACCAGCTTCAAACGCTTCAAACATTAATCGAGCCTCAGAAACTGACTGTCCATTCGTCACGCCACCACAAAAGGCAATAATCGATGAGCTACAGTCACTGTTGCCAACATGACGCAAGATTTCTTCAACTCTAGACATTCCTTCCAGAGTGAGTGCATTGTTGTTGAGGCGCTTTCCTAGAACAACGATAAGTTGATCGAATTCCTTTTCTTTCACCGATGTTGTCCTTTAAATAATTTCCCAAGAGTGAGTCATTTCAACACCAGCACCAAGCATGAGACATACCGAGCAATATTTCTCTAATGAATCTTTGGTTACCTTAGCCACTAAGGCTTCGTCAAGATTGTCACCACTGACTTCGAAATGAATGTTAATCGCGGTAAAGATTCTTGGTGCTGTTTCACGTCGTTCTGTCGTTAGCTTCGCATTTACCGATGTTACGGCTTGGTTTTCTGACTTTAATCCGTCTACCACATCAACTGAGCTACAACCACCTGCTGCCATTAAAACCATTTCCATCGGACTTGGTGCGGTATCACCCCCACTGCCATCCATCACGATGGAATGACCAGATTGAGATTGTCCTAAAAACTTGAATCCTTCGATCCATTTCACTTCCGCTTGCATATAAACCTCTGCAGTCCGACTGATTGTAAGGACTGAGATAGTAACCGATAAAACGGCAATTTGAAATTTTTCCCCATGCCACTCTGTCTACTAGAAATAACAAACACTACTTAATTTGGAGCTTAAATGACGAACTTCACCAAACTACTTGTTGCGTTAGTAGCGGCCGTTCCAGTTTTTTGGCTTATGGTACCGAGCAAGGGGATGGCTGACTCACCCAAAACAAAAGGAGCGAATCAAGAGGTCGCGACTTTAGCGGGTGGCTGTTTCTGGTGTACTGAATCAGATTTAGAACAATTACATGGCGTGACAGAAGTTGTACCTGGTTATGCGGGTGGTCAACAGCAAAACCCGACATACCGACAAGTCGCGAGTGGCAGATCAGGTCATATTGAAGTTGTTCAAGTAAGCTATGATGCTGACGAAGTCTCTTACGAGCAAGTTCTTGACTACTTCTTTCGCCATATTGATCCAACTGATGATAAAGGCTCATTCGTAGACCGAGGGCCGCAATATCGCCCTGCTATTTTCTACCATAACACCGAGCAAAAGCAGATTGCGGAGCGATTTATGTCCGAGATAGACACACTCGGTGTGTTTCAAAAACCTCTCGCTACCGAGTTGATTGCTTTTGATACTTTCTGGCCTGCGGAGGAATACCATCAGGATTTTTATAAAAAAAGTAGCTTGAAATACAAATACTATCGATACAATTCTGGTCGCGACCAATACTTAGATGAGATTTTCGGTGAAGACAGAAAAGATAACCCAGTGACCCTTCGCCAAATGATAGATAACCAAATCAATAAGACTTCGGTAAAGCGTTATACCAGGCCAGATAACAATGAAATCAAACAGACCCTTACTGACTTACAGTTCTATGTTACTCAAGAAGATGGTACAGAAAAGCCATTCAACAATGAATATTGGGATAACAAAGAGGATGGTATCTACGTAGATGTTGTTAGCGGAGAGCCTCTATTTTCTTCCACTGACAAGTACAAGTCGGGAACCGGCTGGCCTAGCTTCACTAAGCCCATAGACGAGGGTTACATTGTCACAAACACTGATTACAAGATGATTTTTCCAAGAACTGAAGTAAGAAGCAGATTTGCAGACTCTCATCTTGGGCATGTGTTTAAAGATGGCCCCGCGCCTACAGGACTGCGTTACTGCATGAACTCAGCGGCAATGCGTTTTATTCCAAAATCAAAGCTTGCACAGCAAGGTTATGAACAATACCTAGCTTTGTTTGACCAATAAGTGGGCAGCATAAACCTATGCTGCAAGTGTTGCTCATTTTTCAAAGGTTGAACGCACGCGATACCAGTCTACTCTCGGTATCGCGTTTCTTTTTGTATTGAAAAAATGGTTTGTTGCCATAAAATAAAAATCACTTTCTGCATGTACTATCCTTATTAATCTGAGTAATATCCGATAATTACGATTCATTTACTCATTGTTTGATCTGAACAAATACATTGAGTTAATAGAAAGGTTTCTAACGGCGATGAACAGTTCTATGGATACGCTACAAAACTATATTCAATCTTTTGGCTACGATCTATTAAGTAATCTACTACTTATCACTGGCAGTAGTTTCATTCTTTGGGTTGTTTGGCGAATATTCTATGGGCGACTTGAAGCACTGACACAAAGAACCAGTCTTGTATGGGATGATCTTCTCATCAAAGCGGTTAAGTCTCCTATTAGTGTCCTCATTTGGCTCTGGCCTGCAACCGTATCTATTGGGTTAGTTCTGACCTCTCATACAGAATCAGATACGAATTGGTTAAATAAGGTCGACTTACTGCTTGTTATATCAACCTTTATCTGGATTTTTCTTCGACTTATTCAAAACGTTGAAGAGCATGTCTTGGCTCAGAAAAAACGCGATGAGACGACCGTTCAGGCCATAGCAAAAGTAGCGCGCTTGTTTTTTATCTCCATAGGCATATTGACGGTAATGCAGGCGCTAGGCCTCAGTCTATCAGGCTTACTTACCTTTGGTGGCGTCGGTGGCTTAATTGTTGGTCTTGCGGCTAAAGACCTACTGTCTAATTTCTTTGGCGGCATGATGATTTATTTTGACCGCCCATTTAAGGTCGGTGACTGGATACGCTCTCCAGACCGCGCAATAGAAGGAACAGTGGAACGTATTGGTTGGAGAATGACCATTATTCGTACCTTTGATAAAAGACCACTCTATGTTCCAAACTCTGTTTTCAGCAACATTGTCGTTGAGAATCCCTCACGTATGCTTAATCGCAGAATCTATGAAACGATTGGTCTTCGTTATGACGATGGAGACAAAGTCAGTCAGATTGTTGATGAAGTGAAAACCATGCTAGAAAATCATAAAGATATCGACACCAAACAGACACTGATGGTGAATTTCGATAAATTTGGTCCTTCTTCGCTTAACTTTTTTATCTATACCTTTACCAAAACAGTAAACTGGGCTCGCTATCATGAAGTAAAGCAAGATGTCTTATTACAAGTAATGGACATTATTAAGAAAAATGACGCTGATATTGCCTACCCTACGCAAACTTTGAAACTTGATCCTGTCTCGATTCATGAACACCCCACTGTGAAAGACATCATTGTCGAGTGACTTTAAAAGGGAGCATTTAATGCTCCCTTTTCCGTCATAAAACGCATTAGCTTTTGAGTTGTCTGGCTTGATACTTTTCTGATTTAAATCCGCCATTTCTTCGTTTCATCTTTACCTCTACGGATCTAGCCTTGTTGGAAACATCGTAACGGATAGCCTGCTTCAGGTAAGCATCATTTAGTCTAGACTCTCTCGCCTCGAGTTTTATTGTTTTCGAAGAACGATTCACGTGACAACGATAATCCCAGTCGTTGTTACCATCTTTTAACGCCAGAAGTATTTGTTTTCCGGCTAGCCCTTTTGTATTGATTCCACGTGGTTGTTTATCAATGGCAAGCGCTAGACCTGCCGTACAGAGTTGTTCATTGGTTAATGTGGTTGCACTTACGGTAGTAGGAAGAAGAACGCTAAAGCAGACGATGAGGATATGATGGATAGACAGCTTCATTATATTTAACCTAAAAATATGATAAGGCCACACATAATAGTATGCCATACTGTATAATTCAATAAAAAAGCCCTCGGTTAGCCAAGGGCTTAGACATCTATCAAAAATGCTTATGCTTTACGACGTGCTTCAACAGCGTCTGCCAGTTCACGAAGTACATTTTCAGTATCTTCCCAACCGATACACGCATCAGTAATCGACTGACCATAAGTTGGCGCAACTCCATCTACCAAATCTTGGCGGCCTTCAACTAGGTGAGACTCAATCATTACACCAAAGATAGCGTCTTCACCGTTAGCCATCTGCTGAGCTACATCGCTAGCAACGACTTTTTGACGTTGGAATTGCTTAGAGCTATTCGCATGACTAAAATCAATCATAACTTTTGCAGGTAGGCCATTCGCTGTCAGCTCATCTTTGATCGCTTTTACATGATCAGCACTATAGTTTGGCTCTTTACCACCGCGCAAAATAATATGACAGTCAGGGTTACCAGCGGTTTCAATAATCGCCGAATGACCGTATTTGGTTACAGACAAGAAGTGGTGAGAAGCGCTAGCAGAGCGAATCGCATCAGACGCAATCTTGATGTTACCGTCAGTACCGTTTTTAAATCCTACAGGGCAAGAAATACCAGAAGACAGTTCGCGGTGAACTTGAGACTCAGTTGTACGCGCACCAATCGCACCCCAGCTAATAAGGTCAGCAACATATTGCGGGCTGATCATATCAAGGAATTCACTCGCCGTTGGCATGCCCATATCAGTCAAGTCTAGGAGTAGCTTACGACCCATACGCAAGCCATCGTTAATCTTGAATGTGTCGTTTAAGTAAGGGTCATTAATGAGGCCTTTCCAACCTACTGTTGTGCGTGGCTTCTCAAAGTAAACGCGCATTACGATTTCTAGTCTGTCACCAAGTTCGTCACGCAGTACTTTTAGTCGTTTGCCGTACTCAATCGCCGCTTCAGTGTCATGAATAGAACATGGACCGACGATCACTAGCAGACGGTCATCGTCGCCTTGAAGGATATTGTGGATTGCTTTACGTGCGTTAAACGTTGTTGAAGAAGCAACTTCTGTCGCTGGAAACTTCTCTAAAACAGCAACTGGTGGTAATAGTTCTTTTACTTTACTAATTCGTACATCATCAGTTTGAAACATTGCTTACTTCTTCCTATTCTTTTAAATCTACATCTTTGATACACGACCGCATTCCATTTTGTGACTTATGTCGTGCTCTTTCCTTGTAACTTATCTGCTTCGAACAATAAGTTCAATCACTATTTAAATAAAAAGGCAAATTAATTGCTCGTTTTTAAAATTAGACACAGTGTAAACATATTAATACAGTTATTTTTGATTAATAATCATACAGTTAATTAGTATTGTCAGAAAAACATCCATTTGGCTGATAGATCTACATCACTAATCTACGACTCAACAAACGCTCTGTTTTTGGTAATGTGATATTTTTTATAGCTCAAATTACTCAACTAATATTTAATAAAACGGAATTCACCTAAACAAGAAGCGTCGTTACTAGTGCCTGTTTTTTCACCACCTACTCTGCCGTCTAAGTATTATCGAGACAACTTCATACGTTTGTTGTTGCATGTTGAGTCTATCTACTCTGATTTATTGAAACAGAGTGAACGACATTGGATTGAATCGTTTCACACTCTTAGTGAAAACGCACAATGCCTTGTTATTCGGTTAATGACTCGCAAGGGGATTTGGTTTAGAGACGATAAACTGAACTATCCCGAGATCGGCTGTCTCGATTCACCTATATTAGAACTCATAGAGTATGGTTTTATAAGTACAGAGCCACCGACAAGTTCATTTGAACTCGCATCCACGTTGTTATCAAAACCTGAGATTCTCACTTTTTATTCAGGCCTAAAACGTACCGCTAAAAAGAACGAACTGATAGAACAGTTACATCACAAACAGCCTAATCATGTTCCGAAACTTCCGTTCACTGTCGTCAGATTGTTGGACGATGAGGTGTTACCCCTTCTTTGTTTACTATTCTTTGGAAATCGGCACCAAGAGTTTGCACAATTCGTTTTAGAGAACTTAGGAATTCATAAGTTCGAGAATTATGAAGTGTCTAAGGCAACTAGGTTGTTCAATAATAGAGCGGAAATCGACTCAACTCTTGAAATTACAGATCTAAGGATAGCGTACACAGAACTCACAAAGCCTTGTTCTAAGCTCATAAGGCAATTTGCTGACTTGCTCCCATCTGCAAACGGAAAGTACGCCACTAGACAATTAGACAAACTCACTAATTTAATCGCAAGAGATCTAGAACGACATGGCGACCTCGACCTCGCTTTGCGCTTGTTCGAGTCCTCCCGACTTCCGCCCTCGAGGGAGCGACAAGTTCGTATACTTATTCATCAAGAAAGATTCGAGGCAGCCATTAAACTTGCACTAACAATGATTAAAAACCCTCTAAGCATTGATGAGCAAGAAGTCGGAGAACGACTAAAAGCTAAACTCGACAGGAAATTAAAGACAACTCTTGAGAAGACGGTCAAACCTAGTTTTCCAGAACGTAGGTTCAATCTTGACTTATCTCATGAGCGTGTTGAGTTAGTTGTTTGCAATAAGTTATCTGATCTAGGATGGGAGGTTTTCTATTTAGAGAATCAGTTTCTCAACACTATGTTTGGCTTGGTATTTTGGGACATTATTTTTGCCCCTGTCGAAGGCGCTTTTATCAATCCATACCAACGCCAACCGCTCGATTTATATCATCCGTCATTTACTGAAAGGCGAAAAGGCGCAATCGAGCAAAGACTATCCGAAGTTAAACAAACTGGCATTAAACCGTACCTAAGCATTCTAGAAACCAAAAGAGATATTCAGAACCCATTCATTATTTGGGACCTAGTGGATACCGAATGGTTAGAGTTGGCAATGACATCCATTGACTATGAGCAATTAGCAGATTTGTTTGCTGTTCTTCTCTCAGACCTAAGAGCATATCGCAATGGTATGCCTGATCTTGTCGCGTTTAAAGGCAACGAATGGTTATGGTGCGAAGTAAAGGGACCTGGTGACAAACTTCAGAATAATCAAAAACGTTGGTTTAAACAGATGGATAGATTAAATATTAATTATGAAGTGTGTTACGTCAATCATGACTGAGTTAATGGCAAGCAAAAAAAACCAGCAATGATGCTGGTTTTTTTGAAATTCGACTTAGAAGTGTAAGTGAATCACAGATGTCGCAATGCACGCTGGGCGACGGATTCCTTCTATTTCTACGCGTATTTCACGCTCTATCTCAAGACCTTTCTTGATCGGTGTAACTTTGACCAAGGTACTCTTAGCACGAAGGTTACTACCTACCTTAACTGGATATGGGAACCTTACTTGGTTCAACCCGATATTTACCATCATCTTCGCAGTCGGAAATAGAGGTTTATCTGGGTCAACACTATCTGTTAGTGCTGGCAACAAAGACAGAGTTAAGAAACCATGTGCGATAGTGGTCTTAAATGGTGATTCTTGTTCTGCTCTTTCTGGATCAGTGTGGATCCACTGGTTATCTTCAGTAATTGATCCAAATTGATTGATTCGTTCTTGACCTACGTGAATCCAATTACCTTCATGAATCACAGTGCCAATTTTGTCTTGCAGTTCGTCAAATAGTGCCTGTGCTGCGGGCTTGAGCACAATTTCTGGTTCGACCTGTACTACATGTGGTTCATTTACTGCAGGCTTGTGATAGTCTCTGACCCATGCTAAAAAATTGCTATGGTTTGTCTTGTCGACAAACTCAGTCCAATATTCGCGAATAGTGGGCGACATCCATTGCATAAGCTCAGACTGATGCTTAACCGAATCAGCTCTTTGTTTAAACAATTTTACAACTTTCATCTTGACCTCAAATCTCAGTTCATAAGAACTAACCCTACTATTTTGAAGCATGTCCCTTCATCACGCAAACTTTTTCGAGCGAACACGCGTATTCTGAACGCTGTTTTATTGATAAATTTCAATATGTTAGCAATAAAAAACATTATTTTATTTAGCAGTAAAACTCGCTGAATATCCTCTTTTAGTAAAACAATCTTCTTGGAATCACACACATAACGAGCATCATGAGTAAATCGACATCACTTTGACTACATTTAACGCAGTCAGTGTTCCAAAGGCAATTTTCTTCTTTACAGCCCTTTCCTATGACTCTATTATTAGCGCCACAAAACGGAGAGATGGCTGAGTGGTTGAAAGCACCGGTCTTGAAAACCGGCATACGTTAATAGCGTATCTAGGGTTCAAATCCCTATCTCTCCGCCACATTCTAAAGCCTCGCTTAATGCGAGGCTTTTTTCTTTGTTCTACAATCCTCTATGCAATTCAAACTTGCAATCTCCTATGAAAAGAAACTAAGGTTCAGTAAGTTATCTTAGCCATAGGGACAAAAGGAACGTGAACTCTACTCTAGAAACAATACTCAACCACCGTTCTATTCGAAAATTTAAGCAGCAACCTATCGATAAGGATATTCTAAACACTATTCTTAAAGCTGGAATTGCCGCATCATCATCTAGCCTATTGCAAGTCGTCTCTATTATCAGGGTCACAGAGAAAGATAAGCGCAACAAACTGGTGGAACTTTCTGGCAATCAACCCTATGTGGCTCAAGCCGCTGAATTTCTCGTTTTCTGTATAGACTATCAGCGACACCAAGAGTTAAACCCAAACGTGAAAGTTGACTACACAGAGTTAGGTTTAATCGGTGCTATTGATGCCGGAATAATGGCACAGAACTGTTTAGTGGCGGCCGAGTCACTAGAGTTAGGCGGCGTCTATATCGGAGGCCTGAGAAATAAAGCGGCTGAAGTTGATGAGTTGTTAGGTTTGCCCCCGCACTCTGCGGTTCTTTTTGGGATGTGTTTAGGATATCCAGACCAAATCCCAGAGGTAAAACCACGCTTGCCTCTTGACGTCATTGTGCATGAAAATGAATACCATCAGCTAGATAAAAATGCGGTTGCACAATACGATGATGTGATGCTTTCCTATTACGCACATCGATCAACAAACCAAAAAAGCAGTACGTGGTCTTCACAAGTTACTAGTAAGCTAGAAGGTGAGTCTCGACCTCATATGCTCGGTTACCTAAACAGTAAAGGTTTGTTCAAACGCTAATTTCTACAGTAAGAACTCATGACTTAATCTCTTTCTAGTCATGAGTTCTTTCGTACAAAGCAATTCACTCTTTCGGGATCACTACTGTAAAACGGGCGCCACCAATGTGGCTTTCATCTACAGATACACTCCATCCTAAGTTTCTGCTTGCCTGAGCGACAATAGCTAACCCTAGACCGAATCCGCCATTGTTATGATTTCGCGAAGAGTCCAAGCGCGAGAAGGCGATAAATACTTCCTCTCGCTTTTCAATAGGGATGCCAGGACCATTATCTTCTACGTCCAAAGTCCAACATGAGTGGTACTCTCTCAAGGTGACATTGACTACCCCGCCACCGTAACGAAGTGCATTTTTAAGTAAGTTATCAATGACCAATTTGGACAAGCACTTAGAAGCCAAATACCTATCATTTAGGATGTTTGAATCTTTGATAAACTGAATTTGCTTAGTATCAGCAATAACATCGATACGTTTTTCAACTAGTTCAGAAACGGAAAATGCCTCGCGAGCGATTGGTAGTTCACCGCACCGACCGTTAGTAAGCCTCGATAACTTAAGAATATCACTGGTTAAATGGGAAATGTCTTCAATATAACTGTCTATGTCGTTAAAGAGTGTTTGTTTGTCCTTTGTATCCTCTCTTCTGAGTAAATCACTGGCCATTTGAATTCTAGTTAGGGGCGTTCGGATTTCATGAGGAATAGCCTGAGAAAACACCAGCGACTCTTTTACTCTTAGTTCGATATCATCAGCCATATCGTTAAAACTATGAGCGAGTTCTTTTATCGGTGAAATATGGAACACCTCAGAGCGAACACTAAGGTCACCTTGTCCAAATTTTGTCTGCACAGCTAATAGTTTGTTAATGCGCTTGTTAACTCTGTGCAACGGCAAGTAAATTAATCCTGCTAAAGCGATGCTCAATGTCACGAATAAGGCAAAAAAGAACTGGTTATCGCTGTCTTCATACCATTTAGCGTCAGCACTAAACGGGTCTTCGGTTTCTATAAAAAATAGTTGCTTGTTGGCACGTGGTATTGGGAAAGCGGCTACAAATAACTGGTTGTTTTTGATATAAACATCAATGCCATCTCTTCGTTTGAATAGTTCACAATCTGAACAGACGTCTGTAATGGAAGTAGTACTGTCCGATAGCATTAATTTGTAGTCGTAATACTGCAAAGAGGACATGCTGTTGAGCTTATGATGAAATCCGTGCCTCTCATGTTGACTATCGATATAATCTTGAATGTAAGAGTTACCATTGTCGATAAAAGAGCCAATATCCTCGTGTCTTAATAAAACATTCGTAACATTGATAAAGACGAAGAAGGTTAATACTAACCCTATTAGACTTTCTATGTACAAACAGGTAAACATGTTTTTCGGCTGAGACATTATTTTCATCGTTAGGCCTTAACCAGTCTGTATCCTTGGTTTCGAACTGTTTTGATAATTGCGTCATATATTTCAGCTTGAATCAGCTTTTTCCTTAAGCCTGAAATTCGCATATCGATCGAACGGTTGTAGGAACTGTACTCAATCCCTCTGACAACTCGACAACAATGCTCTCTAGAAACTGTTTTTCCCTTATTTTCAATAAGTAACTGAAGAATTTCAAACTCAGAGTTGGTGAGATTTAAAGGTTTCTGTTCATAGTATGCGGTCTGGTTCTCACTATTAACGACAATTCCATAAGCATCTGATATATATAAAGACTTTTCAGCTTGTTGGACAGGTTTATAACGGCGCATTAACGCTTCAATACGAGCAACAAGAATATGGCCTCTCACTGGTTTTGTTATATAGTCGTCAGCCCCTAACTTGAATAACGATACCTCACTCATTTCATCTTCTGCTGCCGTAACTACCATAATCATTCCAGAATAAAATGCGCGCGCTTCTCGACAAATATCCACCCCTGACTTTCCTGGTAACATTAAATCTAATATCACTAGATCGGGTTTAAGAGAATCGATTTTATTCAGAGCTATTGATCCGTCTTCAATCCAGTTGACTGTATAACCTTCTGCCTCCAAGAACATTTTGGTCAAATTTCCAATATGCATGTCATCTTCGATAAGCAAAATATTGCAATCCATAACTCCTCCTTAAAACGTAAACGCGCCGGAGTATATTGAAAGTTGAGCATTTCTCAATGCCAATATAAAAAAACATAAAAAAGTTTAGTATCACGGATTTTACAACGTTCTTGCTTACATTAGCTTACTTCGCCCAAATATACAGTACGCAACACCATTAAAATTAATACTTTAGTGGTATCACATTACTCATGGAACCGAGAAATTACATTTAATGACTAAATGTGACTAAATAATTATTGTACTCATACTTACAAATACCTTAATTGAGCACTGTAACTCCATTTGTACACCTAGATTTCTGCTCTGCATTTATTACTATCGCGCACAATTCAGAGGGTAGACTCACGTTTTATAACTGCCCCACTTCGTTTATAGGCATTAACGTATTTCAAATAATGTTGAGCTTGTAAAGGTTACCGTTAGAAATCATTAGGAAATAAAATGCATTTGATTAAGTTGCTAAGCTTTAGCGCAATGACACTAGCTATTGCTTCAGGTTGTAAGTCAGACAGCGATTCAAGTAATCCAACTTCACCCCCTCCAACACTTCCACCCTCGAAGACCGTGAACAACATATCAATTAGTCAAGTAAGTAAGACACTTCCACAAGAGCTTAACATCGCAAGCAATGCTGGTTTTAACCTCTACGTTTCAGTAACTCCTTCAGGTGCAGCGACGAGGCAATTGAGATCGTCAGGTATCAATGATGGTGCTATACATATCATGGCGTATTTCGATGAATCAAAATATCCAGATACTATAGAAAAGGAGAGGCATAGAACAATCGTCAACTACAAAATCGAACGAGCTACCAAGATTCTTCAACACCTGATGTCCAACGTCCCGAACTCACAGTATGGAGAGAATAAATCGTCAATCGCTGCACTCATGGCGCAACGAGAAGCGACATTGATAATGACGGAAAACGATGAGCAAAACCAAATGATGCTCACCAAATTATTTGTCGGCGAAGCGTTTCGTCAAAACAAAATAGATGATTGGGTATCAAAAGTTCCTTCTGCGTCAAGTATCCTTGATACTACATCAGAATTTAATTTCTTAAACTCTCTAATCCCGCTAGCGTCGTCTGATGAGGATCTCTTCGATAATATTATTACTTCGATCTTAACCGGTGTACAGCAAAGTCCCAATAGCCCCAAGTGGCTCATCAACAGCCAATCATTAATGTTCAGAGAGTTAACCCTTGAAGGTGACTGCCACTATATGAGTAACTTCGCGAACTATTGCGAAAACTTAGGTAAACATGCAGACAGAGACGCAGGGTTTGAGGAAATACTTCACTTGTTTCAAGCACAAGGTATCGCTCCTAATCCGACGTTTTATGCGTTTCAACAACAGATTCAACAACGAGCGCTCTCACTCTATACCGATCACGAAAACGGCCACTATTCACCATGGCAACCAACCAACAGTAGTTGGCAAGATTGGAAAAATGACGACATAGATCCAGCTATCGGACCAAGCTATTCTCATGAGTACTTTGCGGCTGCATTCGAAGCTTACATGGGGATGTGGGAGCACAAGAGCAAAGGTTTAGATAACTATCAAGCAGTGACTCGCTCTCAAATGCGTTCTATTGATACCGAGTCAGCCTTTTGGATAGAAAACATGTTCCACGACTACTTGCAATACACCGCAAATATCGATTCCAACGGTGTCAAGACGTATTACAACCACCGATTTCCACAAGGGGGCTTAACTCCGACGTTCAATATGTCGAAAAGTACGCATCCACCTCTTGAGCCCTATACCTTTAAGTCTCGCTGGCTAGTTAACGTAAAAATCATAGGTGATGCAACGATTAACCTTAGTGCCAACGACCAGAACAATCATATTGAAGGTAATAAAAAAGACAATGTGGTTGATGGTAAGGGTGGCGATGACGTCTATATCATTGATGAGGACTTTGCTAACTGCGTTATCACAGAGCAGAAATACGCAGTTGCAGTGCAATGCTCAAACACGGGAACAGATACCCTAGCGAATTTCGAGGCTATTCAGTTTAAAGATCGCACATACTCCCTCGTGCAATAAATTCCTGCTCTAGGAAGCAACCCTATTGGTTTGCTTCCTATCAATCTAAGTTACTTTCCAGTATTTTCATAGCATTGGGTTTTGCTAAGCCGAACCCTTGAAACAATGACACTCCATGCAATTGACAGCGCGTTAATGTGTCTTGATTTTCAATGCCCTCTGCTACAGTAGTTGCTCCTATTTTATTAGCAGTAGTTACCGCTTCTGAAATTTTTTCATCACACAATAAGACACTTCTATCAAGTTTTAAGTAGTCAGCTTTAATTTCTAGTGCGCGGTCTTTAGTGGAATAGTCTGTCCCATAGTCATCAAGTGCTGTCTGCACACCAAATTTCGCGAGTTTGCCCTTTCCCACGACAATAGCGCGAATGTCAGATTCTTTAAACTCGGTAATTTCAAACACTATTTGTGATGGCATTGCACCAAATTCACCTATCCGTGTCATAAAACGTTCAATGGCAAGAGGTTCATTTGCAAGTAACTCGAACACACACGGAGAGACGTTTAGGAATAACTTTCGTCTTCTAAAACGAGAACAAGAAAAGTTATGCAGGTGTAGCTTACAACATAGTATAGTACAGACGACATTTATCTCGACTTGTCGCTCTAAATCAGCAAAGTAACGCGCCGGATCAAGTTTCCGACCAGAGGTGTGCTTTATCCGAGCCAACCCCTCAAGTGCGACAAGCTCTAATTGTTGATTGAAAATTGGTTGGAACACACTAGTAAACTGAATGCCTTGATACACACCGGTGGCAAAGCCATCTGGTTGTATTTTTAACAGCTTTTGCACCGTGTCATATTTATTGGAATATATATTGCTAATGTCCATATTACGCAAGCAGTCCTTCCTTTGCGGGTTGCAGCACGAATTATCGGCGCAATAGTACCAAACCCCTGTGAGGAGATACGTAATACCATGTAAGCAAAGCACTTTGTTTGAGCCGCGTATTGGAATTGAGGCAAAACAATGCAGAAAGATAAGATCAAAAAAGAGCCGCCTAGGCGACTCTTTTATCAGGACTTGGATTAAAAGTTAATTAACCTTCTTTACCAAATACGTTGTTCTCTTGCTCTTGTACACGGATGAACGTGGTACGCTTAGTTAGCTCTTTCAGTTTCGCTGCGCCTACGTATGTACAAGTTGAACGAACGCCACCAAGAATGTCTTGGATTGTGTTGTTTACGTCACCACGGTAAGGCAGAAGAACCGTCTTACCTTCAGCTGCACGGTAGTTAGCAACACCACCAGAGTGTTTGTCCATAGCAGACTGAGAAGACATACCGTAGAACTTCATAAATTGCTTACCATCTTGCTCGATGATTTCGCCACCAGATTGCTCATGACCAGCTAACATACCACCTAGCATTACGAAGTCTGCGCCGCCACCGAAAGCTTTAGCAACATCACCCGCACACGCACAACCACCATCACCAATGATCATGCCACCTAGGCCGTGTGCAGCGTCAGCACACTCGATGATTGCAGAAAGCTGTGGGTAACCAACACCTGTCTTAACACGTGTAGTACATACTGAACCAGGACCGATACCTACTTTAACGATATCCGCGCCAGCTAGAATCAGCTCTTCACACATATCGCCAGTTACTACGTTACCTGCTGAAATCGTTTTCGTTGGGAATTCAGCTCGTACTTTTTGTACAAACTCAACTAGGTGCTCTGAGTAACCGTTTGCAATATCGATACAAATGAATTCTAGATCTTCGCTTAATGCTAAGATTTCTTTTGTTTTCTCGAAATCACGCTCAGACGTGCCCGTTGATACGAATACTTTGTTCAATGTTTCTTTTGTTGCACCAGCAACAAACTCAGCCCACTGCTCTACTGTGTAATGCTTATGCATCGCAGTCATTACACCATGTTGTGCTAGCGCTGTAGCCATTTCAAAACTACCAACAGAATCCATGTTAGCTGCAATTACTGGTGTACCAGACCATTGACGACCACTGTGCTTGAATGTAAAATCGCGGGTTAAATTTACTTGAGAACGACTTTTCAGTGTTGAACGCTTAGGGCGAAACAGTACATCTTTAAAGCCTAACTTAAGTTCTTGTTCGATACGCATTGTGTAAATTCCTTGATTTATATAGTACATGTTCCAGTGGGCATATGACTAAGCATAGTGCGTTGGCTCTCCGTTGGCAGACGGTTTACCTTTCTTCGGACACAAAAAAACCGGAGCGTTGGCAGACGCTCCGGTTTTCAGCATTATAGGTCGCGAAAATAATCTCGCAAGACTGATATTTTAATTTTTTTTGTGTTACCATTCCGACAAGTTGCAAATCCGCTGATTATCAATCCTATCTTAACGAAATAAAATCTCTCCAACCCTCTGATATAACAGAAAAAACCCACGTTATTTACATAAACAAGCTTACTTTAGCACTCGACGCAAACGTTTTTGCACTGTGCAAATATCGAGCTCTCAACACCTGAATGTGCATTTATTAACCGATTTTTGTGGTTATTCTTGTTATCTATTAGCTCATTTTTACCGATTGATTCGGAAAAAAACCGCTATTTTATATAACCTCTGAACTGTTCAAATCAAAAGTCATTGTTCTTATCGCCATCACGAATACTTCAAACGCTTAAGATGAAACATAATTGTCATGATTTCGAACTAATCGAATTTGTGGGAGTAAATCAGAAGCTAGCATGCCTACTTCTCCATGTTCCTTTGACTCCTGGTCAGCCGCAAGGCTGTGAATCAAAGTGCCAAGAGTTGCAGACTGCATGTTGTTTTTTCCCTGTCCTAATAGAGCTAAGATTGTTCCAGTCAATAAATCACCCATTCCACCACTGGACATCCCTGGGTTTCCTGCATGACAGACAACCATAGACTGACCATCATAAATCAGTGTTCCTGCACCTTTCAGTACCACTACTCCACCGTAAGTTTTTTGTAATGCTCTAATTGCCTGAAAACGGTCCTTCTCTATATCACTTATACGACAGTTTAATAATTGTGCGGCCTCACCTGGATGAGGTGTGATGATATGGTTCTTCAAGACAGCTGTGTCACTTTGTATCTGGTTAAGCCAATATAGGCCATCTGCATCAATGACGACTGGAAGATCCAACGACATCGCCAACTTCAGTGTTTGGTCAAAAACTTTAGCGGACCAAGCTGTTCGTCCTAACCCCACACCAATTGCGATGGCGGAGCTCCAATTCACGCGCTCAGTCAATGATTGGGTGGTGCACGCATCAATCATCGCCTCTGGTAGCAACGTTCTTATTGGTGTGACACTCGCTTCGTGGGTTAAGACGGCGCAAAGCCCACCTCCTGCTCTCAAACAAGCCGCAGAAGCCAGATAAGCCGCCCCACTCATTCCATTGTTTGCACCAACCACTAGCAACTTTCCATGCGTTCCTTTGTGAGAATCTTTTGCTCTTTGCGGAAGATAACTCATCCAATGATTGTTGGTTAATACGACGTTTGCTTTATTCTGTTGAGCAAACTCCCTATCTACCCCTAATCCAGCAAAATGCAGGTGTCCTGTAAATGCTCTAGCTCGACCCGTAACTAACCCTTGTTTGACGCCGATAAAAGTCACGGTTCTATCAGCTTTGATCGCGTTTCCCAAAACAACACCGGTATCAGTATCAAGTCCAGAAGGAGTATCTATCGAGATGATTGGCTTAGAAGACTGGTTTAAACGATCAAACACATGAGAATAGAAAGGACGTACTTCACCTGAAATACCTGTCCCTAATAAAGCATCAATAATAACGTCAATGTCATCCGCAACCACGTTTTCCGGCGAATCAATAACGCCACCAGCGGCAAGAAATTCATCTCTAGCTCGCAATGCGTCACCTTTAAGTGCGCTTGAATCGCCGATTTGCCAAACCGTAACGTCATAACCTGCACTAAGACTTAGTTTAGCGACGATATACCCATCGCCGCCATTGTTACCCTTACCGCAGCAAACTAGCAGTTTTCGAGTCTCTGAATAGTAAGTTTGTATAAGTTCAAATACTGACGCACCAGCCTGCTGCATTAAGGTATACATTTCTATACCCAATTGTTGAGCTACGATCTTCTCTCCTTCGCGAACTTGTTGCGAAGTGAAGAGCGATTCAGGCAAGGATGTTATATTTTGGTTCGAAGAGATCATTGTGTGCTCCCGTTTAACCCTAGTGTCAGCTTGTTGGGCAACAAGTGAGGGGCGACAAAGCTTTAGCTATTCGCTTTATTGGTATTTATCCAAATGTTAGCAAACGGGGCACTACAAAGGTGTGAATGAGATTACAAGTTAAAACGGAGGCCAGAAAATATGCAGCGCAAACCTCAAGACAATGGCGAAAATGATCAAAGCCACACCTAATCGATAACGTTTGTATTCATCAACGCTCATGGGAACGCGTTTATAGAACATCGTGACGACGCCCTTCCAATCTTGACTACGACGACCATATTGCACGATACCTGTGATAATGAACAATACACCGGCAAGTAACAGAAGTTTCTCTGTCCAAAAAACACCTTGCTCTATCATAACCCAACTCACTCCTTAAACTGGTTCGTAACTAGTTTATGATGGAAAGGCGTAATTTTCTGTAGAACTATAGTCTAATAGCGCACTTGTCATTAGGTCTGAAGCGATGTCTCGCCAACCGTCAATTTCTTCAATTAGATGTTGATGTTGTTTTTCTGTCACACTGTTGAGCGCAAGAGCTATGTATTTTTCTGCCACTAGTCGATTGTTAGCGATTTTAAGTTTTAGTTTCTCGCTATAAAAACTCTCACTGTCATTTAACAAACGCTGAAATTCTGGTTGAAAGTAGCCTAGGTCCGAGCGCCGGTTAAGCAGCTGGCGCATAAAGTGTTGCATCTGCTGACGATGGGCTTGCCAATCAAATACAGTAACATCCATTTCATTTGCCCAACGACTCGCAAGTGTTTTTTGCTGCTCCGTCAGAGGTCCGAACCAACGCTCCAAATTCTCTTCAATTCGCTGTTGGTAAATAAGTCGAACATCTTCGTCTTGGAGGCCTTGATACTTTTTAATGAACTTCTCGTCTTTCTGCTCTAAATTTTCAAGTAACTCTTTCACTTGTTTATCTGTCATCTGTTGTGTCAATGCATACAGATCAGGGGTAATCTGAGCGACTAATCGTTTAGTATGTTGCCTCACCTGTTCCATCTGCAAAGAAACATATTCTGCATCTACAGTTTTTGGGTCCTTATTTCGTATGTCCGTCAACTGTTGTAGGTAACGAGGCAATTCATTGGACTTATGCCAATCACCAAGAACAAGAATACGCTCAGTTAATATTTCCTCCTGGCCGTCTTCAAGCGTTACATAGCCATCAATATAATCAACAATGAACCAATCCAAATTGCTATATAAAAACTTGGTTGTACACCCAGTTACAATTAACAAGCTGACAAATAAACCAAAACTCTTAACCCAACCAACCTTTTTCATTTAAATACTTCTTCCTTAATGTACGTTCATGCGGACTTATACGAAGTTTAAGATAAGATTAGATTGAAAATGACTAAAGCGCCCAACTTTGAGCGCTTTTTAACTTGTTTAAATTTGTGGTCTTGCCGTTGAGTGTGTTGACGGTGGAAGGTGAGGTAAAGTGATCTCAGGCTGCTCGCCTGTAAGCGATCTTAAGAATGCAGTGATTTTCTTCGATTCATCTTTAGTTAAGCTTTGTCCTAACTGAATATCTGCCATTACTTCCACTGCTTCTTGCAGATCCCATACAGACCCGTCATGGAAGTATGGGTAGGTAAGTTCGATATTACGGAGTGTTGGCACTTTAAATACATATTTATCGAAATCCTTTCCTGTTACGGCGGCTCTACCGATGTCTGGATTATCTGTTTTAAATGCTTTAACCAAGCCCATTTTTTGGTACATCTGGCCTCCTGCTAGTGGTCCACTATGACAAGCGGTACAGCCTTTTCGCTTAAACAGTGCGTAACCTTCAACCTGTTCAGCAGTCAACGCTGAATCATCCCCCTTTAGCCACTTATCGAACGCCGCGTTGGGGGTGCGAAGTGTTTTTTCAAACGTTGCAATGGCATCTGTTACTTCATTAATGGTAAAGCTCTTTGAACCATACGCACTTTCAAACCACTGTTGGTATTGAGGGATGGATTGCAAAGTCCCAATAGCGAGTTCATGTGAAAACGCCATTTCTATCGGGTTTTCAATAGGCCCTGCGGCTTGCTCTTGAAGGTCTTTCGCACGTCCGTTCCAGAACTGTACGAAGTTTAAATCTGAGTTAAGAACCGTCGGTGAATTGATAGGTCCAATTGCCCACTTATGACCAATAGAGCTCGGAAGGTTATCAACGCCACCTTTCGCCACATTGTGGCAAGAATTACACGAGATCGTATTGGATGCAGATAACCTTGGTTCAAACCAAAGGGCTTTACCCAAGTCGACCTTTTGTTGGTCCAAGCCAACAACGGGTTCAATCACCTTGATCGGCTCTTGATCTTGCCTTTTCGCATTAACGTTAAATGCGATACCTACTGCTATTGCTGTTACTATTACATTTCTCATTGCTTATTCCTTTGCGCAAATATGTAAATATTAAATACAAGCGAATACCGACGATATATATCGTCTCGTTAGGTTATAATTATTATTAAATTCAACGAACTTATGGCTTATTTGTTCGTCGCAATAAAACAGTAAGGAAATATTAATCGCTTTTACAATGCAAAATTTAGATTAAGATTATGAAAAAAAGGAATGTAAAGTTTAACAAGCTGCCATCTGCCTTTATTTATGGGGATTTGAAAAATAATGAGAAATTAGTCATTACATTAACTCTACATTTTGTTTACACACTTTATTGATTTAAATCAACCAGGAAATTTATCGTTAGAAAAGAAACGATACACTAGCTCTATTTGTTTCTTCATCGCATTTCTCTAGTGAATTCCCAAAAGTCCGCCATATGCATTTCACCTAACGCTATACGTAATAACCGATATTCCAAATTGACACACCGATTTCGTTAACATGCTTCCAAATCAACCGGAGTATCCCCTATGAAAAAACCTTTATTTTCTTTACTGTTAGCCTCTACATTTGCTTTGCCTAGCTACGCAAACATCATCGTTGATATGCAAGGTGTGGATGAAAAAGACTACATCTACGATCTACACAAGTGCGAAGAGATGTCTGGACAAGTACAGAAACAAAAATCATCAGGTGGAGCAATAAGCGGCGCTGCTAAAGGGGCTGCTTTAGGTTCAGCTGGCGTAGCAATCGCTGGTGGATCGGGTACTGAAGGTGCGAAAAAAGGTGCTGCAGTGGGAATGGCGGCTGGTGTTCTTGGCCGTAACCGCGCTAATCGTGAAAACTCAGAACAATATAAACAAGACAAGCAGACAGTAGTTAAAAACTGTATGACTAACCGTGGTTACGTGGTACTGAACTAATAATTGCTAAGTTCCTACCCAACAATTATAGTTGCCTTACATTAGCTAAATGGTATCGACTTGCCGATGAACGATCTCAATGCGCTACGCGTATTCTTAACCTTGATGCAAACGCAATCTACGTTAAAAACAGCCAAAGCATTAGGTCGTTCTCAGTCCTACGTCTCTAAAACGCTGGCTCAATTAAGGATCGACTTAGCGGACCCGCTGTTTGTACGCAGTGCAGAAGGCTTATCTCCGACTAGTTATGCTCAAAACATTGAGCCTAAACTAAAAAGTGCCCTTGCAGATATTACCGATGCTTTAAAGCCAGATACCTTCAATCCGAAATCTGTCGATAAAATCACTTTACACATCATCGAGCCCTACTTAATCGGCTGTGGCAAAGAAATTATTAATGCCATTCGCACGCATACATCAGCACCTATTGAAATTAGGCAATGGAATAAAGGCTCAGAGTCGTTGCTTCTGACGGAAGAAGTCGATCTTGCAGTCCATGCTCTGACTGACAAGCCTCAATCTATTTATCAGAAATATATTCACACGGGTACTGGTGTGTTATATGGCAACACGGACGGAGAATACGTTAAGTATATGGTTGCTGATCTAAATGAGCATATTGATTGGTACAAGCTACTTGATAGTGACGCACAAGCAACCATTTTCGTGGATAACCATGCATTGATGACACAGTTAATGGAACAATGTTACACATTGCGGTATATCACGTCCGAAACACCAGAAAAAGCTCCCTTACATTTAGACATGGCTATCTTAACCAAGGCGTCGCGTAAAAATGAAGAAAAGGTAAAATGGCTCATAGAAATCGTTGAACCAATTCTGCGACGTTATACCCCTCTTTCCTACAGCAACACACCCAACTGATACAAAGACATAGTTCACATATATAGGAAATCTGCGTCCGTTATTTCTTATAAATGAGCAATAGGCTGTTCTTTTGATATGAAACCCGTTTTATTCCTTTGATAAAAAAGAGCTCCTCACCTATTTTTAGCAGTGATGTAATACATCGTACAGTTAACGATAGAAAGGATGTCATTATGAGAAAAACAGTGGTAGCAGCATCAATTATTGGAACGATGATGGCATTGCCAGTTGTCGCCGACGATGGTTTTTATCTGGGTGGTCGATTGGGTGGTTCTCAACTATCCGATGCGTGTAATGTCTCAGCAGCACCTTGTACAGACAGTGGTTTCAGTGCCGGCGTTTATACTGGTTACGATTGGAATGACTACATTGCACTCGAATTTGCTTACGATTGGCTAGGCAGCTATGAAACTTCGTTTGTTGATGGAGCTGAGTATAGAAGAGATGCAAATTTGAGTGCTCTTACACTTGCTCCTAAGTTCTCTTACCCATTTAACGATGAATGGGCAATATTCGGCAAAGTTGGCGCCGCATATACAATGTATGATGACCGTAAATCAACAGCTCTGATGGGAGGAGTCGGTTTAGAGTATGACTTTGCAACAGCTTGGTCAGGTCGACTCGAATATCAGCGAATCAACGACGCTAAAGATGATTGGTTCAACACTGATGTCGATACTTTCTGGCTCGGTATTTCATACTCATTTGGTAGTGCATCTGAGGCTGCTGCAACCGCTGCTGCAGCTAGTTCAACTCAGGAGGCCTCAGCCGAAGAACCACCTGTTGCAGAAGCGGTAGTTATGACCAAAACATTTGAACAAGTTTCTGGTCAAGAAAACTTCGAGTTTAATAGCACTAAGTTGAACGAGAATACTAAGTCTGATTACGATCCACTTATCGCTCTAATGCAAGATCATCCAGATTCAACCGTAACTATCACTGGTTATACTGATTCATCTGGTCCTGAAGAGGTCAATCAACGAATTTCTGAAGAGCGTGCTGAATCCATCGCCGCTTACTTAGAATCTCAAGGCATAGACCGCTCTAGAATGACGGTTAGTGGCATGGGCGAAGCTAACCCAATTGCCGACAACTCAACGAAAGAAGGTCGTGCACAAAACCGTCGTGTTGAAATTACTGTTCCTGAGTTCGAATACACCACAGAAGAAATGGTAGAAAAAGCCCAATAGTAATGATTAAGAACAAAAAGAAACCGAGCTTGGCTCGGTTTCTTTTTCTATGCTTTAAGTGCTTGTTCCAAGTCAGCCAGAATGTCATCTATATGCTCAATACCAACTGAAAGCCTAATCATCTCAGGACGCACTCCCGCTTCTAACTGTTCAGACTCACTCATTTGTCTATGAGTTGTAGAAGCAGGATGACACGCTAATGATTTCGCATCGCCAATGTTCACTAACCTCTTAAATATCTGTAACGCGTCATAAAAACGCACACCAGCTTCATAACCGTCTTTCAAGCCAAAAGACAGAATGGCGGATGGTTTCCCATCCATATATTTACACGCCAATTCATAGTGAGCCGAATCTTCTAAACCGGCATAAGACACCCAACTCACTTTCTCGTGTTGTTGTAAATATTGCGCCACTTTGAGGGCATTTTCAGTATGACGCTCCATACGTAAAGGAAGAGTTTCTAGACCTTGTAGCAACATAAAAGCGTTCATTGGAGACAGTGCGGATCCTGTATTGCGCAAAGGTACGGTTCTAGCTCGACCTATGAATGCTGCTGGACCAAATGCCTCGGTATAAACCACACCATGATAAGATGGCTCTGGTTGATTGAAAACTGGGAATCGCTCTTTATGCTGGTCCCATGGAAACTTCCCAGAATCGATAATCACACCGCCGAGCGATGTCCCATGTCCGCCAACATACTTTGTCAAAGAATGCACCACTATGTCCGCACCATGCTCGATGGGTTTACAAAGTATCGGAGTCGCAACAGTATTGTCGACAATGACAGGAACACCTTGCTGATGTGCCAACGAAGAAATACCTTCTAGATCGACGATATTTCCTGCCGGGTTACCAATCGATTCGCAGTAAACTGCTTTGGTATTTTCGTCAATTAGCTCGGCAATCGATTCTGGCTTGTCATCTTTAGCAAACTTTACTTGAATCCCTTGCTTCGGCAACATGTGAGCAAATAATGTGTATGTTCCGCCATAAAGTTGAGGCGTCGAGACAATGTTATCTCCGGCTTCAGCTAGAGTCAGAATTGCATAGTTAATCGCGGCACTACCTGCACTTACCACCAACCCAGCAATTCCTCCTTCTAAAGCGGCCATGCGCTGTTCGAGTACATCATTCGTTGGGTTCATAATGCGAGTATAAATATTGCCTGGTACTTCCAAATTGAATAGATCCGCTCCGTGCTGTGCGCTATCAAATTCGTATGCTACCGTTTGGTAAATGGGTGTCGCGACTGATTTTGTCGTAGGGTCCGTTTCATATCCGTGATGAATCGATAGTGTTTCGTCTTTCATTGTCCTTCCTTTTACAAAGTCCTATCTTTCTGGACGTTTTTAAGCGTCAGCCTTCCAGTATTTCATTACTAAATCGAGAATTCTTTGAATCAGACCAAAAAACCAACATGAGTTTTTGCTTTTTAACCTGATGTTTTATCGGTTTTACCAATTAATGAAATAAGTAGAGCCAGTTATACGTGCTTCAACAATCCTAGTATTGTTGCGACATAACCCAAGATAAGAGAAATCCATATGACCGATAAAGCACTGATCGTCGAAGGTGGCGCAATGCGAGGCATATTTGCAGCAGGTGTGTTGGACGCATTTTTAGAACAGTCGTACAAGCCATACCACTTCGTTATCGGCGTTTCTGCCGGAGCATCGAACCTACTGGGATATTTAGGGAATGCTCCTGGTCGAAGCTACCAAGTTATTAAAGAGCTCGCGACTAGCAAGCAGTTTTACAACCCTCGACGGTTTGTAGCTGGTGGACATCTCGTGGATGTTAAATGGCTATATGAAGAATCCAATAGACAGTTTCCACTCGATCAAGACACGGTATTCAATTCCGTACCTTTTATTGCCGCAGCTACAAATGTTTCAACAGGTCTACCGGATTACTATGAAGTCACTCGTTCCAATATCGCTAAAGCATTAGAGGCAACCGCTTCGTTACCTCTCGCCTATAAAGAAACACCTTGCTTTGATGGTGGGTGTTATACCGATGGTGGCGTAGCAGATTCTATTCCCGTACGTGAGGCTTATCATCGAGGAGCCAGAGACATAACGGTTATCCTGTCTCATCCGTTAAGCTATGAAATGCCCAAACCTAAATCAGGTTGGCTGATGAAAAAGATGTTCGTCAAACACCCAAATGTAGGCCGAGCACTCACTAAACGCGCTCAAAACTACAATGAGTCTTTGGATTTTATCAAGAACCCGCCACTTGACTGCGTCATTCGTGTCATCTCTCCACCAGAGCATTTCCCGGTGCGACGTTTAACAATGAAAAAAGAGTTGCTGGATGTAGGTTACGATATGGGACGAGACGAAGGAAGAAAGCATGTTCACCATCTTAGAGGTGAACATGTCTATCAACAAGAAGAGTGCCCTTTTTGCTAACAACCGGTGTTTTAGGAACAGACCTTACAAGCGATTATGCTAGCTCAAACGTGATTACGTACAATTCGTTCTCACTAGGATAGATGTCACGGATGACCTCTTTTAGCTGAGGCAAAGTCATGTTCTCTTGATAAGCGTGAGCCTCATTAATGTCGTCGTACTGGATCGCCTCAATAGAAACAATGTTTAAATCTCCAAACTTTCTACCAGTTTCAAACGTCGCAACAGGAACAACTCGTCCTAGTTCAAAATCAATTTCTGTTTTGTCGCGAATCGTAATTGTTTTCTTACCTGACAAAATGTCAGCTTCAAACCTTTCGAAAAACGTGATTTGGTCTAGCATACAATACCCTTAATTAACCAAACTTACTGTACTACCAACTCGCGATGCATGGACATCTAGACGAAGTGGCATTTGTTCTTTTAATTCTGAGACATGGGAAATAATCCCAATTGTTCGTCCGCTTTGTTGAAGTTCAACTAGAGTCTGAACTGCAAGGTCGAGTGACTCCGGATCTAAACTACCGAATCCTTCATCGATAAACAGCGTATCCAATCGAATGCCGCCACTATAGGATTGAACAACATCTGACAACCCTAGTGCTAAGGAAAGCGCTGCCATAAATGACTCACCACCCGAGAGCGTCGCCACATCACGCCATTTTCCTGTATATGCATCCTCTACTATCAAATCCAAGCCAGACCCTGCATTACCTTTACTTCGTGTTTCTTTTCGTTTTAGGTCATATCGACCTTTACTCATCAATCTCAATCTTTGTGATGCTTGGATGAGTACGTCGTCAAGCAATACGCCTAATACAAAACGATGAAGACTAATTTTATTACCCGTTTTACCATTAGCCACGTCACTTAATGTCCCAACCACTTGATATTGCTTATCAAGCTCTGCATTTTGCGACACCAACGAGTTCACTCGAGTTAATACATTATTTAGGCTATCCAGTTTAGATTGCTGTTGTTGGAACTGACCTAACATATGTTGATACGATGCATCAGTTTCATTTTTGGCAACAAGCAGTTCCTGGACGTTCGGGTGCTCTACACCTTTCAACTCTTCAGTCAACAGCTTCAGCTGCTCGCTTACTCTAACCTCATCTCGAACAAACGTCTCAAGCTCAAGCTCAAGTGCAGCGATACGTGGCTCGTCTACTATCGAGGACAAGAAAGCTTCCTCGTCAGAAAAATGACTACTCAACAGTAGTGTCTTCCACCTCTCTACTGAAGACGCATGTTCGTTTGATAAGTCCTTCAATTGCTTAGTTAGTGTGTCCAAATGAGACTGATATTTAACCAAGGTTTCTGCTGTCTGATTAGCATAGCGCTGTGCTGCTTCAAGCGCCTGAGAAAGCTGCGTTAATTCATCAGAGATTGAGGCTTGACGCTGAAGGACTAATTGGGCATTAGCATATCCAGTCTTGTTGTTCGATTCCAACTGTACAACCACTGCTCGCAGTTGCTCTTTTGAAATTGCCGCTTTATTAACTGAATTCGTTAACGTGTTTAATAACTCTTGCTTAGCTGATGTTTCGCTAACGTGTTTGTTAAGGCGCGATTCCATGGCGCTTAAATCAATCTTGTTGAGCTCACTGATTTTGTTTTCAAGCATCGTTATTTGATTTTGCGTTTCAATAGCAGATTGATCTAACTTCGCCTCATCCAACTCTAATGAATTTATAAGGTCGCTTCGCTGTAATACGGCACTGTCTAGAACACTATTTAGCCTTACTAGCTCTTGTTGCTGCTGGTTTAGCTCTGCATTTACGCTCGTTTCATTGGCTCTAAAGTCATTCAATTGTTGTAAGCTAACGGTTTCCTGTGATGGTGCCGCTAGTTTAGGGTGTTCAACACTACCACAAACTGGACAAGCGGTACCTTCTTCAAGAGTCGCGGCCAGTATCGAGGCTTGACTAGAATGCCAGGCTATTTCACATTCTGTACGCTTGCGAGTAGCGGCTTGAGCCGAAGCCGACAAGTTTTTAACCGTAGATTGAGTGTCATTTAGCTGTTTCTGCAACGCTACAATATTCGCGGCTATTGTTTTAAGTGTTTCAATACCTTGCCATTGTTTCCGCCGCTCACTGAGTGACATTGTCACTTCACCAAGTTTCTGCTTCTCTTTCCTTGCGTCACTCAAAGATTTTTCAAACGTTAGAGTCTGCGCCTGAAGTCGTTCGACTTCATCGGATACTTGTTTATGCTGCTCTACATATGTGTTGAATTGACTGTCAGCATGTTGAGCTTCTCGCCTTTTATCATCAAGTTGGTTCAGAGTTTTTTCTAACTGCTTTAAGGAGTAACTTTCTTCATTGAGCGCTTCACTCCTTTTATGAACCAGTTTTTGTTGTTCCAAAGCAGTAATAGAAGCATCTCGTTCCTTCTCCGCTTGTTGTATTTTTCCACGTCCAATATCAATACGTTCCGATAAAGTTGACATGTTTTGTTCAAGCTTTATGGTTTCATCAAAAGTAGGTCTAATTTTTATTGCCTGCTTGTGACTCGTCATAATTTGCTTGTTTAGTGCAATTTCTCCGCGTTTGTCGTTTAGCGTTTTCGCCTCAGCCTCTACGTTGCTCTTAGCTTGGAATCTCTTTTCTAGTGACTGCGCTTGATCATATATTTGCTGAGCTTGTTTTTTTCTCTTTTCAACGACCTGTAATTCTTGCTTTGCGCGCTCAACATTGGGAGATAACATATCTAAAGAGTCATTGAGCTGCTGTAAAGATTCAAGAGAAGCTACATCTAATGCGCCTTTAATTTGGTTATCAAATTCCTCTTTCGCTTTGCGAATACCTGCTGCTTTATCAAAAAGAGTACGTTCTATCGCCGCATAGACTTGTGTTTGAAATAACTGACCAAAGATAGATTCCCTCTCTTTAGAACTTGCGGTTAGCAACTCTCTAAACTTTCCTTGAGGAATCACCATCACTTGTCGAAACTGCTTAACGTCAAGTCCTAGCAGTTCTTGTATCGCGACACCTACTTGTTTAGGTTTATTAGCAATAAGCGTGTTGTTGCTAAGCTTAAGTAATGTAGCACTATGGCTTCGTTTTGTTGTACCTTCTCCACGCTGTTTTGGAACTTCCTGATCGGGACTACGAGTAACCTCATACTTCTCACCCGACAGTTCAAACTCAAATACCAAGGTGGTCAGCGTTTTACTATCAGCATAATCACAACGCATTTGATCGCCAGTACGCTCGCTTCCAGTGGTCTCGCCATAAAGCGCGTAGCAAATCGCATCCAGTATTGAGCTTTTTCCAGATCCCGTGGGGCCATTGATAAGAAAAAGTGGACAATCACCTAGCTGAGAAAAATCAATACTCTCTTTACCAGAGAATGGACCAAACGCCTGCAGAGTCAGTTTTAAAGGTTTCACTATTGATTACTCCTCAGACTGCTTTTTCAACGACATCACAACTTCTGATAACATGTCCTTTTGATTGTCTGTCATTTCGTCACCTTGGACTTCCAGGAAAAAGTCCCTGAACATATCCACTTCAGAACGACCTAAACGGGCTTGTGATATTTCTTTATCCACACCGACCAACATTCCAGGCTTTTCTAAATGAAGTACGTTTGGGTAGACCTCTCTTAACTTCGCCATTGGATCGAGAATCGCGTGCTTATCCGTCAGTCTTACCAATAGATAATCATCAAAATTTGCATCGCTTCGACCTAGTTCAAGTAAGTTCTCTAACTCTCCTTCAAGCACTCGCATATCGTGCGGAGCGTTTAAAGGCAAAGCTCTTGTGGTTATCTCGCCACTCTCATCACAGATTTCCACTAACGTCACACTTTTTCTATGATGCTGTTCTGAAAATGAATACTTCATGATCGAGCCGGAATAGCGAATGGTTTCTAGTCCTCGTTTTTGAGCTTGATGAAGGTGCCCTAACGCGACGTAATCAAACGACTTAAAATGTTCATAGCTGACACGATCGGCTCCCCCTATTGATAATGTTCTCTCTGATTCACAAGTCTCAGCACCATCAATAAAACAATGGCTAATAACTACATTATGTACATCTTTATCTAAGACATTACCGATCTGGGAGGCAAGGTAAGCATGTGCGTCATCATGATTATTGATTTGAATATCATAATGGTGCCTTACCGTTTCAGGGTCGCTATAAGGCATACCATAAAAATGGACTACGCTATCCTGAGCGGACACAATCTCGACCGGAGTACAGAGTTGTTCAAGTGAACTAATGATGTGCAGGCCTGCTTTATCGAATTGCTTTGACCCGAACCCCAACCTCTTTGCCCCGTCGTGGTTACCAGAAATCATAATTACCGGCACGTTCAAATCTTGAACTATATGATTCAAAAAACCGTCGAGAACTTCAATAGCTGCGGTTGGTGGTACTGAACGATCATAGATGTCACCAGCAATGATTAGCGCATCAATATGATTTTCAGTAACGTATCGAGTGATTTGGTTCAAGACTTGCTTTTGATCTTCAAGCAAAGAGACATTGTGAAACTGTCTCCCTAAATGCCAATCAGAGGTATGGATAAATTTCATGCGGTTCAATTTGTTATCGATAATTTCCTTTTAGCAAAGTATATCATCAGCGCTTCAGATTCCTGCGAAAAACTTCTCGTTCAGATCACTTAGCCTTAATTGCCATATTCTTAGCAATATCCGCCAAAAAATGGGGGTTTTATGAATTTTGATATCAGTTTAGTTATAAATACCACTACTCCCCGACAAAAATAAAAACGGGTAAAAGGGTTTATGAGAGTCAACCACAGTTGATTTAACTGTAATTACTCGCGTTGTTGGTCATGTGTGTTTCAGCATTCCATGATCACGTTATCGGCTCTGCGTTTTGTAACTTAGCTGATATTACAATTGGTTGAATTTCTCTTATCGCGGTCTGCTCATGGATGGCTGGCCGCACTTTTAATCCACTCAACGATACGTCAGACAAACAATGTCTAGAACAATAATAAAGGAGACGAAAATGAAAGCTCCACAGCGAAAAGATAGAATTGAAGATCTTCTACAAGGGGTCGCTAAAGAAGTGCATGCCTACCTTCACGAATGCGGACGTTCAACTTCCGATGGCTGGGTTTCTTCCGTGACAATTCAAAAGCAGCTTGGGTTAAAGCACCATTGTAATCCCATTGGATGCTCAAACGACACGCCCAAAAGCTGGGTGTTTAGCGTCATTATGAGAAAGTTACAAGACCAAGGTAAAGTAGAATATAAAAAAGTGGGTTCCCGTGTTACTTATCGAAGTCGCACCTTTGTGCACTGACCTTCAATAACCATTAATAAGAAAGGAGCCTTACGGCTCCTTTCTTATTGGCAGAATCAAACTAAAACATGCTCCCCCCAACTCACTGTGACTGACTTCCACGTTTCCACCATGACGAAGCATAATGTGTTTTACAATAGCAAGACCGAGCCCATAACCGCCAGACGCCCTGTCCCTCGCTTTATCTACACGATAAAACGGCTCAAACAGCATACTCCAGTGTTCTGGCTCTATACCGATGCCATCATCATGAACTTCGATCGCGATATGATCAGAATCAGGAACCACTTTTACAACAATGGCATCTTTTGCATAACGTTTGGCATTACCAATCAAGTTCACTAGGGCTCTGCATAGAAGAAAACCATCTATCTGTGCTGGTAGCTCAGTCTGATAGGTTTGCAGAAGAAACTTTTGCCCTATGTGATGTTCCCACTTAGCATGATTCTCCTTAAGCCACTCTACTAGGTTTACACTCTCTAGGTTAATTGCAGCATCTGGTCGTTCTACTCGAGCATAATAGAGCAACTCATCAACTAACTTTTCCATGTCTTCAGTATCTTCGATGATGCTGGTTAGCTGCTTTTTCGCTTCTGGGTCTTGTATTTGCTCTAACAGTATTTCGCTTTGCCATTGAATCCTAAATATTGGCGTTCGCAACTCATGAGCAACAGCATTAGTTAACGCTTTATTGCTGATCATAAGATCAGCAATCTTGGTCGCCATTCTGTTAAAGGTCCGATTCAACTTACCTAACCTCACCCAATGACGTTCTGAGGCTCTCGCTGCAAAATTACCACTGGCAAATTCCATTGCTGTTTTCTCCAAAACTCGGAGACGACGGCTCAAGAACCAAATGAGTACAAAGCTGAATGCAACAAAGCTTGCTAAGAAAAACAGCCACACCACTTGATTCCCAAACTCAATAGCTTTAATCAGTTCAGAGTCTGGGTCATCAGAGAGCTCGAAGTAATTAGGGTTATTATCAAACTTCAACCATAAATGACTGTCATCGTTTAACAAAAAATGCGTATCCTGGTTTTCTTTAAAATACTCACTAATTGGCTCTGGAAGCTTATCTTGCGGATACTGCTCTAACAGACGGTGTGTTTTATTTGCGAAAAGCTCCATAAGTTCAATGGCTTGCTCATCACTTTCATTGGTCGACACATGATTCATGATGTCGCGAAACGCTTCCACACGAAGGTTGGCGTCAACTAAATCAGGGTCAGTCTTTCCGTAAATTAGGTATTCATAACCATAGATACTGGCTGCGAATAGTAAGATCAAACCTACTAGAGACTCTACAAATATACGCCACACAATAAGCTACCTTAGTGTTTCCAACCATCGGCAACGAATAGATAGCCTTTTCCACGCACAGTGATAATACCTTTAGGATTTGTCGCGTCATCAGAAAGCTTTTTACGTAATGTCACTATTCGGTTGTCGATAGTACGATCTATACCATCATAGTCTATACCGCGTAATTGGCGAGTAAGGTAGTCTCTTGAAAGAACTTCCCCGGCTGATTTTCCAAGTAACCACAATAGGTCAAACTCACTATCAGTTAGTGCGACATCAACACTGTCATACTTACAGCTTCTGCTTTTTTGGCAGATAACTAAAGTGCCAAAGGACATGGAATTTCCGTCTATTTGTACGTGGTCGTCAGTAGGACGTCTCAATAAATTACGGACACGAGCTAGTAATACACGAGGCTTAATCGGTTTAGATACAAAATCATCAGCCCCTGTTTCTAAGGCAGCAACATGGTCAAAATCGTCATCACTGGCCGTCAGCATTAATATTTTTCCCTGATAACTATCGCGAACCTCTCTACATATAGATAATCCGTCTTGGCCTGGAAGCATAAGGTCTAAAATTGTAATGTCAGGATTGAACTCGGTAATTAGCTCAGCTGCTTCATTGCCTTCGAAAACTGTCTTTACCTCAAAACCCTGAGCTTTAAAGTAATCGCCTAACATCACGTTGAGCTTCGTGTCATCTTCTACAATTAACAATTTTTGATTTACCATGATTGAGTCCAACTCTTCTCTATATTGATCGCAACAATACATAAATTTACATAATACTACAATCAGACCTGTTTACAGGTGCGTCAGATTATTCCTAGCACGCCTGTTGGTGCATATAACTATATTTATACAAATTAACTCTATAATACAATAACTTATACCACCATCTTAGTCCGCGTTAATTGAACGCCGTACAAAATACAGCCCTAGTCTCTTTTTTAGATCCTACTGTATGGGTTTGTCAGAATCCATGAGACAGAACATTACATTTTATAAAAAAGCCCCTCTATATAGAGGGGCTTTAGATTAGAATTTAGCTTTTTTTTAGATTATTCGTCGTCTTCTAGAGGTACTAACTTAGTACTTCCACCACGTATTTTCTCACGTCGATGTTGAATCATGGCGTAAAAGCCCGGAATCAAGAACGTACCGGCTAGCAACACACATAACAATCCACCAACTAATGAAATACCTAACGAATTTTGACTTACGTGACCGGCACCAGATGCAAAAATCAAAGGGAATATACCCAAGATAAACGACCAAGACGTCATATTCACCGCTCGGAATCTCAGCATCCCTCCTCTAACAGCTGCATCATCGATAGCCACATCTTTATCTTCACGCTCTAGTTTGGCGAATTCTACTATCAATATCGCATTCTTCGCCGCCAACGCTATGAGCAAGACGAGACCTATTTGCGCATAGAGGTTAAGAGGCGTACCAGTCAGATTCAGAGCTATAAACGACCCCAATGTCGCGACCGGAACAACGAGTATGATGGCTAAAGGAATCGTCCAACTCTCATATTGAGCCACCATGAACAGATAAATAAATATTAACGCTAACGCAAACGCGTAAATCGCTTGGTTACCCGCTAGTACTTCTTGGTAGGCCATTCCTGTCCATTCATACTGGTAACCCATTGGGAGTACCTCAGCAGCTACCCTTTCCATCGCAGCAATCGCATCACCACTCGAATAACCAGGAGCTGGTTGTCCTTGGATAACAGCACTTCGGTACATGTTGTATCGCCACGCGACGTCTGGTTCAAACACTTGTTCGTAAGAAACCAATGTGCTTAATGGAATCATCTCACCGTTTGAAGAGCGCACGTGGAACAATTGTAAATCTTCCATTCCACTTCGATACTGGGCATCAGCTTGTACCGTCACACGGAAGTTCTTACCAAACATCGTGAAGTCATTCACGTACAATGAACCTAAGTTACCCTGTAGCGTTTGAAATATCGATGAGAGAGGGATCCCTAACTGTTGAGCTTTCTCACGGTCGATATCGACATAGTAATGTGGAACATTTGCTCGGAAAGTACTGAACGTATAGGCTATTTCCGGTTGTTGATTAGCCGTCTGAATCACATCTTGCATTACTAGAGCAAGGTCAGTTCGGCTTCGTCCTAAGGTATCTTCTAGAACAAACTCGAAACCCGAAGCTGCTCCCATACCCGGAACCGCTGGCGGCCCCATTGCAAACACAACTGCTCCTGGAATCTGCTGAGCCGCCATTCCATTAACTCGTGCTGCAATCGCGTTTGCAGAATGATCACCTTCAAATCCGTTTCGCTCACTCCAGTCTTTCAGTTTGATAAACAGTGAAGCACCATTGGAAGCCGCGGCTCCGGTCATAAACGCATATCCGTTAGCAACCGTGATTCCATCGATTCCCGGTTCCTGCTGCACTAGATTCACCAATTTCTCAGTGGTTTCAGTAGTACGAGATAACGAGGCTGAATCAGGAAGTTGGACGTTTACCAGTAGAATGCCTTTATCTTCTTGAGGAACAAACGCTGTTGACGTATTTTTCGAAAGGAAAGTTACTGCGCCTACCGCAATAATAAAGAATGTCATTAGCAGCAAGGCTTTTTTAACCAAAAATCCTGCAACTTGGCCATATCGCATCGTGATACGTTCTAACAGTCCGTTAAACGTTTGGAACCAACGAGCTGTGTTTCCTCCGCCCTGTTTCAATACTAATGAACAAAGTGCTGGTGATAGTGTTAACGCGTTTATCGACGAGATGATTACCGAGATACAAATAGTCAGCGCAAACTGGCGGTACATGATTCCTGTGATCCCTGGGAGCAACGTCACAGGAATGAATACAGCCAATAGAACCAGCGTCGAGGTAATAATCGGCCCTGTTACCTCTTTCATCGCCATCAAGGTTGCTTTTCTTGGCGAGATATGAGGATTGCGCTTCATGATGGTATCCACATTCTCGATAACCAAGATAGCGTCATCCACTACGATACCAATTGCAAGAATGATCCCGAATAAGGTTACTGTATTGATCGTAAAGCCGGTCATGTTCATCACGGCAAACGTACCAATTAGAGATACCGGGATAGCAACAACCGGAATTAATGTTGCTCGCGCACTACCTAGAAACAGATACGTTACTGCGATTACCAGTAAAATAGCTTCCACCAGTGTTTTAACTACGCCCTTGATCGATTCTGCAACGAACACCGTCGTGTCATAACTGGTTTCATATGCCATTCCCTCAGGGAAATTGACACTTAGACGCTCAAGTAAATCCATCACTGCCTGTCCACTTTCTAATGCATTAGCATCAGATTGTAGGTTTAGCGCAACGATTGATGCGTCCTCACCACGGAATTGACCACTACCGTCATAGAACTTCTTACCCAATTCAACACGAGCGACATCTTTTAAGTAGACCGTTGAACCATCAGAGTTTGCTCGAAGAACGACGTTTTCAAACTCGCTGACTGACTCAAGACGACCTTTAGTTACTAAGTTAAATTGTACCTCTTGTGGATCAGCATAAGGCGCAGCACCGACCCTACCCGCAGCAACTTGAACATTCTGTTCTGCTAGCGCGGCATAGACATCGCTGGTAGTCATTTTGAGATTCGCTAGCTTATCGGGGTCTAACCATACGCGCATCGCGTATTCACCGCCACCAATAACGTTAACTTCACTAATGCCTTTAACACGAGCCAGCTGATCTTTAACGTTGAGATTAATGTAGTTAATCAAGAACTGGTCATCGTAACGACCATCTGGAGAATAGAAGTTTAGAACCATCAACAGATCAGGCGAGCGTTTTTTAACTGTTACGCCGACCATACGAACTTCTTGCGGAAGTTTTGATTCTATCTGCGATACGCGGTTTTGAACGTTAACCTGAGCCATGTCCGGATCAGTACCGATGTCAAAGGTTACGTTTAGGTTATATGAACCATCGTTAGCACTCTTTGAGGACATGTAAATCATGTTCTCTACACCATTCACCGACGTCTCTATTGGGTCTGCGACAGCTTCTTCAACGACTTCCGCACTTGCACCTGTATAATAAGCGGTAACACTTACCGATGGCGGACTGATTTTAGGATACTCAGCAACCGGTAGAACCATCAAAGAAATAGCACCGGCGAGTGTGAGTATTATCGAAATAACCAAAGCGAACTTTGGTCTTTGAATAAAGAAACGACTTAACATGTATTAGGCACCCTGTTCTTGTGACTTAGGCTCTTGAATACGTACAGGGATTCCATTTCTTACACGTTGTAGACCTTGAGTGATAACAACATCAGTAGTTTTAAGACCAGAGCGAATCACAACACCCGTTTCCACCTGAGGTCCTAGCGCAACATTGCGGCGCTCCGCCACATTTCCTTCAGAAACGATCATGACAAAGTCACCTTCTAGGTCAGTTTGTACTGCTCGTCTTGGCACAGTAACTACGTCGCTCGCCTCTTTTTCCATAAGCTCAACGCGAACATGTTGACCTGGTAACAGCCTTTGACTTGGGTTTTCAACCACGGCACGCATCGCTAATGTGCCAGTATTAAGATTAATTCGGTTGCCTAAAAAGTCGATTTTCCCTTGTTGCTCATAGACACGACCATCTTCTAGGATAACGTTGACTGCTACGCCATTGGACTCATCAGAACCATCACCTTCGATTTGGTCCATGCCTAAGGCAAGTCGTTCTCGCTCTGATATGCTGAATGAGGCATAGATAGGGTCCATACTCACTAGAGTAGTAAGCACACCTGAAGACGGAGATAACAAGTCACCCGTACTCACTTTACTGTCAGAGATTCGACCCGTGAATGGTGCTCTGATCGTAGTATGCGATAGGTTTACTTCAGCAACTTTCTCTTGTGCAATTCCAGCTTCTAATTGCGCACGAGCGCTCATTAGTGAAGCAGTTAACGCATCAAATTCGGCCTGAGAAATATTGTTTGATTTAACTAGGTTCTTACCACGCTCGAAGTCCAGTTCTGCTTTCTTTAACGAGGAGCGAGCTTCTGAAACCATAGCTTTTGCGCTCGCTACTTGAGCTTCAAACGTTGATGGCTCGATGGTATAGAGCAACTGTCCTTTTTCTACAATTTGCCCTTCTTGGAAATGACGTTCCAGTAAGTAGCCTGAGACTTGAGCTGTAATAGCCGTGTCTTCTACCGCATCCATGCGTCCGATGTAAATTTTACTTTGTTGATGAGGAACCACCTCCACCGCTTGGGTTTGTACTAGAGGCGCTGGCGCGTTTTGTTGGGTATTAGTTGTTTCACCGCACCCTGCTAAAAGAACAGCAGAGACTAGGCTAGCAACGAGTAGTTTTTTAGGCATTGAAACACCATTTTATCTTCTAATTGGAACAAGCTTTGGCAGACTAGCAAATTACAAGTCAGCTGAATGTCCGAGAAGTATTAATAGTTATATTGAAAGTGTTTCAAAATATAACGAACTGTTTTTACGTAGTTTTTTCTATATCTCTTGGAAATGCATGGTGGTAGATATTCATAAAATCAGCGCGAATTTCTTGCTCTAGATGTGTCGCTAATTCTGTTGGGCAAAATATCATTACATGTAGAATTTGTTCCCCCGTAGCGCCACTAGAAATGTGGATATGTGGCTCTGAACCAGGGAGATCGACGCCGGCATGTTTCTCTATAACACTGTTATAGCGCCGCGCAACATCGATAAAGCTCTCACTATGGTGTTCAATTTTACTCGTAAGTTCAGGTAATAACGGGAATAAGTTGTCAAACCCAGGAACAATAATAGAAAAGCTATGGTAGACATACCTTTTCATAAAGTTTAGGTTTTTTACCGCGTAAGTGAAGAACATGCTGTTTGGCAAAGTGATCGTTTTGCCAGTGAAGTGATATTGGCCGTGATACAAGTCTATCTCTTGAATAACAGTCGCCATTAAGTTGTGCTCTATTACCTCACCACTCGTTTTGCCAACCTCAATCCAATCTCCGATTCTAAATGAACGAGAGCTCGCTCTTTGGATAGAACCAGTAAAGCACAGGATAATTTCTTTGGAGGCAACGACAATAGCGACGGCAATAGCCGTAACCGACAGTGCAAACTCACTGATTTCAGACTTCCAAACCAAAAACAACGTGATAACGATAATAGCAAAAGAACCATTTTTAGTTCTCGACATCCATTTACGCTGATCTTCAGATAAGAAAGCGACATCCCCTCGGATACCAGAAAGGGTCACTCGGCGAATGACTAAGATAACAAGGACGACCAGAAAGCTTAATAACAGTTTGTTTTCTAATAAGAACGCTATTACTTTTTGAAAATCTTCCATGGTCGCCTACTGCATAACTTTGTTTTCCCTAACGATAACGAATTGCAGTGTCTTTCGCAATTTGCACAATCACGTTTAATGCTAATTCCATTCCTTGAACGGTAATAAATTCATGAATACCGTGGAAATTATAACCACCAGTGAAGATGTTTGGACATGGTAGGCCCATAAACGATAATCGTGCTCCATCCGTACCACCACGAATCGGTTTGATGTTTGGCTTAACATCGCAAGCTATCATCGCTTGTTTAGCAATATCGATAATATGTGGATGTGGTTCAACCATTTCCTTCATATTAGAGTAGTTATCAGTGATCGTTAAAGTGACGAGTTTCTGTTTGCTACCTTGGTTAAATGTCGCGACCTTATCCTCCAGGTAAGCTTTTCGTCTCTCCAGACCTTCTTGCTCAAAGTCTCGCAAAATATAATGTAGCGTAGATTTCGGTACTGACATTTCTGCAGTTGTCAGGTGGAAGAAGCCTTCATAGCCTTCTGTCATTTCAGGCGTCTCTTCTGAAGGCATTTCTGCTTGGAATCGCGATGCGAAAGTCATGGAGTTCACCATCTTGCCTTTCGCAGTGCCAGGGTGAACATTGTTACCATGAAACGTCACCATTGCCGCGGCTGCATTAAAGTTCTCGTATTCAAGCTCTCCGACAGGTCCACCATCTATCGTGTAGGCCCACTGTGCCCCGAACCTCTCAACATTAAACAGGTCTGCGCCACGCCCTATCTCTTCATCTGGGGTGAAGGCAATTTTGATGTCGCCGTGAGGGATATCTGCATTTTCGATCAGATACTCTACTGCAGAAATGATCTCTGCAATACCTGCTTTATTATCTGCACCTAATAGCGTCGTGCCATCGGTGGTTATGATGTCATGCCCATGTAACTCATGAAGATCTGGATACTGTATCGGAGACAAGACTTCCTCGCCCTTACCCAAAGCAATATCACCACCTTGATAATTTTCTACTAGTTGAGGTTTTACGTTAGCTCCTGAAGCATCAGGGGCTGTGTCCATATGTGCAACAAAACCGATGGCTGGAACGTTGTAGTCAACATTGGAACGAAGTGTTGCCATTACATATCCGTTGTCATCTAGAACAACTTCATGCAGACCTAGTGATAGAAGTTCGTCTCTGAGAAACGCAGCGAATGTCGTTTGACCTTTTGAACTTGGACAACAACCTTGTGACGGGTCTGATTGCGTGTCAAACGTGACATAATTGAGAAACCGGTCGATAAGACTTGTCATTTTTTCACCTTACGTTCTTATGAATATTGGTACTCATCATACGTAAACTCATTGTCAGTAAATTGCGATGAATCAGTTTTATATAGATTGAGTGAGAAAAACGCCAATTAATATACGCCTATTACCCTACGCCCTAAATTTGATAGTTTGGGCTGATGACGATTAGAGACATTAGATAAATAATGAGTTTATAAATTACGTTTACCAATCTAAATGTGGGCTTATCTTATGACGGTCAATAAACATTACGTGTTTTCTCCAGAGGATCTTAGTGAGGCTACTGAAGTAGTTACAGAAAACACATCTCGGGAATCAGAAAGAGTTGAGTTAGTAAAAACGTTACAGAAAAAAGGTGGTTTTGAAGAACACTGATAGGGTTAAGATTATTAAAACGAGCAAAAAAAAGAGCACCTAGATAACTAGGTGCTCTTTTTCAAATTCTTTGTGTTTATCGGTTTATACCGATATCACGCTGCATATGACCAGATAATTCGTTTGCGTAGTAAGTGTTCTCTACTTCGCCTTTACCGAACATAATGTCTAGTAAATGTGCAATCAATCCTTTGAAGTTAACCGCGTAGGTTTTCTTTTCCATAGAGGGTACAGCGATAGTTTCGATGTTCATTGCTTGTGCCATGATTGCCTCTCTTAAAAACTGGGTAACTCGTTGTTGTTGGTGACAATATTAGGCAAAAAAACGCTGTTTAAAAAATGACAAAATTTAGGCATTCGCATTAGTTATTCTAATAAAACAAGACATTAACAACAGCCAGTTAATGTTATCCCAAAATGGTGACTAAATAATCACAATATGCTTAAATAAATGCATAAATAGCATGCCATATACGTAACAACAATATAGTTGTTGTATTCTTGTTAAACAAAAAACCTCTTATAATTAAGAGGTTTTTTGCTATTTGTCGTTAGCTATTCTTATCCACCATGTGAGGTTCGCGCTTTTCTCGATAGAGCGATGCAACCGTTGCTACGGTCATAGTCACAAGAATCACACTTAACGACACCCAGGTTGGAATTTCCCAAGCTGAACCTACTAATGCCATTTTCACACCGATGAAAATCATAATGAATGACAACGCTGGTTTTAAGTAAACAAAACGATTCATCATCCCCTCTAGTACAAAGTACAAAGAACGTAACCCAAGCAGAGCAAATACGTTAGCCGCTAGTACTAAGAACGGTTCTCTAGTAACTGCAAAAATCGCAGGAATTGAGTCTAGAGCAAACATAATATCCATAAACGCAATCACACCGATTACGACTAACATTGGCGTAAATACACGTTTGCCGTTTTCGATAATAGATAACTTGTTACCATGAAAATCATCTGTAACGGGCACTAGCTTTCTAATTACACGTTCAGGTAATGGGTTTACTTCATCCTCACCTGAGTCTTTTGCAAGCTTAATACCTGTCCAGATCAAGAACGCCGCGAACAAGTACATTACCCAATGGAACTCAGCAAGTAACTGAGCTCCAACACTGATCATTATTGCTCTTAAAACCAATGCACCTATAACACCCCAAAGCAGAGCTCTTGGTCGCAAATGTTCAGGTACTGCGTACTGGTGGAAGATAATTGCAAACACAAACAAGTTATCCACGCTCAGCGATTTCTCTAATAGGTACCCTGTTAAGAAAGACACCGTCGCCTTTTCCGCAGTGTAATCACTTGCTGGAGCGTAAAAGTCCCAGAATAAGTAAATCGTTGCAGAAAAAGCAAACGCTAGTAGAAACCAAAATACACTCCATATCGCTGCTTTGCGAATAGAGATTTGACCACCGCGAGTTTGATATATGTCCAACGCAACCAGAGCTAGCGTTAGTACAAAGAAAGAAACATAAATAGATGGGCTCATAAGTCCTCCAGGCGGAAGGACGAAGAGTATGGGTGTCGACCTTCCACAAACAAATACTTCACTCAGTAACAAAATACTGAGCATTTGATTGCGTTGGTCTCGTCAAAGCGCTGTCTGCGCTCTTATTTGCCGGATAAGCTCTAGACTTAACGAGATGACGACAAATAAACGGGTGACTACTCCCCAAAACGAGCGGATTGTATGCCTCAAATTTGAGGTTGTCTATCTTTTTTGTGAGCTAAAAACGAAAAAACCAGCACTTTCTTTTTATGCTGGTTTCACGTTTTGGTTTGTAAAGCTTGATTACGCTTTTACTTTATCCGTTGTTTTCTGGTTTGTTTCTTTCCAGTATTGAATACGACAACGATGAAGCTGTGCACGTCTCATCTTTTTCATGGTTAACTCCTTCTATACTTTACGCAATTCAAGTTACTTTTTGAATGTAACATTGAAATGACAGTCGTAAGACTATTGTGTGACAGTGTTAGAAAGCTGGGGAAAGTCCCAAGTGAGCATGATTTGCTCTTTGTCACTTGTCATTAAAAGCGTTTCTGTTGCTAACGTATTCTGAATCTCATTTTTACGGATCCAGGTAAATAGTTTGGACTCAGAAATGGGATATAAGTTCAAAAATTCTATGAGTTTCTTATCGGCTATATGAGGTAAATCCTGATTGATTAAATCTTCAACAATCAATTCCTTACCCGCTATTTTAACGCTTTTTAATTGATAGCCGTCAGAACGCAGTAACGTCTGAAGCCTTGTGTAATTTGTAACCGTCATTGGTATGAAAAAAGACACTCGCGCTACTGACTGATTCACAACATCGATCTCAGCCACCATTGGAATGCCACGGTATTTTGTATCAAAACCACAAAAACGCTGATGTTCTATTTCACCACAGTCATATACATCAGACAGAGACCTAACCTGATTTAAGGTACTTAACGGCAACTCTCCCATCACATAACGAGATGGCCATGTAGTCATAGCAAAGGAGATAGAGGGAATCAGAAGTGATAGCAACAGTATTCTTAATTTCATCTCTCTATAGTACCTTTTATTTCTTTCTACGAACTCATCCCCCTCTAACTCATCCTTAAGAATCTGTTATGTGAGCTTACTCTGACTTTGAGGCGTAGAGCATGAGAATGATGTGAGACCGTTTGAGGCAACTTATAGTAACCTCGGATTATTAGAACAACGGAATGAGCATGAAACATAAGACCCTACTTGCTTATATGCTGTTGGCTTCGCCATCGCTATTTGCATCACCCTACTTAACCATCTCTACCTCTACAACGAGCAGAGACTATCCACTCGACCCTACAACGCCATTAGTCGTCACTCTTAATAAAGATAAGTATCAGCTCGAGATCAGCGCTACAGATACGCTCTGCAATAATGAGTTGCCCAATAAGGTCAAGTTCAACACTCCAATTCCTCTCCTGTGCGGTAAAACATCTACTTTGCCTTTGAATATTAGGTTCACCGGAGACTACGCCTTTAGCTACGATGAAAAACTTCACACATTAACCTTTAAACGACAGCCTAAAAAAGTGGCTAAAACTGAGTTTAAACGTCCAATACCAGATGTTAAGTGCGAAAGGCTCCCTAACCAGCTCCAGACTATTGATCTAGGAAGCTCTTACCCCGATGGGACACAGTTGAAAGATGTGTTTTCAGGTTCAGTAGTCACTGTTCAAAATGGTCAAGTCTCACTACAACCAAACGCATCGAGTGGCGGTCTAACCTTGTTAGAGCCAGTTAAATCAGTCCAATCGAACACCAAGTTCGACTATAGAAACGCCAACATCTATTTCGTCATGGTCGATCGTTTTAAAGATTCTAACCCGGAGGCAATACAACCTTACGGACGTCAAAAAGATGGTAAAGATGAGATCGGGACATTTCATGGTGGCGACTTAAAAGGCGTCACAGAGAAGCTAGATTATATTAAAGCGCTTGGTACCAACGTGATCTGGCTTTCTCCCATCGTAGAGCAGGTACATGGTTTTGTTGGGGGTGGCGATAGTGGATCGTTTCCATTTTATGCCTATCATGGTTACTGGGCTCGTGACTTCACCAAAATTGACCAGAGCTTTGGTAATGACAATGATTTGATGCAGCTTGTTTCTGAAGCCCATAAGCGAGGGATAAAGGTCTTGTTGGACGCAGTCATTAATCATCCAGGCTATTCAACACTTGCCGACCTACAATTCGACCACATTGATGTTGCCAAAACTACCGATATACTTCCAAAGACCTGGGCACACTGGGCACCTAAGAAAGGTGAAAATTGGCACAGTTATCACATCAATATAAATTACAACTCACACAATTGGGCTGATTGGTGGGGACCTGATTGGGTAAGAACTGGGCTACCTAGCTATGATAAGCCAGGCTCTAGTGATACAACTTTGTCCCTTGCAGGTCTGCCAGATTTCAAAACAGAATCAAATAAAACCGTTCAACCACCAGAGTTTCTACTAAATAACCCAGGCACACGAGTAGTCGCAAGAGACAATTATACCGTGGCCGACTACTTAATCGAATGGCAAACTGATTGGGTTAAACGCTTTGGTATAGATGGATATCGAGTTGATACCGTCAAGCACGTTGAAGGCGAGGTCTGGAAAAGACTCAAAGCTGAAGCGACGTCTAGTCTTGAGTTGTGGCGTTCAGAAAATAACGTTGAAGGACAGCCTTTCTGGATGATGGGTGAAGTTTGGGGGCACAGCGCCTACAGAAGCCCCTACTTTGATGATGGGTTTGATGCTTTAATTAACTTTGATATGCAAAAGAAGCTCGACAAAGGCGCTGCATGCTTTAGCCAAATGGCAGACACTTATCAGCATTACGCTGACACCATTCAAAGTTCACCTGATTTTAATCCCGTAAGCTACATGTCTTCTCATGACACAGAACTGTTTTTTAGCCGCTTTAAAGACTATGACATGCAACGAAATGCGGCCAACGCCCTGCTACTAAGCCCTGGTGCGATTCAAGTCTACTACGGCGATGAGGTGGGAAGAAACATCGGTCCTTATGCAGATGACTTCCATCAAGGTACTCGCTCGGACATGATTTGGGAGCTTTCAAATGATAAGCAAAAGCTGTTGAAGCACTGGGAAACAGTTGGACAATTTAGAGATCGACACCCAGCCATCGGTGCAGGAAAACATAGAGTATTGTCGAATGATAACGCTTACGTATTTTCAAGAGAATTAGGCGACGACAAAGTCGTCATCGCCTATTTTGGAAACTAACAGCTAGAGCCATTCAATCAAGAGTTCTTAGGCTAGAATGCTTAAGAACTCATTTATATCCCCCTTCTATCATGGGTTCATCTAGCCTTAGTCTAATTCGATTACGTTGAATAGCCTCTGGCGGCAAACTGATGAATCCATATCGATTGAGCACTGGTTTCTGCTCTTCTGACAACGTTAAGCCAATAAAGAACTCTTCTTGCTCATTAAAATACTCTCGATTCGGAGGTAGATTTAGATACATGTAGTAAACGCTAGCCAGAGGATAACGTCCAGACAATATCGTTTCTTTATTCACATCATAAGACTCACCAAAACGGTTGGTGACTTTTAAAATATTGGTATCTTTCAGCTCATCACTATACACGGTATAACCGAGCGCCCCTTCCTCACCGGAAATTTCATTTAAAAATGTTGGTTTGTCAGACACAAAGTGCGTCGCAGCGTATTCGTCATCTTTACATGTAACCCAACTTGAAAACTCCTTGTGCATTACTAATTGATTGTCGATAGCAAAAGGAACCATAGGAATAGTGCTCTGTCCATTACCGTCCGCCCACCTCACCACATCTGGTTGTGGATGGCAGCCAAAGACTCGTTTTAGCTCCGCCACAGAAATAGATTGGGTTTGATTGCTTTTATTGGCGACAATTGCTATCACATCAGCCGTAAAGAACAACTCCGTTGGCTTATAACCATGTACTTGAACAAATTTTGCCACTTCCCTGTCTTTCCATTTACGAGAGCTAATTCCCATGGCAAGTTTGTTGTTAGTGATGCTATAAGGAACATCAGTACTGCCTTTAACAGTGATATCTAATTGCTTTGCATCAACCAATGCCTGCATTAACGGGACTAAGTTGTGCTCAACAGCAACAATAGAAGGCGGTGTCATTTGCTGGTCTGCTAGGGCGAGCGGAGAAACTGCCATGCTACCGATAATTACCGTACTCAGTTTATTCACTGGGAGCCTCCACCTTAGTCGCACTGCTTAAGTTTTTTTCCGAAGTAAAGATATCCCACTCCTCGGTTACTTTCATTTCAGGCCGATAAAAAACCGCTATCGTTCGACGCTCACGTTTATGAAGCTGTTCTGTGTAATACGTTGTTTGCGTGAACTCCTGCTCCGAAATGCGTTCTGATTCAATACCCATTCGCTCAAGCTCATTACGGATCGCACCAGTACGGCGCTTAGCCAGCGCTTTGTTGTAAGTGTCGGTTCCTTCTGAGCTAGTATCCCCTATCAGAACCACATTTGAGTTGGGGTATTGCTCCAACATATCGACAAGTCGCTTTACTTTAGACGTTTGGTCGGAACGTAATTTTGATTTATCGAAATCAAAATCAATACTTACAACCACTGGTTTGTCAGAAATTTGCCAATCTGCGCAGCCAGTATTGTCGACCGCAACATGCTTGGGGGTATCAAGGCATCGATCTCTTTGATTAATAACACCATCTTGGTCTTGATCACGTAAATCATCAATTTGATGTCTATTGGTTTTAACGTTAGGAGATTCAGCGCAGCCAAGAAGTACAAAAGGAAGGAGCCCCATGATAAATAATCGCTTCATGACGACTCTCCTTCTTTTTGCCACTCGTCTGGATGTTCAACACGTAATGCATACGTCAGCACGCCCATCGCGTTTAGCAGTCGATATGCAGCGAAGGTACGGTCGTATTTACTTCGGATATAGTTTTGTCTAGCAAGAAAGACCTCAACTTTGGCATCCAAGACATCAAGCAGACTGCGTCGTCCTACATTGAATTGCTGGATGTAACCAAGTTCAGCAATTTTTGCCGCATCGACATTTTGTTGAAGCAAGCGAATTTGTTGTTCCAACATTGAGTACGCATTCCACGCAAGTTCAGTACCCTCTCTTACTTCACGTTCAGTTCGTACTCTTATGGCACGTGCCTCCTCCAAACGCCACGCCGAAGACTCCACTCGTGCATTGGTTGAAAAGCCACTGAAAATATCGTAATCCAGCGTCACCATGGCGCGCATATCTTCGTCTGGGCCCACTACGTTACCTACGTTACGATTTTTGTTTGCGTGCAACTCCAATTTAACTTCCGGATAATAATCGCCTTTTTCACGTCTAATCTCTTGCCTTGCGGCGTCCATATCAATCATTGCAGCTTGAATCTCAGGATGGTTATCAACCGCTTGTTGAACTGCCGTATCAAGGGTACTCGGGAGCAAGCCGCTGTCGAATTTTGGAAAGACCAATTCGCTGCCAGGCTTGCCTACTAAGCGCAAAAACTGTGTTTTCAAATCATAGAGGTTGTTTTGGGCCGATATTTGAGATGACTGAGCGGTCGCAACACGTGCTGAGATCTGTGCTAGATCGGAGTTACTTGCCAACCCTTTCTGTTTTTTGTCTAAAACGTCTTGATAGATTTCTTGGTGCTCGAGCACATTCCTATTAGCCAATTGCAGTAACGTTTCTGCTTCTAATAGCTCTAAATATATTCTGACAACATCAAGCGATACATTTTCTGCCCTTGAAATCAGGGTTAGACGCTCAGCTTCTGCTTCGTAACCTAGGCGTTTTACATTCGCACTAGTACCGAATCCATCAAATAAGAGCTGTGATACACGAACGCCTAATTCGGTTCGGTTTAATCGTCTATCATCAGGGTCAATATAATTGCCGTTGTTATAGCGAGTTTCTTCTACGCCTGCCGCAGCATACAAATTTACTTGCGGTAAGCGATAACCACCCGCGGCATCACCATCTCTAACTACCGATTGATATCTAGAATACTGCGCAAGTACTTCTGGACTATAATCGATTGCAAATGCTACTGACTCTTCTAGTGAGATCGCGTGAGCTTGAGATGCAAACGCCACACACATAGACAGCATGAGCTTTGAACAACGCATACTTTTTCCTTGTCGTTATTATCGTTCTCGTAAAGAGTTCTGTTTCGCTCTCAGTATTGGTTTTAACCAATAACTCAAAACTGTTTTTTCTCCAGTTAAGATGTCCACTGCTGCCTGCATTCCAGGAATGACTGTAAAGGATTTTTCTTCGAGTGCTTGCTGATCCAGTTCAATGTGAGCTCGATAGTAAGCCGCACCATCCTCAGTTTGCAACGCATCGGCACTGACATACGTCACTTTGCCTTTTTGTCCACCATATATAACAAAATCATAGGCCGAAAATTTGACTGTTGCCTCCAAACCTACTGAAATAAAAGCAATATCTTTGGGAGCAATCTTGGCTTCTACGATCAAACCCGAATTTTTGGGTACCAACTCCATAATCGGTTCACCAGGTCGAACGACACCGCCAATGGTTCGAACGAACACTTCTTTAACGGTGGCGTCTACTGGTGACTCAATCTGAGTTCGGCGTAGTTGGTCGGCAATGGCTTGTCGGCTCTCTTTCAATTGCGCTATCGTCGCGGAGATTTCATTGAGTTGACCTTGAGCCTTAGTTCGATAATTGAGCGCAATACCTCTGTGATCAGCTATTGCTTCAGCGTAAGCGGCTCGCTGTTTTTGAGCAGAAACCTTTGCACTCGATAAATCGCCTTCCAGTCTGATGACATCGCGATTCAGTTTAAGTAACTCCACTTCAGCCACCGCACCACTTTCAACGACAGATTTGAGTAAATCACGTTCTTTCTTAACTATCGCTAAACTACTTTGCAGAGTACGAATGCTAGATTGAGTATCACTAACCGCTTGTGCTTGTTGCTCGATTCTAAGTTTTGATTCTTCTAGCTCTGAGATGACTTGCTCTAGCCGTTCATAATAGTTAGCCTTTGCATTAAATAGCGCCGCACTAGAGGTATCGTTGGTAACAATATCGAAAGGCGTCACTGTTACCTGTTTTTGCCAATCACTTTGTTGGTTGTCGACTTTAACTGATGCCAGCTCCGCCTCTAAGCGGATTCTTTGTGCGGCAAGGCTATCAAACTGCTTACCCGACTCTTGGAATGACGCTCTAAATCGTGTGTCATCCAAAATCGCTAATGGCTGCCCTTTTATGACCGAGTCACCCTGTCTCACTAGTATGTTCTCTATCAACCCGCCCTCTAGAGACTGAATGGTTTGCACAGACTGACTTGGAACGACTGACCCCTCTCCGACGACAACTTCATCAAGCGTTGCCCATGATGCCCAACCAATAATAACCGTGACTAAAGCTGCAATAATCCAAATTAGCTTTCTGGAGCGATAAGCCAATTGACGATTGTTCCATTCGATGTGACTAGTGCTCATGGCTACCTCCTTTTATGACGGAGATATTTTTGACTTTGTGTTTACTAGATCGACGTTCGAAAATATCCTTGGGCGATCCTTCTAGCGCAATTTTCCCCCGTTCAAGGACTATTACACGGTCGCATAAAGCTAGGAATGACTGCCTATGAGAACTAATGACCATGGTGATATTTTTAGGCATTCTTAATAGAGCCTGATAGAAACGCTGTTCAGCTTGACTATCTAAAGCACTGGTTGGCTCATCTAATGCAAGTAGCTTTGGTTGACGATACAACGCTCGCGCTAACGCCACAGCTTGTCGTTGCCCTCCAGATAAATTTCGCCCACCTTCTCCAACTTGAGTTTCTAACCCATTGACTAGGCGAGGCATATAATCGTTCAACCCAGAGTATTGAATTGCGTACGCCAATCTTTGTTCATCAAACTGAGTATCACCAAAGGTAATATTTTCGAAAACAGAACCGAAAAACAGCACACTATGCTGAGCAACCCAACCCGTGTTTTCACGCAACACACTGTGAGGCCATAATTTTGAATCCAAACCTTCAAAATAGACTTGACCACTACTCGGCTCATATTGCTTCAACAGCAAAGACATTAACGTAGACTTACCGGCCCCAGCGGCCCCTACAATGCCAATCCTTTCGCCTGCTTTAATCTCGATATCGATTCCTGATAACACTTCAGCGTGCATCTCGGGATAGACAAAACCTACATTATCGAGTTTGATATGACCATTAAAGCTACCTCGTTCCAACACCTGATGGTTGGTATCTTCTTGAGGCAAGCTCATGATTTGATTTAGCCCTTCCATTGCTGTTTTTGATTGTTGGTATCTCAGCATTAGCATCGACAGCTGATTAATCGAGCTTCCAGCACGTCCACTTAGCATCACTATCGCTATTAAGCCTCCCATAGTGAGCAGACCTTCTGCGATCTGATAAACGCCGAAGACAATGAGTGACACCGTCACTATCTGTTGGCTAGATTGAATGCAATGCGAAACAATATTTGTGTAGGTTCGTGAACGGCTTTGCCACGTAGAAAGAGATGAGACGACCTGTTCCCAACGTTTTTGTAGTAAACCTTGAGCATTGTTCTGTTTGATTTCAGACAGTGCGTTGAGGCTTTCAATGAGCTGCGCCTGGCGTTGAGTAGAAAGACGGGAGGTTTCCTCTAACGTCCCTTCTACTTTCCTTTTCATAGCAACACTGATGACTACTAAAAGTAGCATGACCCCCATAGGAATTAGCATCATCGCCCCACCTAACCAGCCTATTAACACCAAAAATAGAAACGTAAAAGGCAGATCCACAAGTGTGACTAACGTTACAGAGGTCAAAAACTCTTTGACCGAATCGAAGTCTTGCAGCTGTCTTGAAAATGCACCAACAGATTGAGGTCGGTTTTCTAACCTCATCCCCATTGTTTTACTAAACAGCTGTGATGAGAGTTTGTTGTCAACGTAGCGGCTGGCCATATCCGTAACCGAACTTCGTGACTCTTTGAGTATCCAGTCAAATACAATCACTATAGCCACACCAATCGACAGAACCCACAGTGTGTTAAAGGCTTGATTGGGCACCACTCGGTCATAAACATTCATAGTAAATAAAGGGACAACGAGTGCGAGCACGTTTATTACAAACGAGGCCACCAGCAAGTCACGGTACCAAGGGCGTACTTCCTTGATTGCCATTAATAGCCAATGTGCTGGAGTATGCTGTTTTAGGTCATCGACTCTCTCATCTATTATGCTGTTGGCATTGATTTGCCATAACGCGGTGTCTATTTGTGCTCTAAATTCAGAAATATCGACCGTACTTTGTTTAAACTCTTGTTCAACATTAAGGTATGTAATCTGTTGTCCATCCACTCCTATCACAATCAATGGATTACGTGTCACCGACTCAACAACGACCAATGGTAATGCTGCTTTCGTGATATCTGCAATCGACAACTCCATAATATCGATACCAAGCCGTTCCAAAGCTCTAGAAAATATCCCCTCGGACAGTTTTCCTTCATCTAAAGGAAGTCCAGATTTTATTTTGACTGGATGACAACGCACTTCAAAGTGCCTACATAACCACTGTATAGCCTGTAACCAATAATCCTTGTCTGTTTTATCCACTGCGTTTCCCTACTACTTAGATTGGTTTAAGACAAAATTAGGTTTTGGTCGTCGATCATTTTTTGAATAATGTCAACTTCAGCCACTCCACTGGTGCTGTTCCCTCCGTATAACTGTTCCAGTGTTGTGTTTTCTAAAACTATGTGATGCTTAACCGTTGTTCCATCAGGTTTAAGGTCAATCCTGACGTTCGATCCTTCTTGGACCAGATCCATTTGTTGATCTGCCTCAGCAGCCGTCGACACGCCCGCTAGGATGTCACTCAAATCAATAGAGTCAGTGTTAGCACCCGTATCGTAATCACTGATGGTGTCGGTATGAGTGATAAGCCCTAGCTCATCAGCACCAAAATAAAACGTGTCAGCCCCAGCCCCTCCAGTTAAAGTGTCACTGCCGTTACCACCATCGATAAAATCATCACCACCTCTACCGTCAAATGTATCGGATTTACTGGTACCCAAAAAGCGGTCGTCTTCGAATGCCGAAGTTGCACTGTCATGAATCGCGGTATCCGTATCGTAGAGCGTTATTTGAAGCTCAGTGCTGAGCCCATCGGCGCTATTGCCATTGAGTTCAGCACTTGGTTCTAAGGTTAAAGTAAATTCCAGTGGACTATCACTAGGGATGACTGGATATCCTGTTATAGCCAGATCGGCAACATCAGCTAAGTCCACAACCCAATCGCTCCCACTTGCTTGTCCTTTGGATAACGTGATATCTGATGGCAATCCAATAATGGTCAGCTTTCCCGTCTCGCTATCCGCAGGATTCACTAATGACAGTTCGAGCCCTAACGGTATATTTCCTTCTGCAATCGAGTATATGGCATCATATTCAAGGGTAAGAATTGGCTCGTCTGGCTCCGGCGTTATTGAAAGGTGAACCGTATCTTGTTTGAATGGACCTACATCATAAACTCGATTGCCAAGCACTGTATTCTGATCCAGAGTATCGGCAGTGATAGTCATATCTATTTCACCAAACGCATTACCTGCGAACAGTTCAATACTATTAATCGAACTAGTGCTCAAAATAAGAGTGGCGGTTGCAATATTACCCACTTGAACAAATTTCGCTGTTTTGCCGTCGATCCTAATACTTTCTATACCATCAATAGCATTAGGGTCGTCAGTTCCTTTAACCGTGACGACTATCGTTAGAGACTCATCGCTATTCGTTTCTAAACTGGTAATCTCAACGGGGATATCAATCACTGCATCTTCATCCCCCGATACCGAATCTGGCAATCCAAAAAACTCGATGTCATCACCGATAGGTTTTACCCCAAGAGTAAAGTTGGATTCAGTAATTCGAGTATCACCTGTGGCAAGTTCTTGGGTAATGGCTCTTAACTCAAGTGGAATATCACCACTGAAGTCCAGAGGTGGCAGAATAAAGGTGTCATTCAGCGTGGCGACATCCAACTGCCATTCATAGGTAGGTGAACCATTAAACGTCCCGCCATCTGGGCCATTATTAGGTACTAATTGATAACTAGACCCCGACTTAATCACAACGACCGCACCTTCGGGAACCCCTGACAGACTGATAGACATATTTTCAGAGCCATCTTTATCGATCAGGTCCGCACTTAGCGTCGCAAGTGAAATGTAGCTATCCTCATCGCCCAAAATATCAGTTGTTACTAGATCTGCAGGGTCAACGATAGGATTAATAGTGACGATTTTGGTGACGGTTTTAATTTGAGTATCTGTCTCAGCAAGACAATCTGTCTTATCGGTAATTGAAACGGTTGCTGTTAACGATAAATCACCACTGAAATTCTCTGGAGGGACGAGTTTTACTTCCGGTAGTTTAGTCACATCAGTTAATGTCCAAGAACCGTCACCATTATCAACTAACCAGCTAGGATCCCCATCTGCAGAGAGCTGAGCACCACCAGAAACTGCGATAGTGAAGGAATTGACCGTTTCCTTTCCGGTTGCAGAGTCACCTTCGCCGATGACGGTTTGTCCTAATTCAATTGAATCACCCAACACTAACGTTAGGTCTAGATCAGTAGTGACGTCTTCATCGATATCGGTAAACGCTGTCGACAAAATGATCTCATCCACCACGGGTTTAATGTCAATGTTAATGGTTTGGGTTGTCGTCAGTGAAGAGCCATCACAGCTTGAAGTTTCCGTCGTTTCTATTGAAAAAGATAAGCAGCCAGCGAAGTCTTCATCTAACCCTGTAATCTGCAAATTACTCAGTCCTGTTTGACTGATCGAATACCCAATGAGTTCGCCATCATTATCGTAAACAGGAATCACGCCATTCCCTTGAAGCTCTACACCGTCCGGTAGAGACGAGGTAGGAACATAAAACGAAATCTCATTGTCTGGATCACTGGCAATATCAGGCTCAAGCAACCCTGATAAGTCTAGGACCTCTGTCCCTTCATCGAATTCTATATCATCGCCAGTTTCGATAGGCTCTGGCGGTCCGATCGGATCACAGGGTTGACCTCCACCACTGTGTCCCGTTACTTGAATTTGAAAGACACCATCAATATAACGAGCGTCATCTCCGTCAACGACTCGCGCTTTTACAACAATATCTAAAATAGGCGTGTCTGTTTTACTCTCAATTGAAATGCCATCGAGAATCAATTTACCCAACTCTTGGATCGAGTCACTCGTTAATCCTTGCGCTGATATCAACCAATTACCATCTGGTGTTTGCTGAGGCTCATTGCCTGTGCTAGTCACAAAAAGTTCATAACCAGTGGGAATCTCTAAAATGATATAATCAAGATACTCTGAGCCATCTATGTCCTCATCGATAAACTTAACCGCTGAAGAGACATCAACAGGCGAGCCGTCATCGCTAACAAACAAATCAATGGATGTTTCTAAACGAGTATCTATTTCAACTTTAGCAGCGACAGCAATAGTCAGTTCACCAATTATCGTTTTTTCACTCGTAACTCCTAATCCAGACGTATCAGTTACTTCGTAACGGATTGGTATGCTAAACGTATCACTGAGATCTTCCTTAGGTACGACGCTAAGACGCCCACTATTTAGCAAGCTATCTAATGTCGGTGTTGTAGCGTCGAGTAGTGTTTCCAAATCCAAACCTGAAGACGGAACGCTGATAACTGTACCATCAAAGTAGAGCGTAAGATCCGAAGGCACTGAATCGATAATATAACCTGTCAAAGTTTCACTTTTATCGTTGTCACCACTAATTCTTGGCTCTAGGTTCAATGATATCTGTGCATCTTCTACACCTGTGGTCACTACAGATAACCCATCGCTCTGGTCAACGACCGGTAACAAATCGATCTGTACTGTATAGTCAAAGGAACCTGAATCGCCGTCTGGCTCTGTCGACACGACCGTTGCATCAAAGGTCATTCGTCCACTGAAATCTTCGAGCGGTTTTATATAAAGAGCAGCAAGCTCACTATTACTGACCTGGTAGATATTACCTGTAATAGGGTCAATTTCTGCGATGGTAAGTGCTACTGGATTACCAGCGCTATCTACCAAAGAAATATCATCCGGTATATTAGTGATCAAAATATTCAGCGTTTCAGACACATCATCATCACTTGTGATGAACTCGAAGTCTAATGGCACGAGGCCATCTTCAAGAAAGCTCCCTATCGACTGAATTGTATTGGTATTGCTATCGAAGTCCCAATTACCATTACCTCCATCTTGTGCGATGGGCGGATCTACAACACCTTTAAGATGAATATTGATAGTCTTTGAATCACTGTAGGCTTCATCATTCACCGGTGCTAAACCGTCGATGGTTGACTCGATTGCTACCGCAGTCACTTGAATCGATAGGGATTCAGTTACCGAGCTGATATCCTGTTTTGGGACTAGTAACGCTTGTGAGTTCAATATCGCCTCAGAGTCCACACGATACGTATTTGCTGAAATTAATTGATAACCACTACCTGTAAATGACCAACCATCTTGAACTACAATGTCATATTTAAGAGTCTCTGAACCGTCAGTGTCCGTTAAATTACCGAAAATGGCTGCTTTTAGGTCTATCGTTTGATCTTCTAGCCCTCTGATATCTTTAACCGTAAGCTCTGGCTGATCTGCATCGGGAGAGACTTTAATCACCACGACATTGGCTATTTCTTCAGTCTTATCGTCAGGGCTCGAAAAACTGTTGCCTTTTTCTGTCGCGATAGCTTTGATATCGAAACTAAACTCACCTGCTAGATCTTTATGTACCGTGATCGTCATCTGGTCCAACTGACTCTGAGTATAGCTTTTACCTTCGACGATCTTACTGCCATCAAGCTTAATCGTTATACCGTTAGGAATATTAGAGATCTGATAGGAGAGTTTTTCTGAGGTATCAGTGTCGGCTAACTGGGCATCAATATTTAGTGGGAATGTTCTGTCGATATCTTCCGTCAAGGCATATTCAAACTGCGAGCTTGCCCAGTCAGGAGCGTCTGCCACTGGCAACACAGAAATATCTAGATTTTCACTATTAACATCTTCGTCCGCCACACCAGTCCTAGTTATCGTTGCCCCAATAACTAAAGCAACGACATTCCCAGTGAGGGTGGTATTCGATTCATTCTGCTTAGGGACATAAGTCAACACACCATCAGGAACAAAATAGTCTCCTGCACCTTTAGAGATCTGTGCATCTGTCAAGGTAACGACACCGCTTCCATCGGGAACTAAAGCCACACTATCAAGATAAAGCGTCCCGCCTTGAAGGTCACTCAACGTTATTGCACTGACATTTTCATTTTGGTCGAAATCACCCACATAGACTTTGATATCTAATGTGGCCGTTTCATCCTCTCGAATCTCAGTGTTGGTAACTCGTATGACTCCTGTTGAGTCATCTAGAATCAATGAAGCAGTACTTGTCACCGTATCGCCATCAAAGTCAGTGACGGTGAATTCGATATCGTCAACCAACGCTGGGCTTGCATCTACATTTGTATCAGTTGCAATGGTATATCTACCATCAGAATGCAATGTAAGTGTGCCATAACTCGAGTTAGCATTATTTTGGTTAGTAAGCGTAATGACTTCAGGGTCATTCGTTAAGAAATCATATTCTGTTGACTCGTATTTAAACGATGTAATCGTGGCGCCATCTACGCCCATAGCAGATGTACTGAGTAAGTTGCCTGAAAAGGTTTCACCTTCTGTCAATTCTAGAGTTTCACTTGTCACTGAGGGCACATCGTCTGTTACGACTACCGTCAGGTTTGTTACTACCGATATGTCCCCATCTGCATCTGTCGCATAAACAGGGAAATCGATATCCAATGTATTGGTTCCATTACCTAAAGGGTGATCGAGCGGCTTTGTAAGAACAAACTCTGCAGATCCATCAAGGTTCAATCGAATTCGAAAAACCTCTTCACCAGATATCGCCTGACTAGCAATATACCAATCATCAATGTTACTCGCTGTGAGCATGATATTGTCGCCGCCACTGGAATAACCAGCAGCGTTAAAGGTCGATAGGTCGATATCTATTGCCACTATCGCATCGGAACCTCGCACAAATTCAAGCGCATTTGATAGAACAATATCCACTTCAGGAGAATCAGCGAGAAGCGCTTCATCAATCGCAAGGTCATGAGTAACTAAAGAGGGGTCACCACCATCATAGATTTTTACTGTAGATACTGCCGTTGTTTCAGTCCCGTCAACATCTCTTGCCACTACGGGTAAGTTAATAGATAACTCATTTAAACTACCATCATTGCCATGGTCTACCTCTTTAAATACTCGAAACGACAATTGGAAACTCGATGTGAGTCCAGATTCGACCTCGTAATCATTTGGCAAGCCCACTCGAAACACAACTACGCCGTTTTCATCAACACCATCAAACGTTTTGTCACCGTTGTCGCGCCAAACGATGTTTAGCCCATTAGTGGTAATTGGATTTCCTAACGAATCAACAACCGCATTACCGCTTGTAATACCCAGATCCACTTCGACGATATTGTCTTCCGACGCGGTAATAAATATTGCGCTGCTATCGCTCGTTGTTATTTCATCTGGCGCTGTGCCTTTTGGTAATTCAGTGACGTCAAGCGCAGTTGTACCTAAAGATGCTTCGCCTGAATCATTAACGGTAACATTCAAGGTTAGTTTGGTGACATCTTTGTCAGAATCTCTTGCGGTAACAATAAAGGGAAGCTGCATCGGATCAGAAGTATTATCTATTTGCTGTTTTAGCTCGAACGTGTAATCAACCAAACCTCCTGTACTTGCATCCGGTGAAGTAAAGGAAATAATAAAAACCACATTCGAAATATCACCAATGTACCCTGTCAAAATTGAACCTGTCGGGCTTACGGTGTAAAGCACTTCTTCTCCATTGCTATACACTAAGGGCTGTTCGCCAATCTCAAAGTATACTGAGGCATTATTGGAGATGTTTGTATCAAGATCATCAGCACCGAGTGCAACATCAAATTGACCAGCCCCCGACGCAGAATCAGTACTGACATCGCTTTCTGATACGGAAGCATCACTAATTGACGTTAATACGGGATCCGAACCATCCTCAATTAACAAAGTAAACTCACCAGATTCTAAATCGGTGCCATCTGTGTCTTTCCCTCCTATAAGCAAAGGTAGTTTCAGCAGATCGTTTTTATTCGGATGGTTTAAAGGGCGCTCAAGGATTATCTTCACATTACCCGTTACATACGTAGAGTCACCGGAAGATACTGCGCCTGATAAGGTAATGGTAAAGACTGTTTGACTGCCCGACGTGGCAGTAATGACTGTCGAATCGTTATTTAGGCTATAACTCAGGTCCATTAGATTGGCACCACTGGTCAGGGCAAGGTTATCTAGCAAGTTGATAGTCGAAGCTTCAAAAAACAGACTGTTCGGATCTGGATTATCTGAACCTGGAGCAACTGAGAACTGGGCATTGATGGTTTGGGGACGCAAATCGGCATCAGCTTCAATAAAAGACGTAGAACCTTCTAACACCTCACCGGCATCACCGTCACGAATAAAGATGGTCGCAGTAGCCTGACCAAAATCATTTTCTTGGTCACTAGCAAAATAATCGAATTGAATTTTAGGATTAGTCGAAGCGTCTTGATTTCGGTTCGCAGCGAAGTTGTAGTGTCCGTTGGCAAACACACTGAGCTGCCCTTCAGATAAAGTTACCACCGTTGGAGTACTGCCGCTGACCGCGTACTCCACATTATCAACGATTATTTTGTTTATGGTTAATGCGCCATCGAGATCGATATCATTATTCAGAACGTTACCTGATCGAACCTCTCCCTCGGTAACAAAAGAGAAATCATTAAACAATACCGGAGCGATATCAACGATGTTTATCGGTAAATGCCCAATAACCACTTCCGTGGTGCCGTCTGCGTCAGTTTGAGTTCCTTGTACTAAAAGAGCCGTTTGAATGGAGTTTAATGGCGCATCTTGATCGATCACTTCTTTAAAAGCGATGTTCACCGAATCACCGGCTAATGTAGCAATAAATACCGTTTCACCGTCACTACGAACGCCAGTTATGACTCGATTTGTCACCGTTACCGTTATGCTCAAACCATTGGACGTGAGCTGATCAATTAAGTCTTGTTCTTCATAAAATTTAAAGTCTGCATTTTGAATGCGTATATCCGATTCTTTATCTTGGGAACCAAAGATCCCCACTACGGTGTCAGAAAATGCCAGCGATTCCGGTAATATAATGGTCGGCATGTCGTCGATAGCAGTGTTCCCGACCGCGTTTGAAACTTTTGCGTCTAGTGTCCACTCAACACCCTTATCGAGTAAACCAATGTCTATACCATTGACCATCCAGTTGCCAGAGTTATCGACATTACCCTGAAACTCCAATGTCGTTACGCCATCACTCACAATGACTGTAACAGGTAACCCTTCTTCTACGAGTCCTGTCGTTCCTTGCAGAGTAGTCAGGTTGCCAGCACGAAACGAAAGGATATTGAACCCTTGCAGAGTATCAATATCAATAGTTGGCTTTACGACATCAATCGTAGACGTATCAGCCGCTGACGCTGGGTTTCCGGCTACGTCAACGGTGGAAGCAACCACATTTAGTGGTCCATTACTAAACGAAGATAGATCAACACCAGATACGCTCCAAGCACTATTCGTTACCGTTGCACTTAGATTAAGCGGCGATCCGTTTTGGCCTGTAATAACAATCTCAACGATCTGACCGTCTTCAACATCAGTCACAGTTCCTGAGATCGTTGAGTTAGTTATCTCGTTTTCATTGATGACCCCATCCATGTCATCGATCGATACCGTAATAAGGGCTTGAGTATCTTTAATAATGGTATCGGTGGAGTTTGCAGGATTACCTGCAATATCGATGGTGGAAGCTTCAATGGTCAAGACTCCATCTTCTAGAGTCGTTACATCCAGAGTGTTGACATTCCACACTCCGACTTCATCAACCGTAGATGAGCCTGTAATCGAGTTACCTTGTTCATCGGTAATTACCCAATTGATAGGCTGTCCAGATTCAACATTTGCGACGCTACCCAAATAAGCACTTGTACTAACCTCTATGGCATTAAGGTAGTCGTCACCAAAACCATCTGCTTCAACGGTAATGTTCGCCAGTGTATCTTTTATCGTTTCGTCATTAGCAGAAATGCTATTACCAAAGTCGTCAGAAACAGCGGCATTAACACTCAACGGTCCTTCCATTAGTTCTGTTAGAACAACTCCAGTGACAGAGTATGCATTGTCCTGAGTGATTGCTTGAGCTTCTACAATATTACCTTGTTGATCGGAAATCGTTATCTGAACTATTCGGCCGTCACGAACGTCGGTTGTTGTTCCGACAATTGTGACATTTGGTACCTCGAACTGGTTCTCGTAACCATCCCCACCATCTAAAATATCTACCGTGATTTGAGCTTGCTCTGAGAGGATATCGAGTGCTAATAACTCTGGTCGAGTTTCTTGAGAGTCAAATATTCCTGGCCTGGTATCAAATCCTGCTTGGGCGATCGTTTCATCCAAAGTTGCTTTTAAGGCAATGACAAACCCTGCACTGTCGCTAGAGCCTGAATTGGTCTCATCAACAGTCCCATTTGCATTTGTAATGTTATTAGATAGGTTATTTATCGTCTGAGATAACACGCGCTCCGTATCAGCAATTTGTGTCTCAGACAATTGAACATCTTCGCCGAGTTCTTGAACTTCTTGCTTTACAAACTGGACCCCTTTTAACAATACTTCGTCATTCGATACGCGTTCCCACGATCCATCGGCAAATACTTTCCACACAACATCGCCTAGCTGCATGTAAAGAACTGGTACCATACTCAAACCCCAAACCACACTAACTTATTCATTAAGATTAGTATTTCTTGAGACCGCTGCTTGAAATGTTGCTAAAAATGCATTCAGTTCTCAGTTTTTAAACAGCATTAGTGCTTATTCGTTGCAATATTGACATCAGGATTTGGGTACAAGGTCGCATTTCTTAATCTAAGATCAGAACATTTGCTGTCATTTACTAGGATATGTTTGTGGTCAAATCACCTTTTAACCACATGTTTTAAATGGATAAAAAGGAATTTTCATGGCGAAAATAATATTGTATATGCCAACACCAACAACAGACTTATTGTCATACATAGAATATGGTGATCAGCCCACCGATAGCGGCGGTTTATCTACATTCGCTGGTCACCGAAAAAACCATCAATGGATTGAATACCTGCTAAACACCAAGAATAAAGAGGCTATCCAGATTTGGTATGAACCAAAAACCGTTATAAACGAATTAAAAACCATTTCTAACGATGACCAAATCTATATTAGAGGACACGGCGAACCTGGTAGCGAGTATATTAAAACCTCGAAAGGCGGTAAGGAACTAGGCCACCGATTTGTTGTTGATAGACTTAGAGAAAACGGTTTGCCCAAATCTTTTAGAGGAAAGATAAAGTGCTATAACTGCAATAGTGGCTCGTGGCTCAACGGAAAACGCAGTTTCGCACAAGCACTGGCGGATTACATGTATGGCTGGGGTTATGACAAATGTACTTACTACGGTTATAGAGGAAAACTAGATTCGTACTATAAACAGGGTACGCAAGGCATACACAAGTACATTCGCGAAGGAGCATGGGATGTAAATCAGGGTATTTGCAGGGCTAGAGATGGTCGGGTACAGATAAAACCTCAGGCTCTTAACCCAACTCAATGGGAGTCTTTATCGGGTTAACGAATACAAATAAGCGACGCAAAAAAACGTCGCTTTTTACTACATTCGCTTTAATGGTTTTACAACACTATCTAGCCCTTCAATTTTCAGTGCCAAGCACAGCTTAAGTAACTCCCCCAACTCACCATTAGGCCAACCTTTTTTGTCAAACCACAATAAGTACTCTTCAGGTAAATCGATCAATACCCTGCCCGCATACTTACCGAACGGCATTTGAACCCTAGCGAGCTTTACTAAATTTTCTTTATCTAACATTTTATTCTTGGGACTAATCAGGTTCTTTTATGGTGAGTAATCTTAAAGATGTTCAACCAAATAGCAATATAAACAAAGAGGAAGAAGACAATAGTTAAAAACTAAGCAGCGAATCGCAGACCTCAAGGTCAAACACTTCTCTAGGGTTTAAGTTCGGAATTTCTACTCACTCTCATCTTTCGGATAGAACACAGCCAACCAAATTGTCAATGAGGACTCTGAGGTGGACTTCACTCGATGCTTGACGTGTGCTGGTATATCAATGTAATCACCAACACCTAAGGTCACAAAAGTACCGTCATAGTACTCAATAACACCTTCTCCTTTCAAAACAGTCACCCATTCATTTTCGGTTTGATCATACCAATCACCAATTGGTGTAAAGTGGCCATCTGAAACGATACGTTCAATTCTCACTCCCTCAGAAGCAATGATGTCTTCAAATACTTCATTGGTTAAATCTTTTGGAATTTCACCAAATATATTTCCTCTCTTCAATCCCATTTATCTATTTCACTCTAGTTATGTAACCAACTAAAATACTTACAAAATTTTTGCTTGTAAGTTAAAGCTCTATCGTTAATAAGATACTATAATCTAAACAAATAGAAACATAGAGTTTACGAATCATTTTCCATTTTGGTTTCTGATTTATGTCATTTGGAACAACAACGATAATAGGACATACATGAACTTTGAGTTTGGACTCGTAGGTTTTGCGGCGTTAATTTGCGTAGGCATTCTGTTACATCACCCTTCTCGTACTCTTGGCTTACCTTCTCTTTTGATCTTTATGGCGGTAGGTCTGGTCATAGGTAACGGTGAATTTGGTTTCGTCTATGACAACTTTACACTTACTTCTGCAATCGGGGCGATTGCATTAAATATTATTGTCTTTGTCGGAGGTTTGAGTACTTCGACACAAAGCATCAAAGTTGCTTACAAAGAAGGTGGCGTACTTTCCTCTCTTGGAGTTGTATTTTCCACTGTTGTCTTCGCGGGTATTATCTATGTTCTCTTTGGCCTCCCGCCGGTGCATTGTTTACTATTTGGGGCAATAGTTTCCTCAACAGATGCAGCTGCGGTCTTCTCTATCCTTGAATCCAAGAAACTAAAACTCAAAGAAGACACTGACACTATCTTAGAATTCGAATCAGCAACTAATGACCCTGTCGCTTTGATACTAGTCGTATTGCTGACCAATCTTGCACTTACTCCCGATACGGTTCCTTCAGTTACAAGTATCGGAATCGAGTTATTACTACAGATCTTTGTCGCGCTAGCTATAGCCATTTCTATCGGTAAGCTATGTACTCACCTGTTAAACAGCATCAAACTTGAAGAATATGGGCTAATCCCGGTTTTCATTTTAGCTTCCGCAGTGCTAGCAATGTATGGAAGTGATTTGCTCGGTGGCAATATTCTACTCGCTTCCTATGTCGTTGGAGTGGTCATTGGCAACGGCGTAAAACGTGGTATGGAAGTCAGTCGCCACTTTTTTAATAGTCTTTCGTGGTTAGCTCAAGCAATATTGTTTGTTGCTTTAGGGTTACAGATCTTCCCTCAAGAACTCTTTAAGGTGTTCTGGCAATCCTTGCTGCCTGCTTTCTTGTTGATTCTTGTAGCAAGACCGATAGCAGTACAGTTATGTTACCTACCTTTCAGAAAAGCCAGTTGGCAAAAGCGTTTATTTATATCTTCTATCGGGTTGAAAGGAGCAACACCTATTGTATTTGCACTAATTCCTGCGGCTGCAGGAGTTGAAAACGCGGTTACTATGGTTCATATGGTGTTCTTTATTGTTGTCATTTCTGTGTTCGTACAAGGTGGGGCGATTGAAGTGTTGGCAAACAAACTCAACCTTAAAGAAGTTAATACACCAGAGGACTAAACACTTATTCTATATACACACGATTGTTTAAGAGTCTATAAAACAAAAGAGCCAGAGAAACTCTGGCTCTTTTAGTTCACAAAAACCTTATTTAGCCGGTTTATTGTGACAATGCTCAATCGCCGTTTTCATCAGCTCTAACGCAGACTTGTCACACGGTGGCAATGCAGCATCGCTAGTGCCAATTGGCTCGACTCTTTCGCCCCATTTGATGTAGCTAGCGCCCCACGTCAGACCCGCACCAAATGCGGCTAGCAACAAGTTATCTCCTGGCTTAACTCTTCCTTGCTCCATTGCTTCACAAAGAGCGATTGGCACAGTCGCAGCGGAAGTGTTGCCATATTTTTGAATATTGACGAATGCTTTATCTTGGTCGATTCCAGATAAATCACACAAGGTTTGAATGATACGGATATTAGCCTGATGCGGAATCACAACATCAATATCTTCTTTAGTAAGGTTAGAACGAGTCAAAACAGTATTCGCTGCCGCCCCCATTCCTTTTACCGCTCGTTTGAAGATCTCTTTACCAATGAAGTTGAACTCAAAGTAACCGTTATCTGCTGCGAATCTCTCCATAGAAGTGCCAAATTTTGGCACAGCGAGAATATCGCGACCTTTTGCATCACAACCAATTTGTGCATCTTGAAGACCGACTTTACTTTCAGTACGAGAGAGCACTGCAGCACCTGCCCCGTCACCAAATAGTACGGCGGTATCACGCTCACTCCAGTCAATAAAGAACGAAAGTCGCTCAGCACCAATAACGATGGCGTTACGATAATTGCCTGATTGAATCAGTTTTGTGGCCGTTTCGAGCCCATAAACGAAACCTGTACAAGCCGCATTTAGATCAAACGCAGCGGCTGCTGGAACACCTAAGTTTTGCTGAACTCGTGATGCTGTATTGGGAATCAAAGAATCTGGAGAACACGTAGCAACGATAATCAAATCAACTTCATCTGCCGTGATTCCAGCACATGCCATTGCATGTTTAGCAGCAACGGTTGCCATTTCAGAAGTGTTCACATGGCTAATGCGACGATTTTCTATACCAGTACGGGTTCTAATCCACTCATCGGATGTTTCCATTACAGTGCTAAGATCGTGGTTAGATAAGATCGCTGGTGGAAGGCACTTACCCCAACCAGTAATTTCGGCGTAAAATGTTGTCATTCTGTACCTATTTTTTTATAGTTTTCGTCAATCGAGATAGACAAATAATATCAATCAGCTCACTGTGATAAGTTTCAATAATAACTTGTCTATCCCGACTCTAAGAGCTTCGAGTATACTCATAATCTAAGGCTCACAGAAGCCTAATTTCATAAATTCAATACACGGTTGGGAGAGACCATGTCGACTATCAATACCCGTTGCCCATCATGCAATGGACTTAATCGTTTACCCGCAGAAAGAATCACCGAGTCACCTAATTGTGGTCGTTGTAAAGCACCGCTTCTTGATGGCCAACCAGTTGAAGGGACGGTAGACAACTTCTCCGCACTTTTGAACAGTAACCAACCTGTTGTTGTCGATTTTTGGGCCACGTGGTGCAATCCTTGTGTTGGTTTTGCGCCCGTCTTCCAACAAACCGCCGAAGAACGCAAAGGACAAGTACGATTCGTGAAAATTGATACAGAGCAACAGCAACAACTGGCAGCTCAATTTCAAATCAGAAGTATTCCGACCATTATGGTGTTTAAAAATGGTCAGCGCGTAGACGTAATCAATGGCGCCCTGCCAAAAGGTCAATTCGACCAATGGTTAGAGCAAGCTATTGCAAAATAACCGCCATAGAGCGCAGGAGCGCTCTATCTTTCTTCATTCGATTGCATCACTTGTTTACGATATGCACTTGGCGAACTACCCATATGTTTTGTGAACCTATGGGTAAAATTGAACGGATCACGATATCCTAATCGCTCCGCAATCATGGCAATTGACCAATCGTTATTTCTTAGCAAATCACACGCTTTTTCCATACGTAGATTAATGAGTCTTGCTCGTGGTGACACGTTGTAAAGTCGCTTACATATTCGTGCGAGCTGCTCTTCGCTTAAAAATGTTCTATTCGCCATCGTCTTAACAGTCCATGGTAGATGAAGCTGACCTTCAATTTGACTGAACAAAGCTTGTACTCGAACGGTCGAGTCAGTAGGTTGCGACTCAAATCCAGTAATAATACGGCACACTTCCCCTACTAGCAGTTTTCGATAACTTGCTCTGCCACCAATTTCCAAATACAGGAGTGTCATTAAGGCCCAAATCCGTTCACAACCATGAAATGGCAGTACTTTCTGTCCTAAATCAGATAACGCTTGCCAACGTGGTCGGTCTTTAGGTAGAAACCAGATCATGCGCCAATGTTTATATTGAGGGTTGATCTCAAATCGATATGGTGTGTGTGCAGGTAATACGACTATCGAGTACGGCTCGATAGGAGCAACAAAATCCTCCGTCATCAACACGCCACCACCTTCGATTGTGAATAAGACTGTGTGTACATCAATGCCCTTACGCTCCACATGGTAGCCTTCAATCAAGTTTGCCATTCCAGCCATGAAGATATCTTCAGGAATGAACTCGGGGATATCATTAGACGAAAGAAAGCGTTCTTCACATGCCTCCGATAAAAAGACTTCATCTATCCACTCAGACTTGATGTTAAATTCATCAATGACGGATTCGCACAGGTTTTGTCTATTTTTGAACATGGTTTTGATGTCCCAATTTTCTTATATTACCACCGTTTATATGATTCAAATCACACTTTCAGGAGGGCAGCTATGACAACTAAAACCTATCTTAAGTCATCTAACAAGGCTTCTCAAAACCATCTTCTCTCTTCTGTGGTAAAGCTTGGTTTCCCCGTCGCAATTCAAAGTGCACTTGTTGCAATTTTGGCACTGGCGGACGTACTGATGGTTAGTGATTTTGGTAAGGAAGCAACTGCTGCAGTGGGCATTGCCTCTAAATGGCACTTTGTCGCTATTATGATCATGGCCGGAATGGCTTCAGCCAACGGTGTACTCGTTGCTCAGTATTGGGGGCGTAACGACAAACGTAGTGCCAAAACAATCACTCAGCTGTCGATGGAGTTCGGAGCAAAACTGCTAGTACCCGTGACTTTAGGCATCACGCTCTTCTCCAGTTTTATTATGATGTTGCAAACCAACGACGCTACCGTTATTGAGCTTGGTGCAACCTATTTATGGTATGCGTTTCCGGTACTTATATTGACTCACGTAGTGATTGTAGCGGAATCAGCAATGCGCTCATCCGGTGACGCTGTCACACCTTTAATTCTCGGGGCTATGACAATCTTTATCAACATTGCCCTCAACTTCTGGTTAATTAAAGGCGGTATGGGTGTCCCTCCAATGGGCGTAGCCGGCGCTGCATTAGCGACAACCATATCAAGATTACTTCAAGTGGTTTTTATCTGGGTATATCTCAACTATCGTAACCATTGGCTTCTTACAGAAGCGAAACTTGAGAATACCGAACGACTCTGGGGTTCTTATAAAAAACTCGCGGTGCCGACCACGCTTAACGCTATTTTATGGGCAATGGGTACACTTATGTACCAAGTGATATTTGGTCATATGGGCACTACCGAGCTCGCTGTTTTCAGCATGATGGGACCATTTGAGTCGCTGTGTTATTCGCTGTTTTTTGGTATTTCGGTAGCCTGCTCTGTGCTACTTGGTCAATCCTTAGGCAGAGACGAATTTGAACAGGCATTCAGTATGTCTAAATTCTTTATTAAAGCGGTATTCTTGTTTGGAATCGTCACAGGAGCAATTCTACTACTTGGTCGTGAAGTCATTCTTGAGTGGCTGAACTTAACCACCAATGAACTTTATCCGCTTGCTGCACCCGCTATGTTCATTCTGTGTTGTGCGATATGGTTACGCATGCTGAACCTTATTATCATCAACGGTATTCTGCGAGCCGGAGGAGATAATAAGTTTTGTTTAAGAATGGACTTCATCGCAATGTGGACTGTGGGACTTCCGCTAACCGCATCCGCAGCGTTTGTATTCGGACTTGAATTTCAGGTTGTCTATGCCTGTATGCTTTTTGAAGAAGTCGTTAAGTTTGCTTTGTGTTTCCATCGCTATTTAAAACGTTATTGGATGAATAATTTAACCGTGGTTAATGCATAGTAATCTGCAAAATCAAAAAGGCTTCACTTGTTTAGGTGAAGCCTTTTGCTATATGTTACTAGAGTACGTAAAGTTGTTACTTAATCCGTATTTTCCCCAGCCTGCTGCATCAAATAACTTGTCGTTGGTTCAATAGTATTAATCAGTTTCTCTACTTGGAGTATCGCCTCTATAGACGTGCTGTTTTTGCGGTAACTGATAAATAAAGGACGAGACCAAACCTCAGACTCGTCGACTTGATAGAGCTGTCCAGAGTCTAAGAAAGGCTCAACAAGTGAAGATGGCAAATACGCACAACCACCCTTCTCAAGAATAAAGTCCAACGCAATTCGACCTGTTGAAGTACGTAGATATGGTGCTGGAATATTTGGGTGTCTGTCCGCATGCCCAAAAGCAAATTGTGTACCCCAATCCACGTATACATATTTATCTTTAAAAGCATCATCAAGCACACGTTGCTCTGTTGAAACCAGTACTAGTGTCAATTCAGCAATCTGATGGCTTTTAAATTCCTCGACTTTAAATGGGTCGAAAGAGAATGCAAGATCTAATGTGCGCTCAAGTAGTTTCCTATTTAGCTGCTCACGACCCAGAGACTCAGCAACAAAGCCATAGCCGGTTAATGAGTCAGTGACGACACTTAAACAGTTTTGCAGATAGGCATCCCAAATGTTAGGTGTACCACCAATCGTCAATTGCAACGCTTTGTTGCTCTCTAGTGATAAGTCAAACGTCGCTTGCTTGAGCGTCGATACCATTACTTCTGCGTACCCTATTAGCCTTTGGCCAGCCGACGTTAGTTGGATGTTGTTTCTGTGTCTTGTAAACAGTCGAGTATCAAAGTATTCCTCTAGTTGTTTAATGCGAGCACTCACAGCGGCCTGAGTTATATAGAGATTTTCTGATGCGCGGCCAAAGTGCTTTTCCTTCGCGACTTCGAGGAAAGTTTGAAATACTTTTACGTCCATAAAAATGACTCTTAAACAGATTCTAAGTAGTTGAGCTAACGAAAAAGTTAGCTCAGTATTCTTACACAGTTATGCTGTATTAAGCATAAAGAAATTTTGTGATTTCGACAAAAACAATTCGTTTCCTTTCTTTCCGTTTTCACACTATTTTCAGCATCGAACCAACACGGGATTCAACGGTTTAGTCGACTTTTCTTTGGATTGTTGCGGAGCCACCTGAATTACCTTGCTTTACTACCTATTTGCTTTGAGGTCTCTATGACTGAAACTCAATTTCGCCACGGCAAGAAACGTTTTTATGATGCAGTAAAGTTTCCACGCGGATTCGCTAAATCGGGAGATTTTACACTTTTGGAAGAGGACATCTTAGTAACTTATGGTGAAACTATGCTTGCGCTTGAGCGCGGTGATATTTCACCAGAGAACGCTGAAGAGAAACACTTCACTAAAGTGATCGTTAACCCGAGTAAGGCGAAATCTAAACTGGAACATACTTGGCTTAAATACGTTCGCTTAGCACGCGGAAGACGAGCGTTCCACACTTTAAATAGTAAATCGAAGTATCACGAAGCTTCGAAAGACTATGATTATGATATGGATAACGATGACGTTCTAGAGCCAGCATAAGTATTGTGATCTTTCCTCCTAAACGCAAAGTAGAGCCAAGTGCTCTACTTTTTTTTGCCCAGAAAAAGCTCGTATATTCTTCCTAACCGAATCACAAAAAACCGCCCGAAGGCGGTTTAATTAGTCAATCAGAAACGCTCTGCTTGGGTCTACATAGACTTTGTCGGCCATCGCTTCACGTCCTAATAACATCATATATGACATATCCTGACGATTACTTAATGTAATTTCAATTGGCCACTCTCTATCCCCCAATCGGAATAGCGTTTGAATCACACAACGTTGCTCTGAGTCACCGTTGGATGATTTGATGCGCCTTGAGTCGTGGATAAGTGACTCACAGTGTACGATTTCTTCCAAATGATAGATATCTGGATGAAGATCGTATTGAACGTACATGCGCCCGTCACGTTTGAAGCGTTCAAGGTTGTCCACATGAAGAGATGAGGTTTTAGCCCCAGTATCAATACGAACTTCGAGATCGAAGATTCCCAACTCAGGAAGACTGCACACTTCCAAGTTACCAATTATCATTCTGTCATTATATGTGTTTGGCATAGTGTTACATGCTCGGTTCTACAGGAACAATCGACTCTTGCATGATTTCGATATGTTCAAATACCTCTTCTGCGCTATCTCCAAAATACGCAATGTGATACATAGCCTCACCTTCCTGTACTAAAGGAATGTTCTGCTTACCAATGATGATACCCGTACGGTTTGATTTTACTTGGCTGATATTATTTCCTAGCGGGCCATTGATATCTGCCAATGTTTCGCCTTTCTCAACCATAGAACCAAGTTGTACGTACTCTTTAACAAATCCACTCGCATCTGCACGAGTCCAATCACTGCGGTTAGCGATAAACGGTTCAGTTTTCGCTTTAGAAACACGCTTACGAATCATGCCAAGTGCTTTGAGCACTCTCAAAACGCCTTTAACGCCAGTCTGAATCGATAGTTCGTCAAAACGTAACGCTTCACCAGCTTCATAAAGCAACACTCGAGCACCATGATTTACAGCAGCTTCGCGTAGAGAGCCATCACGGATGTTTGCATTCAACAATACTGGTACTGCAAATGCTTCCGCGAGACGCTTAGTTTCTTCATCTTCAAGGTTGGCACGAATTTGTGGCAAATTAGATCGATGAATCGCGCCTGTGTGTAAGTCAATACCATAATCACAATGTGCGACAATGCTTTCTAAGAAAGTATGAGCTAGTCGACCAGCAAGAGAACCTTTCTTCGAGCCAGGAAAACAGCGATTGAGGTCTCTGCGATCTGGCATGTAACGGCTTTGGTTTAATACGCCGTAGACATTCACCATAGGTACATAAATTAACGTACCATTCTGGAGTTTTAGGTTCTCTGCGATAAGACGACTGATGATTTCAATACCATTCAACTCGTCACCATGTACCGCTGCACTGACAAACACCACTGGGCCTTCTTTTTTAGAACGAATGACCTGTACTGGTATTGATACTTCTGCATCGGTATACAGCTTAGCTACTGGTATATCTATTTCTTTACGCTCTCCCGGGCGTATTTCTACGCCCGCAATGACAAGCTCTTTTGCCATTTAACCACGTCCTTTTGTTTTGTTGTTGTTAGGCTTGGCATTTTTCTCGATAAACTCGTAAATTAAGCCCGCCACATCTTTACCTGTCGCGTTTTCAATTCCCTCAAGACCTGGTGATGAGTTAACTTCCATCACTACTGGACCATTTTTTGATTGCAGAATATCAACACCACACAGGTTCAGTCCCATCGCTTTAGCCGCAGCTACAGCAGTTGCGCGTTCCTCTTTAGAAAGCTTAATAAGCTGAGCACTACCACCGCGATGTAGATTTGAACGAAACTCACCTTCTGCCGCTTGACGTTTCATCGCCGCAATCACTTTGCCACCAACGACAAAACAACGAATATCAGCGCCATTAGCTTCTTCAATGAACTCTTGTACCAAGATGTTAGCTTTAAGACCCATGAAGGCTTCGATAACACTCTCAGCAGCTTTGTGAGTTTCTGCAAGCACCACACCGATACCTTGAGTACCCTCTAACAGCTTAATGACAAGCGGTGCGCCACCAACATTCTTGATAAGATCTGGAATATCATCTGGCTTACTAGCGAAACCAGTTCTTGGCAGACCGATACCTTTGCGTGATAGCAGTTGCAATGAGCGCAGCTTGTCACGTGAGCGGCTTATCGCAACCGACTCGTTTACACAAAATGTACCCATCATCTCAAACTGACGTACTACTGCTGTTCCATAGAACGTAATAGATGACCCAATTCGTGGAATGACTGCATCGTATTGAGGTAATTCCTCACCCATATAACGGACTTTAGAGTTACTACTAGTAATATCCATATAGCAATGCAGGGTATCAATGATATCCACTTGATGTCCCCTCGCTTCCCCTGCTTCTTTTAGGCGGCGAGTTGAGTACAAGTTTTCGTTGCGAGATAGAATCGCAATGCGCATGGCAGTATCCTCTTATAGATGTTTAGTTTTATGAGTGTGAAACCCCGGTATCGGACGACCGGAAAGAGCGTGCACCTTAAGAGTTTAGTCGATAAAAATACAACGATTGTTTTTGACCGTTACGACAATTTATTTTTATCGTTAATTACGCAAATTTTGGGCATAAAAAAACCGGCTTTCGCCGGTTTTTGTTAATAAATTCATTCAGATAAAAGGTATGTAATCAAAGTGTTAGAATGAATATTACTTATTAGCCATTTCTTTCTTAACCATTACTACTGCTGCAACTACGAAAGTAATGATGAGTGCTAACTCCATTGAGTTCCCCTTAGATTAAAAAGTTATTTCATACATAAAATTAAGTACTGATACCATTTTATCAAAATTACAACAATTTCATACTTTTTATTCACTGCTTAAGGAGATCTAGATCAAAAAAGAGCGCATTATGCGCTCAGTTGTTATTAATGGTAATTAAATGTTAATAAAACATTATTCCGGATACCCTTCTGGGTTTTGCGATTGCCACTTCCAACCGTCAGTTGTCATATCTTGCAATGATCGTGTAGCCACCCAACCTAAATCTTTATTAGCCTTACTTGGGTCTGCCCAGCACTCCGCAATATCACCAGGGCGACGCTCTACAATCTTGTAAGGAACTTGTTTTCCTGAAGCTAACTCAAACGCCTTAACCATATCTAAAACACTCGAACCATTACCCGTCCCAAGGTTATAGACGTGCAAGCCTTTTTGATTATTCAGCGTCTTGAGAGCCGCAATATGGCCATCTGCTAAATCCATAACATGAATGTAGTCACGAACACCGGTACCATCTGGCGTCGGATAGTCATTGCCGAATACCGAAAGAAATTCACGACGTCCAACAGCAACCTGCGAGACGAATGGCATTAAATTGTTAGGGATCCCTTGAGGATCTTCACCCATTTCTCCGGTTGGATGTGCCCCTACTGGGTTGAAATAACGTAGCAAAGTTATCGTCCAGTCTGGGTTGGCTTGCTGAAAGTCTGTTAAACATTCTTCAACCATTAACTTACTTCGGCCGTAAGGGTTAGTAGCACTTGTTGGGAAACTCTCTGTAATAGGAACAGAAGCTGGATCACCATAAACCGTTGCAGATGAACTGAACACTAAGTGCTTAACTCCGGCTTCTCTCATCGCGTCTACTAAAACTAACGTTCCGTTAACGTTGTTGTCGTAATACTCAAGTGGCTTTTCAACAGATTCACCAACCGCTTTTAATCCAGCAAAATGAATAACTGAATTGATATTGTGCGCTTTCAGAACTTCCAATAGCGATGATTTATCGCGTACGTCACCTTGGATAAATGCAGGTCGTGTACCAGACACTTTTTCTATTCTGTCTAACACAGCTGCTTTTGCATTGTATAAGTTATCGAAAATGACAGGCGTCATACCTGCATTTATTAACTGTACACAGGTGTGGCTACCTATGTAACCAGCGCCGCCAGTAACCAAAACATTCATGTGCCAACTCCATGTCTAATCTACAAAGGATTATATGCAATCAAAACTGAATTACGACTATCAATGGTGAGAATTACTCAATTTTTTCTTTAGTTGATTGATTAATAGGCGATTGCCAACTCTTCAGGGTACCCTCTACTCATCGCGATTTGTTTCGCCCGATCTTCAATAGCGTCAACGTCCTCAATTATTGAGTCCACGTCATTGCCTGTAGCGGCTGGGATACCAAACCATTTTTCAGCGATCTTCTTACCGGCAAGTAGCGCAGAAGAAGCTTTCACAATTTCTAGTCGAGCGTAACGTTCTCCTTCGAAGCTTACATCTGCAGCTCGAAGGCTTGGGTCGTTGCCCGGAATTTGCTGCGCACCGTACAAAGGTGTTCCAGCTGGCTGAGCTGTCTCAAAGCAAGGAATATATTGACTAAGGTGTTGTATCGCGTTGCAAGCTCGCTGTGTTTGAACTTCCAAAGACCAGCCTTTGTCGACTTTGTTAATTAGGTTTTGCGGTAATTGAGGCTGCGCACTCTCTGAGGTCGACTGAACAAGCCCTTCATTAAATAAAGTAATGTTCTTAGTCATACCGTGAAGCTGAAAGTAACCGCCGGGATAAGGTGTCAACTGAGCCATGCCTTGTGGCGTACCACGCTTGCCATGAAAGATAATTTCTGGCCATTTTTCGTTCTTATGACTTTGCCATTGAGTGACATAGGCGGCTTTAAACTCTACAAGACGTTTTCGTGATAATTTCAGTTGATCATCAATTATACCTGTTCTAAAGCCGCAGGCATTGATGACAAAATCAAAATGAGCTTCATGGCCATTTTCAAATTGTAGTCTATACCCATCACCCAATTGAGAAACACACTGAATGCAGCGACCCGTTTGAATGTCCAGGTTTTCTAGATTATCAGAAGAGAGCTCTACTGACGCCGCCACGCGAAATAGACTTAGGCCGTATTCCTGTACTACGTAAACCGGATACTTAAGCTTGTTCAAATCAGCATGCTTTGCGAAAGGTATTAACCACTCATCGATCGTGGAAGGTTTTGTTGGGGCTTCAAGTGATGCCAAGGCTTTCAATTGTGCGAAGCTAAACTCATGAAAATAGTCTTCGGGACTACCCAAAACTTGGTTAGCTGGATTTGCTTTAACTAATTGTAGATAGCTTTCTCGGAGCAGTTCTAAACGAGGTAACAAGGACTCCGGTGTACCATCATCATTCTTCGGGACGGCTATAACGGTGGGACGCTTATTGACGGTAGCGGGAAAGAACTTCACGAAGTCTATCGACTGTACTAGCAAATCGAGACATTGTTGCTGGGAAAGCTCACGATACAGATTGCCGCCAGCATGTAGATGACAGATTGGTGGGCCGCTAACTAGATTGTCGTTTTTTTCAAACAGCGAAACGCTTAGCCCTTGTTTTGCTAGATAAAGTGCCACCGTAGAACCAGCTACACCTCCACCAATGATTGCAACTCTTTTACCGCTGGTTGCCACCGCTAAATCTCTGTTCATCGCTTAGTTATGGGCGTTATAAAGGAGGTCAATTTTAGCCTTTTAATTTATTAAAAAAAATCACTATTTTTGTGATGTTTTTCTTGACAGTAATTCAGTGCATAACTCAAACCAATGTAGATTTTGATTGAAATTCCTTTCCATTACCGATAAATCAATGGTTACAGTTTTATGCCAGTAATTTTACTATCGAGTTATCCAAGACTTTATCCACCGATTTTGTGGATAACTCATCAAAATCGGTGGCTAAGTATTAAGCAAACTGCTTCTGACTTGTAGTAAGCATTTGTCGTATCAATGAAAATAACACCAGTGCTAATGTAACGAATGCGATTACTGGTACCATTACCCACGTGGATAAATGCCAACTCCACGGCAATTCAAAACCGAATTTCATGATCGAACCAACTACGACTTCTGCGCCAAGTGTAGCGACAAGGCCAGCTGTTATCGCCATAATCCCGTACTCGGCCCATATCGTCCGAACAATTCGTTTTCGACTGGCGCCAAGTGTACGGTACAGACGAATCTCTGCCTGTCTTTGAGATAAGCTCAAACGGAGTAAAGTAAAGATGAGTAACACCCCAGATAAAACGCCCAATGCCGCTAATACGGTAATTGACCAGACTATTTGGCTAAGTAACCCTTGAATCTTCTCTCCCATCAAACGAATATCCATTAAACTCACCGTTGGGTGATTTCGTGATAATTCTCCAATTAAAGCATTATCTTTGTCTTCGAGTCGAAAGCTCACTAACCACGCGCTTGGGATATCAGCCAGCACATCAGGGGTAAATATGAAGTAGAAGTTTGGTTTCATATCGCGCCACTCAACAAAGCGAATGGAGTTGATTTTTGCCGTTACCTTTTGCCCATTGATCGTGAATCCAAGTTCATCCCCAAGTTTGAGATTCAGGTTTTCTGCGACCTCTTTCTCTACTGAAACACCGTTAGTTTCAGTCCATTCTCCCTCAAGTACCTCATTATAAGTCGGAAGAGTTGCAGCATAAGTAAAGTTAAGCTCCCTACTTAGGGCATCTTCTTGTTCTAGCCCTTGCTTTTGTCGAGATTGAGCGTCTTCCCCATTAATCTCAGTTAATCTGCCTCTAGATATAGGAAACGCCTCTGAACGCTGGATATTGTTGCCGTCGAGTGCATCTAGGTATGTTTGCTTCTCATGTTCGCCTATATTAAGCGCAAACGCATTAGGAGCGTCTGCTGGCAGTGTTCGCTGCCAATCACTTAATAAGTCACTTCGGACTAACCAGATTGTCGTCAACAACATTAATGACAGTCCTAACGCACCATATTGAAGTCCAGTATGCCGCTTGCTACGGTTGATGCGACTGACCGCCAGTTTCATAGAGACAGGCAGCGACACTTTTGAAAGAAGTAAGGTGAAAACAACGCTAATCGCCCCTAAAACTAGAAACAACCCAACGATGCCCGCGAGAACTATCCACACTAAGTTGTTGTCACGATACGCAATAAGCAAAGGAATAAGGGGAACTAGAATCAATAGGTAGATGAATCCGCCACGCTTCTCATCTGCACTTTGTAACACCTCTACAGAAGAGACTGAGATAAGTTTATACAGTGGTATACCCAGAGCTGGTACACCGATACACAAGCTAGAAACGACAGCGATGAATGCTGGCGTCATGCCATAACTTGGAAGTGGATCGGGTAGCAGGTCAGTAAGTGGCAATCGAAGTAACGTTTCGAGAAGCGTACCCAATACCAAACCTGCAAAGATCGCTAACACCACCAGCAACAAAGTTTGAATACTAAGCCAGCGAACCAACCATGCTTTGCTTGCTCCTAAGCTTTTTAACATAGCGACAGTTTGTCTTCTGCTCTGGACGTAATTTTGACAAGTCAGAACTAACGTTGTTGCCGCCATAATAATGATGATAGCGACCGTAAGAGACAAGTACTGAGTGGTTCGATCGAATATTTCATTAGTACGACTACCCGAGCTTTGATCTCGCCATCGGTCACTTGGTGTTAGCTCTATTTGGTCTTTTAATGTTGCAATCGCGGTATCGTCACCCGTTAAATAAGCCCTGAATTGAACACGACTGCCCAATTGTACCGCACCCGTGGCATCTACCGAATCTTGGTGAATATATGCAGTAGGCATCTGCTGGAACGGATTAAAGCTAATACCGGGCTCCTCCAAGATGACGCCACTCACCGTTAAATCTGCGTCACCAACAGTGACAACGTCACCCTGACTAACACCAAGCTGCTCAGCGATCCGACTGTCCAGCCATAATTCTCCAGGTTTCACGCGATGCTGAGTACCCGTATCGGTTGCAAGGGTTAATGTTCCTCTCAAAGGAAATCTATCGTCAACTGCCTTAACGGTAATAAGCTGCATGCCATTATCACTAAAAGACATCGTGGCAAAGCGAGTATAAAAAGAAACGTTGAGTCCAGAGGACTCAATATATTGTTGATTGATTGGCGTTATCGGGTTCGCTGTGATGTATACCGTATCAGCGGTAAGTGCATCTTTGCCCTGCTTGACAATGACTTGCTCCATCCGCTCTGCAAGTGCTGCTAAGCCAAAGATACAGGCAATGATTAGAGTGAGTGAGATAGCAATCGGCCAAAGTTGCCCTTGCTTAATTTCATCAATGCTCCAACTAACTAGCCTTTTGTTAAGTCCTCCTTGTGCCATCGCTTATTCCTCTTCCAACTTTCCAGCATTCATGTGGAACACGCGATCACAACGTTTTGCTAGCGTTAAATCATGGGTAACTAACACTAATGTCGTGCCATGTTCTTTGTTAAGATTAAAAAGTAACTCAACGATCTTATGCGCTGTATTTTGGTCTAAGTTTCCAGTCGGCTCATCGGCGAAAAGGATTTTGGGACTGGTCATGAATGCTCTAGCAATAGCAACACGTTGTTGTTCTCCCCCTGACAATTGCGATGGCAAGTGATCGATACGATGACCAAGACCAACCGACTCTAACAGTGCTTTAGCTTTCTCAGTATCCTCATCTTCTCCCTTCAACAGGCAAGGTAATGTCACATTACCCAAAGCAGATAGACTCGGAATCAACAAAAAGCTTTGGAAAACGAAACCCAAATGGTCACTGCGTATCTTGGCTCGAGCCTCATCATCAAGACTGGATATGTTTTGTTCGAGCAGCTGAATCGTCCCATTTGAAGGTACATCTAGTCCAGCCAACAAAGTCATCAGGGTTGACTTACCTGCACCCGATGTTCCCACGATTGCGATGCTTTCACCCTCTTGAATAGACAGATTTACATTCTCTAGGATTGTTAAATGCTCCGTTTTCGTAGACACTACTTTGGTCACTGATTCAGCTTTGATTATGGAAGAACTCATGATTCGGCAACTTTCCTATTTCGTTTTAATTGTTATTTCCTTGGCCTCTTTTCATGCAAAAGCGGCAACGTTACTCATTCTCGGGGACAGCTTAAGCGCAGGTTACAACATGCGCGCAGAACAGAGCTGGCCAACGATGTTATCTGACGAGTTATCATCAGGTGATGAACCGATGAAGGTCATCAACGGCAGTGTTTCTGGCGATACTACGAGCAATGGCCTCGCCAAGCTCCCTGGTCTTCTTAAACAACACTCGCCAGATTACGTCCTAATAGAATTAGGTGCTAACGACGGCTTAAGAGGATTCCAGCCTAGCATAATCAAGAACAACTTGGCGTCGTTGATTGAGATGAGTCAACAGGCTGGTTCAAAAGTTCTGCTAATGCAAATTCGTATTCCACCGAACTATGGAAAACGTTATGCATCGATGTTTGAGGGTATCTATCCTGCCCTTGCCCAAGAGTCTGGGGTACCTTTGTTACCCTTCTTCTTAGAGCAAGTCATTATCAAACCAGAATGGATGATGGAAGACGGATTACACCCAAAACCAGAAGCACAACCTTTCATCGCCCAGTTTGTAGCAGAAAGTATGCAACCCCACCTTTGACTCTCCCATTGAAACTTTTTTAAAGTTTCCTCAATTTGAGGGCATCAGATTCACCTTTTTGATGCCCTAGCTCAATATAATTTACAACACTTTACGTTATTCTGTTCCTTTATCATCGTCTTAGATAGGTTGTATAAATGATAATTGAACCGATTATCAGCGGTGTCGTCGCACGGTCAGCCCACCCAGAGGGCTGTAAAAAGGCGGTCGATAACCAAATTGATTACGTAAAGTCTGCCGATCCGATCAAGAACGGACCTAAACGAGTACTCATTATTGGTGCATCTTCTGGTTTTGGATTAGCAGCGAGAATTGCTCTTACATTTGGTGGTGCTGAGGCAGATACCATTGGTGTTTCCTTCGAGCGAGGGCCTTCTGAGAAAGGCGTCGGCTCTGCCGGATGGTACAACAACATTTACTTCAAGAAACGTGCAGAGCAAGCCGGTAGACGCGCTATTAACATCGTTGGAGACGCATTTTCAACGGACGTAAGAGAACAAGTTATAGAGGCTATTGAGACTTACTTTGAAGGAGAAGTGGATCTGGTTATCTATAGCCTTGCTACTGGAGTAAGACCGAATAGCGAAGGTGGCTTCTGGCGTTCTGCAATTAAACCTATTGGAGAGTCTGTTTCCGGTGCAACTATCAACCTAGAAACTGAACAATGGGAAGACACCACTTTAGAGCCGGCCAACGATGAAGAAATTGAAGGCACACTCAAAGTCATGGGCGGCGAAGATTGGGAAAGCTGGATTGATACTCTGGTTAATTCTGACTCTGTAGCAGATGGATTCAAAACTATTGCATTCTCGTATATCGGCCCAGCAGTAACACACCCTATTTATTTAGACGGAACTCTTGGCCGAGCGAAAGTAGACTTACACCAAACTAGCCATGCCTTAAACTTGGAATTGTCTAATTTCAATGGCAACGCTTACGCTGCAGTTTGCAAAGCACTGGTCACAAAAGCGAGTGTGTTTATCCCGGGTTTGAGCCCTTACCTACTTGCTTTGTACAAGACCATGAAAGCACAAGGTAAGCACGAAGAGTGTATTGAGCAGATGCAACGTTTGTTTTCAACCAAACTCTACGGCCAAAGCAAAATTCCAGTGGACGGTGAGCGTTTGATTCGAATGGACGATTGGGAACTGGATCCAGATATTCAAAATCAAGTAGGTAAGCTACTCGACCAAATGGACGCAGACAATTTCAAAGCCGTTGGTGATTTTGAAGGTTTCCAGCGAACATTCTTGAATCTGAATGGATTTGCCCTAGATGGGGTCGACTATTCTAAAGAAGTTGATGTAGATAGTCTTTATCGATTAAAACCATAGTTTATTGCATCTTTTAACCACAGTCTCACTTTTGAGACTGTGGTTATTCTTATCCCTCTCTACCTACCTGTAAAGCCTCCGTGCATCGCTCGCTGCTAATAGACTACTTATACTTAAAGAATAATAAAGTTCGGTTGAATCAATAATCAGTGATCATTACAAACCACAGGATGTGGAACTATCTATGCGTAATTATCAAGCGTTAGAACCTTTAGGCTTTCTTTCTGATTCGGATATTCGAAAGATAAGAGGCGTACTTACATTACACGAAAGTGACCGTATGAATGAACCTGTATGGGGATATTGTACACTGCAAAACCAATCGATAGCTTTACAATACATTGACCATAAGAGCGCAACGTCACTATTTCAAAAGGGAGGTGAATCCTCTGCCCCCTTTCGATTCCCTTGTAACCATGAATCAATCGCCAAGTATTTTGAAAAGCTTTTAGACAAACTAAACATGGATATGTCCCAATATACTGTCGATTATCTCGAAATCTTCAACGCCAGCGACAAGCCGTTAGGTTTAGCGTTTATCATTCATCAATTTGATAAGGATGCAAAAAACACGCTACGCCTACTAGTCGATCAGATTCAATCCATTGCTGCACAAAAAAAACTCTCACAAACGATTTTGGACATGGAATTAAGCTTTAAAACGTCGCTTAAAGAACGTGACCACCAGATTGCTTTGCTTGAACAAAATCTTCAAAACCTAAAATCGAAAAATTCCCTTCTAGAAAGGCAGATGCAGTATCAGAAAAATCATGATTCGGCCACTAACATGTTAAACAGACAGGGGTTGGAAAATGCTCTAGAAGCCTCATTCAACAGTCGGGCTATCATTGACGGTAATGCGTATCTTTCTGTCATTTTTATCCAAATCACTAACGGAGAACGAATTCAAGCCAGGATTGGCTGCGATGGCTTTGATACGTTGCTATCGTTATTGGAACAGAAGATTAGCAAAAACACGCCACACATCCATTACTACGCTCGTATTTCAACGACTGAACTTGCATTAACAACCATTGTTCCCTCTTTCGACGAGCACTTTTTACCCAACCTTTGCCGACAACTGTCCGAAGTAGCACGGCAAGGCATGTTTTATCGCGATCAAGAAGTGCATCTACATGTCTTTATGGGCGTGGCAAACTCGTACCATACCGATAACTCTACAGACCTGATCAATAACGCATTTCACGCTGCAGTATCATGTAAAGAGTCAGGGGCAACTGTAAGTACATTCACCCAAGCAGACCAAGATGAGCAGAAAGAGTTTAACCAGCTTGAACACTATTTACTTCAGGCCGTGAGAAATGACGATCTTATTCTTTATTTTCAACCAAAGATCGACTTAAAGAATGATAAATGGATAGGTGCGGAGGTACTGCTGCGTTGGAAGCATCCTGTTTTGGGTGACATCTCCAATGAAGCTCTAATTCATATGGCCGAACAAAATGGGCTTATTGTTGAAGTAGGTTATTTCGTGCTAATGAGCGCGATTGATAAAGCGTCTGAATGGATTGAAATCGCACCTGATTTCACTCTGTCTGTGAACGTATCTGCAAAACAGATCTGTTCAGCCCGCTTTGCTGACAGAGTTCTCGAGATTTTAGAAAACAATGAGTTACCATCAACCAATTTAGAACTAGAACTCACTGAAAGTTGTCTTGTTTCTAACTTCGAAGTGGCTTATCAAAATATAGTTCGCCTTAAGGGACATGGCGTTCGATTTGCTCTTGATGATTTTGGTACTGGGTATGCTTCGTTTAGCTATCTTCGAAAACTTCCATTCGATTGCATAAAAATAGACAAAGAATTCCTCTCTAACATACTTCACAATGCTCAGGATAAAGCGATACTTCGTTCAATAATCAATATAGCTAAAAAGCTAAACAAGCAAGTCGTCGTCGAAGGTGTAGAAACATCAGAGCAACACCGATTCGTAGCAACCGAGAGTTGCGACGTCGCACAAGGGTATTACTACGCTAAACCAATGCCTAGAGATATATTTGAGGCCCATCTCGAAAAACAGTACCCGCCGCCCAAGCAATTCATAATCCGATAAGCTTTTATTTTACAGCATAGTGCTTTACCCGCAGCTGTGAGGCTCCTATAATCCCGCACCAACCTTAAGAAATTCGAGACATTCGACATGGATCTATTAATCGCCAAACTAAAAAAAATCGAGAAGCAAAATTATCGTGCTTACCAGCAAATCAAAGGTAGTTACGATTTCTCTGACTTTGATTTTCATATAGATCATGTTCAATCTGACCCTTACGCAGCTGCATCTCGCGTACGAGCATTCAGACAATGGGCACCAAGCGGTCTTGAATGGTTAAAAGATCAGTCACCAGCTTATCAAATTGCCGCACGAGACTATATTGCTCGCCAATTTGCTGCTTTTGCAAAGCAAGAGAACAATGTCTCCATTTCATTAACTGGTCAAACGGTGATGGACTCAACAGCCGTTATTTTTACCGACGAAGGGATTGAGCTTCGTTTTCGCGTTAACTTGCCAGCGGAAGGTCGCAGCATCTTAGCGAAGAAAGCCATTAATATGCTGACGTTCCATCTACCAAAATATATTCGTAAAGCGACATTAGAGCGCGAATTAAACATTCAAGAACTTAAGAAGCACTGCGAAGCAGTAGAAGATCAGGTAGCACTACGAGAGCAGCTTGCTGCGAATAACTTAATTGCCTTCGTTGCCAATGGAAGTGTATTACCTCGAATCGCAGGTAACTGTGATTTACCAATGAAAGACGCCATTCCATTCACGTCACCAGAATCACTCGAAGTAACGTTACATCGTCCCAATCAAGGTTATATTAAAGGCATGGGTATCACCAAAGGTGTCACATTAATTGTTGGTGGCGGCTTCCATGGTAAATCGACTTTGCTTAACGCACTTGAACGCTCCATTTACGATCATATCCCTGGTGATGGTCGCGAAGGGATCGTCACCGATGCAGATTCATGCAAAATTAAAGCGGAAGACGGACGCTCAATTCACAATTTAAACTTGAGTAATTACATTAATCATCTGCCATTTGGTAAACAAACCTCTGATTTCAGTACCCAAGATGCTTCAGGTTCTACGTCTCAAGCAGCATGGCTACAAGAATCCATTGAAGCAGGTGCCAGCGCTATCATGATTGATGAAGATACCTCAGCGACGAACTTCATGATTCGTGATGAGCGTATGCAAGCACTAGTATCTAAAGGTGATGAGCCTATTACACCATTTGTTGACCGTGTTGGGCAGTTAAGAGATGAGCTAGACATTTCAACTATCATTGTTATGGGTGGTTCTGGCGACTACCTAGATGTTGCGGATACTGTGATTCAAATGCATGACTATCAGGCAATTGATGTCACAGAGAAAGCACAACAAGTCATAGCGCTTCATCCAACTGAGAGGCAGAATGAATGTGAGAAACCTCTGGAACTGATTCCACCTCGTCATGTTGATTGCGCACACCTACAGCAGCTATTGATCGATGGAAAATTCCGAGTATCTGGCAAAGGCGCAAACAGTTTACGATTTGGAAAAGAGTTTATTGATGTCCAAGCACTGGAGCAGCTTGAATCAAATTCTGAGCTCAATGCTATTGGTTGGCTATTGTTCCAACTAGCACAACAGCCTGGCTGGTCAACACATCCACCAAAAGCGCTATCCGAACTGCTTCAAGGTGATTGGAGTGCGACTATGCCAAATTCAGGTGATCTTGCAAAGCCAAGATTGGTTGATACGCTAGCGACCTTAAACCGCCTCAGAGGCGCGAAAATGCGTCAGCCGCGTTAATTGGGTTATACCAAATGTAGTGAGTCATCAGACTCACTACTCCTTCAATAGTGACCACGCTTCGCAGTAACGTCTAAACTTCTCAACATCCCCACCTTCACGGTCCGGATGCCACTTAAGGGCGAGTTTACGCCACGCTTGTCTTATCTCTCTTTGTGTTGCCCACTCATTTAATTCAAAACACTTAAGCGCAACACTTCGTGACATTGTCACAGATGAAACACCAACAAAATGTTTATACCGTTGCCAAAAGTCCTCTAACAAACGTTTGACCTCTCCTGTATCAGCCTCATAGTGTGACCAATCAAGATAATATTCTCTCAATGGGTTATTTTTATCTATGGCGTGGTCCCCAGAACGGTAAGAGAAAAGTTGAATGTTCATAGCTTCGACTTGCAACCACTTCTCGGGTATCAGTAACTCTTGTAGCTGATACAGAGCATTCATTAGTAAGAAGTTTCGTTTAAAAAGATCTTTTTCTGGAGATTCATCCAATGAAGGTATCAAGCCTGCGTCGGCGAGTTGAGAAGCTAAGGTGTGAATTTTCAAACCATCCACATTGTTCTCAATTAAATGTAATACCGACCAAAGCAATGGGTTATCTGCTTGTCGATGAGATTTGACTTCGCAATCTGTAGACCCTGTCAATCATCCTCTCCTATTACACTGTGCTTTCATTTAGAGATTAGCACTTCCATCCCTTGAGTACACAAAAAAAGGCCAGCATAAAGCTGACCTTGATTCTATCCGTTAGATAACACCTAACTCTCTCAATCGTTCCATTAGATAGCTATCAGCTGTGTATTTATCTGACAGTACAACCTCGGGATTTGGGTGCAAGAATAGTGGTAATGAAATACGAGACTTCTCTTGCTTCTCACCAGTTGGATTGATAACACGGTGAGTTGTCGAAGGGAAGTATCCGCCACTTGCTTCTTGCAGCATATCACCGATGTTGATGATTAAGTTTCCAAAGTCACATGGAACATCCAGCCACTCATCATCCTTTGTCATGACTTGAAGGCCCGGTTCATTCGCCGCAGGCAAAACCGTCAGTAGGTTAATATCTTCATGGGCAGCAGCACGAATCGCGCCCGGCTCTTCGTTACCGGTCATTGGTGGATAATGCAGTACACGTAGTAATGTCTTTTCGCTGTTCTTGATCATCTCAGACAGTTCAATCGAAAACTTGTCACTTACTTCTTTCGGAGCATTCTCTTCTACCCAGCCAAGAAGCTCAGCAGCGAATTCATTCGCTCTTCGATAGTAATCCAAAATTTGCTCTTTGAGCTCTTCTGGGATCTGTCCCCAAGGATAGACATGAAAGTACTCTTTAATGTCCTTAACTGAGTGCCCTTTAGCAACTTCAGACACACTAGGTGGGAAATAACCGTCTTGGGTCTCTACATTAAAGTGAAACTCATTCTTCCTTTCTGTGCTAAAGAACGCGTGCCAGTTCAGATAAATCGATTCTACAAGTTCTTGAGGAATTGGATGGTTTTTAAGAACCCCAAATCCCGTTTCTCTCAATGAACGTACAAACTGCTCCGCTGCATCTGGTGCTAAATAATCAACCGTTTCTAATTTCATGACTTTGCTTTCTTGTCGTTATGATTTGACGCAGATGTTAGAAAAAAGTTGGCGTTTTTTCAAAGAATCTATTGTATAGCTGTGTAAACGCTTGCGTGTTTTGTGCTATTCGTCACCAAAAACGGTTACAACCTAATTGAACGGTGTTTTATTAAAGTTATACTACGCTTACAAAAAAAGATATTAGATAGCGAATATTATGAATTACAGAACCTCGAGGCGTTACTGCCCTATTCTCACCTTTCTTACCGGTTTATATTGTCTTGTTTTTGTCTTTTCAGCGATTGCGCCAAGCTCGCGAGCAGTATGGGTGGCAGAGATTGTTCCTGCAGTGGCCATCTTATTACTCATTTGGCTAGTATCTGCTAAATTCCAGTTTTCCAAACCCGCTTACGTTTTGATGTTCATCTGGCTTGCCCTTCACACTATAGGTGCGAAGTACACGTTCGCCGAAGTTCCTTTTGATTGGTTCAATCAGTTAATTGGCTCTGAACGAAACAACTTTGATAGAGTTGCCCACTTTTCCATTGGCCTTTACGCCTTTCCTATTGCGGAATATGTCTATCGCAATAAAGTAATGAGCAAAATTCCAGCGATCATGTTTGCGTTATTCGCCATAATGAGTCTAGCGGCAGCTTATGAAATCATAGAATGGTGGTACGCTGCCATTGCTGGCGGAGATGAGGGGATCGCCTTTTTGGGCTCACAAGGCGACATTTGGGATGCGCAAAAGGACATGCTATGTGACACGCTAGGTGCTATCACGGCATTGACACTTTTTGCTCTAAAGACGCCAGCTAAGGCTTAACATTTTGTTTTAACCAATTGAGGTAAGGTCTAAATCCTGCCTCAATGGGTAAGGCAACAATCTGTGGGACTTCATACTCGTGGTTGGCAATAATAGTTCGTTCTAGACGTGAGTAGGCCTCATTAGTCGATTTGATGATCAACAACACTTCTTTATCATGACAGACTTTCCCTTCCCATACATAGTGGCTACCGATGTTTTGCGTCTGAATGCATGCTGCGAGACGACTCTCCAATAATACCTTAATTAAGTCATCAGCTTGTCTTTCATTTGATACGGTAGTAAGTACCGTTATGGCATTGGATTTCATCAACTATTTCCCTATTTCATACGAACTTTTCCACCAACCATTTTGATCGCTGGCGTACCACGAATTAATGTATCTCTACCGAAAACACTCGCGCACTGAGGACAAACACCGAGCTCCTCCGTGAAATCTTCGGCAATCCGTTCCTTAAAACACTTGACCAGCGCGCCCTTTCCACCTTTACGATATCGAAATAGTTTAGCGCCGCATTTGGAACAGAAAATGTCGACGGTCTTCACTGGACCTTTTTTATTAGGTTTTGCCATTGTACTAACTGTTTATCTCAAGGTCGTCTGGTTTGACCCACACTTTACTGAAGTCAAACCAACCTAGCGCATTGCATTTGGCATTTTGCAAACTACCACAATGGTCTTTGCTGATACCCAGCCAACAATGAAACATAGGAATGATTTGATAACTTTGAATCAGCTTTTTACCCAATTCTTGAGCTGGGAACTTTTCATTCGCTTTTCCACGCCAATCTTCGACGATCTTAGACCATTGGTAAAAGTCTTCAGGCTTAGACATATGTTCGATATCACTGTGGCCGAGTAACCAGCCTGCTAATGCTTCCTCGCGTTTGCTAGCAATACCCATAGGGCGAATCCATATATCGATATCATCGAATTCCGGAGAATCTAAACCATAGCGCACCAGCTTAGTTCGAATTCCATCTTGTTTTAGTAATTCTTCAATGCCCTTTGCAATCTCTGGGAACGTTGGATGCTCTGCGTAATAGGCAATTCTAATTTCTTTATCTGCGATATGTTCATACTCGGCCTTCTGCAGCTCTTGTATCTCAGAAGTCGGATGATGATACCAGCCTGGCTTAAGCCCATGCGCGGGAATCATTCCAAGTTCTTCAATGGTCTTTTCCGGTAGCTTACGGAAAATCGCTAACGAATTGATTTTTTTGCTCAGATAACGAGCCCACTGATCGTCCTTAGCAATGCCAGAGACGCGATTTAACAACAAATAGGTGCAGCCAGGGTCGAGTTCGATGTCGTCTTGAACTTCAGAGCGGGCTCCGGCAATCGGATCCGCCAATGTAGGGAAAACCAATGTAGAATGCGTTTCGTCTATAACCCATACTTCCACCGTATCCAACAAGGGACGATAACCAAAGTAACCATCGAACGCGGATAAAATTAGTCTCTTATCATTATTAGTCGTCACACAATAAGGGCCAGTACCAATAGGATATCGATCGAAGTCATCACCTCGCATATTTTCAGGCGGCAATACCTTGGCCATATTCTCGGCAAAAAGCATCGGAGCTTGAAAATCGGGTTGTGTAAAGTAGACATCAATGACCCATGCTGATGGCGAGATAACTTTGTCCAAATGCTTATAAAGGTTAGCGCCTTTTAACGTTTCAATACTTTGAATTATGTGGTCAATTTTGAGCAGTTCACCGTTATGGAAGCGAATACCAGGTCGTATGTAGAAACGCCATTGCGTTTCAGAGATCTGTTGCCAATGGTGAGCAATATCCGGTTGTAGGACATCATTCTCGTCAAATTTAGTTAACCCACTGAATACTTGGCGTGCTATATGAATTTCAGAACGGCGCATTGGCTTAGTTGGATTAAGCATCGACAACGCGCGGTAGTATGGAAGTCGGATGACTTGTTTACCGTCTGATTGAGTTACCCCTAAGTAGCTTTGAATAACATTAGATAATCGACTTGCGTCTTTGTCGAGCACATTTAATGCATGACCAATACGCCCCTCTTCCAAGTAACGCCTTGCCAGCGTTTCGCTCACATCATTTCGATTCTGTTTGAAGATAAGTTGAGAGAGCTTTCCTCGACCTGCCGCTGGGTGCCATTCAATCCACCCTTCTTCTTCAAGTTTGTTAAGCACGATACGGGCATTTCGCCTAGTACAGAACAAAATACCAGTCACATCTTCTAGTTGTGTTTCAGCATCTTGACCTGAAAAGTGCTCAAATAAAATCTCAAATTGCTTTCTTAGGCGGGGACTGCTCATAAAGAGGAAATACCATTCGTTGACTTGGAAATAAGTTTCCTCTTTATTAGCTTATTTGGCAAGTTACAGTGTCAAAATCGCTATCCCAGTCTCATCGGAAATAGCACGAAGTTGTTCCTCACTGTCTAATTTGACGGACCATTTACACTCCGCACCATTAGCGGAAATAACGCATGCTGGAATGATAAGTTGTAACGCATCTACTTGGGCTTGCAAAGTCACATTGCTCACCGCTAGCCGCACTACCATTTCATGTGGCGTAGCAATCACCTTACCTTGAGAAAAATCGACGATCATCGGCTAGCCTTTTTATTCTTTTTCACCGCAATCGTTAAGCGGCTTGTACACACTAACCTCTGCTTCTCATCGGTAATATCGATTTGCCAAACTTGAGTTGAAACACCAAGGTGTAAAGGCCGTGCTGTGCCTATTACGAAGCCAGAACGCATCGCTCGCACATGGTTAGCGTTGATGTCTAATCCTACACAGTAATGGTCATTATCAACACAATAGTTCGCAGCAAGCGATCCTAAAGTCTCTGCTAACACGACAGATGCACCGCCATGAAGCATCCCCAACGGCTGATGCGTGATGCTACTTACAGGCATCGTCGCACTTAACGTGTCATCGGTGAACGCCGTATATTCAATTTGTAGGTGCTCAATTAACGTGTTCTTAGAAGTGCGATTTAACGCCTCTAATGAGATATTCTTCTTCCAAATACTCATCGATAAATCCTATACTTAGGTGAACTAATTATAAGAATGATGCCTGTGGTTAACACGAATGGCAAATATCAAAATGTAGGTAACACGTTTCCCCTTATTCCAACTTAGGGGACGGATAACATTTAAGGGAGTCTCACATATGAAGACTTGGACAAAGGTTTGCTGCTTTGCAGCGGTCACTACTGCAATTGCAGCATGTTCATCGTCTCCAACCGGACGGAATCAACTGATTCTGTTCTCAGACGCGCAAATGAGTCAATTAGGTGCTCAATCTTTTGAGCAAATGAAGAACGAACAAAAAGTAAGCACTGATAAAGAAGTGAATGCTTATGTTCAATGTGTGGCAAAAACCATCACAGACCACGTACCACCCCAGCCTGAATTCAGCGAATGGGAAGTGGTCGTATTCGATTCCGATCAAGTTAATGCCTTCGCACTACCAGGTGGTAAAATCGGGGTCTATACAGGGCTATTGAATGTAGCAGTGACTCCAGACCAACTCGCTACAGTTATAGGCCACGAAGTGGCTCACGTTTTGGCAGACCACAGTAACGAACGCTTATCACAATCACAACTAGCCAATACGGGACTTCAAATTACAAATACCGCACTTGGCGGCTCTCAGTATCGCGATGTCACAATGGCCGCTTTAGGTGTTGGGGTTCAATATGGAGTGATATTACCTTACGGTCGAACTCAAGAGTCAGAAGCGGATATTGTTGGGTTAGAATTAATGGCGAAAAGCGGATTTGATCCCAATCAGAGTGTCGAGTTATGGAAGAACATGGCAAAAGCATCTGGAGGGAGTCAACCACCAGAACTTCTGTCCACTCACCCATCTCACGATACTCGTATTTCAGACTTAAGAGCAAAAGCGGCGACGTTACCGAATTACGATACGATTAAACCTAGCTGTAAATAGTTCAGTTACGCCACTTCTAAGTAAAAGATACTTCAGAGGTGGCTTGATTAACCATGCACCTTTAGAATGCCGCCTAATCTCTCTATGACGACCGGGTCATCCCTTACGTTATCAAACCAAGCATCAGTCGCTGTCGCTAAAGCAAGACAAATGGTGTCGATAGGGATTGCCATTTGTTCCTTAATGCTGCTTTCATCCAGCGTTAGATATGCTTCAGGAGTGACGAATCTATATTTCTTGACCATCTTTAGAGACTTACTCATCTCTAGGCCACTACCTGTCTCATGAAAGAAAGCACATCTGAGCGCATATAACTCCTCTCCACGGAGCTGCAAGATGGTACGAGTTTGTTTATTAGTTTTTTCCGCTAACTGCGAAGAAACCCATATTTGATACCACTTTTGATACCTCGCCCTAGGTTGCTTCTGAGGGTTTTCTAGCCTGCCACATATATCGGGCAACGTGAGTGCAGTTAATAAGGCAGCATACCAATCTTCTCTTTTTAGTGATTTCCTCACTGAGTCGGTAAAATGTTTCATCTTGGGCCTTTAACATAGAATATAAAATAAGCACAAAGCGTTATTTTTTTGTCACTGACATTTTTTTGACAGTTATGAATCAAGTGCCATATTTATGATTTTAGTTTATAAAATGCAGTAGTTGAGCACAAACGTGCTCAACACATTGGGTTATAATCAATAGATCTATAAAAGTTATTTAGTATAACTAACCAAAACCATAAAATGGTATTATCCAATATTAAAATGGATAATATAAGTCATTTTCCGGACCTAACTCTTCAATTGAAGACTGTGACTTTTTATCGTAGACAGCCTTTACAATCACTTTTGAGTTATATGAATTTCTAAACAAGACCTCTTTGCCTTCACCCACTTTTTTACCATTAATGTAGTATGTAGCTTCTTTATTTGAGGACAGTTTAATGTCTTTGGTACTTATTCCAAGTTCTTTATTTATCTCTTTTATAGTAAGTAAAGAAAAAGGTTGTGTATACGTGATTGCAACGCTATAAGACAACGTACCATTAATGTTTAGGTTAGCATCTTCAACTTTTGTTGCATGAACCCTGTACTCACCAATCGTTGACTTCATGGCCTGGCTAACAATGTTTGCTTTATTTTTATTAAAACAATCACTTAAGGTCATTGAACTTGAGCAAATAACCTTTCCATCAAAGAAGACTTTTTTCTCCTTATCAGCATCTTGCTTGAGCCTCGTCTCAATGTCTTTTTTTAGTTTGGCAAGCTCTAGCTCTTTGCTCTTTTCTATGGCTTGCTTTTCGTCTTCATTATTTTTTATCTTCTTAACAAGCTGAGCTTCTTTATTAGTATCACTATTTAACTTAGCAACGCTTTCATTATAAATAGCAATATTATTTTGCAGTCGATTAATAAGATACTCGTTAATTTCTTTTTTTTCACTCGTAAGATTCACTAACGAATTATATGTAGACTCTATATCTTCTTGCTTGTTACCAATTTCATTAATCACTGCATCATTATTATATCGCAGTATATCAACTTCATCGTAAAACTGTTTGAGCTTTATATTGACACTTTGGGTATCGAATTTTGTATAGATCTCTTTCTTCTTAGCCAACTCCTCTGGCGACAATTGCAGTTGAGCAAATGAAACAGAAGGGAGCAAAACAGAGAGAAGCAATACTGGCTTTGTTATGTTCTTCATAATATTTGACGTTAATTGTTAGTTTACTTAGTTTCAATCATATCTTTGGCGATAGATAGAAACAAGCAAACGCTAACATTGTTCTGACATTTATTTCAAAGGTGAGATCATGGGCATATTTTATTCAGGTGATAAATTAGAATCATGAATGTTAATTGTATACATCTTTAAATCTACAATAAACGAAAGCCTAAGGAACAATCTGAATCATCGTGGTTTCAGTTCACAAATGAGTTGATACGACTCCATCGCTACTCTCTTTCGTCTTTCTAAGATTCTCATCTCACTAAGACGATCCAACCTTGTACACAAGTTAATTACTAGGTACATCAAAGCGCAGGGAGACACGCAACATGCTCTTAATCGTTGCTTTGGGAGTGGTAGTAGTCTTCTCCATTTGTACGTTTTCGTAATATTGGTAAACACTCTACCTTCATTTCGGTCCAAGACACCGATAACCTGAGTGATTTAGCGTATCACGCAGAGATGCAATCGGAAGTTGTTAGCTTTTTAGCCACCGGAAGTAGTGCAATCTCTGACGCTAATTCAGTGTTAGAATAGAAGTTAATTAAGAGATATAAAGCGAGTCGTAGACTCGCTTTTTTCATTTTAATACATCAAGAGACATCAACAACTCTGCTATCATCATCAGCTTGGTAACGTGCCCATATCTCCTCAAGAGTTTCAGTCTTGAGACTTATCCCTCTCTCTTTTAGAAAATCCTCGTTGTACAACTTTGAGTAGGAACGATCCGCCAAGTCACAGCTAAAAGTAACAATTGTTTTTCCTTTGCCCATTCTCGCAGCAGTGTACAACGCTCCCGCAACGTTCAGTGAAGAACTGCTGCCAAGAACAATACCGTCATGTTCCGCTACCAAACGAGAGATAGCTACTAAATCCTGATCAGGCAAAGTGATTGCGTGGTTGATTTTCGCCTGCCTGAAGTTATCTACCGTTCTCATAATGCCTATCCCTTCGGTAAACGAACTCCCTGTAGATTGGTATTCTCCGTTTTGCAGAAAAGAATGAATACCTGAGCCATCAGGGTCGACCAGCCACGTTTTCAGATTTGGCTGTTGCTGCGAGAGGTAGTGAGAGTTTCCGGCAATTGTACCACCTGTCCCTACTACAGACACTAATGCGTCTATATTGCCTTCGGTTTGTCGCCAGATTTCGGGGCCCGTGTTTAAATAGTGCGCTCGGTAATTGCTTAGGTTCTCAAACTGATCAGCCCACCAGTAATCTTCATGCTCCTCACCTATCCTCTTGGCAGTGTGGTAAAAGTGTTCAGGGTTTGCAAATGGGCAAGGGTCGACTAGCAACAGTTCTGCGCCATAGAGGGAAATCATTCGTTCTTTTTCTTTCGCCTGCCCTTTTGGCATCACGACCAACATCTTGTAACCAAGTGCCTTAGCCACTAGTGCGAGCCCGATGCCGGTATTTCCTGCGGTCCCTTCTACTATAGTCATACCGGGTTTTAGTTTTCCCGCGTCAATGGCATCGGTCACCAACTGAAGCGCGGCTCTATCTTTTATTGAACCACCTGGGTTCTGTTGTTCGCACTTGAGAAGGATGTTACAACCTGATATCTCTGAAAGGCTATTAATTCTGACCAGATCGGTGTCACCGATTAGTTCACTGACATTGTTTGCAATAGAGGCAATTGACATAATGGCTCCACTTATCTATCTGATTTATTTAGCGTGTATCTTCATTGTTAATTATCATAAGCGTAGTTAGGTGGATTGCTTAGTCAAGATAAGTGCAAAGGAAGATGGTATTTATAAAGCGCTTTCGTATAGAGAAGCTCGACGGAGTTTGGTATTTTATCTTAAACCAATTACACATCAGACCACTCGTACATTCAGTGTTTAACGCCGTAATAGCAAGGTCAACGGGTCAAATGGAAACGCCTGTAAAACTCTAAAGGAATCAATTTTTCATGTTACAGAAAACGAAACATGCCTTAGTCGTCGAAGGCGGCGCTATGCGAGGTATCTTTGCCGCTGGGGTTTTAGATGGCTTTATCGACCATAATTATAATCCTTTTGATTTTTGTATTGGAGTTTCTGCAGGGGCGACTAATATAGCCTCGTGGTTATCCAATCAACGAGGACGAACCTACACCATCATTGCTGACTACTCGTGTCGTCCAGAATTTATTAACTTCCATAACTTTGCTAAGGGTGGTCACTGGCTAGATCTCGACTGGTTATGGGATCATATCGCGATACATTATCCCTATGATATGCAAGCATTTAACGAGCAGCCTATTCCTTTCCATATTGTTACAACCGACATTAACACAGGAGCTCCTGTATACACATTAGGATCACAAAGTAATTTAGAAATGATTCTAAAGGCATCATGCTCAGTGCCTGTCGCCTACCGAACGCCTATAGATATCGATGGAAGAAAGATGATTGATGGAGGAGTTGGTGATTCAATTCCCGTGATTGAGGCGTACAAAAGAGGCGCTAAGGTCATCACAGTGGTTCTGTCGCAAAAGCAAGGCTATGTCAAACGACCACCTAAAGCACCTTGGCTACTGCGTCGATTTATGAAAAACACTCCTCTACTGGCAGAAGCTATGATCAACCGCGCAGATCAATATAACCAAACGATGGAGTTTATTAACAATCCTCCACCCGACTGCAATATTCACGTTATTACTCCCGAAGATAGTTTTTCTGTGGGACGGCTAACAACAAATAAAGACAAGCTTGAAGCGGGATATCAGATGGGGTTAAGAGCAGCAGACAAAGCGGTACAGCAAGATACATAAAGTGTGTTGTCTTTGCGCTCACCATTTTACGAATAACTAGAACTAAAAAAGCGAGCACTAGGCTCGCTTTGAACTATTCATTTTCTATTCTGGTTACAGCAGTTCTACCGACTGCTGTGCAATCACAAACTCTTCATTCGTCGGAATAACCATTGCTACAGCACCTAGCATCTCAGATTTACCGATGATGCCAGCGTTTCCGAAGCGAGCATCTTCGTTGCCTTTCACATCTTCTTTAAAGCCAAGAAGTTTTAGGTTGTTTAAGATCTCGCTACGGATTGGCATAGAGTTTTCACCAATACCACCTGTGAAGATGATGCCATCAAACGAATCTAAAGCTGCTAGGTAAGATGCAATGTATTTTGAGACGCGGTAAGTAAACACTTGGAATGCTAGTTTAGCACCTTCATGACCTTCTTCCATCGCTTCTAAGATGCCACGTGCGTCGCTCGTTAGTCCAGAAACACCTAGGAAGCCAGACTCTTTGTTAAGTGCGTTAAATACTTTGTCCTGTGACCAACCCTTTTTCAAAAGGTATTCAATAATACCTGGGTCTAGGTCGCCACAACGAGTACCCATCATTAGCCCTGATAATGGCGTGAAACCCATTGAAGTATCGACTGAATCACCATTGTTGATAGCACATACAGAAGCACCGTTGCCAAGGTGGACTGAAATGAAGCTAGACTCTTCAATAGGTTTATTGATCATCTTCGCTGCTTCGCGGCTTACAAAATAGTGGCTAGTACCGTGGAAGCCGTAACGACGGATGCCGTAGTCGGTGTATAGTTCATTAGCAATAGCACCAGTGTATGCACGCTCAGGCATTGTTTGGTGGAACGCTGTGTCAAATACTGCAAACTGAGGAAGAGAAGGAAATGCTTCCATCGCTGCTCGGATACCGATAGCGCCTGCTGGGTTATGTAGTGGAGCAAGATCCGCAAGCTTTTCTATTTCCGCTGTTACTTCTTCGTTGATGCGTACAGTCTTAGTGAATTTCTCACCACCGTGAACAATACGGTGACCTACAGCAACGATGTTCTCTTGTAGGCCAAGTTCATCTGTTAAACCCACAAGCTTGCTGATTGCAATTTTGTGGTGACTGTCGTCACCTTCGATAGCGATTTCAGTTTTTTCACCATTAAATTTCCAGCTCATACGAGATTCAGGAAGGCCAAAGCACTCTCCAAGACCAGACAGAACTGCTTCACCACTTGCTGAGTCGATTACAGCGAATTTCAGAGATGAACTACCAGAGTTAATCACGAGAACAAACGAATTAGACATGGGGGGATATCCTGTTTTGAGCATTGATGGAAGACGACTTCCTAATATTTGTTTGTATTATTCAATATTTTTTGAATCTTTCAACTTTCTTTTATACAAACAACTGTATCAAAATGATATTTATTGATAATGATCAAGGTCAGATTTAATTCACATCTTGAATTTAATCGGTTATATCCCTTGATTATAGGGCAGGTTTGCACCAGTTGCATATTCGTCATACAAAAAAGCCGGGCATGAGCCCGGCTTTCAACTATTTTTGAATAGAAGCGATATTATGCTTCATCACGACGATTGCGTGAGAAACTGCGCTCGCCACGGTGACTGCCACGATGGTCACCACCACGGTTACGGTCAAAACGACGCTCGCCATCACGACCACGACCACCTTCACGGTTGCCATCGCGGTTGCCACGATAACCACCACCCTCACGGTTGCCACGGTAACCACCACGGTTGCCATCACGGTTACCGTCACGACGACCACCATCACGACGACCACGAGGCTCACGGAAATCAGTGAAGTCTACCACTACCGCACCCGCTTCTTTTTGGCGAATACGTAGTTTACGAAGTTTACCAGCAACATCAGAGGTCATTTGCTTTGGAAGCTGAACGTAAGTTGACTCACGATCTAGCTTAATTGCACCAATAGAACCTTTAGTTAGGCCAAGCTCATTCGCAAGTGCACCTACGATGTCTTTAACTTGAACGCCTTGCTCACGACCTACTTGCAGTTGGTATGTATCCCAATCAGCAGTGTTGAAGCTACGACGACCATCACGGCCTCCGTCACGACCACCCTCACGGCGCTCTTTACGACGTTGCTTATCACGCTCGATAGCCGCGATCATTGGGTCTTCACCAATGTAGAATAGAGGGCGTTTGCCTTGTTGACGCTTAAGTAGAATCGCTGCCAATGTTGCTGCATCGATTTCTAGGCTTTCTTGTAGTTTCTCTACAAGCTCAGCGAATTTGTCTAGAGACTTATGCTCTTTCTCTTGCTCAAGCTCTGCACCTAGTTTAACTAGACGAGCTTCTGCAACTTTGTCACGTAGAGGAAGTTGGATTTCTTCCATTGATGACTTAGTCACTCGCTCGATAGTACGAAGCATACGGATTTGGTTAGTGCGAACTAGAAGAATCGCCTTACCTTTACGTCCAGCACGACCAGTACGACCGATACGGTGGATGTATGACTCAACATCAAACGGGATGTCGTAGTTAAATACGTGTGTAATACGCGGTACGTCAAGGCCACGTGCAACAACGTCAGTCGCTACTAGGATGTCGATAACACCTTGTTTGATGTGGTCAACAGTGCGCTCACGCAAAGATTGAGGAATATCACCGTGTAATGCTGCCGCTTTAAAGCCACGTGCAGATAGCCAGTCAGCTAGACGCTCAGTATCTTGGCGAGTACGTACGAATACGATTGACGCGTCTGTTTCTTCAGTTTCAAGAAGACGTGCCATTGCTTCGTCTTTCTCTACACCTTTAACAACCCAGAACTGCTGCTCTACTTTGTCTACCGTGTGGTTTTTACCAGCTACGTCAACGTACTCTGGCTCACGCAAGAAACGATCAACGATCTTCTTAAGCATTGGAGGCATAGTCGCAGAGAATAATACGCGCTGTGCTGTTTCTGGTGCGTGCTCCATGATCTCTGTTACATCATCAACAAAGCCCATGTTAAGCATTTCGTCTGCTTCATCAAGAACGAACGTGTGTACTTCGTCTAGGTGTAAACGGTCACGGTTGATTAGGTCTTGAACACGACCAGGAGTACCAACAATAATGTGAGCACCGTTTTTAAGTGCACGCATTTGATCAACGATAGATGCACCACCGTAGATCTCTAAAACTTTTAAACCATTGATGTTTTGACCAAGGTTTTTCATTTCCGCTGCAACTTGGATAGCAAGTTCACGAGTCGGCGCAAGAACCACAGCTTGTGGTTTACGTTGGTCAAGATTTAGCTTGTTAAGCAGTGGAAGAGAGAATGCAGCTGTTTTACCAGTACCAGTTTGAGCTTTACCTAGCGCATCTTTGCCTGCTAGCAAGTGCGGAATTGCCGCAGCTTGGATAGGAGTTGGAGATACGAAACCCATTCCGTCAAGAGCAGAAAGGATTGAGTCGTTCAGCGCTAAATCGCTAAACTGAATTGAAGAATCTTGCATTGGGATCCCATTTATCAATTATTAACTAAGGTCCCACGAGCTCTACCAATTCCAAACTGATCCAGATTGCTTCTAAAGCAAACCTTAAAGAGCTGATTCCATTCAGATGCGGATAAGTAGCAAATCGCATCAAGCCGCTAGGGACGTAAACAAGGAGGCGGATTATTCCCTAAAAGCACAAAAAAAGCCAGAAAAAATTGAAATACATCACAATTTTCTTCTCGATGACAAAATTCTGTATAAAGCGTCATCAAATTTACATCTAATACGCTTAAAACCTAGCCTTTCCTGACTTATTTCGGCTAGGCATATTCCGGGCATTTGGGTATAGTGTCGGCACTTTCATCGTTAAGAAGTAGATACATGTTCCAAGACAATCCGTTACTTGCACAACTTAAGCAACAAATCCAAGAAACCCTTCCAAAAAAAGAAGGGACGATTAAAGCAACTGAGAAAGGGTTTGGCTTCCTAGAAGTTGACGCGAAAAACAGTTTCTTTATTCCACCTCCATACATGAAGAAATGTATGCATGGAGATAAAGTTGTTGCAATTATCCGTACTGAAAAAGACCGAGAAGTAGCGGAACCACAAGAACTTATCGAACAGGCTGTCACGCGATTCATTGGCCGAGTCAAACTTATCAAAGGAAAACTTAACGTTGTTCCTGATAGCCCTACTCTTAAAAAGCTCACACTTAAAGCCAAAACTAAGAAAGGCATTAAGTCAGATGATCTAAATGACGGTGACTGGGTCGTAGCACACATAATTCGTCACCCATTAAAAGATGATGGCGGATTCTTTGTTGAAATCACGGAAAAGATCACAGACACCAATGACAAAATCGCACCTTGGTGGGTAACATTGGCTCAAAACGATTTACCAAAGACTGAACCAGCCGGCCTTGAAAACTGGGAAATTAACGATCATTCCGATTTAGAGCGTATCGACCTAACAGACGTTCCATTTGTCACTATCGATGGCGAATCAACAAAAGACATGGACGATGCACTTTATGCAAAGAAAAATGACAATGGCAGTTTTGAACTCACCATTGCTATTGCTGATCCAACCGCTTATATCACACCAGAAGACGATATGGATAAAGTCGCCAGAGAGCGCGGCTTCACTATCTACCTTCCGGGACGTAATATCCCAATGCTACCTCGCGATTTAGCGGACGATCTCTGTTCGTTAATTGAGAATGAAGTACGTCCAGCGATTTGTTGCAAAGTCACAGTAAGTGCTGACGGCGTAATTCAAGATGATATTCAATTCTTTGCTGCCAACATAAAATCTCATGCACGTCTGGCGTACGACAATGTGTCTGATTGGTTAGAAACCGGAACATGTGACAAATGGCAACCAAGTGAAGAGATCGCTCAAGTAGTTACTGAACTAAATGAGTTTGCCAATGCTCGCGCGCAATGGCGCGAGACACACGCCGTTGTGTTCCCTGACCGTCCAGACTATCGCTTTGAGCTTAGTGAAGACAATGACGTCGTGGCTATCCACGCAGATATGCGCCGTGTAGCCAACCGCTTGGTAGAAGAGTCCATGATTACCGCCAACATTTGTGCTGGCCGTGTTCTGAGTAAAGCGTACGGCTATGGCGTTTTCAATACTCATCTTGGCTTTAAAGCGGACAAGCTGAAAGATGTTGTAGAGCTGGTCAACCAAGGTAAAGAAGACAACCTTTATACTGAAGAAAGCCTGTCAACTCTTGAGGGATTTGCTCAACTCCGCCGTAATCTTGGTGGTTTAGATTCAAGCTACCTAGATAACCGGATTCGCAAGTACCAAGCGTACAGTGAAATCAGCAACCAGCCAGATGCTCATTATGCAATGGGCTTGGACGTGTACGCGACGTGGACATCTCCTATTCGTAAATATGGCGATATGGTCAACCATCGTCTGTTGAAAGCCTACATTCTTGGCTCTGAACCATCACAACAGCCAGATGATGCTTTAGGTGAAGAGCTTGCTCTACATCGTAAACACCATAAGATTGCTGAGCGTACTGTAGGTGATTGGTTATATGCTCGTACACTTGCTGACGAACCTAAGAAACAAACCCAGTTCACCGCAGAAATCTTTGATATCAATCGCGCCGGTATCCGTGCCCGTTTGCTAGAAAATGGCGCTTCTGTGTTTATTCCAAACCCACTCATCGTTGACAACAAAGAGCGCATTGAAGGAAACAACGAGAACGGCACGGTTTCTATTGATAAAGAAGTCGTATATCGTCTAGGGGACACGTTTAAAGTAACACTGAACGATGTGAATCAAGAAACACGTAGCCTAATCGCTAAGCCTGTTGAAGTATTTGCTGATGCACCTAAAGATGCATCAACAGAGCAAAGCGATGAAACGGCTAAATAGCCAATAGCATCTCGCTAGATAACACAAAAAGGGAGCCATCGGGCTCCCTTTTTAATATGAATGATGTTTTGTCGTTCATGCGTCACCAAAAGTACGCTTTAGGATCTTTCTCAATCTCCCTCATCACCGCGGTAAGGTCCGTACTTTTACCCAGAAATGGATACGGCATCCAGTTGTCCCCTTCATCTTCATCGGGAACGAAAATCGACCATTCTCTGGTATTGGAATCGAATAGGACTTTAACGACGACACTGGTGTAACTGGAAGAGCTTGAGTCCAATAAATAATGAGCTTTAGAAAACAAGACGCCATGCTCAACCATTTCAAACAAGGATTTACCCAATTCAACAGGCATGCTCTTGTTACGGTTGCTGCAAACAATTTCGGCACATCTTTCTAGGCGACATTGTGACATTTCGATAAGTGTCATATACCCCACCTTTTGGCTGACTATGTGTTTAATATAACTGCTTTTTGGATAATTTGTTAGCGTTCGACGCCACACAGTAACCATTTTTATCCTCTAATTTATTGGCTATGCAACTCCACTTCACAAAAGTGTCACACAAACGAAATATGATGTGGCAAATTCTCACTTTAATTGGAGTTTCTCTATGCTTCGCGTCGCTTTAGCCGCTCTACTCTCCTTCTCCGCTGTAAACACTGTAGCAGCACAAGAAGTCAATATTTCTGGTTCTACATCTGTTGCTCGTGTTATGGATGTCTTGGCAGAACAATACAACACGTCACACAGCGACACGTTCATAGCCGTTCAAGGAATCGGTAGTACAGCAGGTATCACCCTAGTAGAAAAAGGGGCGGCGGATATCGGTATGAGCAGCCGTTATCTTACAGAACGTGAAAGCAGTGAAAGTCTAGACGTTTTTCCTATTGCTTACGATGGTCTAGCTATTGTGGTCAACCTGGCAAACCCGGTTCAAGACCTCACTCGAGAACAGTTGTTTGACATCTATAAAGGAAAAATTAATAACTGGAAGCAAGTTGGTGGCCCAGATCAGAAGATTGCAGTTGTGACACGTGAGGCCTCTTCAGGCACGCGTTCAAGTTTCGAAAGTCTGTTGGGCTTGACCCAAATCATCAATGACAGACTGGTCTCTGATATCAATCCAACGAACCTCGTTGTAAATAGCAACAGTATGGTAAAGACCATTGTTAACAACAACCCACACGCCGTAGGTTACATTTCTGAAGGTTCTGTCGACCGTTCAGTTAAGGCTATTAAGTTTGAAGGTGTGGAAGCAACCACCAAGAATATCTCCGAAGGGAAATACAAGCTCGCACGTCCTTTCCTTTTGCTACACAAAAAAGATGACATTGATGATGACGCAGATAAATTCATTTCTTTCGTGCTATCTAATGAGGGACAATCCCTCATCCAAGAATATGGCTACACGCCTATTAAAAAGTAGTAAAGTCATCGCTACATTAGGGAGAGCATTTGCTTTCCCTTTTTCGTCTCTACCAAGATTGGAATCGTTGAATACATAATTACGACACTTCTGTCATTTCCCATGTTATCGCAACCTGCTATGTTGTTAATCAGAAATGGTTTATCCCCAATAGGAGTCTATTCATGATTGTCACCACTACTCAAACCGTTGAAGGAAAGCGTATAGTTGCTTACAAAGGCGTGATCGCCGGCGAAGCGATCTTAGGTGCCAATGTCTTTAAAGACATGTTTGCTGGCCTGCGAGATATTGTAGGCGGACGCTCGGGCACCTATGAGAGAGAGCTACAACGTGCGCGTGAAATCGCACTAAAAGAACTAGAACAAAAAGCCGCTGATGCTGGCGCGAATGCTGTTGTGGGTGTCGACCTTGACTATGAAGTACTAGGGACTGGCAACGGCATGTTAATGGTGTCGGCGAGCGGCACTGCAGTCGTTGTTGATTAAAGACGAATAAATAAGGCAGCGAATGCTGCCTTATTTGATCACTCTAAAAAATATCAGAGTTTGGTTACAGTCAGCGTTGGATTGGCTTTATTTGTTGCATCCAACTTGAAACGATAGTTTCCCTCTTCAGCAATATTTATAGTGACATTATCATTGCTACCTGCAGTAAGAGTGCTTGCCTCACCCAAAGTAACACTCACTTCGCCACCAAAGTTTGTCTCTGCGTTCCAAGATGCATCGGCGACCTTCATATTAAAACTTCCCGTTTGCACTTCTATATCTAACTGGTAAATATTATTGGCAATATAGCTAAACTTGGCATTGGAATTTTCCGCAGGGGCATCCCATGTCGTGATCGATCCACGTAAGTAGAGTTCAGTACTTCCGAATGGTGCGATACTAGATACATCTTTATTACTGTTGTCTATCGGCAAGCCTACACCCTGGCTCTCACCTTGAGGAAGTACAAAGACAGCGGTTGTCAATGCTGGTACAGAGAAGATTTCATTACTAAATGAGGCTGTTTTCACTTCACTATCATAAGACGATTTTTGAACCGGATGTAGTTCAAAACCGCTAGCTCCTTCAATCTTGAACTCCTTAGTAACAGCCGTCGAGTTAACCACAACCACCACCGCATCATATGCAGAATCAAGATCAGCACCCGCACTGGTTCCATCATCAATCGTCATGACAATTAAACCTTGTGTTTGACCCTGACCAACGTTGCGGAAATCGACTCGTTTCATGACCTCCTCAGCACTATCTAAGCGGAACAGCTCACTACTACTTCTAATTTTAAGTAACTCTAAGAATTGTTGTTTGGTTAGTTCAATGTCCGTTTGAGACGGTTTGACACTAGGATCGGCTATGATTTTTCTGATCAAATCCCAGTTAGCACCATCTTTGTCTTCTCGAGGTAAACCAACATTCCAGTTGTTGTCTGAACCATCGAAGCGAACGCGGTTATACCAATCACCTGAGTCATAGGAATCTCGCTGCATCGACTTAGATCGCAATAGCTCTGAGCCCATGTGAATAAATGGAATACCCTGCCCCAACATTACGGTTGAAAGCGATACAGTCTGCATTCTAGCTCGCTTCGCCGAATCTATCCCTGTCGCAATCTTGTAAGCGTTGTTGTCCCAAAGTGTTTGGTTATCATGCTTCGATACGTAAGAGATATTCTCCGATGGGAACTTAGTATAGCCTGCCGGGGCGCCATTATAATCCACATCTTTGCCGCGTTTAGTCTCACCAGTGTAATCCAAGAGAACATAGTCAGCTAAATTGCCCGCCATACCTAAACGGACGATATCTTGGTTGTGAAGTCTATCGTTTGTTGTTTCAACTGATTCGATTACCTCTTCATTAGGATAAGCCGCATTACCAAACCCTTGATTAAACCTTAGTGCATGGCGGCCATCGCTGTTAACGCCGCCATCAAAAGGACTACCACCACGTACTGCGTCACGCAATCGATCAGAAAACGTACCAATTTCAGTACCAGCCATAGCTAGCTGTGTGGCTTGCTCGAATCGAGCATGATTAGAAACTTCACCGAAATCCCAACCTTCACCATAGAAAATGGTATCGGGATCAATCGCTTTCACTTTCTCTAACGCATAAACCATCAAGTCTTTTGGTTGGTGCCCCATAAGGTCAAAACGGAAACCATCGACTTTGTAGTCACCAGCCCAAACTAATAGTGAATCAACCATTAGCTTACCCATCATCAAGTTTTCCGTCGCAGTATTGTCGCAACAGGTCGAGTTTTCTACACCTCCGGAATTGGCGTTGAGCCTGTGATAATACCCAGGAACAATTTTATCCAACACTGACTTATCATTTACGCCAGAGGCATTGGTGTGGTTATATACGACATCCATGACGAACTTAAGTCCCATATCATGAGTCGCTTTTACCATTTGGCGGAACTCTTTGATTCTTAGTGAACCTTCAGCATCGGTAGCGTAACTACCTTCAGGAACTGTGTAATGGAATGGATCATAGCCCCAGTTAAAACTGTCATACATTCGTAGGTCATTCATCAAAGACTGCGCATTCGCACTCGCCGGGTCATAGTTTTGCAATAAATCTTCAATGACCTGCCCACTATCTGCTGTAGAACAAACCGCAGCTTTAGCATTAAGAGCACATAGATCACCGACCGTATCGGTAATATCAACTCTATTGACCTCATCAACCGTAGCAATATCAAACACAGGTAATACATGCAACGTTGTTAAGCCCGCTTGTTGCAATGACTTCAGATGTGTTACTGACTCTCGAGTATCTTCGGTTAGTGCTAAATACTTACCATTCAATGCTTCCGTCCCTCTAGAATCACTGAAGCTAAAATCACGTATGTGAGATTCGTAAAGGACATGATCCTCAGCTTTAGATAATTGAGGACGAGAATATGCTTCGTCATTCCAACCTTCAGGCATTAATAACGTATCATCGAGATCTACAACTTGAGAATATAGAGAATTTGCAGACACGCTAAGTGAATATGGGTCGGTTACCAATCGCTGCTCCACTTTACCCGTCGTAGGATGGTACACCTTAACGTCGTAACGATAGAACTGGTTCAGCGCTCCACTTACGCCATCCGAGGACCATATGCCAGTATCTGCATCTTCAGTCATTGGATATACACTATCTAGGGTCTTATCTTCATTATAAACTTCTACCGACACTGACATTGCCGTTGGTGCCCAGAGTTTAAACGTCACATCGTTTCCTTCAACAATAGCACCGAGTGTTTGAGCTATTGCATTACCCCCATCTTTTGAGGCAAACACAGAGTCAAGAACCCCGGCTGTTTGAAGCTCAGTGGCGGTAATAATTTCTTTGCTCTTGTTATATGCGACTATCACAAGTTGTTTTTTTAAAAGTGTATGTCGTGTCTCCGCATTCACATCAATGTTGAGGGCAGTCAAGCTCGCTAGGTGCTTATAACGAGCTTTGAGTTCCTCAGGCAGCTCACCAGAAATGGTGAGTTCAACGTGTCCATCTTGTCCATGAATAGACCTATCATCATTCATTGTGATGCTGCCGTCTTCGCTGTAGAACAAAACCACTGTATCTGCTGTCGAGGCAGCCTCCCAACCAATTGTGGTGCCATCTAACCAATGAGCGGCGCGCCCATCGATCGCAACAGGTCTCTCTACAGTAGGGACGTAATAAATTTGGCTACTGCCATGGAAACCAAATAATCCCTTGCTGTCATCAAGTTGACGTAGTTGAACCTTGTGATTTCCACTCCCAAAGGCTTTCTCATCTCCTTTGTGAAGTATAAAGTTCATACATTCATGAGGGTCTGATGCATCTGGGTCCACTTTCAAAACATAATAAGCGCCATAAGTAGAGCTGACCCCTGTATAACCATATGGAGCATCCCAGCTCGTGCCACTATCACCAATATTCATTGCTTCTAGGTCAGTACTTTCACAACCTTCGCCGTTCCATAGGTGTAACCCCCAACCACCGTACGGGTCACCAGATTGAGCCGCTGAGTCACGTTTGTAATAGATGACGACTTCATTCTCGCCAGCCTTATACAAGCCATCCACATCGCCACTATTGCCACCAGCCTCTGTTCCAGACTCACTATTCGTATTGCATCCTGCGAGTAATACAATTGAAATCAGTGGTATAAGCGTTTTAGCTACCACTGTCATCTTCGGTTTATTATCGTCCACTTTTCAACCTTTTATTATTGAGGGTAAATCGGTTAGTTCACCCTCTATGCTATGAAAAGTGATGCTCAACAAAATGTGAACAATGCATGTTAAGTTTTTGTATCGGATAAAATAACAGAGCGTTTGAAGCACTATCACATACTGGGAAGTCTGAGCACCATATTATGCAACACGGTGCTCATTTTGATCTTACAGATTTTAAAGGCTTAGATACTGGGGCGTAGAGTTTGAGGATGATAACTCAACCTGCAATTGGCGACTTGGATCAGATTTTGTGATGACCTTATTTTCAACACAAAAATATTAAGCTGCTACAAGCGGCGTTGTTTTGGAAACATCAACCAATAATGAAGTTCGCAGGCAATATGGGAAAGTAATTTATTGTTTTACCGACAGATGTATCAGCTACGACAGCCACCCCACTCTAAATGACACACCTACGAAGACAAATACAACAGAAATTATGGTTACTGGAATAATATGAAGTGCCATGTCTACAAGGTTGTCCTTGGATAGCTTTGGGATTACTCGAAAACGCGCATCGAGAGCCAAAGTAACCGTTAGAGCAAGCAAAACCAATTTCGCCGCAATACCATGAGCTAGTGGAATTGACATATCGAACCATAAACTAACATCAGGAAGGAGCTGATAAGACATCATCAATCCCGTAGTCACTTGAATAACTAACGCTGGCATTCCGATCTTTTCATAGTTCTGCTCGAACTCAAGTAGCATTTCAGGTGACTTGTATTTCAATACTTTAGGTAGGACTACAACACTCAAAATTAGATGACCACCCGTCCAGATTGACGCACCTAAAATATGCAGCACTAAAAGCCAAGCAAACATGTGCCTTCCCTTTTCTTGTTCTGTTAAATTAATCTTAATTATTAACATATTGAACAATAAAGATATGACGAGGATCATACAATTGTAATGATATTTATTATCGTTTATTTGAGTGTTAGAGGTAAGGCACTTAATAGAGCTAAAGAACTGTGCGTAATTTATGACTACGCAGAGATAGATTAGAGGGAGTGGAGGCGCCTCCCGGAGTCGAACCGAGGTCCACGGATTTGCAATCCGCTGCATAGCCACTCTGCCAAGGCGCCATAATTTGTGTGCTAACAATTAGCGAATAGATGGTGCCCCGGGCCGGACTTGAACCGGCACAGCGCGAACGCCGAGGGATTTTAAATCCCTTGTGTCTACCAATTCCACCACCAGGGCACGCAATTTCTTGCGATGCCGATTACTGAACAGTAAAACACCATCTGTTTCTTACCGCAGTTGCAGTAAGATTTTAATATGGAGGCGCCTCCCGGAGTCGAACCGAGGTCCACGGATTTGCAATCCGCTGCATAGCCACTCTGCCAAGGCGCCTTAATTTGGGTGCTAATTAATTAGCGAATAGATGGTGCCCCGGGCCGGACTTGAACCGGCACAGCGCGAACGCCGAGGGATTTTAAATCCCTTGTGTCTACCAATTCCACCACCAGGGCACGCAATTTCTTGCGATGCCGATTACTGAATAGTAAAACACCATCTTTTTCTTACCGCAGTTGCCGTAAGACTTAAATTTTGAGCGACTCACTAGGTTTCCGTTCTTCAACGGTCTTGGTGTGACGTTAATCTTGGCAAGGTTGCCTATAACAGTCTCGCTAGTCTCGCATACGTTTTCATCGGGGCTTCCCGTGAGAACGAGGTGTACTTTAACGGATTAAGTTTTTGCGTCAACATTAAATTTTAACTTTATGAATCAACTGACTAAATATCGAGCCAAGCAGTATGAAGGCCATACAAATCGACTAATTCAGCACCACTTACAAGTTGGCGATCTTGCGATCCAATTGATATTTTTCGTCTGTAATGATTTTCTCAAGTACTTCAACGCGCTCAGATAAGCTTTTTATTTGTTGTACCAACTCGCTATTTAAACCTTCCGCCCCTTCCATGGCTTTCTCTAGTTCAATCGCCCTCATTTTTTCGCGATGAGAGAAAAATGTTCGCAGCATACCTCGACCAAAAATAGCGCCAAAAATGATGAGAACAACCAAGACTTCAGACATAAGCACCTCCACGAATATAGTGATAACTCACCATAGTCGTCGACTAACTTAAACGCAAACTGTTAACAATGCTGAGAATGGATTTCGAGGCTTAGGTCTCAGACAAGGTGAATTAGCTGTCCAAAACGTTAGTGAGTACAGTGAGGGAGAATTCTTAGAGCCAGAAAGAACGAAACCCCGACGATTGTCGAGGTTTCTGAATAATGGAGGCGCCTCCCGGAGTCGAACCGAGGTCCACGGATTTGCAATCCGCTGCATAGCCACTCTGCCAAGGCGCCTTTCTATTAACACACTGAGCTGCTGCTCCGTCGTGTTCGGAGCGTACTTTACGGATTACTCAACATTAGTCAAACAAAAACCGATTTTATCTCTTCGTTTGTCCAGATTAACGGCAATATACTCAATCAAGCAGCGATCTAATGGACTAAGCGTTCTCACAGTCACATCTCTTAGTGTGTTTTACCACTTTTTCATCAAGCGTCCCACCAAGTTTGGATGATAGGACCAGCAATGATCAAACATACTCATCAGTGCGGGGTTGCCATACTTAGAAAGGTTGATGGCGTGAAAGCGGTTTTTACGCTCTTTTAGTTGGTCGACTTTTTGTATCATCTCTTCGGATTGTTCCGGCGCGATAAAGTCGGAAATCACAACCATGTCTGCGTTTTTATAAGTATCAGTACCCATCAAATCGATAGACTGAACTAATACTGGCTCTAAGTCAGTTCCACCATGAAATGAATAGCTAAGAAAATCAGCAGCTTCTCGCAAACCATCTTGCTTAGTCAGTTCATACGTAATATGTGTAGTAGAAAACAGAATCACATAGCATTCGCGATCTTCAGCCAAAGCAATTTGCATCAGTGCGTAAGCCATTGCTTTGGCACACTGCTCAGGAAATCCACTCATCGAACCGGATGCATCGATACAAACAATAAATGGGCCCTTCTCTATTTCCACCTTACTGTTATCGGGTTTACTAGTTCGTACTTTTTTGAGCGTGCGTGATTTTCCTTGAGTTTTGTAGTTCATTAAGCGTTTATCAGCGAGATGTTTGTAAAACACCACTTCCAATTCGGGATAAGCGAGAAACATGGTTTCATTAGGAAGCAGTTTATTCAGATCGTCGGACTCGTGAATGCCTACTATATCATCCGTCGCCTCATCACTTTGCTCTTCAACCATCTCAACATCATCAGCTTGTGCTTTGTTAAGTTCGGGATCATCCTGATCATTTGCCATTCGTCCAAGCTGTTCTGCTATCTCTTGTAGTCCCTTATTCTTCTTGAGAAACTCGGCATGGTTGTGCATCACTTTTAGATCAGTCTTGGTGAGTTTCGCTGAGGCCATATCCCACAAACGGCCCATAGCAGCTTCATCACCCTGCTCCGTCACGGTATCCATGTTTTGCATGGTTTCCATTCGTTGATACAAATCGGCGAGAAACTTCTCTTTACTTGCTTCTAACTCAGAGACCTCGGCTTGTTTAATCGCATCCGCTAGGCTCTTGTACCAAAGATCGCAAAAGAAACGGGGAAACATGGGATTATTGACTGACTTGTTTTTTTCTAGCAGACGCCTCGCCTGCATGTAGAACGCAGAATGCCACTCAAGTTGCTTGACGACATCATTAATGCGTTCAAAAAATGTCGCTTCATCCCAGTGGATGACCTCTTGATAGAGTGCAAGTTCCTTTTGGAAACGTTCAGTCTCACAAACACGAGTCATACGTTTTTTTACCGAGCCACGCCACTTCAACAAATGGCCTTTGACTGCAGAACGAACGCCGCGCTTTTCTGTGAGCGCAACAACTTGAGAGCGAGCCATCAAATCATTAACTGCCGAATCAATTAGACCTGAATCAGCAATCATTAGCGCCAAGTTTAATCCGTCTGCTCCGAGCATCCATGCCTCCGGTGTTTTATCTTACGATGTCACTCAACCAATTTGGCTAGCCATCAAATTAAGCAAAGCTCCTAGTTAAGCAAAGTTCCTAAGCGAGCTTTCTAGGCAAAAAAGTCATTTAATCCTTTGATTCTGGCGACTGCTTTCTCAGCTTCGGCATTAGTCGTTTCAAGTGTTTGCGTGACTGTTTGTAAGCTCACTTCCATCTCTGTTGGTATCTCTTGCTGAATAAAGCCGTGTGGTAGAGCTCCATGGAAGTTAGAGCGTACTTGTCTAAGGTGATATTCTGCATGAGTAAGCTGCGTTAATACCTGATCAGCTCTTGTCGTCCACTCTTGTAGTAAATTGGAGTCAATACCAGAAGTGGTCACAAGCGTAGTTAGAACAGAGCGATTAGCGATATCCTTAATAACGAGGTTATTGGCAGCGTCAATATCAAGCTTCAAGCGGCACAAATGCGTATTTTGGTTTACATAACCATACACCTCACTGCCACCTTCTTTGATGGCTCGGCTAAGCTCATCTTTTGCTACATAGACCCAGCGGCTATCGCCTTTTTCACTCTCAGATACTGACATGTTGCTTTGCAGCAAGACCAATTTGACTAGGTCCGTAGCCGGACCAACTTTGTATGATTTGGCGTTGCTAATATCGTATTGGTATACATCTTTTCGAAGCAGCCCCGTCGTGGATTCCATAGAAAGAGGCATCGCAAACTCAGCTTCGATTTCATCTTGAATATCAGCCAATTGCTCCTTACCTTCTTCGATCTGTTGGAATACTTCCTGTTGATCAAAGGCGTAGTTCAACGCAAAGTCACGAACAACATCGCGAACAATTTCTAGTGATTCTGGACTGTTCCACAAACAGTCTTGTAGTAGTAGTAAGTCGAGCGGGTTGACACTATCGCGACCATTAAAGAACGCACTCGCCTTGAGGAGTTTTACCGCTTTCTTCCAACGACGGTCGGAAACATACAGGTCTGACTCAGAGAGTCTGCCTTGGTTTTCTTCTGCTGCGGACTCTAGCAAGGTTTTAAGTTGATAGAGTTTTTCAAAGACGGAATCAGTCAACTTGACGTTATCAAGTTCACGTTGCCATTGATGATATTCCTGATCGGTAATCGCCAAACCTTCGGGGATCTTCGCTTCTTCACTCGTGCCAACCGTTAACATTGATTTGAAGTTCTGTTTATTCTGAATACGATTTACAAATATGCGTACCAACATACGGTCATAGAGAGCTTCCAAACCGCTGTCTTCATCGGGCAGTTCATTTGAGGCGGAAACCAGCAAGCGCATAGGCACTCTTTCAATATCACTACCGTTCTTAAATGTTTTCTCATTCACGACGGTTAGTAATGTGTTTAAGATCGCAGGACCTGCTTTCCAGATTTCATCTAAGAAAACCACTTGAGCGGTAGGTAAGTAACCTTCGGTTAATCGTAAATAACGTCCGTTGTCTTTGAGCTCTTGAATACTAAGAGGGCCAAACACCTCTTCAGGGGTAGAAAAACGTGTCATCAAGTATTCAAAATAACTACTGTTATCAAATGCTTGTATCAATCGCTTCGCAATTAGGCTCTTAGCTATTCCAGGTGGGCCAAGCAAAAAGACACTTTCTCCTGCAAGGGCGGCTAATAAGCAAAGCTTTATGGTCTCTTCTCGTTCGTAAACGCCATCGGAAAGTGCTGAGGCGAGTTTATTAATTCGTTCAGATAGCAACGCTTTATCAGCGTGGGAAACAACTGTGGGCTTTATCATGCCAATACCTCTGTGCACAAAACAGGAATGCATAAATGATTTTATACATTTGTTATTATTATGTTACAAGATTTTTCATTCATGCTTTATTTAAAGCATGACCGCAAACCTAAAATTATCAAGCTGATTTTTATAGAGTTTTGTCACTAAGAGTCGCTTCAAACACCAGAACTCATTAGCCGAAAGTATGAGAAAGCGCCTGTTTTGCTCTATTAAACTGGAACGTAGGTTTTTTAATGAACTGTCCGACGAGACTGGGGTGATAACGCCATTGTGTATCGAATAGCCCTAAAACTTCTGGGTTACCATATTTTGAGAGACATAAAGAGTGGAACCGATTGTAGCGGCCACGTAATGACTCTACTCTTTCGACAATCTCCTGTTCCTGCTTAGGTGCGATGAAATCGGAGATCACCAGCAAATCGGCATTTTTGTATTGCTCACCTTGCATCAGTTCCACAGCGTGATTCAAGACCTTTCCAAGATCGGTTCCGCCTTTAAAGGTATAAGACAAAAAGTCACTCGCTTCTTTCAGTCCAGTCGTCCCTGTTAAGTCATAACTAATGAACGTGGAGGAAAACAATATGACGTGGCACTCGCGTTGTTGTTGTGCGGCCATTTTCATTAGTGAATACGCGATAGCTTTCGCTGATTTTTCCGGAGCACCCTGCATTGAACCTGAGACGTCTATCGCGATAAGCATAGGGCCTGTCTCCTTGTCTGCTTCACCCGTCGCTGTTTTAGGTGAATGTAATTGACGAACCGTACGTTGTTTACCTTCTGATTTGTAGGTTAGCAGTCGTTTTTCCACCAAGTGTTGATAGAAAATGGTTTCCAATTCTGGGTAGGCCAAATACATGGTCTCATTAGGAAGAAGATTGTTGATGTCGTTACTTTCGTGGATACCCACAATATCATCTGTCGCAAAGTCCGTTTTCTCTTCAACGACCACTTCATCGTGGCTCAATGCTTTATTTAGCTCTGGTGCATCCACTTCTTCTGCCATACGTCCGAGTTTGTCGGCAATATGTTTCAGCTCTTGATTATTCTCAAGGTACTCTGCCGTATGTTCTATGTGTCGCCAATCCTGCTTTGTTAGTTCTGCACCTGCCAAATCCCAAAGCCTTCCCAGTTTGCCCTGTTCGCCACCTTTTTGCAGGTTCTCCATATCTTTTAACGTATCGATTTTCTGATACATCTGTTTTAAGAATTTAGACTTCTGCTGGTCAACCGTTTGTTGTTGTTTCGATTCAACGGCCTGTTTTAAGCTTTCATACCACTGCTTACAAAACTGACGGGCAAACAGTGATCGTGGATAAGCATCGATATCGCTCGCTAACTGACGAGCTTTAGGAAGGAAATGCGAATCTTCAGGGATCTGCTCAATCAATTGATTTAATTGTTCATCAAACTCTTGCTCCGTTAGATAGACTGCACGTTGATAAAGCTCGAGTTCAGATTGCAGAGACTCAGTCTCTTGACCTTTTACGAGCCTGCGTTTAACAGATTTGGACCATTTGGCCATTGATGCTGTTAAGCTTTGCTTAAGTCCTTCATCGCTTCCCATCGCCAACAGGTCTGTTTGCTGCATGATGTCTCTAACCGCAGAATCAATAATTCCTGACTCAGCTACCATCATCGCCAAATTTAGACTGTCCGCACCAAGCATTTCGTTACCTATAAATAAACTTCACAACCGTGTAGACCTCTTGATATACCTAAATTTTTCATTGCATTACAGGTAAGAAACCCTAGTTTTCATTTTCGATCGCCATTTAATAAAACGTTCCCCTTATTATCCATCGACTTTTATGTCACGTTATGGTCATATTGACCCCTGATTACGTAAACCTTCTACGTACTTTATATCTAGCCATCAACGGATGATTTTATGGCCCAAAGAACAATTCATCAGTGGAAATCCATTGCCCTCGTAGAAGAAGACATTGAATTACCAAATCAGAAAAACATTACGCACACGACAATTAAGCACCCAGGAGCTGCGGTCATCCTTCCAGTTACCGAGTCCGGCGATATCCTGCTATTAAATCAATATCGGCCCTCACTTAAGAAGTGGCTTTTAGAGCTTCCTGCAGGGACGATGGAACTGGGTGAAAATGCTGAAAAATGCGCACACAGAGAACTGATTGAAGAAACGGGCTTCGAAGCTGGTAGTATGATTTCTCTAGGACAGGTGACACCACTCGCTGGCTTTTGCGACGAGATACAGCATCTGTATATTGCAAAATCACTCAAACCGAATCGCAGCTTAGAATGCGATGATGATGAAGTTATTGAATTGGTGACAATGTCACTAACGGAATTACAACAAAAAATAATCGATGGTGGCATCACGGATGCCAAAACAATAGCGTGCTTAAGCAAAGCCACGCTATGTGGATACATTTAGGAGAGTATCAATGGATTTTCGCTCAGACACAGTGACCCAACCTACCCCAGCTATGCGTGAAGCTATGGCCAATGCACCTGTCGGTGACGATGTTTACGGGGATGACCCAACGGTCAACGAATTAGAACAATGGGCAGCAGAGCGACATGGTTTCGAAGCGGCGCTGTTCACAACATCTGGTACTCAGGCAAACCTGCTTGGTTTAATGGCACATTGCCAACGCGGCGATGAATACCTGTGTGGCCAGCAGGCTCACAACTATAAATATGAGGCTGGCGGTGCAGCAGTACTCGGCTCAATTCAGCCTCAGCCTATTGAGAATAACCCAGACGGTACACTTGATTTTTCTAAGTTGAAATCCGCGATAAAACCGGACGATAGCCACTTCGCGCGCACCAAATTGTTAAGCCTTGAAAACACTATCAACGGTAAAGTTCTACCATTGTCATATTTGGCAGAAGCAAGGAAGTTTGTTGATGAAAATGGTCTGAACCTACACCTAGATGGCGCTCGAGTATACAACGCGGCCGTGGCATTAGATGTGGACGTAAAAGAAATTGCTCAGCATTTTGATTCTATGACAATCTGTCTTTCAAAAGGCTTAGCGGCTCCTATTGGTTCCTTACTTCTTGGTTCTAAAGCGTTTATCGAACGTGCAAGACGACTGCGTAAAATGGTTGGCGGTGGTATGCGCCAAGCTGGTATTTTAGCCGCGGCAGGAAAACTTGCGTTAACAGAACAAGTCGATCAGTTGAAACTTGATCACGCTAATGCCAAAAAACTCGCACTTGGTCTAAATGACATTTCTGGATTTAGTGTAAACGCCGATTTTGTCCAAACGAACATTGTTTTTGCTAAGCTCGATGAATCGGTAAAGATTGATGCTATTGCAGAATCGTTAGCTAAAGACGGCATTACAATTACCCCAGGTAATCCGATTCGATTCGTAACTCACAAGGATATTTCGAGTGATGACATTGACACATTGCTTCAGAAAGTCAGAGAGTTAGTTGGATAATTGTTTCGACCCATCCAACATTAATTAGGAGAACGTCAGGTTCTCCTTTTTTTGTGTCACAAATTCAGCTTGGGAAGTAATAATTTCTTGAGGTTAACCTAAGGTGAAGCATTACGATTTTGCTAAACGGAGCTAGAGTACATTCTTATGAAAAACAATATATTTACCGTGATAGCTTTGATGGCTATTTCATCGGTTGCTGATGCTAACGAATTCGGAAATCCAGAACTAGGTGAAATGAAAGCGCCAAGCTGTGTATTCTGTCATAACCCTAATGGAGCTCCCTCTCAAGCTAACTACCCAAACCTCAATGGGCAAAACTCGCTTTATCTGTTTAATGCTATGAAAGCGTATCAAAATGACGAGCGCCAAGGCGCGATGGCAGAACTTATGAAGGCTCAGCTTCAAAACTTAACGGAAGAAGACTTGAAAGATATTGCTGCGTTCTATTCAACTATCGATTAGCAGAGTATTTATCCTCTGTTCAATCGCACTTATAGCCATAGACACGGTAAGAGGCACATGTGCTTGATAAGGGTGTAAGGAGAAAATAGGATTAGGTTTCGTCTTCTCTATTTCAGCAACTGGTTTTAGTGCCATGCTTTCACCAAGTAGAAATTCAGGAACCAAGCCTATACCAAACCCTCTCTCGATTAGGCGAATAGCATCGTAGACCGTGTTGACACGGTGTGCTGGAACAAACGTTAACTCTTGTTCCGTATTTAATTCTCGATGGTGTATTTGCGCTGGTTGCCAATGTTGAGCGACATATTGGCACGATGTTATATCTACTTCATTTTTTTTCGATTGGCATAGGACGTCAGAAAACTGACCAAGTTTCCTTTGTTTTAGATTGGAATCTCCAGATGCGCCTACACGAATCGCTAGATCAATATCCTGCTGAATTATGTCCACGTGGTCATCGTCACTTACTAAGTTCAGCGTCACATCAGAAAAATCATTAAAAGTATCAGCGAGCGCAGGTATGACAATACTCTGCATCAACGCGTGTGGCGCTGTCACCGATAGTCTTCCTGATGGCGTGTTCATCGACTCTGATGCCTCAATCCACGCAGATTCTGCATGCTCTTGCATGAGAGCGCATTGATGATAAAAACGCTCTCCGGTAGAAGTCAGCATCTGCTTGCGCGTCGTGCGTTTTAGTAAGCTCGTATTCAACTCATTTTCTAACTGTTTTAGCGCTGAACTAACTACAGATTTAGACACACCGAGTTTATCAGCCGCTTTGGTTATTGACCCACTTTCAATGATTTGTACATAGATAGACATTAAACGTAGTTTATTCACAATAAGCTCTCTTAATTGTTCTCTTTAACAGAACATACCTTTCCAATTAGTTTGTTTTTCATAATCAATACTATCTCTATGATTAACTCAAACACAACCCAAATTAAAAGGTATGACGATGACTCAATCAGCTTTAGAACGCTCAAAAACTGGAATTTCCGCATGGCAAGTTGCATTTAACAATCAGGATGCCGCTGGCTGCGCAGCACAATACGCCGAAGACGCTGTAATGGTAGCGAAACCTTTTGGTACATTTGAAGGTCGAGAGGCAATACAGGCATTCTGGCAAAACATTATAGATCAAGGATTTAAAGACGTTGATTACACCAATACTAAATGGGAAAAGGCTGGAGAAACGTCATACATTTTGACCTCAGACTGGACAATGAATAACGCCTTCGGAGTTGTTCATAAAGAACTATGGGAAATTCAAACCGATGGTGCATCTCGGTTAACTTATGATGAGTTTGAAGTGCTTGGTGAGAGGTAGACTATCCTGCTTTAGTCATTTATTAGTACGCCCCGTTATACACGGGGCTTAGTATTAAATTGACTTAGATAATCAAAAATGGACATTTTTCGCCACTAACATACACCCAATCACTAATAAAAAGATATGTACAATTCGGTGATAGTCAATTTTGTATTTGTGTAAAAGATGATAGCCGATCATCCCGCCAGTTAAACCAATGACAAACGCTGGCATTGCCGACATCACCAAAGACAACACTTCTTCAGTTATCAAACCTTCATTCCAAAAACTCACGTTGGCACCAATCATCTGCAACATAAAGAAGAAAGCCAATGTCGATTTGGTTTGATCGGCCGTCCAAGGCTGCATCGATGTATACGCAATCACAGGAGGACCCGATTCACCTACGCTAGCACCTAAAACACCTGAAGTGAAACCTGCCCCTACTGTTACCGGAACAGAAGTCTTTTTAAACAAAGGCTTAGTTGAGCGTAGAGAATGTAAACTTGAAGCAACTAACACAATTCCCATAGTCAAAAGAATGTACTGGGAAGGCATCGTTGCCAGTAACTTAGCACCAACAAAAGACGCAGGTACCGAACCGGCAAATAGAATCAATCCTGTTTGGCGTTGTATTGAATGGCGCATTTTCCAAACGATTGGCAAGGTAACTAACCAGCCAAAAATACCAGCAATTGGAACTGCTGTTTGAGCTCCAACAATGAATGAAAGCAACGGAACCGACACTAACGCTGAGCCGAATCCCGTTAGCCCCTGTGTGAAACCCGCTAATGCAATGATCAACGAAACGAGTATTAAAGTGGTGTCCATATGTCCTGTTATTCAGCCGTTAAAAGTTCTTCACACTATAGACTCATGAAATTTAATAACCATTACTCGTGTCACATTTTGTTGTTTTATGTACATTTAGATTCGTTAGTGTGACTATTTTCTCAGAACAAGACATCCATCTCCTTATAATGACCATATCCATACAGTTTTGAACAAAATGCTCACTCAAAAGCGTCTATAAGACTGAAGGTGTTTTTAAGAGGCTCTCATCCGAATCAGCCTTCCCTTCAGATCCTTGTAGATAAACCGTGGTAGCGGATAAACACGAGCAATCATCGACCTTCAACAGGGACTCCTTCAAAGAAGTATCGATTTGAAACTGTTAACGAATTCATCGTATTTAAATTTATGAGGTAAACAATGGATCACTTCCAGTTAGAGTCGGAGCAGTTATTTGAAACGCAGGCTCATCAGCACACGTCAGCAAGGGGAATCGAAGAGTTTGATAAGGTTTATGGGTTAGGATACCAAGTGGATCATGCCGATTGGTCCCCTTTCCCGCGAGTTAATCAATTAAGACAAACCTTCCTAGATAGGTCGTATGACATCGACGTTGAACGTCTTCGTCTTGTAACCGAATCATATCGAGAGAATGAAACCTTACCACGTATCCTGCAGACTGCTTTCGCTTTCCAGAACATACTCCATAACTGCACACTGCACGTTTATGATGACGAACTAATCCTAGGAGAGATTGCTGCTCCAGCAAAAGCCTCACCTATTTATCCTGAATTCTCCGTTGACTGGATCATTGACGAAATCCTTCACTCTCCTTTTGAAGAACGAAGTAACGACCAATTTTATATACGCAATGAGCAGGATAAAAACGAAATTTTGGAGTTATGCGCATACTGGAAAGGCAAAACGGCCAATGAGATCATTACGGCCCACCTTGATGATGACCAAAAGAAAGGCTCACATATGGGTGAAAAAGTCTTTCAGACCAATAATTACCATTTTGCAGGCATCGGACATTTTGCCATGGACTTCACTAAGCTCATGACGCTTGGTTATGACGGGGTTATCTTGCAGGCCAATTCCGCATTAAAGGACTTGTCGAAACAAGACCCCGACTATAGCGATAAACGAGATTATTACAAAGCGACCATTGTGTGTTTAGAAGCGGCTAAGCACTATATTACGAGGTACGCGCAGTTAACGTCTGAAATGGCGGAACATGAAACTGACGCTAAACGCAAACAAGAACTGTACACCATGTCCCTCAACTGTCAGCAAATCGCAGGTGGTGCTCCAAAGTCTTTCTGGCAAGCTATTCAGTTATTCAATTTTGCCGTTACTTTGACCCAAATTGAGGGAAATGGTCACTCTATCTCTTATGGTCGTATGGACCAATGGTTACTTCCGTTCTACCAAAAAGATGTCAATGAACGTGCCGTATCAAAGTCGTTTATCCTAGAGCTCATTGAAGTGCTTTACGTCAAAATGAACAACCCAACTAAGCTCAAAGATAAAGGCACAGTAAAAGTTCGCAATGGTCGAGGTTTTGGTGGAGAAAGCTTAACTCTAGGAGGAGTAGACTCAGAAGGTGAAGACGCCACCAACGACCTAACAATGTTAATGTTGGAAGCATCAGCCCATACTCGAATGATGAACCCTTGGGTCTGCGTTCGAATGCACGAGAAAACACCGTACGAACTCAAGATTAAGACGATAGAATGCATTAGAGCCGGTTACGGTCACCCTAAATTGTTCAATGATACCCCAGCGATAAAAGCCATGTTAGGTAAAGGGGTGTCTTTAGCTGAGGCGAGAAATTACGCTGTAGTTGGCTGCGTTGAACCTACAATCCCCGGCAAAGAGCATGGTTGGTTGGACGCCGGCTACGTGAATACCGCAAAAATGATGGAAATGGTCATCAATGGTGGACGAATTCTTTCAGGACCAAATGCCGGCCAGCAATTGGGGCCAGATACTGGCAGTTTAGAAACTTACACAACATTTGAACAAGTTCTCGAAAGTGTCGATAAGCAGTTTGCGTACTGGTGCGATCAATTATGTAGCTGCTTAAATGTCACCGACAAAATTCATCGTATGGTCAAACCCACTCCCTATATCTCAGCGTTTTTTGAAGGTTGTATCGAAACCGGACGAGATATGACATTTGGTGGTGTGAAATATAATGGTACTGCTCCGCAGGCTGCTGGAGTAGCCACTTGCGCCGATTCTCTCTCTACCATTAAGAAGTTAGTATTTGATGACAAGAAGTACACGGGTAAACAACTGCTTGATGCTGTGAAGAATAATTGGGTTGGTTATGAAAAGCTGTACGCACTCGTCAATAGCTCCAAGATCCCCCATTATGGCAACGACAACGATGAAGCCGATGAGCTATTCACCTTTATGTTTGAATGCTATTGCCGTCATATCAAAGGACGCATCAACCCTAGAGGCGGAAAGTTTAGTCCAGGCGTATACACCGTCAATGCGAATGTTGGTATGGGCTTATACACCAATGCGTCGTTAGATGGTCGCAAAAATGAAGAACCTATCTCTGATAACATGGGACCTGTCCATACCGCAGGAGGTTCTCACGATACGCAAGGCCCGACCGCTATCGTCAACTCCGTCACTAAGGTAGACCACAGCTTGGCAACCAATGGCACTCTACTCAATTTACGTTTTCCAGAAGACGCCGTTTCAGGTATTGAAGGAAGAGATATTCTTGTCAGTTTTATCGACGAATACATCTCCAAACAAGGCATGCACGTGCAGTTTAATATTATGAGTTCGGACAAAATGCGCGCCGCTCAGAAAAATCCTGAGCTATACAGAGACATGTTAGTGCGAGTAGCAGGATACAGTGCGTATTTCGTGGAACTTGGGAAACCTTTGCAAGACGACTTAATTCAACGCACCGAGCTTAGGTTCTAACAAATAACCTAATACAACTACTGTCAAGCTGGGCATTCAACGCCCAGCTTCTAACTTAATTGAGGTTATTTGTGTCAAACCAAGCCACCGTATTGAATGTACAGCGTTTCACACTCCACGACGGTCCAGGGATCCGAACTGAATTCTTCCTTAAAGGATGTCCTCTACGATGTGATTGGTGTGGAAACCCGGAGAGTTTTAATCGCAGAATAGAAGTCGGGGTCTACCATAACCAGTGCATCTCAAATGAGCACTGCGGAACGTGTTTAGATGTTTGTCCATCGCCCGATATGTTGACGTTTTCCGATGATTGTCTATTTGAAGTCAAACGTGATTTTTGCTCTTCCTGTATGGCTTGCTCTGACGACTGCCCTGCAGAAGCAATCAAACAATGGGGCAGTTTCATGACTTTGGATGAGTGCATGGCGGCTATCCGCAAAGACAAAGGCTTCTATCAACGTTCAGGTGGAGGTGTAACTGTGTCTGGCGGAGAGCCCCTTTTACAGAGCAACTTTGTATTGGAGTTGTTTAAGTTATGCAAACAAGAAAACATCCACACTTGTTTAGAATCGAGTTTCTTTGCTAACTGGAACCGAATAGAAAAGCTCCTTTCCTATACCGATCTATTTATCTCCGATATTAAGCTACTAGATAGCCAGCGCCACAAAGCGCACACCGGAGTTGATAATCGCAAAATCCTCAATAATCTTAGAGCATTGAGTAAAACTGAAAAGCCCATCATATTGAGAATCCCAGTTATCCCGTCCATCAACGATGACGATGAGAATATTGCCGCGACCGCCGATTTCATTATTAATGAGCTCAACGGACGCGTACAAACGCTGCAGTTACTTAGCTTTATGCGCTTAGGGGAAGAGAAATACCGCTCATTAGGGTTGCCATACAAGATGGCCGACCTAGTCTTTGACCGTGACAGCTTTCAACTAAGGGTAAATCAAATTGCCGACTACTTTAATCGCCGAGGCATCCATTGTACGGTTGGAACCAAAAACGCCAGCCTGAAATGCGCAAATTAGAATCCATCAAGATTAAGAGGCACTTCTTTACCTAGCCAATATGCATAAGTGGTGTGATCAATAAGGTCATCGCCAGTGTCGGCGTGTACTAAAACACTGAGTTCGCCTCTAACACTATCAAGCCAAGGGATAAGTGCATCAAAGTCTTCACGAAAGAACAAAATCTGGAAGCTCCATTTCGTATGAGGCCCAACAGGCTTTTGATGTACTCTTCCGACATGCAGACCAAATTTTTCTGTAATGGTTTCACTTAAGACGGTAGCCATTTCTAAAGAGGATTGATCAAAGTAGACGTGTGCATGGTATTTATCGTGAAGGTTTTGGGGTTTTTGAGGTGATGTCATGGGGTTACTTTGCGATAAAATTGCGTGAGGAAATAGTGGCGGGATTGTAACTGATATCTATCTGAAAAATAAGGGAAGAAGTTAAATTCTTACCCTTATTTTCCTTGAAGTAAATTAGCGCTTTTTACCACGATTGGCATGAATCTTAAGCTTGGCTTTCATCTTACGTTTATCCGCCCCTCGACCTTTACGGCGAGGTGCACGATCAGGTTCGACTTCAGAGGCCGGACTTGGTTCAAAGCCTGCCAACCACTCTTGTGGTAATCGCGTATCTAGCAAACGCTCTATTGCTTCTAGAAGATACTGCTCATCGTGACTCATTAACGATACTGCAAAACCTGCATGCCCCGCTCGACCTGTTCGTCCAATACGATGGATATAGTCTTCCGCTTTATACGGCAGCTCAAAGTTCACAACTTGCTCCAGCTGCTGAATATCTAGTCCACGAGCCGCAACATCCGTTGCAATTAATGCTCGTACTTTTCCGGATTTAAAATCATCCAACGCTTTTTGACGCGCTCCTTGGCTCTTATCACCATTGATCGAAACCGCATTAATGCCATCGAGCTTAAGCTCTTTTGCGAGTGCATCACTACCCTGTTTTGTTTTGGTAAACACCAATACCTGTTGCCAATTGCGAGAACCAATTAAGTACGCCAGCAGTTCGTGTTTACGTTTTTTGTCGACGGGATAAACCATCTGTTTCACGGTATCTGCCGTCGAGTTCGCTGGGGTGACTTGAACTTCGATGGGCTCATTCATAATACGATGCGCTAGCGTTTTGATACGCTGTTCAAATGTTGCTGAGAACATCATATTTTGGCGCTCTTTTGGTAAGCGCTTGAGAATACGATTCAAGTCTGGCATGAATCCCATATCTAACATACGGTCAGCTTCGTCCAAGATTAGATATTCGCATTCAGATAAAGTGATATTGCGGTTATGTTGGTGATCCAAAAGGCGTCCTGGTGTTGCTACCAAGATATCAGCACCACCAACTAGGTTTTTAGTTTGTACGCCCATACTTGTGCCACCGTAAGCAACAACTACTTTAAGTCCAGTGTCTTTTGCTAACGGTACTAAGCTATCAAACACCTGTTGTGCAAGTTCTCTTGTTGGTGTGAGTACTAAAGAGCGAATAACTTTTGAGTTAGACTCTCGAACCTTAGGTTCTTGAGCAATTTTGTGAATCAAAGGAAGCCCAAACGCCGCAGTTTTTCCCGTGCCTGTTTGTGCTCCGGCTAAGATATCTTTGCCATCAAGAACATGTGGAATAGCACGTGCTTGAATAGGTGTTGGCGACTCATAGTTCAACGCAGCTAGGTTTTGATGAATTGTGCTACTAAAAGCAAAAGAATCAAACGAAATCACGCCTTCGGAAGCATCAAGTAAAGTCTTGTCTGTCATAAATTCGCCAACAGGTATTATTTAGGGGTCGCGAGTGTATCAGATAACACGACATTGGTTAACGCCATTATTAACTTAGTTCATCAATCATTACTTGAACGGTGTACAACTGCTACTACCGAGCAGATATACCAATGCTTTACTTTCAACTTACTACTTAGACTAAATGTTTCTTGGGGCAAACATGATAATTGCCATACCAAGTAATGCGACTGATACGCCGACAATATCCCACATATTTGGACGAATGCCGTCTACAAGCCAAAGCCACAAGATTGCAACGAAAATATAAACGCCACCGTACGCGGCGTACACCCTGCCAGCCGCTGTAGGGTGCAAGGAAAGAAGCCAGGCGAACAAACCAAGGCAAATCGCAGCAGGGACAAGCAACCAAATTGACTTCCCTTCTTTTAACCACAAGTAAGGCAGATAGCAACCTAATATCTCCGCCACTGCAGTGACGAAGAACAGCCCCATTGTTTTTAGTTCAGGCATGTAAAGTATCCAATAACTGGATGGAGGCAGCGTTTTCCACAACTGTCACACCTTGACTAACAAGATGCTCAATGACTTCCTGCACATTGTCAGGAAATACGGCACGCGTCGAAGCCAAATTCAGAATAACGTCAAAGCCTGCATCGACGAGCTGTTCAACAGACTTTTTCACACAGAAGTCTAGAGCCAAGCCACCAACAATCACATTCTTAACCTGTTTAGATTGTAAAAACTCAATCCCTCCCGTTGATAATGTATCAGCTTGGTCGTGATAAAATGCACCATAAGGATGAGCATCTGGGTCGATGCCTTTATTGATTTGAAAATCATAGTCACGAATCGCTGGCAGTCCAGGCAGCAACTCCACGCCTTCCGTTCCCACCACACAGTGAGGATTCCATTTGATGTCGACCTCAGGCAATCCAACTGGTTCCAGCATACGCTCCGGCGTTTCCGCCTCCCAAGCGGCACCAGGAGGGTGCATATCTCGAGAAACCAGTTTTAACGCAGCTTTACTATGATTGTTTACCAACTCTGCAACAATCTCTAACGCGCCTTGCACTGGCAATTCATCAGGACACAGCTCGCTAAATCCTTTTTGAGGGTCCACATCAATGGACGCAGTTTGGGATTTAAAGAGTTGTATAGTGGTCAAAGACATGGTGACTTCCTTCACGATTCGTCTAGGGTTTAATCGGTAATACTCTCTATCATACTTAAGTAAATAGATAACACACGTCCTTTACGAATAGCGTCTTCATCCAACAGGGTATTTGACAATTTTCTCAGCCTTATCTAGAGTGCCACTTCTTTATCAATCCTAGTAACACAGTAGGAATGCCGGATGTCAGGCTCACTTTTCAACGATCGTATTATTCAAAGCGCACTCGACCTAGACGTATACAAAATCAATATGATGTTTGCAGCGTTCACGCATTATCCGCAGACTCGCGTGCGTTACGAACTTATTGTTCGATCGAATGAAGATTTATCAGACCTCCAACCCCTTATTGAAAAAGAGATAAACGCTCTTTCAGACTGTCGATTTACGACCGAAGATATTGCTTATTTAACAACCCAAGCCCCTTATCTCAATGACAACTTCCTCACTTATCTGTCTGACTTCGCATTTGCTCCTAAGCACCAAGTGAAGGTATCTAAGACTGATGATCAGCTTAGTGTTTCCATTACCGGCATTTGGCACGAAACCATTCTTTACGAAACCTTGGTAATGAGCATTATCTCAGAGCTGCGCAGTCGCCAACGTTGGAACGCAATACCTTACTCTCAGTTCACGACTACGCTTGAACAAAAAGTCGATGCAATAAAATCCGAACTGAAGAAACGTTCCATTGAAAATTTCCAGTTTTCTGAAATGGGTAGCCGTCGTCGATTTAGCGCGCCGGTTCAACGCGAGGTGGTGAGCTACTTCAAGCAACATGCTCCTGCACTAATGAGTGGCACAAGCAACTATCAATTAGCAAAAGAGCTAGACCTTACGCCAATTGGTACCGTGGCACATGAATGGTTTATGGCGCATCAAGCACTAGTGGAACCAGAGAAGTCGCAACAAGTTGCTCTAGACCTTTGGCAGTCTACGTTTAATGGAAAACTTGGTATTGCGCTTACTGATACGATTGGTATTGATGCCTTTCTAAAGGACTTCAATGTAGAGCGAGCCAATGACTACGCTGGCGTACGTCATGATTCAGGCAATCCTTTTGAATGGGGAGACAAGATGATCGCGCATTACCAGTCCCTTGATATCGATCCAATGTCAAAAATCCTAATCTTCACCGATGGACTAAACTTTTCGGATGCACTCGACATATGTGAGTACTTCGCTGGCCGTGCAAATATCAGCTTTGGCATAGGTACATTTCTAGCCAATGACATGGGCAAATGGCAACAAGACTCTGTGCAATATCAACCACTATCTATTGTCATCAAAATGGCTGAATGCAATGGTCGTCCTGTTGCTAAAATCAGTGACGAGCCTGAAAAAGCTATGTGCGAAGATGAAGAGTTTTTAGCTGAATTAAAGAAAAGCTTCGGTGTGCAAAGCAAATTTGCGGCGTAAGCTCACGCATTCAACCCCTCCGCTATTTCCATCCTTGAAGCCACTTTTCGCTGTCTTTTAACTCAGTCCAATCAATCGGATATTCGTTACGAGACAGCACGGCTTCAAGCTTGCACGACATGACTGTCCCATCCTCTTCAAACTCGACTTCTGACACCAGAAAGTGCTTTTCTCTATTAAGCGGTTTAATCGCCGTCCATTTGCTGTTTCGTAATTTCGCTGGATTAATACGATTCATTTCAAACCCATAACCATCTGTTTATCATTAGAATTTCTTCTACGCGTCAGATATAGATTAAGTTCAAACAAGACAAACATAGTTCGCCAAATCGTCAGAAAATCTTCCCGATCTTAATCGCTTGCTCAAGAACCTCGGGATAGAGTTCAGCGAAAAAGTCTGAAAACTCTTGATAATTCTGTTCTAGTTGCACTCCACAATCAGCAAGAGGTGTCATGCGCATACTTCTAAGTGACATTCGCTCTAAGGCGTACTGTATGTTTTCTAGTTCACTGTATGACTCTAACCAACGTCCTTGCCACATATGAGAAGTCATATTGATAAAACGCTCTGGTAATACTTCTTCAGTAGACGTAATCTTTGCTTCTGCACTATCAACAAATTCTTGCAGGGTTTGATGGTGGTAATCATGCCATCGCTTAGCTAGACAATGGTCCCAAAACATATCCATGGCGATAGGCGCAAATCGTTTTAGGTCTGGATCGAAACGCTGTTTACACAGTTTGATGATGGCATGGTTGTCGGTATAAGAGTCGACAAAACGGTGCAGCCTGATCCCTTGGCTAACATCAGAATTATAGAGCTTTGAGGGGTCCCCCTTAACAAAGTCTCCAAGTAAGTTGCCTAGTAGACTGCTCTGACAGTGATCCGCAATGTGCAGGTGTGCTAAGAAATTCATAACTCTCCATTACTAGTCGTTTGCTACATTGTGGTGACTGTTATCCAAACGGTCAAATCCCACACTCACTCATAGCATCGTATGCGCCAAGTGTAAATCTGACGAAACACTCAATAAAAATCTGATATCAGCCATCAACTCGACACCACCCTGCCGTCACCATTAAACTCGCGCCTCTTACATTTGTGAAGTTCCACGAAGGATCGTTTGCACTGTAGATATCATTTTTATTTTCAAAGGAAGTGTCTTTATGGACAAAGATCATAGCCTTAGAGAGAACCTACTCGCTCTCACTCTTGGCAGCGCACTGGTATCACTTGGCGTTATTTTTTTCAACCAAGTGGGGCTACTGACCGGTGGCACTGCGGGACTTGCGCTGTTTATCACTAAAGTGACAGCCCTCAGTTTTGGTCAAGTGTTCTTTATGCTTAACCTACCGTTCTACATTCTTTCGGTAACCCGAATGGGATGGCAGTTCACCATCAATACCTTTATTGCCGTGAGTATCGTTTCATTCGCGGTAGACCATCTTCACCACGTCATTCAGATCGCACACATTGAACCAATCTATGCTGCGTTGATTGGTGGCGGACTAATTGGAATGGGCATGTTGGTCATTTTCCGTCATAAAATGAGTTTAGGTGGGTTTAATATTCTCGCTCTGTTCTTGCAAGAGCGCTTCGGCATACGAGCAGGCAAAGTTCAAATGGCACTAGACTGCACTATTGTGGTTCTGTCACTGTTTGTCGTCGATTTCTACCTCATCGCTCTATCCGTTGTCGGAGCCATTGCAACTAACCTAATTTTAGCAATGAATCACAAGCCAGGACGTTATCAGCCCTTACCGAGCCAGTCATAAAATTCCGATCCCCAACGTAGCTTAACTAAGTGAAGCCACGATAAAATCGAAATGAGCGTGTGAACTTCCTTTATCATCTTTGATGTCTAATTGAAGCAACTCACGCTCATTACCACCCCACCACTCATTACCTGTTTGCCCTTGCAAATATAATTGTGTGGTTAACAGTTCTCTATTTCCAAGCCATAGCTTGACATGAATATGAGGCGGCCTTCCTGTATAAGGTACTGGGTAGAGAGTAGTGAAATTAAACCTACCTTCTTCGTTGGACTCAGTTGCCCCAGAACCAGCAAAGTTTCGATCGAATTGTTCAACGCCAGGCTGTCTAGGATGATCATAAACACCAGCACCATCGCATTGCCAAATTTCCACACGAACTTGCTTCATAGGTTTGCCCTCTGGTGTTTTCACATGACCACTTAGTTCGAGAGTTTTACCAATGAGCGATGATTGGTTGAGAACGAGATTTGAGCGAGTTGGAATAGTGTTAAGCGGATAAAACGGGCCTTCTGCCTGCGTTGGCGTAATTGGCAGGCTTGTGTTAGCCAATACAGGCCACGCAAACCACACCGAGCATATGGTCAGAAAATCTCTCCTTTGCATCGTACAGTCCTCCACGCTTCTTAAAAACAATTGTGGCTCAGATGGTTCGGATTGCCAGTTTTTGATCAATTGCATTTATTGTCCTCACACATTTTGCAAATGTTGTCGAAATAACAGTCATCAGAAAACAGTTGATATACACTTAAATCAAGAAAAAAGGAGTTTATTCAATGATAAAGATGTTGGTATGCGATTTTGATGGAACAATCAGTGGTGGGCCTACCGATGAGTTAACAGAGTTTACTTCCTACGTTGAAGCTCAAACAGGTATGCAGTTCGTAGTCGCTACAGGGAGAACCTTTCATTCAATTAACGATGGATTAGCTCAGCATACGTTACCTAGACCTAACACTATTGTCAGTGACGTCGGCACTCAGATTCATCATAAACGTACGCTAACCCCTGACTATGACTGGCACACAAAAATGGATTGTCTATGGGATGAAGGACGAGTTTCTGCCGCGTTACATGATTGTGGCTTTTTGGGGAAACAGACACCTGAACATCAGGGCAGCTATAAGCTGACTTATGAAGGGAGATTAGACGGTAAGCAATTACAGTACCTACAAGCTCTGTTTCAAGAAAATGAGCTGTATGTCGACCTCACCTACTCGCACGATTGGTTTTTAGACATCACACCAAAAGGTATAAATAAAGCAACAGCCATCCACCACTTAATGAATAAGCATAAGCTCTGTCCTTCAGAAGTTGTCGTTGCAGGCGACTCCGGCAACGATACCGCTATGCTGACCATAGCAGGGATTAACGCAATATTGGTGGCGAATCACTATCAAGAGGTCGCGCACCTTTCTTCTTTATCTCATGTCTATACGGCGAAAAATACCCATGCGCTTGGTGTACTCGAAGGGTTAAAACACTGGCAAAACAATCGATGAATGTGTAGATCCAAACAACAAAAAAGCCAGTAGTGTTAACTACTGGCCATGTTTAGCTATCTTAAAGATGATTATGCGTTTGCAAAATCTAGGGAACGTACTTTTTGTTTAAGTTCTGGAATCAGTGTAGAACTCGCGCTGAATTTTCTCAGCCCTAGATTCATCAATAGCTCTGTCGCTTTAACATCCCCTGCCATTTCACCACACATACTAACCGAAATACCGGCTTTATTTGCAGATTGAATGGTCAGTTCGATAGCTTTAATAACCGCTGGTTCGAAGTAATTTACTAGCTCAGCAACTTCAGTGTTTCCTCGATCAGCCGCCATAACATATTGTGTTAGGTCATTGGTGCCAATCGAGAAGAAGTCGACCTCTGCCGCTAAGGCATCCGCGTTGAATACCGCAGCTGGTACTTCAATCATTATGCCAACAGGCAGAGTGGATTCAGGCAACCCCAACTTATCACACTGTTTAGCGATCAATGCTTTCACTGCTTTCACTTCAGCAACCGTTGCAATCATTGGAATCATCAATTGAATGTTAGGTTGTTCTGCGTAAGCTCTTAAAACTGCACGTAACTGCGTTTCAAAAAGTGCTTCATGCTTCAAGCACAGACGCACGCCACGTTGACCCAAGAAAGGGTTTTCCTCTTCTGGCATCGGATATGCGGCAAGCGGCTTGTCACCACCAACATCAAGACTGCGGATCGTGATTGGCTTGTCGCCAAACGCAGCTGCAATCTCTTTGTAGACCGTATATTGTTCATCTTCTGTTGGTAGTTCTGCGCTTTCTTGGAACAAAAATTCGGTACGGAACAGGCCAACCCCTTCAGCGCCATTGGCTAACGCCGCTTCTATATCTTCAGGACCACCGATGTTAGCCAAAGCGTGAATCGAGGTACCATCTTGGGTTACTGCTTGTGATTGAGCGTTTTGTAACGCGACCTCTTGAGCCGCAAGCCATTCATGACGCTTGCTATTTAGCTCTTCCTGTACCGCTTGAGTTGGGGCAAACCACAATAATCCACTGAAGCCATCTACTGTGATGTTATCACCTGCTTTAACCTGTTCAAGGCAACCTTGAACTTTTACTATTGCAGGAATTCCCATAGCTCTTGCCAAGATAGCACTGTGAGAGGTTTTACCGCCTTCACTTAGACAAATAGCTACCACTTTTGATTTATCAAGACCCGCCACATCCGAAGGCATTAAGTCACGAGCGAGTAAAACGCTTGGCTGCTCGATGGTTATCGCCTTCGGTTTCTCACCCGTCAATGACAGCATCACTTGACGACAAATATCATAAACGTCTGCTTCACGCTCACGCATGTATTGGCTTTCCGCAGCTTGATATTGTGCCGCTAGCGCCATCATCACGTCCATCCACGCTTGCTCAGCGATTAACTCCGCTGCAACTTTTGCTTCTGCTTGAGTCGCAATTTCAGGGTCAGCCAACATCATCGCATGCGCAGCAAAGATTTCACCATGAGGCAATTTTGCTTGAGCTTCTAAATGTTGCTTAACCTCTGCGATAGCGTGTTTAAGCTTCGCAAATTCTTGCTCTGCATTGGTAAATGTGCGTATCGGAACATTGGGCATTTCTTGGGTAAAGATGACTGCTGGAGCCGTCACAATACCGCCATTGACACTAATACCGGCCAAGGCGCCTTCAATATCGTTAGTAAGCTCGGGAGCTTGCTCCAATACCTCTTCTACTACTTCACCTTTAGCGACTTGTTCCGCTTCACCAAAGTGCTCATTGGCAAGGCTAACAAAAGCATCTAATGCGTTTTGGGCATCATCACCACTGACATAGAACGTAATCTGTTCATCACAACGAACCCCTAATTTAGCAATGCTATTTAGACTCTTCGCACTGACTTTTTGTCCTGCTTTTTCTAGATACACATCGCTAGAAAACGGCGCTAGACAACCTACGATCGCCGCAGCTGGTCGTGCGTGAATACCATGGGGGTTTTTAACCATCCATTGAAAGCTTAACGCATTCGCATCGTCGGCAGACTCGCCCACAACGTCAGGAGTCTGCACAGTAAGCTCCTCACCTAGATGTTCTTTTTTCACATCTAAAGCACTGGAGGCTTCAGCGATTACCGCCTCAATAGATAAGCCAGCCGCCGCCGCTACGGACGCTGCCATTGTGCCTTCTACTATTGGCGCAGACACCAGCGCGACTTTGTCACGGGTCTCATCATCTAACAGTTCTAATGCCATTTCAGTACTAAGTAGCGCACTACCTAAGTCCATTAAAACTACAGCACCATCTTGGTCACATACTTCTTCAATCGCCCCCATAACGGCAATTGCATCTGTGCCGATTGGGTTCTCAGGATCATCAACTCCCGCTGCGATCGCAATATTAGCTTTGCCTTGCGTCATTTGAGTGGCCAGTTCGGCCACTCCTTCTGCTAATAGGCGGCTATGCGATACTACTACAATGCCTACCATGCTTACTTTCCTGCTATCGCCTGTCTTAGTGCTTTGATCATTAGAAGTGATGACGTCGCACCAGGATCTTGGTGACCGATACTGCGCTCACCTAAATAGCTTGCACGGCCTTTCTTCGCTTGCATTTCAATCGTTGACGTTGCACTTTTCTCTGCAACTTCCACCATTTCATCAAGTAAATGATCTGGGCTAGTACCGCCTTCTAGAGACGTTTTCATCTCGTTTAGTACAGGTAACCAAACATCACACATGGTCTTGTCGCCCTGCTCTGCTTTACCGCGAGAGATGACGCCATCAACACCACTCTTAAGATCGTCAATTAACTCTTGGAAAGTCAAAGATTCACGGCTTCCTACGGACGCAGCTGTACGAATAAATAACGTGCCGTACAATGGACCACTCGCCCCGCCAACGCTAGACAGCAATGTCATACCGGTATTTTTCAAAATGGTTGAGATATTTTGTTTCTCAACTTTTGGCAAGGTTTCTTTTACTTTCTTGAAACCACGATTCATGTTTAGACCATGGTCTGCATCACCGATGTCACGGTCAAGATCTGTTAGAAAGTCTTGGTTTTCTTCGTACGATACTGCGCAAAGCTCAAGCCAATTAATGATGTGTTGTTTTTCAATTTGCATATGTTATTCCTCGGCTTACCACTTCATCGCTGCTGTATCTACTGGAGCATCAAATAGCTCTAGCATCTCTGTGTCTGCTTTTAATAGCGTGATAGACACACCTTCCATATTCAGAGACGTACAGTAGTTACCCACTAGGTTACGAGCAAGACGGAAACCTTCTTTCTCACAGTTATGTGCCAAACGGTTGTATACACCGTAAAGTTCCGACTCTGGTGTTGCACCAAGACCGTTCACAATAGCGATATAGTCATGATCTGTTTCAAAGTTCTCAATCGTTGACTCTACTTCGTCCCATTCACCTTCGACACGATTCCAAATACGCAGCGTGCGGCTATAAGCGATGTTTTCTTTTAGCTCAAGGAACATCTTGTCAACCAACTCGTCAGCGTTGGTGTATTTAATGCGCTCGATACCCGGTTCACCGTGGATACCAACACCAAATTCAACTTCGTCATCTGCAAGTTGGAAAGATGGTTTGCCCGCTGCTGGTACTACACATGCATCTAAAGCAACACCGAACGAACGGCAGTTATTATTAATACGGCGAGCGAGTTCTTCACACTGTTCTAATGAGTAACCTTTATCTGCTGCTGCACCCACGATTTTCTCGACAAGTACTGTGCCAGCAACGCCACGGCGGCCTGCGGTATATAGACTATCTTTTACCGCTACGTCATCATCAATCAACACTGAGCCAACCTTGATGCCGTCAGAATGAAGAAGTTCCACCGCTGTCTCAAAGTTCAAGACATCACCAGTATAGTTTTTGATGAAGAATAAAACGCCTTCGCCCGTATTCACTTGGTTACCGCACTCGTACATTTGGTCGGGTGTTGGTGAGGTAAATACTTCACCTGGGCAAGCACCCGTCAACATACCCTTACCAATGAAGCCCGCATGCAATGGTTCGTGACCCGCACCGCCACCGGAGACTAGCGCCACTTGTCCTGGCGTTTCTTCATGCCACATATAACGTGGCTCGTAGTTAGCTTTTAATTGCGGGCGAGAGGCAGCAAGACCTTCCATTTGCTCTTTTACAACGTCTTCAACACTATTTATTAGCTTTTTCATACCTTGTTTCTCTTTTGTAATTTTTAATGTTCGTTTAATTGGATTTGTGTAGGTTTAGGTCCATAATATGAACAAATCCTCCCCCGACAACGAAAAGAATTTGCGTTTCATAATGAAACGTTTCCGTTTATTTATCGTTTCATTTTGGAACGCCAACGTCGCTATTTTGTCCTTTTAGTGATCTACTCCAAGATATGAGCATACTCTCCATTCTTCGCAAATCTGGCTTTGCTAGCCATGTCATAAAAACAACAAGCGCAGTGGAGAATGACTTAGTAAACGCAGCCTTGATATCTATGATGAATCCAACGTTGAAACAAAGATAACCATTAACAGAAGGTCTGAAAAAATGGACAAAATTATTATTAGCCCAAGTAAGTATGTTCAAGGTGAAAACGTATTAGGCTCTATCGCTAGCTATGTAAAAGCACTTGGTGCTAACCCACTTGCTATTGCTGATGAATTTGTAACTGGCCTTGTAGGCGACACAGTTAAAGAAAGCTTCTCTAAAGAAGATATGCCGTTGGCAATGGACGTATTTAACGGTGAATGTTCACGTGTCGAAATCGACCGCCTTACTGACATCTGCGCAACTCAAAAGAACGATGTCATCATCGGTATCGGTGGCGGTAAAACGCTAGATACGGCTAAATCAGTAGCGTTTTACACTAAGATCCCAGTTGTTGTAGTACCAACTATCGCTTCAACTGATGCGCCAACAAGTGCACTAGCGGTTATCTATACACCAGAAGGTGAATTCGCTGAGTATCTGCTATTCCCTAAAAACCCAGATATGGTTGTTATGGACACCAAAGTTATCGCTGGCGCACCAGTTCGTCTTCTTGTAGCTGGTATGGGTGATGCTCTATCTACTTACTTCGAAGCACGTGCCAATATGACATCTGGCAAAGCAACAATGGCCGGTGGCGCACCAACACGCTCTGCCCAAGCACTGGCAAAACTTTGCTACGAAACGCTGCTTGAAGATGGCCTAAAAGCAAAAGTTGCCGTTGAAAATGGCGTCAGCACTACGGCTGTTGAAAACATCATCGAAGCAAACACATACCTAAGCGGTATCGGCTTTGAAAGCTCGGGTTTGGCGGCTGCGCACGCTATTCACAACGGCTTAACGAAACTTGAAGAATGTCACCACCTGTATCACGGCGAAAAAGTAGCATTTGGTACGTTGGTTCAACTTGTTCTAGAAAACGCACCAATGGAAGAGATTAACACTGTAATCAACTTCTGCCGCGAAGTAGGTCTACCAACTAACCTGTTTGAAATGGGCGTAAAAGAAATCAACAAAGACAAGCTATTTGAAGTAGCAGAAGGCGCAACGGCTGAAGGTGAGACCATTCACAACATGCCATTCCCTGTTACTGCAGACAGTGTGTTCGCGGCGATCCTTACTGCACACCAACTCGGTCAAAAGTAATCTCCCTGTCGTTATGAGAATCAAGAGCCAGCTTTAAGCTGGCTCTTTTTTTTGGTCGATGTTCCCTACTGCCAATTTACTATCTATACTCAAAAAGGTTCTTAAAAAGAGAGAGTTAGGACAGTGACAGCCAAAAGGCAACGTATCTTAGAAGTGGCTCTTGAGCTAGCAACAACGACAGGCATCGATTCCTTATCCACCATTGAGGTAGCGAAACAGGCAGAGGTTGCAAAAGCAACGCTATTCCATCATTTCAAATCTAAACAGGCTCTCACAAATGCAATTTATGAATCGATCAAGACAGATTACGACTTTTTTACTGGCCATGAGACCCTAGATATCAATGCTCGATTAGAGCTTTTATGGCGAGAAAGCCTATCTTGGGCAATTGTAAATCCAGAGAAAGTAGCATTTTTGAGCATGTATTACACATCTCGCTCTGTTCCTAGAGAAGCTCGTCAGCGAGCTAAACAGCAATCACTTGATGGACTGCACCGTCTTATTCAGGAAGCCCAACACCGTAATGGTTTACAAAATGAGAGTACAGAAGTGCTAGTTGAGTCTGTCTATTCAATGTTTATGTCTACAGCGCAGAACCTAGTTTACGAAGAGCATCAACGACAAGCATTGTTTGTTGATGGAAGTACTTTAGTGTTCAAACGTTTACTAAACTGCCCTGTTACCTAACACTACTCTCTTCCTTCCTCACCTCTGTGCATGTGTTAGTTGTTAACTAACATACATTTATCTGAGTTTAACTTTAAGTGAACCAAACTTAATCCACATCTTAGTGCTGTTGATTGTTCTCGACCGACCGGATGGTTAGTATTACCTCATCAACTGAGGCGAGACAGCAAATTAGGAAGTTTCTTCTCTTTATGTCTAAGAACAACTTACTGAATTTACACATGAGGATTACCATGAAAGCTTCTAAACTCGCGACTATTCTTCCTGCTGCTCTTGCGCTATCCGCTAGCGTCCATGCAAGTGACACACTGTCGTTTGATGTGACGGTAGAATCTGACCATCAACAAATTAGCGATGCTCAAGTATCATTGTGGTATACACAAGCTGGTCAATCACCAGTGCTTATGGCTGAAGGTAAAAGTGGACACGATGGCCAGGTATCATTTTCTGAGAATACACGACAAGACGACGGGGTCTATTACCTAACGGCAAAAGGCGGCACTATCCAAGGCAAGTCCGTCGAAAAATACCGAAGCTTGGCGATTTTAAATAGCCAGCAGCAAGGTGACATTGTACTGAATGAACTCTCTACTATCGGTTCACTTTGGCCAAATGCCCAACAATACGTTCAAAACTATGGTTTAAGTGGATCTAATAACGGGTTACTTATCGGCTCAGAGCAAGTTCAAAACTTAGTAGATGTGCAAACAGGCCAGTTTGGCGCTACCGTACTCAACGGAGTTAACTCAGCAGACTCCGAGACCGTCGCTCGAATGAATACGCTTGCAGCATTAACTGCGCTTTGTGGTGCAGAGCAAGCACGCGGCCTATGTGACCAATACTTAGAGATCACAAATAGTGATGATACTTTGGAAGCACTATCCAAGATTGCCCAACAGCCCTATTTACACACTAAGGCTTTGTTTGATCAGTTTGCTAATGCCTATGTCTATCCAAAGGGGGAGCAGCGTCGAGATACCGACTTTTTACCATACTTGAGCTACAGGCCAGATGATTTTGCACTTATGGTTCGTTTCACTGGTGGCGGTATTTATTCTCCGGGTCGCCTGATGTTTGATAACGAAGGTCAGCTTTGGAGCGGACAAAACTGGATGCCGGGTTCTCAGTCGGGCTTAAGTACAGCGATTGGCGGTGGCGTAGTAAAAATGGCGCCGAGTGGCAAGCCACTGTCCCCTCCTCTAGTTGGGTATAACAGTCAAGGACTCGATGGCAGCGGCTGGGGTACTACTGTGTCAAAAGACAAGGTTTGGATTAGTACATTCAATGCAAAAGTTGGTGTATTCGATCTGACAGGTAAAGCACTCGGCCCTGCAACTATTAATGGTCAGCACGGCCAATTACAGGGTCTAGCAACTGCTCCAAATGGCGATGTATGGGTTTGTGATAACCAGTACAATCATATGATACGTTTCCCTAAAGGCGATTACACTAAAGGCGAGATCGTTGATGTACCGGGACTTAAACGACCATTTGCGGTCGCTGTAGACAACAATAACGTGGTTTGGGTAACAAATAACGGCTCAATGACAGTCACACGTTTTGAGGCAGATAACCCTGCTAATGCGAAACAAATTAAAACTGGTATTGCTCCACGTGGTCTCGCTATTGATTCAAAAGGCAACGTATGGGTAGGCGCTAACTTGTCTCCAGGTTACCCGTTACCTAACATTCCAAAAGGAACGAGCATTATTGATGAATTCCGTATCTCAATTGAGAACATATTTGCGCACCAAGCTGATATACCAAAAACAGGCAACGTAACTATGATTTCTCCAGATGGTGAAGTGGTAAAATCTAACTTACTTGATAAAGAAATCTATGCAGCATGGGGGGTTAGTATTGACGGTGCTGACAATGTCTTTGTGGGTAACTTCTTAGGTACAGGTTTTGCTCAAGTGTGCGGTGAAGATACTTCTAGCTGCCCTGCGGATACCAAAACGGGTGACCTTATTCACTCATACAAAAGTGGTGTTATGCAAGAAGCAACCGACACAATGGTGGACGACGCAGGTAACGTATGGGTAGCCAATAACTGGAACGTTATTACTGCTTTAACTGATAAAAATCCTGAGCGCAGAACATCAACCATGGGAGGAGGAAACGGTATTGTCGTGGTTTACGGTATAGCTCAACCAGTGAAAAATCCGTTAATCGGTCAAGTACGAACAAACAAATAGAGTAATTAAAATACCTTTATAAGTTGACACTTAGAAAGGCCTACTATGTAGGCCTTTCGTCGTTTCTTTGCCCAAACAAACCCACAGAATTGAAACTTCATAAGCGTAATTCACATCTAGAAACAGATACTAACCTTATGAATCAGTTGAATTTATTTTGCGGAAGCAAACATGATTTAGATTAATTTTTGCACATCAATATGCACTTAGTATCTCTTGTGAAAAATAACTCTAATATCAATAAGGAAGCAGTAATGAAATCAACAGCAGTACTAAGTTTATCGGCGATACTTTTAGCTCCAATTCCAGCATTGGCAGATCACACGGTAATCGACGGTATGGACTTCGGTCCTCTAGCTCAACTTGTCGGAACATGGAAATCAGTAGAAAGCGGCGGTGTCGATATCTCTCCAGCTCAGGCAGGTACCGAACAAGGTAAAGGTGCACCTGCCATTACGCCGTTCTACGAGACCATGACGTTTGAAGTCGCAGCAGATGCGGTTAATGCCAGTGAGCAAACGCTTGTTGCGCTTTACTACAAGCAAGAAGTTTTCCGCAAAGCAGACGATACTAAGTTCCACGACCAACGCGGTTACTTTATCTATGACCAAGAGAACCAAATCGTTTACAACTCGTTCTGCGTACCGAGAACCACTTGTGTCACTGCAGAAGGTGCTGCTGGTAATGACATGACATTAGTGATGTCAGAAAGAGGTGTCGCTGAATCTAACTTTATGAAAGAAAAAGCAAGCACAACCGGTTTCACAATGAATATCAAAGTTGACGGTGACACGCTGACTTATTCTCAATCGACAATACTGAGCATCTATGATGGTGAATTTGCTCACACAGATTCGTCCGTACTTGAACGCGTAACGAACTAATACAACACGCAAAAATAACTCTTCTCAGCTGAAGCCCCGCGCTTCAGCTGTTTCTCTTTATTTTCCTACCACACTCGCCTTACTAAATCCGCAGTAACCGCTAGACTTTCAAGCCAATAGTTAATCCACCGTAATTGATTGACCAATTCAACAGCAAATAGAGCCAAATTGCGCGTTCGTGACTATTAAGCATGCTCTGCGTATGGCAGAATGATTAAACAACAACGAAAGCTCGATCCTCCATTATTTACAGAATGAGTATAATGGTTGAAATAATCAGTAGCTACGTACAAGCAGCGGTTAATCCCATGTAGAGGAGATTCAATTATGACCCATGAAACAAAAACAATGGAAGTACCTGTCGCTATCGCTGATAGAGTACAAGCATTGATTGATGGCTTTATAGCGAAAGAGAAGTTCAATGCTGAGCGAAAAGAAGTGGTCAACAACTTTCTTGCAATGGATGGTTTAAGCTGTGAAATGGCTGTTTATAGCCTTCCTCAAGACGAGTTAATCAGCACACTCAGCTATGTATATGAACTCTCTGGTACCAACAGCCGTTTCGTCAAAAACATTATTACTCAAACCAGAGATAATCCTAAGAAAGTGCTTTCTGATTCTCAGCGCTCTTCAGCTAAGAGTTTATTATTTAACTTGCTTAATGATCCGTCGGTAATATCGGCAATGAAAGAGAATTAATCGTCCTAATCGACAATTAACTTCCTGAATAACCTAAAAGCGAGCATCTTTACATGCTCGCTTTTGTTTTACTTCTAGCCAATAGAATTAATCAGTTAACTCTTTAATTGGCATTGAATTGCTTGAATCAATGACTGGACCCCTGCCTTCACTTTCTCGCGTGAACAACCAAGGTTCAGTCTCAAATAACCAAGCCCAGACTCTCCATATACCTCGCCCGACATGATTGCTACACCATAATCATCAATTAATGTCCTATTAAGTACATCCATATCTAGCGCTAACGGTGAAAGATCTATCCACGCCAGATAGGTTGCTTCTGGTATAACGTACTGAAGGTCTTTAAACGCAGCATTGAGCGATTCTCGTACATAACTATGGTTTTGGTAAACGTAGTTATTGAGTGCTTCTAACCAATCTTCACAGTGATTATACGCTTCCATCGTGGCAATAACGCCAAGAATTGAAGGGGATGACAATCCATCTACTTGCTTCAATTTAAATAAGTAATCTTCTCTCGTTTGAGCATTAGGAATCAATGCATACGCGCCGTTTAACGCAGGGACATTGAACGACTTCGATGCTGAGGTTACTAACGCCCATTCCATTGATTGATCAAATCCAGTAAATGGGAAATGAGTGCTAAAGCTGACATCCATATGAATCTCATCCGAGATAACTCGCACACCATGCTTGGCACAGAGCTCAGCCATTTTGGTCAGCTCTTCATGAGTCCAAACTCTTCCTGTAGGGTTATGCGGGCTGCAAAGTAGTAAAATCGTATTTTCAGGCTGAGCAATTAGACATTCAAAGCTCTGCCAATCTATTTGATAGCGGCCCTCAACTTTTAGCAGTGTACTCCTTGCGCAAACGCGACCTTGCCCTTCAATCATTTTGTCGAACGCGTCATAAGCCGGTGTGTGAAAGACTACCCCTTCTCCTGCTTTCGACCAACGTTCAATGAGCTTAGAGATGATATAGATAACGGATGGTCCATAAACAATGTCACCTTTGTCGATCGTTGTACGGAATCTTTTTGAAAACCAGTGAGATATCGAGGCTTTGAAATCATCATGATTCCATCGGCTATAACCAAAAACAGGGTGTTCAATTCGGCTTTTCAACGCACTTTGAATCGCTGGAGGAGAGGCAAAATCCATATCGGAAATCGTAAATGGCAGCAAGCCTGCTTTCCCAAACCTGTCTTGAACATAATCCCACTGAGTGCAATAAGTGCCTTTTCGATCTATTACGGTGTCAAAATCAAACTCTTGAGTCATTACTGTCTCCAAAAATGAATAAACCTCAGTGTCAGACAATCGACACTGAGGCAGAGCAAAACACTGAACTAGCTTGCGCTCATTAAAGCCTGCATTTCGTTTTTAACTAAGTGCACTTGAGTGCCAATGACCACCTGTAAGTTATGTTCATCAAGCTTAATAACACCCAGAGCACCGTTAGCTTTTAACTTCGCATCATCCACTAAACTCATGTCATTAACAGACATGCGAAGGCGCGTAATACAGTTATCGAGAGAGGTGATATTCTCTTTTCCACCTAACGCAGCCAACACCGCAGCCCCTTTGCCAGATTCATTTACAAACGCTGCTTCAAGTTGGCTATCGACTTCAGCCGTATCAACGTCACGCCCCGGCGTTTTCAAGTTAAAACGAGTGATGGCAAATTTGAACACTGAGTAGTAGACGATAAACCAAACACCCGCGACTAGTGGTACCAAATACCATTTGGTCGCTGTTCCTTGGAGAATACCAAAGACGAAGAAGTCGATAATATTACCGTCGGTGTTACCAATCGTGACGTCTAACAGTCCCATAATCATGAAGCCAAGCCCAGTCAGGATTGCGTGAACAAAATACAAAACTGGTGCCACGAATAAGAACAAGAACTCTAGAGGCTCAGTAATACCCCCTACCACGCACGCTACAACACCAGAGATCAAAAGTGCTTTAATCTTTGAACGATTTTCTGGACGCGCACAGTGGTACATAGCCAATGCTGCACCTGGTAAACCACCTAGGAAAGTCGGCATTTTACCTTGAGAAAGGAAAGCGGTAACTTCAGGTGTGAATCCTTGAGTATCAGGACAAGACAGCTCAGAGTAAAAAATATTCAATGCACCAGAAACCGTTTGACCACACACTTCCATTGTACCGCCTGCTTCAGTGAAACGAATCAGAGCAACTAAGATGTGGTGTAAACCAATAGGTAATAACAAACGCTCGCCGGTACCAAATAGCATCGGACCAAACTCGCCAGCGCCTTCGATAACATGACCAATACCGTTGATACCCGCTGCGAAATATGGCCAAACAAATGGGATAAATACACCAACCACACCTAGCACAATCGCAGATACAATCGGGACAAAACGCGCACCACCAAAGAAGGCTAATGCATCAGGCATTTTAAAGGTGTAATAGCGCTGGTGCAGTTTTGCGACGATAATACCCACAACGACTGCGCCTAAGATGCCTGTATCTATCGACTCAATACCGATAATACTTTTTACACCATACGCTTTTTCTTGGGCGCTATCACCTAGCACGCCAGCCACGGTTAGGAAGAAGTTGATTGCGAGATTAAACGCTGCATAACCAACAAAACCCGCAAAGGCCGCCACACCCTTTTCTTCGCGAGCTAGACCAAGAGGAATGGCGATAGCGAACATTACTGGAAGATAAATAAACGCAACAAGACCTATTTTTGTCATCCACATGAATAGGTATTGCAACAAGGTATTATCTAGTAAAGAGATCGCTTCTTTAATTGCCGCGCTCGACAGTGAGCTCCCCACCCCAAGTAAGATACCTGAGAAAGCAAGAAGTGCGACAGGCAACATGAAAGTCTTGCCGAGGCTTTGCAGAAACTCCCACATGGTCGATTTGTTATTGCGTGTAGACATAGTACGTCTCCAAAAGATTAAGAGCTTGTAGGGCTCATACTCACCACTGCTGATGGGCATGATATTTTGTATTTATGACGCAAATATAAGCTGATAAAACTTTTGATAAAACGTTTTATCAGTAAATCTGTGATCCACTTAAACAACAAATCCCATAGCCAAAGTAAGGCTTTAAAAAACAACACAATGAAGGTAAAGTAATTTGATAAAACGTTTTTCCTACATTAAGTGAAACTATGTCATCAAAAAAAGTGACCATTACAGAAGTCGCTAAATATGCGGGAGTCTCCGTCACAACTGTTTCCATGGTATTGGGAAACAAAGGACGTATTTCTCCCGACACTATAGACAAGGTTAACCAAGCTGTTGAAGAGCTTGGCTACATTCGTAATCGCGCTGCAGCAAACTTACGCTCAAATTCGAGCGAAATAATCGGTCTGATCCTTAAAGACATTAGTGACCCTTATTACTCCGAAGTCGCATCTGGAATTAGCGAAGAGATTGAACGCCAAGGCTATATGTTGATTCTGGCTCAAAGTGGCGATAGTCAGGAACGATTTGAAAAGTGCATGATGACAATGTCACGGCAAGGTGTCGGTGGTATCGCTTTCTGCCCTATCGCTGACAACCAGCAATTTAATATCGAAAAAATGAAGGAACAAAACCTGCCTTTGGTCTGCGTCTCTCGTGCATCGCTCGACAAGCAAATAGATTTTGTCGGCCCTGATAATAACTATGCGGCGAAGCTTGCAACCGAACATCTAATAAAACAAGGACATCGCCGAATCGCATACGTTGGAGGTGCAAGCAGTTCGTTGTGCAGAGCCGAGCGAATCGGTGGATACTGTTCCACCCTCATGCAATTTGGTTTGCCATTTAAACCAGAATGGGTTGTGGAATGCGAAAAAGGTCAAAAGGCGGCCGCTAACGCAGTACAAACGCTACTGTCTGAACACCCGCAAATAACCGCAATTCTTTGCCACCACTCTTCCACTGCGCTTGGTGCTGTGTATGGCATTCATCGTTCTGGTCGACAAATTGGCAAAGATCAGTTTATTGGTGAACAAGTATCACTTATCGGTTTTGATGACGTAGAAGAAGCAGAGTTAACCGAGCCTCCGCTTACTTTCGTCAACTTCAACGCAAGAGAAATGGGTAGACAGGCTGCGAAACGTCTTATTAGCCAACTAGAACAAGAACATTCTCAACCGTATAGTCTTATTCAACCACCTCAACTGATCATTCGTGAGTCGGCGTAGCTGCCGACTTTATGGCTATTATTACAGTTACCGTACGCAGAGCCCATTTTCAATTTCTTCAACAAATCAATCACTTTGAGTAGTAGTTATTTTCTACAATCCCTTTCATAATGAGTGAGGGACAGAAGGAATGATCATGAAAAACACCTACGCTCTACTCGCTGCTTTTGGGTTTACTATTAGTAGTTACGCCAATGCTACCAGTAGCGCTGATACTCTGTTGATTAATGCCAAGATATACGGCTACGACAATGCAACGGCCATTGCCATTCAAGATGGCAAAATCCAGTCTATTGGTGACCTCTTACATATTAAGTCTTACCAAGATAAGCACACTGAGATTATCGATCTTAAAGAAACTTATGTCTTGCCTGGTTTTATTGATAATCACAATCACGTATTTGAAGCAGCTTCAGAGGCTGGCGGAAACTGTGCGCTGGGATTGGATGCAACGTTGGAACAGCAAATCCCTTACTTAAAAGCCTGTGCACGATACCCTTCTGACAACTCATGGTTGATTGGATACGGTTTTTCACTAGAGGCTATTTTAAGTGACGACAACGAGAACAGCCCGTTGCAAGTTCTAGACGAGATATTCCCTAACCGTCCGGTTATCCTAATGGAGCAAACTTCGCACTCTATGTGGGTCAACTCCGTGGCTTTGGAGCTCGCAGCAATTTCTAACAATACGCCTGATCCTCAAGGCGGCAAAATCCTCAAAGATCAAGAGAGCGAAGAGCTCAACGGTATCCTTTTGGATAACGCTGGCGACATCGTTATGGAGTTGGCATGGAATAGCATGAATAACCAGTTCGACCAAAGTTACGATGGTTTAATGGTTGGGCTAGAAGAAGCGGCTGCTCATGGTATTACCACGATTGGTGATGGACGCCTGTATTGGAAGCGAGGTTGGTTTGATGTGTGGAAAGAAGCCGAGCGCAACGGCGATTTAACCGCTCGTGTATCTTTGCGTCCTTGGATTTACCCCACTGACACTATGAAACCCCAATTAGGTTATCTGAAGAAAATACACACTAGCGACTCCTCACAACGACTGATTGTAGACCAAGTCAAAATGTACAGCGATGGCATCTTTATCAACGGAACTGCGAAAACGTTAGCACCCTACTTGGATACTTATGTTCCAGACCAACCTTACGGCCTAAATTACATCGCCCCTGGCGATATGGAGAAATGGCTGACGGCACTTGATGCAATTGGCTACAGTGCACACATCCACGCTATCGGTGATGGCGCAATCAGAGAGTCACTCAACGCGATAGCAAAAGTTCGTCGCCATGGTTCTACTAAACCCTACACCCTGACTCATGTGGAGTTGATCGACAACGATGATATTCCTCGTTTTGCCGAGTTAAATGTCACCGCCGACTTTCAAGTTGGTTCCGACTACGTCGCCAACAATGACCATCAATGGGCACAAGTATTTCTTGGCGCAAGACGTGCTCACGCTTTGATGAACTTGCGCGCCATATTTACTAGCGGTGCAAACTTAACCTTAAGTAGTGACTGGAATGTGCATGACATCAACCCGTTAGTTGGCATAGCCAATAGTATTCACATGGGCAGTAAAGGACTTCCCAATGTAAGTACGGCGATCGATGCCTATTCAATTAATGCCGCAAAGAGTCTAGGTATTAGTGATATTACTGGCAGCATTAGCGTTGGAAAATCTGCTGACTTTGTTGTTCTTGATCGTGATATCACGAAGGTTGCAGTAGAAGATATCCCTTCAGCAAAGTTTATGATGACCATGCTACAAGGCGAAGTCGTCTACAGTCAGCCGTAGTACTTTGTTTAAGAGGCGATGAAGTTGCCCCCCAATATCACAAATATAGAACCGCATCCTTTGTTGAAGCGCTTTCCATGCCGAGCCAACCAAGGACGCAACCTATTTGCCAGACGAGCAATAAGATACTCAACAGCAAATTCCACTACAGCAAAGGTTACAGCAATAACCACAAATTGCTGCATCAATGGTGTGGTGGAACTCATAAACTGAGGTAGAAATGCACCAAAGAACAACAACACTTTGGGATTAGACACCGCCGCCAAAAAGCCTTGAATAAACAAACCACGTTTTCTGGCGTTAACAGTTTTCTCGACACTTGTCTGTTCTGGACTCGGGCTATTCCATAGCTTATAACCCAAATAGATAAGATAAGCGCCACCCACCCACTTTAAGATCGTAAGTGCTTCCGAAGTCGCTAACATGACGGCACCTACACCAAACATCGCCAGTGCAATCAACAACACAAAACCAATCACGCCCCCGGTAATCGTCGCTAACACTTTTGTCTTGCCGTAGACGACCCCATGACTCAATGCAAGCATGCCATTCGGACCAGGAGCCAAAGACAGACACACCACACTAAACAGATACACTAACCAAACATCAAACGTCATCGTTAACCATTAAATTGAATTACTTATGACGTCAGTATACGAATCACTAGCGTTTTCTCTGGGTGATATATAGACTTAATACGGTAATATTTGGACATTACATCATCAACGGAGCTCTCATGACTGCCTCACCTGACCATACGGATGTTCGCTTTCTTTTAGTCGTCCTAGACCAATTCAACATGCTACCTTTTGGCGGTTTTTTGGATAAATTACGTTTTTCAGCGGACGAAGAAGATTACAGCCAGCAGCGCTATTGTCAGTGGAACATCTCCTCTCTAAAACATGGCACGATCACCTCAAGCAGTGGCGTTGCGGTTGAAACTGAATTTGCGTTAAAAGACGCTCAATTTGAGCATTACGATTATGTTGTTGTTTTCGGCTCACGAGGCGCTACGAAAAGTATGGAGAATGCGACGGAATATAAGCCGCTATTAAAAAAAGCAGTGACACGGGGTGCAACTTTAGTTGCTATCGATAATGCTAGCTTCCTATTCGCAGCATGTCGGTTGCTGAATAGACATAGTGTTGTCGTCCATTGGCGTCACGAACAAGAGTTTGCTAGTGAATTTCCTGATATTCCATTGCTCTCTGATCAGCTCTATCACGTTGATAAAAATCGAATAACTTGTGTTGGAGGCACCGCTGCGATTGAGTTAGCCGTTGAGTTAATCAGTCGACATTGTGGCCGACAAAAAGCACTAAAAGGACTCGCCGATATGTTCGTCGATGAGGCAAGGCAGAGTCAGCATGGAGTGAAATCCCTCTATTTTGGGCAGGATGGCAATGCTGCTTCTCCTACGCAAACCAAACGTGCAATAGCATTAATGCGTCAAATGCTATCGAAGAGACAAACTATCGATGTTATCGCGAGCGAGATTGGTATAAGTCGTCGCCAGTTAGATCGTTTGTTCAAGGAAGCACACGATACCACGGCAAAAGGTTACTGGTTAAAGATGCGTCTTGGGCATGCACATTGGCGAATAAACAACTCAAGCCTGCCGCTTGGTCAAATTGCCGAAGAAATCGGCATCGGTGATGTCAGTTATTTCTGCAAACAATTCAAACGCCACTACGGTATTAATCCGGCAGAATTGCGCCGTACAAAACATGCTCTTAGTACATCAGCTTAATGTTTGATCATCCAAGCCATATTTTTGGATCTTGCGCCACAAGGTTGTTCTACCAATGTTAAGCGCTTTTGCCATATCTTGCATCTTGCCATCAAACATATTCCAAGCTTGGATAATGGCTTTCTTCTCTACTTCTTCGAGTGTCAGTATTTGCTTACCACTCTTTCCCATCGCGTCATTAGAATTATGTTTAATCTCTTCTGGGATATCTTCGAGCGAAATCATATTGGAACTGCGGTTGAGTAGAATTCGTTCCATACGACTTTTCAACTCTGAATTGTTACCTTGCCAACTAAACTGTACCAAAGCTTCCATTACTGTGCGCTCAATCGACACCGCCACATTGTGACGCTTTTCATAGTTGGTAATAATCATCATCACTAATTGCTCGATATCTTCCTTGCGCTTTCTTAATGGTGGGATATTGAGTTCGTTGGACGAGATTTCGTAATAGAGTTGACGACCAAAGGAGCGCTGCGCCACATATTCACTAATGTCAGATGTGGTACTGGTAATAAGCTGAAATGCTACTGGAATCAAGCGCTGACTGTCACTACGACTCACCAAGCCAGTCTTGAGTAACTTCAAAATCACAGTTTGTAGTTCAGGACTTAAATACTCGATCTTCTCCAGATACAAGCTACCGTTGTGCGCCAATTCGAATTTAGAAGGCAAGCCATGACCATCTTCATCGTCGTAACCCAACATTTCTCGAATCATTGCTTCTGAAGTGAGTGAGCGACAATTGATACTAATGAACGGTCCATCTTTGAAGTCACTTTCGTTGTGTATCGCCATAGCTAGGTCAGACTTACCCACGCCTTCTTCGCCAGTAATTAAGATTGGTGCCTTAGATTTGATCGCTCGCTTCGCCACAGTAATAACATGCTTCATACCTTTTGACTGCGCGTTGAGATTAGCAAAAGTGTATTTCGCACTGCCGCCAATTTGCTGCTGTGCTAACTCACGAATCTTATCGATTGGATGGATAAAGAGCAGTTTAGAACCATCCACTAATGGTCTGAGTGTGATGATCGATTCAATAAACTCACCACCAATCTCTACCGTGGTTTGCTTACGGCGGATCGTGCTGTTTTCTTCAATACTTCTCAAGATAGAAGGCGCAAAGCGAACAATAGAAAAGATATCTTTTTCAATAACATCTAACGTCTTAAATTTAAGTAATCGTTCTGCCTGATGGTTTGCCATCGTGATACGGTTTTCATCATTCCATGCTAGTAAACCGTCATCCATACACTCTAATGTTGCATTGTGCGCATTCAGCAATCGGTTCATATTCTCTTGCTCATTTTGCACATGGATTTGCAATGCAATTTCCTTAGCACAGGACGAAATAATCACATGGTTTTCTTTGGTGTATTCCTTAGCGCGTTTTAGCAAAGAAATAGTGCCCCTCAAGCGTCCGAACGTATCAAAAATAGGCGCCGCCGTTGTGGCATAAGGATGCAAATGTCGATTAAAATGCTCGGCCGCAAATACTTCCGCTGGCATATGGGTATTCAAAGTCAAACTGATAGCATTGGTGCCGACTTTTCCCTCAGAAAAAAAGCAGCCTTTTTTTAAACCAAGTTCATTCACTTCACGCAGCAAATCATCATGCCCAACGGTAAATAAGACACAACCACTATCATCTGTCACAAATAGAATGACAGCTTCATCACGCAGCAAATCGTAAGTATCTTCAATAACTGTAGTCGCACAGGTAATCACTCGCTCATTACGCTTGATGAGTGATTTGAGGGTGTAACCTGAGGCAATGTGCGGCTTAGACCAATTATAGGGGCTAGATTGCTTTGAGCAGCGCTCCCACGATTCCAGAATTGGTGACAACATGAATTCCGGGGAAACCCAATGATGCTTTTGGAAAAAATCCCATTTCTTTTTGTTATCTTCTATGGACAGCATTGATTAACCAGAGTTGTTCGCTTTTGAGCGAAACGGATACGAATTAACGAGTAGGCTTGCTACATCGTGCAGACCCTGTATTTTACTGACTTACACTATTAGTGAGAGTGATCGCATTCACAACACGAATGGACATTAATGACTAATTCGAATAACACTGATCTTAGTCAGAATTGGTTAGAATTAACTGAAAATTGACTCTTTGGTATTAGGCCTTGCCTGATCGGCAATAGGCTAATCTGTAGAAAGTATTGGGATATGTTATGAAAGTTAGAGGATAAGGTTAGTAATGCACTTCCATGTGTGCATAACGAATCGTATTAGATCCAAGCAAGAGAAAGTAGCAAAAGAGGTACTGCGATAGATGCAGCCATTTTTGTTAAAGATAGCGCTTCACGGAGTATAACTTTAGATTTTGAATCAATAAGTTCAATTGGTTGTTCAAGAGCAATAGTTGCTGTGTTGTTCATGTGTTTTCCTTTTAAAGCAGCGAACTGCAATCCAGCTCACCTTGTGATTTATGTCGCAATTTTGCACTCTTTTGTGAACCATGTCAATATGAAATTGTAACTATTTGTCCATTTATGTTGAAAACAACAAAACAAAAAGCCCTGTGTTAACACAGGGCTTTAACTAGTTCTATAACTATCTGAATTTACGCATTTTTAATGCCATCTAATAAAGTACGATAACTCGATGCTTCGCGGTAGAATACCGCAGGTTTTCCAATTGGCGCATCCACGTCTATCCATCCACCGTCAAATACCTCACCAGTCCAAGCATGAATCCACTTGTCTTTAGGGAGATAGACACGTTTTACGGTTTCGCCTTGATTGTATACTGGCGCAACTAGGATATCGCGGCCGAATAAGTACTGATATTTAATGTCGTAGGATTCGTCGTCAGACTCATAATGCATGAACAATGGACGTTGAACTGGCATACCTTCCTTAGCATTAAGTGCAACTGCATCCTTAATGTATGGCTTAAGGTGGACAAATATCTTAGTCATCTTAGCCAAATGACTCATGGTTTCCTCATCAGAGTCATATTGGTGGTTATCTCCAGGACGGTTACCCTCATGACTGCGCATAATTGGCGTAAATGCAGCCATTTCTGCCCAGCGTTGGAATAACTCTTTAGTACGCTTCATACCATGCAACGTAGTGTAACCACCGATGTCGCTATGGTGAATACCGTTACCCATTAAGCCTGAAGACAGAGCCGCTGGAATAACAGAAGCCAAACCATCATCAAGACACCAATCTACTGATTGGTCGCCACCCCATAAGGTGTGACAATATCCTTGAATGCCTGTACCACCAGCGCGCATAAAGAACAAAATATCATCGGTTTTGCCCGCTTCTTCAATCGCTTCATGCTGCACTTTCGCCCAACGATAAGGCCATTTATTGTGTTCAATTTCCGCACTTACACCATTGCTTAGTGAGCAGTCTGTAGGGAGGTATTCGCCAAAGTCCCCCATCCAACCGTCAAGGCCGAAATCAATCATGTTGCTTTTGATGACACCTTTGTACCATTGACAAGCTTCTGGGTTTGTGAAATCAACGACGCCACAATAAAACTCGCCAAAGTCGACAACATATTTAGAGCCATCTTCCTTTGTAGCTAGGTAGCCTTTTTGTTGTGCTTCGTCATACAGAGGAAAATCTTCAAGCACATATGGGTTGATGTAACCCAAGAAACGTATGCCCTGCTCTTTCAGTTCATGAATCTTAGTATCTAGCTCTGGGTATAGGTCTTTGTTCCACTGCCAATCCCATTGAAGTCGTTTACCAAACGACGTCATCTTGATACCTTGCCAATCCTGACACCATGCACCTGCTACCTGAATTCCCGCTTTCTTAGCAGCTTCTACTTTCTCGATGGTAATTTCAGTACCGCCTTGAATACCCAGAATCACACCGTCATGCACCCAGTCTGGCATTTCTGGCTGACGACCAAAGACACCTGTAATATTGGTCATGAGTTCTGGGTAGCTGTCTTCTGCATCAAACAGAATGTATTGCGGGATATCCCAAGCTTGCAGCTCATGAAACTCTGAATTGGTAAAATCAAAATCTGCGTAAGCCGTAGTCTCTAAATGGCAGAAGTACTTTTTGTCTGAAACGAAAGTTGGTTGCGGGTAGTTAGTGTTGTAGTAATCGCCCCCTGCTTTATCAAGCACGTCCGCTTGCCATGTCACATAAGTGTTCTTATTACGGCCAACACCCGGTTCTGATGACCAAAGCGGGAAATTTTTTCCACGTAGATTTAGATACGTTAGCTGCTCACCACAACCGAAAACACGTTCTTCTTCAGTTGCTGAGATGCGCATCCAGAAACGGTTGAAGCTCTTATCAATCGCCTCAAATTCCGCTTTTAAGCGTGACTCAGCTGTCTCACCAACAATCATTTTAATGACTTCTTTACCATCAAAATAGAAACCAATGGTATGAAAGTCTTGGCCTTCACGAGTAAAACTGTCTACTTTGAATTGACGTAGTGGCAGGCGCTCAGTCACGTAATCCGTGATATCAAAATTACCGCGATACATGTCGAAGTTGCCTTCACCAATACCCAAATAAAGAGCAGGCTTAGACACGCTATGCTCGACAACCGTGCGGCCTTTATGTTGCAAGGTAAAGCCTTGCTCTGTAACGACTAAGTTCATCTTATTAACCCTAAAGAATTCAGAAATCTGAATCGAAAAATCATTTGAAGAAGGCGCTAAAGTCTGTGCCCTAGCGCCCTACTATCGTTAATCAAAAGCTGGCGTATTACTTGAACTGAACTTTGTATTCAGCATCAATCTTCGCTTCACACGTTTTGATCTCATTTTCAAAACGCTGTAGCCATTGCTCACCTTCTTTACCAGCAGTACTTAGGAAGTAATCTTTCACTGGACCAGCTACTTTTTGGAACTCAGCACGCTCCTCTGCAGATGGGTTATAGATAGTCCCTTTCGCTTTGCGGAACTCTTCGTAAGCTTCAAACTCTTTGTGCTTCGGATAAGCACGTAGGTATTGGTTTTGTGCTGCAACACCGTCAATGAGCACTGCTTTCAACTCATCAGGCATAGACTTGAATTTCATGTCATTGAACACCCAAGCACCGCCCATGTACGCGTGACCATCAAGGATGATGTAGTCCAAGCTTTCGTGGAACTTGTTTTGAACGATATCAACGATGCCGTTCTTAGTACCATCTACCACACCCGTTGATAGAGCGGTATACACTTCAGGCCATGCGATAGGTGTTGGTGAACCGCCTAGCTCTTTAACAAGCTCTTGTTGAATACGTGCGGGTACAGTACGTAATTTCAAACCTTTCACGTCGTCAGGAGTTTTCACCTGCTTCTTAGTCGTAGCAATGTTACGCCAACCACCAGAGTTCGATACCATCATTAGACGAACGTTAGGCGCTTTCTTTAGAAGCTCACCACGTACATCCCCAATGAACTCTTCGTTGTCGTATACACACTCAGCAACACGGTCATTTGGAAGCATGTAAGGTAAGTCGAATGCGCCAACAGGCTGCCAGAAGTTCGCTAACTCAGGAATTGTCGTTTGGAAATAATCAAACATTCCTGCTTGAACTCCAGCAATACACTCTTTCGCCGTACCACATAGCTGACCTGATGGATAGATGTCTACTTCAATCGCACCGTTAGAACGAGACTCTACAAAGTTTTTGAAAACCAGTAGCGATTGATGGTTATAACTATCTAGGTTAGACACGTGTGGAACCGTCAGTTTATAGTCTGCTGAGTAAGCGGCGCCAGAAGCAAGCATGGCTGTGGCAGCGACGGCTAGTAGTGTTTTTTTCATTCTATGTTCCTTTTATCTTTATAAATTTTTGTTTCACGTATTCTTTTGAATCAGCTCTACATCACGCCCAACAGCTTAGGTAGGCCTATCACTAATTCCGGGAAGAATGAGATGAGGAAGATGATCAAGAACTCTACAATCAAGAATGGAATGATCGCCTTCGAAATTTTCTGTAGGGGTTGTCCGGATACGCCCGAAGCAACGAATAAAACCAGTCCCATAGGTGGTGTCGCAAGACCAATAGATAGGTTGACACACATCACCACACCAAAGTGCACTGGGTCGACACCCGCATTGATCATGATTGGCGCAATAATAGGACCGAAGATTAGGATTGCTGGACCAGCATCTAAGAACATGCCTACGATGAATAGGAAGATGTTGATGATGAAGAACAGCATCAGTGGGTCACGAGTAATGCTATTAAAGAACTCTGTAACCGTATTCGAAATACCTGAGAAACTGATCGCTGACGCAAAGCCACTTGCCGCTGCAACAATGATAAGTACGGCTGCTGCGTTCACCGCTACTTTTGCAAACAACGCATAGGTAGCTTTAATATTGGTCACTTTGATGACATAAACCGACAGGAAGATGGCATAAGCTACTGCTACTGCTGCCGCTTCCGTTGGCGTAAAGATACCGCCATAGATACCACCGAGAATGATGACTGGTGTCAACAACGGCAGAATCGCCAGTTTCAAACTTTGACTGCGCTCTAGCTTTGTAGCACGAGGCAGAGTTTGTACTTCAGGATACTTACGAATTTGCATTCGGTTTACCAGCATCAAGCCAACACAGAAGATGATTCCTGGGACAATACCAGCAATAAACATAGCAGCGACAGAAGTATTCATTACGAACGCATACAACAGCATCAGACCAGAAGGTGGAATGATATTACCAAGTACCGTCGCCGCCGCCGTTAACGCCGCTGAATAGCTCTTGTCATACTTGTATTTGGACATTTCTGGAATCAGCATGTTGCCGATCGCCGATGTCGCCGCCACTGCCGATCCGGTTAGTGCACCAAACAGCGTGGAGGCAAGAATAACTACGTGTCCTAAGCCACCGCGTAGGTGCTGAACTCGAGTTTGAGCGAAAGAGATAATACGTGGCGTGATACCGCCGCTCGACATACACTCACCCGCCAACATAAAGAATGGCAGCGCTAGTAGAAGAAAGTTATCAAGACCAGAGTACAAGCGTTGATAAAGCATGTTGATGAACAGTACTTGGTCATTTTGAATAAATGTGATGATTGGCGACAAACCTAATGCCATCAGCACAGGCACACCCATTAATAGGAATGCTAGGAAATAAACTAGGAAAATTGGGGAAACCATAACGTTACCTCTACTCGGCCGCTTCTACTGCTGATGAATTATGTTCAGCAGGATCGAAATGAATCAGGTTGTGTAATGCGCCAAGTAACTTTTGGAGAGCAAATAGACACGAAATCGCCAACATAATCGGTGGAATCGCATACACGACAAACATTGGAATAGGAAGACTGTCCGCCATTACCGACCCTGTTTTGTAGAACGCGTAACCGAAGTAAATCCAGACCGCGAACAAGATCAAGCTAGCGACATGGCCAAATACCATCAAGAGTTCGAAGATACGTGTCCCTTTTAATTTGTCGGTGACGAATGTCATCGCGATATTACGCTCATCTAGGTAGATGATTGGTAGGCAAAGATAAGTCATGTAGATCATCAAGAAACGAGATGATTCATCTGTCCACCCCAAAGGAGTGTTTAAAATGTAGCGAAAGGCTACTTGAATCAATACGATGACAGTCATCACTAACAAGAAGAAACCTGCTATATTTGCTGTCCAGCGCGCTATTGGCGCATTAATCGTATTTAAAGCGTTTTCCATTGCTTTAAGCATAGAACCACCATAAAAAATAATAATTTTTGTTATTTAAACGACATATTGTCCACTCTATTTATATTGATAACCCAGTTAGTAATTTTTAACCGTGAGTGTTTTCACACTGAGCAACAATATGTCGTTTTTTGTAGGGTTAATGTCACATTATGGACATTTGGTCGTTTTAAGCTTTACCGTTTGAGCCAAATAGACGGATTTTGTGTTGAACAACTTCCATCATTGATTCAATACCTGTGTTCATGACATCCGCTAAAATGAAGTCATTTTCATTCTGTTTCCAGTGAGCTTGAACACCTTTGATAAAGCCTTGACGTAGCTCAGTATCAACGTTGATCTTCGCTACACCACGTTTCACAGCTTCGACTACTTGGTCATCAGGTACACCTGAGCCACCATGAAGTACAATAGGTTTTTTCACTGCTTCTTTGATTTCGCTTAAACGGTCAAATTTCAGCTCTGGTGTTGTTTTATATACACCGTGAGCGGTACCGATAGAAACGGCCAAATAATCAACACCCGTGCGTTCAGAGAAGTCCAGAGCTTCTTCAACCGTGGTGATCATTGCATCTTTCTCATCAACAGTGATGTCATCTTCAGTACCACCAATTTTGCCAATCTCACCTTCAGCACCTAAGCCAAGTGCATTAGCTACGTCGACGACAGCTTTAGTAATGCGAATGTTCTCTTCGAAAGGAAGTGCCGAACCGTCAAACATCAGCGATTGGAAATCACGGGTTGCTGCTTCCATGCACTGTTCGAACTTGCGGCTATGATCAAGGTGAATACAGATTGGCACTGAAATCTGGTGATGTTGTATTAGAGAGTCAACAGCATCGCGTAACGGTTTCATGCCCATTTCATTAATCGCTTTTTGGCCGATTTGAAGCATGATTGGTGATTGCTCTTTCTCAGCGGCAAGAAGCACTGCTTTAATTGTTTCTAAGTTGTGTGCAGTAAAAGCGCCGATGGCATAGCCATTGTTCCACGCTTCTTGAATCATTGTTTTACCTGACATATAAGGCATTGTGAGTGTTCCTCTGTATTTGTTCGTTACTGTAGTAATTTACCAGTACAAAACGTCCACTTCTGTTAGTTATGTATCACTTTATGACATAAACGCTCAATTAAGGACAAAAATGAGCTATAGAGCACATCTTTATGTTGTTTTTTGATTTTCTCTACCAAAATGTTAAAAACAAAAAAAAGATGACGGCACTACACCGTCATCTTTCGGAAAGACTTAAAATTAATATCCAATGATATTAGGAGGTTATCTCATATCTTGGTCAAGCAAGCCTTGAGATAATGCAGGAGCTAACCCTGGAGTCAGTGGCAATCTAGGAATCACCAAACAATGCATTAAGTGGTAAATATCTTGTTTACCATCCCATACCTTGCTAGTACCAGCTTGGTTATTTACGTCCAGCTCTTGCCACCAAGAACATCCCTCATAATCAATCAAATAGGTACGGCAATAATCCCACCATGTACGATAGTAATCTTCGTACTTCTTATCACCCGTTACTGTAAATAGAGCATAAGCAGTACCAATCGCTTCTACAGGAGCCCAGCGGATACGCTCACGAACTACTGGCTTGCCATCCCAATCTACCGAATAAACAAAGCCCGGCGCACCGTCGACATGCCATGCGTCACGCACCGTAGCATCAAATAGTCCAATAGCGTCTTCTAACAACCATTCTGGACAATCTTCGCCAATTTCTAGCAAGGTTGCACGTAAGTGACAAATCAAACGTCCCCATTCGATCCAGTGGCCTGGTGTACCACCATATGCTCTGAAATGACTTGCTGGTGTTTCTTTATTGTAATCAGGAAGAGGTTTCCACTCAGAATCAAAGTGTTCATTAACGCGGTAGCTTAACCCTTTCGCTGTTTTGTTGATCATAAACTCGGTGATGTTAAGTGCGCGCTGCAACCACTTCTTATCTTTTGTCACATCGTAAACAATCAAGAAAGCCTCTACAGAGTGCATCGCCATATTACCGCCGCGGTAATCTTCGGTTTCAGTCCATTCTCTGTCCCAAGACTCGAAGCACATTTGACGATCTTCGACCCAGAAGTGCTTTTCATATACGGCAATGGCTTCTTCTAGAAGTGCTTGCGCACGAGGGTGACCTGTAGTGACTGCACTCGCTGCGCCAAGGAGCACAAACGCATGTTGGTAGCCTTGTTTTGACTCATCAACAATGCCTTCGCCTTCGTTATCTATTGTCGCAAACCAACCGCCGTGAGCCTGATCTTTCAACGGGCCTTCTAGAGCTTTAATACCGTGCTCGACAAGGTCATAGGCGCCAGGGCGTCCCATGAGTGCAGCCAAGGAATAACAATGGAGCATGCGCGCAGTTATCCAAAGACGTGTGCCCATCTCTTCGCGCACATTGCCGTTGTTACCAATCCAACCAAAACCGTTTGGTACCACAGAGTTTCTGCCAAACTCAAAAATGCGGTCAGTTTCGTTATCTAACCATGTGTTATGGGATCGGGTATTAATCCATTTCATAGGGTGTTTCCTCGTTATTTTTTGTTGCGACCGACCCTATCAGTCCATCGCATTGAATTCAGTATCATTATTGTTATCTAGCGAACGGCAATAGCGGTTCGCTGATTTTTAGGTCTATTTCACCTCAAAACGGTGAATAGTTTTTTCTTCGAACAGTTCACCAGGATTCAAACGTACGGATGGAAAATGCGCTTGGTTAGGGCTATCCGGATAATGCTGCGTTTCCAAACATAGTCCTTCACGATTTTCATACTTATGACCGTTGCGACCATACCAAGGCTTATTCGACAACTTGAAACCGTTATAGAACTGCACCGCAGGTTGAGTAGTAAAGACCGTCATTGCTCTACCACTATTAGGTTCATACAGTTCAGCAGCAATTCGATAACCTCGTCGGTCTGTATCGCCGTTTAATATAAAGTTGTGGTCAAACTCTCTGTTGCCTACTTCTGTGCGGGAGGTAAAGTCGAGATCACTGCCCGTTACCGAACAAATTTCTCCCGTTGGAATCATGGTTTCATCCACTGGAGTATAGAACTCTGAGTGCAGTGTTAGTTGATGATTATCAACGGTTCCTGAATCATGCCCACCAAGATTGTAATAACTATGATTGACCAAATTGACGACCGTTGACTGATCGGTATGAGCAGTAAAGTTGTAATGGACTTGGTTCTGTTCATCCAGGCCGATTGAATGTGTCACGACTAAGTTGCCACCAAACCCTGACTCACCGTCCGGAGAGATTCGACTGAAATGAACAAAAATCGCTTCACTTTGCTCTTCTAGCGTGTAATTCCAAACGTATTTGTCGAACCCTTTTGAGCCACCGTGCAAATGCTGCCCCATCGGAAGCTCATTCGTTTCTAACTGAAAGACTTGTCCATCTAATTGGTAACGGCCATCTCTGATTCGATTTGCAAAGCGCCCCGCGACTGCTCCAAAAAACGGGTGGCCAGCAACATACTTTTCAAGGCTTTCATAACCTAGAACCACATCAGCAATCTGGCCGTTACGGTCTGGGACTTCAATGGAAGAGACAATACACCCGTAATTTGTTACACGTATCGTCATACCGTGTTCATTCGCCAACGTAAAGAGCTTAACCGGTACCTCTTGACCCTCAATGTGGCCCCAGTTTTCTTGAGTCAGTTTCACGTGATTGCCTCTATCCGTTATTTAATTTTTGCTTCAAGACCTGAAGTAACGCGTAGCTGTTCAAATACCGCAGTCCAATCCTGACGACCTCGGCCTGCTGCACGCGCAACACTATATAGCTCGCGAGATGCCGCACCACAAGGCATTGGTACATTCACTTGGTTAGCAAGATCCAAAGCAATTCCTAGATCTTTATGCGCTAAATCCAGCATAAATGCAGGGCTTAGGTCGCCTGCTAATACTTTGCCCGGCCAGGTTGTTGTAAAGTGACCCTTACCCGCTGGAGTACCACTCATGACTTTCAATGCTGCATCAAACTCAAGACCAATAGCTTCAGAAAGTGTCGCCGCTTCTGCAGACAATGCGTTAAGAGCAATGCTCATATAGTTGTTAATGATTTTTACGCGAATACCTTTACCTGGGCCACCAGCATCAATTGTTTCAGAACCCATGCAATCAAATAATGGTTGTGCTTTGGCGATTTGCTCTGGAGTACCACCAGCAAGAATCAACAGCTCACCTTTGATCGCATGATCAGATGTTCGACCTACTGGTGCTTCCATCATTGAGAAGCCTTTTTCGGACATCTCGTTAATAAGCGCATCAGTTTCAAACGGGTGGATGGTCGACATGTCGATAAGTAACGCCTGCTTATCTAAGCCTTCTGTAACGCCACTGTCACCAAAGAGTGTACTTTTGACCAGTGCGCCATTAGGCAGCATAGTAATAACAAACTCAGCGTCAGATGCAGCGTCTGCTGGTGATGTGGCGGCTGTAGCACCTAACTCAACCATCTTTGCGACAGCAGTTTCGCTGATATCAAACACGCGTAAAGAGTGGCCACCTTTAATAAGGTTTGCTGCCATTGGGCTGCCCATTTGACCTAGACCGATGAATCCTACTGTTGACATGAAAAAGTCCTTAGTTCTGTTATTGAATTGCTACTTACTATAATCATTCGAGATTTAATAACCACAACATTTGTCACATTTTGTTGTTTTGTGTCCATTTATTATCTTTTTGTGAGAATACTCTCATCGCAAATCTATTTAGTCCTTATAATGAGCCCATGAGTTGTGAAAACACTCGATGGTTTTCGACGGAGATTTTTCCTTAAAGCTAACGATAGTTTCACCACTTTTTTTTCCAATGATGTTTGAAACGATAAGAGATATAAAATGGCGATAGCTTGTGTTGGTATTACAGTATTAGACCGAGTGCAATTGGTTTCCCAACTCCCGACTCAGGGCGGCAAATATGTTGCACACGATTACTTTGAAGTTGGTGGTGGACCAGCTGCTACTGCTTCGGTCGCAGTGGCTAAGTTAGGCCATGACGTTGACTTCATAGGTCGTGTTGGTTGTGACAGCGTTGCTGATACCATGTTGACCGAATTGGGCAGCTATGGTGTTGGCGTAGACAAGATGGTGAAAATCGAAGGTGCGTCCTCTGCATTTTCAGCAGTCATCGTCGATGAAGAAGGCGAACGAATGATAGTCAACTATCAAGACAAGTCTCTATTGCGCGATGCTACCCCTCTTAAAAATGTTGATTTTTCGACATATTCCACAATTCTTACAGATGTTCGTTGGATAGATGGCGCAAAATATGCACTACAGCAAGCAAGAGAACTGGGTATTCCCTCGGTTTTAGATGCAGACATAACTCCCGAACCCATTGATGAACTTGTAGAATTAGCAGATCACGTCGCTTTTAGTGAGCCAGGTCTCGAAAAATTCACTGGAACAAGCGATCCTGTTGAAGGTCTCAAAATCGCTCAAAAAAAGACATCTGGACGAGTTTATGTTACAGTCGGTTCAAAAGGATGTTATTGGCTTGAAAATGGCGAACTCGCACATCAAGTAGGTCTGAAAGTAGATGTTGTTGACACCACAGGTGCAGGCGATGTCTTCCACGGAGCACTTGCTGTCGCTGTTGCAGAGCGTATGGAAACGCGTCAATCCATTATCTTTTCCAATACCGTAGCTGCGCTGAAATGTAAGAAACTTGGAGGCCGCGAAGGTATTCCAACCCGAAAAGAAGTGGATGACACTATATAAAACTAATAATAAAAAAGAAGGGTTATCGTGACTAATCCAAGACAAGATAAATTATTACAGTTCGTTAACGACAAAGGTTACTACACCGTCGAAGAACTCGCAGAAATGCTCGACGTTTCGACTCAAACGATTCGTCGTGATATTAAGAAACTCAGTGAAGAGCGCCTTGTAATACGTCACCATGGTGGAGCAAGTTCTCCTGCTACCAAAACGAACCTAGATTACGAAGTCCGTAAGGTGTCAGAGACCGAACAAAAAAACGCTATTGCTAAACGTATTGCGGATATGATTCCTGATAATTCAACGGTATTCATCACTATTGGTACGACCGCTGAAGTTATTGCGAGTCATCTGCTTAACAAGAGTAACTTGCAGATTATTACTAACAGCTTACGTGTTGCGAATGTGTTACACGGTAACAAGACATTTGATGTTCTGATACCAAGTGGCAAGGTCAAGGCATTTAACGGTGGTATTGTCGGGACTGAAGCATTGGACTTTATTTCCAACTTCCGTTTTGATTTCCTTATTACCAGTGCAGCATCTATCGATGTTGATGGCACTTTATTGGAATATGACTTGAGCGAAACTCTGATTACTCAAACAGTAATGAAATCGGCTCGACATGTGTTGGTCGCTTTGGATTCAACTAAGTTTATCCCAAAGGGGTCCATTGAATTAGGCCCAATTAGTGATGCAAGTTGCTTATTCACTGATGCGCCTTTGACTAAAGAATTAGAGGCTATTGTGAATAAAGGCGATACAACAATTGAGATTTGCGATTAATCTACGTTTGCGTAGCTGAAAATTAAACGGTCAACTTGTCTAAGACAAGGTGGCCGTTTTTATTTGCAGCATCCCACTAGATGTCTTGATTAAGTAACATGACCTGCACTCTAATCCAATCGCATCGAAGCACTCTATAGCACTAACGAAAGCACTAGTAATAAGCGAACTACTTGGCGTGCCTGTTCGTTTCACCATATTACTAAGCAAATACAAGATATGAATGAGCGTTTGGCGCTTATCTCCCCCCTCTCCCCACATAGGTTCAACATCAAGCGTCTCACCGTATAATGCTGGCTTAATTAGTAAACCATTGCCTTCAAATTCCAAACGGTGCTTTATTACCAAACTGCTGACGATTAAAATTTCACTGTAATGCAGAGCACTATATCGAGAACATCCGCTTAGAAGATCATCTAACCAACCGCAGCCGTGGCTCGGCTCTTGCAGAATCGACTCGTGAAGAAATAGATTTCGAACATACGTTAATGCGGAATTCACACACAAAGCAGGTACCTTGGGTCGAGGTGCTACAGTTCTATTCCGCCACAGCTCAGCCTGCTTATCTACGTCAGTCATCGAAACGTTTATTACTTTGCTCATCATACGCGCAACCTACCTACTTACTGATGCGCTGTACGCTTCATTACAGCGGTAAACTTGCTCTCCGTCGTAGCTGTAGAAACAAGCACCCATCCCTGACTATTCATGTAGTTTAGGGCATCCATTGGCGAGTTAAACGCAATGGTTTTGCCATTTTCGTCGCGTAGCAGGTCTTTGTTCCTAACGCCAATCTCCAGTTCTTGCCCAAAGTCGACTTCAACTTTCCATTTCGTCAGACTTAGGAGTTTTCCGGATGCGATCACCATAGCGTATTGTTCGGTTTGGGACTCACGAGCAGTAGGTTCGGGAGATGAAGCAGCGTGACTTACGGTCAACGGTAACAGCAATAATAAAGACAGTGGGACAGTTCTAAGTAAGGTTTTCATACAAGATCTCCGATAACATTTCGACAGGCACACCAACTGTGCCAACGACAAAAATCGTATCAAAGACAATGTCCATTATATGGAAAACATAGCCCTGTTTTGTCTGGAATATGGAAAGGCGTTTCTACTTACGACCTGATGAACAAATAATTGCTATGCTTTCTGCTCGTCTCGTTTTTTCAATGTACGGTAGAATTCTGATAAGTACTCAACATCTTCTTTCGGAGCTGCCAACATTAGATCCAGAAACTTCAACGTGCTTGCGGATAACGGTAATTGCCCGCCATGAAGTCGTTCTAAGCTGGTCATAGGGAATAGCTGAAGAAGACTAACATCAAGTGCTTTCGCAATACGGAAAAAATCTAGAATAGTAAAATGGCTCTTTCCTTCTCTATCCATTTTCTCATAAAGCGCAGACCGACCAATTCCTGCTTTTTTTGCCAGTGAGTTCTTGGAAAGCTGGGTCTGAACCATCAATGCTTCCATTCTCTCTATAACCATTTTTCGGAACACCTGTTCCTCGACCCCAAAAAACTCAAAACCTTCTGTTTCAATCTCTGCCATTTCGATTTGTCCATTATGTGGAATTTACACGCCCAACCTATCCGAATAACGGATATATCAAATGATAAGTTTATACCAGGTTACACACAACACTAGTTATCAAACCTTATATTTTAACTGAGGGCACCTTTATGCAAACTACTCATCAAGCTTTAATCATCGCTGCACTAACGCTGTCTAGTGGTGCAAACGCAATATCTCTCGAGCCTGCGCAAGGTTTGAATGTTAATCAACCCTATTACGCTCCAGAGACATTTGTACAACAGAAAAGCTTGCCAGTTGTGGATATTCGAGGTCTTGACTCCAAAAGCTATGTCACGGTTTTTGAAAAGCAAATTGGCGATGAGGTGAGACGAGGCATTAAAGAGGCAGAGTATGTTTACAAACTGGCGGGAATTGATGTTGTCGAATTCGAAAAAGACTCCATGAAAGTATTGGAGAACTCGAGAAAACTCAATCCCGAGTACTTTGAAATAGTAGAAGCATTGGCAGAAGTCGGAGGTATTTCTGTAGAAAGGATGTTCACATTATCTCAACTTGACGCCGCGTTAGCGTCAGCAGCCCAATCATCATTAAGTGGCTGTACAACCATTAGTTTTGCAGGTACAGGGGTGGTTGGACAAGTCAACGATACCCCTTCTTTATCTGGCGGCAACTATTGGGTTCTTCAAGCTGACGATTACGTTCAAGTCATGGCGTCCGGTTTTTATGGCTCTGGCCAAACGCTTGGCAAAGACATAGGTGTGGTGATTAACTTTCAGGGCACTGACTCAAAAGGTGTAGGTGTTCAATCTAATAGTGCAATCGAACTTGGCGCTCTTCAAAACTACTTAGCTCGTCATGCCAAAAGCGTGGAAGAAGCAGAGAAAATTCTAGAGAAACACCGAACGGTTGTTGCATCGCATTTTAACTTTGCAGATGCAAATGGCGATACCATTGGTATAGAAATGCTAGAAGGCGATAATTACGTCATAAAACGTCCAGCAGGTATCGGTCATGCGAACCATTCCGAACGTCCGGGCGTGATGCAGTCTTTTGCTGAATCAGTAGGGTTAGGCGAGAAAAGCAGAAAACGCACCATCGCTACTGCCTACACTGAATGGCGCGCAGAGTTTGCTCAACAGTTTATCGATAATAGCCCTGAGGGAAATGTTGACGCAGCAAAGTACGTGCTTAATACCAAACCTATCGCTCAACATGCAGCATATGGGTCGGATTTTATCTCTACGCTAACCGCAGTTATGGACACTAAGGAAGGCTGCTTAGAAGTGGCTCCGGGGGTGGGTGAATGGAATGACTTTCAGAAAGTGTGTCTAAACAAATAGTTCGTTACTCTAGAGTAGACTCTAATAAAGAATCTACTCTAGACACTTGATTGGTCATATAGATTGAGCACAAGACTTTGACTTAAGTGTTTTAAGCTAAATTGACAAGCGCGTTCCTTGTTCCAATCTCACTGAAAGGCTTTACGGTTCCTGAGCTGTTGTGTCTTCTATTCCAAATATAGGTCGGCGCGGAGCAAGCGCAATCTTGACAAATCACGTGCCAATCTGAGTATCTTTCATTCCAAGCTGAGGTCCTCCATTCCACTAGTAACATATTACTTCCGCAAAATGGACAAGCTTTCATTATTGGCTCTCCAGGAGCAGGTTTCTTTTCAGCTCTAAAGAGATAATCTCTTTTCTTAGAGCCTCCTTTGAATGCTCGTTAGCTTCTTGTTGGAATTGCTCTTTCTTTACTTCAATCTCTTTCATTAATTGAATTGCCGGAGGAAGGCAATTGGCATCTTTGAGTATTTTCATACCCATGCGGTGCTCTGCTGGCGTATTAAAATAATCTTCCAAATCAATACTTTTTCCTTTGTAGGGATTGTCCTTTAACTCCCCGGTTTGCTCTGCTTTACGAATCCATCCACTTATTGCATTGTCTATAAAAATCGACATTTAAGCCTCACTATTGCGTTGTGAATACACCACTTTTAGCCCTTCGATAGTAATTTTGATCCCGTCAACAAAGTACTTTTCATAGTCAACGGGTTTCGTCTGTTTCAGTAACCACGCTAGATTCGGCAACGTGTTGTCAATCAAAGAAGAAGGCTCTTGATTAGATGCAGTTTGAGGTTGCAGTTTCGCTTGTTCTTGGTGCTGAACAATGTCCGTTACACGCGTATAAACACTCGCGAACGCCATAAATCCAACTTCTGCCTCAAAGCCTGATTTCCGAAAAACCCCTAATACATCATTGGCGAGCACGCTACTTGCGGGAGTAAACTGCTGGTTGTATCTAACAAACTCAACGGAATTCGGATAAGAAAGTAATACCGACCTGAAATTTTCTGCAAACGCGTAAAGATACTTATCCCACTCTTTCTCTTGTGGTAGTTCGATTTTCTCAATTACGTAGTCGCTGCAACAAACGATAAGCTCTTCCTTTGAACTTACGTGACGATAGAGTGCAGTCGCACTCACACCAAGTTGCTTACCCAGTGTGTGCATTGACACATTGGACAACCCTATTTGTAGTGCGCATTCAATCACTTCAGATCTTGTTATTTGCGCAGGGCGACCTTTACCTTTCTTGTTTGTCATTACCTGGTCACTCTCATTAAGTTAACACCATTAAGTTTATGTCATTAACTTAATTAATAACCTACCACTATGTCAAGATGATTTTTGATCCAGAGACGAAGAATCCAAGTTATTTGTCATTCTAAAAGGACAGATATTTGAGCTTTCATTCAACGGATAAATCAGCGCGAATGGCTGGATAACTTAAGTCGAATAATAGATATAAAGTAAGGGGATACAAATTTGATAACGATTAAAGAGCGTAACGATTAACGCTCTTTTTAAGGAATATTGACCATAATTCGGTCATTCTGTCGTTAACAAGTAGATGTACTCAGGTTAGAAGCTTACACGTTCATCACTACCAACAGTGGCGCCGTTTGTATGCCCCAAGTGAACTCGACATGGTAGTGCACAAAGCGATCTATTCAGCACGCTCCGATTATCGTGAGTTATTAACCACCTACCTCATCAATATTCATTCGGTACTCGGGGAATCTATGGTGCTTGGTTCTAATCCACTTTTCACCTATGAATCGGTCGCGGTTTCACTCAAACGTTAACACCTTGCTTATCCTTATTGTTAATAAGGTGAGAAATTCTGCTTAAGTTCCCGTAGAATACGCCCTCGTTTTTATTGGTAGGGTATAAGTTGTGACACGAGATCAGTTTGAGCTTTTAGCACCTGGTGGTGATGTTGAATCTATTAAAGCAGCAATTGCGGCAGGCGCTGATGCCGTTTATTGCGGACTAGACCGCTTTAACGCTCGAAACCGCGCAGCAAACCTAACCTTAGAAAACTTAACAGGTGTTTTGACACTCGCACACGCTAACAACTGCCAGATTTTCCTGACGCTTAATGTGTTGATCCTGGAGAGTGAGATTCCAGCAGTCATTCGACTGCTTGCTCAGTTAGCACAAACTGATATTGACGGCGTCATCGTTCAAGACTTAGGACTCGCTTACCTACTCAAGCACCATTTTCCTGAATTAGATGTGCACGCATCTACTCAGCTCAATACCCACAATACTGGGCAAATTGAGTTCTTAAAGCAGATGACGGTAAGTCGAGTTAATCTTTCGCGCGAGTTGAATATCAAAGAAATTGGCCATTTAGCCAAATTCGGCCACCAGCACAGCGTGTTAATGGAAGTCTTTGTCCATGGTTCATATTGCATTGGATTCTCCGGCCTTTGCTATATTAGCTCTGCTCGCAATGGTGCGTCAGGCAACCGCGGACGTTGCAGCCAGCCATGTCGTGAGCAGTATGAGACGACAAAAGTAGGTTCCGATTACCCATTAAACTTAAAAGACAATTCCGCTTTTAATGACCTGCAAGCATTAGCCGATGCTGGAGTTTATTCTCTCAAAGTAGAAGGCCGTATTAAGAAGCCTCATTACGTCTATACTGTCGTTGATAACTGGAGAAAACAAATTGACCGTCTGTGCGACGGCAAAGCACTCTCCAATGATACAACCGATCTTTACACCGTATTTAATCGTGATTTTTCCAATGGCTTCCTGCAAGGCGAGTTTGGAAAAAACATGTATATCGACAACCCGCGTGATCACGCAGTAAAGCACTTCTCAACGGTCTATCAATGCACTACCAGTGATGAAATTCAGTCCGTAAAACGTCGTCTTTACGATAAGAAAACCAAAATTATTCAACATGTTGAGTGTGAAGTTTCGGCGATGGACCTCGGTGCAACGAATACCGTAACCAGCTTAAAAGGCTCCATTGAAGCTCCTAAACTAGCGCCTCTACTTGAAAACCCGACAATTGGTAGTAAAAAGCGCCTTTCCATACTTGTTTCATCGGAACAGGACGTCAGTCTAACGCTTAACGATAATGTCGATGTCTACTATCAATTGCCGATGGGTCTAAAAGCCGAGTTAACATCACTCATTGCACTCCTTGAAGCTAATCCTCGACTCAAACCATGGTTCCCTGCCATTTTAATTGGTGATGATTTTGAGGCGGCGAAACAGCTGTTAGATGCCATTAATCCATCGACACTGGTAACTAATAATTCAGGTGTCGGCTTTTACGCACAAAGTACTGGGTTGAATTGGATCGCCGGCCCTCAGATGAACACTGCGAACTCTTATTCGCTCAAATGTTTAAACGACGAATACCAAGCCAGTGGCGCGTTCTTATCGAATGAACTGAGCAAAAAACAGCTCAAGTACATCCGTCGTCCAACTACGATGCGAACGTTCTACAGTGTTTATCACCCAAATACGTTACTTACCAGTCGACAGTGCTTATTCCAACAAACTGAAGGATGTAAAAAGATTAAGGTAAATAATGGCTGTTTGAAGCGCTGCAGTAAACGAACGTCCATCATTAACTTAAAAGACAACCCATATGTGGTCGATAAACAAAAAGGCTCGTTTAATAGCCTTTATAGTGAGTTGAATGTTCTAAACCTTGAAGTACTCAATGACCACAACGATCTAATTACGGATGTATTCATTGATATGCGCAACATTCAAACTGAAACTAAGGTCAACGACGATAAGCAGCTAATTATCAACAGTTTTTTGCAGTGGTTGGCTGAGCCAGAGCATACATCAGGTGCTGTTATAGCGACTCTCATCTCGCCAACAACAAACCACCAATATTCGAAGGGTATTTAGGCCCTAGCTAACCAACGGTAGCCCATTGTTACCGTTGGTTTTTTACTAAGATTTACATTCAAACCTAGCGCATAATCGAAATAAACAGAGTATTATGTAATACAAATTCAACTCCCAACTCCTCTATCTAGTCTTAGAGTCTCTTGATGGAACACCAATGACAAATGGAATTCGCTACAAAGTAATACTACTCGCCTGCCTAATTATTAGCGTTGGTCAGTTGAGTATGGGCTTAGTATTCCCATCACTGCCTTGGATTGCTGCGGATTTTGATATTTCTTTGGACCAAGCACAGCTTCTGGTCGGTATCTATTTATTGGGTTTCGGACCATCTCAATTCTTGTATGGTCCCATTTCAGATGCTGTGGGACGAAAAAAAGTCCTGTTATCGGGACTCATCATCGCCTTAATGGGGCTAATAACAATAATTGTCTTTCAGAGTACGTTTGAAGGGATGGTATTAGGCCGATTTTTACAAGGCTTAGGGACGGGATGCTGTGCCGTACTCGCTAGAGCATCAACCAGAGACCAGTTTAACGGTGCTGATCTTCCAATTGCTATGTCCTACATCGCAATGGCCGCTTCCATAACCCCTGTCATTGCGCCAGTCCTCGGCGGTTTCATCAACTTCCATTTCGGTTGGAGCATGGTTTTCGTTTCCTTGTTTAGTTATGTTGCATTGGCATGGATAGTCATTGCTTTCCAATTCAAAGAAACAGTAGCTCAAAAATCTTCAATACCATCTCCACGAAAAATGCTGTGCCAATACTGGGAACTGATGCGTTCGACCTACTTTATGAGCTTCGCCAGTATCGGATGGCTGAACTTCAGTTTAATGATCACTACCGTATCCGTTATGCCTTTTATCATGCAGAATCAAATTGGTATGAATTCTGATGAGTACGCATTATGGGCGCTTATCCCGGCTTTCGGTATGATTTTAGGTACGACACTATGTAATCGAATACGTCCTATCATCGGTACAAGAAACATGCTCTTTTGTACGCCTCTCATACACTTAATTGCAGCACTTTGGTTATTTCTATCTCCCCTCGAACCTATCCATTTAATGTTAGGTCAGTTTTTGATGATTTTAGGAAACGGCATCGCACTCCCTTGCTCTCAAGCAATGGTCCTTCTTCCATACAAAAAACAAGCAGGTGTCGCCGCCGCTTTATCTGGAGGTGGGCAGATGATTGTATCATCCCTGGTTAGTATGGGATTGGTTCGGATAGGTTTGAGTGAACCTTGGCATTTATCAATGGTGATAACGCTCTTCGCAGCAATTACATTCACAAATATCCGCAACGGATTTAATGCAGAGCAATCATCTTCATCTCCCTAAACCCAAGGAATCACTAAAGACATAACATCAGCAAGTATTATGATTAATAGTCCGGTTGATGATCTTGAAAATAAACCGTCGCATCCATAATATTGCCATCTTCGAGTTTGCACTCATTAGAAGCGGTTATAAAGCTACCACCATTCGCCTCACAATAATGCTGAACCTCAGTTTTCACCGGTTTAGGGGCTTGGTGTATGTTGTTTGCACAACCAAATAGAGTTAGTGGTGCAACTAATATCATTAGTACTAATTTTCTTTTCATTTCTCGTTCTCACGTGGTTATTAATTCGTATTCAACTGGTAAGCAGTTAACTTTCCACTGGATTGCTCCGCATATTAGTTATGTTGAATATGTTGCTAATGAACTTATATACGACAACCAGATACCAATCTTTTCGGATTCAAAAGTAAATCGATGGCTTCGTGAATGCTGTTAGAGATTAGATCTGCTCGCATAAGTGCTTTTGGGTGAACGCCTTCCGCTGTCTGAACGACAATGCCTAACGTCACTTTTTCAAGCATAAGTACATCGTTTAGACCTCTACCAATAGCAACAGAGCTTGAGGATGGTGTAGATATAGACTCGCTTTTCTGTCTTTGAGTATTACAGTGGTCTAAAGTGACTACATTAACGGGTAGAGATGACAAAACGTCTTTGGCGGTGCCAAATGTATCCGCAGTTAGCACGTAAATATCTACTAATGAAGCAAGCTCTCTTAGCTTATTTTCGACACCCCCAATGAGCTTTCCATCCTCAGCTAACGTACCATCAAATCCAAAATATACCGTTTTAATCGTTTTAGCCCAATTTGGTATAGGTATTTCAATACTCATATCTATTCCTCGAAGAAGTTTCTTTTCATTTAAACAATTATCGAAAAGAAACCCTCAATAAAATACAGGTTAATTATAAATCTCAACAAACAAAACCAAATTAATCACAATACGATTAACTCGTGCTAATTGTAAATCCAAGTAATCTCATGCTTAGCTGAAATATCGTGATTTAATCTTAATGCGAAGATATCACAACGACTACTGAATTATACTTCAAAGAGATTTTAGCATTACTAAATCAAAAAAGCCTTATTATCAATACGATAGTAATTTTACACATACAAAGGACACCTAATTAACGTTAGAATAGATTACTATTGTGATGAGTGGATTTAGAGTTAGCCAATTATTTAGTCACTTGAGTATTTATTAGAGTACGGATTCTAGAGATAAAAAATACGATAGCATTTTTATTTAATGCATTTTTAACTTAGCACTGCCCCATATCATTTTATAAAAAACGCCTTGTCACCCTTCAACTCGTAAAATAACTGCCATAGATAAAATCAACCAATGGAACTACTCATAATCTTACCTATAATATAGCTGTCAGTAACATTCTGGCTAATGACTAAATTGACACTAAAAGGAAGTATGAGGTTAAATATGTATAAATCTATTTTCAGGCTCATGATGCTCGTATCTTTTTCTATACTAACCATCGCTTGTACTGCAACACAAAGCTCAGATAAAGAGAACATGGATGCGTCCATGGAATCATTACAAAGTGGCACGTTGGTTGTTAATGATTTTGGATATGAAGTATCGGATGGCGATGAGGTTAGACAGCAGTTTGATTCTTACTTATCTCCCATCTATCGAGAAACTTACATTACGAGCAAACAAGCTAAAGAGATGAACCTAAAACCTGGTTACACTTTCCATGTATATGACTTCCAGTCTGTTGAGAATTTAGACAAGAAGATTGCTGAAAAAGTCAAAAAGGACAAACCTATTTACTTTACTGTTGACTACTACAAGAATGTTGTGGGCGATGATGACCAAGTAGAATATAACGCGAAGGTAACGTTCTATTGATATTCTTATGTGCCGCCTGTTTGCAAGTCGGGCGGTACTATCATCACTGCAACATAAGCAGACACGATTTTTGAATACCCTAGATGTCCAAGCAGACAATTTTTGATCTAAATGGTGTAGTTCATTTATGGCGAGCGAAAGCTTAGGAACGTAATTCTAGAACACTTAGTTGTTTCAGGTGTTATGTGAAGAGTAAATAACATGGGGGAGAAATTGGAGCGTGCAGCGGGAATCGAACCCGCATCATCAGCTTGGAAGGCTGAGGTAATAGCCATTATACGATGCACGCATCATCGTGGAACGAGAGTTAATATGCCATATCTGAGGCAAAAGAAAAGCACTAATTAGGACTTAAGTGTTTGTTTGCACATTTTTTATTCTTAACGAACAATTCTTACCCGCTTCAAATCACCTACCTTCAAAAATCCGTGATATGGTGCACAAATGTGATAAAGGGCTACACCAAGTAGCCCTTTATCGACTACGTCGGACTATACCATTGTTGGATCTGGTTCTAACCCCATTAATGCTCGTCCTAGGATCTGAGCACAAACATCGTAATCGGTATAGGCATGTGCACCTGTCATATGAGAGTCGCGGAATAAACGCTGGGCTTCGTTGTCGCTAAACCATGCCATACCGCCAGAGGCTTCGAAAAGACGGTCAACACTTTCAATGCAAATCTTAACGGCATACGCTTGATTTGTGCGCCAGTAGCTTAAGGTCTCTGCTGAAGGGTATTCCTTACGCTCACCATGTTCCTTGTGGTCCTGCCAAGTTTTCTCTAATAGGGCTCTAGCAGCGGCAACCTGATGTGTTGATTCCGCAAGACGCATCAACGCAGGAGTTGCTACGCCAACATTAGCGCCGGTGTAAGCTCGTACACGGTTCTTCTGCTTCTCTTTGTAAACATCCAACATACGTTCAGCAATACCCAAGCCAATAGCTGCAAAGCCACATGCAAAGTAAGGGCGATAAGGTGTGTAGAAAATGTCGCTCTCTGGGTATAAGTCAAAGCCAGCGGACTCCCCTTCCATCATACCTTTTGCGGTTTCAATTCTGTGTTCCGGAATGAAAACATCTCTAAGCTCTAGGGTTTTCGTACCACTTGATTTCATACCAGCAGCATACCAGTCATCGACAATCTTGTACTGATGGCGAGGAACGATACCAAAACAATAAGATTTATTGCCATCTTCATCGAAACGATTGAATCCTAAAATTGCCCAATCTGCATGATCACATCCACTACTCCAACGCATATCACCGTTGAAGATGACGCCGCCTTCTGTTTCATCAATCTTACCAAACGGAGCGATGCTGCTGCTCGCTGTGGCTTCAGGGTCACTTCCCCAGAACTCTTCCTGCGCTTCTTTGGAAAACATAGCCATTTGATGACTGTGAGTCGCCAACAAGCTTGCGCCCCAAGCTGTACCTCCACATGCACCAGCAAGTGCAGCGACACAATCAGTAAATTCTGGCAAAGAGATTTCAAGGCCACCGTAAGCCTTAGGTTGAAACGCCCTAAAGAACCCAATCTCTCTTAGCAATCGGATGTTTTCTTCGGGTGGCGTTCGGTCTTGTTCTGCTTGCATCGCGTTATTAGCGATAGTTGGCAAAATAACGTGTAGTTTTTCGAGTAACGGATTAGGTGTTTTCATCATCGATTCCTTTTGAAGGTTAGCCCTATAATCGTTATCAGGTGGGCAATTACTGACTAGTATGTTCACAAAATCGAAGTTGTTAAATGGATGTTACCTTTGTTTGCTTGTACTTTTCGCAGAGTTACCTAATATATTAACTATTAACTCAAATTGAGAAGATAAAGCGTATGGAATCTCTCACTATCCCTAACCTGAATATTGGTAAAGTGTACGACTCTCGTTATCAGGATAATGACTTTCACGTTGAAAAATTGGATAGTCTAGCCTTGTTCTTTGGTCGTAACATGCCAACTCATTATCACGATCGTTACTATCAAATTCACTGTATTTTGGAAGGGAACACGCACGTTTTACTCGATGAATCTCACTACTCGCGGAACGGTGTCACACTGTTCTTTACTCCCCCGACCGTTCCTCACTCTTTTGTCACAGAAGATCACGCCAGTGGCTTTGTTATTACAGCCAGTCAAACCCTTGTTTGGAGGTTATTAGACATTGAAATTGGAAGAAATGATGTTGCTTCTACCGCCATGCAACCTTTTTGCACAGAGCTCGAAAGTGGGCATCGTTTAGTGACACTTTTTGAGCATTTGATAGCGGAACAAAGCGGATCAGATTTTATGAATGACATCGCCTGCCAGTCGATCTTACAACTTATACTGATCGATGTTATTCGCTTAGCAAATGCTCAACCAACCAATACTACTTATCGTAGTAGCGATGTTCATATTTTTAATCAATTTAGCCAACTTATTGAACAACACTACAAGTCTCATTGGACGCTTCCTCAGTATGCAGAAAAACTCGGATTAACAACAGCACGGTTAAACGATATCTGTAAACGTATTAGTGGCTTAGCGTCAAAACGTTTAGCCTCTGATAGAGTAATGCAAGAGGCTAGAAGACTATTACTATTGACGGCCATGTCAGTACAAGAAGTCGCATATGAATTGGGATACCAAGACCCCGCTTACTTTGCTCGTTTTTTTAAGAAAAACGCTGGTGAGACGGCAACAGAGTTCAGAGAAAGAGAGCAGCAATAGCTGCCTCTTCCTCTATGAGGATGTATTGAATATTCTGTTAAGAATGGTGAATGTGGACACTCGCTTTTTATTACTTTAAACCACCCATAAACATGTATTTCATCTCCATAAATTCTTCCATTCCATGTCGGGAACCTTCACGCCCTAGCCCCGACTCTTTAACTCCTCCAAATGGTGCAGCAGCAGTAGAAATGAGACCTTCATTGATACCAATCATACCCACTTCCAACGCATCACCAACTGTCCACGCCTTCGCCAACGACTGAGTATAGAAATAAGCAGCCAATCCTGAGTCTGTGTTATTTGCTCTGGCAATCACTTCTTCGACTGACTGGAACTTAAATAATGGCGCCAACGGCCCGAAGGTTTCTTCATGTGCTACTAACATATCATCGGTGACACCTGTCAATACGAAAGGAGTCACAAACTGACGATAGCGCTCATCAAATCCACCGCACCGAATCTGAGCACCTTTTACAATGGCATCATCCACGTGCGATTGTACTTTTGCCACTGCTTGAGCATTAATCAGAGGCCCTATGGTCACGCCTTGCTCAAAACCGTCGCCTACTTTTAACGCTTGGACTTTCTTGGTTAACTTAGAAGCAAATTCATCATAAACCGCCTCCTGAACAAAAATACGGTTTGCGCATACACAGGTTTGTCCAGCATTTCTGAACTTTGCAATCATCGCCCCTTCAACAGCGGCATCTATATCAGCATCATCAAATACAATGAACGGAGCATTACCTCCAAGCTCTAGCGCCATTTTTTTAATAGATGAGGCCGATTGATTCATTAGGATCTTACCTACGTTAGTTGACCCAGTGAACGATACTTTGCGCACCCATTTGTGTGCAGTAACAACGCTGCCGATTTCAACTGCGTCACCGGTAATCACGTTTAGCAGTCCATTAGGAATACCCGCCTGTTGTGCTAATTCAGCGAGAGCAAATGCAGTAAAAGGCGTATCAGGCGCTGGTTTTAACACTACTGAACAGCCCGCTGCAAATGCAGGTGCACATTTTCTGGTGATCATCGCTGCAGGAAAGTTCCAAGGCGTGATTGCTGCGACCACACCAATAGGCTCCTTAGTCACAACGATTTTTCCATCAGTCTTATGACTAGGGATCATTTCTCCATAAGCGCGTTTCGCTTCTTCGCTATACCACAATACAAAGCTTGCAGCGTAGGTAATCTCACCTTTCGCTTCTGCATGTGGTTTGCCCTGTTCTGAGGTTAAAATTGTGGCAAGATCTTCGGTATTTTCAACAATCAAATCATACCATTTTCTCAATACCACGGACTTATGCTCGGCAGTGGTGTCCTTCCACAATTGGAATGCAGATTGTGCAACCTCAACACTTAACTCTGCTTCCGCTTTGCCCAGTCGAGGCACTGAACCAATCTCTTGTTGATTCGATGGGTTATAAACCACATCATAAGTGCCGTTAGGTGAACTAAACCATTCACCGCCAATAAAACAGCGTTGCTGAATCAATAATTTAGGATTATTGAGTTTCATGTGCTCTCCTAGTCAGTCACTTCAAATACTACGTTAACTTGCCCTGTGCCAGAGCTAGGGAAGTATTCTGTTATTACTTCACTTCTACCTTCATACTTATCCCATCCCAGAGCGCCAAATAGCATAGCAGTGTCATGCATTCCCCCTTCACCTGAACAAAGGTTTGCATAATCAGGAAGCATCTCGAGGAAAGTGCCGTAATCACGCTGGGCCCAGAGTTCCAGTACGCGCAAGTCTACTTGGCGGTTAAACTCCTTTGAGATAGTGAACGTGCCGTTGTTGGCTTCATACTCCTCATTATTCCATATTCTGTGTGATAGCGAGCCAGAGGCTAGTAACATCACTCGACTGCTACTTTCTTCTATCGCTTCACGGATGGCTTCTCCGAGTTTGCGTGAAGACTCAATATCATGCACCGTGCACCACGCAGCAATTGAGACCACTTTAAACTGACAGTCTTCATTCATATAACGCATTGGCACTAGCGTGCCGTACTCTAGGTCTAATGATTCAACTTGATGAGACAAAGTAAACACGCCTTTTTCAGTCGCGCACTCTGCGATTTTATCGCCTAAATCAGTATTACCGTAATATTGGTATTCTAGGTTTTGGATAAAATGAGGGAACTCGTTACTGGTATAGTTTCCCGAGAATCTATCTCGCGAGTTAATATGATATCCAGCATTCACCAGCCAGTGTGTATCCAGAACCACCACTGTATCCACATCAAGATCTTTAGCCATCTGAGCAATTTGTTTATGCCCATCTATCGCTGATTTACGACAACCATGTAATCTGCCTGGTTGCTCTGACATGATCATGGTAGGCACGTGAGTAATTTTGGCGGCAACACATAATTTTCCCATTTTCGGTTCCTTTTGAATAAGGCTTCGCTCTGTGGCAAGAAGCTCCATTATTGGTTGATAGGTTATTGAATATAAAACTAATACAAACTGAAGATCGTAATGACACTGGTCGTCACTACACTGACCGTTGCCATCGCTATAATGGTGGTAGGTAGTAGAACCGCCGAACACAACCCTCCCATGTTGTATCTCTGCCCAATTACGGCATAGACACCAAACATTGGCATACTCGCCAAAATGACAGCGACTGCACTCATCGTAGGATCGAGATCGAACCAAAGGACAATCATCACCAGCAGAAGCAGAGGATGAATGACTAGTTTTCCAAATACTACTGTCCCTATCTCCTTTTTCATGCCATTGACTCGCACACCAACCAAGCCGCCGCCAATCGTAAACAGCGCAACACCGGTAACAGTATTGGCGAGCATCTCGACCATCCGTTCAGCCATTTCTGGTGTATTGATGTTCAGTCCAGAGACCAACATCCCGAGCAAAATAGACAATACGATCGGATTCTTTAAAAGGCTTCTCCCTGTATCTGATAGCTTCTTAAGAAAACGAGTAGATTTGTTCGAGTTAGACATATCTGCAAGAGCTAACAAAAGCGGCAACATAATTAAATTCTCAACAACTAAGGTCAGAGAAAATGGTACTAATGCAGAGGTACCGAACAGGAAGTAAATAACGGGAAAACCGATCAACAAGCTGTTGGAAAAGCTGCTTCCCAACCCCAAAATAATACTTTCTGTGACCGTTTTTTTTAGCGCAAAAACACAAAGAACAGCAACAAACGTAAAGGCTAAAAGCGAACCAACGGTGTACACCATTACATAAGCCACATTCCATACCTCTTCCAGAGGCTTAGTACTTAATGCACTGAAAATAGCGGCTGGCAATCCGAAGTTGAAAACAAACGCTGCCAACGCTTTATGACCATTTTCCGGTATGATTCTATTCTTAGAAGCAAGGTAACCCAGGCCAATAACAAGAAATACCGGGAGAATAGTCATCACTACATATTGGAGATGTTCGATAGCTATCACGAGTCTTCTCCTTCCACTTTCAAGTCTGAGACTGACTAGTAAGCTTCTGATGAATATTATTTTTCTTAAAATTTAGCTCTGGATGCAGTTCTATCATCTCAAAGCCAATACTTAAGTATCGCTGTTCGAATACTGGCTTTAAATACGCTGAGAATACCTCGAAAATTTGTTCAGCAGCTTTTCTTCTAACATCTAGGTCTCTGCCCGTACCGACTTTCGCCGTTAGGTGGACAAACCTATTTTCTGGATCCTCATCCGCGATAAGATAGTAATCACTTTTAACCGCACGGGTTCGAATTCCACCCTTAGGAAAAACACCCGTAGCAATGGCTTCTCGATGGATAACTTTCATTAATTCCGGTATGTCTACATCCTTCTCTATGTTTGGTGAGAACTCCATTATGAAATGCGGCATTTTCATCTCCTTAAAATAGGCTCGCTACAATCGCTGAAACGAGCCTGCGCAATTGCCATTACTTTTAACGAATACTGAATGGTCAAATGACCTAGCGTTTTCCTAACGTCGGAACGTTGTGTGTATCATGAGCAATACAGATATTTTTAGTTTCCATGTAGAAGTCAAAGCTCCAATCTCCCCCGTCTCGCCCAATCCCAGACATTTTTACCCCTCCAAAAGGCGATGGTAGATTGCGGTTGTTTTCTGAATTCACCCAAATCATGCCCGCTTCCACCTTACTCGCCAATCGCATGGCTCGACCCGTATTGGATGTCCAAATGTATCCCGACAACCCGTAATCCGTATCGTTCGCTATCTCAATCGCTTGTTCCTCGGATTCAAATTCGATGCAAGTAAGCACTGGACCGAAAATCTCTTCTTTAGCAATACGCATAGTATTATCGGCTTCAGTAAACAACGTTGGCGTAAGGTAGTTACCGTTACCTAACTCCTTGATAGCTCGACCACCAACTGCTACTGTCGCTCCATCCTCTTTTGCAGCATCCATATAGCTAAGCACTTTGTTGTAATGCGACTGATGAACTAGCGGCCCTACTTCTGTTTCTGGGTCTAACGGATGTCCTACCTGAATATTTTCCACACGTGCCTTTAGCGCTTCGATAAATTTAGGTTTGATTCCTTTTTGAATTAGCAATCGACTGGAACTTGTGCAGCGCTGCCCATTGAGGCTGTATATCATGAAAACCACTGCATCCAGTGCACGTTCAAAGTCCGCATCATTAAACACGATCACTGGGTTTTTACCGCCAAGTTCAAAGTGAACACGTTTTAATGTCGGCGCGCCTTGCGCTTGGATCATGGAACCAGTGACTGTCTCACCAACAAACGCGACTGCTTTTATGGCTTTGTGCTCGGTCAGCGCTTTGCCAGCAACTTCACCGAAACCATTCACCATGTTCCACACTCCGGCCGGCAACCCCGCTTCTTCGGCACACTCTGCAAGAATGGCTGCCGTCAAAGGACTAAACTCGGCTGGCTTATGCACAACAGTACAGCCCGCGGCTAACGCTGGTGCAATCTTCCAAGTAGAAAGCATAAACGGAGTATTCCAAGGCGTAATCACGCCCACTGGCCCAATTGGTGTCCTAACGGTATAGTTTGTATGGTCATCTTGGTGAAGTGATAAACCGTTTTTAGCTTCCGGTGATTTGTCAGCAAAGAAACGGAAATTGGCAGCACCACGAATCGCAGCTTGTTTCATAAATCGTAATGGCTGCCCACAATCCATAGATTCAACAAGCGCAATTTCTTCAGCACGCTCTTCTATTTTATCCGCTAAACAATGAAGTATCTTCTTACGTTGAGCACCAGGTAAATCGGCCCACTCAGTAAACGCTTTCTGTGCTGCTAAACACGCTTGATTTACATCTTCTTCAGAGCCTTTAACTACCAACCCCAAGGGTTCGTTATTCGTTGGCGAGAGATTCTCAAATGTTTCCCCTTCGCTTCCAAGTGTCCATTCGCCGCCAATATAGTGACCTAAAGTGCGTTCCCTGTATTTAGTGAGATATTGTTCTGCTTTAGTCAAATTTAAGTCGAGTTGTTGAGCCATGATGTAATTCCTTTATCCTTTTGAATTTATCGTTGTTCGTAGAATGCCTGCTCAGATAACACTGGGTTTTCAAGCGTACCCACCTCTGCGATTTCGCACGTCACTACATCACCTGGTTGAATGTCTTTCAGACCTTTAGGTGTGCCCGTCGCAATTAGATCTCCGGGTTTAAGAGTCATAAATTGGCTTAGATATTCAATAAGAAATGGAATGTCGAAAATCATATCCGCCGTCGTACCTTGTTGAGTGACTTCACCATTAACACGAGTTTCCAACGTCAGGTTGTTGATATCTCCAATATCATCAATATCCACTATCCAAGGTCCAATCGGACAAAGAGAGTCTCGGCTTTTTACTCGTAGATTTGGACGGTAGTAATTCTCTAAATAGTCACGGATGGCGTAGTCGTTACATACCGTCAAACCCGAGACGTATTGCAAAGCATCTTGACGCTTCACGTTTCGTGCTTCCTTGCCAATCACAGCAACAAGCTCACATTCATAATGCATAAACTCGATATCATCAGGGCGGTAAGAAGGTTGACCGTGTGCTGTTAATGTATTTTGACCTTTAAGGAAAACCAGTGGCTCTTTGGGTGGTTCAAAAGCAAGCTCTGAAGCGTGATCGGCATAATTAAGACCCAGCGCAAAAATGGTTCCTGGATTCTCTATTGGTACCAGCCACTTAAACGTATCCTTTGCTATTTTTTCGCCAGATTGCTTCGTTACAGATAAATCATCATTCACCGTTACGTTTAGCATTTGCCCTTGATAATCTATTCTTGCCCGTCTCATTTACTCACCTCCTGTAACAATGTTTTCAAGGCGAAGTACATCACCTAAGCTTGAACTCACTTGGTCATAAGGTTGCAACTCCACGCGCTCACCAGCAAATCCAACAGCAATTACGTCTCCTTTTTCTAAGGTCATGATGTGGGAAATTTTGCTGATAAGTGCCTCAATCGAGCGGTGTTGACGACTTATTGGAAAGTAACGTTTAACAGAGCCATTCACAGACGTCGTCAGCTCAAGCTCTCTAAGGTTCGGTATGTCAGAAGCTGATACTGGCGCAGACAAGGTTGCGGAATTGTCTAAACATTTTCCTTTAATATCTGGGCGGTAGTAGCTTTTCTCTGGGAGGGAAAAGTCATGCAGCAACGCGAAGCCGCCAATATACTCTTCGGCATTTTGCACGGCGACTCGACAGCATTGCTGCCCGATAATAACCGCAAGACTCGCTCCAACAACCAACGCTTTATCTTGTTGCGGCCAATCAATGGGACTATTGTCATTATTCCAAGTATTGTGGGGTTTGAAGTACAATACTGGTTCAGTGGGTAGAGCCTTGTAGGGTGCTTGTTCAAACTCAATCGTCATCTGATCCAATTGCTGTTGGTCATTGAGAGCCACACACACCACTTTTCCTTGTAGTTTTGTTTTCATCATATTTCCTGCTTAATAAACGTTATCAATGACTGGCGTTTCAATGTCATCTACATGGTTAAGCTTGTAAGCAAGTTGTTCCGCACCAAGTCGGAGCAACAACGTATCAACACCAGCACCTATGAACTTAACGCCTCTCGCTGCATATTCGCGTGCTTGCTGAGGGTTTAATGACAGTATCCCCGTTGCTTTACCGGCGTGTTGAATGACCTCTATCGCGTGGTCAATTGCTGCAACAACTTCTGGGTGAGACGGGTTACCGATATGCCCCATTGAGCCCGACAAGTCCGAAGGTCCGATAAATATGCCGTCAATACCTTCCACCGCTGCAATTGCTTCAATATTGTCAATAGCTTGCTTGGTTTCGACTTGCACCAAAATACAGATCTGCTCATTCGCTCGATGTAGATATTGAGGAACTCTATTCCACTGGGACGCTCTTGCTAGAGCACTGCCAATACCACGGTGACCAAGTGGCGGATAAAGTGCTGACTTAACCACTTGCTCGGCTTCGTTTGCATCATTAACCATCGGTACTAAAACCGTTTGTGCGCCAATATCGAGCAACCTTTTGATTAGTGTTGGATTACTGTCTTCAGCTCTGACAATTGGTGAAGCACTGTGAGCCGCCAGAGCTTGTAGGTGATGCTTAATACCCGTTAGATCAAACGAAGCATGCTCACCATCAATGAGTACCCAATCGAACCCAGCGCTTCCACAGATCTCTGCACAACTCGTGTCAGGTAACCCCAACCATAACCCCCACAATGGATCATGGCCTTTTAAAGATTGTTTAAATTTGTTTTCAAGCATCTCAATTATCCTTAAACAAATTTGACCGAGATTCCGCCTAATGGACCAAAGTCCGCGTGAATCGTATCTCCCTCTTTCACTGCTACGGGACGAGTGAAAGAACCCGCTAAAATGACCTGTCCAGGCTCTAATGAAACACCATGCGGTGCAAAGCGTTTGCATACCCAACATATACCATTCGCAGGATGCCCTAATACGCCAGCTGCCAACCCGGTTTCTTCAATTTGTCCGTTGAGGTAAAGCATGGCGCCTGCCCAACGAAGGTCTAATTCTGTAGGTTTAATTGGTCTTCCACCGATAATGATTCCTCCGTTAGCCGCGTTATCCGCGATTGTGTCGTAAACTTTTCGCGTATAACCAGTTTCGGGATCAGTTCGGTGACAGCGAGCAGCTATCAGCTCCAATGCTGGAACCACATAGTCGGTAGCATTAAGCACATCAAAAATAGTGACATTGTCACCTTCGAGTTTTTCTTTTAGTACGAAGGCAAGCTCAACCTCAATACGAGGATCGAGAAAATCGCCAACAGGTATCTGTGAGCCGTCTGAAAAAAACATGTCGTCGAGCAGTACGCCATAATCCGGTTGATCAATGCTGACTGCCATTTGCATCGCTCGAGACGTAAGGCCAATTTTGTAACCTTTGACTTTTGCACCCTCTCTTTTCTTCCTATCCACCCATCGACTTTGAATTTTGTATGCGTCTTCCATCGACATTTCTGGGTAATCAAGCGTAAGAGCGGTAATTTGCTCTCTATTTTTCTCTGCTTTATAAAGGCGTTCCGCAGCTACTTGAATTTGCTCTTCTGTTAACATTCGACTTCCTTTCGTTTCAGTACTGACTTCTATTTCGACCTTTTAATTATCAACTGGCCTTTGCAAACCGAGCGACACACTCGCCGATTTAATTAACATGTTAAGTACTTTAGTTAATATATTAAATAAAGTCCAGAAACCCAAACGCACCACATAAAACACTGATATTTATATATTATTTGATATATCTTCGTTTTATAGACCATGAGACTGTAATCCATTTACATTGTAAAATTGATTAACATCACACTATTGTGCCAACAGAAGAAGTGAAATGAGGTTTTTATCACTTAGTTCTTTTTATAAACCTGTGATTAATTTTTGATTCATTGATCTAGTTAACATATTAAGCATTTTGCCTACATTTAATTAACACAACAGATTCGCATTCTGATAAAAGTAGTTAATATATTAAGTATTCAAACAACGACTCACTAAGTGGGCAATGCTCAAGCAGGAACAGAGCAATAAATAAACCGTGAAACGAAAGGAAATACGTTATGCGAGTAAACAAAGTCGCCAACATTACTAGTACTGCTCTACTTTTATTAAGTTCTTTCTCTGTACACGCAGAACCAGAAAAAATAATTAAAATAAGCACTTGGGGCTCCCCAAACCATGGTATCAACAAAGTGGTTTGGCCAACTTGGGGTCAATGGATCGAAGAAGCTACAGATGGTCGGGTTGGTATTAAAATCGAGTATGATCTTGCACCACCTCAAACACAGATAGATGTAGTTACTGATGGTATCGGTGATGTAACTTGGATCTTCCATGGACATAAAGCAGGTCGTTTTCAGTTAACTCAACTTCCTGAAATTCCAACTTTTTCTGAAGGTACTAGCTCAGAGTTAATGTCTCAGGCTTATTGGCGTACATACGAGAAGTATCTGAAAAAAGGTCGTGAACATCGTGGCGTTGAAGTAATGGCGCTAAGCGTACATGGACCTGGACAACTCATCACCAAAAATCCAGTCAAATCACTAGAGTCTCTCCAAGGCAAAAAGATTCGTGTCGGCGGTGGTGTTATTTCATCCGTTGCTAAAGATATGAAGGTAACACCTGTCTTTATTCCCACCACCAAAGTCTACGAGTCGATCTCGCAAGGTGTCGTCGAGGGTGCTTATCAACCTGTAGAAGCATTGAGCTCGTTCCGACTAGCAGAAGTCGCAGATAACACTTTAGTGATTCCTGGTGGTCTGTACCGCGGTAGTTTTGCAATCGTCATGAATCTCGACACGTTGCATGACCTATCTAAAGAGGACCAAGAAGCAATTAAGAATGTATCGGGTGAGAAGCTATCGCGCTTATTTGGCAAAATGTGGGATGACGTGGACAATTCCGCTTATACCACTGCTTTGGAAGGCGGCCATACTTTCACTCCAGCCTCCCCAGAAATGATCGCTGAACTCAAGAAATCGAGTGAGCCATTAGTTTCCAACTGGTACAAGGTTGCGGAGAAACGCAAAGTTGATGGTCACGCGGCTTACGACTACTTCTATCAACAACTTGAACAAGGATTGTAGTAATTATGAATGGTTTTAGTATTGCTAAGACCATACAGCGAGGGCTTGAAGCTCTCGCTGCCATCAGCTTACTGCTCATGATGTTGATTACGTTTGTTGATGTGACTGGTCGATATTTCTTTAACGCTCCTGTGATGGGTTCGACTGAGCTTATTGAAGTATTGCTCGCAGTTATGGTTTTTATGGCGTTTCCTCTTGTCTCTTGGAATGAAGAGAATATTTGTGTCGACCTTTTGGATAACTACTTTCCTGAAAAATGGATAGGCCTAAGACAGGTGGTCATCAACCTCATTTGCTCATGTTCTTTAATACTTGTAGCCATGATGAACTGGAAGTTAGCCGGTCGCTCGTTGGATTACGAAGAAGTAACAGAAATACTCGAGATGCCACTGGGATACGTCACGTATTTGATATCGATTACTGGCTTTGTAGGCGGAGCATTAACAGGCCTTAACGCATTGCTTTATGCCAAGGGTCTATTTAATAGTAAACCAGCAAAAAATACGATAAACACAACGAGCAAGGAGGCTTAAATGATAGAGTCCATTATTGGCTTTACAGCCCTTATCATCATGGTATTTCTTCGCTTGCCACTTGCTTTTGCAATGGGAGTTGTTGGCTTTATTGGCTTTTGGTACATCAACGATTACAACTGGAACGCGGCAATGTCGATGGCAGCAAGACGCATTATCGACACCGGACAAGATTACAGTCTTTCCGTCATACCACTATTTATCTTGATGGGTAACTTTGTCACCAAAGCAGGGCTATCCAATGAACTATACCGAGCGTGCAATGCGTTTGTCGGCCACAAAAAAGGTGGCTTATCCATGTCGACCATTTTGGCTTGTGGTGGGTTTTCAGCGATTTGCGGCTCAAGCTTAGCGACGTCTGCCACCATGTCTAAAGTCGCCATGCCGCCAATGAGAAAATATGGATATTCAGACGGTTTGGCCGCGGCCTCGATTGCTGCTGGCGGAACACTTGGAATTTTGATTCCTCCAAGCGTCATGCTCGTTATCTACGGTCTATTAACCGAGAGCAGTATACGAGAGTTATTTGCCGCAGGCTTCCTACCAGGCCTACTTGGTATTGGTCTTTATCTCGCAGCCGTTCAATGGGTAGTCTTTCGATCGCCAGACAGCGCGCCTCCCGGAGAACGCGTTAACTGGAAAGGACGATTTGTTGCCTTAAAAGGGATTCTATCGACACTACTTCTTTTTGTACTAGTCATGGGAGGCATATACGTCGGTGCGTTCACGCCAACTGAAGCTGCTGGAATAGGTGCTACTGGAGCGTTTGCCCTTGCTGCGTATCGTCGTAAACTGAATTATCAGGTCATGCGAGATATTCTTGTCGACACAGCAAAAACTTCTGCCTCTTTGTTCGCAGTGGTCATCTGTGCGCTGATTCTATCCAATTTCATCAACCGAGCCGGTTTACCTACCGCATTGGTTGAAATGATTCAAGCAGCCAACGTTACACCGATGATGGCGTTGGGGCTGATTCTATTGATATACATTATCTTGGGTTGCGTATTTGAAAGTATGTCAATGATGCTACTCACCGTACCAATCTTCTTCCCTGTAGTGGTAGAACTTGGTTTTGACCCTATCTGGTTTGGCATTGTGGTCGTTGTCGTAACAGAGATCAGCTTAATCACACCACCAGTCGGGCTAAATGTTTTTGTGCTGTCTGGGATTATTAAGGACATAAATACCGGAACCATCTTTAAAGGGGTGTTTCCGTTTTGGGTAGCCGACATGGTTCGCTTAGCAGTTATTGTTTTGGTTCCGGCAATTGTTCTGTTTTTACCTAACATGTTGTATTAACTAAGAAAGAGCTTTCCGTAGAGGAAAGCTCTTTTTCGTTTAGAGCAATGTATCTACATGTATTAGCTGACAAATAACTCACCATATATCAATAGGATGACTTCGCCTCGTTTCTGATATATGGTTTATTACGAGTAAGGAAATTATGAAGGTTAACTTAGTGACTAAATACGAAGATTCTCTCCCACTACAACTTATTCGGGCCAGAGACATCGCAATGGAATACTTTCGCCCAGTTTTAGCCAGCAATGACATAACAGAACAGCAATGGCGTGTCATGCGTGTATTGGATACGAAAGGGGAAATTGACTTTACTACACTCTCCCGCGAATCTTGTATTCTAAGCCCAAGTCTGACTGGCATCATTAATAGGCTAGAGAAGCTTGGTTACGTTGAAAAGAAAAAATGCGAACATGACGGTCGTAAATCATACATCCATTTGACCAATAAAGCCGTTGCGCTGGTTGAGACGCTTCGACCTCGCATCGAAGAGCAATATGTATCACTTAAACAACGGATGGGTGAAGAGAAGTACTCACAACTTTCCAATTTGCTCAACGAACTTATTGATAGCAAGCACTAAAACACCCGCTTAGGCGGGTGTTTTCACGTTTAGAACTCTAACTATGGCAATTAGGCCACTTCCGCTACTTTGACGTCAGCTTGCAGATGTTTAAATTGGCGGTCGAAGTACATGAGTGCGTCCTTATCCTGAGTCGTAATTGCTTCAACCTCTAAGAACAGCACTGTATGCGTACCCATTTCTTTCATATCACTAATACGCCCTTCCAGTGTCGTTAATGCTCCTTTTAACACTGGAACTTGATATTGATTTAGGTTCCACCCTTCTAAAGCAAAACGCTCTTCCATTTCCAATCCAGTCATCCCAGCGAAGTGCATGGACATTTCTTGGTGTTCACTCGCACATGTATTCACACACATACGACCATTTGCTTTGAAGATCTCATTTGACGCACTCGAGCGATTGACGCAGACCAATACAGTTGCCGGTGAGTCAGTCACCGAGCAAACTGCTGTCGCGGTAATGCCAACGGTTCCAGCCTCTCCGCCGGTAGTGACAATGTTGACCGCCGCAGCCAATTTAGACATAGCATTACGAAATTCTTGTTGTAGAGACATGGTATCTTCCTTATTTGATGACTTTAAATTGGTGCATTTATTAGCACTCCTTGTTATGTATCATCATTGTGGAGCACCTTGCTCGTACCGAACATAGACGGTTCACGCAATCGCTTGCACTTTTCGCAGTCCAGTGATTATAAAACTGCATAGAATTGACAATATTTCGAATATTCACTCTCGATAATTCTATTAAGCTCTGTTACCTTTACGCCATTAAATCGAGTGCTTTTAATTGATTAGACGGAACTATGCCTTCTCCACAAACCATCACAAAAATCGTAGAAATTGGCGACACACTTCATCGAAGTGGTTGTGCTCCATATAAAGTGGAAAAGTACGCGCAATACTATGCTCAAAAGCACGGACTTGATGTAATGGTTCAAGCAACACCTACCGCTATCAACTATCAGTTTCCGGACAAAAACAATACGGTAGTAATGAAGCGTTTAAAGCCAGCATCCATTAACCTCAGTTTGCTCGCGAATACCATTATCCGTATCAACCAACCAAGTAACGAACCGCTTCCTGAGCCCGTTGGTTACCCTAAATGGGTGGTTGCCCTAGCCAATATGGGGATTCCACCAGCCTATCTTATGTTGGTAGGAAGCACGCTTGAAGCGATTGGCTTCTCCATCTTATTGGGTTTGATGGTTTGGATATGCCAACTTATTTATAAAGGTCGCAACTCCATTGCTGTTGAGTTTGTATCTGCGTTATTGACAGGCGTTTTGGTTGCCTTCATTGCAAGTACAGGTGCGGCCATTCCTATTTGGGCGCTATGTATTGCATCGGTGGTACTATTTGTGCCCGGCCTATCCATTGCTAACTCTTTGGAGTGTTTGGCGTTCAATGATCTCGTTTCAGGTACTGCACTATTAGGACAGAGTGCCCTTACCCTCATCAAACTGTTCATTGGTGTGATAATGGGCTTGAATATTGGTGAAGCTTTATGGGGGCAAACAGAATCACTCTCTTATACCAATGAGGTGCCACTCTGGCTTCATTGCTTTGGATTACTGCTTATCTCTACCTCAATCGGTGTGATTTTCAACGCTAGACCTAAGGATATTTTGTTGGGTCTTCCCGTTGCTGTATTAGGTATGTGGGGGCCATTTTATTTAGGCTTTGATAGCGGCTGGATCGTCGGTACTTGGGTCACCACTGTATTGATAACGTTATACGGTACATGGGTAGCGAAACGCTTGGATCTAACAGGCTCAATTTATATTGTTCAAGGCATTATTATTCTTGTTCCTGGTAGCCGCGTTCTCGTTAGTGCAAGTCAATCAGTGTTTGAACAATCGATTCTTCCGATACCAAACATCGGTTTATCCGCATTATTTATGTTCTCTGCTATCGTAGCCGGACAAATAACCGCATATTCGATCTACTCACCAAAGATTGAGCGATAAAATACTTAATAAGAAGATTATTTTATAGAACTCTAATGGGATTCATAATAATAGAATTGTTTGCAAAATCTTTACAAAACTATTAATTCACTAATCGAAATAATGTTTTATATCAAAGAGTTATACCAAAAGCCCTTGTATTGACTTAGATCATAAAAATAAGCTCGTTTGTTTGAAATGTCATGTAATTGACACTTAAAAACGAGCTGAACTTCAAATATTCAGCAACTTTCCAAGTAACTATCTTTGACTTAAGTAAGAACTACCTTATATTCATGACTGGCTAGAAAAATAGTTCCATTGTTTACAAAAGGCATTCGTTGAATTCTCGGAATTCCCCCGACGCGTTGTACGCAATAGCAATTTACTTTTCCACGCTATAGCTGCCGGATTTGGCAAACAAGAAACAAAAGATAGTAAAATTTAGGATATAGATATGTCTAACACAGTTACTGGTACAGTTAAGTGGTTCAACGAAACTAAAGGCTTTGGCTTCATTCAACAAGAAAATGGTCCTGACGTGTTCGCTCACTTCAGCAACATCAAAGCGGACGGTTTCCGTACTCTAGCTGAAGGTCAAAAAGTGGCATTCAAAGTGACACAAGGCCAAAAAGGTCCTCAAGCTGAAGAGATTACTTTGGTATAACTGCCAGTAAGCAATACCTTTGATAAATAGCCAGCTAAGCTGGCTATTTTTATGTCACTTGAAGCACATTCTCTCTATTGTTTATACCCTTTTGCGCCCATAAGCGTACTATAGACATCACTATTCTACGAATTAGACACTCCCATGGCACTAAAACCAACCATATATAAGTTTCGCGTAGCGTTAACGGATATGAATCGAGATTATTATGACTCTTTTAATCTGACCGTAGCACTGCACCCTTCTGAAAACCATCAACGTATGATGGCAAGGCTCATGGCTTTTTGTCTCAATGCCTCTCCTGATCTGCAGTTCACAAAGGGACTATCGACGATTGAAGAGCCTGATATCTGGGAAAAATCTCTCGACGATCAAACCTTACTGTGGATTGATATCGGTGAGCCTGACGTTGAGCGTGTCAAAAAAGCGACACGTTTGGCTAAAAAGACCAAAGTATACAGCTTCAACACTAAAAGCGACGTATGGTGGCAGCAAAACCAAGGTAAATTCGGTTACCTCGATGCCAGTGTTTATCGTTTCAATAATGACTCGATTGAAGCCCTCTCTTCGCTAGTCACTCGCACAATGGATCTCTCAGTCATGATTACCGGAACCTCATTATTTGTTGACGCAGAGACTGGATCAGCAGAAGTGACGATTGAGGAGTTGCAAGACAAATGATCGAATTGAGGGAAGCGCTCAACAGTATTAAGGTTAATCAAATTCAACTTGTCAATGTTCAGTCTGAAGCACTGGATAATTTGTGTGAACGAGAAAACTTGCTGTATGCAACAGCTCAAGAGAACAAGCCAGAATCTAGCCCAACTCACCTGCTTCTTGGCCTTTTCACTAAGTTAAACGTTGAAGCTCTTTCCTCAGTTGAATCTCATATAGAGCAAATCTCTGAAATGAAATCCATATTCGATCAACAGCTTGAAGAGAAACATGCGAAGGCTTTTCGGCTACCGGTGCTGGAAGAGTTGCAACTCGTCACGCATATATGGCTATATATTCAAGGCTATCTTGGTATGGATTATAGTTTGGCCAATGACCACGCAACACAAACCAGTAACGCAATCAGTGAATTGCTCGATCAAAGCGCTGATGCTCTACGTACCGACTTTAACCAAAGCTATTATCTTGGTTTTCGAGAATTTGAAGCAAACAAACCACCGTCTTCTGGATGGAAACGGTGGTTTGAGAAATGGTTCAACTAGCGAGCTGAATCAGCTCGTTAGCGGCGATTAAAGGTTGGCGTGAGGTCCGAATACCTCGTAGTGAATTCTGTCTCGCTCAACGCCAATCGATTCAAGTTGCTTCACAACATGGTCCATAAAGACTACTGGGCCGCAGGTATAGAAGTGACCAAAGTTCGTTGGAAGAGAATCTTTGATTTGTGCTAGATCCATTAAACCTGTGCTCGAATTATTGATACCCTCTGCATTAAGTGGTTCACGATACCACACTCTATGGTTCCAACCTTTTGCTGATACGATGGTATCTACCTCATCAATGAAAGAATGTTGCTGTTCGTTTTCACAGGCATGCAAATAGGTAACAGGATCGGACTTGCCATCCTTTGCCAACTGTTGAAGCATTGCTTGCATTGGCGTACAGCCAACACCTGCAGAAATCAGAACGACCGGCTTATTAACTTCTTTGTAGAAGAAGTCCCCTGCAGGAGGCAGTATTTCGATCACCGCACCTACTTCCACTTCATCATGCAAATAGTGAGATACCAAACCTAACTGGTCGCTGTTATTACCTTCCTTCTTGACAGAAATTCGGTAATTTTCACCATTTGGAGCTTGGGAAAGTGAATACTGGCGAATTTCTACATTCTCACCTTTTGAAGGTGTGACCTGTACACCTAGGTACTGCCCTACTTCATAATCAAGGACTTTGCCGCCATCTTCTGGAGTAAGGACAAAACTCATAACCAACTCAGATTCAGGCTTTTTATCAGTTACCACAAATCGGCGAGTACCGCGCCATCCACCGGTCGCCTTTTCACGCAACTGGTATAGCTCTTCCTCACGATCAATAAAGATTTGCGCTAAGAATAGGTAAGCTTCAGTCCAAGCTTCTTCAACTTCTTTGGTAAACGCATCTGGCGCCAGCTCTCTTAAGGTCTCAATGAGGTGGTGACCAACGATTTGATAGTGTTCTGCTTTGATATTAAAACTAGTATGTTTGTGCGCGATACGTTCAACGGCTGTAGTAAGCGCCGCTAAGTTTTCAATATTTTTAGCATACGCAGCAACAGCTTCGAATAGAGCAACACTTTGACGCCCTGTCTTTTGGTGCGTCATATTGAAGATGTCCTTCAGCTCAGGGTTGTGAGAGAACATTCTTTGATAGAAATGCTGAGTTAAAGCAGGGCCTGCAGACTCAAGTAATGGAATTGTGCTCTTGATGATTTCGATATGGTTGTTATTTAGCATATACGCTCCCTAGAAGGCTTAGACTTTTACAGTACGAACTTCGACTGTCTCATATTGTTTTTTTATAGTTTTAGTTGTATCCCTTGAGATATTTCTCTCGGGTATAGTGCGAGTTGAGAATCACACTTATTTGTTTTTCAACGAATACCTACAAAGCACAGAGCGTGCCAATTTTGAAATCCTTAAAAACTCTCACTTATTCAAGAGTTAACTATTAAATATCAGTCAAAATGACTGCTTTAATTTAGGTCAATATGACTCTATAATGCCTAGCATACTCATTACCATAAGTTGTAATCTCCTATGCAAGACATTTCTCCTTCCAACTTAATGGAGCTGACTATTGGCCTAGCCAGCAGCAATAACGACCAAGAACGCTTCGATTCGCTTATCAATACCATCAGAAAAACCATCATGTGTGACTGTGTTGCCTTGTTATCACTTCAAGGTGATACGCTTGTTCCTCTCGCAATGCAGGGCTTAGGCCGCGATACTCTAGGGCGCAGGTTCGTTATTAGTGAACATCCAAGATTCGCTCAGATTTGCGCATCCACATCTCCGGTTATCTTTGACGCCGATTCTGAGTTGCCTGACCCATTTGACGGCTTGCTCATTGACCACCATGGCGATCTTCCAATGCACTCTTGTATGGGTTTGCCTTTGATTTTTGGCGACAAGATGTTGGGAGCCCTCACCCTCGATAGCCTAGGGACTAATGCTTTTGACCACATTCCAACGCGCAGCCTAGAAGTATTATCTGCCATTGCTGCATCCACATTAAAAATGGCACTAACTTTCTCTCAGCTGGAATACCAAGCCAAACAATCCAAACAGCTGCTTGAAGAACTCAACGTCGAAGCTTGGGAACGAGATGGCAGCGATATGATCGGTGATAGTGAGTTAATGCGCGTGTTGAAATCCGATATCGAAATTGTCGCGCCATCAGATTTTAATATCTTAATTCATGGTGAGACCGGTGTTGGTAAAGAGTTGGTGGCACGTAATCTACATTACCAATCAACTCGCCGACAGAATCCGTTAGTCTATGTTAACTGTGCGGCAATTCCTGAAAACCTCATCGAGAGTGAGTTATTTGGTCATGTAAAAGGGGCGTTCACGGGTGCAGATAAAAATCGCATGGGTAAGTTTGCGCTAGCCGATGGCGGGACACTATTTTTGGATGAAATTGGCGAGCTACCACTTGCAGCACAGAGTAAGCTTTTACGAGCATTACAGAATAACGAAATACAACCCGTTGGTAAGGATGAGATTCAAAAGATCAATGTTAGAGTCCTCGCCGCAACCAACCGTGAACTCAAGGAAGAAGTTGAACAAGGTAAGTTCCGCGCAGACCTTTATCACCGACTCAGTGTTTACCCAATTTCTGTACCGCCATTGCGTGAAAGAAACGGCGATATAGAGTTACTGGCAGGCTTCTTTCTGGAGCAAGCTCGACGTAAGCTTGGCATTAACCAAATCAAGCTAAGTCCAAATGTCGTATCTCATTTGAACCGCTATTCATGGCCCGGTAATGTTCGAGAGCTAGAACATGTTATTAACCGAGCAGCTCTGAAAGCGAAAGCAAGGCTGTTTGATAAGAAGGTGGTCACCGTAAGCATTGACGACTGTGGTCATTTTGACGATGAAAGCCGCATCACTCCGACCAAGCAAAGTAAAACAAGCGCTCCAATGATTGACCACTCGAAAGGCATTCGAGAGTCCACCGAAGAATATCAAAGAAGCTTGATATCCAATGCCTTAATTGAATGCGAGTATAACTGGGCTAAAGCAAGCAGAGTCCTTAAAACTGATCGAGCTAACTTGATTCGCTTATCGAAACGGTTGGGAATTAGTGTGACCAAAAGCCATACCCTTTCTCGCAGTTAATGTTAACCGTACCAGAATCGTAAATAAGATGTTAATATTCGACGGTATGTCTCGCATACCGTCATTATAATTTTCTAAAAACAACAAGACTGCTCAACAGGTTATTTATGAAGTTCATCCGTATTATTCTTGGTAAAATCATACTGCTATTAAATTTCGTTTTCTCTCCGCGTGGCGTTAAACGCACGCCTGAAGCACAGCAACAAGCCGATCAAAAAGCGCAAACTATGCAGCTCTATCAATTTGAAGCGTGTCCCTTTTGTGTGAAAGTACGTAGAGAAATGAAACGTCAATCAGTCAACATTGCATTGAAAGATGCTAAAAATGACTCAGTTGCGCGCGACGAACTGCTAGCGGGTGGCGGTAAAGTAAAAGTACCTTGTCTGAAGATCACTCAAGGTGGTGAAGAGAAATGGATGTATGAGTCTTCCGACATAGTTTCTTATCTGCAAAAAGAGTTTGCTTAGGCGTTATGGAAACCGTTATTTCACAGTACGTTTAGTAATTAAGGTAAGAATGTTCAGGACTTGAAGCGAGTTGTAAGTAGCTCCTCGCCTGCGAAGGGATGACGGTTGCTTCAGCGGCGGAGTCTAAAACTATTTTTTATAACTTACCTAAAAAAGAGCTCATTATGAGCTCTTTTTTTGTTTCCTAATTGCCGCTACACGGCTTGTTGCAAGTTTTCAGCATATTTACCTTGCTGCGCCATTACAAAGAAATTATCAATCCAATGCAGTATTAACGCAGAGTCTTGTGCTTTGTTTATTTCAATAAACGCTTGGTCATAATGCTGAGGCGTTAGGAGATGCTTACGCTTCTCCACCAATTTTTCTGTGAAGCTGGAGCTAAACTCAGGATGTCCTTGGACTGTGAATATATGATTATCTTTCACAAGCATAAAGTTAGGACAAAAATCATTAGTAGCAATAACTTTCACGCCGCCAGGAACAATAATCACTTGGTCTTGATGACTCACTAATAGTCGCGCAGAGTCTACAGACAGATTCATCCATTTCTTCTGAGCGGTAATTTGAACTTCATAGCTGCCAAGTCCCCACCCTTTTTCCGATTTTTGCACCTTGCCGCCGAGAGCTCTCGCAATAATCTGATGTCCAAAACAGATGCCTACTAGTGGACGTCGACGAGCTTCACAGCGCGTTATCCAGTCTATGAGTTTGAGAATCCAGGGATGATTATCGTAAGCATTGTGTACACTACCTGTGATTATAAACCCATGGCATTCATCATGATGAGGTAACTCTCCTTTTGTCGCATCGTAGTTCTGAAAAGTGAACTCATTGTTGACCTCATAGAGAGAGGCCTCAATCATGTCTGCGTATTGACCATGGTCATCTGATAGTGGCGAGTCCACATGGCCGCACGTTAATATCCCTATCTTCATTTATCACCTACTTCATTGTTGGCATTACAAATTCACTTTCTCTTTGCCCTTTAGGCCATCGAGCAGTAACCGTCTTCATACGAGTATAGAAGCGCACGCCATCATTGCCATGAACATTGAGAGGTCCAAAGATTGAGCGCTTCCAACCACCAAAGCTATGAAATGCCATTGGCACTGGAATTGGCACGTTCACCCCTACCATACCGATTTCTACTTTTTCTGAGAAGTCTCGCGCGGTATCACCATCACGAGTGAAAATTGCAGTACCATTACCGAATTCGTGCTCATTAATAAGTTGCAGTGCTTCTTGATAATCTTTGGCACGTACTACCGACAAAACGGGACCAAAAATCTCTTCGTTATAAATGGTCATATCTGGAGTAACATTGTCAAATAACGTCCCGCCGACAAAGTAACCAGGAGTAGAGGTATTGATGCCACGCCCGTCCACTACAAGCGTTGCGCCTTGGTCAACACCACTTTGAATATACTCCGTTACCTTGTTCATGTGAGGCTCGCTCACCAATGGACCCATTTCGTTTTCAGGTGATACTCCCAGCCCTGGGCCTACGCGCAGTGCTTCCACTTTTTGTTTCAACTGTGCCACTAATCGATCGGCAGTTTCATCACCGACAGCAACCGCCACTGAGATAGCCATACAACGCTCTCCCGCCGCACCATATGCCGCTCCCATAATAGCATTTGTCGCCCCTTCAAGGTCTGCATCTGGCATAACAACTAAGTGGTTCTTAGCACCGCCTAACGCTTGAACTCGTTTGCCATTTGCACTTCCTTTGCTGTAGATAGCTTCAGCGATCGGCGTTGAACCTACGAAACTCACGGCTGCAACGTCTGGTGACTCAAGAAGCGCATCAACCACTTCTTTATCACCTTGGACAACATTAAAAACGCCATCAGGAAGACCTGCTTGTTTCAATAACTCAGCCAGCTTCAAAGACGCACTCGGATCTTTTTCAGATGGTTTAAGGATAAAGCTGTTTCCGCAGGCAAGCGCTACTGGGATCATCCATAGCGGTACCATCACAGGGAAGTTAAATGGTGTAATACCAACGCAGACACCAACTGGCTGCATTAAAGAATAGCTATCTATCTCGCGTCCAACATTAAGTGAATGTTCACCTTTTAGCAGATGTGGGATACCACAAGAAAACTCAACCACTTCTAATCCACGTGTCAATTCTCCTAATGCATCACTGTGTACTTTGCCGTGCTCGGTAGAAATTAACGTAGCGAGCTCATCCGCGTTCTCTTCAAGCAAAGCTTTGAATCTGAACATGACTCGAGCACGTTGCAGTGGTGGTGTTGCTTGCCAAGCTTCTTGCGCCTGTTTCGCGACAGCCACAGCTTCTAGCGCTTCACTAACACTTGATAGCTGAACTTGCCCTCGCAACTCACCATTTGCTGGGTTAAACAAGTCTGCGTTTCTTCCGCTGTGGCTCTCTACCATTCGGCCGTTGATAAAATTAGATACCAAAACTGACATAGTCTTATTCCTTGTAATCAATATTCTGCAAAACGTCTGCAATCAGAGTAAATAAATCGTCGATATGCTGCTTCTCAATAATCAGCGGCGGAGATAGCGCGATGATGTCCCCAGTGACACGAATCAGAGCGCCCTTCTCGAAACACTTGGTAAAGACTTGGAACGCTCTAGATCCTGGCTTACCCGCAATTCCTTCTAACTCAATACCAGCAATCAAACCATAATTGCGAAGGTCTTTTACGTGAGGTAGCCCTTTCAAGCTATGGACCGCTTGCTCCCAATAATCTGAGAGCTCAGCCGCTCGTGTATAGAGATTCTCATTGCGATAAATATCTAGTGTCGCTAAACCAGCCGCTGCGGCTACTGGGTGGCCGGAATAGGTGTAGCCATGGAACAACTCGATAGCTTGACTATCTGGAGCCACCATCGCTTGGTAAATTTCGTCGCTGACAAAAACGGCTCCCATAGGAATAGCACCATTAGTTAAGCCTTTAGCGGTAGTAATAATGTCAGGCTTGACGTCGAATTCTTGCGCTGCAAAAGGACTACCGATGCGACCAAATCCTGTAATAACCTCATCGAATATCAATAGAATGCCATGTTGGGTACAGATTTCACGAAGACGTTTCAGGTAACCTTTAGGAGGAAGAATTACCCCCGTAGATCCCGCAATCGGCTCAACAATAACCGCAGCAATGTTGCTCGCATCATGCAGAGTAACGATATTGTTTAGGCTTTCCGCCCAGCCGGGATCGTAATCAGGTAGCCCTTTGCTAAAGCCGCTATTTTCAATGCTCAATGTATGCGGAAGGTGGTCGACACCAGTTAACAGACTGCCAAATGTCTTGCGGTTATTAACAATTCCACCTACCGAAATACCACCAAACCCGACGCCGTGATAACCACGCTCTCGACCAATTAGGCGCGTACGAGTCCCTTGTCCGATACATCTCTGATAAGCCAACGCAATTTTTAGTGCGGTATCAACAGATTCAGAACCTGAGTTAGTGAAAAATACGCGATTCAAACCTGATGGAGCGATTTCTGAGAGTGACTCAGCAAATTCAAATGGCAATGGATGACCCATTTGAAATGTTGGCGCAAAGTCTAGATTGTGAATCTGACTCGCCACCGCTTCACTGATTTCATGACGCCCGTGTCCTGCATTACAGCACCATAGACCTGCTGTACCGTCGAGTATCTTGCGTTTATCTTCTGACGTGTAGTACATCCCTTCAGCTGAAACTAACATGCGTGGCGCTGATTTAAACTGCGAGTTAGCAGTAAACGGCATCCAAAAAGCATCCATATTTCCTGAACTAGTTGTACCTTGCTTGTTTATACCTTGCATCGTGCACTCCAACTAAAAATACTGAACAGCATTGTTTCTTTTACTAAACACCGCTAAACACTCGAACTACAGCATGTAAATGCAATGTTATTAAATAATGAACAAAATTGACTATAGAACGTTTTATTTGCCTATTCAATGATTAAATTATAAACATTTGCTGGTTTTTTCTGTTTAGTGAGCTAGGATTGTGTTTAGTTTACTAATCACAAAGGGAAGAGTTGGAGATTTCGCCCAATGGAAACAGAAATAGGACCAAGGTTTAAAGCACTAAGAGAACGTGCAGGCTTATCACAGCGTGAGTTAGCCAAAAGAGCCGGCGTGACCAATGGATTCATTTCTCAGATTGAAAGTAACGCCGTAAGCCCGTCTGTCGCGTCGCTGAGTAAACTACTTAGCAAGATCCCTTCATCTATGGCGGAGTTTTTTGCGGTTGATGAACCAAAGCCTGATCAGTTTTTTTCACGCAAACAGCAACAACCAGAAATAGGCCGAGGAAAGATCAGCTATCGCCAGATAGGTCACTATCACGACGACAGGCAAATTGGCATGTTGAGAGAAACACTCGCTCCAGGTGCAGACACCGGAGATGAGATGCTCGCTCACGAAGGTCAAGAGTGCGGTGTTATTGTCCAAGGCGAGTTGGAGCTCACGGTCGACAGTGAAGTCGTCGTTCTACATGAAGGCGACAGCTATTATTTCGACAGTACACGTACTCACCGATTTAGAAATACTTCTGATATTGATTGCATCATTGTCAGTGCAAACTCACCAGCCAGTTTTTAAGGAAGAAGGTAAACAATATGGACACTATGACTTGGCATGATAAAGCCGAAGCGTTGAGTTTTCGTACTCAGGCCTTTATCAACGGACACTTTGTTGATTCAGTCTCCGGCGATACGTTTGAAATCATCAACCCAGCAACAGGTCACCTATTGGCGCATGTCGCCCGCTGCACAGATAAAGATGTCGAGCTTGCAGTAAATGCTGCTCGTCAAGCGTTTGAGAGCCGTGTCTGGTGTGGTCTACCACCGGCAGAGCGTAAAGCGATCCTACTTAACTACGCTAAGCTCATTGACGAACATAAAGAAGAGTTTGCCCTTCTCGAATCACTCGATATGGGTAAGCCGATATCAGATGCAATGGGATATGACGCGCCGGCTACCGCGCGCTGCATTCAATGGAACGCAGAAGCCATAGACAAAGTCTATGATGAAGTTGCCCCAGTAACAGAAGGAGCATTAGCACTTGTGACTCACGAAGCACTAGGTGTCGTTGCGGCAATCGTACCTTGGAACTTCCCTACTGTTATGGCGGCTTGGAAGATTGGGCCCGCATTAGCAACCGGTAATTCAGTTATTGTGAAGCCTTCTGAGAAATCACCTCTCACCGCTATTTTGCTCGCCGACTTGGCCAAACAAGCAGGTATTCCAGACGGAGTGTTTCAAGTGCTCCCTGGCTTTGGCCATGAGGCAGGACAAGCATTAGCGCTTCACAACGATGTCGATTGTATCACTTTTACTGGTTCAACCGCCGTAGGTAAAAAGCTGTTATCTTTCGCGGGTGAATCCAACCTAAAACGTGCATTTATGGAATGTGGCGGCAAGAGCCCCCACATTGTACATCACGACGTTAAAGATATAGAAAAAGCTGCTGCAACAGCCGCCTCTGCTATCTGTTACAACCAAGGGGAAGTGTGTACAGCAGGTTCACGACTTCTGGTTCATTCCTCTATTAAAGATGAGTTTATTGAACTGGTTAAGAAATACATGTCGAATTGGCAGCCTGCCGATCCTCTTGAGAGTGATACTCGGGTCGGTGCGATAGTAGATGCTGCACAGTATGAGCGTGTATTAAGTTACATCGACATTGGTCAGACAGAAGGAGCAACACTAGCTTACGGTGGTAAGCCTGCAATGGGCAACACCGATGGTTTCTTTATTCAACCCGCTTTGTTTACTGATGTCACACCCGATATGCGCATCTATAAAGAAGAGATTTTTGGGCCCGTTCTATGTGTTACTAGTTTTGACTCGATTGATGAAGCGATCCAACTTGCTAACGATAGCGAATACGGGTTGGCGGCAGGTATTTGGACATCTGACATGTCAACAGCCATTAAATGCTCTCGTGCATTAAGAGCGGGAACGGTATTCGTGAACAACTGGGATGGCGGTGACATGACTATGCCGTTTGGTGGATACAAGCAAAGTGGTAACGGTCGTGATAAGTCGCTGCATGCTCTGCATAAATACACTGAAGTGAAATCGACGTGGATTGAATTAGACTAGAGTTCTCTTTCAACACAAGAAAAATAGCGAAGCTCATGCTTCGCTATTTTTTTATTCAAAGACTTTAGAAAGTTGGAGGTGTCGCCGCACTAATAAGCTCACATTCGACCTTTCCTTTATTACGAAAGCGATGTGGTTTGCGAGTTTCAAAGTAATACGAGTCACCTGCCTTTAATACTCTAGTATGGCTGCCAACCGTAATCTCAATTTCTCCTCGAATAATGACACCGCCCTCTTCTCCATCATGCTCGATGAAGTCAGTCCCCGTATCTGAGCCTGGCGGATAAATCTCTCTCAAGACTGCTAGTTGACGCCCTTCTCGCTTTGCACCAACTAGCAACATTTTTATCTGTCCATCCCCTAAATCCGCCATCTGTTCTGCACTAAAGAAGATGTCATCTTTAGGCTCAACGTCGAGGGTGAAGAACTCTCCCATTGAGATTGGTATAGCATCGAGGATCTTTTTCAAAGAGCCAACGGACGGGTTTACTAAGTTCTGTTCTATTTGAGAGATCATGGAGTTGGTTACACCACTTCGTTTAGCAAGTTCACGCTGTGACATCCCACGCATGGTACGAATTGTTTTTAGTTGCTTACCTACATCCATGTCTTTCTCCCAAATTAGAACCGATTACTTAGCATCAACCACTTGCTGAACTATTGTTGACTCATTTTCATTTCAAGCAGCCTACGCTTTTCCGCCTTCGCCATCAACCACCACGCAATAAACGTGGCACAAGACACTGCTAATATGGTCAGTGTTGCTAATGCATTGATTTTAGGGCTAACACCTAAACGGACACTTGAGAATACCACCATAGGTAATGTTGTCGCACTTGGACCAGATACGAAGCTCGCAATCACTAAGTCATCTAATGACAAGGTAAACGCTAATAACCATCCCGCCAAAATAGCGGGTGCAATCGAAGGCAGCGTTATCTGTAAGAACACTTTCCAAGGTGGTGCGCCCAAGTCCATAGCAGCTTCTTCGATAGAGCGATCGACTTCTTGAAGTCGAGAACTCACTACTACCGTGACATAAGCCGTACAGAAAGTTACATGGGCAATCCAAATGGTCATCATGCCTCGCTGGCTAAACAGGTCAAACACTTGTCCCATCGCAATGAATAACAATAGTAGAGAAAGACCTGTAATAACCTCTGGCATAACCAAGGGTGCCGTGATCATAAAGGCAAACCCAGTTTCCCCTTTAAATTTCCCAAAGCGGTTCAATACAAATGCAGCAATAGTACCTAGAACAACAGCCGCGCTGGCTGATAAAAAGCCTATCATCAGACTCAGCTTCACACCGCCCATGAGCAAATCATCTTCTAGTAGCTCAAAATACCATTTAAACGAAAAACCGGACCATACCGTAACCAATCGGTTTTCGTTAAATGAATAAACAATCAGAATCAGAATTGGCAGATAAAGAAAGGTAAAACCCGCCGCCAAAATACACCACTTCAGTTTACTGTTATAGACCGGAATGTCGTTCATGCTTGCGCCTCCAGTTCACGTTTTTGATAACGATGGAACCATAAGATAGGCAACATCAAAATAAGCAACATTACGATAGCTACCGCCGAAGCGACTGGCCAATCTCGGTTGTTAAAGAACTCTTGCCACAAGACTTTACCAATCAATACTGTATCAGGCCCGCCAAGTAGTTCCGGGATAACAAACTCACCCACAGCAGGGATGAACACTAACATCGACCCTGCGATAATACCGGCACGAGTCAATGGTACGAGAACCGTGAATAGTGTCGTTACTGGTTTCGCCCCGAGATCACTTGCCGCTTCCAGTAAGGAGTAATCCACTCGCATCAATGCGGTATAAAGAGGCAGAACCATAAAGGGTAAATAGGTATAGATAATACCAATATAAACTGCAGTATCTGTGTGTAATATCTTGAGCGGTTCCTCAATAACACCGAAGGTCATCAACATATTGTTCAGAAGGCCGTTATTCTTGAGGATTCCTATCCAAGCATAAACACGAATCAAAAAGCTGGTCCACGATGGCAATATGATCAGCATTAATAACACATTTCGAGTTGACGGCTTCGAATGAACAATAGCCCAGGCAATCGGAAAACCAATCACTAAGCAAAGTAATGTAGAGATAAGTGCAATACGAATCGACTGTAAATACGACGAAGCGTATAAGTCATCTTCTATCAGATATTGATAGTTGCCGACGTTGAGTAATAGCTGCAACTGCTGCTCAGCATAACTAAGCAATTCAGAATAAGGTGGAATCGATATTTGAGCTTCAGCAAAACTGATTTTGAATACGATTAGAAACGGCAATAGAAAGAACAGCAGTAACCATCCGTAGGGAACAGCAAGCAATAAGCACTTTGGCGTGGGAACAATACGCCAAATATTGAGTTTGGCTTGTTTCTTCATAGTTTCAGTACCACGCAGCTTTCCATGTCCCAGCAAAGATTGACTCTTTGCTCCCACGTTGGCATACCTTTTCTCACACGGCTCGTGTTTTGTAGCGTTGCAGTGACCAACTTGCCGGAATCCAAACGAACATGGTAAATGGATTGGTTGCCCATATAGGCGATATCTTCCACCACCCCACTACAAGAATTACTAGAGTGATGGGTATGGTCACATAGCGTCATTTTTTCTGGTCGAACAGCTATCATCAAAGGGATACCCGGAGCACCTGAAATACCATGATTAATAGTAATCACATTCGATAGGTCTGGGGTTCGAACCGTCGATTTATCGCTAAGATTGGTTTCTAGAACACCCTCAAAAATATTGACCGAGCCGATGAATTTCGCGGCAAACTTCGAGTTCGGATGCTCGTAAATAGCTTCTGGAGAACCAATTTGCACAAACTGGCCTTTGTTCATAATGGCGATACGTGTTGCCATGGTCATCGCTTCTTCTTGGTCATGCGTGACCATCACACAGGTAACACCCACACTTTCCAGTATGTCGACCACCTCAAGCTGCATTTTTTCGCGTAAGTTTTTATCCAGTGCACCCATTGGCTCATCTAGCAAAAGTAGCTTTGGTTTTTTAGCTAGGCTTCTGGCGAGTGCAACACGTTGTTTTTGACCGCCAGATAATTGGTGCGGTTTACGCTTCGCGAAATCTGTCATTCTGACCAGCTCAAGCATATGCTTAACGGTACTAGCAATTTCTTGGCTTGGCATACCGTCTTGCTTCAACCCAAACGCAATGTTCTTTTCTACGGTCATGTGAGGAAACAGTGCATAGGACTGAAACATCATATTGACAGGTCGTTTGTATGGAGGGATATCGGCAAGATCTTCACCATCAAGAATAATCTGTCCTGCGCTTGGTTGTTCAAATCCAGCGAGCATTCGTAGCAAGGTTGATTTTCCGCACCCCGACGCGCCTAATAGCGCAAACAGTTCACCTTGGTTGATCGTAAGATCGATGTTATCTACCGCAAGATGGCCGCCGAAGTCCTTCGTCAGTCCTCGGATCTCTAATAATGGTTTTGGTGGCACCGGCGAAACATGTTGGTGATTGAGTTCTGTATCAAGTGACATCACTGTCATGGTAGTCTCCAAGCAAAATTGGCGACTCAAAGCGAGTCGCCAAATTAGGGTTTGATCAGTTCTTAATGAAATCCGTCCAAGCGCGAGTCATAGCACGTGATGTCTTATGCGGTAACATCTTTGAGCTATATAACTTCGCTTGCGCTTCTTCTGTTGGGTAGATTCCTGGATCTTCCAAGATTTCTGCGTCAATAAACTCACGTGATGGTGGGTTTGGATTCGCATACCAAACATAGTTACTGATTTCAGCAATCACTTCTGGACGAAGTAGATAGTTGATAAACAAGTGAGCGTTTTCTGGGTGCTTCGCTTCTTTTGGAATCGCCATTAAATCAAACCAGGCAAGCGCTCCCTCTTTTGGAATCGAGTACGCCACTTCTACGCCATTATCTGCTTCAGCTGCACGATCTGCCGCTTGCAGCACATCGCCTGACCAACCAATTGCTACACATACATCGCCGTTAGCTAGGTCATTGATGTATTGTGATGAATGGAAATAGGTTACATAAGGACGAACTTGCTTAAGCAGTGCAAGCGCATCTTTTTTATAAGCGTTAGGATCAGTACTGTTTGGATCTTTGCCGATATAGTTCAGCGCCGCTGCCATGATCTCTGTCGGTGCATTCAGGAAACCAACACCACACTTAGAAAGTTTCTCCATGTTTTCTGGTTTGAATACTAAATCCCAGCTATCAACTGGCGCGTCTTCACCCAAGACCTCTTTCACTTTAGCAACGTTGTAACCGATGCCCGTTGTGCCCCAAAGATATGGCACAGAGTAAGCGTTGTCGGGGTCGACAGTGTCCGCCAGAATCCCCATTAATTTAGGGTCTAGGTTACTGTAGTTAGTTAGCTTTGACTTATCCAGCTTTTGGAACGCGCCAGCTTTGGCTTGACGTCCCAGAAAATCATTACTTGGCACAACTAAGTCAAAGCCTGTATTACCAGATAATATCTTCGCCTCTAATACTTCATTTGAGTCGAATACATCGTAAACCACCTTGATGCCTGTCTCTTCCTCAAACTTTTTAATCGTATCTTCCGCGATATAGTCTGACCAGTTATAGATATTGAGCACTTTTTCCTCAGCCGCATAGGATGTCATTGAGCTAAGTCCTATCGTCATCCCTAACGCGATACCGAAGCATGCTTTTGTTTTCTCCATTTGGATCTCCGTTCCTGTTTGCTCTTTGGTTAATACCTTTGGGTATAAATCTCGTCGGCTACTGCGAAACGTCGGCGAGTGTGTTGTCTAAGGCTATTTTTGCCTTGTCGATAAACTCATCAATTTCTGCACGTGTAATGATAAGCGGTGGTGAACAGATCATGGTGTCGCCAACAGCTCGTAACACGACACCCGCGGCAAAGCAGTGTTCACGACATCGAGTACCGACATCAAGTTCTTTGTCAAAACGCTCATTGGTGGTCTTGTCTTTGACTAATTCAATAGCCCCGACCAGTCCTTTCGTTCTAGCTTCTGCCACCATTGGGTGTTCAAGAAGTTCATTCCAACGAGAAGCAAAATACGGAGCAATATCTTCACGCACACGATTAACAATATTGTGTTTTTGCATCTCTTTAATGTTGGCGATAGCAACTGCACATGCCGCTGGGTGACCCGAATAGGTAAAGCCATGAGCGAATTCAGTATCTGCGTCTGTCAACACTTGTGCGACATGGTCTCGAACCATTACACCGCCAAGTGGTAAATACCCAGAAGTAATGCCTTTCGCCATACACATCAGATCAGGTTTGATGTTGAATGTTTGGCTTGCGAACCACTCACCGGTGCGCCCAAAGCCGCAAATGACTTCATCAGCAATAAGTAAGACTTCATACTTGTCACAGATACGTTGAATTTCAGGCCAATAACTGTCAGGCGGAATAATAACGCCACCTGCACCCTGAATGGGTTCCGCAATAAACGCAGCGACATTGTCTTCACCCAGTTCTAGAATTTTGGCTTCAAGCTGCTGCGCACGTTCTAGACCAAATTCATTCGCGTCGATCCCTTGTCCTTCACCAAAATGATAAGGTTGATCAATATGAACAATATTCGGTAGTGGTAGACCACCTTGGGCATGCATAAATGCCATGCCACCTAGACTTGCCCCTGCCATCGTACTGCCGTGATATGCATTCTTGCGACTAATAATGGTTTGTTTATTTGGCTTATCTAAGCTTGCCCAGTAATGGCGCACCATTCTAACCACGGTGTCGTTGCACTCTGAGCCTGAACCAGTAAAGAACACGTGGTTCATGCCTTCAGGCGCTACTTCGGCAAGCAAAGTTGAAAGCTCTACAGCTGGTGGATGAGTGGTTTGGAAAAACAAATTGTAGTAAGGCAACTCTTGAAGTTGATTCGTCGCAGCCTCGATAAGTGGCTGGCAGTTATAGCCCATATTGACGCACCATAACCCTGCCATTCCATCTAGGATTTTGTTGTCATCTTCGTCGTAAATATAAATGCCTTCCGCTCGGGTAATAACGCGTGAGCCTTTATCGTTGAGTGCTTTAAAGTTGGTAAATGGGTGCAAGCAGTGTGCACTATCTTGTTCAATCCATTTAGACCCAGTTTGTTTTGACATAACTTAATTCCATTTCTCGCTGTATTAACGGGTTTGCTTTTCTCTATAGCGTTGCCTGTATTAAACGTTCAATAATAAGAACTCTCTTTCCCAAGAACTGATGACTTGGAAATACGTTCTGTACTCCTTACGTTTGATGGCTACGTAAGCAGATACGAATCGGTCACCTAAAATTTCTCTCAGCTCGTCACTGTTTTCTAACAACACCAAAGCGTCTTCTAGGTTATGAGGAAGTGAGTATGGCTCAGTGGTCATATCACCTGTGCTTTTTTCCGTTGGTGTAAGCTTCTCTTTCATACCTAAGTAGCCACATGCCAACGTCAATGCCATGGCGAGATAAGGGTTTGCATCCGCGCCGGCGTAGCGGTTTTCAAGACGGCGAGACTCTTTATCAGAGATAGGCACACGTAATCCAACAGTACGATTATCTTCACCCCAAGCCACGTTCGTTGGTGCAGAGTCACCAAATACTAAACGGCGATAGGAGTTCACGTTAGGCGCGAAGAACGCAATAGCCGCTGGCGTGTATTTCTGCATACCGCCGATATAATTCAAGAAAAGGTCACTGTTAGTACCATCTTCATTGGCAAACAGGTTTTTTCCGTTTTTATCCACCAAACTCTGGTGAATATGCATTGCACTACCAGGCTCATCTTCCATTGGTTTTGCCATAAAGGTGGCATACACATCATGTCTTAAAGCTGCTTCACGTACAGTGCGTTTAAATAAGAACACTTGGTCAGCTCTATCGAGCGGCTCACCGTGGTCAAAGTTCAGCTCCATTTGTGCAGCGCCAGATTCATGCACCAAAGTATCGACGTCCAATTCTTGAGCTTCACAGTAGTCGTACATGTCTTCAAAAATAGGATCGAACTCATTCACTGCATCAATACTAAAAGACTGACGAGCTGTTTCAGGGCGTCCATTTCGACCAATTGGCGGCTCTAATGGATAGTCCCAATCTAGATTCTTCTGTACCAGAAAGAACTCAAGTTCAGGGGCAACAACAGGTTGCCACCCCTCTTTTGCATAGAGGTTTAGCACTCGACGTAGCACGGCTCTCGGTGAGATATCTACCGGGTCTCCATCGACGGTAAAACAATCATGGATAACCTGAGCGGTAGGCTCTTTTGTCCATGGAACAAAACGAATGGTATTTTGGTCAGGCTCCAGAGTCATATCCTTCTCTGTCAGGTCGATCATACTTTCATCGTCTGGCCAGTCTCCGGTTACAGTCTGGAAAAAAACCACTTCGGGAAGACGCATGCCCCCTTCTCGAAGGAATTTTTTCGCAGGCATAATCTTGCCTCGCGCGTTGCCTGTAATATCGGGGATCAGGCACTCAACTTCAGTAATACGGTTCTCTTCTATCCATTTCCTAATCGTTTCCATAAATCCTTCTTTTTCAAAAATTGCTCAACGAATTTATCAATAAGCTCCATTTAGGATTGGCAGCAAGCTGTACAATTGTCAAACAAATATGTTAATTATTTTGTAACTTTTGAGATACTGATTAACATTTTATATACATTTGTGTTGTCTTTTACTGAACATTATGTCTATGGTTAAAAAGCAACCAGTGGCGCAAGATTCAAAACAAAGGCTTGCTATACATGGATAGGTTGGAGATAAGTGGAGGAGCCACAGTGGGAACAAGTCAACTTTCAAACAGTGCTGACAACATAGAACCAATACAGGTTAGTCACGATAAGCTAACAATTGAACGATTTATTGAACACCACCCTGACGTGACAACGTTGGATCTCATATTGTTCGATATGAACGGCGTAGTGAGAGGTAAGCGCGTTCCTTTATCACAACTAAATAAGGTACTAGAGCAAGGTATCTGTCTTCCGGCTTCCGTATTTGCCTTAGATATTTGTGGAGAAACCGTAGAAGAAACTGGTTTAGGTTTCGAAAAAGGCGATGGTGACAGAATTTGTCGTATGGTCACAAGTTCTTTGGTTACTACACCATGGCAGGAAAACAGTGCTCAAGCCATTGTGACTATGTTTGAACCCACATCCAATCAACCGTTTTTTGCCGACCCTCGCCACGTACTAGAAGTACAGCTAAACAAATTAGCTACGAAAGGCTTTAAGCCTTGTATAGCCGTTGAGCTCGAGTTTTACTTACAAGACCTTGAGCCCGATAAAGCGGGTAACCCGCAACCACCATTGATGCCGATAAGCGGTGAAAGGATGACACAAACGCAAGTCTACTCACTCGAAGAGCTCGATGAGTTTAAAGCGTTTCTAGATGAAGTGATTGAGACCTGCAACGCTCAAAATATCCCTGCCGACAATATCACCGCCGAATACGCACCTGGACAGTTCGAGGTCAACCTCAAACATACGAGCGACGTACTTCTGGCTTGTGACCAAGCTATGCTGCTAAAACGTGTAGTGCGAGCGGTGGCAAAGAAACACGGCTTCTACGCAAACTTTATGGCCAAACCCTACACCGAGTATGCTGGTAACGGCTGCCATGTCCACATTAGTCTGCAAGACGACGTCGGCAACAACGTATTTGGTGAAAATGAAGAACTACTACTCAATGCCATCGCGGGCGTTCTCGCTCATTTAGAGGATAGCATGGCAATATTTGCGCCCAATGCAAACTCCTATCGTCGACTTCAACCCAATATGTTTGTACCACTTCACGCTACATGGGGGTGGGACAATCGTACTGTAGCGGTAAGAATTCCAGCGAGCGGTACCGAAGACAAAAGAATTGAACATCGACTCTCCGGCGCGGACGTAAACCCTTATCTCACCGTAGCAGTATTGCTAGCATCAATAATCGACGGAATAGAGAACAAACTGACTCCACCAGCACCAATTGAAGGGGATGCGACCCTACTAGAACTGCCTATGCTTCCTATTTCATGGGATATGTCTCTCCATGAGTTTGAAAACAGTCAGTTTATGAAAAGCAGTTTTGGTGAAGAGTTTTGTAAAGTCTATCTTGCCAATAAAAAACATGAACAGGCGCGCTTTTCAGCACAAGTCTCTCCATTAGAATACCAGTGGTACAAATAAGTAAGGATACAAAATGAAAGTCAAACACACAGACTCTTACTATGCAGCATCAAGAAATCAGCATTTCGATTTCCCCAAACTTATGGGAGAACATGTTGCCGACGTCTGTGTGATAGGCTCCGGAATCACCGGAGCCACCGCTGCATTAGAGCTGGCTAACAAAGGCTTTAAAGTCATTGTGTTAGAAGCTAACCGCGTGGGCTGGGGGGCATCTGGTCGCAGTGGAGGCCAAGCCATTTTCGGTTGGGCATCAGAGCAGGACACACTTGAGAAATTAGTCGGTAAATCCGATGCCAAAAAGCTTTGGGACATCTCTGTCGAAGCGCTGGCGTTAACGAAATCGAACATCAACAAATACAACATTGATTGCGACTGGCGTGATGGCATGGTTCATGTGGGTATGAAACCACGCCACGATAAAGAGTTAAAAGCATGGTATGACGATTTAACTGAAAACTATGGTTATGAATCATTAGAAATGTGGGACAAAGATGAAGTTGCCAGTCGCATTGCAAGTACCAAGTATACCTCTGGAATGTTTGATAGTAACAGTGGCCACTTACACCCGCTCAACTATACCTTAGGTTTGGTTAATGCAGCCAAACTCGCTGGGGCAGAATTTTATGAAGATAGCGCAGTAAACAAGATTGAACATGGTGATCCGGCAACGCTGTTTACTAGAGATGGAAAAGTAAAAGCAAATCACGTCATTCTTGCTTGTAATGCCTATATGGAAGGGCTGGAATCGAAACTCGAAAATAAAGTAATGCCGGTTGGTACTTATATTTGCGCGACCGAGCCATTAGGCGAGGAAGCAACAGGATCGCTGATGCAAGATCATATCTCAGCTTGCGATATCAACTTCGTTCTCGATTACTACCGATGTTCCGGTGATCACCGTATGCTATTTGGTGGAAGGGTGAGTTATTCAGGCGTCGCACCATTTAACTTAGAAAAAGCCATGCGCGCGCGGATGCTTGATATATTCCCACAGCTTAAAGACACAAAAATCGAATACGCTTGGGGCGGAAATGTCGCCATCACTATGAATCGAGCCCCCCACTTTGGCCGGCTAAAACCAAACGTCTATTTTGCGCAAGGTTTTTCAGGCCATGGTATCGCCGCGACAGGTATGGCAGGTACATTAATGGCGGAGTGTATTGCAACCACAGCAGAGCGATTCTCTATATTTGATAAAATCAAACACATGCCCTTCCCGGGTGGTCGAATGTTTAGAACCCCAGCGTTGGTTCTAGCCATGTCTTATTTTAGAGTTCGAGACCTTTTATAAAGTAGATAAAAAAGGAGCTGATAGTAGCTCCTTTTTTTAGATTTTTAAATATTGAATTAACCCACAACCTATTGAGTTATATTAACGTCATAGTTTGATAGATAATGTATAACGCTTTTCTTAGGGATTTAAATGTTATATCAATTAAATCCTCCATCATTATTTTAATAACCCTGAATGGACTTGCAGCCCCATTTGGGTCAAAGAATAAATTTTCCCTTCACCCTTAAACACCAGCCCGGCTTTAACTAATTGACGCAAATGAAAATTGAATTTGGTGTGATCTTCTACCCCCACTACTCGACATAGATCCATGAACTTCATTTTACGATGCAGTCGCAATTGTTTAAGCACTTGTCGTCGAATAGGATTCGACAGAGCGCTAAACACTAAATCATCATCCCGCTCTAGCTTAGGGGACTTAGGAGATCGCTGAGCATGAATTCGTTTCAAGGTTGTCGACACCGTAGTGAGGTTAAAAGGTTTAGTAAGAAACTCGTCCGCTCCCTTTTTCATCGCATCCACAGCAACATCTACCGTCGCAAATGCCGTAGAAATCACTATGCCAATGTTCGGGTGAATTCGACGAAGACTTGATAACGCTTCTATGCCTGTTATACCAGGCATCACCACATCGAGTAACGCAACATCAAAGTGTTGTACCAATGCAGCCTCAATGGCATCTTCGGCATTATCAAATGCAACGACATCAAATGACTCGAGGCTAAGTGCTTCAATCAGTGCTTCTTGCAGTTCTTTGTCATCTTCAGCTAGTAACAATCTCAGTGTCATTTCAAATATCTCGGAAGTTTTATTTCTACGGTCAAACCACAACCTTCGTTGTAGAGGTTCATTGACCCATTGTGCTGCATTACCAATTGATTCACTATAGCAAGCCCCATCCCTGTCCCTTCACCTTTTGGTTTCGTTGTGAAAAATGGCTTACAAGCATTCGCAATGATCTCTTTACTCATACCGCCAGCATTATCTTTAAACACTAGGACTGCGTTCAACTGCTCTTGATAGGCCTTAAAGGTTATAATTATCCCATCTTTTCTAGCATCACAAGCATTCGATATCAGGTTAGAAATTACATCTTGCAAAGCTTGAGCATCACCAACTACCTCTAAACCATGTTGACAATCTACTTGCCAGTCAGTGCCGTCAAGTCGAAATCGATTAAGCTCAAATGTATTGTAAATCACGTCTTGTACGTTCACTCGTTCTCGTAATACGGGCTTTTTATGTGCGTAATTTAGGACTTCTTGACTGATATCTGCAGCTCGTTCAAGCCCAGTACGAATTCGCGTCAACTGGCGTTGATATACATCGTTTTCAGGTAGCTGACGCTCAAGAATATCACAGCCCATCGTTGCACTTGAGAGTGGTGTCTTGATCTCGTGGGCAACGGCTGACGATAGCTCTCCCAATTCACGAAGCTTCACGTCATGCAGTGACTGCTGAAGCCGAGTTTCTAACTGTATATCTCGTTCACGATCAAAGACTCGCAAAGCTCTCCAAATGAAGATGAGTATGAGTATTGCGCTAACCGTTCGCAGTATTATTACCCAGATGCCAAACTCGGCAGTAAGTACTCCTGCTGAAATGCCATATAAAACTAATGCGAGTCCAGTTAATTTAAACGGTTTTGAAGCACCATGCCCTTCGTGTTCAAGCTCATTCGCGTAAACGTACATCACTAAACCTGCTGAACAAGCAGCACCAAAGCCAAAAATCAAGCGAACTTGATTGGCAATCAGTTGCAGGTAATCGCTATAGCTTAACGCCCAGTACTGGATAACCACACTGAACATGAAATAGATAAACGCAGCGCAACCTAATGCTTTTATCCATCTTATCTGCCGCCAAGTGGTTACTGAAAGCAACTGCCACGCAAAAGCACCCAATGCAATATACGACAGCCACAACTTGGCGACCTTGAACGTTGCTAAGCCCGTGACACTTTCTAGGTCGTCAGCGTAAATAACAAGATAAAGCTCAGACCACTCATGCAGACCATGTAATAAACCGAACGCAGCAAGCGTCGGTAGTGCCGATGCCATTGAAATACGACTTTGACTCAGGTCTCGGAACAATATAGCGAAAAAGATCGCAAAGAAAGCGAGTCCATAAACCAAATAAACTGAAAAAGTAAGTAATTCATCCATACTTTGTAATATTTTAATTCACATCGTTAAGTTACCTATTAATAGAAGTATTACATGCTAAAACAACCAAGTAAAATGTTGTGAAGTTTTATTATCAGATAGGCATCACTTTATATAAACCTTTGCGTTAAATAGCACTGTCACGTACTCGCTTAATATAACTGTAATATTTGGTTCTTAATCTCCGCTTTGTTGATTGGTACATACCGATTAATGGATTGAGTAGTTTCAATCACCTTAGTTTTATTTGAACACAAAACTAAACCGGGCCATTAAAAAGTATTACTCCTTTTTAATGGCCCACACTAAACGAATTATATCGGAGATATATTGTGAAATTTATCAGATCAGCTCTCTTGTCTTCTGTGTTAGTCACTGCATCATTCGGCTTGGCAGCAAAGACCACTATTAACGGTGCGGGCGCGACTTTCCCTCATCCAATTTATGCAAAGTGGGCTGAGCAATACCAAAAGGAAACGGGTATCCAGATCAACTATCAAGCTATCGGTTCTGGTGGTGGCATTCGTCAGATCACAGCAAAAACGGTAGACTTTGGCGCGACAGATGCACCGCTTACCATCGAAGAGTTGAACAAAGAAGACATGATTCAATTTCCTATGGTCATGGGCGCGATTGTCCCTGTAATCAACCTCCCAGGTATCAAGGCAGGTCAATTAAAACTGACAGGCAAAGTATTAGCTGATATCTACTTAGGAAATATCAAGAACTGGAACGATAAAGCTATTACGGGACTTAACCCAGATATAGTGCTCCCGAACCAACCTATTTATGTTGTCCACCGCTCGGATGGGTCAGGTACTACATTCAATTTCACTGAATATCTTGATCAAGTTAGCCCCGAATGGCACGAAAAAATCGGTGCAAGTAAAGACATCGCATTGCCTTCGGCAGCGACGGCAATTGGTGGAAACGGTAACGCTGGTGTCGCCAACTTCGTTACGCGCACTCGTGGTGCTATCGGCTACGTAGAATATGCATTCGCTAAACAAAATGATTTAGCGTACACACAAATGCAGGCTCGCGATGGCGCATATCTAATGCCAACCATGAAAACCTTCCAAGCCGCTGCCGCAAATGCCGATTGGGAAGACGCTCCAGGATATCATTTACTTCTTAACAACCAACCGGGAGCTGATTCGTGGCCGATGACCGCCGCAACTTTCATCTTAATGCATAAGGATCAACCTGACGCCAAGAAAGCACAAGAGATTATTAAGTTCTTTGAATGGAGCTATACCCAAGGCAAAGCTGCTGAAGAACTCGACTATATTCCAATGCCGAAGAAAGTCGTTAGCATGGTTAATGACACTTGGAAACAAAGTCTAAAAACCAACAATCAAGCCATTATTAAATAATTCACTATTAACGAGCCTAACCTCTCGAGGCTCTGGCTCGTATTCCCAGTATTATGACTACTTTAACTTTATCCAACAAAGTAAATGGCGACTCAATTTTCGAACGATTGAGCTTTACTAGTGCCCTACTTATTCTTGTTATTCTTTCTGGAATCTTACTGTCACTCATTGATGGAGGATGGCCTGCATTTAAAGAATTCGGACCGGGCTTTGTATTCCATAACGTGTGGGATCCGATTCGAGGTCAGTTCGGCGCTGCGTCAGCCATCTACGGTACTCTAGTGACATCACTAATTGCCATTATTATTGCCGTCCCTATTGCCTTAGGTACAGCAATATTTCTCGCCGAGTTAGCGCCTAAATGGGTCAGCGTACCGGTAAGTAAAGCGATCGAATTGCTAGCGGCTATTCCAAGCATTATTTATGGTATGTGGGGTCTTTTTGTCTTTTCTCCTTGGTTCTCAAATGGCTTCCAAACCTGGGCTGGTCAACACCTTATTGAAATCCCCATCATCGGACCTTGGTTTAATGGTCCGCCTATTGGCATCGGACTTCTTACTGCGGGCATTATTCTGTCCTTCATGATTTTACCAATCATGACGTCACTTACACGAGATGCACTAAAGTCTATCCCCAATGTGTTGAGAGAAGCAGCTTATGGTACCGGAGCGACACCTTTTGAGGTGATTACCAAGGTACTGATTCCTAAAGTGAAAAATGCAACCGTGAGCGCTGGTATCTTGGGTTTGGGTCGCGCACTAGGCGAAACCATGGCGGTCGCATTTGTGATTGGGGGTGCAAACCGTATTGAAACTTCTTTCTTTATGCCTGCTGCATCAATCTCATCGACAATCGCTCAGCAGTTTAATGAAGCCACCGACCCAACGCATATTGCATCACTGATTGCGCTTGGCGTTGTACTTTTCTTTATTACGTTCTTCGTGATGGGATTTGCTCGTCGTCTAGTAGGGAAAGCATCATGAAAATAAGAAAGCTAAAGAATCAGCTGTTTCTCGCATTCTGTACCTTCTCTGCAGCATGTGGTGTGTTTGTATTGGCTTGCGTACTGTATACCCTAGTGGGTGAAGGAATCAAAGGCATCACGTGGGCAGTCTTTACTGAGATTACTCCAGGTCCTGGCAGTCATGGTGGACTCAAAAATGCTCTATTAGGGAGCTTAATGCTCACCACTATCGGTATCCTCATAGCTACACCTATCGGGGTACTTGCTGGAACATGGTTAGCAGAGGCTCAGCCTGGCAATAAAGTTGCCGAATCAATTCGCTTCCTAAACGGTATGCTTATGAGTGCGCCTTCAATCCTAGTTGGCTTGTTTGTTTATGCGGTTATCGTGGTTCCAACCGGAGGTTATTCAGGCTGGGCAGGTGCAATTGCATTAGCAATATTGGCGTTGCCTGTGATCGTAGCGTCGACAGAAGAGATGCTGCGCTTGGTCCCACCAACATTGAAAGAAGCAGGAAGTGGCCTAGGCGCTCCGAAGTGGCGAGTCATCACCCAGCTTGGATATCGAGCCGCTGGACCCGGAATTATGACTGCCGTATTACTGTCTGTCGCACGTATTTCTGGCGAAACGGCTCCTCTGCTTTTCACTTCATTGAACAGCAGTTTCTTAACGACTGATTTGAGCAAACCAATGGCTAACTTGCCTGTCACCATATATCAATTTGCTATGAGTCCTTTCGCCTCTTGGCAAGAACTGGCATGGGCGGGCGCTCTCATCGTTACCACCTTTATTTTGATTGTTAATATCACGGCAACAGCTTTGCCGAAACTTCTAAAAGCGAGAAAGGCATAAGTATGGCTACTGCAAACATAATTCAAAATAGCGAACAATCCATTCTTGGAAGCTGCATTTCTACCCTTGATTGTGAGACAAACAACGCCAACGACGTGTCTAATCTGACACACCGTATGGATATTCAAAATCTAAACTTTTTCTATGCTAAAGGGCTAAATCCTGCATTGAAGAATGTGTCGATGCCGATATATAAAAACCGAGTAACGGCACTAATTGGACCGTCAGGCTGCGGAAAATCCACGCTACTGCGCACCTTAAATCGCATTTATGATCTTTATGGTAACCAGTACGCAGAAGGTGAGATTCTTCTTGATGGCGAATCCATATTTTCTAATACCGATGTAAATGAACTGCGTTCTAAAGTCGGGATGGTATTTCAAAAACCCACACCATTCCCAATGTCTATTTACGACAACATGGCGTTTGGGTTAAAGATACAAGGTGAGCTATCAAAAGCAGAGATTGACGCTCGTATTCAATCGGCACTTAAACGAGCGCACCTATGGGAAGAAGTGAAAGATAAGTTGCATCACGATGCGAATGGCCTTTCAGGTGGGCAGCAACAACGGCTATGTATTGCACGTACGATTGCCCTTGAGCCTGAAGTTATCTTGATGGATGAACCGACTTCGGCGCTTGATCCTATTGCGACTGCCGCAATAGAAACCTTAATCACAGAGTTACGAGAGAAATACACGATCGTTATCGTCACACATAATATGCAACAAGCAATGCGTATCTCTGACTACACAGGCTTTATGTATTTGGGAGAACTCGAAGAGTTTTCCCTTACTGAGACCATCTTCCATAACCCGGCAAACGAGCGCACAAGGCGCTATATTTCAGGGGACTTTGGTTAGTATTACGCAACCAACGACTCATCTTCATGGCCCGCTCTTATCGAGTGGGCTAACTTCTCTGACTCAAATATTCGATGAAACCAGAAACGTTATCAGAGATTTCTTTAACATCTGGCTCAAGTAACTTTACTGTTATTTCTGAGTTTCGATTCTCCAATACCCCTTTATCAGTGATAACGAATAATCTCTTTCCTACTACTTGTTTGCTCTCGCTCTCAACAAGTTCGACGGACACAATCAATCGCAGGTTACGATCACGTGTGCCTGAAACAACCTTAGCTAAATCGATAACCGCACCAATAGGAATGAAATCCGTTGGCTTCACTGCACCGGAAACTCCTTCAATGTTCTGTACATCAACAGCCACTTCCAGAGTTTGTTTGCTATTCATCGATGATTTCACAGAGTGATTTTCTATTCGCTTTCGTAGCGATTGCTCAAGTTCAGAGCGCAATGTATCAACGACACTCTGTGACACATACGCTTGGTTTGCTTTACGCTCCGCGGTGACGGTTCCTAATTCTAGAGCAGCGTAGTTATTGAGACTAAAGCCTTGTTCATACCAAGAAACGCCATCATACGTACCTATGGTTTCCACCGCAAAGTGTCGATAACTGTCTTGCGGCTTATAGTCTGATTGCGTTGGAAGCGTATTTGTACATCCCGTCACAGCTAACATCATCGATAACACCAAGATTTTTACTTTCAAGCTCCGGACCTCCTCAATTGTCACCTTTCAAGCATAGGCGCCACTCACTTAATAAACAGTGTCGAGAGTGAAAAACGTGAGCCATCGTGATTATCGTGGGTGTTGCTAGCTGTTTTTGTTAGAATCCCTCCGCAATCAAACGAAGACTAGGTAAAACCATGTATAAATTGACCATCTCTCTCGACGAGTTCTTACGCAATTATTGGCAAAAACAGCCAACAATCATCAAGGGGGGATTCGCTGAATTCCAAGATCCTCTCACTCCCGAAGAACTTGCAGGATTAACGATGGAAGAAGTGGTCGACTCACGTTTTGTATCTAATCTTGATAATAATTGGCTAGCCGAACACGGTCCTTTTGGTGATGATAAGTTCGCCTCTCTACCTCAGAGTAATTGGTCTTTTATCGTTCAGGCGGCGAACCATTGGCATGACGGCGCAGCGCAACTTGTTAAACCTTTTCAAACTATGCCGCAATGGCTATTTGATGATCTAATGATTAGCTACTCTGTCGAGGGTGGTGGTGTTGGTCCTCATATCGATCAATATGATGTATTCATTATTCAGGGCATGGGAAAACGTCACTGGCGAGTTGGCGCAAAAGACGTTGGACAGTATAAAGAAACGCAGCGCCATGAAGCGCTACGCCAAATCGAATCTTTCGAAGCAGAAATTGATGACATTTTGGAACCAGGTGACATTCTTTACATTCCACCTGGTTTCCCACACGATGGATACGCCCTTGAACCTTCAATGAGCTACTCTGTTGGATTCCGCTCTCCAAAAGAACAAGAACTTATTAGTAACTTCGCAGATTACATTTTGGCTCACGATTATGGTGATGAGCATCTCCACAAGCCCGATCTTCGCACACAAGATAACTTTGGTAAGATTTCAACAAGCGACTTAGATTCCCTTGTCAGCATGCTAAAAGCGAAACTGGATGACGAAGACACTATCAAAGATTTCATGGGATGCATGCTGAGCCAATCTCGACACCAACTTAATATTATTGAACCTAGTTCAAAGTGGAGTTGCGAGGATGTGTATCAGCACCTAGAAAGTGGTGGCGCTATATTCAAAGTCGCTGGATTAAGAACACTTTCACACGAAGCCGAGCCGAACATGATTTATGTAAACGGTGAAATGTTCAAGATCCCTGAAGAGTTAAGTAGCTTCGCAGAATTGCTCTCTAACCAAGATACTATTTGTCTTGAAAACAGCGGAGAATCGTTAACACAAAACTCCGCTGCGATTTCGTTAATCACTGAACTAGTCAATAAAGGCTATTGGTTTGCTGAATAACTAGCATAATGGCGTGTCTGCGTTTACCGTTAACACGCCAATTTTTCTTCTAAGATTTGATTCTTGATAACGTAAGTACAGCAAACAGCCCAGCTATCGCTGAAGCGCCTGTAACTAAACTAAAGATACTCGCTAATCCAAACCATTCTGCGGTGATTCCACCCATCGTTGTACCAGTTGCATAACCGCCCGCGATAGCAAATAGTAGCAAGCCTTGTGTAGAAGCCGGAGGCAGAGTGGTTACTTTGGCGACAATAGCCGGTTTAACCATGTCGACCATAGATAAGCATTGCATAAACAACAAATGCATGACTAACGGCAAGTAGAAAAATCGCGCGTGCCCTGTCGCCAGTAAAGACAATACCAAACCGACGACAACATAACCGATTAAACCGACTATCCATACCTTCCCTGCACCAAATTTGGTTAACGCTCGACCTGCGATATCCAACGTTAGTAAACTAATTACAGAGGAGAATGCCAGTAATAATGAAGTTGCCGACTTATCGATTGAGAATAAGCTTTCAAATAGATTAGGACCTTGCGCCACCTGATTGGAACTCGCAATCATAGCGATGAACACCGCTAATAAAAACGTCACGAACGTGGCATTCCAATGACCTTTTTCCGTTGTTTCTGACTCAGTCGTCTCTTCTAGTACCAAACGTGATGCCGCTTTCTTGCTGTCAATTCCACTGATCATTAATGAGAGTGCCGCGGTAATAGCGACGACAAGAAATGCTACTTGAGAGCTCAGGTTTATACTCAGGGGGAGTATTGCTCCCATCATCACTGCACCAACAAAAATACTTTGGTTCATTCGAGTAAGACGCAGAGCTTGCTGTTCGTCGTTGTAACCCGCAGCCACGATAAATGTAGGATTAACCGTCATTAAAGTGATTGAGCCCAAGCCGACAAGAAACGTCGCCAAATACATTGCCAATGTTTGAGGGACAAACGCAAAAATAACCATCGCAACAACGTGACTCAACAAGGCGAGCTTCTGCGCTAAGGCATGAGCTCGCAAACGATCTATCACACTGCCTATGATTGGCGCAACAAAACCACTCAGCCCCACAAAGGCTAGAGCCGCGCCAGTATGTGCCATCGACCCTGTTACTTCAAATATATGACTTGGAATCAAAATCGGTAACGCCACCAACTGCACCGCACCAAACATAAACGCTGCTGCGTACCAATACGAAATACCATGTTTTTCCATCATAATTAGGAACCTAATGTCTAAAAGTATCCCAAAGTGTCCCAATTATGCTGCTGCGAAATAAGTAAAACACGGGATAGTTAAGTAACATACTATGACTAGTGCCCACTCTGTTCCTTAACCAAATTGAATACATATTCCGCCCTCTCATTAGAAAATTTAACCTTGGGATTAGCAGAGCTATATCTAATTTCAAAGCTGATTCACAGATATATATTTTGTTACAGTCGCTTCATATAAATACATATTCTAATTGACCGCGATCATCTCTCTAGCACATCAAACTCCTCAAAATATGCACACTGTTCCACTATCTCAAGGCTGTCATATGACTGATTCAACTAAAGAACGTAAGGTAACGATAGGAAGCTACATTGCGCTAGCTTTTGCTATTGTGTTTTTCTCTGGGTTACTCCAATCCAACGAATGGTATGGGGTATTTGACTTTACAACACTCAACGGCGCATTCGGACAAGTTGCCCACAACGTAACTGAAACGGAAGCTGGCGTACAAGCTGCTACCACTTCGTTTCGAGGTGTTGGTGGTAGCGGTGCTCGTGACGGTTTCATTTTTGCACTAACACTAATTCCAACCGTTATGTTTGCACTGGGCATGATCAATGTTTTAGAGCACTACGGAGCACTTGATGCGGCTCGCAAACTTCTTTCTCCTCTTCTCCGTCCTTTAATGGGTATCCCAGGAAACTCTGGCTTGGCACTTATCGCTTCACTTCAAAGTACTGATGCGGGTGCTGCGATGACTCGACAGTTGAAAGACGAAGGTCATTTGACCAAACGCGAAACGGATGTCTTCACTATGTTCCAGTTCACTGCTGGCGCAGCAATTGTTAACTTCTTCTCTTCTGGCGCGGTGCTGTTTACGTTAACGATGATGGACGGCTCACTAGCTGTTTCTTCCTCAATCGGTTTAGCGGTAGCCGTTATGTTCTTATTTAAGTTTGTTGGTGCCAATCTATTCCGTGTTTACCTAAATATCACTGAAGGTAAAGAAGACAAGTCGAATAAAGACGACGAAACTATGACTAAACAAGAGGCGACATCATGAGTGAAGTAAAAGCGAAAAAACCTATGGTGACGGACATCTTTGTTGAGGGTGCTAAGAAAGGTTGGGTTATTGCAACCACATCTACAGTCCCTAACGTTCTAATGGCGTTTGTCATTATTAAAGCGCTGCAGATAACGGGGGCATTAGATGCAATGGGCGCTTTATTCTCTCCTGTGATGGCTGTATTTGGCCTACCGGGTGAAGCTGCCGCTGTACTTATCGGTGCTTGGATGTCTATGGGCGGTGCCGTCGGTGTGGTAATCACTTTATTCGACCAAGGCATTCTAAACGGCACTCATATTGCCATCCTAGCTCCAGCCATCTATTTGATGGGTTCTCAAATTCAATATATGGGGCGTATCATGGGACCAATCGGTACAGAGGGTCGTTATATCCCAGTAATGATTGCAATTTCTGTCTTGAACGCGTTTGGCGCTATGTTCCTAATGAACATTTTGGTTTAACTCAGCAGCGCTTAACATATGTAAAGAAAATGCCCTTCATATGAAGGGCATTTTTTGTTTGCTAGACCTTGAATTTAGCGACTTGAGCGTGCAACTCCCCTACGTTGCTGGTGACTTGCTCCGTCACATGGTTTGTTGTGCGAGATTGTTCCGCTACTAATTTAAGCGATTCATTAATCTCGTTAACAAGCTTCGAAATAGACTGAGTGGCCACCGCCTGCTGCTCCGCGGTTGCCGCCAAGCTTGCCATCTGGTCATTTACGAGCTCTACCTGTTCGCCAGATGATTGAATTCGACTCAATGCACCACTAGTTTGTTCCATAGCTTCGGATGCTATGGTGGTGCCGACATTGATTTGCTCTACAACTTTACTTGTGGAAGTTCGAATAGCTTGAATGATAGTGTTGATTTCCGTTGTCGATTCCGTCGTTCTACTAGCCAGCATTCGCACCTCGTCAGCAACAACGGCAAAGCCTCGCCCTTGTTCTCCAGCCCTCGCTGCTTCTATCGCTGCGTTCAGTGCCAGTAAGTTGGTTTGCTCTGCTAGCCCTTCGATGACCTCAGTCACTTTACCGATCGCTTGACTCTCGTTACTTAATTGTTCAACTAACTGCTGAGTTGTTTCAATGGTCGTGACTAACGAAGTCATGTTGGTATGGTTTTCGGTCAACACATCCTCACCAGAAATCAGTTCTTGTTTCGCATCAACCAATGCAGAGGACGACAACTGTACTTGACTGGCCGTTTGCTCAGACCCTACCGCAACCTCAGACAAAGAGTGACCTATTTCATCGACATGTTGTGACTGCTGTTCAACTTTAGTCAAACTTTCACGGCTGTTTTGAGTTAAATCGCCCATCCTCAGTTCAACAGCTTCTACACTATTGGTCACTTGACCAACTAATGTTGCCAGCGCATGATTCATAGCGTTAATAGATTTGGTCAAATCAGCAAGCTCATCACTGCCAGACACCGCCAGTGGTTCACTGGAGACGTTACCTTCCGCGATAATTTGAGCTCGTTTGACAATAAGGGAAATACGCCCTCCTATTTGGCGTCCCATAATATGAGAAATGACAAACGCTGCGACAAGTACCGCAATACAGCTGATGCCTAGCACGGTAATAAGTGCGGTCACGCTACTACTGATACTTTGCTCTGTCGATGACGCTTTTTGTTGTTGTGCACTAACGATGCCATTCAGTTCATTTTGAACCACATTAATCGCAGGCAGCAAAGTGTCAGACATCAGACTATTCGAGCGATTCCAACCATCCGATTGTCGTATCTCAATAACTTGCTTTGCTAGCGGAACATACAACGCTTTCATTTCGTTAAATAGAGACCATAAGCTCTGGTCACTATCACTCATGAACGACTGCTTGTAACCAATTTGGGTCACGACTTGATCGTGGAATTTCATCAAGTCCGCATACTTATCTAGATAATCTTGAGCACCATATTGCAAGTAGTCACGTAGCGCCGCTAATGCATTTGCGAGAGAATTATAACCATCGGCATAAAGCTTAAAGAGTCGCTTTCTCTCTCCACCTTCCGTTTTTCCGGCTTCATCATTGATCAGTCCTTGCAACTGATCGAGAGCCACTTCGGCAATAGGAGCGGCTTCATTAATAAATAGAGAGTGCGCTGGTAAATTTTCATCGGTATGGCTTATTGCTAAAATATCAGCTGAAGTTGCTTTAATAGTGCTCCATTCATCATTGATGACTTGGTATTGCTGAGAAGAAATCAATGACTCCAAGCTAATCAACTGGATATCAACTAGATCTATTTTTGAGAGAACCTCTCCACGATAGCCTTCGACTTGCTCTTCAGAGCCCACTAAGAGCAGAAAACCTCGCAATTCTGAAACCGTTTCTTGAATAGACTGACCAAGTTGCCGACTGGCATCGACCGTTGGAAGGTCATGTAATAACAAAGACTGGGTGTCTGCTTGCACGCTTTCTACACTGCGATACACAAAAAGTGATGAGACGATAAAAAGTACGCCAAGCGCCAGAAAACTTGTTCTGAGCTTACCCGATATCGAGAGCTTCATCCTTAAACCTCTATAAAATCCTGATTAATTCATCACTATATCGGCATCTATCTCAAAAATTCAATGTTTTGTTTTACGATTTGTTACCAACTCTTTGCGAAGGTAAGTGTTTGTACTTAGTATTGAATAAAAGCTAGGCAGTGTGTGGGGACCTTTAATGGCAAAAGACTTGTTCGCCAACCTCGACTTAAATCTTTTAAGAACCTTTATCATTCTTAATCAAGAACGAAATATGCGTAAGGCATCTGAAAGATTATTTGTGTCGCAACCCGCCATTAGTAAAGCACTTCAAAGGCTTCGTGACCATTTCGATGATGAACTATTTGTGAAAACGCATCATGGCCTTAGAGCTACTGAAAAAGCTTCACAGTTGGCTGAATCTATTTCTCCTCTAATGGATGAACTGGCGAACGCCCTAAACCACTCCTCAAAGTTTGACCCGGCTAAACTTGAAGGAACAATTAAGATCGCTATTTCCCCATTTTTCCTTTCAGGTATTGCTACCAAGCTGTTTCATTCATTGCGTCGAGAGGCACCATCAGTACAAATACAGTTTTTGAACTGGAGTAAGACTACTCTGCAAGATATTGTTAATGATGACATTCATATCGGACTTAACTACAGTATTTCGCACGCACCAAAAGAACTCATTCAGAAATTTATGGTTTCTGATGATTTTCGTGCCTACGTAAGGAATGAACACCCTTTTGATAGAAACCAAGTAGATCTGCTTGAGGGTGGTAATTTTGAAATCGCAACTTTAATAGCGGCAGATTGGAACTCAAATATTTCTAATTCTGAAAAAATGATGAAGCTACGAGGAATTGAAGCCAACATCGTTTTTAGATCTGAGCTCCCTTCAGCAATAATTGATATCGTGAAAAATAGTGACGTGCTTTTCCCTGGCTCAAGATACCTAAACCTTGACGCCCACCCCGGACTTCGTTCACTAGAAATATTGTTTGCTAGTGAGACCGTCAATACTGACATTAATGCCTTCTATCATTATAAAAACCGCAATAATGCCACGACTCGCTGGCTGCACAACAAACTCCTCGACATATTACTGGAGTAATTCCATTTAACTATTACTTCCACTACCTTTGATTATTAATAACTATGGGTAATCAGCCTTATTCCACCCTTTCATTAGAATACCTTAGCATCCAGCGTAAACTCGCCTCCTTGTAAGAGAGGTCTATTGTGCGCTTAAACAGAGTCAACTTCGAATGTATGAAGCCACGAGCAAATTATGTTGGATGCCTCACTGTAACCTAGCAGCTATCACGTCGACTTAACTCTTACTTTTGAACCTAAATACTTTGAACACTTGCGAAGTATCGATACGGACAACACCGTGTTCGTCTTAGTGAGTATCAAATCATAGAAGGTACTTACGAACTTGGTTTCAACCTCAACTTTCAATAGAAGTGACAATATGAATATGCAATTAGAGCAAGCTAAGCCGTCTTGGGTATCCAAATTAGTTGCGACGATATTCCTTTTCTTAGGCGGGCTTTCATTTGCGGAAGCGAAGCAAGAAGACACTGTTAACAGTGACGACAAAAACAAACTCTTCGTGTCCGTTGGCTTTGCCTGGAGTGACACGTGGAGCAACTCTCTACAACACAATATCGGTGCAATGGCTGGAAAAATGCCTAGTAAGGATGGCTGGGCGCCGCTATTGAGTTACCAACACTTAAAATACTCTGAGATACGTGGAGAAAAGCCGTCACTTCAAACCTATATGCTCGGTGCTTCTTACGGATTTACTGATAACGTCGCGTTCTATTTCTCAGGCGGTGTGGGTGATTATCGTTATAAAGATGAGGACAACAAAGCTCTTGCACTCGGCACCGGAGTACTTGCTAGTTTCGATTTTGGTTTAACTCTGTCAGGAGGTTTTGAAACCAGCTTGGTGGACTCTCACAATGGGCAGCTCACTCATTTAATTACACGAATCGGCTGGAGCTTTTAGGTTTTTACCAAATTTCATCGGTAGCTCACCCCCTATCACTCTGTTTTGGTAGGGGGATTTTTTGCAGCAATTCTAGAATGCCGATAAAGAAACCAAGGTTTTGGTGTAGTCTTTCTGAGGCGTTGCGAACAGCGTTTGTGTATCGCCCTGCTCTACAATTTCGCCATCTTTCATTACGATGGTGTAATGGCAAAGTGACTTTACAACATTCAAATCGTGACTGATAAATAAATAAGTCAGCCCATGTTTTATTTGTAGCTCTTTGAGCAAATCAAGAACTTGTGCTTGCACCGTTCTATCTAAAGAAGACGTAGGCTCATCTAGCAAGATAAATTCTGGTTTGAGAATCAATGCCCTTGCAATCGCAATACGCTGCCTTTGTCCTCCAGAGAACTCATTTGGATATCGGTGTCTTGTTTCAGGGTCTAAGTCCACTTCTTGCATCACGTCACAAATCATCTTGTCTAGAGTCGCCTCGTCGTGCTCAAAATGAACTCTTAATCCTTCTCCTATGACCTGTGCCACAGACATTCTTGGGTTTAGTGCTGAGAAAGGATCTTGAAACACAACCTGCATTCGGCTTCTAAAAGGCAACATACCTTTGCGGTCCAACGTCTGAATGTCTTGGCCATCAAACTCAATGATACCTTCACTTTGAACTAACTTAAGAATCGCCATGCCCGTCGTTGATTTGCCTGAACCGCTCTCTCCAACTAGGCCAATCGAGTAACCCTGCTTAAGTTCAAACTGCATATTGGTTACTGCTTTGACATGACTGACAACGCGTTTGAACAAGCCACCCGTGATAGGAAACCAAACTTTCAAATCATCAACAGCAAGCAGTGGTTTCGCGGAGGCAGAGACCTCAACGGGTAAGCCTCTAGGGTCGGAGTTGATCAGTTTTTGTGTATAAGGATGTTCAGGTGCATTAAACACTTGATGACACTCGCCAACCTCAACCAAACGCCCTTGTTGCATGACCGCCACTCTATCGGCAATACGCCGTACAATACTCAAATCATGAGTAATAAAAAGCATCGCCATACCGAGTTCTTGTTGTAGATCTTTCAGAAGGTCTAAAATCTGTGCTTGGACCGACACATCTAGTGCTGTGGTAGGTTCATCAGCGATTAGGAGTTCAGGCTCGTTAATCAGCGCCATGGCAATCATGACACGTTGACGCTCTCCACCGGAAAGCTCATGTGGGTAGGCTAAGATCTTCTGTTCTGGATATCGAATGCCAACTTTCTTTAGCCATGAAATCGCCAGCGACTCTGCTTTATTGGTTCTCATACCTCGGTGAATCGCTAAAGTTTCTACCAGCTGTTTGCCTATTTTATGCAGCGGGTTCAATGACACCATCGGCTCTTGGAAAATCATTCCGATGCGACCACCTCGAATACCTCGAAGTTGCCGCTCGGAGCAATTAAGCATATCAATATCATCAAACGTAATGTGACCGTTTAGATAGTGGCTAGAGCCTTTCGGCAGCAGCTTAAGGATCGCGTTGGCTGTTACCGATTTACCTGAACCACTCTCTCCTACTAATGCTAAAGTTTCCCCTTTGCGGATTTTTAGGGAAACATCATAGGTCACTTGTTCTACTTGCTTACCTCTACCAAACCCAACGGAAAGGTCCTCAATAGCAAGTACGTGTTTTGGATCATCTTTCGTCATACGTTGCCTATTAACCTTGCTGGTGAGGGTCAAATGCGTCTCGTACCGCTTCACCAGCAAATACAAGTAGCGTTAACATTATCGATAGAACGGCAAACGCCGATAAACCAAGCCAAGGCGCTTGTAGGTTAGCTTTACCTTGCGCAAGCAATTCACCTAGCGACGGCGACCCTGCGGGTAAACCAAACCCTAAGAAGTCTAGCGACGTTAGCGTAGTCACTGAGCCAGAGAGGATGAATGGCATCATCGTCAGTGACGCAACCATCGCATTGGGTAGCATATGCCTAAGCATGATTCGCTTGTCGTCTACACCCATGGCGTGAGCCGCCTTCACGTAATCGAAATTTCGGCATCTTAGAAATTCAGCCCGAACGACACCAACCAAACTCATCCAACTGAATAGCACCATAATACCCAGTAGCCACCAGAAGTTTGGTTCAACAAAACTCGATAAGATAATCAATAAGAAAAGAGTCGGCATGCCAGACCACACCTCAATAAAGCGTTGACCGAATAAATCTATCCAACCGCCGTAATAACCTTGTGTCGCACCCACTGCAACACCAATCACACTGGATACTATGGTTAGTATAAAACCGAACAATACAGATATTCGAAAGCCATAAATAATCCGAGCTAACACATCCCGACCTTTATCATCTGTACCCAGCCAGTTGACGTTATCCGGTGCAGACGGAACTGACGCCACTATATCGTAATTGATGGTATCGTAGCTAAAGCGGATTAACGGCCAAATGATAAAGCCCTTTTCCTCAATAAGGTCAATAACATATGGGTCAGTATAATCAGCTTCTGTTTCAAACTCCCCACCAAACTTGGTTTCTGCATACTGTGTGAAAATTGGGTAATACCATTGGTTGTCGTATTCCACCAGTAGCGGCTTATCATTGGCGATAAACTCAGCAAACAGACTCAAGAAAAAAAGAACGAAGAATACCCATGTTGACCAGTACCCACGTTTATTGGCTTTAAAGCGCTGCCAACGAGCTCTTGTAAGAGGATTCATTGCCATTTAACGCGCCTCGAAGTCGATACGAGGGTCAACCCACGTATAAGTTAAGTCAGAAATAATACTCAAGATCAGACCTAGTAACGTCATAATGTAGAGAGAACTGAATACCACGGGGTAATCACGTTGAATAGTAGATTCAAAACCGAGTAACCCTATCCCCTCAAGCGAGAACATTACCTCTATCAACATAGAGCCGGTGAAGAAAATGCTGATAAAAGCACTAGGGAAACCGGCAATGATGATCAGCATTGCATTTCGGAATACATGCTTGTAGAGAATACTGCTTTCATCAAGCCCTTTCGCTCTAGCTGTCACCACATATTGCTTGTTAATTTCATCTAGGAAAGAGTTTTTGGTCAGCATACTGAGCGTAGCAAAACCGCCAATAACCATAGCAAGAATCGGCAAGGTTAAATGCCAAAAATAGTCAACGATTTGCTGATACCAAGTCAATTGATCAAAGTTGCTCGACACCAAACCTCTTAATGGGAACCAACTGAAATAATTGCCGCTGGCAAAAAAGATGATTAGGATAATGGCGAACAAAAAACCCGGGATAGCATAACCGACAATGACAACGGCGCTCGACCAAATATCGAAGCGAGATCCATGATGTATCGCTTTAAGAATGCCTAATGGTATCGATATCAAGTAGATAATCAGGGTACTCCATAACCCCAATGATATCGATACTGGCAGCCGCTCTTTAATGAGATCTATGACATTACCGCCACGAAACAAACTGTCTCCAAAGTTGAACATCGCGTAGTTTTTGAGCATATCAAAATAGCGTTCATGCATTGGTTTATCAAAACCAAACTGCTTTTTAATTGCCTCTACAACTTCAGGATCCAGCCCACGAGAACCTTTGTATCCCGTTGCTTCATCACTAGGGCCTGAATCAAGATCAACCTCGCTCCCGCCGCCACTAAAGCGCTCCATGACTCCAGATTCCAGACCTTGCATTTGAGCAAGAGCCTGTTCTACAGGCCCACCAGGTGCAATCTGAATAATGAAGAAGTTAATGGTTATAATTGCCCAAAGTGTTGGAATCACCAGCAACAAGCGCCGGAATATATAAGCCGCCATCTATCCCTCTTATCGACGTTTTGCAGGAAGCTTTTCAGCTTTCTCTTTAGACACCCACCAAGTATCGACACCTAAGTCGTAAGTAGGTAAGACATCAGGGCGCTCAAATTTATCCCAAGTGGCTACGCGGTATTTTTTAATATACCACTGAGGGATAATATAAAAGTTCCACTGAAGTACTCTATCTAAAGACCTTCCCAACGCTAATAAGTTTTCAGGGTTTTGCTGATTTTGTTCAATCAAGTCAGTCAGATCATCAATAACAGGATCCTTAACGCCCGCTTGGTTATAGGTCGAATCGATGAAATTAGAGTTCCAAACAATCTTCAAGTCAGAGCTTGGATATGGATGTGCTGTGTAACGAGATGAGACCATGTCAAAGTCTCGATCACGCCAACGTTTCAAGTATTGTGTAGTGTCGACAGTACGAATACGCATATCGATACCCATCGCACGCATGTTCTTTTGCACCGGAATCGCGAATCGTTCGGAAGTTGGGCTATAAATCAATAGTTCAAAGCTTAGCGGCTCACCCGTTTCCACGTTAGTCATGACTTTATTCTTTAACTGCCAGCCGGCTTCTTTTAGCAGTGCAAAGGCCTTGCGCATTTGTGGTCTGATGCGACCTGATCCGTCTGTGACCGGTGGATTATATTCATCGGTGAAGACGCGCTCTGGGATCTTACCTTTATATTTATTTAAGACCTCAAGTTCTGCTTCAGATGGTAGACCCTTCGCTTCATAGTCGGTGTTTTGGAAATAACTACGAGTTCGAGTGTACTGGTTATAGAACATATTCTTGTTCATCCACTCAAAATCCATGGCGTAGTTTAGAGCTTCGCGCACTTTGGGGTCGCTAAATACAGGACGCTCTGTGTTAAACACAAATGCTTGAGTAGCCATTGGTTTGTGGTGCTCAATCTCTTCTTTCTTGATATAACCTTTATCAAAATTCACACCGTTATAGGAACTAGCCCAAAACTTAGCACTGGACTCTTCCCTAAAATCAAACTCCCCTGCTTTGAATGCTTCTAACATAACAGTGTCATCACGATAGTAATCGTACTGAATCGTTTTGAAGTTATTGCGTCCGACATTCACCGGAAGATCTTTTGCCCAATAGTTTTCATCGAGTTGGTAAGTTAGAGATTGTCCCATCTTATAATCGACGATCTTATAAGCACCACTGCCAACAGGAGGTTCATTTAACGGCTCCGAAAAGTTCTTATCTTTCCAGTAGTGCTCAGGCAACACACGAGTGCTTTGCGCTAAACTGAATAACTTTTCCTTATTTGGAACCGACATTTCGATACGCACAGTGAGATCAGAAATTGCTTTTACGCTTTTAACGTCTTTATAGTATGCACGAAATTGCGGTACCCCCTCTTTTACAAACTTGGCATAAGTAAACTCAACGTCTTTGGCGGTAATAGGAACACCATCGTTAAATTTCGCTTTAGGATTGATATCGACTTCAAGCCACGAATAATCGTCTGAGTAACGCACTTTCTCAGCAATCAGAGGATAAAATGCATCGATCTCATCGCTTGGAGAGAACATAAGCGTATCGTAGAGGTTACCAGTAGCGGCAGCAGGTTGTCCGCGAGAGGCGTATCGGTTGAAGTTATCAAACGTGCCGTTTTGGCCGTAGGTTACTTTTCCGTATTTGGGTGCGTCAGGATTGACATAATCGAAGTGTTTAAAGTCTGCGGGGTATTTTGCGGTTCCAAAACCCACCAAGGTTGTCGTCTCTATTACATTGGCAGCCCATACGCTACTCGTGAATAAACCAACTCCCACAGCCATTGCTGCTCTCTTCAATAGCGCCATTCCTTTCTCCCCAAAATAGAGAAAGGCCGAGTTGAAACGTCCTTTCTCTTCTTATCATCATCGTGATGCTTAAACGTATTTATACTGATATAAATAGCTGTATTTCACGGGGTTTTCAAGGGGAGGAAGGCTCTAGCGTGCTAATAAACGGTTAATCTTTGCAACAGTTGGAGCTAGGCGCTCACTTCTGCATCACAATAGTGACAATGAAGGATTTGTTGAGTTTCAGGACAATGCATATGTACTTTTTCTGAACAGCCTTTCTTCGAGACATACAAAGCTTTATCAGCCAGCTCAATGATGTTCGCATCGTCGACCGTATGAGTCGCTACCCCGATGGAGCAAGAAACATTGAACGACTTACCGCCACTGCTCTTAAAGGTTAGCTTGTCTATTTTTTCGGACAAACGTACCGCTAATGCATAGGCTTGATCGATATTGCTGCCCGGTAACAAAAGTACAAACTCATCACCGCCATATCGGCACAGCATATCTTCTTCACGCGTAAAGCGTTTAATAACCTTAACGACATCAATTAATACTCTATCTCCTATAGAGTGCCCATATTTATCATTAATTGGTTTAAAGCGATCTACATCAATAATAAGCAGTGAACTTGGCGTTTGGCTCTGAGCGAAGTTCTGTTTTTGCTGTTCTAAGGCTAAATGCAGGTAACGTCGATTGAAACATCCGGTAAGGCCGTCGGTGTTAGCTTCTTCTAGCAGGGTCTGACGTTCTTCCATATCCTTTGAGACATCAACAGCAAACCCAATAACTCCAAGCACTTTGCCGTTCTTGATAATGGGTGACGAAACCGTTAAGTGGTACAACTCCTGATTATCGATATTGAAAGGGATTTTTTGCTGCGTCGGCTTCTTAGTTGCAATCACCTTTTTGTCATTGATACGCATTTTTTTGGCAACACTGAAGTTGAACAGGTGCCAATCCGTTTTGCCTTTTATCCCTTTCATTGTGACATCAAAGTTGTCGAGTACTTTACGATTCACATACTGGTACTTCCCTTTATTGTCTTTAATGAAGATATAAGCATCCACCGCATCAAAGACTTCGGATAAGCCTAGTAATTCTTCGGAGGAACCTTGATGTGCTGACAATATAAGTTCAAGCATAAATCGTAAAAAAAGTGCATAACGTTGAATATCGAATAATAGAGTCTAAACCCTAGTTAGCGATATTGCTTCGACGATATCCCTTTTTTTAAGCCAAAAGTTTAAATTTGGTAGACGCTCCACATTTTTGAACCAACATCACATGATTAGAGCTACACAGGTCAACTTTCGTGCAGACTATCCGTGTTTTCAGACAGAGCGTTTTTAAAGTTCACTCTGTCTTGTCTTCATAGGTTATTTCGCCATTTCTATACGGCTGGTAACTATCCAAACACGAGCATAGTCATAGATCAGGTTGAACAAGAAAGCGTAGATGGTAATAAAAATCGTGACACCAATATCCATCACAAACGCCTCTAGTAAAGAAACGTTAAGTAAGTAAGCCATTGCAGGAATAGTAACCAGCAATAGACCTGCTTCAAAAAGAACAACATGAACTATCCTCGTCTTCAAAGAACGCAGTGTCTTTTCTCCTTGAACAAAAGAGTCAAACATCATGTTAAATAGATAATTCCAACACATCGCCATGGTGGCAATAACTATCATAGTTCCTGATAATGCAGCAACATCATGGTTGGTAAACAACGCTAATCCGATAACTGAAAACGTCACTGCCAACGCTTCAAAAAGCACTGAGTGAAAGACACGCTCTACTATTCCCATTATAAATTCCTCACTATTTTTTGTTTAGGGACATCGTATGCGGTGATTATCGGTATTCTCAGCAATATAGAAAGTTAACAACCATCACACATCGTGATAGCCTAAATTGGCATTTCGACTTTTTGGGGTATCACAATGTACAGTTTTGAGCAGCTTAAAGTGTTTGTAGCGGTTTGCGAGCACGGTTCATTTTCCGCCGCAGCCCGTAAGCTTAAAAGAGCCCAATCAGGGGTAAGCCAAGCCATTTCTAATTTGGAGATCGCCATTGATCAAACCTTATTTAGTCGAGAAAAAAACACACCCGAGCTCACCGAAAATGGCAAAGCACTTCTTCCTATTGCTCGCTCTATATTGCATCAGCAAAAATACTTCGACCAAAAGATCGAAGCTCTTTCCAATGACTCAGAACACGAACTGACCATCGCTGTCGACGATAGCTTGATGAGTCAGGAGTTTATTAAACTATTGTCCCCATTGGCGGCTCAGTTCCCTATTACTAACTTCGAGCTTATCTGCGCCTCAACGTTTGATATCGAAGAACTCATTCGGCAAGACAAAGCACAGATAGGTATTGTTTATGCCGACGGAGAGTTAAAAGTAGACATGGATATTTTCATCCTCGGTCAAGCTCGTTTCTTAACCGTCGTCGCTCCAAACCACGAACTCACACGATTGCCAGTGGTCAAGGACTCCGACTTAAAGCATTTTCGGCAATGTGTCCACCGAAGTGTTGAAAAACAGGAGCTATGGTTTACCTACGGCATTAGCTCTAATATTTGGTACGCAAACGACCACAAAACGCTCGTTGATATGGTCTCAGAAGGATTGGGGTGGTCTAACTTACCTGAAATGTTAGTTAAGAAGCCTATGGCTGAAGGGAGAATGGTTGCATTACCTGTGGCTCATGAAAAAAGTGGCTGGGTGACGACGGTTGGTTGTCTTGTGTCACGAAGTCGTACTAATGGCCCGGTACTAAACGCTCTTATTGAACTATTACAACAACATCAATTTGCTGATAATCAATGGCAGTAACACTGAAAACAGGGCCAAAGATGGTTTGTCATCTTTGGCCAAATCACCTGTTAATAAATATCAGATTACTAATAAGCCACACCAATTCGCTGGTTTGGGTGTTGATTAGACTCTAACTCATCAATCATAGCCTTAGCGTAGTCGCTTACTGAAATTCGGCTGTTGCCTTGTTCATCAAGCAATAGTTGTTCACTACCAGTACGGTATTTTGATAGCGTTTCTCCCGGAAAAATCTCCGCAGCTGGTGATACAAATGTCCAATTCACGCCGTTGGCTGTATGTTTGAACACATCAAGCGCTTCCCCCTGTGCGATGGCTTCAGCTTTATATTCTTCAGGGAACTCTGGAGTTGAAATCAAAGTCACTCCCGGTGCAACTTCCAGAGAGCCAGCACCACCTACCCACAACAAACGCCCTATTTTCGCTTCCGAGACTGACGTGAGTAGCTTTTTAGCTGCCTGTTTCACAATATCGTGATTACCTTTCGCACGTCCGCCGATGGAAGCAATCACGGCATCGACACCGGATAATGAGTCGACCATCTCGCCGATAGGCGCTGTGAGGTCAAACGCTCTAGCTTCAATATCTGAATCTTCAACTCGATTCACTTCTCTAACCAGTGCTACAACTTCATGACCACGCTGTTTAGCTTCGTTTAAAATATGGCTACCAATCCAACCTGTTGCGCCTACTACTGCTACTTTCATAATTATCTCTCCGTCTTGTTTGGTGTTTTCTTGATGACGTCGACAGTCTAATAGAACCTTTTTTCGAGATAAATTCATAAAATTGATGCAGTTTGTATCTAATTGAGTTACTAATTAGCTTCATATCTAACAGGAGCCGATGATGGATAGACTTACAGCGATGCGCAGTTTTGTCGAGGTAGCTCACTGTGCCAGTTTCACTAAGGCCTCCGAACGCCTTGGTTTAAGTCGCTTACAAGTTTCTCGGCACGTTAACGAAGTAGAACAGTGGTTGGAGCAACGGTTGCTTCACCGAACCACACGCAAAGTCAGTCTAACGACAGCTGGTGAACAAGCACTGGCGCGATGTGAAAGCATTTTGCACGAAACATCACAGTTAGAACTGTCATCTCAGCCACAAACCCCTTATCTCTCCGGTACGGTTCGTGTTGCGGCGCCTATTGGCTTAACACAAAACATCTTACTGGATGCTGTTGAGCAGTTCACAGAACAGCACCCCAACGTTGTTATCCAGCTTTTTGCCTCGGACAGTTTTGCTGAATTAGTTGACGAGCGTATCGACATCGCACTTCGTTATACCAACAAACCAGCAGACAATCTTATTGCTCGTAAACTCATGTCTATCGACTCACTGATATGTGCCTCAAAAAACTATATCGAAAAACATGGCGAGCCAACGCGGTTTGACGATCTTAGCAATCACAACTGCTTTCTCCATTTGGAGCGTGCTTCTTGGGAGGGAGTCAAAGGTGGTGAGACAGTGTCAGTTAACGTTAGTGGAAACATAAAGGCAAATGATCTAGGCGTATTAGTAAAAGCAGCGCAAAGAGATAAGGGAATCGTCTTACTGCCTTGTGACTTGGCAAATCCGCTAATCGAATCGGGTTCACTTACCCCAATTCTAAAAGACTACGCTATTCCAACCAGTACACTTTGGGCAGTATATCTCTCAAGGAGTTACCAATTACCTATCGTTCGACAGTTTATAGATTTTCTTGCCAATTTTTGGAGTATTGATATTAAAGCGGATACCTCTAACTAGTGCATCCGTTACACAAACAAAAAAGGCTCCTTATTTAGGAGCCTTTGATTAAACAATTTGAACGTCACTGGTTAGTCATTATGCCAACGGATATTAGCGAGTACCGTTTTGAACTCTCCTTCACTAAATAGCATGAACGGCGTATCCAAAAATGCGAGGTCCACATCTTGAGCGACAAAAAGTGAGACTGGAATATCAATAGTCACAAACTCGTCAATAGACTGCAGCTTATCGGCAATATCAATTTTAGCTACGTCATCTGGAAGCTTATTCTCCGTCCACTTTTGCAGAGACAAATAAACTGGCTGCTTAGGTGCTTTAGAAACCTTAACCTCAAAACTCAGCATTCCCTTGGCAGAGTTATAACCTGATAAGTTCTCGATACCGCCATCACCAGTTTGGATGTACGCAGCAGCAAACCCACCTTTGAACGTCAACTCTACCGCATCTTGCTGCTGCTGATAGTTATACGGTTTGGTATCTATCGTTCTCAGAGACATAGGATTGTTGCGCGATACATCGCTGCCGATCCAATGAACAAAATCGGCGACTTTCAGTTGGAAATCACCAATTGTCGATTTGATACCGTATATCTCTGTCGCACTATCGGCGACACCTTCGCCCTGAGTACCAGCCTCATCCAACTCGATCTGGTCAAGGTCGGCCTGTTGAAGCGTATCTGAATAGTTGAGTCCGTAGCCGTATTCAAATAACGGAGCGTTCTCACCCAATGGAGATTGCTCCAACTCAGGCACCTGATAATCTGGAATATGTGGCGGAATACGGCTGACCGTTGCACTTCGTTTTTTATTTGGCCAACTGTATGACAGCTTACCTTGGAAGTCATAACGAGCGTTACCTTGAGCGTCAGCAATCAACACATCTGTGATGCCCTCACCTTCACTTCCTGGAAGCCAAGCAGCGACAAAGGCATTCGACTTAGCTATCTCTTCATTTAAGTACAAAGGACGACCGCTGTAGAATACGGTAATCACTTTAGCACCCAGCTTGTGTAACTTGTGAATTTTCTCTACATCAGCCTTGTAGCTACGTTTAAGCTTGCCAAACTCAAGTGTTTGCCAGGCCTTGATATCACCCATCATTTCAGCGTAAGGATCTTCACCAATGACTACAATTGCAACATCGCCTGCTTGAATAGTCGACTCTAGTTGCGGATCGTAAGTGACATTGTCACAACCCAGTTCATTGACAAGAGCCATTTTGAACGTCGTTGCTCCCGGGAAATCATCAAGTGTATTCTCATCACCCTGCCACGTTAAGTTCCAACCACCAGACTGCTTTTGTAGGTCGTCTGCAGCACTACCCGTAAGCAATACTTTTTGATTTGGATTCAGAGGTAATAACTGATCTTTGTTTTTTAATAACACCAAAGATTTGCGTACCGCTTCTCGTGCTACTTCTCGATGCTCTGGCGCACCCAATAAAGATTGCTTGCCTGCTAGCGCTCTCTTTTTCGGTGAAGGCTTATCCCATAAACCAGCACGCATTTTGACGCGGAGAATACGAGTAACCGCATCGTCGATACGCTCCATTGGAATTACACCTGACTTAATGTCTTCTAGCGCTTTGTGGTACACCGCTATCCAGTGCTCATGCACCGGAACCATTAACACATCGTTGCCTGCATTAATCGCATACGTTGCATCGCCGTCGGTACATTTGCTAACTTCCGCATGCCCATGCCAATCCGTGACAATAAGACCATCGAAGCCCATTTTGCCTTTGAGCACATCATTTAGAAGATATTTACTACCATGAATCTTATAGTTATAGCGTTCACCCACTTCGGGATTGTGGTCATAATTCGCTTCATTTTCCCATGTATTGAATGAAGACATGACTACTTGAGCACCGGCCTCTAGACCGCTGAAATAGCCCATTGCATGGATATTTCTGAGTAGATCTTCTGAGTAGCCATTTTTACCTCTGTCTACCCCAGTGAGCGTACCGCCATCTCCAACCCAGTGTTTCACGTTAGAAATAACATGATGCTCACCTTTCAGATCATCCGCCGTACCTTGAAGGCCCGTGACCATTTTAGCGGCATAAGCGAAGGTGATTTCAGGATCTTCAGAGTAACCCTCGTAAACACGTCCCCAACGTAAATCACGTGGCGTTGCTACTGTTGGAGCAAAGGTCCAGTCTAATCCTGTTGCTGCAACTTCAACCGCCGTAATTTTGCCAATTCGTTGAATCAACTCAGGGTCGCGTGCTGCGCCTAAACCAATGTTGTGCGGGAAGACTGTCGCGCTAAATACATTGTTGTGACCATGCACTGCATCAGTCGCCCACATAAATGGAATACGGAATGGCCTATCTGCATAGGCTTCTTCAATCGCATGCCAGAACTCATCCGCTTTATCGCTCCAATCTTGAGCGCTAGAGTGCTTATTCTCGTTTGGCCATGCTCCGCCGCCATTCAATATTGAGCCTAGCTTGTATTGCTTAGCCTCTTCTGGGCTTACACCGCGAAGATCCGGCTGAATCATCTGACCCAGTTTCTCTTCGGTAGTCATCTGAGCCACAATGCTTGCGACTTCGTTTTCTATTGCAGCGTCTTTAGCGATTGCAGATTTAATTTGTGGCCATTCTTTAAAGTAAGGTGTTTGATAAGACATCTTGAATTCCTAAATACAAAACTATGTGAATAAATGACAACGAGTAAAGTGATTAGCTGAAATTTCTACCGGTTCAGGCAAATACTGCGAACATTCCGCTTTCGCCTGTGGGCAACGCCCTGCGTACGGGCAACCTTTCTTTTCAGGTGACCACATTGGTGTTTCCATCGAGCGGTGCGTTGGTAGTTTCTCGTGAATGCTGCGGCTCGGATCCGGCACCGCCGCAAGCAATAACTGGGTATACGGGTGTTGTGGGTTTTGCGTGATTTGCTCTGTGTCTCCCCACTCGACCATATGACCGCAGTACAACACTATGGTGTCTTCTGCAAAATAGCGTGCCGTAGCAATATCATGGGTGATATACATAAATGACTTGCCCATCTCATGCTTCATGCGATTCATTAAGTTAAGCACACCAATTCGAATCGAGACATCCAACATTGACGTTGGCTCATCCGCCAGAATCACTTTCGCACCTATAGCCAGTGTTTTTGCCAAGAAAACACGCTGACGTTGACCGCCTGACAACTGATGTGGAAACTTATCCAACACTTCTTGCGGCGGTGTTAAACCCACTTGGGTTAGGATTTTTATTAGGCGATATTCCATTTCTTTACCCGGTTTTAATCCGTGGTAAATCTGCATTGGACGCATCAGGTGATAGCGAATCGTATGCAGCGGATTTAACGAACTGAACGGGTCTTGGAATACCATCTGTACATCGCGTCGATATGCATCTAGCTCTTCTCCAGAGGTGAATTCATCGATGTTGGTGCCGTGATAATAGATACCACCTTCTGTGGCCTTGTGAATCTTAGTCGCTATTTTTGCACTGGTACTTTTGCCACACCCAGACTCCCCAACCACTGCTACACAACGCGCTTCACGTAGTTGGAAATTGAGTCCATTAACAGCACGTAAGTACTGCTTTGGTGAAAAAATAGAGTCACCTTTTTTGCGAAAGTCGATGCAAAGGTCTTTGGCTTCCAAAATAACCGGATGCTTTGCATCCAATGCCGCTTGTTCAATATGAGGACTTCTTGCATTCATAATTACGCCACTCCTTCGGCTTCAAGTTGTAGTGGAGTATGACAAGCCACCCAACGCGACTCTCCTAAGCTGACCAAATTGGGTTCTTGTGTTCGGCACTGTGCAGTAGCTTTAAAACAGCGAGGCGCAAAACGACAGCCTGAAGGCACATTTTTTAGATCGAGAGGCGAACCTGGAATTCCTTTCATCTCTTGTAACTCACCTTTTAACGTCGGGAATGAGTCACCCAAGCCATGTGCATAAGGATGGTTTGGTTGCTGCAAAATGATCTTCGATGGTGCGAGTTCCACCAGTTGACCTGAGTACATGATGCCAATACGGTCACATAGCTCCACCATCAAACTGAGGTCATGGGTAATAAACAAAATAGAGAAACCAAAACGCTCTTTAAGCTCATACACTTTTTGCAGAATTTCGCGTTGTACCACCACATCAAGTGCAGTAGTAGGTTCATCCATAATAAGTAGCTTTGGATTTAGAGCTAACGCCATAGCAATGACAACTCGTTGTCTCATACCACCAGAAAACTGGTGTGGGTAGTCAAACAGACGCTCTGTTGGAATATCTACGATACGGAGCAACTCTTTCGCTTTCTCAATGGATTCCTCTCGGCTAGATACCAAACCATGAGCATCGAAAATATCAAAGAACTGATATTCAATGGTTTTCACTGGGTTTAAACAGTTCATTGCGCTTTGGAAAACCATCGACGTATCCTTCCAGCGGAAGTTTCTTAACTCATCGTCGTCCATTTTCAGTACATCTTGACCTTCGAATAGGATTTCACCTTCAGAGATCAATGCAGGCGGTCTGTGCAAACGCATTAGCGAGTAAGCAATAGTTGACTTACCGCAACCTGACTCGCCCGCTAGCCCTAAAATCTCGCCACGGTTAATGTGAAAGCTGACGTTATTCACTGCACGAACTTTGCCATCAAAAGTCACGTAGTCGACGCAGAGATTTCGGACATCCACCAACTTAGACGTTTCTGTATGTGTGAAATTAACCATTGGCACTCTCCATTTCTAAGCGCTGTTGCTTCGCAGCTTGTTTCGCTGCTTTCTTCTCTTCACGACGATAACGGGCCATGATTCGTTGAGCTTTCAGTTTCGGGTTTGATATTTCATCAATCGAGAAGTTGATAAGCGCTAGACCAATGGCAACCGACGCTAACGCAACAGAAGGAGCCATAATTTCCCACCACGCACCGATACGTATCGCAGAAGTTTGGTCGGCGTTGTACAACATGCCGCCCCACGTCACCGCAAGAGGGTCGCCCAACCCAATAAACTCTAAGGTCGCTTGCGTCATAATGGCGTAGATGACCGTACCAATAAAACTACTCGCCAGTATCGACATCATATTTGGCATAATTTCAGCAAACAGCATTCTCGGTTTGGTTTCACCCATCACTTCAGCGGCGTGAACAAAGTCCTTATTTCGAATCGCTAAGGTCTGAGCACGTAGTACGCGAGCTCCCCACGGCCATGACGTTGCACCAATTATTATCGCGATAACCAGAGGCGACACTTGATCCAAGAACGCAGCCAATACCAGCATTAACGGTAGGCTTGGAATAACCATCACTAAGTTAGTAAAGAATGACAATACGTTATCAATCACACCACCGAAGTAACCAGAAGCAATACCTATCACCATCGCCATTACAATCACAAACGTGCCAGCGACGAAGCCAACCATAAGCGAAACGCGACCACCATAAAGAAGCTGAGACCAGACATCACGCCCCATACGCGTCGTACCTAGAATATTGTCTGGGTTTGGAGCTTGATGTGGTCGACCAACACGGGCTCCCGGCAATACATCAGTAAGCAGCGGTGCAAAAACACACATCAACACCACTGTTGCGACTAAGAAGATCCCAACCGCAGCTTTGGGGTTATCCAAGAAAAATTGTTTAGCCATTTTAAAGTATTTCATGCTCTTAACTCCTTTAACCCAACTCAGTGCGAAGACGTGGGTCAAGCACGAACAGCAGTAAATCTGCGATAAAGTTAGCGCCTAATACCATGATGGTCATGATAAGCAGGTAGCCTTGAATCAACGGGTAATCACGCGCAAGCATGGCTTGGAACATGACCTGTCCTAATCCCGGGTAATTGAATATGATTTCGATAATCAGCGAGCCCGCAAAGATGGCACCAACCGACATAGCAAATGTAGTGATCATTGGTAGCACTGCGTTGCGCGCACCGTATTGCAGCATCACTTTTTTGTCTTTCACACCTTTAGCCCAGCCCATGACAATAAAGTCTTCACCAAGCTGGTTGATCATGTTGGAACGCATGCCCATAACGTTGCCCATTCCAAGCAGTACCATGCTGAGCAATGGCAGTGCTAAGTGATAAGCCACGCTGCTGACAAATTCAAAACTCATTGCAGGATCGAGCGATGGGTCGTAAGCATAACTCGTCGGAAACCAGCCGAGATCTGATGCAAAGATAAAGTACATAAGTAGAGCCATTACTACGGCAGGAATCGACGATATCACTACCGAACCCACAGTGATGACAGAATCGACCCACGTGCCTCGCTTCCAAGCCACCCAAATACCGAGCAACGTTGTGATGGTATAAGACACGACAAGGTAAGAACCAACCAACAACAACGTCCACAACATGCCACGGCCAAGAACATCAAATACAGGTTGGAAGAAACGTGTCGATGTTCCCCACTCACCCGTCATGATACTTTGTAGGTAAGTTAAAAACTGTTGAAACAGAGGTGTATTGGTGGAATAACCGTAAAGAGCTTCAAGAGAAGCGATGGTCTCTGGCGTAATTTGCCCGCCATTTTGTGCAAGACGCCCCAAAAATGATTGAATTGGGTCACCAGGCATTAATCTTGGCAAGAAAAAGTTAATGGTTACTGCGGCGACAAAAGCCAACAAATAGAAGCCAAATCGGCTTAATAAATATCTCATAACCTAAATTCCAATTAGACTTTCCCCTCAGCTCCACCTTATGGGGAGCCGACAAGTAAGAGAAGTGAGAGAAAAAAGCGCAGCCTCCCTCGCTCAAGAGACCACGCTAAACTGGATTAACCTTTCGGTTTTAGGTTCATTAGGTGAACGAGACGGCTCATGCCATTCCAAGGTGCAGGGTGACCAATTTGATTATCTTCATTAGCCCAACCTTCGAAGCGAGAGTCGTTATATGCGTACCAGATACCGTTGTAGTAAAGAGGAATTTGAATCACATTTTCGGCAAAGTAACGTTCTACGTTAGCCGCAATTTTCTTCTGTTGATCTTCGTCTTTAGTCAAACCTAGCTCTGAGATCCACTGGTCAAGTTGTGGGTCAACATAGTTACTAACGGTAGTAGACCACCACACTGGACTTTGTACGTATTCAGAACCCATAGTGAAATCGTAGAACTTCCATACTGAAGATTGCATCGAACCAGCACCGAATGTGGCATCGAAGTTCGCTGTTTCCCAGTTTTTCGCATACGCATTAGCTTCTGGAGTAATTACCGTTGCATCGATACCTGCCATGCGCAGACCTTCTACCGCAATAGAAGTGTTGTTTACCCAATCACTCCAACCACTTGGTACCTGGATCTTAAAGGTTAACTTGCTGCCATCTGGGTTCTCAACAAAGCCGTCTCCATTAGTATCTTTGTAACCGCCGTCTGCTAATAACTGCTTAGCTTTGTTAATGTCGTACTGGTTCACTTCAGCCCAAGTTTTGTCGGCTTGTTCGTCACGCCAATTCCACATACCTTTTGGTAAGTTTGTTGCTGGGTTTCCACCGACAACGTAACCATAAGAACCAATCATCATCATGGCTTCACGGTCCATTGATAGGCTTACAGCTTTACGGAAGTTCACATCATGGAAGGCTTTATTTGCGCCTTCATTCTCTGTTTTGTAGTTGAATGTGATTCGAACACCATCGTTTGATGGGAACCAGTACTTGTTATTTGGATGTTTAGAAACAAACGTACGCTCGATATCAGGAATAAAGATACCTGCCCAGTCCACGATTCCTTTTGAAAGCATCTCTAGCGCTGCATCGTTACTTGAGAATTGCGGGAACTCCAAACAGTCAATTTTGAGGTCTTTATTCCAATAATTTGGGTTACGACACTGAACATAAACTTGTGGTGTAAAACGCTGGATTTCTGTGAATGGGCCCGTGCCCACTGGGTTATCATTCGTGCTTTGGGCTGGCGAATCATTACCTTCCCAAATATGTTTAGGGACGATACGAACCGTTTCACCAAGAACATCGCGCGCTGCAAACGCATTCGGTTCTTTTAGATAGATTTTAACTTGCAGGTCATTAACCTTCTCGACTTTGTCGACTTTACCGCTGACACCGCCGGTATCGATCTCTGGATGTGCTTTCGGATACTCGTAAGTAAACACAACATCATCAGCCGTGAACGGTTTCCCATCAGACCAAAGAACACCCTCACGAAGATCGACAGTCAGTACCGTCAAATCATCGCTCAGTTCATAACCTGTTGCGAGCCAAGGATGGACGTTTTTCGAGTCTAAGATATCGAAGATGTATAGCGATTCATAAGCAAAGTCTGAACGACCACCAAACCAAGGGTTAAAGTTACGCACCCAGCCAGTTGAGAATTCATTGAGAATCTTCAAGTTCGGCATGGAAGACGATTCTTCAGCGTGAGCGGGGATAACCATTGATGCAGCAATTGCAGAAGTAAGAAGCAGCGTTTTTTTCATCTATCTATCCTTGTTTATGAACTGTGTAGGCGAAGTTCGTTATCGTTGTTTTTCAAGGATACTAGCGAGGAATTCGGTTTATAAACGTGACTAAAACCACATTGGATCGGCAATGGGTTGCCTATTTGTTAAAACTAAAAAGCGTTGCACAGAAACCTTCTCACTCATGAAACTTTTCTATAATTTGCATAATTTAACTTATATTAATCATTGACTTAGGTTGAAATATTTCATGAAAATTCATTCTCTGGCTATTCAAGCTCACGCTTTTGGGATCAGAAATAGGCAATAGTGTTGCTATTTGTTAATCCACCCCCATAACCTTAAGTAATAAAGCGAACGATTAGGCACATCAATGCAACAACAAGATCAATCCAGAGCTAAGAGCAAAAACTTAGGTATTCTATTAGAACTGGTTAACTTCATTCGCCCTTACCAAGCCAAAGTATTTGCCGCTCTGGTAGCACTCATCTTCACCGCAGGCCTCACTCTGTCTGTTGGTCATGGGGTTCGAATCTTAATTGACCAAGGCTTTGCTCAGCAATCACTGCAAGACTTGGGTAATGCGATTCAATTTATCATGTTGGTCACCGTGTGCATTTCCATTGGCACCTTTTTTAGATTCTATTTAGTTTCTTCTGTTGGTGAACGCGTCAGCGCAGATATTCGCCTCGCGGTATTCAATCACATCATTACCCTGCATCCGAGTTATTTTGAGACCAACGGCAGCGGCGATATCATGTCTCGAATCACCACGGATACGACGCTATTGCAAAGTATCATTGGTTCTTCTTTTTCTATGGCAATGCGCAGTGCGCTAATGTGTATTGGTGCGATTATCATGCTGTTTGCCACCAACATTAAGTTGACGCTCATTGTGTTAGCATCGGTTCCGTTTATTTTGATTCCCATCTTGTTCTACGGGCGTCGTGTAAGAGCACTCTCACGTCAAAGCCAAGACTCTATGGCGGACGTAGGCAGCTACGCAGGCGAAGCGATTGAACATATCAAAACGGTCCAAAGTTACAGTTTTGAGGCGCAAGAGCGTGCGGCTTTTGCTGAGGAAGTAGAACGAGCTTATGATATTGGACGTAGGCGCGTTAAGCAGCGCGCTATCTTGATTTCTGGCGTTATCGTCATTGTTTTTACTGCCATTGCTGGCATGCTTTGGGTTGGGGGCAGCGACGTGATCCACGGCACCATGTCAGCCGGTGACCTTGGTGCTTTTGTATTCTACGCAATTATGGTGGCTTCTTCTTTAGCGACCATTTCAGAAGTCTTAGGTGAGTTGCAACGCGCTGCTGGCGCAACCGAGCGCTTGGTAGAAATCCTGCAAGTTGACAGCCATATCAAGGCGCCTGATAGCATTTTCAATGCTACCAATACGCTGCGATCTGAAGTTACGTTTGACGATGTAACCTTCCACTACCCTTCCCGACCTTCTCAATCTGCCACTGAACGGTTAACCCTCAAAGCAGACGAAGGTAAAGTACTTGCACTCGTTGGGCCGTCTGGAGCAGGTAAAACAACGGTATTTGAGCTTTTGCAGCGTTTCTACGACCCTCAAGCCGGACAAGTGAAGTTAGGTAACGTCGATATTCGAGAGTTTGACCCTCACGAACTTCGCAAGCAAATGGCCCTAGTTCCACAACAACCCGCTTTGTTTAGTCACGACGTCTTTCACAATATCCGTTACGGCAATCCAGAAGCGACCGATGAGCAAGTGATTGAAGCGGCGAAAAAAGCCCATGCCCATGATTTCATCATGCAGTTGCCAGATGGCTACCACAGCTTCTTAGGAGAAAGGGGCGTGCGACTTTCTGGAGGGCAACGCCAACGCATCGCTATTGCGCGCGCTATCCTCAAAGATCCAAAAATCCTTCTGCTTGATGAAGCCACAAGCGCCCTCGATAGCGAGAGTGAACATCATGTACAACAAGCATTAGAAGAGTTAATGGTCGGAAGAACCACTATCATCATCGCGCACCGTCTTTCAACCATTCAGCACGCAGACCAAATTGCGGTGTTAGACCATGGTCGTTTGGTCGATATTGGCGATCATCATTCGTTGCTAGAAAATTGCGAACTATATAAGCGTTTGGTGGAGTTACAGTTTAAACAGCCTGTCGTGAGATAATAGCGGCAGTTGTACAAATCATTAATGTAAAAGCCCTTGTTTGGTCAAATCCAAACAAGGGCATAGAAGTTTCTATTCGAGCCGCTACCAGTGGATATCTAGATCTTGGTTCAAGTTGTTTTGTATATCACCCCACTCGTCCATTAACTCAGAGGCTTTTCGGTGTGAAATCGGTTTAACCAGCGTTGAGCCAGCATGATCTTTCAGGTTGAGCGTATAGGTTTTAGCATTAAGGTCGGCCGTTATACTGTGGTATTCGTCAAGACACTGCTGTTTAGTTTTGTTAGGTCCCCATGCTAACGTCAAATCCGTTCCGTTAATATTCATGCAAACCGCAAGCGAGCTACAATCCATCGCATTCTCCTTGTCGTTAATGTAGTCACTCTATGAAGCTAGCCAAGTCTGGTCATTTCGCCAACACAAACTGTCAAATCTTGAGTGATCACTCATTAATACGCTGACATTTACAACACCCGTCACTGTAACTCTTCGACTCCCCTGCGCATTTCAGGATGGGCAAATTTCCAAAGAAAAATACCCAAACTCAAACCCTGTCATTCCTGCGAAGGCAGGAATCTACTGACAGCACCACTGAATCGTATGGTCCACTTCGCAAACTGAGTGACGAGGCTAGCTTATTATTACCCTATTCCTTGCCAGTAACATCAACCTCACAAATCACTGTGAGGTGGTTTGACCAACTTCTTCTAATCAGCATAGTGTCTATGAAAATGGGCTCTTACCAACTTAGCCAACTAGTTCGAATAGGCCGTCTTATTTCCATTTTTTAACCTACCGAAGAAACGTGTTCTCTGTTAGAGTCACCGTCAACTACGCTATTGAATAAAGACACCCACAGATCGCATGTAATTGATGGATTTTTATTCACCCTTAGAACTCATTTTAGGAATCCCTAGTGACTAACAACGAAATTTTACGTCGTATCCAACACGCGTTAAACCTTAAAAACGCACAGATAATGAAAGCTTTCGGGCAGGCCGAAGTCACTGTGGCTCACGATAAAGTGGCAAACTGGTTAAGAGATGAAAGCGACAAATCTTGCGTTAAGATGAAGGATCAAGAGTTGGCGGTATTCTTAAATGGCTTTATTAACCTCAAGCGAGGAAAAAAAGACGGCGAGCAACCTAAGCCAGAAGTCGCGTTGACCAACAACATGATTCTCATGAAGCTGCGCATTGCGCTAGACATGAAAGCAGAAGATGTGTTGGACGTGTTAGAAGTGGTTGGTATTAGTTTAAGTAAATACGAAATTGGTGCGTATTTCCGCAAGCCAAACAACAAAAACTACAAACAGTGTGAAGACCAATTGCTGTGCGACTTCTTAAATGGTGTGCAGTTTACCAATCGTCCCGATTCTGAAGAGTTTACTGGGTAATTTTTATCTCGAATCGAACGCGGTAATTGATTCAAAAAGCGAGAACCATTTCATTTTGGCTACTCGCTTTTATCATGTTAAGGACCAATACTAGAGCTTCACAATAACGTCTACTCCTTGTCTTTCTTCAGTAGATACCTATCAAACCACGCTGAAATCTGGTCAGCTTTTAGAATCAAGACACACACCGACCCCTATGACCCTACCAAGATAAACCCAAGCTAAAACCTTAAGCCAGTTAGGGGCCTCTATTCTGTTCAAGCTATTCCAGACATCTTGTAGTGATTCACTAAAACTGGCCACGTATATAGAGTTTTTCCATACTTTTGGTCATGCGAGCAGGGTCACGACTGACGACATGGGTAACACGAATTTGCCCCAAACCTTCTCAGAACCGGCAAACGGAACACCTGAGCAGTACACCAATAGACCAAGTTAATCTAATCCGTACTTTTATCTCTCGTACGGGATTTTTCCGTATTTCAATCCCACAACTAGATGCCGATTCACATAACAGGTTGATACTATTTGAGTTTCATAATAAATGGCAGCAACATAGACGAAATGCAAAGACGGAAAAAGTCCGTTTATAAAGCGTTATATGAACTTAATAGACCTTGTAATTAGCTTAAGATGATAATGTTACAAGTTGCATATTATTTGCGAGTAATATCACTCTTTTAGTCTTAGAACTTCTTTAGACTAATCATTCACTAATGGAAGAAGTGGAAGATTAGTTATGAAATATTGTCTTATGATGCTGGTAGCTATCTTTACAGGAACTCTATATGCACAGCCAGTAAGTCTTGTTGGTAAAGTTGAGTTGTCTCATAGTGGTAGAACGGATAGCTGTGGTTGCCATTACAATCGAAAAACTGGCGAATATCATTGTCATACTAGGAAGCAACGCGGTGGTAGTTGTCCGCCATAGCGGCACTTTGAACTTCGTAAATACATGTGAGTTAGCTTAGAGTTAATCGTTCATATAACAAATTGCTCAAACGGACGCGTATCGTTCGTCACTTTTGGTTTGAAGTTCAGAGTACTTGGTAAGGTTGGTCGTAAGCGCCGTTTAACAAAGCGTTAGTTGTACTTGTTTGCGTTGTGAAAACGGATAGGTTTATGTTTAAAACAATTACAGATGCCCAGCTAGATGAAGCTCAAGAAATCCTAGGTTTTGAATTTCCAGATGAATACACAGAGTTCATTAAATCTGGTTATGACCCAGGCGATGCGCCTATTGAAGCGTTAGACATATTGGATCCTCCCAGCTTTGCGAACATTTTCGAGACATTAAAAATGCTCGCGAGTATTACGATTTACCAGAGGAACTATTACCCATATGCGAAGATAACTATGACTATTACTGTTTAAACCTCAGCGGTGAAGTAGTGTTTTGGTCACACAACGGAGTAACAGGTGAGAAATGGGCAAATGTAGCAGATTGGCGAGCGCAAGTGACCGCGGAGTCTGAGGAGTAAACGTAAAACTAAAGGCCTAATGTTGGTGGCTATCTGAAAGGAAAAATCGCTACCTCGATAGCTAAGAAGTTCCGATGTAGGCAGCGAAATTTTATAGGTGAGCGCTGTGACCAATTAAAACTTGAAACCTATCGCCTTGAACGCTCAATGAAGCTATTTGAAGACGTTACCTAGTAATATCCAGCTCTGCCGTTGGTCATTTAACTTGTCACGTTCGTCATCTCTAAACAAAAAAAGCGACTTTACTCGAAAGCCGCCATAAACTCGTAATATACCTCGTGCTTAAAACGGGGGGCGTCAGCACAACAAGAGCAAAACATTCCAGTTAGAACAGATCTTTCAACCTCTCATAGAGTTGACGATAAGTATCGCGTTTGACCGACAACGCTTTGGTTCTTTCCGCTTGAGGCTGATGCACCGCCACTAATTCAGGTACTGGACAAACGTCCGAAATCGTCGCGCCATGTTCAGTTCCAAGGCGCGCCAGTCTAGCAGCACCCAATGCAGGGCCGACTTCTCCGCCAGAGCGATAAACAAGCTTCATGTCAAAAATATCCGTCAGCATCTGACGCCAATATGCACTTCGAGCGCCTCCGCCAATTAGTGAAACTTCTTCTGGAGTTAATCCGGTTTGATGTAGTGCATCTAAGCCATCGGCAAGCGCAAAACCTACGCCTTCCAGCACCGCTTGGGCAATATCAGCCTTTGAGGTTTCGTGCGTCATTCCAAAAAAGACACCTTTCGCTTTAGGGTCGTTATGTGGCGTGCGTTCACCAGAAAGATGAGGCAAGAAGATAACTTTTGACTCTGGATTCGCATTAACTTCTACGTCATTGAGCATGGTCCCTACATCGGGTTGTCCTGTCAGTTTTGCTACCCAATCTAAGCACGATGCAGCACTTAAGATTACCGACATAGTGTGCCAAGTTTTCGGCAAAGCATGACAGAAGCTATGCAATGCAGAGTCAGGGTTAGCTAAGAAGCCATCACTCACCGCAAAGTAGACGCCAGACGTGCCAAGAGACAACATCGCCTGTTTTGGTTCAGTGATCCCCACCCCAACAGCACCTGCCGCATTATCACCCGCACCTGCTACTATAGGAACACATTTCATACCCCATCGTTTTGCAAATTCAGCTATCAGGTTACCCGTCACTTCACTGCCTTCATAAAGTGTTGGCATCTGCTCTCGATTTAAACCTGTGGCGTGCAACAGTTCATCATTCCAGCTTCGAGTTGCGACATCTAGCCACAAAGTACCTGCCGAGTCCGACATATCCGACGCGAAATCACCAGACAACTTGTAGCGCAAATAATCTTTAGGCAACAGAACCTTGGCAATTTTGGCGAACACATCAGGTTCATGATTCTGTACCCACTTCACCTTTGGCGCAGTGAATCCGGGCATCATGATATTGCCTGTTATCTCGCGCGAATTTGGAACAAGTTTTTCAAGTTGTTCGCACTCCGCAAAACAGCGGCCGTCATTCCATAAAATTGCTGGGCGAAGCACTTCGCCTTGACCATCAAGCAGAGTGGCACCATGCATTTGCCCTGATAAACCGATGGCCTCAACTTTGGATAAATCAACTTGTTCACTCAGCTTATCCATCGCATCACATGTTGCATCCCACCAGCGATTCGGCTCTTGTTCAGACCACAACTCATAAGGGCGTGAAACCGTCAAGGGTTGAGTTTGAGATGCAAGGATTTTATCGTGGCAGTCTAGGAGGATGACCTTTACTCCAGACGTCCCTAAATCAATACCAATGTACATACGTTCTCTACCTCTCTAACGTTTCTGCTTAGTAGCGCTATCCATCCACACCGCAAGCAATAGAATCGAACCCTTCACTATGTACTGCCAGAACGTGGGTACATCCATCATACTCATACCGTTATCTAACGATGCCATAATGAATGCACCAATCACTGCGCCAATAACAGTACCAACGCCACCGGCCAAGCTCGCACCGCCAATAACACACGCAGCAATCGCATCTAGTTCAGCGATATTACCCGCCGAAGGAGAGCCTGCACCTAAACGTGAACTGAGGATTAGAGCAGCTACCGCGACCAAGAATCCGTTCATTGCAAAGACAGCTAGTTTAGTTTTCTCTACATCAATACCAGATAAGCGTGATGCATCAATGTTACCACCAATCGCATAGATACGGCGTCCAAAACGGGTTTTCAAACCAATGAACGACCCTACAACAAGGAAAGCAGTCAGTAATAAAACAGGTGTAGGCACGCCACGATAATCGTTTAGCAGCAGAATGATGCTCAATACTGCAATACCCAAAATGGTATTCTTCATTAAAGAAATTTGTGTGGCAGGAACTGGTAAATCGTACTTGACTCGCTGAGTGTTGCGTTTTTTCTGCCAACCAAAGTATATCGCCAAACAGCCGACACCCATCGCCAAGCTAACCATATTAGGTAAATAGCTTTGACCAATAATCGACATCGCATCAGAAGTTGGTGCAACCGTAGTACCATCAGTAATACCTATTAAGATTCCTCTAAAAGCCAACATACCGGCGAGCGTTACGATAAACGAAGGAACTTTACGATAGGCAACCCACCAACCACTCCATGTGCCAAGCAGCAAGCCAGCAGCAAGGGTAAAGATGATTGTCACGACCAAGGGCAACCCTAGCCAAACATCGAGAATCGCCGCAACACCTCCAAGTAAACCCATCATAGAGCCAACGGAGAGATCAATTTCACCGCTGATGATGACAAAAACCATACCGATAGCAAGAATACCCGTGATGGCAGTTTGACGGAAAAGGTTGGAGATATTTCGTGGAGTGAGGTAACTCCAATCAGTCATCACACTGAAAAAAAGCATAATAATCAGTATTGCCGCAGCCATAACCAGCAACTGCACGTTCATCTGCTTGAGTTGATGAACTAACCCACCCTCTGGTTTTTTATTGAGTAATGTTGAATGTTCCATCATGCTACCTCTCCTTCAGATAAAGCGCAGTCCAAAATAATTTCTTGTGTAAGATTCTCGTTAACTAAGTCGCCTTTGATTTCCCCTTCATGCATCACTAATACGCGATCACTGATGCCAAGCACTTCAGGAAGCTCAGAGGAAACCATAATGATGCTGATGCCTTGTTTTACTAGGCTAAACATCAACTTGTAAATTTCATACTTGGCACCGACATCAATGCCACGTGTTGGCTCGTCAAGAATAAGTACTGTCGGTTTAACCATGAGAAAACGTGCAAGAATTGCTTTTTGCTGATTTCCTCCAGAAAGGTTTTTAATTGCTAATTCAGCATTCGGCGTTTTAACAGTAAGGCGTTTAATCGAATCCTCAATTGCATTCGCTTCTAGCGTGTCATTGATCACGCCTTGACGAGTGAAGGTATCGATCGCTGATAGAGATATATTGGCTCCCACGCCCATGATTGGCACAATACCGTTACGTTTCCTATCTTCAGGTACCATTGCGATACCACAGCTCAAGGCATCTCTGCTATTTGAAATAAGTAGTTGTTCGCCATGCAGAAAATACTCACCTTGATATTTGCCCTGATAGCACCCATACAGGCATTCCATCAACTCTGTACGGCCTGCGCCAACCAGTCCAGAAACACCTAGTATCTCGCCTTTGCGCAATTTAAAGCTGGCGTCTCTAACTTTAGGGATAGATGAGTTAGATTTATCCCATGCGTTTACCTTTTTAACCTCCAGAACAACTTCACCAATATCATGCTCTTCTCTAGGAAAAAGTTGTTTCATTTCTCGACCAACCATCATAGTTATGATGTCATCCGTGGACATTTCTGACGCAAGACGAGTGCCAATATGCTGTCCATCACGAATCACACAGATATGATCAGAGATCTCCTTAACTTCCCCCAATTTATGAGAGATATAAATACAGGCCACACCACTAGATCTAAGCTCTTTGACCAGCGAGAGAAGAATCTCTGTTTCTGATTCCGTTAGCGGGGCCGTTGGTTCATCCAATACAAGTAGTTGTGCATCTTTGGACAACGCCTTCGCTATCTCTACCAACTGCTGTTGACCAACGCCGAGATCACCAACGATCGTTTCTGGTGAAACATCTAATCGTACTTTTTTAAGTAGTTTCTTCGCTTCCAAATGCATCAATTCATAGTCCATGATGCCGTGGGTACATAACTCAGAGCCTAAAAAGAGGTTCTCTAATATACTGAGCTCTTTAACCAGCGTGAGCTCTTGGTGAATAATCGCAATACCTAGCGACTCTGTATCAGAGATTTTGGTCGGCTTGATTGATTGACCTTTATAGATGATTTCACCTTCGTAATCACCATGAGGATAAATACCGCAAAGAACCTTCATCAGCGTCGATTTTCCGGAACCATTTTCTCCACAAAGAGACAGCACTTCGCCCTCTTCTAGATGAATACTCACACCGTCCAACGCCTTCACTGCACCGAATCTCTTAACGATGCTGCGCATTTCCAGTAGTATGGACATAGTCACTCCTCAGTTGAGCTGGCACTGGCAAGACCGCCTCGCCAGCACCTGTTCAAATTAACGGTAAACTTCTTGTTCAGAATGGAATTTGTCAGCAATAACCGTGGTTTTCAGATTGGTTCTAGTCACTGCAACTGGCTCTAGTAGCCAAGAAGGAACATCTTTCACACCGTTGTTAAGGCTGGCATTACTCGCAGGTGTTTTCTGTTGTCCTAGTTCGACTGCAATTTCTGCGGCCCGTGTTGCTAACGCGGTAATTGGCTTGTAGACCGTCATTGTCTGAGTACCATCAACAATTCGGCGAACAGCTGCTAAATCAGCATCTTGACCAGAGATAAGAACTTTACCAGCTAGACCTTGAGCATCTAACGCTTGAATTGCACCGCCTGCGGTAGCATCATTTGATGCGACTACTACGTCAATGTCATTGTGGTTAGCAGTCAATGCGTTTTCCATAATTTTTAGTGCGTTTTCAGCTAGCCATGAATCTACCCACTGGTCACCCACAACTTCTACGGCACCAGAGTCAATTTTTGGTTGAAGAATGTTCATCTGTCCCTGACGGAATAGCTTGGCATTGTTGTCGGTTGGGGCACCGCCCATTAGGAAGTATTTACCGCTAGGTTTTGCGTCAACTAGAGATTGAGCCTGCATTTCGCCTACTTTTTCATTATCAAATGACAAGTAGAAGTCAATGTCCGCATTGCTGATTAATCGGTCATAAGCCAAAACATTAATGCCATCACGCTTTGCTTCCTTAATAACGTTTGAAAGAACTTCACCGTTAGTCGGAATAATCACTAATACATCAACACCACGTGAGATCATATTCTCAATCTGCGAGATTTGAGTTTGCTCATTACCATTCGCAGACTGAACGTACACTTTAGCGCCCAATGACTCTGCCTTATCCACAAATATGTCACGGTCTTTTTGCCAACGCTCTAGGCGTAAATCATCAATTACCATCCCAACTTTAATATCCTTTGCAAAAGTTGGTCCGCTAAGTGCTATTAGAGCAGTACATAGAAGTGTTATTAATTTTTTCATTTCACTATCCTTTGTATCACGTTCATGTAGGGTTAGTTGCTTAATTCACAACTTGAGAAAAACTATACAATAAGAATCCAAGCCTTTCTTTTGACAGATTTAATAACGTATTTATGTTTTTTCATTAACTATTATTTTTGTGACCCAGGCAGCCTTAAAACAATCAAATCACATGAAGATAAAATATAAAATAATATAAAATAATATAAAATTCATACACTTAAGATATTTTCAAAATATGACCAGATAATAGTTTGAGATCTAACTCACACAAACAAAATAGATAAAAACCATTACAAAAAATCGTAATTGAACCAATAAAACAAAACATAAAGAATGAAATGGAAAGCTTAAATACATTCATTGGGAGTTATCTTTATGACACAGTACTTCAAAGGTATAGAAAACATTAAGTATGAGGGAAGCGCTTCTGATAACCCTCTTTCATTTAAATATTATGATGCAGACAAAATGGTGCTCGGCAAATCAATGAAAGAGCACCTAAGATTTGCCGCTTGTTATTGGCATAACTTCTGTTGGCCAGGTTCAGATGTATTTGGTTCCGGCACCTATGATCGTCAATGGATGAAAGGTGGCGACCCGATGGAAATGGCAAGAATGAAAGCAGACGCTGCATTTGAATTTTTCACTAAATTAGGCGTGCCTTATTACTGTTTCCACGACGCAGATGTTTCACCAGAGGGTCGTAATATTAAAGAGTACGTCAATAATTTCGCTGAAATGATTGACTACTTGGAAAAGAAACAGCAAGAAACAGGTATGAAGCTATTGTGGAGCACCGCAAATGCCTTCTCAAACCCAAGATATATGGCTGGTGCAGCGACCAACCCTGATCCAAAAGTATTTGCTTACGCGGCAACTCAGATCTTCAACGCAATGGGTGCAGCAAAACGTTTAGGTGCTGAGAACTACGTATTGTGGGGCGGACGCGAGGGCTATGAAACGCTACTCAATACTGACTTGCGCCAAGAGCGTGAACAGCTAGGCCGAATGATGCAGATGGTTGTTGAACACAAACATAAAATTGGATTCAACGGTACAATCTTAATTGAGCCAAAACCACAAGAGCCAACTAAGCATCAGTACGACTACGACACTGCAACTGTCTATGGTTTCCTTAAACAGTTTGGTCTTGAAAAAGAGGTCAAAGTTAATATTGAGGCCAACCACGCAACGTTGGCTGGGCATAGCTTCCAACACGAAGTAGCTACGGCGACGTCACTAGGGCTGTTTGGCTCTATTGATGCAAACCGAGGCGACCCTCAACTAGGGTGGGATACAGACCAGTTCCCTTCAAGTGTCGAAGAGAATACGTTAATCATGTACGAGATCCTTAAAGCGGGTGGATTCACGACCGGCGGATTGAACTTCGATGCGAAGTTGCGTCGTCCATCTATAGATTCAGTCGATCTGTTCCACGGCCACATAGGTGGTATGGATACGATGGCGCTTTCACTTACCCGTGCAGCAAGAATGATCGAGAACGACAAACTGTCACAAAACATTGCTCAACGTTATGCTGGCTGGAACGACGGATTGGGTAGAAAAATCCTCGCTGGTGATATGAGCCTTGAAGCAGTAGCAAACTTCGCGCTAGATAACGACATTGAACCCACAGTCGAGTCTGGCCGCCAGGAGTACCTTGAAAACATCGTCAACCGAGTAATTTTCGAATAATTCTCGCCACTACCTCACAGTAGAGCCCACCTTTGTGAGCTCTACTATTGTGAAGCCCATCCCAACCATTTTCTTTAACTGAGTTTCGAGTCAAAGTCATCACTCTCTATAAATTATACAATTAGTTGAAATTCAATCGGTTTATCTAAGATATGGACAAACGTTTTCGAATAACACTCCTGTTTAATGCGAATAAAGTTTATGACCGCCAAGTAATAGAAGGTGTGGGTGAATACCTCCAAGCTTCCCAGTGCGAATGGGATATTTTTCTGGAAGAGGACTTTATCACCCACCTAGAGCACTTTGACGAGTGGGAAGGAGATGGCATTATTGCCGACTTTGATAACCCTGAGATCGCTGAAAGGTTAGCTTCTGTTGATGTTCCTATCGTTGCGGTTGGAGGTTCATATCAAGATCAAACTAAATACCCCGATATCCCCTACATTGCCACAGACAACTACGCACTGGTCGAGCTTGCTTTTCAACACCTAAAAGACAAGGGACTCGAAAACTTCGCTTTTTATGGCATTCCATCAAACTCATGGAAATGCTGGGCTAAAGAGCGTGAAATGGCGTTCACTTCGATTGCCCAAAAGGCGGGTTATCAAGGGGCTGTTTTCCACGGAGCTGAAACCTCCTCCAAAACTTGGCAATATGATATGAACCGCCTAGCTGACTGGCTTCAAATGCTTCCGACTCCAGTGGGAATTATTGCGGTTACAGACTCTAGGGCCAGACACATACTACAAATTTGTGAACAACTAGGGCTAATGGTACCTGACAAGGTGTCCGTCATCGGAATTGATAACGAAGAGCTGGCAAGGTATCTCACCCGTGTATCCCTCAGCTCCGTTGGGCAGGGTTGTAAAGAAATGGGATATCGAGCAGCTAAACTTCTTCATAAAATGCTCGATGGAGAAAAGAGCTATTCAAGCAACCTAGCCAGACAACTAATCCCTCCAACACGAGTTTATGAGCGTCAAAGTAGCGATTTCAAAGCACTCAAAGACCCTTATGTTATCCAAGCAATGCATTACATTAGGCACAATGCATGTAAAGGCATCAAGGTTGATCAAGTATTGACGTATGTCGGCATTTCTCGCTCAAATATGGAAAATCGCTTTAAACTCGAACGTGGTCACTCCATTCACCAAGAGCTCCACAACGCCAAATTGAACAGAGCTTGCCAACTGCTGATTTCAACCTCGCTTCCCATTGCCGAGATATCCGAGCTATGTGGTTACCCATCACTTCAATATATGTACTCGGTGTTCAAGAAGAACCTTAACCAGACGCCGAAAGATTATCGCAGCGATGAGGTGAACTGAATTGACAGCCGAACTATTTGCTTAACTTATAGGCATCCACTCCATTAAAACGGTCAAACAGCTGTTCTTGAACGTCTTCGTTAGGGCTAACTCCCTCATAACTGGAAGTAATTCGATAACGTTTTTACCTGGTTGAATAGAAGGATGAACCAGTAAAATTGGATAATTTATTAAGCGATATTCTTATCTAAAAAGTTATCTGCTTGGCAATAATTTAAGTGATTACTCTAAGTAACTTCTGTCCAAAAGCTTCTTAGAAATTGCTCACAAAGTTCATTGTCAGGCGACAATTCTCTGAAATACCCAAAATAATAGTGGGAAAAGTAAGACCCGATCCCATTGATTCTTGTTAAAGCACTGCCAGTACATGTGACCAGAGCTTCGTGCTCTCGGCCTTTCATAGCAACATTTTGAGTAACTTTTTCTGACCATACTTCGTTAACGCCCTATAGATTGTTCGTTGTGGAAATTATTCTATAAAACGCAACGCGATATGAATGTTGTGCCATACTAACTCTCAAACGCACTATCGAAGTATGAGCTGTCATTTTCACTACTAGTTATTTACAGAGGTCATACCATGTTTCCATCACCTTTATTACTATCTCGACAGTTATTACAGCAGTCTAAAAACCTAGTTACACCAACTCAACTGTGTAATGCTTTAGCCGTTATCGACAAAACCTCTACCGCTCTCGTGCCGATGACAAACTATAAGCTTAATATTCCAGTCTGCGTGTTCCCTAGGAATATCTTTGAGCAGTATGTGAAATCCAACAGGACACTCGGAAGAAAAGACGGTGTTTTCTGGGTTACAGACCGCTGTACATTTGATAGCTTTGGCATAGGCCTGTCACACCTGAGAATAGAACGCTTATTGGGTATGGACCCAGGTTACTATCCAAGGGATCAAGACTTAATTATGGTCGTCATCGATAAAGCCGAAGAGGATGACTTTCGATTACCAAGTGGTAGTGAAGGTGGTGCGAATGATAACTGGCGAGAAGGTGGCTATGCTGGTTGGCCACATGCTGGTATGTCGACTCCAGAGAGGGTTGCTAGTTCGAGAAACAGTACGCTAGCCGAAATTAGCTCCGCTATGATGTTAGTGCAAGGGCAAGAAAATCCACTCGATGTATCATGTTCAATTGATGATGTATTCAGCCACTTTCAAAAATAGTGCTGTTTAGTCTACGAATCACGTAAAAGAACACATTTCCGAGCAAAGTACACACCTCCAACAAAAAAGCCCCTCTGATATTCAGAGAGGCTTATCTTTGGAACTCAGAAGTTATCTATTAGAGTTTGTCCCAAGCATCTGACCAATGCACCGTTTCACCCGCTGCATATGATGGGTTTGAGCACCAACCTGTATAAGGCCATGGTTTACATTGGTATAAGCCGCCATCAGAGCCAGTGACGATATCCCCTTCGGCGTAGGTCGCGTTAGGATCGTAAGCCGGATGTTCTCCCGGAGGAGGTGTTACTGATTCATCCACCACTTTAAATCCATGAGTCGCCACTTCCGAATTGCCGTCACCGTCTGTCGCCGTAGCTCTGAATACAAAGTTACCAGCTTCAATAGCTGACAATGTCACAGTTAACGTCGATTCGCCATTCACCTGCTGGGTTTGCTCGTATATCTTAGCGCTAGAGCTATCTTCAACTGTAACGGCAACAGAAGCAGATTCACTGGTTTTTATGACTGGGTTTAAAGTAACACTACCACCAGTCAAAGTGTACTGAGAGCTCAACCCATCGATAGTGAAGTCAAAACCTGGCGCTGGTGTTCCGCAACCATTATCATCCACTTTTCGCCATACTCCCCACTCCCCGGTAGTGCCTGGTTCATCACCACGAGTCCACCATTCAGCACGCCACGTTGAGCCATTATGAGAAACGAGATCTCCCTTAGAGTAGGTAGCGCTAACATCCCATGCGTTAGCACAAGAACTGCCATCAGCGACGGTTACCACACGATTTGCTGTAGTGGTTTGACTAGCACTGTCTGTTACTCGGTAAACTAAGTCGTATTTACCTAGTTTGTTTACATCCACGCTGCCTTCTACACGCACTTGAGAGGTTAAGTCACCATCTTCTGCGTCAATGGCTTTTACCCCTTGCATTGGATCAAAGCTGTCGCCCAATTTGATGGTAACGTCGGCGACGCCTTCAAACTCTGGAGCTAAGCTGTACACTTCCACATTACGGCTCTGTTTGGTCTCATTGCCATCACTGTCTGTCACACTATAAATCAATACATAAGTACCGATGGTGTTAGTGTCGACCGAGCCTTCAACAGAAATGCTATTGGTTAAGTCTCCATCTTCCTTGTCTTTTGCGGTCACACCTGCATAAGGGTCGAACGCATTACCATGACGCACACGAACATCAGATACACCACTAAATACGGGCTTACCTTCACTTGGTGGTGGCGGTGTTTGACCATGTATAAACGCACCGTAGTCGTTAATAAACTGTTCACCGTAAGCCTGACCTGAAGCGTTGGTGCCCATGTCCCAGTTTACTGACCATGTCATCACACCTCTCAGCGCCTGACCTTGAGCCTTTAGTTGGTTAAACGCGTTATAGAGGTCTTGAGGATCTTGGACAAAACCAGTCGCCGCAGCGTCAATATTGGCAGGAATACCAAATACTAATTTATCGTGCGGAATCTTGTGGAAACCTCGTGTTCCGTTAGCAAGAGAATCCGAGATGTAATAAATAAATTCTTGTTTCAAAGCGTCGTTGTTCTGAGCAATCCAACCAACGCCATCCACCCATATACCATCCCCACCTTGGTTATAAAACTGTGGGTTTATCCAATCGTAGTAGCCTTCTAGTCCGGTGATATACGGAACATATTTGCCACCTTCCGTTAAGTAAGGAAATTCAGGGGCCATCGTAATTAGGAAGTTCTTACCTTGCTGCTGGTAGTGCTCTTTTACTATACGTAGCGCAGCAGGAATGACAGTTTGGTTGTCTGAAGCGGTTACCGCCGACTGTTCTAAGTCGATGTCCAAACCATCAAAACCGAACTTGTCAGTCAGTCGAATGATCTCTTGTGCGAATGCTTGTTCATCACCTGTCTTTAATTCGACATGAGCATCAGCACCACCTAACGCGATCAACACTGCTCGGTTTTGCTGATTAAGCTTCTCAATTTGTGCGATAAATTCCGGTTCAGAAAGGCCAATAGCGGGGTCTAGTTTAAAAGTGGGAATACGGCCTTCGCTGGTGTTAAACACCTTCATAAATGAAACATTAACAACGTTGTACATGGGGTCAACATCATCCAACGTAATACAAGGCGAATTACCACCTTTATAGCCAGCGCCATCACACCAGTTATGCCAATAACCAACTACAACACCAGCTTCCGGGTTCACCATCTCATTCGCCGATGCTGCACTCGCAATACTGCCTAAACCTAGAGCCACAGCAAGATAGAGCGTTTTTTGCTTCATCATATTACCTCTTATTCATTCAATTTCATTACGGGATTCACTCAGCATTTAGATACAGCAACGCATTGAGTTCCGTAGGAATTATATGATTGAAGTAAGAAATTAATCACATGATATACATGTACTTTTTGTATAGATTTTCGATATCGTGATCTTAATTCACGATGAAAAATCAATAAGTGAATAATTCTAGACCAAGGTAATAAAATGAGGCATATAGGCGAAATTTGCTTATATTTTTATCAAAGAGTAAGAAGTTTCCACCAAGCAACCTATTAATAGTTTTCTCTAGAAAATAAGTGGCAATGGTCAACGTTTAAGTATGAAACTGCTTGTGTTCAACCAATCGGTAAGTGGGAGGTACTCTTTATTTCTTTTATCGACATATTCGACTGTAGCGCCGTGACACCTTTGACACGTCGCAACTCGCTAAGCCTGTCGTAGTATTGCTCAAGGCTTTGGGCAACTATTTGGACAATGTAATCGGCGCTGCCAGCAATGCAACTACACATAACCACCCACTCTACCAAACCCACAAATTCTTCAAACGGCTCTGTACTTTCAACATCGTGATTACCTAGCGTTACCAATGTAAAGCCTGACACTTGTAGGTTGAGTTTCTGTCGATTGAGAACCGTTGTGTAGTTGTCGATATAACCCGCTTCTTCAAGTCGTTTCCAACGCCTCCAACATGGCGTTTCACTCAAATTCACTCGTTCAGCAAGTTTATTATTACTAATTCGACCTTCACGTTGAATGATCCTCAGTATGGCAATATCTATATCATCCAACTCATATGTAGCGCTTTCTTTCTTATTCATAGTTAATTTGGAAATTTTCTGCTCAATATGAGTTCGATATTAACGTAAATGGCAATTCTATTTCTAGTGGTTTCGATAAGCTAAATAGTGACTGCAACATTACACTATCAGGGGATTTTATGAGTGCACAATTGCTCTTTGCGTTTATCGTTTTTTCATTTTCTATATCGATAGCACCTGGCGCTGGTAATATCGCGCTACTTAGTTTGTCGAGTCGGTATGGCTTTGTTGCTGTGTTACCTTTCATCGCAGGCAGTGCTTTAGGCGTCTCGATTATTCTTGTTGGCTCAAGTCTCGGACTGACTAACCTTTTGAACTCCGAACCAATGTTATACACAGCACTAAAAGTACTAGGGACCTGTTACCTACTTTATCTTGCTTGGTCGATTTCAACCCTCAAACTCAGCGATAGTGAGACGGACAAACAAACTGGCTTTTTCAGTGGTACGCTGGTTCAAATTCTGAACCCCAAGGCTTGGATTGCGTCTTTAACTCTACTGACGCAGTTTCTGCCTGGTCAAAACAGAGTTCTATCCGATGACGCGGTGATTATGGCTATTTTCATTGCAATTGGAGTGTCGTCTATGTGCATTTGGGCATACTGTGGTTCAGCACTCAATAAGCTACTGACATCGCCTAAATACTTCTTGTGGGTCAACCGTGGCCTTGGAGCAAGCTTAGGAGTTGTTGCCATTGTGATGGCTGGACAATCTATTTAACCTCAATACAAAACAGCCGTCCCTTGTTCAAGCAGGAGACGGCTGTCAGTTAGAGTGATATCGATTAGCTAACGGTTTTACTAAACCTCAAACTCAATGTCCAAGCAGCGAGCAGATAATTGCGTACACACTAACATTCATCCAACCGGCGGCTGGAATCGCACTCAACGGATTTGGTGCCAAGATCGCATGTAATGGCAGATAGAAAATGTCCGAAAAGAACTGGTCGACACCATAAAGCCCAAACATGGCTATCGGCATCCAGCGCAGTACATAGATTGCAATAAGTATAATCAATAATGGAGAGTTTACTTTTTGCGATATTGCCATAGCGCTAAGGGCCAATGGGAGCAAGAGTACTCCGGCAATCACCATTCTCAAGTAGAAGCCTACCCAACTAAACATAACCGCTAGTAAAGAAGACTGTTTATGTAACAATGCCAATTGATGATCGGTTGAAGTATTGAGCAACCACAACAGAAAATCGGCAAAAAACACCAATATTGAACACACCAGTGGAATCACTAGCAATCCAAAAGCTAACTTAACTAGGTGCGTTTTCACATCACTGACTGGCATACTACGCCAAAACATAATGCTGCCTTCAGTACGTTCTTTACGCAGTGTTCGTGGAAAATACTGAGTACCCAGCAGTATTGATAAAAGCCCCGCACCACCTGCAATCAGCATGTTGACGTCGTTAGCCATTTCTTTATGGATGTCACTCACGTCACCACTAAAGTTCATGTGAAAGAACATATTGTGCTGCAAGGTCGAACTGCTCATTAAGCTAATAAACAAAAGTAAACCACAAGCAAATAGGAATAACGGAACTCGCGTTACAAGCGGGTTCTCTATCCACTCTTTACGTAGCATTGCCATAATAGAACGCATTACACCGCCTCCTTTTGCAAAGCCAAAAATAAGTCTGCCAATTTCACGCCGTATACCGCCCCTAGCGTTTCTGCCTGTTCTGAAAATTGTGAGTGCAGCAACCACTTGGTGCTGCCTAGTCCTTTCTGAGAAGAGAGCGGCTTCATAGCTTCAATTTCAGCGCGATACTCATCGCTAGCATCTAGAATGAAGTAATCTTCGCTGATGGCTTCCATTGAGCTTTGCAGCACTGTACGCCCTTGTTTAAGAATCAACACATCGGTAAGTAGATGCTCGATTTCACTCACCTCGTGGCTGGCGATAATTAGTACTCGATCACCATCATGGAACCACTCTAGAAGGTGGCGGTAGAAAGTATCTCGATAAACCAAGTCGAGTCCTAATGTTGGTTCATCTAAAATCAGTATTTGGGTATTGGTCGCAATGACTACCGCTAGGTGCAATTGCACTTTCATACCTTTAGACAAAGCTTTGATTCGAGCACGTGGTTTGACGTCAGTTTGGCGCAGTAGTTCATCCGCTTTACTGCGGTCAAACCCTGTGTGCACCCCTTCGGTGTAATCCAATAACTGCGCCACGGTCATCCACCCAGGAAGCACATTAACATCCGAAATGTATGACAAGCTTTGCATGATCTTGTCACGCTGAGTTATCGGTTCGAATCCATTAATACGGATGGTTCCGTTGTAATCGTGTGCGCCGAGTAAGGCGTTAATGAGTGTCGATTTACCTGCACCGTTGTGTCCAAGCAAACCTAGTACCTGACCAGCCTGTAACTCAAAACTGATATCGTGCAAGCCTTCACCTTGCTTACTATATTGCTTGGATGCATTTTGCACACTGACTAAAGCGCTCATTGGTCACCTTTAATATGGGGTTTAATTTGCTGGACAAACTCGTCTAATGACATATCCAGACGCTGCAAAGTTACAGCAATTTGAGGGATTTGCTGTTCAAGAAAACGGGCTTTTTCATCAGCCAGTAATTTGTTTTTAGCCCCTATCGCCACAAACATGCCTTGGCCACGCTTCTTTTCTACTAGCCCTTCATCTACCAACAACTGATAACCTTTCATTACCGTTAAATGGTTAATCTTCATGTCTGCAGAGACATTACGAACTGACGGTAACGGCTCGCCTTCTTGCCATATACCTTGGAGTATTTGTTGAGTAATTTGATCAGCCAACTGACGGAAAATCGGTTGACGATCATGCCAATGCGTCATTAGCGCCCCTTGACTGAAATGGTGTTATATATATGTATAACACCTAAGCTAACAGATTGGAAGGTAATTGTTTTTCACATAGGATTAGTGAAAACAAAGCCCACCTTAGAAAGTGGGCTTTACTCAACTATTTGAGGTCTTGAAGTCGTCACACGGCGACTGTTTTCACCTTTAGACGATTCTTATTATCTCGATTGCTAATAACTTGTTGATGATCGTCGATCGGTCCTAACGACTTGGCCAAACGGTCATACAAGACAACATTGACGGTTGCCGCAAGATTCATGCAGCCATGGGTAGGCACATAAACCACATGGTCGGCTTTATCTACTAGTTCTTGTGGTAATGAGCCATCTTCAGGGCCAAATACATAAACGGCATTGTCTGGATGATTAAATGAAGGAAGCGACGTCGCGCCGACGGCGAACTCGACACAAACAACTGAAACGTTATCTGCGACGTCAGCCGTTAAGTCATTCATCTCAACCAACTCAATCCGTTCATGGGTGTTTTGCGTGTCCGTTTGAAATCTCACAGCTCGGCTATAACGGGTTCCGTTATAACGAACTTGGGTTGCGTTATAACACCCTGCTGCTCGCATTACGGCACCGACATTCGTTGGGCTCTTCGGATTGTGTAATCCGATAATGACGGTAGATTCTGTTGTCATTGATAGGGTTCTACTTGGTTTGTCAGATAATAAAAAGCGTACTTTGATGGCGCAGGATTATGCCATAGAAACGTTATTCGTGCTGTTTTTGGTGCGCGTCAATATCTAGTCACCGTTCAGAGTTAGGGGTCTTCCTACTACAACAATATCTTTCCTATACAACAAAAGTGGCACCCCAATTCATTTAAACCTCTATTGAGGTGTTTGCCTTTGTCATTAAGTATCATAAACTTATTAATTACCGTTAACTTTGATACTTTTTGACAGCCTGAAGTGTGAATGAAGGAATACACTTAACTTCGAACTCACACAAAGGGACACCACAATGAAAGTATTTACTCAGTCAGTATTAGCGCTAAGCCTGTTAGCCATGGGATCAGCACACGCCTTTGAATTAAAAAGTAATGATATTCAAGAAGGCCATCCAATGGCTAAAACCTTTGAATATAACAGTTGGGGTTGTGATGGTGGCAACCAGTCACCGCAACTGACATGGAGCGACGTTCCAGAGGGAACAAAGAGCTTTGCAATCACCGCCTATGACCCAGATGCCCCAACCGGCAGTGGTTTCTGGCATTGGATCGCCTTTAATATTCCAGCTTCTGTGACCGAGTTACCGCGAGGTGTGGACATCAAAAAACTAGGGGGGCAAGAGTCTCGAATCGATTATGGTAGTGTTGGATTTGGTGGTGCTTGCCCACCAAAGGCCGATGGTATGCATCGTTACCAATTTACCGTCTGGGCGTTGCCAACAGAGAAACTCGATCTTAATCAGGACACACCATCTGCGGTTATCGGCTTTACGCTTAATAATATGGCGATAGGCAAAGCAAAACTGACTGCTACTTATACACGCTAACTTATTCAAGGGGGAATGATGAACCATCCATACCAAGTAACGTTATTTCGAGCCGAACAACTTCAACGACTCAGAAATGTGCGGATTCATTCCCCTAGTATTATTCAAATCATTTCTGGCAGTAAGCGACTTTTTTGGAAAGACAATGCCATGGATGTGTCGCACTCTCAATTGCTGCTTTGCGAAGCCTCTGTATCACTCAGCTTTGAAAACCTACCACAGAAAGGACGATTTCTTTCCAGAGTATTCAGTTTCCACTGCTTACCTACACAATCCATGTTAGAGACAAGCAGAAATCGTAGCCAAGAAGACGACCTACCAATCTTAGAAGCGACAAACGCATTACAAGACATACTCAATGCTTTGTTTTCATTTGAACAACACCACATGAGTAACGCAACCCAGAATTTCTGGGTGATGGGGCTTTACCAACAATTAGCGGAATACGGCGCGTTGCATCAGTTGTTCTCTGACTCAGAGACTCGATTTAGTCAAAAACTGAGTCGCTATCTTTCTCATTCCCCAAGCGAAGAACATGCCCTAGAAACCGTCGCACAACATTTCGCTATGAGTCGTGCTACTCTGATTCGTCGGTTAAAACAAGAAGGTACACAGTATCGAGAAGTACTGGCAGAAGTGCGTTTAAACCATGCTCTGTTTTTAATCCAAAACGGCTCTTATAACGTCGCACTATTAGCCCAATCGTGTGGATATCAATCCGAGGGTCGATTCAGCCAACGCTTCAAAGGAAAATTTGGTTTATCACCTCGAGACTATATTAAGACAGTGGCAGTCTAAGCTTGCGAACAGAACCTATAACGTGATCCCATTAACCCTTTAATTTGTGGGGTAATGTTACCCTTCTTACGGTTATTTTTTGCGAGAGGGTAAATTCAAATGCAGCAGATCCTGATTATCGTCAATGATGCACCTTATGGTTCCGAGAAGCTCTTTAATGCCTTGCGACTCGCCATTCAACTCAATGAGCAAGACAGTCAGAACGTTAAGGTGAATCTATTTTTGCTTTCCGATGCTGTCACTGCAGTCTTACCAAGACAATCCCCGAACGAAGGCTACAACATACAACAAATGCTAGAGATAGTAATTGCCCAAGATAGTGAGGTCAAATTCTGCGGCTCTTGTATTCAGGCGCGTGGATTATCAGGACTTGATGTTATTGAAGGCTGTGAACTCGCCACAATGGATGATTTGGCAAATTGGGTATTAATGGCGGACAAAACAGTCAGTTTTTAGCTAGGTAATCATTCGGCTCTGAGCGATAGCTCTACCTAGCTATGCATTGAGAAGGCGCGACCACCTTCTCAATTCATATATAACTAAACTCTAAATGCCAGCAATTATTCGGCGTCTTGTTGCGGATTCTGTTCAGCGTTTATCTTCGCGTACGTGTGCAGCAGCTCAGTGAGTATTTTGACCCAGCCAAACGCATCTTGTGGCGGATCAATCAGCAGTTTTTCGACCTGTTCACAGTGCACCTCTAGGGTAATTGCCTGCTCTAAATTGAATGAGATGGCATAGAAATGCCACAAAACAAGTCGTGTCATTCGCTCACTGTTCTGTTTTGCATTTTCAGAATCATCAAATGCCTGTTGAATCTCGCTCAGAGCAATTGCCGTCATTCGCAACGTTGCGTCAAGACGGGCCGACATCATGCGCTCTTCGCTGTCCACTTCTTCTTGTTCAAAGGTAAACAGCTCACTCATAACATCTTCTGGCACCATTCGGCTAATCATTCGAAGGCTGAATTCTTCCAGTTCATGACGAGGCATGGTCACAAGGCAGTTAAAGGTGTAATCACGAAGCATAGTAAGTTGCTCTGGTTAACGATCAAATTGAACCGCGCATTCTAATCAGATTGCAGCAATTTTCCAATTTTTCCTATATTGCGGACCGTTTAGGTAACCCACACTATCAGGACTGCTACGCTAGTTTGTTAGGTTATCCGTCATCGCGTCCGCAACGGCAGCAAACTTGGCCAAGTCTTGCTTATCAATACCCGCCGTCATTTGAAGCAACATCGCTTTATCAATCTCAGCCACTTTACTCATGATGGTTTCACCTGCGGGCGTCAATATCAGGAAGTGGCTTCGCTTGTCTTCAGGGTTTGGAGCTTTCTCCAACAACCCTTCTGAAATCAAAGTATTAATAAGCCTTGTAACCTGAGCTTTATCTCTGCTTAGCAGGTTTGCAATATCAATTGATGTACAAGGTGCTCGCTTAGTAATGATCTTCATTACTCTGATATGCATCGGTGCTACATCGCAATCAAGGCTTTCAATTTGTTCACTCATTTGACGCTTCAGCGTATGGACGAGGCGGAAAATCGATTCAAGTGAGGTGTTTTCAGACATAGTGATCCTTAAAAATATAGTTGACACTATCAACCATTGCACTTATAGTTGACATTATCAACTTAATTCTAAGCAATTTCAAGACTGGAGAACCTAAATGACGACACAAACAATGCCTGCTTCCCCTGTCACCAATGATGCAAGCACCCCTATCCTATATAAGGTGCTTGTCATTGTCAGTTTGATGACAGTGATTGGAGGAACTCTGACAGGTGTGATGACTTACATGAATGTCGGTTTAGGTGAAACCTTTTACAGCGATTGGTTATCTTCATTTGCCCTAGCCGCTATCGTAATGATGCCTTTCGGGATGGTGATGATGACTTTACTTACTAAGCTCGCCAATCGACTGCTACCGTCAATAAGCGCGACATTTCGTAACCTCATCGTTGGGATAAGTATGGCGGTCGTAATGGAATCGCTATTAGCTTTCGTTACCGCAGCCAACAACATTGGATTTGCTGATATGACAGTATTCACCAATGAATGGTTCAAGGGCTTTATTGCCGCACTACCTGTTGGCCTAACGATCATGGTCGTTATGTCAATGACAGTGAAACCTAAAATCGAAACCTTCTTAAAAAGCTAGACTTTAGAATAATAATCCCCCTACAGGAGCGCACTATGAATTCACTCAATAGTAAACACAACACTTATCGAATCACTATCGAAGAAACTAATACTAAAGCGGAACGCGAGCTTCAAACCATGACGTTTGAAATCGAGGATAGAGAAGATATGTTTGCCATTGTCGAAAAAATGAAGCAGTCGAGTGGACTGGATGAGCAAGCGGCGACTCGTCTTGGAGTCAGTATCCGTCTATTAGGTCCTTTGATGATGCAAGATCGTAAGCATCCGCTATTCTCTGACTTTATGCCCCACTTCAAAACCTTCATGCAAAATTTGAAGAAGACCATTAAAGGACAATAGTCTTATCCTAGCCTCTCGGTAACGAGAGGCTTTTGTTTCTCTCCTCATTAAATAAGATTCAACTACGCTTAATACTTGACGGGGTTAGATATGAGCAAGAAGCTGGAAAATGCCACCAATCTATATATGGAAGGAATTCGCGATGGTCACGTAAGAGAAGCGGTGACCAAATATACAGGAATTCGTTATACCCAGCACAGTACTGGTGTCCGAAATGGAATTGAGGGTTTCGTGGAGTTTTTTGAGCCATTCATTGAACGCTGTCGAGTCAGAGATATCCAGATCATTCGCTCTGTTGTCGACGGACAATATATTTTTGTTCAAGCTTATCAAGATATCAATAACGGCGAAGCTTATTGGCTCACAACTGACCTTTTCGACACCGACCAAGACGACAAGATAGTTGAGCATTGGGACGTCATTTCTGCCTATCAAAATAATCCGGATGACCAACTCGACCAGATCAGTGGGCCAACTGAAATCACTGATTTAGAGCACACCGAGTCCAACAAAGAACTAGTACGTCGCTTTCTCTGTGATGTAATGGTTCTTGGTCAAACGGAATCAATAGACAACTACATCACCTTTGACGATATTCCTATTCATGCCTCCTCGAACGTGGTTCACCCATCAAAACTCATCGGCGCTTACAACCAAGTATTTAAAATCATCGGACAGGGTGATACGGTGGTGGCGTACAGTCGCGTAATCCATCAAAAACAAGAGTATGCGCGCTTTGAGATATTCAGAGTGAGTAATGCGAAAATAGTCGAAATTTGGATCAATGAAGAGCCTGTTCCACCAAAGCATGAGTGGGTCAACGGCGGTAAATTCTAATCGCAGAACAGCACAGTTATCAGTGTACGAGGTAAACAGATGTCAAAAACAACCAAACTTGAGAACGAAGACAAGTTATTCAAAAAGGCATTGGAAGTTGGCTGCAAAATGGCAGCAATGCAGGGATATCCCATTCAGGATCAATCAGCGACACCAGCAACGAAAGCAAAAGCTCTCTATCACTTTCTCGTAGAAGTAAAACAAATCGTCCCTCTCCCGGAAGACAAAGAAGATGGACCTCACATCAAAAAACGACTCGCTATTTGGCTCCACAGTGCCTTACCCGACAATGACCCTCTGAAATAACGAATACGTCATGGAGCACTCCCTTTTTATAAGCTCCATGACATCTTCTCTATTGCTCTAACTCATCTTCTATCCAAACATTTCTAAAATCTGGCCACGACCAATCCGTAATGGATACTCCCTGCAACACTCCTTTCCAACGCAGTGTCTGTCTGTGGTGAAACAGCGGCGTGAGCCAGTTCTGATAATGCATCGTTGTGGCAATAGACTCTAGCTTCGCTAAATACTGAGTTACTTGGCTACTTTCACGAAGGCTGATCATTTCTGCCCTTAGCCACGCAGATGCATCGTCCGATAAACCTTGGTGTAAGATAGAATCTGACATCAACCATCGATACACAGAAATCGGCAAGTTGTCATCTACATTAAAACTGGCAATCACTAAAGGCTCACTGAGCTGACGGTGTTGCGACAACTTATGCATTTCTTCGAGCGAGTAGACATTGATGGTGCAGTCAATACCCATTTGATTCAAAGTATGTTTCATCACCTGAGCGCAATCTTTTATTACCAGATGGTCGTAGACGGCTATATCCAGACAACTTGGAAGAGATGCCGGCTCTGATTGACAAGGTTTAATCTGTGTCCAACTAGGTAGAAAATTGTGAGCTGGAATCGATGTCATTAACAGTTCTGACAATTGGTCATGCTGTAATATCATTTCAGGTGAGAGCACACTCGCTAACCAACGCCGCTGTGCGAGGGTTAACTGTTGCTGACTGGCTGTATTAAACAACATATACAGGCAACCATTTTCGATTCTGGTCTGGGTACTTTCCTGAACATCACTGTGGTTTTCTATCAAATAGTCAGGCCGATCTAGAAGATTAGGCTGATCATAGTGACCTAACTGAATGCGTTCGCTTGGTGTATTGGCTAATTGCCAAATCGTCACTGTGTCGGTCAAAGAACGCAGACCAAAATAAAAGTCGTTCGCTTGTAATCTTAAACGCTCGTCCGATTGCTCAACGACTTGGAAAGCTCCAGAGCCGTCTATGGTTGCTACTATGGGAGAACTGATTTGCTTAGGAGGTTGAATGGAATAGCGCAAGTCAGAGAGCAATGCTGCAAAGCCTAGATCTGGACTACTAAGTTCAAACGTCACACTTTGCTTTGTAAAGGAGATAGCCACCACATGCGACAGTTCTTCGCGGTATTCTGGAAGCCCGCGCAACTGCTCAAACAGGTCTTTGATGAGTGCGGCGGTTATAAGCTCACCGGAGTGAAATTTAAGTTGCGGGCGAATATAAAAGCGCCAAATGGTAGCGTCTTCATTGCTGGTCCACGCGTGAGAGAGCTGAGGGGTTAACTGCCCTTCTTTGTCACACCCTGTCAAACAAGCATAAACCTGCCTTACTAAGAATCGCTCGCTGTTTCGCAATGGAGTGTGAGGCAACAGTTCATCGAATACGCGTCGATACGTTAGTTGAATATGCAGCTGATCTTCACGAACGATCGCACCTGAAGTTTGGCGCAGTAAAGCGGCAAACTGCTGTTGGTCATCTTCGAGGAACGTCATCGCATTTTCATAGTATCCAGCTTCAATCTGCACTCGAGCTAATACTTGGCGAATTTCGGCACGTTCAAAAGCAAGGTGTATTACCGAGCGCTGATTTCGCCCGACTTTGGGCTGCCAAGTAAGCCATTGTCGCTGTTGAAGCTCTTGCAACAAGGTGCGGCTGTGACGAGTCGTAGTACAAAGTTTTTCTGCCACCTCAGACAGAGAAATAAACACATCACATTTGGTTCCTAGAGGCAGTAAACGTTCATAATAATGCAGTGCGCGTTGGTCTTTCATTTCATCCCTCAATTACAGAAGCGTGCTGATTTCGAAGCACAATCAGGAAAATTACGATACATTTTCTTCCTCATTTAAATCCCGCCACCTCTATTGAGCACTAAAATTCGCTAATAAACACATATTGAGGAAGATTATACAAAAACATTCACTCTTTTTTCATTCCTCATATTAATCAATACTAGGTCTATAGTAGTTTTACTTACAGATTGTTGCTTGCAGCAAGCTCATTAGCGACAAATCCAAATCAATAAAGCAAATAAGCTTAGAGGTTTCATATGACTCAATTTCCGGATAACTTTCTGTGGGGTGGTGCAATTGCTGCCAACCAAGTTGAAGGTTCTTATAACCTTGATGGCAAAGGACTCTCAACCTCAGACATGCTGCCTTCAGGCATTTTGAGTCCTCATCAAACTCGCGATGAACGTACTCCTGGTATCAAAGATCTTGCTATCGACTTCTACAACCGTTATCCAGAAGACATTGCGCTTTTTGATGAGATGGGCTTTAACTGCTTGAGACTTTCTATCGCTTGGACTCGCATTTTTCCAAATGGTGACGACACACAGCCAAACGAAGCGGGACTCGCTTATTACGACCGTCTATTTGATGAGTTAGCGAAGTACAACATGACACCATTCGTGACCTTGTCTCACTACGAGATGCCTTACGCGTTAGTAGAAAACTACGGCGGCTGGGGTAATCGAAAACTGATTGAGATGTTTGAACGTTACGTTACAACGGTGTTTGAACGTTACAAAGACAAAGTGAAACTGTGGCTGACATTCAACGAAATCAACATGTCATTGCACGCACCTTTTACCGGTGTAGGTTTGCAAGAAGATGCTACAGAACAAGAAATCTATCAGGCTATCCATCATCAGTTGGTCGCCAATGCCAAAGCGGTAAAACTGTGCCAAAAGATCGTTCCAGATGGCAAGATCGGTAACATGCTGTTAGGCGCGTTAAACTACCCGTACACGTGCAACCCTGATGACGTGATCGCAGCGATGCACGAAAATAACAAATGGCTCTTCTTCGGAGATGTACAAACTCGTGGTCAATACCCAGGCTACATGTTGCGTTACTTCCGTGAAAACCAAATTGAACTCGATATTCACGACGGAGATCTAGAGACCATCGCACAAGCGTCAGTCGACTTCATTTCGTTTAGCTATTACGCCAGCGGCTGTGCAAGTGCCGATCCAAAGCAAAAAGAAGTGGGTAACATCGTTGACAGTGTACCGAACCCATATCTGGAGAAAAGCCAGTGGGGTTGGTTGATCGATCCGAAAGGACTGCGCATTTTACTTAACTTCCTCCACGACCGATACCAAAAGCCGTTGTTTATTGTAGAAAATGGTTTAGGAGCAAGAGACGAAATTGATGCGAATGGCAACATTGAAGATGACTACCGCATCAAATACCTAAATGACCATTTAGTACAAGCGAGAGAAGCGATTGAAGATGGTGTTGAACTAATGGGATTTACTAGTTGGGGTCCTATCGATCTTGTAGCGAACTCCACCGCAGAAATGAGTAAGCGTTACGGTTTCATTTATGTCGACCGTCATGATGACGGCAACGGCACACTAGAACGTAAGCGTAAAAAAAGCTTCCATTGGTATCAAGAAGTGATTAAAACCCAAGGTAAATCACTAAGCGAATAACCCAAATGAAAAAAGCCAGACAACAGGTCTGGCTTTTGTTTACGCGCTTTTTAAGGCAGCGCCAACGCCTTTTGTTTTAGCAAAGTGACAGGCACTCGCAGTATACGCATATTGGAACTATTGGTTTCGACAATCACAATTGCTGTTTCAGCATCAAGTTGATAAATATCTGAATAAGCCGATGCACCTTCGACCAATTGAATTGGACCTTTCCAGCTGTTGCCCTCGTCAAAACTAAACCATAAACCTAAGTCTTGACGATTGCTCGCTCCAGACGGACTACCTTGGGGATTGGTGAACAGCAGATATCGACTACCATCCGCTTCTTCGAAGCGAGTAATTGAAGCGTCGACGGTTCCAGAGCTTATACCTGGGAAAACATCGGCATTGTTACCACTGAGCATAGCCCATGTTTTACCGCCATCTTCACTCAAGAACTGTTGACGCGGACCGTAATTAACACCACTTACGGTCTTGTTAAAATCAAGGCGTGCAGTCAAGAGCAAATGACCATTATCTAGTTCAACAAGATCCGATTCACTCGGCTCAAGCGTTTCTAAACTGCTCGCACTCTTCCAACGATAAGGAAGCGGTAAGCTTGCCCCTGTTTGCCAGTTTTGACCACCGTCGTCACTGTACACAGACATGACGTTTAAGAAGTATCGGTCTAGTGTAATAGCGGGATATATTAGGCGTCCATTATGACTACCAGCAATCGCTTGCTGTCGTTCAAGCTGGATCCCGTGACCAGGCCCAGGGTTCACACTGGCGTGTCCGTAAAAGCTCATGGTATTGCCGGACTTCTGTTTGCTCCAACCTAATTGTTCTAGGTCAGTCGTGGTACTCGCTGGATCTTGTTGAGCTAAATAAGCCGCATCTAGGCTAACCAAGGTCACGCCTGATTGCTCAAGAGCAATATCCTGTAGATGAATTCGGCCATCAACACTGCTGTCTGCGTTACCAAACTCCACAAGATTGCTACTCGACGTTTCACCTGACCAACTAGCCAGAGTATTGCCATCGACCAATAGAGACGCTTGATTACTCAGGGCTGAATAGGCAATTTGGTATTGATGAAAACCATACACATCACCACTACTTAGCGCGACAACAACAGGCGAAGACTCACCATTTAATTGCGCGGTAAGCTGTCCTGACGGGTCTACAGCAAACGTCACCACAAACGTACGAGCTCCATCTGCCGCCTGTATTCGGTTAGCAGCACCGTCAAAGATTCGTAGTGTGGCATTCAACTGCCAGTCCTGATTACTGTTTAGAGTGGCTGATTTACTGTAGAGCTCTGAACCTCCCCAACCTGCAATTTGATAGCTGTGCTCCTTCACTTGATGAGTCACATCCACCGGAGCCAGCCAATTTGAAGTAGCGATATCGTAGGTACTGTAGAAGACCCCACTTGGCATCCATGACTTGATCTTATCGCCATTCTGCGCGGCGTCAGTCGGCCAACGGACATAAGAAACAATAACACTGTCAGACGCTGAATCGTAAATAGGACGAGGATCAGAGAAATCATAGTCGTCGTTAGCGTTGATCTGCTCGGTTAAGTTCAATTCAGTATTCCATGTCACCCCTGAGTCGGTAGAGACGCGAGTAATAATATCATTGGTGTTGGCGGTTGAACCTGGGTCACCTCCCCCCACTCGTTTCTCTGCAAAGGCTGTCACCACACCGGGTGTTTCTGTGCTCGCAACTAGAGATGGTATGCGATCGGGGCCGTTGAAAATCACATCGCCTTGCACTTCGAACTCTATATTCTTGTATGCTGAGACACCATCGGTATAGGTTGAGCCGTTACCCCACACCAACATATTTTGTGACGTTGGTGAAGGAGATATCTGATCGAGAATTAGCTGTCCATCGAAGTAAAAGCTCGCATTAGGGTTATCCCCCGGGTGAAAGACCAATTCGTACTTATGGTAGTCCGTTGCCGCCGCGCCTGTCGCCAGTACAGTAGTACCACTTCGACCTTCAAACTCCACCACCAGCTCACCAGCACTGTTTATGGATAATATTGGCAACACACGCTGACTGCCATCGGCGTAATAGTTGGTGATCATGCCGCCACTAACCACGCGCATTTCAGTCGATAACTTCCAGCCGTAGTTCGTTGCTTGACTCTTTAACGCGTCAGATAACACCGTTTTCCACTGTGCTCGTCCGCCTTCACCTTGTGCGACCCATGCTGTTACCCCATCTACTGTTGATAGCGCACCACTACCACTTTGGCTATGATCTGCAATCCAGCCTTGTTCACTTGGCTGATCTTTGACGGGGTCAGTTGTTGCCATGTAATCAAACAGCTCTGCGTTTGCCAGCGGAGCGGTACCTATTGCCATAACGAGCCAAACTGCTTGTCGGTTTTTCCTAAAAACCATATTTGTTCCCTTCTGTCTAAATCCAAACTAACTCATGGTGTTACTTTGCAACAACGACTCGACAACGCTCTGAATCACAACAAAGTAGGCCTGAATAAAAAACTGAGTGACGCAAAATGGTCACTAGCATGTCATACAGCCTAGTTTACTTTTGCATTAATAAAAATTTACTTCATCGATCAAGATCGCAAAAAAATATATTTTCATTTAATAACTAAAAGGACAATAGCAACGTTTAGAAGGTAACGAAAATGCGCCCAGATCCACTAAGGGCGCACCAATTAGCTGTGTGCTTGAGTGCTGTCTCGAATGATAACTTGCACAGGGGGGATGTCGTAATTTGGTTTATTGCCACTGATAAGATCGAGTAAATATCTGACACCGATCTCACCCATTTCTGCAAATGGTTGGCGTACTGTAGTTAGACGAGGAATGTAGTATTCATCAATAGGAAGGTCATCAAAACCAATTACCGAAACATCGTCAGGGACTCGTAAACCGTACTGATGCAATGCTTGAATTACGCCAAACGCACTATGATCATTAGCTGCAAATATTGCAGTGGGCTTGGCACCGCCCTTTAATGCAGTCGTAAGGTTTTGGAAAGCATTTCTTGATTCAAAGTGACCGTCGATAACCATACCGGGTTCTGCCACTAACCCTGCATTTTTCAGCGAGCGCAAATAACCAGCAATACGGTTCTCAGAATCAATATTGCCACTTGGTCCCGTCAAATGCATGATTTTCTTATGACCTAGCTGAACCAAATGGTTAGTGGCAAGATATCCCCCCATTTCATTATCAACGTTTATGAGAGGCAAAATTCCTTTACCTCTACGACACATCAATAATGTCGGGATCTTCCCTGTTAGTGCTGCGATATCTTCTTCTGCCAAATCACCACCGACAACGATAATGCCATCCACTTGCCGTGAAACCAGATCTTGAAGCTCGTGACGTTCACGGCTTTGTTCCCAGTTCGTGGTTTCGATAATAATATCGTAACTGTGGTTACGCATTCTACGATCCATGCCATATAGGATGCGGCTTACATAAGGGGTATCAAATGAAGGTGCAACAACACCGATCTTCATGTTTCGCTTTGTCTTAGGCTGGGCTTTACGACCTTTAGGTTTAAAACCAAGGTCAAAGATAGCCTTTTCGATGGTGTCGACTTTGTCTTTAGCGATGAAGGTCGTTCGATTTAAATAACGTGAGACGGTGCTTGGCGAAACGCCAGCTTTTCTAGCAACGTCGTATATGGTGGCTTTTTTCTCTTTCATATGGCCGATTTCACCGCATTCCTTTGTGTACTATTTCGGACAATTACCTCCACAGGAGGGACTTGGTAGTTTGGCTTAATTCCACTAATCAAATCAAGAGCATAACGTATCGCAATAGATCCCATGATTTCGAGTGGCTGTTTAACCGTGGTGAGTTGTGGAATTAGGTAGCTGGAAAATGGCAGATCATCAAAACCTATGAGTGAAATGTCATCCGGAACAGAATAGCCTTTTTGATGTAATGCCTGAATTGCTCCATAAGCGCTTTCATCATTAGACGCGAAGATAGCCGTAAACTCAATCCCTTGCTCTATTGTCTCTTTAACCACTTCAAGCGACTGCTCTGACTTAAATTCACCTTCAACAATCAACTCATCCAGCACCTCGATTCCCGCTTTTTCCAAACTGCGTTTATACCCGACTACCCGCTCGTCAGAATCGTTATTACCGATGGCTCCGCGAAGATGAAGGATTCTGGTGTGACCTAACTGAATCAAATGATTGGTCGCTAAGTACCCACCAAGCTCATTATCGACTAAGACTTGAGGAATACCGGTAATGCTATCTGTAGGAGCTAGATAGACCGGACTTCCCAGTAGTAACACCGGCGTTTTGCCAAGGATCGTTTTTACTTCAGCATCATTGAGGTAGCTACCAATTAACACAATAGCATCGGCATTTCGCTGCTTAAACTGTTTGAGGATTTCAGTTTCGCGGGCTTTATTCCAATGGCTCGTTTCAACAATGATCTGGTATGAGTGGTTGAGCACAGTACTGTCCATGCCCTTTAATATTCTTGCGATATGTGGACTATCAAATGATGCAGCGACAACCCCAATCGACATACTGCGCTTGGTAATAGGTTGCGATTTTCGAGGTTTACTCTTGAACCCAGACTCAAACATCGCTTCTTCGATAGCACGCACTTTATCTTTAGCAATGAAGCTGGTTCGATTTAAGTAACGAGAAACAGTACTTGGAGAGACACCCGCTCGTTTTGCTACCTCGGTTAAGGTAACTTTGCTTTCCTTTTCTTTTTTCATGGTTCTACCAACATCAGCGCCCATAAAAAAAGCGCCTAAACATAGACGCTTTATAACTTACTCGAAACGGCAGGGTCAAACCGAGAGCGTTAACAAGTATTTCGGTTAAAGTCGCTCGGTTTCATCCAGCCTTGCAACGCACTCGTCTCTCCTAATGACGCGCCATTTGATTCGATCACTGACTTATACCAAAGTGCAGATTCCTTGGGCGTTCTCTTCATCGTTTCATAATCAACGTGAACCAAGCCGAAGCGCTGCTTGTAACCTTCCGCCCATTCAAAGTTATCGAGTATTGACCATTGGAAGTATCCCATGATGTCGACACCATTCGCGGCCGCTTCTTTCAAACCTAATAAGTAACGATGCAAGAAGTCGATGCGAGTCGTATCATGCACTCTACCGTCTAAACTGACCCAATCATTGGTGCTAAGTCCATTTTCGGTGACAATAATCGGCTTGTTATAACGCTCATACAAAAACTCAGTGCCCCACTTGAGTGCTTCAGGCGTAATCGGCCAATCGAAATGGGTCTTCGGATAGTTATTCGGATACTCCACAACTTCTGGTGTCCCATCGGTTGCTGCACGTACCATTTCCGAGCTGTAGACATTAATTCCAACAAAATCCAAAGGCTGACAAATGGTTTCCATATCACCAGGTTTGATAATAGGTGCATCAGCGCCAAATAATGCCAATCCATCCTCTGGATATTCACCTTTGAATGCAGGATCCATCCACCAGCTCGCGTTAAACATTTCTTTATTAATAACATTAAAGGTATGCGCTTTTGCAGCTGCAATATCTTCTGGGCTGTTGGTCATAGGTACAGCGGTTCGGAAACAAGGTGCTGCCCCGACCTTAGCTGGACGTTTCGAATTCGACCGAATCACTTGTACCGCTTTACCGTGGGCAAGTAGTGCATTGTGCCACGCACGATTCACTTCCTTCGCTGGGAGCTCAAGACCAGGGGCATGCATTCCGGTTTGGTGGCCAAGCCCAATGAAACATGCTTGCTCATTTAACGTAAACCAGTTTTCCACTCGATCAGACAAACGGTCGACAATCACTCGAGTATATTCAGCGAACCAATCGCTAGAGTCGTCATTTAACCATCCACCTTTGTGGAACAGCGCCATCGGATAGTCCCAATGAAATAACGTCACCCAAGGTGAAATGCCTTTAGCAAGCAACTCATCTACCAAACGGTCGTAAAAATCCAACCCTTGAGCATTCACTTTACCAGTTCCTTCTGGCATCACCCTTGGCCACATAATGCTCAATCGATACGCTTGTAGAGCGATTGACTGCATGATTTTTACGTCTTCTTCATAGCGATTGTAGTGATCGCAAGCCATAAATCCTGTGTTTCCACCCTTTACGAATCCATCACGGCGAGAACACATGTCCCAGACGGAATCTGCACAGCCATCAACACCTTGGGTATTACCTTCAATTTGATAACTGGCGGCAGCAGCCCCCCAAATAAAATCATCTTTGAAAGCCATCGTTTCTCCTTAATCTCATCTGCTTTGGTTTGTGTGACTTACAACACTTCACGCTTGCTTTGTAATCACTCAAGGCTAAACAAATTAATGTGCTAATTGAGTGATATCTGTCTCACTACTTCTGCTGCAGATTTTATTTATATCGAAACCATGAACCATATTTAGAAATACAACAAAGCCATGAAATATCTTTTTATTTTTCACAATTTAACTATATCAATCAAATAGTTATGATGAAAAATATTTCATACCTGTTAGTTTTATAAATTAGACATGGTGGATTAGATCACAAAACATCTCATTATTGTTCGTTAGCATGAATTTAGAAATTCACTCGCTGCATGTTTGTCATGTCCATATTCAGTCGGATTTATATAGAGACCTTAAGCAACAATGAAATTAGATAATACATATTACGAAAAGCTGTACGCTGGAATCTTAGGCAAGATAATTGGAGTGTATGCAGGACGACCTTTTGAGGGTTGGGTTAACGAGCATATCGTTGACCAATTCGGTGAGATAAACCGCTACGTCAACGAACAAGTTAACCATCCTCTTATCGTCAGTGATGACGACATTACCGGCACCTTTATGTTCACTCACGCTTTGGAAGATCATGAGTATCGCTCTGACTTTTCTAGCCAGCATCTTGGTCAATCTTGGCTTGATAATTTAATCGAAGGAAAAACCATTCTTTGGTGGGGTGGCTATGGACAATCGACCGAGCACACTGCTTGGCTCAATTTAAGAAATGGGTTTGAAGCACCGCATAGTGGCTCAATAGAAACCAACGGAAAAACCGTCGCAGAACAAATAGGCGCACAGATTTTTATTGATGGCTGGGCACTCATCAACCCTGCAATGCCAGATAAAGCCGCGCAGATGGCAACTGAAGCAGCTAAGGTTAGCCACGACGGTGAAGCCGTTCACGCCGCAGTTCTACTTGCCGTTATGGAGTCTCAAGCGTTTATTGAAACCGACTTGCACGCTCTCATCGACCTCGGCTTGAGTTATATCCCCAAAGAATCGAAAATTGCTGAAGTCATTAACGCTGTTCGTGGCTGGCATGAAGAGAATCCACGTGATTGGAATTGGGCATTTTCGCAGCTTAAAACTCACTATGGCTACGATAAGTTTGACGGCACTTGTCATGTAATTCCCAACCATGGATTAATCATTTTATCTCTTCTTTACGGGGGTGAAAGCTTCCACGAATCAATGAAAATTGTGAATACATTAGGTTGGGATACCGACTGTAACGCGGCGAACGTAGGTTGTCTCAACGGTATTCGATTAGGCTTAGCCGCTCTTGATGATGGCTTTGATTGGCGCACACCAGTCGCGGATAGAATTCTTCTTCCAAGTGCCAATATTCAAGATCATATTTTCGATGCAGTTCAAGAAGCCGATAAGCTCTACGCGATCGCTCATCAATTACATCATAATGAGCGCCTACCCAAACGTCCTAGATTCCACTTTACGCCTAAAGGGTCATTGCAAGGTTTTGCTATTAACCCTGACTTGAACTACAACCAAAACGCACGCCTTAGCAACAGTGAGCAAGCGCTGCGACTGGACTTCTCGCATTTGGTATGTGGTGTACCGTTGCAAGTGAGTACCGCAACACATACGCCACTTGATAGTAAAGTAAACGAATCGTCGTACCACATAGTTGGCAGTCCTACACTCTATCCGTCTCAAACTATCGAAGCGAGCGTGTCAGGTGCAACCGATTATGACCACGCCAGTGTCAGTTTCTACGTCGACACTTACGACAGCCAAATGAACATTGAGCGCATTTTTAGTGAACCATTCACCTTGTCAACGCAACCACAAACTCATCAATGGACCCTACCAAAACTCGATAACGTAATGATTGCCACCGTTGGACTGCAAATTAGTAACCCTCACTCAGGAAACGATGCTGGATATATCAAGCTGCATTCATTGGACTGGCAAGGCACACCATCGCAAACCATAGGTATTGATAGCAACCCAATCCATGAAATATGGGAAAGCAGCTTTATCAATACTATGGATACCTGCATCAAGTTCGACAATCAAGATATCTACCGCTTAGTCAATAACGACGCGTCTCACCCTGGCCTCTACGTATACGGCAGTAAAGATTGGCACGACTACTCTTTATCCATCGCGCTTAAGCCTCAGATAAAACAAGCTTTTGGTCCTATAGTTCGCTACCAAGGGTTGGAACGTTACTACCGAGTCGAACTCAATACGGATGATCAGATCTCATTGATACGCAGAGAGTTTGGCAAAGATGTCGTTATCGCCATAGAGCCATTCCAATGGCAACCACACGAGCGCTATCACTTCGACCTTTCGGTGAACGGCAATTTGTTTGCTTGCTCGATTAACGGCAAACAAGTTCTGACGTCTATTGATGAAACCATGCCTGACACCTATCAGTCTGGCGGTGTAGGTTTTTACAACCAATTAGGCCCTGTGCACTTCACGGATATGACGGTAGTCGCACTCTAGAACAAACTAACGCTTACCTGACCTAGCGACCAAATTGGTCGCTAGCATCAACCACAAAGTGACTCAGCACTAAAGAACAAAAACTGAGCGCTTACCCTAATAAGAAAGAGATAGAGCAATGAAAACAGCACTAAAATACTCCAAACTTGTCTCTGCTATCGCGCTAGCAACACTGTCTGGCACAGCATGGGCGCAAACGACGCTAAATGTGGCAGCATTTGCAAACTACGACCAGGCAATTCGTATGGCGATCCCGATGTTTGAAAAAGAGAATCCAGACATCAAAATCAACCTAACCTCTTTGGCATTCGATGATCACCACACAGCGATGACAACCTCACTGTCGACGGGTGCGAACGTACCCGATGTAATGGCAATTGAAGTGGGCTATATCGGCCGATTCGCCAACGCAGGCGGCTTGGAAGATCTTAATCAACCACCTTACAACGCAGGCACATTTGCTGATACTTTCTCACCATTTACAGTACCTTTAGGCCAAAACAACAAAGGCGAGCAATCAAGCCTACCGGTTGATATCGGCCCGGGTGCGATTTTCTATCACAGTGAAGTATTGGCCAAAGCTGGTGTGACCCAAGAAGAACTGCTGCGTGACTGGGACTCATTCATTGAATCTGGCAAGAAAATCAAAGAGAAAACCGGCTCCTACCTTGTTGCAGACGCGGTGGACATTAAAGATATCGTTATCCGCTCTGGTCTAAAAGATGGCGAATCTATCTACTTCGATCAAGACAACAAAATCATGGTCGAGTCCGATCGTTTTAAAGAAGCTTTCAAACTCGCAAAACAAGTGCGTGATGCTCATCTCGATGCGCAGGTAAAAGCATGGAGTACGGAGTGGACCGAAGGTCTGCGTCGCGGTGATATTGCCAGCCAGATGATGGGCTCTTGGCTTGGTGGGCACTTTAACGGCTGGATCTCTCCGGGAGAAAACGTCTGGCGCACCGCAGACCTTCCTGCTAATACATTTGCAAGCTGGGGTGGCTCATTCTTGGCAATTCCAAAACGCGCAGACCATAAAGATGAAGCATGGAAGTTCATTGAGTTCATGAGCCAACGTGTTGATATTCAAATGGAAGTGTTCGAGCAGCTTAATATCTTCCCTTCTCTTATCGAAGCGCAAAATTCCGAATTTATGGAACAGCCTGTTGAATACTTAGGTGGAACTCAAGCTCGCATGCAATGGAAACTGGCCGCCGCCAACATCCCTGCAATTAAGGCACATCGACATGACCCTATTGCCGAGCAGATAGTCGATGACGCGCTTCAATCGGTACTGACTCGTAATGTAGAGATCGATAAGGCGCTATCAGATGCCGCGCGTCAAATTAAGCGCCGCGCTCGTCGTTAATCCCGTTTCATCAATTTTTAAGACATCCTCCTAGCGATTGCTAGGAGTGATGCTCGATTTAGGTAAGTAGAAAACTATGGCTTCTGTAACATTTAAGAACTTAAAAAAGCGCTACGGCAAAACTGAAGTCGTTAAGCAGTTTGATCTGCATATTAACGATGGTGAGTTTGTCGTATTTCTGGGACCATCTGGCTGCGGCAAATCCACGACGCTACGCATGTTGGCAGGATTAGAAGAGATTTCTGAGGGCGAAATCTATATCGGAGACCGTTTAGTCAACGACCTTCACCCAACTGATCGTGATACCGCCATGGTTTTTCAAAGCTATGCCCTTTACCCACATATGACGGTGGAGCAAAACATCGCATTTCCTCTTAAAATGGCTGGTCGCAGCAAAGATGATATCAAACAACAAGTTGCTGCCGTAGCTGACTCCTTGGAACTCACTCCGTTACTCAAACGTTATCCAAAAGCCTTATCCGGTGGACAAAGACAGCGCGTGGCGATGGGGCGAGCGATGGTACGTGTTCCCTCTGTCTTTCTGTTTGATGAACCACTGTCTAACCTTGATACCAAATTAAGAGGCAGCATGCGCGCTGAAATCAAAGCGATGCATCAGAAGTTAAAAACAACCACGCTATACGTTACTCATGATCAAGTAGAAGCCATGAGTCTTGCCGATCGAGTCGTGATTTTAAAAGATGGCTATGTGGCACAAATTGGCACACCTAAAGAGATTTTCGACGCACCATCGTGTCGTTTTGTCGCCACCTTTATCGGCAGTCCTGAAATGAACATGATTCCCGCGACTATGCCTCACTCACGTGGTCTGAATATCAGCAATCAAGTTGTTGAACTTGACCGCTGCCTGCACAATTCACATGAAGGCATCGAGTATGGTGTGCGTCCAAGCGATTTGTATCTTAATAAACAAGCCATTGAGTCAGACAACATTGCCAGCGTTAAAGTACGTTTAATTCACGCTGAACTTCTTGGATCTATGTATCACTTACACTGCCAGTTAGGTGACAACAAAATTCTTGCCGAAATCGATTCGTCAGACTCCCTCACTCGACTTGAAGGTGAAGACATCGAGCTGTTTTTCGATGTTAAACGAACACATGTATTTAATGCCGAAGGCAAAGTTTTACATGCAGCCTAATCGAGTATCGTTACAGGAAGTCCAACATGTCTGTTAGCATAACCTCTACCAATAAACCCAGTGAAAATACTGGTACTTGGCATCAATGGCGAGCCAAGAGTCATAAATGGGTACCCTACCTGTTTATTAGTCCATTTTTCATTATTTTCTTAGCATTTGGTGTGTTCCCAATGCTGTTCTCTCTCTACCTTTCCTTTCATTATTGGGAGCCAGCGGCTGGTCTCAGTGCGATGGAATGGGTGGGCTGGGAAAACTACCAATTTGCGCTTACCGACGATTGGTTCCACAAATCGCTCTACAACACATTCTGGATGGCACTGGCATCAGGCGTTCCACAACACTTAGTCGCCATACCTCTGGCTTTCTTCATCCATACCAGTTTTAAGCGTGCCAGAAATGGAGTCATCGGCGTCTACTTTCTGCCTTACATTACTTCGACCGTTGCGGTGGCGATGATCTTTACTACGCTATTTTCACGAGACTATGGCTTAGTAAATATGGTCCTTACCTCTATAGGTACTATTTCCATTGGCGGTATAGAGCCGTTTGCATGGATCTTCCCAACGCAAAACATCGACTGGAATCAGCCCGAATATACTAAAGGCATGATTTCATTCGTGGTGTTTTGGCGTTATGTGGGTTGGAATACCATTCTCTACCTCTCAGCGATGCAAACTATTCCAAAAGACCTGTATGAAGCTGCCACCATTGATGGGGCAAGCAGAATAAAGCAGTTCTTCTACATTACGCTGCCAATGCTTAAACCGATGATGTTCTTCGCGATTACGCTGTCGATCATTGGTAGTCTGCAAATTTTCGAAGAACCCTTCATCATTACCAATGGAACGGGCGGTATAGACCAAGCTGGTAAATCTGCGGCTATGCATATGTACATTACTGCATTCCAAGAAGGTGATTTTGGTACTGCCTCCGCGATCTCTTGGATTCTATTTATGATTATTGCCGCTCTATCTTGGGGCAACAACAAACTGTTCTCTGAGAAAAACCGAGGAGCAAACGATGAAGACTAATTTCTCCGCAGGACAAATCACCGCCTACAGTTTCGTCGCCTTTGGTGCGATCGTTATGTTAGCTCCGTTCTACTTTATGTTTGTTTTTGCAACTCACGATAATACGGCCATTATGTCGGTGCCGCCTCCACTGTGGTTTGGTGACGAGTTAGGCAACAACTTAACCGCGCTCATTGATTACTTACCCTACTTTTGGAAAAACTTAGGTTGGAGCTTCTACATTGCTGCTATCACAACAGCCTTGAACCTGCTGTTTTGTTCACTTGCTGGCTATGCATTTGCTATGTTTGAGTTTCGATACAAAAAGATGTTGTTCGTGTTCATTATGGGCACACTCATGCTACCCGCGTTTTTGAGCATGATTCCGACCGCTTTAATCATGTCGATTCTCGGTTGGATGAATACGCCAAAAGCGCTCTATGTCCCTATGGCATGTGGGGCGATGGGCATCTTCTTGATGAGACAATATATCGGCAGCGCCATTCCAAGAGAGCTGATTGAAGCGGCGAGAATGGACGGTTGTAGCGAGTTCGGAATTTACTGGCGCATTGTTGTGCCATTGATCAAACCTGCGTTGGGTACGCTGGGTCTTGTGGTATTCATTGGTCAATGGAATAACTTCATGGGTCCACTGGTTGTTATGAACGATATGGAAATGTACACCGTTCCGCTCGCGTTGCGTGCGTTGCAAGGTAGTACCGGACTGGTTCCTTACGGTGCAATTTTCAGTGGTGTCGCTATCGCCGTGCTACCGCTAATGGTGATGTTTGTAATCAGCTCTCGTAAGCTTATCGACGGTCTAACCGCAGGAGCCGTGAAAGGTTAATCCTACCTAACTGGGCGCTTAATACCAAAGCGCCCTTCGTTCTGTCCTCTGCCGCTCAATTCACCAGCAACCAAATTTCATATGGTTGTATAGCCATCTCTTTCAATCTATAGTGTTTGCTTATAACTACAATATAAATGACCCAAGGATTAGGAGTGGTAACATGAAAAAGTATCAAGCATTATTGGCAATGGGCGCTCTTATAGTGATCGCAGGTTGTGCACCATCAAATGAATATCGCAATAACCAAGAAATTGGCAACAAAATGGAGCAAGACGCTCAGCGTGAAAAAGAGATTTGCACTGCGTTAGGCGATATTAACTGCGCTCAGCAGTAACCAATTCTACCCTCTTACACTCGGTAAGAGGGTGACTTATCTTACTCTTCCTGATAGTAGTCAATTACGGCGAGCAAACCGATTAATGCCGCATTGTAGTCAATGGCAAACTCATTCACAGCGTACGACTTTTCATCATCAACATAACTCAGCATTCCCAAGTCTTTAGGCGCGATGCCTGCTTGCCCTTTTATATTTGGTCCTCCCACCAAGAAACCTGGGAGAGTTACACCTGTGCCAATTCGATATAAATGATGGAGATGTCTTACCGCATGAGTTCCAAAGTGGGTCACGTAACTCATATTAAAACCATTCGCTCCAAGCAAGTAGTCTAGTTGAGCTTGAACCAACCACTGGTAATCCCGTTTACCAGAGATAATATCGCTCCAAGCAAGCAAGATACCAATCTCGGCAACCATTTTGTTGGAACCCCAAATGAACTTTCGGTTAGCAACATAGAAGGGTGATTGCTGAGCGCTCTTAGCATAATCACGCGCGACACTATCTAGATCCCTTTTCATAGATTCAACCAACTTGGTGTTGGTTTCAGTCATAATGTGCCATACCCCCATAAGCGCTGGATTTTTCCATTCAAAAAAATCGAGCATTGGGCGTCCGGTGGCAACAAGCTGGGAATAATGCGACTCAACATAGGACAGATAACTCTCTTTGTTAGCTGTGATATAGAGTTCTGCTGCCGCCCAAATTCTATCGTCGACGTCAGTCTCCAGCGCAATTTCTTTATCAAACTGGTTGTAAATGTAAGGGCCAGAACCACTGTCGTCCTCTTTTTGCCAATCGATATATTGCTCAGGTTGAGTCTCTAAATAACGCCATGCCAATTCTGCCGCAGCGAGCATTTGCTTTGACAAGGTTTTATCAAATGGTTGATAGATGCGCGATGCGAACGCTAGTGTAGCGGCGAACTTTGCGGTATCTGGCGTACTGACGCCATAGATATATCGAGTTTGGGTATCCAACCAAGGTGGAATTTTAGCAGGCCACGTCGCACCAGATAGCTTGCGATACACTGCTCCGTCTTTGCGCTGCATCTTCATCATCCAGTTCAGCTCATATAGCGCTTCAACTAAGATTGGGGGCATTTCTCCGTTAGGAGAATCAAACTGATTCGGTGACTGTCGATAAGCTTCAAGCATTCTCGCTACGGTAATTGTCGCCGTGGCGATATATTTACCAAAGTCACCAGCATCATACCAACCTCCACTAGCATCAATAACTGTCCCTTTAGGGTTAAACTCATCACCACGAAAAATCTCACCGTCTTTGATATGACTTGGCGGCCTCGCCATGCCTGTTACTGGTGAATACACGGCCTCACCAGAGCGCTGCAAAAGCAACGCGTGTACTAAAGCAGTTTGCAATCCTTGGTACACATTGTTTTTTATTTCGAAGGGTACCGAACGCTTATCTGCTGATTTTAGGACATACCAGCCAGGTTCGGCGACAACAGAAAAGTCAGCAACATAAACCGGTTTGCCGTTGGGTAAATGGCTATTGTAGGTCAGAGGAAACCGAGCGACCTTAGCGTCATTGGGAATGGCAAGAAGATCAAGGTGCTTGCTTTCTGGATCGACCCAATACGCCCGTTTATTTGCGGAAGGTTCATAACCTAATTGGTTAACGACAATATCGTTGGCGTACGTCACCCAAGACAACATCACCGTAGCCCAAATCATCAAACCTTTCATCGCGACTCCTTTACCGTCTTCCACCGAGAATATCGTTTGAAAGCAGTCTAGTAATCGGTTGATTGGTTTCCAGTAAACCCGCGATTAATTGCTTGAAATGTCGTGGGAAGTAGAGGGAAGCAATGACTTCAGATAAAAACGGCTACGCTTACCTACCTCATCTTTAGTTTCCTTGGAATAAGCTCAACTCCATGCTTATAACGCTTCGCAGACGCGTTTAACGCCAGCTCCAAAGCGCTATCGCAAATCAGCTCAAACTGCTGAGGTAACGAGTTTACTTTGGTCGGAAGAAAATCCAATAAACGGTTGTCACCAAATGTGGCGAGTTTAATCTTGCTCATTAACTCGGGCTGATCGATAAGGACATCCAACACCCCCTCAAGCAAGGTATAAGACGTTGTCACAATAGCATCAGGAATAGAGTTCGCCTCAACCCAGTCACTAAACACACGCTTACCTTCGTCGTTATTAAAGTGCTCACCATACGTTACGTAACACTCGATACCCGCATCTTTCGCCGCGGACTCAAAACCCAACTGACGTTCACGAGAAATATTCAGTTCGGGCAGAGCTCCGATAAGTCCGACCGATTGCGTGCTGGTATCGATAACCGAGTTAGTGAGTTCAAACGCTGCACCAAAATCTTCACTAATCACACAACTAAAGTGTTCATCGTCCAACGAACGGTCAATCGCAATCACAGGGGTGCCACGATTTTGGATCGTAAGATAAAAGTCACTGGCTTCTGTTATAGCACTGGCAACAAACAACGCATCAATTCGACGAGAAACCAAGGCATCAGCTACAAGTTTTTCCGTTTCAGGATCATCATCTGAGCAACCGATTAGAATTTGGAACCCTGCTTTACGAGAGTTTTGTTCGAGCAGTTTTGCAATACGTGCATAACTGGTGTTCTCCAAATCAGGAATGATCAAACCAAATGAACGACTATGGCCAGCACGGAGTGATGATGCCGCATGATCTGGGCGGTAATTATGCTGTTCGACAACGGCCATTACCTTTTTTTGGGTTTTTTCAGAAATTCGATATTTCTGTGCTTTACCGTTGATTACATAGCTTGCTGTGGTCTTTGAGACCCCCGCTAACTTCGCTATTTCATCTAAAGTCATAACTCGATCCTTTTTGTGCGATGGATCATATAAATGAATTCCAACCTAACTGACAAGTTGAATTATAAGCTGAATCGGTTCAGTATAAAAGCTGAAAGGATTCAGCAAAGTTCACAGTTTTGAAAACTGACCTATATTTACAGTGACGTTGTCAGATAAAAATGTCAGTGAACATAGGAACTAGCACAGCAAAGTCGGTACAGCAAATACGCTTTGCTGAATTTTTTTAAAATTTTGCTGAATCGATTCAGTTTAGCTTAAAGCAGAACAAAGAATCGATTCAAGAACAAGAATAACGTGGGTGAGCGAACATGCTTGAACTAAACAGTAGTAACATCAAACTAAATCAATCGTCGGACGACAAACTAAGCGCAATCAAAGTGATTGCTGCTGATCTAACAGAAAAGGGCTTAGTTCAAGAAGGTTATGTCGACGGTATGCTTAATCGTGAAGGTCAAAACTCTACCTTCTTGGGCAACGGTATTGCCATTCCACACGGCACAACAGACACACGCGGTCTTGTAAAACAAACTGGTGTTGCGGTTCATCACTTCCCTAACGGTGTTGATTGGGGCGACGGCAACACTGCTTACGTCGCAATTGGTATTGCCGCAAAATCAGATGAGCACTTAGGCATCCTAAAACAGCTTACCAAAGTACTGTCTGCTGACGGCGTTGAACAAAAGCTTAAGCAAGCGAAGTCAGCAAACGAAATCATCGCCCTACTTAATGGTGATGTTCAGCTTGAAGCAGATTTTGACGCATCACTTATCCAACTTAACTTCCCTGCAAGCGACATGGTTCAAATGGCAGCAGTCGCTGGCGGTCTGCTAAAAAATACTGGCGGTGCTGGAACAGAATTCGTTGCAGACCTAGTGACTAAATCCCCTACTCACTTAGGTAAAGGTTTGTGGCTAGTGAGCAGCGACAAGGCGGTGACTCGCACAGGTATGGCGTTTGTTTCAACCATCAATCAATGTGAGTTAGACGGTACACCAGTACACGCTCTGATCGCATTCGCAGCTTGTAACAATGCTCACCAATCTATGCTCAACAAAATCACTGAAGTGGTATTCAAGCAAGAGCAAGAGAAGTTGCTATCACTATCCGCAGAACAGGTGCTGGGTTTCTTCACTGGCGAAGAAGTAGCAAGTGCCGATGCAACTGACGGAAACGTTGCAGTATTTAAGATTAAGAATGCGCATGGTTTGCACGCTCGTCCGGGTGCAATGTTAGTGGCAGAAGCGAAGAAGTTCGAATCAACCATTACGGTTTCTAACCTAAACGGTGAAGGTAAAGCGGTTAACGCGAAGAGCCTAATGAAAGTGATTGCTCTAGGTGTAAAACATGGTCACGAATTGCAGTTCTCTGCTGAAGGCCCTGATGCAGCAGAGGCACTAGAAGCCATTGGTAAAGCGATCGCTTCCGGCCTTGGTGAAGGTTAAGGAGGTCGTCATGACAGCACAAACCAATAAAGTGGTAACCATTACACTTAACCCCGCATTAGATCTCACAGGGAGTTTAGATACCTTAAACACAGGTTCGGTGAGTCTGGTTAATCAAGGCTCTCTACATGCTGCGGGGAAAGGTGTCAACGTAGCGAAAGTACTTAGTGATTTAGGCGCAGACGTTACTGTGACAGGTTTCCTAGGCAACGACAACCAAGAGCTGTTCTGCCAACTTTTCGAGCAGATGGGTGCCAAAGACCATTTTATTCGAGTCTCAGGCTCTACTCGCATCAACGTGAAACTGGTCGAGAAGAACGGCGCAGTGAGCGACATTAACTTCCCAGGTGTAGAAGTCGACGAAGCAGCAATCCGTCAATTTGAAGCCACGCTTGATGAGTTGATGCAAGAGCACGATTACTTTGTCTTCGCGGGGAGTTTGCCTCGCGGTATTAGTAGCGAGCAATGTGCAAATTGGATCGAACGATTAGAGCAAAAAGGCAAACGCGTACTGTTCGATAGCAGCCGCGAAGCGCTTGCCAAAGGTCTAGATTCTAAGCCATGGCTAATCAAACCTAACGACGAAGAACTGTCTCAGTTCGTTGGTCGTCATTTAGAAACTCAAGAACAATGTTTAGAAGCAGCAGAGTCAATTTCAGACAAAGGCATTACCAATATTGTTGTTTCTATGGGTGCCGATGGCGTGCTTTGGTTTGAAAACAACCAATGGCTACAAGCAAAACCACCAAGAATGAATGTCGTTAGCACCGTTGGTGCGGGCGACACTCTGGTTGCAGGACTATGTTGGGGTCACATGCAATCATTCGCTAAAGAAGAATTACTCTCCTTTGCAACTGCACTGTCTGCTTTGGCGGTAAGTCAAGTGGGTGTTGGAGTGCCAAGCATTGAAGAAGTTAAATCACTACAACAACAAATACTGTTACAAGAGCTGAGCCGCTAATCGATCCGAATCTTTGATTCTGATTTTGTGGCACTTATGGACACAAAGGTCAAACCTATGAAAATTTCAATTATTACAGCCTGCCCTAGTGGGGTAGCAAACAGCATTATCGCAGCCGGATTGCTCGATCAAGCGGCTAAAGCACTTGGATATGATGCAACTATCGAATGTCACTCAAGTGTTGTTGAAACACAAACACTAACTGACGCGCAAATTGCTGACTCGGAAGTGGTGATTGTTGCCGCAAATGCGCCTGTGGATACACAGCGCCTAGTAGGTAAGAAAGTCTACCAAGCGAGCATTTCCGAGTGCACAACGGATCCAAAAGCGTTCCTAGCTAACGCAATCGAAAAAGCGACTGAGCTAACCGAAGGTACATCAGTTACTCCAGTTGCAGTTGAACAAACTGGTGGCGCGAAGAAAATCGTTGCTATCACGGCCTGTCCAACAGGTGTTGCACACACCTTCATGGCAGCAGAGGCACTAGAAGAACACGGTAAACGTCTAGGTCACACAATTAAAGTGGAAACTCGCGGTTCAGTAGGCGCTAAAAACCAGCTGACTGCTCAAGAGATCGCTGATGCTGACTTAGTCATCATTGCCGCTGATATTGAAGTGCCTCTTGATCGCTTTGACGGCAAGCTTTTGTACAAAACCAGTACAGGTCTAGCACTTAAGAAAACTGAACAAGAAATAGATAAGGCCTTCGCTTCAGCGACTACTTACACTCACTCAGGTGCAAGTAATCAAGCAGTCGCAACAGAAGAGAAAAAAGGCGTTTATAAGCACCTTATGACTGGCGTATCTCACATGCTACCTGTTGTTGTAGCAGGTGGCTTGATCATCGCTCTGTCGTTCGTATTCGGTATCGAAGCATTTAAAGAAGAAGGCACATTAGCGGCTGCGCTTATGACCATCGGTGGTGGCAGTGCATTCGCTCTGATGATTCCTGTATTAGCGGGTTTCATTGCATTCTCAATCGCAGACCGTCCGGGTCTAGCTCCGGGTTTAATCGGCGGTATGCTGGCAAGCTCTACAGGTGCAGGTTTCCTTGGTGGTATCGCAGCAGGTTTCATTGCGGGTTATTCAGCGAAGTTGATTGCTGACAAAGTGTCTCTGCCACAGTCAATGGAAGCGCTTAAACCTATTTTGATCATCCCATTCCTAGCAAGTTTGTTCACTGGTTTGGTCATGATCTACATCGTTGGTGGTCCAGTTGCAGGCATCATGGCAGCAATGACTGACTTCCTAAACAACATGGGCAGCGCGAACGCAGTACTGCTGGGTATTATCCTTGGTGCAATGATGTGCTTCGACCTAGGTGGTCCAGTCAACAAGGCAGCATACACCTTTGGTGTTGGTCTACTAGCTTCTCAAACCTACGCTCCAATGGCAGCAATCATGGCTGCAGGTATGGTTCCTGCGTTAGGTATGGGCTTGGCAACGTTCCTAGCTAAAGATAAGTTCGAAGCAGGTGAGCGTGAAGCGGGTAAAGCATCTTTTGTACTGGGTATGTGCTTCATCTCTGAAGGTGCGATTCCATTCGCAGCAAAAGACCCAATGCGTGTTATCCCATCTTGTATGATTGGTGGTGCGTTAACAGGTGCTCTATCTATGTTAGTCGGTGCGAAACTAATGGCGCCACACGGTGGTCTGTTTGTTCTACTGATTCCAGGTGCAATCTCACCAGTGCTTATGTACCTAGTGGCTATCGCGGCAGGTACGGCAGTAACTGGCTTCACTTACGCTTTCCTAAAGCGTCGTGAAGAAAGCAAAGAAGTGGCGACAGCCTAACCCATTTAAAAGTCCAAGTGAGCCTACTCACTTGGCACTATGCCACCCCCAAATAGGCATTTTCAGCGCTGCTCCTCGCAGCGCTTTTTTGTGTTTTTACTATTAGCTTGTATTCCGTCCCTTTGGGCTCCATATTCCTTATGACTTGTTAACGAACTCTGAATACCATGGAACATTTACTACGCCTAGCGAACTCAATTCCGCATACCCTCTCGGTCCAAATCTTACTTGCGATCGTGCTATTTCTTGGTTATTACCTGTTTACTAAGCTGGTAAATGGTTGGATTAAACGGTTATCAGAAACCAAGAAAGTATCTGCCGCTAGAAGCAGTTTTATCCTGAGAACTTTCAATATCGCTTTTGCCTTCATATTTATTGCCATATTCTCTATTACTGTGGGTGTTGGATACGGCGACTTATCACTATTCTTCTCCTCAGTTTTTGCAGTATTAGGTGTCGCTCTCGTCGCACAGTGGTCAATGTTGAGCAACATAACCGCTAGTTTCTTGATCTTTTTCGTCTTTCCTTATCGTGTTGGTGACCGAATTAAGGTGGTTGATAAAGACGAGGATATTTCTGGCATTATTCAAGACATACGAATGTTCCACGTCTTAATTAGGCACGACAATGGCAACTTAATTACCTATCCAAATAGCCTAATGCTACAAAAAAGTGTGATTAAACTTGCACCTAAGAAAAAGCCGAGTACAACGACTCGACTTTACACAAGAATCAGAAAGGACTCATAACTTAGCCAAGGCGACGTCTGTATCCCGCGATAACAAGTAACGCCAACGATGTGAACCAGGTCAGTGCCCCACCACCGCCACCCGAGGATGTGTTGGAGGAAGTCGTGCCACCAGTGTAGATGACCTGACCATTAGCTGATAGATAATCCAATCGCGCTTGTTCATCGGAAACAATATACGGCGTTTCCGATCCGGCTAACACACTATCAATCCACGTCGCATAATCCGCTATTTCTGTATATGCAGCCGTTACCAAAGATTGAGGGTCACCACACGTCGCTGGACCAAAACTCGTAATACCAACCTGCTGGTAACTACCATTATTGTTCCAGTAAATAGGACCACCGGAATCTCCCTGACACGTCCCCGCTTTCAGCCCAGTTGATTGACTAACATCGCCACTGAAACAAACCTGCTTATCTGTTAAATTATTGCCATTCTGAAAGTTTGAAGCACAATCCGCATTACTTACCCAAAACAAATTCGCCTTTTGCAAAATCGGTGTGCCATCTACACCGGAGCGTGTGTTGCCATGCCCTACAGCAACAAAGCTCTCATTGACGTTTCGATAGCTTTGCGTCGTAACACGATTAACATTACTCCCTGAAGACGCTGGTAATTCCAGTTTCAAAATAGCGATATCATTAGGCAGTAGTAAGGTAATGTTGTTGTTAAAATCAGGATGAATATATACTTCGGTGACACGGCGCCGGTCCGCATTCAAGAAATCCCGTTCACTTTCCAACATGGCAACAGCGGATGTGAAAAGTAACGCCCCCATATCACCTTCAATACAATGAGCCGCCGTCATCACATATTCCGACGTTAAGAACGTTCCCCCACAATAGGCTCCACTTGAGTAGCGACCATCATAATCCGTAGAATCAATGTATAAGCTTACAAAAGAATCAAAGTCGTTGATTGAAGCGTCTTCCCCACCAACAATCATAGGTGCAATATCAATTTCATCCGCGTTAGTTGGTAACGTCAAAACACTTAATGAACTTAAAAGGGCAAGTAACGAACCGGAATGGTTGGCGAACCATGATTTCATAAAAAACTCCCTTTGCAACCCAACTTATCGACGACGCCATCGGAGCGGTCGTTCATAAATAAGTATAGAGCTCAACCAAGGGAGTTCGAGAAATTGTTGTTAAGCAGCAGTATCGAAAGTAAGACTCAGACTTGAATTGTCTTTCGGCGTCTCATCCAGCCCAAACCAACCAGTAACGCAACAAAAGAAAAATGCACCGCTCCACCACCTCCAGAGCCCGAAGAGGAACTCGAAGAAGAACCATTATTGCCAGATGAACCAATGTTATAGCCTTTACTGATCAGATAATTACGCCTCGCGGTATCGTTGGACACATGTTTAGCTACCTCTTGTCCATTAAGGACACGATTAATCCAATCAGAATAATCCGCTATTTCGGTAAATACCGCAGTTACCGAGCGATTTTTGTCGCCACAAGGTACGGGTCCAAAGCTTGTAACACCAACCTGAACTTGCTGACCATTGTTATCCCAATATATAGGTCCACCTGAGTCGCCTTGGCAAGTACCTGCTAACAATTTCGTCGCGCTGCTGTAATCACCTGTGAAACAAATTTGCTTCGGGGTTAGGTAACTACCATCCGAGAATGCACCGGCACAAACAGTGTTGTCCACATACGTTAGATTCACTTTCTGCAGTACATCAAACGCATCGTGACCATAACTTGTATTACCATGGCCTACAGCAGTAAACACGCTCGCAGGGTTGCGATAGCTTTCATTATTTGGACGGTTTATTGCCGTCCCCACTCCTAATGCAGACTCTAGTTTAAGTATCGCAATGTCGTTGGGTAATAATTTATTAATGTCATCCACATAGTCAGATGGATAAAATATCTCAACTACACGTCTTTTTTCCGAGTTAACGTAATCTGACTCATACTGCAAGTTAGGTGCAGCCATTGTAAGTAGCTGCGAGTCGCGATTGCCATAAACACAATGCGCCGCGGTCAAAACATATTCAGAATTAAGAAGTGTTCCCCCACAATAAGGAGAAGAAGAATAACCCACTCCATACTCTTGACCGTCCAAATATAAGCTAACAAACGACGGATAATCGGCAACATTCGCCGTACTACCGTTAACAATATAAGGTGTGACTTCGACTTGAGCATTAGCTGGTGAAGTGATAGAAAACGCTAGCACTGTATACGCGAGCGATGTAAATGCAGCGCGTTTATAAGGTAATGATAGAATCACTAGACAGTTACTCCTTGTACACTATCGACGAACTGAGATTCATTCTCTTTTGATATCACTCTCGCAAAAAACATGCAAACAAGATATGACTTTTGTGTGGGGTTACCTCACTAATTATTTAATACCATACGGTTTTTTCATTTTGTGGCCTTTTCTATCGTTCATAGAAACAATGTCCTAAAATGAAAAAAGCACCGCTAATGCGATGCTTATTATCATCTAGTTCTGTGTTGTAGAACTGTGTTTAGCCACGGTAGTAGCGTTGAGGAACGAATGGCATTTTCTCTACTGTCATAGCCAGCTTTTTACCACGAACATCAGCAAATACTTCGGTACCGATTGCCGCGAATTCAGTCGCAACATAAGCCATTGATACAGGCTTGCCTGCTGTAGGACCAGCAGTACCACTTGTCACGATACCGATTTCGTTATCATTAGCATCAAACAACTTCGCACCTTCACGAACAGGTGCTTTGGTTTGACCAACAAGACCAACACGTTTGCGTGCTACATCTTTAGTTTCGATTTGCTTTAGGATAATGTCTGCACCCGGGAAGCCACCAGCACGCTCACCGTCAGCACGGCGAACCTTTTGAATGCCCCATAGCAGGCTCGCTTCAACTGGTGTCGTCGTCGTATCCAGATCATGACCATATAGACACAGGCCACATTCCAGACGAAGTGAGTCACGGGCGCCAAGACCAATCCACTCTACTTCTTCAAAGTCTGTTAGAGATTTCGCCAGTGCTTCTGCATTTGCAGATGGTACCGAAATTTCATAACCATCTTCTCCAGTGTAACCTGAACGACTAACAATGCACTCAACGCCATTGATGTCGAGTTTTCTCACGTCCATGAATAGCATATCTGCTACTTCAGGTTGTACACGAGCCAACACTTCAGCGGCTTTTGGCCCTTGAAGCGCAAGCAGAGCACGATCTTCAATCACTTCCATTTCTACGCCATCAGTAAGGTGCGCTTCCAAGTGAGTGATGTCTTGTTCTTTACATGCAGCATTTACGACTACAAACAAGTGGTCGCCTAGATTCGCAACCATCAAGTCGTCCATGATGCCACCTTCTTCATTAGTGAAGAAAGCATAACGCTGCTTACCTTCCGGTAAATCGATAATATCAACTGGCACCAATGACTCTAGAATCTTCGCTGCGTTTTCTCCGTATAGACGCACTTGTCCCATGTGAGACACATCAAACAGACCAGCCGCATCGCGACAATGCAAGTGCTCTTTCTTCACACCAAGTGGATACTGAACTGGCATATCATAGCCAGCAAAAGGAACCATCTTCGCCCCCACTTCCACGTGTAATGCATGCAGTGGTGTTTTCAACAAATCTTGGGTTGCTTGTTCTTGAGCCATTGTATTCTCCATTGGGTCGGGCTGCATTAATTAGCCCTGCTCCTAAATCGGGGATGTCTAAATTCCGCTATCCCTAATTTATCTGCTTTGCAGTAGGAATGGCGGAGCATGAGTTATCGCACCTTACGTCTTATAGTTGACGCCTATACGAAGTTAGATTTTCGTCATTTGGAAACCTTGTTTCCTATAATAAACAAGAATGCGCCCATTTTTCACCTTTAACAAGATATGAACACTCAAAAATGTGACATTTAACATTCCATTCACAGAGTAACAGGCATAAAAAAAGCGTGGTTTCGACGACATTTTCATCAAAACCACGCTCGTTCACGACTTTTAAACACAAAAGCAAACGTTTGCCTTTATTATAGGAAACTATCTCGTTTGACGATTATTTCGCCGTCACCCACAAAATATGGGCATCTTCTTCACTGACGGATATCAGCATATGACCCATATTTGCGTCGTAATACACACTATCTCCCGCCGACATTATCATCGGCTCATAAAACTCAGAAAAGAACTTCACTTCCCCTGAGAGAATCAGCAAAAATTCCTCACCATCATGTCGTACCCAGTCACCATATTCTTCGAAGGTTCTAGCCCTAACAGTACTCTTAAAAGGCATCATCTTTTTGTTTGATAGCTGAGTGGCAAGTAACTCATGCTCATAGGTAGGTGTTGGGTGAGGTTTACCTTCACCTCGACGAGTAAAATCACGACGACCGGTTGCCACCTTTTTCTTAGGCGGTTCAAATAGTTGCGGCATATCTATATGCAAGCCCAATGCAAGTTTTTGCATGGCTTGAAACGTTGGCGATATCTGTTCGTTTTCAATCTTACTTAACGTTGAACGTGCAAGGCCAGTTCTTTGACTCGCTTCTTCTAACGTCAGTCCTAGTTTGGCGCGAATATCTTTAATTCTTTCGCCTAGTTTTAGAGGCTCAATGTTCTCATCACCTTCCTTCGCTAAAGTCAGCGATGGGTATTCATCATAGATGTCTTCTGACATGCTTTCCCTCTTCTACCAGTAACTTCCTGTGACTCATTTTCATTGTTGCATGAAGCTGTGTCTTTATTAAAGACCATGTACAAAAATAAAGCGTGCTCTCCGTAACAGTTTTGGAAACTGTGTTTCCTATAGGAAATTTTTGATTGATTGTTGGTGCCGAGCGAGGTATGTTATCGGCTTGTTAGATGAAGAGATGCATTAGCGAGTACAGGTCCGTTGCGTTGTTAACTCCAACCTGTGCCGTTTTTTTGAATGATTTAGTCCTACTTTTTGGGACATTCTCGCGCTGCAACATTGGACTTTTGTTTCGTCCAAGCAGTACTAAGACAAGCCTCAGTCAGTACCAACAATAGGTAATAAAAGGCACTGATTGAACAATGGAAGGTTCACCGCCATGAATGCTCAGTACTTGAAAAGCTACCAAAATCACAGCCTAGAAAGCTTCTTCTCAACCAACCTGTCTGCTACAGACGACGCAGTATTCACCGGAATACAAGCCGAGTTTGTCCGTCAAAATGAACAAATCGAGCTTATCGCTTCTGAGAACATCGTTTCTAAAGCGGTAATGCAAGCACAAGGCACATGCCTAACCAACAAATACGCAGAAGGTTACCCAAACCGTCGCTACTACGGTGGCTGTGAACACGTAGATACAGTCGAAGCTATTGCTATTGAACGTGCAAAAACCCTTTTTAAGTGTGAATACGCAAACGTTCAACCTCACTCTGGCGCACAAGCAAACGGCGCAGTTAAGCTAGCCCTTTTACAGCCGGGTGACACCATTATGGGTATGTCGCTTGATGCAGGTGGTCACTTAACTCACGGCGCACGTCCAGCACTGTCTGGTAAATGGTTTAATGCTGTTCAATACGGCGTTGATAAAGATACATTAGAAATTAACTACGACGACGTTCGTGCCTTAGCCGTTGAACACAAACCAAAAATGATTATCGCAGGTGGTAGTGCCATTCCACGTGTTATTGATTTCGCCAAGTTCCGTGAAATTGCTGACGAAGTGGGTGCAATCCTGATGGTAGATATGGCACACATCGCAGGTCTTATCGCAACAGGTGCTCACCCTAGTCCATTACCGCATGCGCATGTTGTCACTACGACAACACACAAAACACTACGCGGCCCTCGTGGCGGCATGATCCTGACTAACCACGAAGACATCATTAAGAAGATTAACTCTGCTGTATTCCCGGGTCTTCAAGGTGGTCCACTAATGCACGTCATCGCAGCAAAAGCTGTGGCATTTGGCGAAGCTTTAGGCCCTCAGTTCTCAACTTATATCGATTCAGTGATCGCTAACGCAAAAGTTCTAGCCGAAGTATTGCAAACTCGCGGTTGTGACATTGTGACTGGCGGTACAGATACGCACCTTATGCTTGTTGACTTACGACCTAAGGGTCTGAAAGGCAACAAAACAGAAGAAGCATTGGAGCGTGCGGGGATCACATGTAACAAAAATGGCATCCCGTTTGATACAGAAAAACCTATGATTACTTCTGGTATTCGCTTAGGGACGCCAGCTGGAACCACTCGCGGTTTCGGTACTGAAGAATTCAAACTCATCGGTGAGTGGATTGGCGATGTTCTTGACGGTCTGGTAGAAAACCCTGAAGGTAACCCAGAAGTCGAACAACGTGTTCGTAAAGAAGTGAAGGCACTGTGTGCTCGCTTCCCACTTTACACTTAAAGAATAAAACATCCTTAATTTTGGAGATAAAGCAATGGATAACACTTTGAAGTTTTCTGACAGCCACGAATGGGTACGTGACAACGGTGACGGTACTGTGACTATCGGTATTTCAGAGCACGCTCAAGAGATGTTAGGTGACGTAGTATTCGTTGACCTACCAGAAGTAGAAGACGAAATCGAAGCGGGTGAAAGCTTCTCTCTAGTAGAGTCAGTGAAAGCAGCTTCCGACATTTACGCGCCAGTTTCAGGTGAAATCGTTGAAATCAACGAAGAGCTTGAAGACAGCCCAGAGCTTATCAACGAAGAGTCGTACGAAGGCGGCTGGATTGTTAAGGTGAAAATGTCTGACGCCTCTGAGCTTGAAAACCTTAAGAGTGCAGAAGAGTATCAAGCTTCTATCGAAGACGAGTAAGCAACATACAGGCGTTGCTCGTCTGTTTTAATGTCGCCTAACGTCAATCGACGCAGCAGTAAAAAGCGTCGTCATCCCTGCTTAGGCAGGGATCTTATTTTAGTTGGGCACATGCTTTTAGTGATTCCAGCCTGCGCAGGAATGACGTAAAAAGTAAGAATGACGTTAAAAATTCGAGCAACGATTTTAAAGATCTCGCAGAGGATCTTTGAGAAGGTAAAGGAATCATGACTGAATTACTTCAAAGCCTAAGCACGCAAAATGAATTTGTTGCACGCCACAATGGGCCAAACAAATCTGACCAACAAAAGATGCTGGACGCGATTAACGTACTCAATCTAGATACGTTAATTGAAGAAACTGTCCCAGCGCAAATCCGCCTTGAAACGCCAATGACGCTAGACGCTCCAATGAGCGAAGCGGACATGCTGGTTGAAATGAAAAAATTCGCGGATTTGAACCAAGTTAAACGCACATTCATCGGTCAGGGTTACTACAACACCTTCACGCCAAACGTGATTCTGCGAAATGTTCTGGAAAACCCAGGCTGGTACACAGCTTATACACCTTATCAGCCTGAGATCTCTCAAGGCCGTCTTGAGTCACTTCTAAACTACCAACAAATGGTCATGGACCTAACTGGTATGGAAATCGCTAACGCGTCGCTACTTGATGAAGCAACTGCAGCGGCAGAAGCGATGACCCTATGTAAGCGTGCTGGTAAGAGTAAGAGCAAAGTCTTCTTTGTCGCTGACGATGTACACCCACAAACATTAGAAGTTGTGAAAACTCGTGCAGAGTTCATCGGCTTTGAGGTTCAAGTTGGTTCACTTGAATCACTACCTGAACAAGACGTGTTTGGTGCACTAGTACAGTACCCTGGCACAACAGGTGAAGTTCGCGACCTAACTGACATCATTGCTAAAGCACAAGCAAACAAAACGCTAGTAACGGTAGCCACCGACCTTCTTGCTTCTGCTCTACTTAAGCCTGCGGGTGAAATGGGTGCAGACGTAGTTATCGGTTCTGCACAACGCTTTGGTGTACCGATGGGCTACGGCGGTCCACACGCAGCGTTCATGGCAACAAAAGATAAGCATAAGCGTACTATGCCTGGTCGTGTTATCGGTGTTTCTATCGATACTAACGGCAACCAAGCACTTCGTATGGCAATGCAAACTCGTGAGCAACACATCCGCCGCGAGAAAGCGACATCGAACATCTGTACTGCGCAGGCACTGCTTGCCAACATGGCTGCGTTTTACGCGGTTTACCACGGTGAAGAAGGCCTTAAAACTATCGCTCGCCGTACACACCACATGACAGCTATCCTAGCAGCAGGTCTGACTAAATCTGGCTACGAACTGGCTCACAACAGCTTCTTCGACACCATCACAGTCAATACTGGTGAGAACACAGATAAGCTGCTTCAAAAAGCCGTCGCGTCTGACATCAACCTACGTCAACTAGATGGTCAAATCGGTATCAGCTTCGATGAGACAACAACGATTGAAGATATCAACGTCCTATTTGCTGTCTTCGAAGTTAAAGAGAAAGTAGAAACTCTATCTGCTGAAATCGCTGGTAATGAGTTTGCTGCTATTCCAGAGAACTGCCGTCGTACTTCTCGCTACCTAACTCACTCTGTGTTCAACACGCACCACAGCGAAACACAGATGATGCGCTACCTAAAACAGCTTGAGAACAAAGACTTCTCACTGACGCACGGTATGATTCCACTAGGCAGCTGTACCATGAAGCTAAACGCAGCAGCTGAAATGATTCCAGTAACTTGGCCAGAGTTTGGTTCTATTCACCCATTCGCTCCAATTGACCAAGCGGCGGGCTACACAGCCCTAGCGACTGACCTTAAGAAGAAGCTATGTGAAATCACAGGCTACGATGAGTTCTCACTGCAACCTAACTCAGGTGCATCCGGTGAGTACGCTGGTCTGATTGCGATTCAACGCTATCATGAAAGCCGTGGCGAAGGTCACCGTAACGTTTGTTTGATTCCAAGCTCCGCACACGGTACAAACCCAGCGACAGCGTCAATGGTGTCAATGAAAGTGGTAGTGGTGAAGTGTGACGACAACGGTAACATCGACACTGACGACCTAGCTGCGAAGATTGAGAAACATCGCGAAAACCTATCAAGCATCATGATCACCTACCCTTCTACACACGGTGTGTACGAAGAGCATGTGAAAGAAGTGTGCGAAATGGTTCACGAAGCTGGCGGTCAGGTTTATCTAGATGGTGCGAACATGAATGCACAGGTTGGTCTGACTAACCCTGGCTTCATCGGCTCTGACGTTTCCCACCTGAATCTTCACAAAACCTTCTGTATCCCACACGGTGGTGGCGGTCCAGGCATGGGTCCTATCGGTGTAAAATCACACCTAGCACCTTTCCTTCCAGGCCACATTGAAAATGGTGTTGAAGGTAGCGATTACGCGGTATCCGCAGCAGATCTAGGCAGTGCTTCTATCCTACCAATCTCTTGGGCATACATTGCAATGATGGGTGAGGCGGGCCTAACTGACGCAACTAAAGTCGCAATTCTAAACGCGAACTATGTAATGGAACGTCTACTTCCACACTACCCTGTTCTTTACCGTGGCACTAACGGCCGCGTAGCGCACGAATGTATTATCGACATTCGTCCACTAAAAGACGAAACAGGCATTAGTGAAGAAGACATCGCTAAGCGTCTAATGGACTACGGTTTCCACGCCCCAACAATGTCGTTCCCGGTTGCTGGCACGCTAATGGTAGAGCCAACAGAGTCAGAGGACCTTGAAGAGCTAGACCGTTTCTGTGATGCAATGATTGCGATCCGCAACGAGATGACACAAGTTAAAGAAGGGGTTTGGCCACTAGATAACAACCCGCTTGTTAACGCGCCTCACACACAAGTAGACCTATCAAAAGAAGAATGGGATCGCCCGTACTCTCGCGAACTAGGCTGCTTCCCGTCAAGCGCGACTAAGAGCTGGAAATACTGGCCAACGGTTAACCGCGTAGACAACGTGTACGGCGACCGTAACCTAATTTGCTCTTGCCCAAGCATTGATAACTACGAAGACTAGTTTTCTATGCCACAAGTGATACTCAAAAGCGAACCTTAATCGGTTCGCTTTTTTATTTTAAGGACTAATGGGCTGTTTTAAGAACTCTGCCATCAGGCATACAAATTGCGAAGAACGAACCGTAACTCCCCGTAAACTAGTACTTTTCTATATCGATATCGTCACATTCTGTTGACTGGGTGTTATAGTAGCAACTCTAATCAAGTATCAAGGATAAAGTAAAATGGATAAATTTCTAAAGCTACTGGCGACTAAGCCTAATGAAGTCACTTTCGAGCAAACGATGCAGGTTATCGACGAACATTTTGACTTTAGCCCAGTCAGCTTTGTAAACGGAGAAACCGAAAATCAGGCAGGACAAAACAATGGCTCTTGTAAGATTTTTGCTTTTGCTCAGATACAAGGATTAGACGAACCATCAACACTAGCTTGCTTCGGCCAGTTCTATCGTGATGACGTGTTAAAGAATCCAGATGGCAGTGACCATGCCAATATCCGTAACTTTATCCAGCATGGCTGGGATGGCATTCGCTTTGATGGTGTAGCGTTAACGGCCAAGTAACTCTTGCTAAAGATGCAGGCTAAACAGTGACACTACAACAGTAAGCCACGACTCATTAAATCAAAAAGCGCCCCATAGACTGAGGCGCTTTGATTCGATGCCTAAAGCCACAAATCAACAGAGTAACAATAAAAAAATAATACTCTTCGCAGCTCGTACTATTTCTTAAGACTTATTGTTGAATCGCCGCAATTGCAGCATCGTAATTTGGTTCGTTAGTTATCTCAGAAACTAATTCGCTGTGAGTCACCACGCCTTCTTTATTCACACATACAATTGCACGAGCCGTCAAACCTCGCAGAGCACCTTCAGGAATCGCCACTCCATAAGTTTCTGCAAAATCTGCACTACGGAAAGTGGACGCATGCTGAACATTATCAATACCTTCAATTTCACAGAATCGACCAGCGGCAAAAGGTAAATCAGCTGAAATACAGATCACCTGCGTATCTTCTAGCTGCGCAGCTTCTTCATTGAAACGTCTTACACTGTTCGCACACACTGGAGTGTCAATACTTGGGAAGATGTTAAGAATTACGTTTTTACCTGAGAAACTTGATAATTTAAGGTCCGATAAATCAGACGCTGTAAGAGAAAACTCAGGTGCAGAATCACCAGTGACAGGAATAGAACCCGCAATACTTACAGAGTTACCTTGGAAAGTTACTTGTGCCATATTTAAACCTTTACTCTCTGTTATGTGAATACATGGATATAACATCTCATTAGCATAACTTGTTCAAGATCAATTTTTCAGATCAGACCTGACACTTCTATACAGACATAGTGCTTTTGATATGCACCTAGCTGTGTTTATTGATTGGTACCGAATTAGCGCCTATCGAGTATGCTCTTACATAAATCGTTTTTCCCTCTAACGTATTTGATTAAAGTATTTTTCTGATGGTATATAAAAGGGAACATTTCTCTAGCTAACATACTATATTTGTGGATGGTAAATATGTATTAACAAGAGTTCGATGATAATTTGATCTGCTACATAATCGACAAATTGAGTTAATGACGCAGCTAAATTAGCAACTAATGAATAACTGGAGACGTGGAAAATCGTTTATCTTTGTCTCCTATCTATCTGGAACAAAGCAGTTAACAAGGATTGAAATAAGTAGACAGGTAAGCTAGAGACTATACTCTAGCTTTCATCGCTAAACTAAAAACAACATTGAGATTTATCGTGTGTGAAGTCCACCATTCACATCGATCGACTCACCGTTCACAAATGTGTTCTCTACACAAAATTTTATAGCAGAAGCAACATCATAAGCGGTTCCATTTCTTTTTAGTGGATTGTTCTCACGCCATTCTAAAACTTGCTGATTGGTGCTCATCTTTTCATGAAACGGAGTCTCAATGATTCCAGGAGAGACAGAATTAACTCTGATCTTTGGTGCAAGCTCTTTAGCTGCACCTCTGGTAAATGTATCTACCGCTCCTTTTGCCGCTGCGTATAACGTTGTACTAGGGCCGCCGAGTCTTGATGCTATCGAGGTTAAATTCACAATACTAGGGGAGTCTGATTTCTTTAATAGCGGAAGAGCCAGAGAGGTTACTTTAAATAGGCTAAACGTGTTCAAGTTAAAAATCGACTCCATCGTTTGCCAACTAAAGTTATCAATACTTTCTCTTGTCACCATCCCACCCGCATTATTGATCAAGGCATCGAGTTTATCCGTCATGCCAGTCACTTGCTCAAAGAGTCCAATACACCCTTCTTCTGTGCTTAAATTCGCTTTGACGAAGTTAACGCTCTTAGCTTGATAGTCTTGCAATAGAACGGATTGTAAAGTGAAAGCCTCATCAGAAGAGTGGTAATAAGTGAGAATTAAATCGTTGTTTTCAGCGAGCACCTTCGCTGTCTCTGCACCGATTCCTGTACTTGCACCTGTGATTAAATAAGTAGCCATAATTACCCTTCTTTCAAGTTTGCTTCGTTATATGATTTGATAAACATCTGCGCGTTTTGTCTAATTTCTTCATCTGAAAGATCAGGTGAATATAAGGAAGCTCCTAACCCGAAACCATCAATGCCAATATCCAGATATGGCTTCATGCTGTTAACCTCAGGGTTGATGCCGCCAACAGCGAAACAGAGTGTCTCTTTAGGTAAAACAGACTTTAATGCTTTGACTCCACTGGTACCAAGCAATGTGACTGGAAACAGCTTAATGCCACTCGCACCTGCCTCAAGTGCATTAAAAGCCTCCGTTGGAGTAACCACACCTGGGTACACCTGACAGCCCGCTTCAATACCCAGTTTGATAACGTCTTCGCTGTAGTTTGGTGTAACAATAAGCTTGGCTCCCGTCGCAATGACTTGCTTGGCAAGTTCGGGCGTCGTTACTGTCCCTGCTCCAATCAAATACTGGTTACCAAATTCTTTTACCATTAGCTCAATGCTTTTTAGCGCATCGGGTGAATTTAGTGGCACTTCAATGGCTTTAAAACCACTATCAATCAGGATGTGACCGACACGAAGCGCGTCTTTAGGTTCTATACCTCGTAAAATCGCAATAAGCGGAACATCTGTTTTTGGATTAAATCGCTGAGTCATTTCCAATTTCCTGTTTTATTAGTAGCATGCCATCAATAAAGCACTCATCGCCGTTAAAGAACTCACTCATTTTATGAGTGGTTTCACACGCAATTTGATAGCGGTTGCATAGTTTTCCATTTCCTACCAAGTAGGTTGATTCGCTGGTAAGCTCTTTCAATTCGCTTCCAATAAGTACTCCCGACAGAAAGTCATCCACTTCTGTCTCATCTATTTGGGCGAATATTTTTCCAGTTCTTGCCTTAAAAATTTGACTCGTCGCACCGCCATTTTGTGCAGACAGCACGCCTTTCACGAATGCAGTATGCGATTGTTTTTGTTCAGGAAGATCTCTCCCAATAATGGTGTGTTCTCTGATCGCCGAAAACAACTCCCCTGTCATAAAGGAATCGAACAACACAAGTTCATCATTTTGAACAACAACATGCTTGCTATGCGTGCCTGGTAAAACCGCTGTAAAAGAGCCACTGCTCAGCTTATTGATAAGGCCGAATACTTGTACTTCCTCCCCTCGCATAACATCAAATTCACCATTACCCGTCTGGTGGCTAATACCTGGAACGATATAGGCCATTGCTCCCCAAGGAAGCGTAAGCCGGTACGTTTCGTTCGCCAATTTGCTTACACTCGTAGGGGTGCTGACATAAGGCACATTTACCCATCCGTTAGCACTGCCCACCATACCCGCCATATAGATAGGCAGTTCTTGATAATCTACAATCCAAGCTTTTAGCTCGTGCTCCAGCACATTTGCAAACTCATTGTCGGTAACTTGTTTCAAACCCAATGGTAATTCGATATGCGTATGGACTTTATTTTCATGATTAATTGCAAACGCTCGAAAGTTAGTTGTGCCCCAATCTACAATAAGAAACTCAATATCATTTTTTGATAACATATTGTTAGAACTCACTAATCAATTAATTTTGTATTGCTTGATGATGTCGATATCGACATCCACACCAATACCTGGTTTAGTCGGGATTGTTACCTTTCCATCCGCGTAATGAATACCGTCGCAAATAAGAGCCTTTCTAAATGGGTGAGACGACTGGTCAAACTCAAGCATCGGCTCAGTCGGGTTAAGAGATAGTGGATTACATGGAATAGACGCGATGAATTGCAGTGAAGCAGCAATACCTATCCCTGAGCCCCAAACATGAGGAATCAACGTAGTATGGCTAGCTTGTGCCATCGCAGCGATTTTTTTACATTCAGTAAAACCACCGCTTGAACATAAGTCAGGCTGGATGATATCTAGCGAACGCTTTTCAAGCCATGGGCGATAACCCATCTTGCCAAAGACTTGCTCGCCCGCCGCAATGGCCGTCGGTGAACTTGATTTTAATTCTCTGTAACCGTCGATATCTTCTGGAGCAAGCAACTCTTCAAGGAAGTGCAAATTGTACTTTTCAGTTTCATTAATAAGCTTACGCGCCTGAGCAACATTGTAAGCACCGTTGGCGTCAGCCATGATTTTAATGTCATCTCCCACAGTTGCACGCACGGCTGTAATCAGTTTGATGTCTTCTTCAATACCAAAGCCGATTTTTAGTTTAAATGCTTTAAACCCATTCTTAACGTGCAGTTTTGCTTCTACTTGTGAATCTTGTGGGTAATGTCCATCAGCAATGCGGTAGAACCCTGTTGCGTAAGGGGTAACTTCACTTCTAAAGGCACCACCTAGTAATTTATGAATTGGTTTTTTAAGTGACTTACCGATAACATCCCAAAGCGCAATGTCGACACCACTCACGGCATTCACCGTTGCACCACTTTGTCCAAATGGTCGAGAAAGGTTGTACATTTCTTCCCATAGACATTCGACATCGAATGGGTCTCGCCCAATTAGCAAAGGCTTATAGCTATGTTCAATAATTGAAGCGGCTATCATTGGACTTTGTAGCCCATGGCATAGCGATTCACCGTAGCCAATCACACCTTCGTCAGTGATAACCTCAACAATCACCGCACTTCGGTTGCTAGCCCATCCTTGAGAAAAATAAAACGGATTGTCTAATGGAACTGAAATTGCGTGTGGAATTACGTCTATAATTTTCATTAATTTCTCTCAAGGCCATGTGTATTTACGTTGTTATTCTGCTTCTTCAACATTCTTATTTTAATTATTGGGAATAGGAGGGAAATGATGATAAGAGTGAAGAAAGCCCAACAAATTCCGGTAGATAAAAATGTTGAGTAGTCCCCTCTAGACATCAGTAGTGCTCGTCTGAAGTTACTTTCTGCCATTGGGCCTAAAATCAAACCTAAAATTAGAGGGGAAGCGGATATCTCAAGTTTTTGAAAAAAGTATCCCACTACACCAAAAAACAGCATCACAGCAACATCAAACATATTGTTGTTTAAGGCGTAACTACCCACAAAACACAGCAACATTATGGTTGGTACTAACACTGGTTTAGGGACAGACAGAACCTTCGTGAAAATTCGAACGGAGCTCAAGCCTAAAATGAGCATGAACACGTTAGCAATTAATAAACCTATAAAAATGGCGTAGACCGTTGATGCATCATTTTGGAATAGTAACGGGCCAGGCTGAATACCTTGAACCGTCAAAGAACCAATCATAATTGCTGCAACAGCATCCCCTGGAACGCCAAGACATAACATCGGGATTAGCGCTCCCCCCGTCACGCCATTGTTTGCCGCTTCTGGAGCAGACACACCTTCTGGTGATCCGTTTCCAAATTCTTCGGGCTTTTTAGAAATGCTTTTTGCTTGTCCATAGGCGATGAATGACGCGATGTCAGCGCCAACACCTGGAATGGTTCCGATAAACGCACCCAAGCTACCAAATGGAACACCATTTTTAAAAATGACCTTCCAATCTGAACTTTTTGGGATCACGCGTCTAATTTTTCCTGTCGCTTTACTTTTAACACCAATTTCTTCGACACCAATAAATGCCTGAGACATTGCAAACAGTCCAATCATGACTGGTATGAAATTAATGCCTGAATATAAGTTAATGTTATCAAAAGTAAAACGCATATTACCCGTAATATCATCAAGACCTATCGTGGCGATGAACATACCGATAAAGCCACTGATCAAACCCAAGAAAATGGATTTACCTGATATTGAAGAAATAATGCATAGGCCAAATACGGCCAGCATAAAAAATTCTGGAGCACTGAACTTCAGCGCAAAATCAGCTAATACTGGTGCGATCAAAATTAGGAAAATGCAGCTAATTAAACCACCAATGAAAGAACTGAACGTGGAGATTCCAAGTGCTCGACCAGCCTCGCCCCGCGACGCCATTTTATAGCCATCAAGAGCGGTCGCAGCTGATGCTGGTGTTCCAGGGGTATTGAGCAGTATTGCTGCTAATGAGCCACCATAAACTGCACCAACATACACACCAATCAACAAAAGAATACTTGGAACAGCGTCCATTCCAAACGTTAACGGCAGTACAAGTGCAACACCCATTGTAGTTGTTAGTCCCGGTAAGCAACCAATACACATGCCACCTGCAACGCCTACTAGAAGATATAAAATGACATTTGGCTGTAACACCAAATCTAATGCTTCAATTAACACGTTATATATTCCTTAAAACAGTATTCCAAACCGGAATGGGACATTGAGTGCGTAGTTAAACACGCCGTACACCATGCCAACGATGGCAATTGAAAATAACATTCGCTTAATTAGTGGCATATTGCTAAACCAAGTAAATAATCCGAACATCAAAACTAACGACGTCACTACAAAACCAATCACATTCATAAGAACTAAATAGCCAACAAGAATACCCATTGTTATATATACTCTTATATTATCGCTATTAAGTATCTCTAATGGTTCACTCTCTGATTTTCTAAGTGTTTTAAAAAACAAAATACAACCTGATATCAATATTGCACAGGAAATAATAACTGGCCATACCGCAGGGCCAGGGACACCTCTACGAGAGCCTGGTAATTCGTTCGATAGATATAAAGCCACAATAGAGAATAAAACAAAAATTAAAGCTGAAATTAAATGAGCTTTACGCATAATTATCGCCCCAAGATTTGTGAAGCTTATTCGTTATAAAATAAGCTTCACAGGTATTGCTTAGTTAAGCTCTAGTTTAGTAATGAGTTCTTTGAAGAAAATGTCTTCACGTTCTAGTTTTTTCGCAAACTCGTCAGATTTAATGATTTCAATATCATTGTTTGTGTTTGCCATAAAGGTTTTGAACGTGTCTGTTTCAACTGCTTCTAAAATGGCATCCGTTAAGAAATCAACCGTTGATTGTGGTGTACCTTTAGGAACCATGAAACCGCGCCAAGTACCAATCTCTACGTCGTAACCCAATTCTTTTGCAGTAGGAACATTTGGTGCATCTTTTAAACGATTAGGTGCTAGAACAGCGAGTGACCGCAATGCGCCCGCTTCTACTTGTGATGCCACTTCTGCATAAGATACTGACACCGCGTCTAAGTGTTTACCAAGTAAAGCAGTGATTGCTGCAGAGGAGCCTTTATAAGGGATATGCGTAAATTGTGTACCTGCTTTTACCTCTAAGCCCGCACCAGCGAGATGCCAAATACTGCCTGTTCCAGAGTTGCCAAACAGTAGATTGTTGTCCTTCGAGTCTTTGATAAGGTCTTCCAGCGTTTCATACGGAGAATCAGCAGGTACCGTAATCGCTGCGTAGCCAGAGTTTACAATTGCAAGAGGGGTTAATTTCGTGTAGTCCAGGTTTGACCCGTAGCCTTGGTGCGGAAGCATCACAAGCTCAGGCGCAACCATGCCGATCGTTTTGCCATCAGGTTTACTATTTTGAGCATAAGACATACCAATAGCGCCAGCGCCACCTGTACGGTTTTCTGCTGCAATACCTTCTGGAAACTTATCTTTAAGCGCTTCTACAAGGGCACGGCTTACACTATCTGAACCACCACCCGCTGAATATGGAACAATCACTTTTACCGGTGAATCTGGATACGTTGAAGTCGCGCCTACAGTAGTTGCAATTGATGCGCTCGCAATAACAGCAGACATCAATACATTTTTGAAGAGTTTATTCATTATCATAACCTTATTATGGTAGGGGGGAAGCTTCTTTGGCTTCATGAGTAATTTATATTGAGGTGCTTAATTAGTTTATGACATTAAATATTCATTCAAATTAATTAAACGGCCCATTATGTAATTAACACGAATAGTGTTAATTAATTCTTAATTTATTTGCTCTGAAATTTTTTCACTGTAACTTTGAATTATAGGGATAAGTTCATTCATTCTCTGATCATCCATATAGTCTTTAATACTTGTCACTGAGATTGCTGCAATAATATTACCGGTTTTATTCCTAATAGGTGCAGCAACACAACGAACGAAATCTTCATTGTCTTCTAAGTCGAAGCTATAACCACCGTGAGAATAAGATTCCATTCGACGAATCATCTCTTCCTTTTTATCGGGAATTTGTTCGCTAATCAAACGATGACATTCCGTTTTAGGCATGTCTATCATTAATGACTTACCAATTCCCGTGACTGCAATTGGAAGTCGATCTCCAATTTTAGAGCGTAATTGAATAGTTCTATTCCCAGGGATTTTGTCTAGATAAAATATCTGATCTTCATCTTTTATACCTAAGTGAACCGTATCATTCGTTAGGTTTTTTAACTCTTCTAGAAACGGTCTCGCTATATGTTTCAAAGGCATTGATTGCGTTGCAATATTGCCTAAAGTGATGAGCTTCGTGCCTAAAGTGAATCCAATACCTTTAACATCACGAATGAGATGCTGAGAAATCAGTGTTTGAAGCATTCTATGAACAGTAGTGGTCGGTATCTCCACTCTTTCAGAGATTGCTTTTAGATTTCGATCCCCCATTGCAACCGCATCAATAATACTAATCGCTTTGACGATAGACTGATTCTGGCTCATTACTACTCTTCTAATCAAATTGTCAGTAAAGCTAATATAGTGTTTTACGAATGTTGTAGTTGTGATCACAACCTCAATTCCACTTTGTGAAATCCAATTTCCACATAGTGGAATATAATGACTTGCCGACAACAATCTTTAATAAATAAGTGTGCAATCGAGCATTTAAAAAAAGTTCTCGCTTAGCGTTGTGTATTTAATTGGAGTGAAATCCATGTTCAGATTTTGAAGGGAGTGCAATATGCACCTGAATTTATAACGCTAATTTGGCACATTATTGGGAGTTTGCAGTGGTACGCTGAATTCGGCCACATAGTCAAACACTTAGGAGGGGGGCGTTCATATGATTCAGTGGGCGTTGTCAGTAGGTTCCTGCCTTGGCAGGAATGACAGTATTTGGGCTGGAGCATTTATCGGTCAGTAGTGCCACCCGTCCTATCGGCATAAGGCGGCACTTTACTCAGTATAGTCTTTACGCGTATTTAGCTCTGAGGTCATCTTGCAATTTATCGAGGTTTTCACCGTTTAGCTTATAGAACTTTGAATAGATGAAGAAGCCAAGGGCACATAGTACCGCAGGAGATAAATATAGGAACTGTAAACCCGTTAACGCCTCAGTCGTTTGAACTTCGTTAGGGACAAAGTTAATTGCGGCTAGCCCCAACCCGATAAGAGAGCCCGTAAGAGCACCAGAGCATTTAGAAATTAATGTATGAGCAGAGTACGATACACTTTCAGCACGAATACCAATTGTTTTATCTCCATAATCGACTGTATCCGCAACCATTATCAAAATGATTAGCCAATAGACCGCTCCAGAGATACCTCCGAATACACCAGAAAGCCCGATAAGCAGATTCGACTCTGGTGCGTAATTCCCAGCAAACCATAGAGAAACAGCGGCGAGTACTGGAAAAACCAATGAAGCAGAGAACAGAGCTTGGCGACCAACGGCTTTGACGATAGGTTTGAAGAAAAGTAGAGTACCAACGCCTGCAATACCGCCACAGGCAGAGGCGACAGCTAGCTTTGTCGCATCACCTAGCACATACGTATAGAAGTACAATGTGTAGCCGCCCATAAGAGCAGTACCGACGTTGTAACAAAGCGCAATAGCTAATAGCCAAAGAAACTGTTTATTTTTAAGTATCAACGAGAAAGCTTGCTTTAAGTTGAAGTTCTTTGAAGCAGCTTCATCCTCTTCAAAGGATTCTTCTACCCATTTGCATGTAATCAAAGCGCTAATGATAGCCAACACTCCAGCACACACGGCGAACAGCATATAGCCGCGCCCATCATCACCCGCACCAAAAAACATCACCGCATAAACAGCTACCCCCTGCACAGTATAACTTGCAGCAGTCGCGAATACTCTTGGATAAGGCATTAACCCTTCTCTTTCATCTTTATTCAGAGTGATCTTAGGGACTAATGACCAGAAAGGTGCATCTAACATCGTGTAGGTCATACCCCAACCTACATAGGTAAACACTACCCACCACAGTTGCGCGTTACCTTCAAAAAGGTGAGCGGCGAAAATGCCCACTAAGAAGACGGCATTCAATACGTTCCCGACAAGAATCCAAGGCTTGTATTTACCCCATCGAGTATTTGTCTTAGCAACTATGTAACCCAGTATTGGGTCGTTGATGGTGTCCCATACCCTAGCAAGTAGAAACATACCTGCTAGGAATATCGGGGAGAGACCGGCGACGTCTGTGTAGTAAATCATGATAAAGATGTTTACTAACACCAAACCAAAATCCTTTCCAAAGCCACCTAAACCAAACGACCATTTGGTTTGATTACTGACCTTACCTGTAATCACGTTATTCATTATCACTCCTTAGAAATGCTTGCAATTTGGACTAAGCCTGACTGTAGGGTTATCAGGCTTTAAATCGATTAGACGCTAATTTTCATATAACCTGAGATTGGCTGCGCGAGCTCAGTAAGACCCACTTTCAGTTCCATTGTCTTGTGTTCTAATTGTTTCCCCAGGCAATCAAAAGTGCTAACGGATACTGATTTCTCGCTCAAGCTTCTAAGAATGACTCTTTCGTTCATAGAGCCATTGACGATGGTAATATCGGTAATACCATCATGAAAGACCTCAACAGGTGTATCAGAGAAGACAGCGACTACCTTTTGATGATCCAGTGAAGACTCGACGATCGGATACTGCATTTCTGGGTTGCAAGTTTTAATCTTGCCTTTCATTAAAATATCTTTATGTTTTACCCAAAAACCAAGCCAGTGCTTAACCATCGTTAAGTGAGAGTCTGATAGTTTTCGCATGTTTGGAGAGATTTGAGGCACCGCGAATAGGGAGTTAATAAAGTGTAAGCTAGCACTTTCGACTGTGTCCTCAGGTGACCAAGTAAACATATCGGAGTGAACGGAAGTACTGCCCGAAAAAGCTCTCAAATCAACAATGCCCATTCGATTCCCAATAGGATCATTTGGACAATCATGAACCCTAAACAAGTTGCCATACTTTCGGATCATCGAACCGATATATCTCTGCCTAAACTCAATCATTATATTAGGGTTTAGAGCTTCCAGAGTTCGGCGAACGTCAACCATCAGCATGTCTACTGCTTCTGGAAGAGATTCTGTGTCTCTGTTTGGGTCTGGCGACAAAGCACTACCTTGCGCATTTGTCATGTCAAACTCGTCAATGAAATCCAGCTTTAAACCGTCAAGATTGTATTCACGTACTACTCGACTGAATGTTTCCACTAGATAATCGCGAACCTGTGGGTAGCGTGGATCAAGCGTCCCAGTGTCATTCTGTTCACTATAGAACAATAAATAGTCTTCAAATTCGTTCCATCTCTCGCACCCCTTCCCCATAAACGGTACGCTGAGCCACAACATATATTTCATGCCCATACCCTGAACATTGCGTACATGCTGGGCAAAATCTGGAAATCTCGATGTTGCTACCTGCCAATCACCGCAGTATTTATAACCTCGATTGTTGTCATCCGTCTGCCAACCATCGTCGAGGATAATTGTTTTACACCCTGCCGATACGGCCATCTCGCACTGCGCTTCAATTTCCTGCTGAGAAAGATCTTGATGGAATGCATACCATGTTGAATAAACTGGTTCCAAGGCTGCTTCAGGAACTTGCATTTGCTCGCCACCAAGTAGCTTTTCGTGCCACAAAGCCATAGATTCAATCGCGTCAAATACTGGTATGTCTCTTGTGTCCAAGCGAAGCGTTCCTCGGTAAGAGGTTAGCTGTTCATTCGATTGACTAAATAGACGAAGTCTAATTCTGCCAACATTTTCTTCCTCGTATGCTCCCGCATGAACGTTAACAATGTTTTTGCAATCCGAAAATGCAAAAGCCAAGCGGCTTTGGCTACGTTGAGAGTAAAAACACCCTACCGGAGCGACATGGCTAATATGACTTGAGTAGTAAGGCCACCATTCTGGGATACCCTTGTTACGCAATGCTTTGGGGTTACCGTGAGGGCACGGCGTCCAAAGACTGTGCATGTCGATAAAGGGAAAATGGACGTCTACGGTTACTTCAGGGAACCTAGTGGGTTCTTTTGCTGAAACCTCAATATCTAAAAACACAACCTCCTCATCAAAACGAGGAGTTGCAGTTACCTCTACAGCATTTGTATTGAGACAAGTTGCTTCAAACGTCAAATAATCTACTAGCTTCATTATTTATCTCTATCTACACGAATCAAAAATTATAAGTTTACGAACAGCTGTTCGTAAACTTATAAGAATTTGCCTTGCGTGTAAGTGATCCACCGCACATTCAGTATGCTCTAGTCAAAAAACGTGATTCAGATCTACAAACTAACTACTTGAGCGTATGATATTTGTTCGTGAGAGAAACTCTTTTACTGGTATTATTTTCGCAGCCATTCATTAGAGGTTGCCATGTCTCAAAAACCAATCAATGCAACGCAGATCGCTAAGCTCGCGGGAGTCTCTCGAAGTACCGTATCAAAAGTCATCAACAACTACCCTGATATCCCAGAGGACACAAAAGCCAAGGTTCTATCGGTAATTGAGAAGCATAAGTATCAACCAAATGCCTTTGCTCAAGTACTTAAGGGGGTGCCACAGACCGTGATCGCTCTTTATGCGTACGCTTACGAGGTGGATATGGAAACTGATTCTTTGAGCTCATTAGAATCACCCTATGTCATGGGAATAATTTCTAACTTCATTAAAGCTGCAAAAAACCACAACCATAAACTTGTTGTGGAACTCATAGAGTTCGGAGATAACGAACAAGAAGTTGAAGCACAAATACGTAAAGACTTTGATTCAAAAACCATTGCGGCTGCGGTTTTTCTCGGGCTTTCTAACGACGTCAAGTTTATAGATAACTTGATAGAGGATGACTATCGAATCGCAGTGATAGATCGAGAGATCAAAGAGGCTAAGAAGAGTATTAATATTTTCACCGACGATTTCGGTGGCGCTAGACTCGCCGTTGAACATTTATACGAACAAGATTTCAACTCTATCGCTTTTATCGGTGGTTTGGACAACAAACACTCTGCTCATAGTCGACTAGAAGGTTATCGAAGCGCTGTACTTGAAGCCAATGCGAAGCAAGTTGTATTTGATGCACTTTTCTCGGAAAAATCAGGAAAGGAAGCAGCCCACAAAGTGCTTGGAATGACCTCTCGTCCAGACGCTTTTGTATGCGCTGCTGATGTTATCGCTTATGGTTTCATTCAAACACTTAGAGAACTCGACCCTGATTATTTGAATCAAATTGGCGTCGTAGGATTCGATAACAGCCCTTTCAATCAATATCAAAGACCATCACTTAGCTCTGTTGGTGTCGACTTTAGCCAAATAGCCGTAACCACCATAGAAGCGCTATTAGGTAATTCAGAAGCTACGAAGTACACCGTCCCAATGTCACTAAACCAAAGAGATTCAAGTTCCAAAGGGCGTTGAGATAGCATATTGGGAAGTGATAAGTTATTTACTATCCAATACCCACCTTCGATCTCAAATAGAACAACATCTTCGTGAAAACGAAGATGTTGTTCTATAGCGTGTAGATTACTGAATATGTAAACCAGCTCATGTTAACTAGATATACGACACGCTGTAGGAGATTCTCTTTATCAAGGGAATAACGGTATATTTTTGTACCAAAGTGACGTTGATAACAGCACATAAGTGGGTCAGTAGCTTATTAAAATATGCCTTAGATGCTCACTACCGTACGTTTTCATTGAGCTTTATGGTTACTTAGCTGTTTCCCGTTTATTAGATTTCCCTACTAGCTTGATGTCTGGATGCTTATGAGAAACAATTTCTACACACTCATCGGAGGTTGCAATTAAGTGGGACCATTCATCTTCATAGCCAGAAATAAACGTTATTGGACTTTCTTTACTCCATAGATGCCCTTTAATAAGAGCACAATTTGGGAATCTATCCCCTACCGCCCAAAGTTCGAGTAAACCACCTTCATCTAACAGGCGAAACCCACTTACCGTATCAAACATGACATCGTATTGACTTTCAGTTTCTTCATGGAAGACACTTACTATCAATGCGTAATCTTTATGCCGCTCACTTCCTTCAAGCTCGTAACCACTACCATCTGGAAACGTCACTGCAAAATGCCTTCCATTCCATGATAAATCAACGATATATATCGTTCCTTCGCTGAATGGAGTGTCCCAATCTTTAACTTCCATATGTCTGATCCTATTCACTGACCCAAGCGACCTAGTGCTTGTTGGCTGATTGTTCGTGGGTTTCGTCGTTCAATATTGCAGTCTTTCTATACCAGTTCAATTACCAACCATTAGTTTATTTTTGGTTGAACACATCAAACAGCACCTTTGAACCTTGTGAGAGAATCCGAACTAAACAAGATCAACGAAAGTTGAACAACTCTGAATGAAAATTCTTTGTGTCGAATCTGATTGCCTTAAGTTGACCCAGCAACGCCTTCCTAAATCCAACAGGACCGCAAAACCAAATACTTCGCTGCGCAATATCAGGATATTTTTGGCGTATCTGCTCAATAGACAAAAAAGGTTTTAGCCGATTATCGATCACATGAAACTCAACGTTTGCTTTTCTGGCTGCACTTTCCATCTCTATGATCAAAGAAGGCGATGGGCTCTCGGTACAATAATAGAAAACAACTCCACCTCTATCTGGTTGTTGGGCGAGTTCATCCAATCGGGCTTTAAACGCCGCGCAACCAATCCCCCCAGCAATCCATACTTGCTTTTTACTATCGTCAAAATCGAACTTGCCATACGGACCTTCAACTTCTATCTGTTGTCCTATTTGAACTTGCTTATGAATGTTGCCAGTAAAGTCGCCAAGAGCCTTAATTAAAAAGCTTACATTGCGCTGTTTACTATCTACTGAAGCGATAGTGAACGGGTGGGGTTCTTCGCTGCCGATCCTTACAAACGCAAACTGACCAGCTAAATGACCTCTCCAACTTGGAAGATGGACGGAAAGTCGCGTCGTATGATTTTCTTTGCTATAAACCACCTCACTGATAGTGCCAGCATGTTTGTTGTCTTTGCCAATCCACCCAATCACACTCAAAATGGCAGCCGTAATGCCCGCAAGAACAACGAACACAATGATTGGTGTGATAATGTTATCCCAATATGAGTGTTTGAGAAGAATCAGCGAGTGATAGCCGATAGCGATAAAGGCAATCGCCATCAGTTTATGAGTCCATCTAAAAAACTTATAGCGAACAGGAGCAAATAACGCCAATACCGTTAAAACGACAAATAAGTACAACGTCCACTCGCCCATTGTTTCCGCACTGCCACGCAAAGGACGAATTAGAGCATAGAAAGAGTCAGGGTCTATGGACGAAGCACCACGCTGAGGTCGTTCAATATACCCCGCACGCACCAGTTGTTTTGGTACGATAGCAAGTAGCCAGTGAATAACGCCTATGATAACAGCATAGATTGCTACCCATTTATGTAGGCGATAAGACTTATCTAAGCCTCAGGTAAAATTCTCAATCAGTGGTAATCTCAAAGCGAGCAACATCACTAGAGTTAATAGAAGTACTGAAACGATACCCGTGATTTGGATTAAGGCGCTTCGCCATTGCATGGAGGTTTCATTGGCGACCAATGAAGGCTCCGCTTGAAGCCAGATAAAGATGATAGCCAGGATGAGGGCGAGCACCATTGAATAGAGTTTGTTCATAATAACGCTCCTGTTGAGCTTTAACTCTACTCCTTCTAATGTAACCCTACGTCAGGGAGAGTAAATCAGTGTAAATGCTTAATCACTCTCTTCCACCAGCTGACTATTGGTCATCTTAGATAAAAGCTCAGCGATTCGATTTCTCATATCGCGCCTATCCACAATCATATCTAACGCCCCATGCTCCAAAAGAAACTCACTTTGCTGAAAGTCTTCTGGCAATTCTTCACGTACGGTTTGCTCAATGACTCTGCGTCCAGCGAAGCCAATTCTTGCTTGGGGTTCACCAATATTAATGTCACCTAGCATAGCGATGCTAGCAGACACACCGCCATATGTTTGGTCAGTGAGGACGGAAATATAAGGTAATCCAGCCATTGATAGTTGATTCAAAGCGGCACTGGTTTTGGCCATTTGCATCAATGCCATTAAAGATTCTTGCATCCGTGCACCACCACAAGCTGAAAAACACACTAGGCCACAATTGCTATCTCTCGCGACGTTAACAGCGTGAACAAACCGAGCGCCTGCTACCGACCCCAAAGAACCAGCCATAAACGAAAACTCAAACGCGCAGGCAACAACAGGCAACCCCATAAGCTGTCCCTTCATTGCGACGAGGGCATCTTTCTCCCCAGTTTCTTTTTGTGCTGAAGCTAAGCGGTCGGTGTAACGCTTTTTATCTTTAAAACCCAAGATATCCTCTGGTTGATAGTGACTTGCAATTTCAACCTGTTCCTCGGTATCTAAGAAACTAGCGAGACGCCGACGTGCTGTTATTCGCATATGGTGACTACATTTGGGGCATACCTCCAAACTCAGTTGCAACGCTTTGTTGTAAAGAATGTGGCCGCATTGAGGGCACTTTCTCCACAAACCTTCGGGTATGTTTGCTTTGCGATTACTAACCAGTTTTTTTCTATGTAATAGCTTTTCAAGCCAACTCATGCGCGTTTATACCTTCGTGATTTAATTGATTTCATCATTGTATAAACTCATAATTAGCAATAAAGTGTCTATATTGAGTTACTTAATCCAACATTTTGGGACAATAAGTCGTGCTTGAGAGAATTGACCAACAATGGCTAAAGAGCTTTCATTGTGTGTACGAAAACATGAGCTTTAAACGTGCCGCGGAGTTTCTCCAACTTCCAACCTCCAATCTCAGTCGCCATATCAGCTTGCTTGAAGAGCGACTTGATACCCGACTCTTCGATAGAACGACTAGAAGAATTGCGCCGACAAGTGCTGGGGAGCACCTATATCTACTCACACAGCCACTGCTAAATAAGCTTAATGATGCACTTGAAGAGGTTACGTATCATTCTCAAGAGGCCGTTGGACAGTTGAGAATACTGATGCCCGACTCCCCTGTGTTGGCTAATGCCGTGGTAAGTTTCTGCGAAAAACACCCCTCAATATCGCTTAGTTGTGATACCAGCGTCAGCCCCAAGGAGGACTTATTCAACGGGTTCGATGTAATTTTAAAATTCCATCGTGGGAATCTTGACGATACCAATTTGGTAGCGAGGGAAATTAAACGCTGGCCTAGTATTGTAGTCGGTGCTCCGGAACTTCTTGATCGTTACCCTATACCCTTTAAGACCACTGACTTACAACACATTCCTTGCATTAGCAGTCTGACCGCGATCAATGGCGAACCGTGGGTTTTCAAAACGGACAGCGGTGAACGAATTACCCAAAAAGTGAAGTCTTCTTTTAAGGTCAATAGCGGACATCTCGCTAAAACAGGCGCGCTCTCTGGTATAGGGCTGGCAATTCTCCCTAGAGACATATGCCAAGGTGAACTGAGTTCTGGTGCTTTGAAAGTGATAGAAATGGAGCATCAACCTGATGACTTGGTGCTATATGCATTTTACGCGTCAAGAAGGCATGTAGCCAACAAGATACCGTTGTTCATTGAACATATTAAGCACTGTGCGCATTTTGACGGTTGAATAATACCGTTTCCCTAGCAATACTCCGCACCGTAAATTCGCTTTCCTGTAAAAACTGAAACCATGAAAAAACCTGTTTTGCTCTTGAGCCTCATACTTATATCTTTCTTTTCATCTGCCTCAACGCTCGATGAATCTATAGCATCAATTGAGCAACGAATCTCAGGACGCATCGGCGTCTCCGTTTTGGATTCCAGCAATCAACAGCAATGGCACTATCGAGGCAATGAGCGGTTTCCTATGATGAGCACGTTTAAAACTCTGGCATGTGCAAAGATGTTGCATGACGCTGACTCAGGAGAGCTAGACAAGAACGCTTTGGCTCCCATAACGTCTGACAAACTTATTCCTTGGTCACCAGTCACAGAGAAAATGGTGGGCAGTTCCATTACCGTCAGCAAAGCTTGTGAAGCGACAATGGAAACGAGCGACAACACCGCAGCCAATATCGTTCTGCATTCCATAGGGGGACCTCAAGGACTCACTGAGTTTCTACGTTTGAACCAAGATGACGTGACTCGATTAGACCGCATTGAACCAGAGTTAAATCAGGCACTTTCAGGCGATAAACGGGATACAACAACACCAAATGCGATGAATACCACACTGCATCGTCTTCTATTTGAAGGGGCCCTGAATCAAGGCTCGAAAAATCAGTTAATGGCTTGGATGCAAGGGAACACGGTTTCAGATTCATTGCTACGATCGGTTCTACCGCAAGGATGGTCTATCGCAGACCGCTCTGGTGCAGGCGCTAATGGTTCACGTGGTTTTACTGGTGCTATTTGGGCTGACAATCGCAAACCATTGGTCATCAGCATTTATCTAACACAAACCGACCTATCGATGTCTGAACGTAACCAAATCATCAACGAAATTGGTGGGCTGATTTTCCAAACGTATGCTATCAAGTAACGAACTAAGCACAGCGCTAACTTAATAGAATGCATGCCGCCACTAATTATATTCCCTCACGAAGATAGTAGTCGGCATGTTAACTCATTGAATGAATCTTACGCAGAAGCTCTAAGTCGGCGCTCTATCTGAAATCACCTTACCATCTTTAATAGTAATAATACGTTTAGTACGCTCTGCTAATGCATTGTCGTGAGTAACAATAATGAGTGTTCTGCCTTCCTCATGAAGTTGATTAAACAATGCTTCAATCTCAGCGCCTGACTTCGAGTCCAATGCGCCTGTGGGTTCATCAGCTAGGATAATTTGAGGGTCATTTACCAAGGCTCTAGCAATGGCAACTCGCTGCTTTTGACCACCAGATAGTTGGTTTGGTTTATGGTCAAGGCGGTCCCCTAAGCCTACCTGCTCTAGCAGTCTTGCCGCACGCTGGCGACGCTCTTTAGCTTTAATTCCGCCGTACACCAGAGGTAACGCTACATTGTCGAGTGCGGTAGCGTATTCAAGTAAATTGAAGCTTTGGAACACAAAGCCAATCTTCTGGTTTCTAATTGTAGCTAGAGCATTAGCGGTTAAACTCGCGACATTCTGGCCTGCTAATAAATAGTCCCCATCGCTAGGTTTATCTAAGCAGCCAAGCATGTTCATTAGGGTTGATTTTCCAGAGCCCGAAGGACCAAGAATCGACAGGAATTCACCTTGGTTAATGGTTAAGTCAACGCCATCTAATGCACGTACTTCCATTTCACCACTAGCGTAGTATTTGCAAATATTAGCCAGCTCAACAAGAGGCATATTTGCCAAGCTTTGTTTCGCGTTATTGTTACTCACTTTGTAATGCCTCCAGCGGGCTGACTTTGGCCGCTCTGTTGGCGGGTAACCAAGCCGATGCGACACCGATAATCATTAGGGTAACGATAACAATCGCGACCACAATCCAAGATAATTCAGGAACAGGCTTTCCGAGTTGTTCATAGAACGCATTTCCCTCAAGGCTGATGGTGCTAATCGCAGAGATCAGAGCGTAAGTGACACCTAACCCTAACGCGCCACCCATCATCATGGTCATAAGAGATTGAACTAAATAATGAACACGGATAGCCGTAGGCGTTGCCCCCACCGCCATACGAACGCCAATATCGCGAGTTGAACGCTTTACCGTCGCATACATGACATTGGCAATCCCAACACCCGCCACCGCAAGAGTGACAAAACCAATAATGCCGAGGAAGCTTTGTAAGCCAATAAGAAACTGCTGCATACTTTTTTGTCGTAGGAACATGTCTTCCACTTGAACTACTTGCTCGTCATGGACGCTTGCTCCGTGTTTACGAGCGATGACTTGGCGAATGATTTGCGCCAACCTTTTGCGGTCCACATTGGCTTTAAGTTCGACGTTTATACCGCCAATGTCTCCATTGGTGTGAAACCGTTGCCAAGTAGCCAGCGGTACAAAGCTCGAATAGTTAATGCCATCCCCTTGCTCAACTCGTCCGCTATTCTTCGCCAAAACCCCAACAACCGTAAATTCCTCACTGCCAATTTTCACCTTTTTTCCAACAGGATCCGCTTGTAAAGTCACCGTCGCAAACCAGTTATAGTCGTCAGTTGGATTAAACAGGTCTGCAGCCAATGAATAGCCAAGCACAACCACTTTGCGCATCTGCTTTTGGTCTAGCGGGTTCAACCATCGCCCTCCCGGCAACGGGATTAGGTTAGTCATCGACGCAAAATCGGTCGGAACAGCTATCGGCTGTTTCCATGAACCTCTATCGCCAACCGTGATGTTTTCGTTCCATTGAGCAGTAGGAGCGACACTGGCTACTTCAGGTAACGCCTTGATAACTTGGACATCCTCTTTTTTTAACTTAAGAAACTTACCTTGGTGGAAAGCGCCATGGTCGATACTGGCGATGCCGCCAGTTAAGTAGATCAAGTTGCCATTGCCATTTTGCGCCGTTTTCAGTACTCCTTGACGAATACCCTCACCGACAGCAAGCATGGCAGCAATACATAGCGTTGCCCAAGCCACCGCCAATATGGTTAAACCCAAACGCAACTTTTCTGCTGACATTTCCTGAAAGATTTGTCTTATTGGTAACAACATCGCTACGCCCTCGCACTTAAGGCAATAACCGGTGTAAGGCGTGAACCTCGCCTCGCGGGAAAATAAGAGGCCATCAACGCTAAAATCAGAGTCACCAGTAGCGACCAAGCAATGGAGCCTCCAGTTATCACTGGTGTGCCTAACCACTCGGGAAGAGCGATGGAGTTAAGTAACATCACAGTAGCAAAGGCAAACGCCAACCCTAGCGCCGTTCCAACGGCGACAAGAATAAGCCCTTCAAGGATAAACTGATTCAGAATCGATTTTTGCGTTGCTCCCACTGCTAGGCGCACACCAATTTCTCTGGTTCTTTCGGTAACAGACAGGAACATAATATTAGCAACACCAAGCGCACCAACTGCCATGGTCATGGCGCCACTTGCGCCCAAGAATATCTGGATACCTCTGAAGATCCCCTTAATCATGGAAGCACCCTCGCTAAAGTCTGGCATATCAATAGCGTCTCTATCTGTGGGATCAAAATGAAGCAGCTTCGAATAAAAATCGGCAACACTTTTTCTAAACGAATGCGCATCCATGCCCTCAATAGGCTTCATTAACAGCATCCATGGTTTAACGTTCCATAAGTCACGATAAGTAGTTTGAGGAATGTACACAGTGCGACTATCACTGAAAAAGCTGGCGGAATCTTCATCTTTGAGCACGCCAATCACCAGAAAAGGAATGCCGTTCACTTTGACGGTATGACCAATGGAGAGGCCTCCCATCTTAGCAATTTGGTCGCCTAACACTGCTACACGAGTGTGATTAGCAATATCACTAGGCGAGATATGGCGCGAGGTGGGTTCGAACTTAATTTGCATAAGGGAGAAATAGCTCGAGTCGATACCGTTTACACTGCGCGATAAGTTTTGCCCTTTTTCATTGGTAACGCTGGCATCCCATTTGGCGTAAACACTGGACACAGCGTCGACGAAGCCGGTGTTTTTTATTCTTTCAACTTGTTCTTGGGAAATGGTGATCTGGCGTCTAGAAGGTAAGCCTTGCCAGGCCTTGCTGGTACTAGAAGGAAATGCAACCTGTACATTATTCATCAAGAAAGATAGCTGTTGAGTTTGGTGACGATAAAAGCCCTCTCCAAGTGCAATCAACACCACCACGGAGATGACACCCCAAGCAATGGCAATAATTGCGAGCGCACTTTTCATGCGGTGCGCCAGCAGAGTTTGCCATGTTTGCTGCAACAGATTGGTCATGAGTTAAGAGCTCGAGATATCAATGCGATCGTGTCATCATCCAGCTTTCCTGCCGTTTGCAATAAGCCTATGCGCTGGCGCCAATAATTGTACAGATTGGTTTGTAGACTGTTTTTTGCTTCAAACAGGCTGTTGTGGGCGTTGATTACCTCTGACACTTCCAGCAATCCAGCATCGTATAGTTTCTCTTTACTCCGCAGAACTTTCTCTCGAGATAGCACCAGTTTGTCTGCCATCAGCACTTGATTCCAATTGATTCCCACTTGAGTAAATTGCTGCACCACGCGTTTATGGATATCGATCTCTACTTTGCGAAAGTCCTGCTTGGTGCTGAGAATATTAAGTGATGCTTCATCTACTTTGGCACGCGTCGAGCCATTGAGGTCAATGGGGACACTCAGAGTAATACCGGCACTGAACTCACCATCTTTGCGTTGGTCACCACCGTTGTATCCCACATCTCCCTTTAATGTAGGGTAATAGCCACCTTTGGCAGAATCTCTCGCAAATTCGCTCGCTTTAACATTCTGCGCCGCCACCAGCAACTCTGGACTGCTGTCTTTCGCAAGCTTTAACCATTGTTGTTGTGAGTTCACCAACATAGGTGGCTCTGCCAGGGACTCGGTACGAATTTGGTCAACATTTTGCGGCGTTTGATTGATAAGTTCGGCAAGCGTTGCTCTTTTTACTTCTAAGTCAGCTTGCGCACTCAAAATACCAGCTTGTTCAGATACCTGAGTTGCGCGAATCTCTTCTACGTCCACCGATTTTACTTTACCGGCGCGGTAGCGCTTCTCGATAATCTTCAGCAGCTTATTGCCTTCTTCTAGCTTAGACTTGGCCAGTTGAAGATCTCCCTGCGCACTTGCTACGTCCAAATATGAAGACAACAGTCTTTGCGCCAACTCGTTGTGTGAGCGAGAAAGCTCTAGTTGTGCTTTGATGTATTTCGCATTCGCCAGATCTAAATCTGACCATAAACTGCTATCCCAAATGGTTTGAGACAGTGTTGCCCCGTAGCTATTCGAATTGTCTGTCGACTCACTCCAATTAGCAGAGGCATTGGCACTTAAGCCTGGGAGTAGAGAACTGCGCCGTGCCTCAACTCCCACTTCACCCAGTTGCACGCCAATTTTAGCTTTTTCATAATTCGGGTCATTTTGTTTTGCCTGTTGCCAAGCTTGCTCTATAGAAATCGCATAACTTGGTAAACTCAAGGTAGTAATTAATACCGCGCACCCTAATTTCGACAACGATAACTTAGCCATGTGTAACTCCTGCCATCATGCTGTTGTCGATAATCTCTTCGTTCAACTCAACTCCGTCGAGCACCTCGACATTAATGCCATCTGACAGACCGAGTTTCACTGGTTGTGTGTGAAAACCCTGCTCAGAAGCATCGGGGATCAATACATTGGGTGTGTCGCCGTTAAATTGCAGTGCTCGCTCAGGCAGGGTTAAGACGTTTTCTGACTTCTTCAGGGTAATTTTAGCTGTCGAGGAGAAACCTGAACGCAACACAACCCCTTTAGGGATCGACAGCTCACCCACCTCAACGCCAAATCCATTGTCGAAACTCTTTGCCGACGAGTTACTTGCTGGTGAATTTAAGTTTTCAGACTGAATAGCAACCTTGGACAGTACTCCGGTAATTTCCACATCAGGGTACGGTGCAACGGTCAACACAACAGGCATTCCTGGAGACAATTGAGCGGCGTCATGTTCACTGACACTGCCTTTGAAAATTAAACTATTCATATCCGCTAGCGACATCATGGCGGTGGCTTCTTGGTTGGATTGGGTGGAGATTATTGGTTCACCGACTTCAACTTTGCGATTAAGAACCGTACCATCAATCGGCGCGTAGATAGTGGATGTCAGACGAGCATTACCGATGGAGGCTTCACCGCTGCGGATAAGCTCAAGGTTCTGACGCTTTTGCAACACATTGGCTTGAGCAGATTTCACCGACGAACGAGCGCTTACGTACTCATCGTAGTTCTTAGGAATAATGTCCTGCTCAACTAAGCTCTTTAAGTTGGCAAGCTTTTGCTTGGCTGATTCAAGCTCTGCTTCACTGCGCATCAAATCGGTTGAAGCATCGGTTAACGCTTGAGGTGTTGGATTAGGACGAACCTTGATGAGCGGTTGACCTTGTTTGACTTTTTCACCGACGCTGACATAAATCTCACCTACTATGCCATCAATCTGAGATTTGATGGATACTGAGTGAGCGGGCACGATATTACCAACGGCCACCGCCTGTTTCTCAATGGTTCCTTTTTCTACCGCCAGAGTAGGAAAAGCTAACGGCTGCTCCGAAGATTGTAGATAGAAATACGCACCACCGCCGAGCAGCGCCATACACACAGCCGAGACCATCCAAGTTTTTGCCATCATTCACACCAATTATTGATACACGAGCTTGTGACCAGCTCGTGAATATAAAGTTCTAGGATGATAGCGACTTTAGTGCATGAAATTTGTCATGCTTGGTATGGTTTATGTCATCGGTTTTGTTGGCAATAGCTGAATCGCTAAGGGGTAATGAGACGTTAGAATACGTGGATATAGGGATAAAACGATAAGATGGAACAATTAAACTTATTTAGTCTCTATCGTCATCTTCAGTCTTTGTAAGTGAACGTTGAGTGGCTAACTGTGTTTAGTGTATTGAACATTGTTGTGTTAATAGCAAATCATTAAGCACAACTATAATGAATTATCATTGCGGCCAAAACTAGTCCGCAATGATTTCTATCTAATCTTAATCAGCGTTGTTCTATTGATTTCGATTCTTTTTTTTCTTACCCGTTCCAGCCGGTTTTGCTCGTGGTTTCACGGGTGCGAAATAAGCTTCACTCTGGTCATCATCCACTTCAAATCCCGCAACTTGTTCGCGTTCAAGACGGAACTTATTTTTCTTTTCTATCACTTTAAAGTGATGGTAGTCGTCATAATCGATAAGAGATAAACCAAGACCAACTTCTCCTGCGCGGCCACTGCGCCCGATGCGGTGCATATAATCGGCGGGACTGCGTGGCAGATCAAAGTTGATCACGACCGGTAGCTTTTCAATGTCAAGGCCACGAGCTGCGATGTCGGTTGCGATCAGGACTTGAATGTCGCCAGATTTAAACCCTTCTAGCACACGTGTACGAGCACCCTGCCCTTTATCACCATGGAAAACCTCTGCAGTGATACCGCGTTTTGATAGCTTTTGTGCTAAATGGTTACAGCTATTTTTGGCATTAACAAAGATTAACGCTTGTCGCCATTGATGCTGTTTGATTAAGTGCGCGAGTACCGCCGTCTTTTGACCTTTATTCACGCTAAACACACGTTGCACGAGAGTACTGGTCTCAGCACTTTGCAATTGCACTTCAACAGGGTTGCTAAGTAAGTGCTGCGCCAGACTTGTTACTTTCTCAGGGAAAGTTGCTGAAAATAGTAACGTCTGTTTTTTCTCTGGTAGCAAAGCAAGAATTTTGTTGAGCTCTTCTGTAAAGCCTAAGCTCAACATACGGTCCGCTTCATCTAGTACTAGTGTTTGCACTTGGTCTAGCTTAATAGCATTACTTGATACCAGATCAAGTAATCGTCCAGGTGTTGCCACAACAATGTCGCTGCCACCTCGAAGCGCTAGCATTTGAGGGTTTGCTGAGACACCACCGAATACAGCAACCGTTTTTATCTCATTTCGTAGATGATATGAGTACGATTTAACGTTATACGCCACCTGTGACGCTAGTTCGCGCGTAGGAACAAGAATTAGGTGAGAAACCGTGTTGCCACGACGACTGTTAGGTTTGTCCTGTTGACAGATTTTTTGCAGAATCGGCAGCGAAAACGCGGCAGTTTTACCAGAACCCGTATTCGCACCACCAACAAGATCACGCCCTTCAAGTAGGTAAGGAATGGTGTGAGATTGGATTGGAGTCGGTTGGCTGTATTCCAACTCCTCTAGTCGCTCAACTAGGGTTGGAATCAGACCTAGGTCAGCGAATGTTGTTGGAGATGTTTTGTCAGTCATTACTCTCTGGGCTCTGGGCTAGATAAAGGCCGTGTATCTTAGTCTATTTACGACGTTGACGTTAGTAAAAATGAATTAAACCCGTCGTTTTAACCACCTGCTCAAGGCTTAGCTATCAAAATGATAACCTCGTTATCGCCACTAACTATCAACTTGACACCTTGTTACCCTTTCGAGGTTCACGGTTAATCACCACTAAACTCGGAGAGCGGCATGCTCACAAATCCATCAATCAAAAATTAATTATTACCATCGCCAAACTCCAACGAGTCTCTAAAAAGCTAAACGTAATAATCGGTTGTCAAAGCTCTTGGAACATAACTTGCTCTATTGCTGACGAATTTATTAAGTGGTGAATAGAAGGACGTAGTATGAAGTTAACATATGAAGTTGAGGATAAACCGCCATTTGGAACATCGTTACTATTAGCATTTCAACATATGCTGGCGGCTATGGGGGCAATCATTGCGGTGCCTTTAGTTGTGGGAAGTGCCATTGGCCTTCCGACTAATGAAATGATTGTCTTAGTTAATGCAGCGTTACTGGTATCGGGAGTCGTTACTATCATCCAATGTAAAGGCGTTGGAGTAATAGGCATTAGACTTCCGGTTGTTATGGGCACAAGCTTTACGTTTGTTGCTATCTCTATCTCTATTGGCATTGAATCTGGTGTTGCTGCCATCTTTGGAGCGGCATTGGTTGGCTCCTTGGTCATGATCATTGGCTCCAAATTTATGCCTCAAATACGCAAGTTGTTCCCGCCCGTCGTGTCCGGAACGGTCGTTGTATTGATCGGTCTTACCATACTCCCTGTCGGTATCGACTGGATCGCGGGAGGCTTTGTAGGCCAAGAAGGCTACGGACGGTTGGAAAATCTTGCTCTCGGCACTTTCGTTCTTTTATTGATTATCGCAATTTCTAACTTTGGCAAGGGAATCTTCGGTGCGGCATCTATCGTTATTGGTATTGCTGTTGGATATCTGATTGCGTTGGCATTGGGCATGGTGGACTTTACTCCTGTAAAAGAGGCGACTGTTTTTGCTACTCCAGACCTATTGCCGTTTGGCATTGAATTCACTGTAGCTGGCATTATCGGTATGTCCATCGCTTACTTGGTCACTATTATGGAATCTACAGGGGATTTCTTAGCCCTAAGCGATGCCACCAAAACTAAGCTCACGGGTAAAAAACTTTCCAGTGGTATCTTATGTGATGGAGTGGGCAGTGCTTTAGCGTCCGTTGTCGGCACGACACCGTTTTCTTCATTCAGCCAAAACGTTGGTATTGTCTCGATTACTGGTGTTGCAAGTCGCCATGTGGTCGCCTTTACTGGCGTCATTATGGTTTGTGCAGGGTTGATTCCTAAGATAGGTGGCCTAGTCGTTACTATTCCTAGCAGCGTGTTAGGCGGTGCTGGCATCGTTATGTTCTCAATGATCATCTCATCCGGTATCAACATTCTGTCTCGTCTGAACTTTACCAAGCGCGATATGTTGATTGTTGCTCTGGGTGTCGCCGCCGGAATGACAGTGACGATTCGTCCTGAAACATTGACCTACTTCCCAGATTCCTTAAGAGTTATTCTAGGTTCGGGAATTACCACAGGTTCTCTCGTTGCACTTGGTTTGAACTTAATATTGAAGGTTGACGTGACCGACGAAATTGAAAGTGCAGAAGAAAAGAAAGTGCTGTTTGATGAATCGTTCAAGCAAACGAAAAATATGGCTGAGCTTGAGTCTGAGAAGGCTAAAACAGTGGGGCTAGAGTGCGATTAATTCAAAATTGTTAAATCAGCTCCGCTAGTTTTCTAGTTATGAAATACCACAACCACGCCGCCAGCAAGCGGTGTGGTTTCTTTGCAAACTGTATTGCTACTTTACTCGCTGACAAACACGTACAGGTCACCTCGACAATGATTGATACTGTATTCGATTGGACGCCCTGAATTGTCAAACGCGGTTTGTTCAATGAGTAATACGGGAGTTGTCGAGTCTATATTAAGCTTCTCAAGTGACTCTTCTGTTGGCATTTTTGCCGACACACGACTTTGCGTTCTTGAAGGTGTTATGTTTTGACTGTGGAAGTAATCGTACAACGATAACTGGATGTCATCTGGATCTTGAATCAAATCAGACGGAACGTAAGATTCTTCAATTGATACCGCTTGCTCATCAATATAACGAACGCGCTTCAAAAGAAACACTTCCTCCCCCTCTTTAAGGTTTAGGGTTTGGGCGATTTCCGCCACACAAGATACAGTGTCTTTCTTGATCCAAAGCGTATCTGGCTTTTTCCCTTTTAACACGACTTGTTGAGAAAAACCTGTCGCAGCTTTACCTGAATACTCTACCGTGTCGCTAATCATGGTTCCCAAACCACGAGAGCGAACAATGACGCCATCTTTATCGAGCACGTCTAACGCTTTTCGAATCGTTATCCTTGAGACACCTAACAAATCGCTGAACTCGCGCTCCGTGGGAATAAAATCTCCACTTTTTAAGATTTTCTGTTCAGTGGCGACCTTTACTGATTCAGATATCTTCATATACAGCGGTGATTTATCTTTTTGTTCAATACGAGTCAGTATCAGTTCGATAAGAGGCTGGTAGGTTGTCATAACGTTCTTATTTTTATCAGCAATTTTTGCATTATACCTGATATTGGAAAGGATTAGATAGGGCGACGAAAAAAGCTGAAACAGGCAAGTTTCAACTTTTTATTTATCTCACGTGACAGCAACGACTTGCTTCGCATCCTCTTTTGGTTTGACCACAAGCAACAATATCGTAGCAACAAAAACTAAAACAGCACACGTAGAGTAAGCGAGATCGTAAGTTCCAAATGTATCGACCGACCAGCCCGCGAGCACAGGGCCAATAAATCCTCCAACGCCCCACGCCGTGTATAAAATACCGTAGTTGGTGCCGAAGTTTTTCAACCCATATAGCTCCGCCATAACAGAAGGGAAAACTGCAAGTAAAGCGCCATAGCCAATACCGGCTAAACCTGCACCAAGAATTAAGGTGAAAGACGAATCAAATTGAGCAAACAGCAGCATATTTACTAATTGTAGTAACATAGCTAGAGCAAGGGTTTTGATCGAACCGATCTTATCACTCAATAAGCCAGTGGCTAATCGACCGCCTGAGTTGAAAATTGCTAACGCTACCACCAAATATGCACCATCTATAATGTTCCCTTGTTCTGATGCGATCGAGGTGATGTTTGCGATGATCATTAGCCCTGCAGATGCCCCAAATGCATAAGCAAACCATAGTAGATAAAAAGGACGCGTCGATAGCATATCTCGCCATAACACGTCGGTACTTTGAGCTTTAGCTTTCGATTCACGTTTCATGTTTGCAGGTTTAGGTTTGAAATCTGAAGGTGGATTGGTGAAAGAGCACGCCAAAGGAAACGCAATCAGCAACAAACCAAGCCCAAGGATCTGCAAACTCACTTCTAACCCGAGTTCAGAAATCAGCACACTAGTTAGAGGTGCAAGATACAGTGCCGCCAAGCCAAAGGCTGTAGCCAGCGCGCCATTGACCATTCCTTTTCTGGAAGCGTGAAACCATTTCATTGCAGTCGGATTAAGACACGCATAAGAAAAACCAATACCGGAACCTGTCAACATTCCAAAGCTCAAACATAAGTTCATGGGAGTAATAGATAGACTCGATAATGCCATCCCTCCACCAGCCATTAATGTACCAAGCATCAGTACCTTCTTCGGGCCAATTTGATCTTGAATACGCCCTGCCACCAGAAGCGCTAATGATAATGTGACGATAGTAATGGTATATGGCAAAGACGCTTGCGTGTGGCTCCAGCCTAATTCAATAAGGGCATTTTTAAACACACTCCATGTATAAAGCACACCGATGCACAGATTAATCCCGCAACCTGTGGCTAGGATCCTTATAGCTTTGTTATTCATGATAATTACTTATGAGCATCGCTCGGAGCCGAACGACCTTCGATTAGATTGATGGTGAAAGTGATGAGGCTTAACCGAGTGTTAAGCCCCTTTTATAATTACAATATTTTAATATTGTCGAAGATAATCTGAGATTTTGACAACATTTGGAGCACAGTCGCCGCCTTCATGACTAACTACGTATGATGCAACTGCATTACCGAGAAGGACAGCATCGGCCAGTTCCCACCCAGAACTCAAACCAGCAAGCACACCACCAGCATGAGTATCACCGGCCCCAATCGTATCAACAACCTGCGCCGCAAATGGTGCAACGACTCCATGAGACTCTCCATTGCTAAATAGCGCACCGTCACTATCAATTCGTAAAATCAACGGGCAGTGATAACGTGAATACCATTGTTCCACAAAGCGTTGACTGTCTTTCATCCCTAGGTGCTCTGCTTCTTGACGGTTAAGCGAAATGATTGGCTTCAAGAGCAACAACCGCTCAAGTAAAACCGGTTCGATGTCAGCGATACGCGGACCAAAATCGATAAACAATTGAATAGAATTTGGTAGCGTTTCTAACCAATTGATAATTTCTACGCCACAATCTGAAGCTAGCTGGTAACCAGATAAATAGATAATCGCGTCATCATTGATCGATAGCTGACTTAGATTTTCTTTATTCCAGTTGTTTTCCACACCACTGACAGAAAGAAACGTTCTTTCGCCATCTGGTTCAACAAGGGCTAAGCACCAGCCATTGTCTCCACTTGGATCGGTTAGGTTGCTTTGTAGTCCTTTCTCCTCCATTGAGTGACGAATTAAGTCTGCCCATTTTCCACTTCCGATGGGTAAAGCATTGGTCGACTGCAGGCCTAGACGTTTAACTGCAATCGCGATATTAAGCGCACAACCACCAATATGAATGCCCTTTTCTTGCATTTCCAAGTCACCGCCTCGCTCAGGTAAGCAAGGGGTTTCGGTCACAATGTCGACGACAGCAGCGCCGATTAAGCATAATTGACGTTTGTTGTTAAGTGTCGGAATTAATTCAATTAGTGCATTATGAGGCATGGCCCTGCTCCTTAGCTTCCCGAAGAGAAAGGAATTTGCACGCGTATTCTTCAAAGTTTAGCTGGTTTTCATTATCTAACTGCTGCTTGAGCGCAGCGTCAATTGCTTGAATACCATTCAATGCACCGCAAATTGCTGTTGCCATTGCGCCAATGGTATCAGTATCACCACCTAGGTTTGCACACAAAATTGCACAGCGGTTTGGATCAGTTTCGGCCAGTTCAACCATCGCAATCGCTGCCGGTACAGACTCAATCGTACTTACACCAGCGCCCACTAGGTTATAGATTTTCTCCATTCGCTCTTCGATACCACATCTCTCTTCTGCCACCTGCAGAGCTAGTTCGACACGTGATGCCATAGATGCACTGAACGTCGTGACATTCTTTGTTTGTGCAGTATGAGCAATCGCTGGTAGTTGATCTTTAATCTCTGTCCAAGAGTGCCCTTCAATTGCTTTCGATATTGCCCAAGCAATAATGACAGCTCCTGAAATGGCAACATCCGACTTGTGAGTAGGACTTGAAGCTAATGCAACTTGCTCGATGAAGTCGTCATGGTTATTTGTTGGTAACAGGCAACCCATAGGCGACACACGCATCGCAGCGCCATTAGTTACTCCATTGTTCTCCAACTCACTAATCGCTACTCCTTCTTTAATCGAGCGCATTGCCGCTTTTGAACTTGGGCCAAAAATATTTTTATTAAACGCATCAAATCCTTCTGCCCACGTTAGTACATTACGAGCGATGACTTCAGGAACAATTTGACCATCACATTCAATAATTGCGTCAGCCAACGCAAGTGCCATTGATGTATCATCGGTAAATTGACATGCTTTAAAGTAACACGCAGCATTGTTATCTTCAGGACCATCAAGAAAACGGTCAATCCAACCAAAATGGGCTTTTACTCGACTGCGAGGCCAAAGTTCAGATGGCATCCCCATTGAGTCACCGAGTGCTTGACCATAAAAAGTGCCAAGGATTCTGTCTTGTTTTGTAATCGTCATCTTACTTACCAAAAAAAGGGTTAAACGTCCTGCCCAACATGAATTAAACACATCGGGCAGGGCTGAAATTTAAGCTTGTGCTTTTTGTTCTGCACTAGAGGAATCTTGCTGATCAGCCATTTGGATTGGTTTTATCTCACCATTAGGCTCACGGAAGAAATACATAAAGATGGCTAGGATGATCGCGATCATGACGCCACCAAATCCCCACATACCTGCCCAGTCAAACGTTAAGCCGTTTTGTGGTGTGTCGTATGCAAACATTTTTTCCATTAAGACACCACCAAGGCGATAACCAAGCAAGCTACCAATACCCTGACAACCTAGCGTAATCAAACCTTGAGCAGCAGTACGCATGTGTGCTGGCGCTTTCTTATCAACATAAATATAAGCGGTTACAAAGTAGAAGTCGTAGCTTACGCCGTGTAGCAAAATGCCCAAGAACAATAGTGAGTACAGATACCATGTGTCTGCGCTGCCGTAGACAAAGAATCCATAACGGATGGCGGCCGTAGCAAGACCAAGAAGCAATACCTTTTTAATACCAAATCGTTTAGTAAAGAATGGTAGTGCTAACATAAAGAAGATTTCAGAGAACTGACCCAGCGTCATCCAACCTGTTGCGTTACTCATACCTACTTCTGTTAGGAAGCCGTTTGCAAAGATGTAATAAAACGCGAGTGGCATACTAAACATGAATGAACATACAAAGAACGCCAAGAAGTTTCGATCTTTCAATAGCACCATCGCATCAAGACCAAGCATGACTTTTAAGTCTAGTTTTCCGGTACTCTTTGGCGGTGTATTAGGCAAAGTTAAAGCGAATATGCCTAATAACGCCGAACTTGCAGCCGTAATAATAAGCGGAATATTGCTTGAAGAAATGTCACCGTAACCTAACCAAGAAGGCAAAAAGCCAATCGCAACACCCGAGGCAATCCAACCAATCGTCCCCATCACACGAATGCGTGGAAAATCACGTTCGACATCTTCTACATTAGAAAAAGCAATGCTGTTTGTCAGTGCAATCGTTGGCATGTAAGTCAGTGAATAGCCAAGTAAAAGCGGGAAAAAGGTGGCGAATTCAGTTTGTTGTGCCGCTAAATACATGAGTACCGCGCCTGCCAACAACATCACAGAGAGTACTTTCTGCGCTGGGAAAAATCGGTCGGTGATAGAACCTACCAAGATTGGCGATAAGATCGCTGCAATTGCAGTACAAGCGTATGACCATGCAATCTCTGTTGGGGTAAAACCGTTGGTACTTAGTATTTGCCATAACGGGACGAACCATGCGCCCCATATAAACCATTCAATGAACATCATTGAAGATAGTTTGATGTTTGTCGTTTTCATTTCTAATCCTTAGGTACTGTAGGGCACAAAACAATGGTACTATTCAAAGTAATACCAATACAATACCAAGGTGGTATTTTTGTGATCAAAGCGTCACTTGGGCGAACGTTCCAGGATCCTGTAATGATAGTTGGAGTGATGTGACAAGAAAACCTACAGACTGCAACTGAAAGGTTTATTGATAAACTAACTAGGTTATCCTAAATGCTGTTATTAGATTCCTACCTGTATAGGAATGACCATGGACAGACTCTAGAATCTCCGAGCTGTACCTAGGCGCTTCAATTGAATGTTCTTAGTATGAATCGAACAACATACCAAAGAACACTTCGCGGGACTCAGGACTGCTGTCTCTATGAGTATGATATTCAACGTGAGATTTTATGTTCGCGGAAGGAGAAAGCTTGATGCTCCAAAGTGATTTAACTTGATTCGGAATTATAGAATATCGAACGTCGATGACTCGTGTCTTGTCATCAGGATCTTGTGCAACATATCCGTTAGAAAACCATCGAAAGCGTTCGATATCGATAGCTTGTTGTGAGTTAGGATCGAGCCAAGGAAAATCTCTATTCACATCAAGTTTAGGTACGGATTGTCCAGGGTATGTTTTCACTGTACTTCCTACTCTAACTGCATCGACATAATATCGATCGCTGGTTTCGTAGACTACTTTCCACAGTAATATGTTAGCAAAGCTCGGCTTGGCCTCTAGTTTAATCGGGGTATGCTGTCTTTCGTTAGCCAATTGCCAACCAGCTGCTTCCGCTCGGTCTCTTTGAATCATGCCTATCGTTGGGTACATAACAGCCCACAAAAAAGCCAATCGGGCTAACCATGTTTTACGCTTAAACGTTGCCAAAACGACCAGTATCAAAATAGGTAGCGTATAGATAGGATCAATGACCGAAACCGTGCTCCATGCATAACGCTCATTAGTAAACGGCCACAACAATTGAGTTCCATAACTAGTGCAAGAGTCTAATAATGCATGAGTGCTATAACCTAACGTGCAGTAAAGCCAACTTTGTTTAAAGGAAAGTCCATGTCTTTTCGCAATCAAAGGATGTAGCACCCACGCACAAATTAAGCTACCAATAGGGATGAAAAACAATGAATGTGTGAATTGGCGATGAAACTCTAAGAACAACAAAGGATCATCATGCGAACGAATAAGCACATCTAAGTCAGGGGACATTCCCGCGAGCAGACCCAATATACCAGCAACGACTATTTGTTTTTTTCTACTTAATGATTGAGACAAAGAGGCACCTAGCACTCCTTGGGATAATGGATCCATGATTAACTCATTGATTGCATTCAGCTCATGTATACAGCATAGATGCTGATTAGCTAGAAAATCGAGTGACTAGTGGTTTTTTATTTTATTGTCACTAACGAGGACACTGAGAAGAGTCCTTTTGATGCGGAAGCCACCATAATTAATCTGCTCTAAATATTCAAAGCTAAATCGCTTTGCAACAAACCTATGATTTTTCGGCTGAAACCTTACCATCTCGGCCAAAAAGGGTTATACATAACCTTATATAAGTCTAATAAATGAAAAAGTCATGACACTTAAGGAAATCCTCCAAGTTCGCAATGTGCGCTACTTCTTAATGTTTCGAAGCAGCTATTTTGCGCGTTTTTATTATCCTGTTTTCACCCTGCTCTATCTGGATTACGGGTTAACACTGTCGCAGTTTGCAATGCTCAATGTGATTTGGGCTGCTACCATCGTTCTTGCGGAAGTACCATCAGGAGCCTTTGCCGACACTTTAGGTCGTAAGAAACTTGTCGTCTTATCCTCGATTATCATGTTCGTTGAGATCGCCATGATAGCCTTTGTCCCGACAGGTAATCCGAGTTTGGTATTCGCGGTATTTTTGGTTAACCGGATATTAAGTGGCTTAGCTATGGCCCTTGCTAGCGGTGCCGACGAAGCTTTGGCATACGACACCTTGAAAGAACAAGGTAAGGAAGAGGCGTGGCCTCATGTATTGCAGATTCAAATACGAGTGGCCTCTGCAGTGGGTATCTTCGTTACGCTGATCGGGGCCGCTATGTATGATGTCGATGTCATGGGGTCTGTGTACCAATTGTTTGGATGGATAGCACCAGAGAGCACTCAAGACATTATGCGTATTCCGGTTTACGCCACTTTGATCGTAGCCATGGTCGCCATTTACGCAGCAATCAATATGCAAGAAGATAAAAAACCGATGCCCAAAAGCGGCGATAAGCTAGCAACAACGTTAGCAAGCTTAAACTTGACGCTCAGTACCGGTAAGTGGGTTATGTCTACACCTTATGTGTTGTTCATATTGCTCTACTACAGTCTTTTCGAGCACACCTCACGCATGTTTCTCACCATGAATAGTCAATATTATCGTGCTATCGACATTCCTATTATCTACATTGGATTCATTGGCGCTGGCGTGAGTATTTTTAAGATACTCTTTGCAGGACAAAGTCGTCGATTTGCCGAAAGTTTAGCCCCTAAGAAGTTCATCGTAATCATGGGCATAGCGACTATCGCGACCTACTACTTTATCAGTTTAGGTTGGTCGATTTACGGCGTAATTCCGGCACTAGTACTGATCTTTATCATCATGACGATGAACATCTTTATTAGTTACCACCTCAATAGAAAAACTGAATCACACAACCGCGCAACCGTTCTAAGCTTCAAAGGACTGATGTTTAACTTGGGATATGGTTCTATTGGCGTGCTATACGCGTACTACTACAAACTGGTTTCTCAAGGCTACAGCCAAGAGCAAGTTGAGCAAGGTGTCGACTTTATCGCTTCACTCTCCTCGTTCGTCTACTATTTCGCGTTTTTGTTTATCTTGATAAGTGTATGGTTTCATTTAAAGGATAGAAAAAAAGCAATTTTTGAATAACCTACACTACTTTTTCTATAGGCCACCATGCCTACAACCTCGACACGAACTGGCATTCTCTTATGAAAGAAATGCCAGTTTTGCGACTTGTGAGTGTTTGCTTATCTGTTAACCGTAAAGGTGTTGCTAGTAAGACAACATAACCGCTATTATTAACTTTATTATTTTGGTTTATCGAATTAGATAAAGATGAAAAAACACGAAGAACTGGTACAAGATTTAATAAGTAAGATCTGCAATAACGTTATCACTTATAAGCTGCCATCTGAGAGAGAGCTTGTAGATAAGTACCAACTATCACGTTTTTCTGTCAGAAAAGCCCTGTCAAAATTGGAAGCCATTGGCATTGTTAAACCAAAAACGGGTTCTGGTTATTATGTTAACACTTCTATTATCGGCTCTCCCTTAATCTACAATTCAATTACGGAAAACAGCTTCGAGCAAATTTCCTATAAGAAAGTGCAATTGAATAAACGGGTACCGACTATTCATGAGATGCAAGTCTTTACTATTGGAGAGGATGACTACTTATGGCATATCAAAAGGTTACGTCTAATCCAAAATAAAATCACACAGATAGAAGAAACGATCGTTCCGGTACATCTTTTTCCGAAAATGAACGACAGTATTATTGAGAGTTCACTGCAAAAATATGCGTTGTCGTTAGGTTTGAAGATTGACAGTTATCTAACCAACTATAAAGCAATTAACTTATCAACGGAGGATGCCAACATTTTACAATGTAAACGTACCACCGCTGCTATGAATATTACTAATCGCGGTTTTTTAACATCAGGTGAGGCGTTTATTGTAAGCGACGTTATTGATATAAATTATCAATGCACTTATCACACAAAATTCAATAATGAGAGTTTGCAATATCGAGATCAAAACGACCGCTAATTATAGCGGTCGTTTTATTAAATAGTATTTAAACCTTATGGCGTATGAATACTGCCATCTGGAAGTCGGCTTTGAGTCCACTCATGAGGACGATATTCTACTGGGAAATCAAGTGCCGCAGCGCGATTGATTTCTACTCCGATGCCTATGTCTTCTGAAGCATAAAGAAAACCATTTCTAGGTTCAGCTGCATTAGGGAACACTTTTCTTGTGTTTTCTTTGTAATGCACATGCTCTTGAATTGCCGCGTTGTGAAGGTGCACATTTAGGTGAGTATTCACCGCTGCTCCAATTGGTGTCATATCTGGTGGACAGTGCCATGCAATACGAACACCGAAGCTTTCGCATAGATGGCCTAATTTCAACGCAGGAGTGATACCACCGATCTGTGAAACATGGCAACGAATGAAATCAATACGACGATTAACAACGACTGACTTCCACTCTTCTGGGTTATTAAAAAGCTCCCCTAACGCTAGCGATACCGAGGTTTGGCTGCGTAGGTTATCCAACCATTCGGTTTGATTTGGCGGCAGAATATCTTCAATGAAATACGGTTGATATTGTTCAACTTGCTTGGCAAATTGCAACGCTTGATTAGGAAACAGCCGTTCATGTACATCATGAAGAATGTGGAATTTACGACCGTACTTTTCACGCAGTAAACGGAACATCTCTAATGTGTTATCCATATACTGGTCTTGGTCGTAGTATGAGCCTTCAGTTGGATTTTCTGTGGTGTGCATATTCTCTGGTACACCGCCATAAAATCCCAATTGGCAACGAATGTGTTTATAACCCTGCTCTAGGAATTGCTCAACTTGCTCATAAAGCCCTTCCATTGTGTCACTCGTTGCATGTGTATACACTTGAATGGCATCTCTAGATTTACCACCAAATAATTGATGTAACGGCATATTAGCTAATTTGGCTTTAATATCCCAAAGAGCCATATCAACACCAGAAATAGCATTATTAATAACCGGACCATTACGCCAATAGGCATTGACCATCATCATTTGCCAAAGGTCTTCAATATTATTCGCATTCTTACCTAATAACAAAGGCTTAATATATTCATCAACCATAGTTTTAACAGCAAGTGGACGCTGTTGGAATGTCGCACATCCATAGCCTGTTACGCCGCTCTCGGTTTCTACAAGCACAGTAATTAGATTGTGTCGGTCTGGCTTAGTAATTATACATTCAATGTTGGATATGATATTTTCTTTCACGGCGTAATAGCTCTATGTCAGTGGTTTTATTCTATATAACAGCGAAAAAAACCTTATTTCAAGCGCTAATTTTCGGCAAAAAGTAACTGGTTCGTTATTGCTAAACATTCGCTAAAAAAAACGAACCAATCGACGAATTTTGCTGAAAATTAACAATTTGCCGCACTTAATGTGACGGAAGTCTCTGTTTTTCCGATTGGGGTAAATATGAGTGATGGATATTATGTCCCCAACAAATAACGCAAGCACATAGGGACTCCTTAGATGCAACTTACTGAAACTAATAATGAAGTGAACTTGAATGCTCAAGCATCGAGTAACAAGAATAGCTTTAGCGACAACCTACAAATATTGGTTCAAGCACTTGGCGGCCAAGATAACATCATCAACATTACTCACTGCATGACTCGTCTTCGATTCAAGTTAGCAGATGAGACACTTGCCAAGAAAGAGCAGCTAGAAGCCATTTCTGGGGTCAAAGGGGTGGTTCTTGCTCAAGGTCAGACTCAAGTCGTCATCGGTGTAGATGTAGAAAAGTGGTACAACGCGCTATCAGGTGTTAGCAAAAGCAGTGATGAACCAGTGATTGAAGCTGAAAAAGGTAAGCTGTTCCAAAATGCAATGCGCATCGTTGCGGGCATTTTTGGCCCTGTGGTTCCTGCAATTGCTGGTGCGGGTATGTTGATGGGCCTTCTTTCTGGTTTAATTGCGACCAACGTTATTTCAGAATCTTCAGATACAGTGTACTTCTTCCGTTCGATTTCTACCGCTGTATTCTTCTTCCTACCAATGTTAGTGTCTTTTTCTGCCGCTAAAGTATTTAAAGTGAACGAATACATTGCATTGGCTGTGTCTTCCGCCATGCTTGCGCCTAAACTAGTAGAAAAAGCGGCGTTACTCAAAGACGCTGGTAGCGTTCCGGAGCTGACTGTACTTGGTGTGGTACCAATCGAACTGCTTAACTATGGCGGCGCAATCGTACCTGCTATCTTAGCGGTTTGGGTACTTTCAAAAGTGACACCATTTGTTGATCGATTCGTCCCTTCATCCGCCAAGCCAGTATTCACTCCCCTACTCGCCTTCACGGTCACTTCAACTATCGTATTGTCCCTGGTTGCCCCAGCTGGCATGTGGTTAAGTAATGGCGCAGGTTGGGTGGTAAGCTCGCTATTAGAAATATCTCCAACACTGACTGGCTTTGTATTTGGTTTAACTCGCCCAATCACCATCGTATTTGGTATTCACCACAGCATGACGCCAATCAGCTTGAATAACTTCGCGCTGTATGGAAAAGACTTGCTTATGCCAATAATGTGCTTGGGTAACCTCGCTATCGCGGGTGCTACGATGGCGGTGTGGTATAAACAGCGTAAGAACGTTTCAAAAGAACAGTCTTCTGTTACCGTAGGTTCTGGTATCACTGCAATTCTTGGTATCACTGAGCCTGCACTCTTTGGTGTGTTGACTAAGTACACTAAAGCACTGTTCATGGCGAGCCTAGCAGCAGGTATTGTTGGTGCGATCTCAGTAACTATCGACACGCATCTAACGAGCTACATTTTGTCTTCAGTATTTAGTTTGCCTGCATACCTAGCAAGCGGTACTCAAAACTTCATTCAAGCGGTTCTTGGCGTGATTGGTGTGTTTGCATTGGCATTTGCGTTGACGTTTATGTTTGTCAACGTTGATGACAAATAAAACGACTTATTAATCAAAAGGCTCATAGTAGTTATGCTATGAGCCTTTTTCTTTATCTAAACATAGCCAAATCATGCTTTCCTTAATTGTTTAAGCGCTTCATACATAGCTAATGCCGCAGGGCCCGTTCGTACGCCTTTTGGTAAGGTTAGGTGCAGTGGCACCTGATATTGATCTGACAGTGTCACATTAAGTACAACTAATTGTCCTTGATTACGGCTTTCAATAATATGTCTAGGAAGCCGACAAAAACCTACGCCACTTTCTACTGCTTTGAAAGCATGGTCAAAGTTATCAACCGTAATTCGCTGCTGCCCTTTTAACCATCCCACATCTTGCTTTGTCTTCCTGAGAGCGCTTTCACCTAGGTCGCGAATAACAATTTGAGTCACATTTGCTAGCTCTGAAAGCGACACTTTAACCGATGTTGCTAATGGGTGTGACTTCGACACTACTGGTAGCATAGTGGTGACAGAAAAAGCTTCTGCGGGATAATTAGTGATCGGCAGTGTGATAATCGCAATATCTGCAACTTCTTGTTTCACCACCTCTTCTGTCTTGGAGAGTGAAGTTTCGATGACCTGTACTGAGGTTGCACTATTATTGGTAATGAAGCGACTCATCGCGTCATATAACAGCGAAGGATCACATAGGTGATCCATGGCCACCGTAATTTCTTGTTCCATTCCCGCCGATAACTGACCACTCAACAGCTCTAACTCTTTCACCTGATCAAGCATTGTATTTGCGCGACGCAATAGATCCCGACCATCTAATGTCAACACGGCTTTGCGTCCTTTCACTTCAAGCAACTCAATGCCTAATTGTTGCTCTAATTTTCGGATACCGTAAATCACTGTTGTGTGACTTTTGTTTAATGACAACGCTGCAGCTTGAATGCTTCCGGCTCTATCAATTTCGCGCAACGTCACCCATTGCTCCAAGGTCGTCCTAAATCTCATCTCGCCCTCACTTAAAATGTCAGTTTTTTCGACATTATTCGGCAAAATTATGAACTTTTCTGTTTGTTTTTTGCAAGTAATAATCACCGTACTTAATCGGATATATTCACCTATTCAACTAATGGAGAATCTTCATGAAACTACTACAAGTCGACTTTGCGTTTTCAGGACCGTTTGGTAATGACATGGCCAACACACTAAAAGACCTCGCTCAATCCATTAATCAAGAGCCAGGTGTGGTTTGGAAAATATGGACAGAAAATGCGGAAATGGGTATAGGCGGAGGTGTTTACTTGTTCCAAGACGAAACAACCGCTCAATCATACTTAACCATGCATACTGCCCGACTAAAGCAACTTGGTGTTGAAGAAGTTAGAGGCATTATTTTCGATATTAATAACCCTCTTACAGCAATCAACCATGGCCCGGTTACACCGGCATAGGAGCAAGTAATGCATTCTCGACTATTCCTGACCATACACGGTGCTATCTACTCACTGTTTGCCATTGCTTTATTCGTTATCCCTTCGATAATGTGGCCTGTATACGGCGTACAGATCAATGATCAATATGCATCGTTTCTTTCACAGCATACGAGCATTTTCTTAGGAGGAATTGCAGCGGTTAGTTTTATGATGCGCGGAGTGTCAGACTTATATGCCCAGTTTCAATTGATCAAAGCGCTGCTCATTACCAACTTACTCGGTGTTGTCATTACGACCTATGCAGGTATCACAGGAATATTCGTTGGCTTGGGATGGAGTGATCCACTGTTCTTTTTGGTTTTGAGTGTTATCACTTACATTCAGCTCAAGCGACTAAAGGTCACAGAAGACAATTAGTCTCCTAAAGCGCCATCTACTCTGTAAAACGTAGGTGGCGTCAAAATTCATTACGCTAATTTATATAATCATCTCATCATCTCCACCTCTAAACTAGGTAACATAACCTTATGTTTTCAAATACCTTTTTCTTAGTTAAATAACACTTAATCCACTATTAACGAACGCTATTTGTTCAACTCTAACGACAGAAATACTATTAGAAAAAACAGTTAGAGAGACCATTATGAACATCAAAAGCAGCCTTTTCATTTTATTTACTGCCATCTATTCAGCGACGTCGTTCGCTAACGTTATTGTCGATACCAAAGGTGTCGATATGGAAAAATACAACGCTGATATGTACGAATGCCAACAACTATCGACCCAGGTTCAAAGCAATCAAGTCAATAGTTTAGGTCGCGACGTTGTGGGAAGCACAGCCCGCACTGCCGCATTAGGCGCAGCAGGTACAGCCATTGCCGGCGGCCACGGTTCTAAAGGCGCCAAAGTTGGTGCAGGGGTTGGTCTGGTAGGTGGCTTACTCCACCACCGTGCTGAAGCACAATACAGTGAAGCCAAATATCAACACGATGTTGATAGTGTCATGAAGCAGTGCATGGTTGGCCGTGGCTACAACGTTTTAAACTAAGGGGGGAGACTATGAACCTCACTCTAGATTATGCATCACTGGCGATTTTGTTTGTTGTGCTTCTAATCCTGATCTATGGATTGATCATTTTGCACGATATTCCTTATGAGATTGCCAAAAAACGTAATCATCCACATGCCGATGCGATTCATGTTGCTGGTTGGATTAGTTTGTTTTTCCTCCATGTTATGTGGCCTGTGCTTTGGGTATGGGCAACCATGTATGACGGTGATAAACAGCAGTGGTTAGGGGCTCGTTCAGCCCATTCCGATAAACAATATCAAGCATTAGTTGAACGCATTGATGCTCTTGAAAAATCAATCAAGGAGTAACGAAATGGAAACGCTCATCATCCTGAGTTACGCAGCACTTTGCGTTATTGTATTTAAAGCTTTTAAAGTGCCTAAAAATAAATGGACGCTAACAACGGCCAGCGTTATTGGGTTATTTATCGTAGGTTGGATCTTTCTCTATATGGCGATGTATCAACCGGTTTCTCGTATGGCTCGTTTATACAGCGTCACGACTCCTATCACATCACAAGTTGAGGGGTTAATTACCGATGTCTATGTGAAAGGCAACCAACAGGTGAAAGCTGGTGATCCACTTTATCAAATCGATAAAACGCCTTTCCAAGATAAAGTGAGCCGTATAGAAAGCGACATTCAACGAACATCTTCTGCCATTGAATTTTATGAATCAGAATTGGTTCGTTACCAGAAACTCGGTAAGAAAGGGTTTTCATCGCAAGAGAATATCGACAATATCGAAACTCAATTGTTGGAACAAAAAGCCAACCAAAGCAAATATCAATCTCAGTTAGAGTTAGCGAAATTTAACTTAGCGAAAACTACTGTAAAAGCGCCTACTGATGGCTACGTAACTCAAGTGGCACTTCGCCCAGGCATGAAAAGCCGTATTGTTCCATTTCAAGGTAATCTAACGTTCGTACATAAAGAAGACAAACAACTATTTGCTGCGTTTAAACAAGCGCCTGCGCGCTATATTAAAGCTGGTTATCCGGCAGAAGTGACCTTTAATACTATTCCAGGTCACGCGTATAAAGCCCATGTGGTACAGGTAAACGATATATTTGCTCAAGGTGCAATCACTCCATCTGGCATCATGAAGTATCCAGAACAGATACCTCATAACGGTAGGATCTTAGTAAAAGTTGAATTGGACAACCCGTCACTTTTGCAAGGTATGCCAATACCTTCAGGCACTGATGCTCATGTTGCGGTTTATTCACCTAAATGGGAGATGTTCAGTATTGTTCGTAAAGTGATTTTAAGAATGCAAAGTTGGCAGAACTGGTTATTTGAAGGTTAACTTTATTATTCAGGGACATATATACCCAACACGACTTCAATCACAAAGAGAGGGCTGTTTTCAGCCCTTCATAATTACATAGAAGGGCGACTTAATGGCACTTTCAACCAAACAGCAAGGCGTAGCCAAAGGCATGGGGCTGGCTTTGTTCCTTTCATTGGCATCCATAGGCTATGCGATTTATTCAAACCCATTGAGTTTTGATGACAATACAAATCGCTTCGAAGTTCTGTCTTACTCGTTTATTCTACCAACGTTATTTCTACTCATATCCATTGGGCGACTAGCTAAACATCGTTTTTTTAGCGCAGAAGATATTGATGGTAGTGGCCTCACTCAAGGCTCACAACAAGCACGTATCTTACAGAGCATCATACAGAACACCCTTGAACAACTTGTCATAGCACTGCCCATCTACTTTGCATGGAGTACACTGGCGCCCAGCCTTTGGCTTTCTGCGGTTCCAATATGCTCAGCTCTTTTCCTTTTAGGCCGAGTCCTGTTTGCAACTGGCTATAAGCACGGAGCACCAGCACGCTCATTTGGCTTCGCACTAACCTTTTATTCGTCAGCAGTGTTATTGCTAGCCTTACTCACTGCCGTCATTTTCTAACTACTTTTCGTCAGCATTCACACCAAAAAGCGACCACTGTTAGGTCGCTATCTAATTGAGGTCTTGTAAAGTCGCTTTACTGTCTACAGGTCAAGCGATGACACTATCGCTTGCCGAAACCACTCATGTCCTTTGTCGTTTTTTTGGGACTGATGCCACGTCATGTAAACCGGAACTTTCTGAGTTTCAAATGGTATTGGAAAGACATTTAGTCCGAGAGACTCTGCAAGCTGTTCCGCTTGCCATTGACCACTGACAGCAAGCCAATCTGTTTGTGCAGCCATAACCAACGCCGTCGCACCAGAGCCCGTGGAATATGCGACTTGTCGTGGCGGAAGCGCGACGTCAATCGCTACAGAGTCCAGTGTATTGGTATTAAGACGTTGAGTTTTCCAAGTAATGTGGCTTTCTCTAAGAAAATCCTCCATCGTCAATTCACTTTGTATCCTTGGATGATCTTTACTTACGGTAACCACCAACTCTTGATCAAAGAGTACCTCATTGTGGTAGCCCCTATCCTCTAATGGCACCGTCGCTAATATTACGTCCACACGACGACGCCTCAGGTCGTCGTGTCGGTCTTGCTCATTCAAATGTTCAATGTCTGCCTGTATGGTGACATTCGGTGCATGCACATTTTTATAGCGAACCAAAGGGGGGACAACGATTAGGTCGATGTCTTTATGGCTAGAAATGCGAAAGGTACGTTGGCTTAACTCAGGATCAAAGTCTTGACGTGATTTGGACCCATTCAGCAACAGGCTAAGCGGCTCTTGAATCTCGTTGTGAAGCTCAATAGCAAAATTAGTAGGTACGATGCCTCTTCCCTGACGAATAAATAGCGGGTCTTGATATTCATCTCTAAGCCTATTAAGCGCATGACTGACCGCTGGAGCAGTGATGTTGAGAACTTCGGCCGCTTCGTTCACACTTTTCGACTTAATAACCGCGTCAAAGGTTTTAAGGAGATTTAGATCCATTATTTCCGCTCTATCTGTCTGATTCGCCTAAATTAAACATAGTCCATTCAAATCAAATTACGAATGACTAATTGCGGAAACAAAAAGACAGCTATTAGTTATAGCTGTCTTTACACGTGGTGAGTCAATGATTTCTGTTTATTTGAAGTCAGCATTATGGTGTAGACTGAGGGCTTTTTTCTACTCTATACAAGGTGTCTTCTAACAACGCGATGGTTTCCTTATCGAGCTCTGTTGCCTCATCAAAAAGCCTTACGTATTCTATATTTGCTTCACTTTTTGCTTCCAAAGAAAAGCTAGGATAAAGGTTTAACGAAGAAAGGTAGAGGTCATCAATGACATTCATGAAAGACTTCGACATACTTGTCGGCTCATCTGATATACCCATTAATAGTTGCGCGAACTTGCCTGCTACAGCCTGTTGGCGGTTAATTAGCTCTTTCAAATGAGTCAGTTCTTTATTGGAAGAATCACTTTGCACTAGTTTACTTTCGATGGTACTCAAGCATTGAGCCAATGATGATTTTTGTGCTAGTGACAAATCCAAGTAATGCCCAAGTCGATCATAAGTGACATTGCGCATTGGGAAACCACAACATTGTAGCTCTCCGCGACTTTTGCTGGTAAGCATGACACGTTGACGACAACGACCACACTCCAATAGGTCATAGGTTAAGTTATGGCTACTCATCGTGCTCCACCTCCAATGAATGATCTCTAAGCTCTCTTTTTGCTTTCGTTTTTTGTTTCTGAAGTTTATGCGTCATAGCAGAAAATGCTTCAGCCGCGACATGGTAGAACTCATCACCAGAGTGTTTAACGAAACACCATTGATGCTCAGCGTGAACTTTAAGCTCAACATCATATTGCCCATAAGAGCGGTGGTGGATTATCGAGACGAAAATCTCCGTTGCCTGTGGGTGCACTGCGAATAAATGGTCTGCTTTGGTGACACAATGTGAACGCATGCTTTCCGATAAAACAATGCTTTGTGTGTTAAAATGAATGTTCATGATACTTACCTTTTAAGCTTTGGTTTAATAATAATTACGGTGTTATTTGGATCCTAAAGTCCGGTACCCACTTGAAAATAGAGCGCATTGTCTTCTTCACTTTTCGCGACATCTATTCCTACTTTTAAGCCGTAACGACGGGCGATCAAATAACGGAAGCCCACTCCGTAGGCATAGTGATTTCCGTCACTAAATAGCTCATTAGTCGCATCGGTAGCAGAACCAACCCCGGCAAATACCGAACTCGACCAGCGGTTTGTGAAGCTATAAGTGACCTGTGATTCGATTGAAGCTGTTGAAGTGCCTTGATATCGATTTCTAGCAATACCTCTAAGCTCGATATCAGGGTACGCCGGAGGAGGCAGCAACCTCTCATCCGTCGATAAAGTGTTGTACTTACCCTTTAATGCCACGTTCCATTTTTGACTAACAGGGAAATATTGTGTGCCTTCTGCGGCAAATGTTTGAAAGTCGTAGTCACTACCAAGGTGCTCACTGAATACCATGTATTCCGCTTTATAATCTCCACCAGCCGTTGGATATAAGAAGTTGTTTTTGGTGTCATATTCAGCAATCGCCCCCAGACCTGATACCGTCGGCGTCATATTCAACCACCGATTAGCCACCTGATTCGCTTTGCTTGGCTCCACAATACTCAGTTCTGGGGAAACGAACTTTTGACTCACACCAAGTAAGACGGGTGATTTACCCACTCGAAACTGCAACTTCTGGATAACACCATATCCATTCATGCCCATTTCAAAACCTGATGCGTCATCTTTCGCAAACGGAGCATAGAAATTCATATGAATGTCACCATAAAAGGCGCCGCCTAAATAGCGAATGCTGTCTTTGTTCCAGGTATGCCTATGACCGATAAAACCCGCCCACGTGCCATTTTGAGTACCAAACGCCCCTGCAACGGTAATCGCTGGAGTAAGAAGCTTGGCTCCACCATCAAGTGACTTTAGGGCTAATTCTTTACGCTTCTTTTTTTGAGCATCAGATTCATGCAAGAATACTCCCATCATTCCACCGCCATACCCCACCGCAGGTTCAGTGATCAGAATGGGCACAGGGAGGAAGCCATACGCGTTTTCCGCTAAGTAGTCTCCCATGTCCAACTGACCATCAATTGGGTCTGTGAAAGATGTAGCTTGAGCACTAGTCCCAATTAGCGTTAGTGAGAGTAAAAATAAAGAATTAGCGAGTTTCATTGGAGCCTACTTAAACAATCTTCTTAACTTACTTAGTGGACGTTCTCAAAACGACTCGACTAAAACTGATAGTTGAACTCGACACGTTGATCACCATCGAAATAGGATTGATCGTGCGTCCAGTTAGCAAAGTAACGAACGTTAAAACGTGGAGTGAACTGGTAAGAAACTACAAACTCATTAGTAAAAACAGAACCTGCATCCGTCCAAGCTTGCGAGCCCGCTAAAGGCGTGACCCACATTGGGTTATAGTTAACCCACAACTTGTCTGTAATTGAATATTTGCTATAGCCACCAACAACGGCATAGACGCCAGGTAAGGTATATCCGATGTATTGATCGTCTGGGTTCACTTGGCCCGAAGATACCTGTTCAACTTTATCACCAGTAAACTTGCCGTTTTTGACCTGAACGCCGACACCAGCTAATGGATAAAGTTGTAACCCACCCCATTTAGGTAGCGCTTGGATAAAACTATAAGAGGTGTTCAATGCTTCTTGTTCGACGTTGTAATTCAAATCAATTTGTCGACCAAGACCGTTTGTCGTGTTAATGGTGAAATTACGGAAACGAACTGAGTCGACAGAATCATCGCGTTCTGAGGTACCAGACCAACCTAATGAGCTACCGGCAAAGCCTTTAATCTCCAATACGTTCATAGCCATCGTGTCGTCATTCCCGGTGTCATAAGCTCGACCGATTTTTACGTTTAAGCCTTTATCCGTCAGCCCTGCTCCCGCTTGTGTGTACACTGCTAAAGGGTCAGACATGTCTTGTACACCATCGCTTGCGTTAGCAGCGACCGCGTTTGAAACAAAGCCAGACATTAGCGTTGTCATAACAAGGGTGGAAAGAAGGTTTTTTGATTTCATCGGATAAATTCTCGTAGTGATTAACTGTTGATGAGAATCTTAAGGATTAGCCGATATATGATCGATGGAGGAGAGTTTAATAGTGGATTTAGTCTGGTTTAATCAATATTAAAATCAACTAAAACACTTTACTATCAGCGCTTTAGCTTTGTAACATTCGGAAGGATTACAAATGATTATTATCGTCTGATGCAGGAAGTACATCCACGACAAGCTGAACGAGTATGTGGATCGAGTCGTCCCCTTTGAACTTTGCAGTAGGCATTGCGAAGGACTCGTCTTGCGGCAAACCAGTCTTCTGGCTTTTGCATAATCAAGTAGCCATTGAACCGTTTTAATAAAGGTAAGCGATACTCTTCGACAAATTTACTGTCAAACTCAACCTCAAAGTACTCGAACACCTGCTCGATAGAGGTAAATTCGGTAAGCTTGCTTTGAATGTCAGTGAAACTCATCGGTCCTAGGTCTACAAAAATTAATACAAATGAACAGGCAAAGGATTGTACTAAAGCTGCGTTTGGTTGTCACAAAAGTAAAAAAGCCCAAAGCACATCTCGGCGCTTTGGGCTTAAATACAACAAATAACAATTACGCGTGGTACTCTGGGTAATCTAATAGGCCCACTTCGTTACCACCAAACAAAGTATTTGGATTATGCTCTGCTAGCGGATAACCGTGTTCTAGGCGACTCGGTAAGTCAGGGTTGGCGATAAACGGACGACCAAAACCTACCATATCAGTAATACCGTCAGACAGTGCTTTTTCGGCTTTCTCTTGGTTGTAGCGACCAGCGTAAATGATCGTACCTTGGTACGCTTCTCTTACTGCGGTTTTAAATTCCGCTGGTGTGTCTGGGGCATCATCCCAATCGACTTCTGCAATGTGCATATAGACTACGTGGTGTTTTTCCAATACGCGAGCCGCAGCAGTGTAAGTATCAATTGGCGTTTTATCGACTGTGCCGTTAAGTGAAGTAAATGGCGCAAGACGAACACCTACTTTGTCGGCACCAATCGCATCTACGACAGCTGCGACGACTTCATCTAAAAAGCGAAGACGATTTTCGATTGGACCACCGTATTCGTCATCACGGTTGTTTGCTTCAGAGTCAATAAATTGGTTGATTAAATAGCCGTTTGCACCATGCAATTCGATACCATCAAAACCAGCCTCGATCGCATTTAGTGCTGCTTGACGGTATTGACCAACGACTTCTTGAATATCTTCTTTTGTCATCGCACGAGGCTCGACCACATCAACAAAGCCAGGTTCGTTCGAGCCATTATCCACAAATACTTTTACGTTTTCAGCTTTTAGAGCCGAAGATGAGATAGGCTGCTTGCCACCAATATTGTCTGGATGTGTGACGCGACCAACGTGCCAAAGCTGAGCAAAGATAGCTCCGTCTTTTGCGTGTACGGCATCAGTGACTTTTTTCCAACCCGCGATCTGCTCGTCTGAATAAATACCAGGAGTCCAAGCATAACCTTGTCCCATTGGTGAAATTTGTGTGCCTTCGGCAACGATTAAACCAGCAGACGCGCGCTGTGCGTAGTATTCGGCCATCATATCGTTAGCAGAGTTACCAGGTTGAGTCGCACGAGAGCGAGTCATAGGTGGCATTACGATGCGGTTTTTTAGTGTTAATGAACCAAGCTGAATTGGTTGAAACATTGAATCTGTCATTGCGATACCCCTATTTGCTCGTTTGAATAAGCTCAATTGAATAGCCGTCTGGATCTTTAACAAAAGCGATGTGCGTTTCGCCACCTTTCATAGGACCAGGAGCGCGAGTAATGTTGCCACCAAGTTGCTCAATACGCTCACACGCTGCATAAATGTCCTCACAACCAATCGCAATATGTCCCCAGGCGTTGCCTTGGTCATAGTTGTCTGTATCCCAGTTGTAAGTTAACTCAATAGTCGAACCTGCATCTTGACCTTCGTAGCCTACGAAGACTAACGTATAGCGATACTCTTCATTTTCGAAACGATCCAACATTTTCATGCCAAGCACTTCAGAATAAAACTTGATGGACTTTTCTAAGTCCACGACTCGAATCATGGTGTGTAAAACTTTCATGTAACCCCTCGGCAGAACTCTTGTCAGCGCAGTAAAACAAGCCAACAACGTTAAATGGTTATTTCCAACTGACGCTAGAGTAAGGCAAATGGGAAAGTAGGTGAAATTATCTAATATTATAATTTTGATAATTTTTTGGAATGATTAAGGAGATAGAAAAAGTGAGAAAAGAAAGTGGCCTTGCACATTAGCAAGGCCACATTATCTTAGTTATTTCAAATCAAAACGGTCAGCATTCATTACCTTAGTCCACGCAGCAACAAAGTCGGTAACAAACTTTTCTTTGTTATCATCTTGCGCATAGACCTCAGCATACGCTCTTAGTATCGAGTTAGAACCGAATACAAGGTCAGCACGCGTCGCAGTCCATTTCACGACACCATTAGAACGATGCACGATATCATAGGAGTTTCGGCCTGTTGGCTTCCACTGATAGTTCATGTCTGTAAGATTAACGAAGAAGTCGTTGCTCAACACTCCAACACGCTCAGTGAAGACACCGTGGGCACTGCCGTTATAGTTAGTCCCTAACACACGCATCCCACCGATGAGAACTGTCATCTCTGGTGCGGTTAGCCCCATCAATTGAGCGCGGTCTAACAACATCTCTTCCGGTGTTGCAGCATAATGCTGTTTTTGCCAGTTTCGGAAACCATCTGCAAGAGGTTCTAGAACTTCAAAAGATTCGACGTCAGTTTGCTCTATGGTTGCGTCACCTCGACCTGGAGCGAAGGGTACGTTCACATTGAACCCAGCAAGTTTTGCTGCTTGCTCTACACCCACATTACCCGCTAACACAATCACATCAGCAACACTTGCGCCAGTATCGACAGCGATACGCTCAAGAACAGGCAAAACCTTATTCAGTTTCTCTGGTTCATTTCCTAACCAGGTACGCTGTGGCTCTAGACGGATTCGAGCCCCATTAGCCCCGCCACGTTTATCTGACTGGCGATATGCACGTGCACTATCCCAAGCCGTTGTAATCATTTCCGTTGCGCTTAAATCTGACGCTAAGATTTTTTCCTTTACGTCTTCAATATCATAATCCGTTGAACCTGCAGGAACAGGATCTTGCCAAATTAGCGCTTCAGTTGGCGCTTCTGGACCAATGTAAACTGATGATGGTCCCATATCACGGTGGAGTAACTTAAACCAAGCGCGAGCAAACACCTCGGAGAACTGCTCTGGATTATTGTAAAAGCGTTCAGAGATCTTACGATATTCTGGGTCCACTTTTAGCGCCATATCGGCATCAGTCATCATAGGATTGTATCGGATGCTTGCATCTTCTACGTCTACCGGCTTATTTACCTCATCAATCGCAACAGGTTCCCATTGCCATGCGCCTGCTGGGCTCTTAGTCAATTGCCACTCATGTGATAACAACATTTCGAAGAAACCGTTATCCCACTGAGTTGGATGTGTAGTCCAAGCGCCCTCAATGCCACTAGTTACAGTGTTACGACCGATACCACGAGACTGATGGTTGTTCCAACCTAAACCTTGCTCAGAGATATCCGCTCCTTCTGGAGATTCACCAAGTTCGGCAGCGTTACCGTTACCGTGTGCTTTACCAACTGTATGACCACCAGCCGTCAGGGCCACGGTTTCTTCGTCATTCATTCCCATTCGAGCAAAAGTGACTCGCATATCCTGAGCGGTTTTGAGTGGATCTGGTTGACCATCAACACCTTCAGGGTTCACGTAGATAAGGCCCATCATGACCGCAGCTAATGGGTTTTCTAAATTTCTATCACCAGAATATCGACTGTTTTTACCTTTACTGTCTTGAAGCCATTCTTTTTCAGCGCCCCAGTAAATATCTTTCTCTGGCGACCAGATATCTTCACGACCAAATGCGAAACCGTAGGTTTTTAGCCCCATCGATTCGTAAGCAATGTTACCCGCATAAACGATAAGATCAGCCCAGCTAATTTTGTTGCCATACTTTTGCTTAATTGGCCAAAGAAGGCGACGTGCTTTATCTAAGTTTGCGTTATCTGGCCAAGAGTTTAGGGGGGCAAATCTTTGGTTACCCGTACTCGCACCACCTCGGCCATCGCCAATTCGATAAGAGCCGGCTGAATGCCATGCCATGCGAATCATTAAACCACCGTAATGGCCCCAATCAGCCGGCCACCATTCTTGGCTATCGGTCATTAATGCTGTTACGTCTTGCTTCAATGCGTCAAAATCCAACGTTTTTACCGCTTCACGATAATCAAACGCTTGTCCTAGAGGATTCGTTTTAGCATCGTGCTGATGCAAAATATCTAAGTTAAGTGCGTTGGGCCACCATGCAACATTAGAACCTTCTGAAGAGGTAACTGCTCCATGCATAACTGGACATTTGCCAGTAGTTGTATTTTCTTGCTTCATAATATTTCACCGATTTTATTTATAACTTTTAACGATTACGACAAGCACACTATTTTTAAATAAGCGAAGCCAAGCAATTACCCAGCTTCAACTGTGGATTTATTAGTAATTAATATTTCATTACACCGAATTCAATCAAATATTAACTACCTAAATATAAACAATGTGACCATCCATTTATTAGTAGAGGTTTGAGTTACACCGCTATAATATAGTCACTATCATAATCCCAGTAACCATAGACTTCCGTTTCAAGTCTCTTCCGTTCGTTGTTGTCGTCAGTTAAACGTCCAACGCTTTTTCGATTGTTATGCTCGAACGTGCCTTGGTTGTAGTTCTCCGTCCGAACAGCACTCTTAACTCCAAATGAGCTAAAAACCATATCACTATAAGGGTTCGCTTTCATGAAACACCTCCTTTGCCGTTACTAAGCAAACTATAGTGCGCTCCAGCCGTTTACACCATTGGGCTTATCCTATTTCTAGGATAGGGAAAACCTATCGATGCGTTAACTACTAAAGTTAGATTCAATATAAGTAGATTTTTTAGAAATGAAATATAAAAAGGCAGATAAGAATCTTGCACGTTTTAAAGCAAAACATGCAAGATTATTGGGAGAGTGGTGAAGATAACTAAAATACGCTATTAGCTTATTGCTAATAAAGATTAATTACTCTTTTTTAGAAGGAATAAATGGTAGCCAAACTCATCAGAATATTGAGTACAAATATGGACTTCGTGTTGAATATCTTTCCATGCGGGTTTATTGGACATTTCGGACGTCATTTCAACAACTCGTTCACCCAATGGACCATAATAGTTCATCCACCCAGATTGACTCAGCGCGAAGTTATCGATCACTTCATAACCTGCCTTTTTCATTTGCGCTAACCGTGTCTCAACAAGTTGAATGTCTGGGTATTCATGGCTCCAAAACTGTTTCGATTCGTCACTCGGTGATGTCGTTTTCCATACCATGTCGCTCACCATCAGATAGCCTTCTTGTTTCAACAAAGGTTTCCAATCCATTAGAGCCTTTTCGATTCCCATGATGTAAGCGCTTCCTTCTGCCCAGATCAAGTCAAAGCTCTGTTTGTCGAATGGTAGCTCAGTCATGCTCGCAGTAACTGTCTTGAGCCTGTCTTGCCATCCTTGCTCAGCAAAACGTTCAGAAAGACGTTCGAGCGCTGTCGACTCATTATCAACAGCAGTGATAACTGCATTACTTTGCTCTGCCAGAACTTTTGTGGCTAGACCTTTACCACAACCAATTTCAAGGATATTTCGTGGCGTCGTCGGTAGTAAATTCAGTGCCTTTGCTGTGTCCTCTTCACTACCTGGCCCCCAGCGTTCTAATGTCTGGAAAACCTTCATAAAATCGGCCATGTATTCGTCGTGTTCGTTCATATCTTTTGATAACCATTTCAAGTGCAAGGCGTCTTTTTCACTAAACCCTTGCTTAATTAACCAATCTAAGTGAGCATCAGGAGCCAGTTTGTCCAAATCACCATGCCAAGCTTTAAGGTCACCTTCCCCAAGTAACGCCGCGAGTAATTGCAACGACTGCTGTTTTTGCTCAATTTCTTGTTGTAGGACTTGCAGTCGGTTCTTGAGTAGCTCTCGATCCACCTTAGCTTCTAAGCAGGCCTTACACTCTTTAAGTGTCAATCCTCCTGCCTGCAACTTCTGAATCAAACGGACTCGCTGAACATCTTTATCGCTGTAAACACGATAGCCATTTTCTAGCCGTCTACCTGAAATCAGCTTTTGCTTTTCATAGTAAAGTAAAGCCGTTCGTGACAAGCCGACCATTGCTGCTAACTCTGAGATTCGATACAAATCCAATGCCTCTATCTGTCTAGATGATTAACCACTTTAAACTATAAAGTTATAGACAGGTCAATGAGGAAAGTGAAGAAAAAAGAGGGAGACACGAACTGTTCATACTGCTGTCCGTGCCTTTTTACAAATGACGTTATGCTTTGATTGCAGTACAGAAACTCACATCTGCTGTATTCGTTTCCAGATTATAGGAATGGTAAAGTTCGAAACAGGGTCTATCGTCACTATCAAGCTGCTGTTCAACAACTTGCCCCATCAGCTCTTCCCACGCAGGTCCATATTGCGACTTTTCAGTAATCGTTTTGCGAATACAAGCGTATTTACCGCCATCAAATGACATCAACTCGACACCGTTAGATACGTCTACAGTTGACTCAACCAACAAACAAATATCGGTTCGGCATTTATCTGCTGGGGTGATCTCTGGGTTATCATGATAAACGAAGATACTGGTGTTCCCAGCTAGACCTTTTGGGCCTGCCCATGTGTAAAGTGTATCGATTGCAGGCTCATAGTTTTCTCCGTATGGGCCAGTCACTCGCACGTAAGCTAATTGACCAGATTCAAAAGTTTTAATATCCATCATTGTGCTCCATGTTTTTGATTCGGCTTCAGTATAGAGGTCGGCTTCGCTATTCTCGTGTCCATTATTGCGAAGCTTGTGTCCAATCTTGCTGTTTCGCATCAAGCAGCCGTACTCCTCCATATCACGGCAATTGCGAATGTCCGTTGGCGTGATTCCAAAGTACTTTTTAAAGGCTTTTGCCAAGCTTTGAGAGCTCGCGAAGCCACTATCTAATGCCACCGTGGTGATGTCTGGTTTGTTATAGAACAGCTCGTTAGCGGCTTGTTCTAGTCTCAATCGACGAATAAAGTCGTTCAGCGTCTCTCCTACCACTGCTTTGAATATTCGATGGAAATGGTACGGTGACAAATGTGCTTTCTCTGCTACCTGTACCAAATTTGTAGGATTGTCATAGTGACTTTCTAGATAACGAATTACCGGTCGTAGTCGTTTGTGGTAGTCAGTCTTCATCGCCTAGTCCTTCCACATTCCAAGTACGGTTTTACGGATATCGGTAATCGCTTTCGCAGCGATTTTTTTATCCTGAGAATCCGGTGCTATTTTCGGATAGTGCACTCGGTTTAAGTGTTCACACAACGAGTCCGTCATAAAACGGCTCTTGCCTCCATACACATGCTTATCACCCCAACTCTGTTGCTCAGGTACCCAATATTTCATCGGCTGCATGAGATGCAGTTCTTGCTTAGCACGCGTCATGGCTACATACAGTAAGCGTCTTTCTTCTTCTAACGCTCGTTTGTCGCCCACTGCATATTCATTAGGGAAGTTGCCATCAGCGACATTGAGAACATAAACATTTTGCCACTCTTGCCCTTTCGCACTGTGTACCGTGGAGAGAATTAAAAAGTCATCATCGATTTTAGGGTTGCTTGCTAAATCACCAGTCGACTGCGGTGGGTCAAGAGTCAACTCAGTCAAGAACCGTTCACGCGTGCTGTATTGACCGGAAATCATTACAAGCTGCTCGACATCACCCCAACGAACAAAATGGTCATCGTAATTCAGTTCTAATAATGGGCTATAGAGAGTTGCAAGAAGGCTCAATTGTTCTGCCCACGGTACAGCGTTACTGTTTATCGTGAGTAGAGATTCGACTAACGTTTTAAACTCCACTCTTGCCGACATCGGGACTTTACAATCAGACAGCGCACTGAACTGATATTGATGCGCCTTTAAATGCTCGATGATATTGTTAGCGGTTTTCGGGCCAATACCAGCAAGCAATTTCAACACTCGAAAAGCAGATATGGTGTGTTTTGGATTATCAGCCCAGCGAAGAATAGAAAGAAGATCTTTAACATGAGCAGCTTCAAGAAACTTCAGGCCACCATGCTTAACATAAGGAATGTCACGGCGCGTTAACTCAAGTTCCAATCTGTCGCTATGATAACTAGAGCGAAACAGCACAGCTTGTCGTTTCAACTCAATGCCCTCTTCCCTCGCTCTTAGAATAGATTCAACGATATATTCCGCTTGCTTAGCGTCATCTTCCACTGTGACAAGTTGAGGCTTAGGCCCTTGTTTTCGCTCCGAATGTAGCTCAACTTTATAACCTTCTTGTCCTTCATTAAGTAGTTGATTGGATAAATCCAAAATACCTTGATGTGAGCGATAGTTGGTTGTGAGCGTAATGACTTTTGCAGGCGGAGAAAACTGTTGTGGAAATTCCAGAATGTTGTCGACACTCGCCGCTCGGAAGCCGTAGATGGATTGCGCATCATCACCGACCACGGTTAACCCTCTTCCATCAGGAAAGAAGGCTTTGAGCATGCCCGCCTGAAGTAAGTTGGTATCTTGGTATTCATCGACCAATATGAAATCGAATTGAGCTCGCACTTTATTTGCTATCTCTGGCACTTGAGCCATATGGAAGCAGTAAAGTAACAAATCATCGTAATCTAAACAGAATTGTTCCGCTTTCTGCTCCGCATACTGAGCAAACAATATCTTGAGTTCAGAGTTCCACTCTGCACAATATGGGAAATATTGCGCGACAACCTCTTCGACAGCAGTTTGGCTGTTCACGCAACGAGAATATATTTCTAAACAGGTTTTCTTTTTTGGAAAACGTCTATCGGTATTGGTAAAGCCAAGCTCAAACCGCAGCACATCCAACATATCCGCTGCGTCATTTCTATCCATAATGGTGAAATCACTTTCGAGGCCGATAAGGGCAGCATGTTCACGCAACATTCTTGCGGCGATAGAATGAAAAGTCCCCATCCAATCAAGCTTGACTGGGTGATATTGTATACGCTGCTCATTAAGCTGCTGCTCTGCAATTCGATTCGCGCGAGAAGCCAGCTCAGCAGACGCCCTGCGAGCAAACGTCACCAACAAGATTTTCTCTGGCGGTACACCTTGAACTAATAGCTGAGCCGTTTTGTGAGCTAAGGTATTGGTCTTGCCCGTTCCCGCGCCAGCAATAATAAGTAGCGGGGAGTGGTTACTCGTATTGCCTGATTTTGGCATACCAAAATCGACGGCGAGCTGTTGTTGGTGATTAAGAGTGATGGGTTGTGCCATGGTGTGCTCATCTAACTATCTTGGACAGTATAAGATTAGCATGGATACTGTTTTTATATACAGTAAAAGTATAAGTATGCGATCTGTGTGGTACTCAACTGGACAAATGGTGAGTTCGTCCAGCTGAATAATAAGGCGTTAGATACTAGGTTGAACCCTCTTCATATCCAGCATAGGCAATGCCGGAAAGCCGTGCCATATTATGATTCCAAGTAGCAAGGTCGTGTTTGTTGAACTTACTCAAATCATCATGACCACAGGCTCTCGCCATCACTTGCATGAGTTCCACCGACGCCTCAAAGAAGTTTTTTAATTGATGGGATGCTTTTTCAACATTGAGTCGTTGCCTCAAATCGGCTTTTTGCGTTGCGATGCCCGCAGGGCAATTATTGGTGTTACACATTCTCGCAGCGACACAACCGATAGATTGCATTGCACTATTTGATATCGCGACCCCATCAGCACCTAATGCGAGTGCTTTAACGAAATCCATCGGTACACGAAGACCACCAGTGATAATCAGCGTAACCCTGCCACTCGCACCTTGCTGATCCAGATAACGCCGCGCTCTGGCTAGGGCTGGAATAGTTGGCACACTGATATGATCCCGGAACATTTCCGGAGCCGCACCCGTCCCCCCACCTCGACCGTCGAGAATGATGTAATCCGCACTGGCATCAAGCGCAAACTGAATGTCCTCTTCAATATGGTTTGCACTCAATTTAAACCCAATAGGAATACCTCCCGTAACTTCTCTCACTCTGTCAGCGAATCGTCTGAAGTCTTCAGCCGTATTCAGATCTTTAAATGTCGGAGGAGAGATAGCGGGTTCTCCTTCAGGAATACCTCTAACTTGAGAAATTTTGCCGATATTCTTGTTACCGGGAAGATGGCCTCCGGTGCCAGTTTTCGCCCCTTGTCCGCCTTTGAAATGAAACGCTTGCACCGATTTGAGTTTACTTTCATCGTAGCCAAACCCTGCACTCGCTAACTCATAGAAATAACGCGAGTTTGCCGCTTGCTCCTCTGGCAGCATCCCCCCTTCACCCGAACAAATACCTGTACCGGCTAACTCCGCCCCCGTTGCTAATGATACCTTTGCTTCTTCTGACAGAGCACCAAAACTCATGTCCGAAACAAATAAAGGAATGTTAAGCTTCAGCGGCTTCTTAGCCTTAGGTCCAATGACCAATTCAGTCCCAACGGCAACGTCTTCAAGTAGAGGTTTCGTAGCCATTTGAGCAACCATAACTTGTATGTCATCCCAGTGGGGTAACAAATGCCTAGGCACGCCCATTGACGTCATTGGGCCATGATGTCCAAGCTTAGACAGCCCTTCACGGGCAAGTTGATGTATGAGTTCGACTGTTGGTTCTTCTTTCGTTTTAACCGCAACGGGCCCATCACTCGCCTTTTGACTCACACCAGGCCCTTCTTGACCAACTTGCTCATCACTAAACTGTTTGTGGGAGCCATCGCAATATGGAAGGTTTGCTGAGTGCTTGCAACGACACAAATACGCATCGCCCGATTTATCAGCACTGAAGCTTTGTGGTTTGAACTCCGTTCCTGCATGTGAACCGTCGCAGTAAGGTTGGTTTTTTGAACGTCCACAAGTGCAAAAGTAATGCTCTTGTCCACCTTCTAGCTCAACCTTTATCGGCTTGTTATCGGCAATTATTGGTTTGCTCATAATGCTTATCCTTGTTATCCACACTTTCTATGAAGGGGTAACGATAAGCATAGGTCAAAAAACCAACGATAAGATACGTCCAAAGAATCGACAGAGCATCACGTTGGAAACGTTAGAGCTGAGTATCACTCTTTACATATGTCGTAGAGAACTCATAACTATCGCAAATGTGCCTAGCCACTGAATATTCGAAGATTTGTCCGTTATCTAGATAGGCATTTTGGGCCACATTCACTAGATGTTCCCCTATAGGAACACTGAGGTAGTCCGCCTCTTCAACGTTAGCGTTGACAATCGTGATGCGTAAATTAGCGCTATGAATAGTAAGCTTCAGTTTGTCAGATATGTAGCCATATATCGAGTCTTTGACATGTTCGATAGCTAAGCTAGGGACAATTTTTGCTGACAGATAGATATACTCAACGATTGATGGCACGCCATCTAATACTCTGATTCGCGTTATGTCATAAACTGGATCGCCAACGTTGCATTTTAGTTTTTCCGCTATCAACGCGTTTGCGGGCACCGAACTGAACTTAACAACGCGAGTGTGAACAGTTTTACCCTTATCTTGGGCTCGTTTTTTGGTTCCAAGTAAATGAGAGTCAGATACAGCATCAGGCTTTTGTTTGACGAATGAGCCAGCTCCGCGCTTACGTACTACCAGCCCTTCTTTCACTAAGAAGTCCATGGCTTTTTTGATGGTTATTTCACTGCATTCAAACTCCGCGGCCAACGATCTGCCATCTGGGAGTTTTTCCTCCGACGAGTACTCTCCAGAAAGAATACGTGTCTTCATTTCACTATAAATGCCCTGATATTTAATCATTTATCAATGCCTATGCTATCCAATATACATCGGCAAATAACCTGCCTTTACTCTTTGCCCCAAGGGTACTTCCTTCTGTATCAAGAAACAAGCAACGATACAAAACCATATTTAATTCATTCTAAACTCCATCATAAATCGCCAATAAAGGTGATCAGAATCACCATATTGAGCAGAAATATTTGTAAAACCATATGGTTTTAATAATATCACGTTAAAGAGATTAGTATTTAAAACTGGAGTAATAATGGCATTTCAAGAGAATTTCCTATGGGGCAGTGCGTCTGCGGCGTATCAGATTGAAGGCGCAGCTAACTTAGACGGTAAAGGTGACTCCATTTGGGACGTCTACTCTCGTGTACCTGGCAACACATTCAAAGACACCACGGGGGAAGTAGCGATCGACTTCTACCATAAGTACGAAGAAGATATTGAGTTGATGCGCGAAATGGGTTTAAAAGCTTATCGCTTTTCAGTCGCTTGGACGCGCATCATGCCTGATGGCCGTACTATTAATCCTAAAGGCATCGAGTTCTATCACAACGTTATTAATAAACTTATCGAATGTGGTATCACACCGATCCTAACAATCTACCATTGGGATCTTCCTCAAGCCCTACAAGATGAATACCAAGGTTGGGAAAGCCGTAAGATTCTGGCTGACTTTACCAAGTACTGTGAAGTCCTGTTTACCGAGTACGGTGAAAAAGTACCGTACTGGGTTTGTATGAACGAGCAAAACATCTTTACTAGTCTTGGTTATGTTCAAAAAATCCATCCACCAAAGGTTTCCGATTATCAGCGTTTTATTAATGCTAACCACATTGCAAGTCTTGCAAATGCTAATGCGGTAAAACGATTCAAGGAAATGGGCCTGCCGGGTCAGATCGGAGCGAGCTTCGCTTATAGCCCAACCTACTCTAAAACTGCTTCTCCAGAAGATGTCATCGCGGCTGAAAACGCACAAGAAATCCAAGATTTGCTTTGGATGGATGTCTACGCAAAAGGCGCATATCCAAAGATTGGCCTGAAGCTTCTAGAACGACTTGGTATTCATATCGACTTTCAAGATGGTGACAAAGAGCTGCTAAAAGCCGGTATCTGCGACTTCATGGGACTAAACTACTATCAGTCCGCTACGTTTGTTGCTCCAGAAAATAAAGCTGAGACCGCTCAAACAGGTAATGCTGCTCAAGTCTCTGTGGTTTCCGATGTTGCGGCTATCCCAACAGACAAATACTACGTACGCGCTGATAACGAACATCTAAAAATGACTGATTGGAACTGGGCCATTGATCCTGAGGGACTGCGCGTCGCCCTTCGCCGCATTACATCACGCTATAACCTTCCAATTCTTATTAGCGAAAACGGCCTTGGTGCTTATGACACACTAACGGAAGATGGCAAAGTTCATGATGACTACCGCATTGACTTTCTAAAAGCGCACGTAGAAGCAATTGGAGATGCGATTGACGATGGTTGTGAAGTTATTGGTTACTGTACTTGGTCTTATCAGGACTTGTTCAGTTGGTTAAACGGCTATGCGAAGCGTTATGGGTTCGTGTATGTTGACCGTGATGAAGAGAGTGAAAAAGAACTGAAACGCTACAAAAAAGACAGCTTCTACTGGTATCAAAAAGTCATTGAATCTAACGGTGAAACTCTTTAGATTTCACAAAAAAGGTCTAGCTTGAGCTAGACCTTTTTGTTATCGCAACCGAGAAGTTGGCTACGCCATGATTACTTAATTTCACCAAAGCGCTCTAAGTAAAGAATGGTGGCGGCGGTTCTTGAAGGGACTTGCAGCTTTCTCAGCAAACTCTTCATATGCACTTTAACTGTTGACTCCGAAATAAACAGTCGGTCGGCAATTTGCTTGTTTCTAAACCCTTTCGCTACCTCTTGAAGAATCTGCATTTCACGCTCAGTCAGTGTCGCGAAAACATCACTGGTATTGGCTCTTTCTTCAAGGTACTTCTCGATGGCAGAACTGAAAGCTTTATTGCCTGATGTCAGCCCACGAAGCAGTTCAATGATTTCATCTGGCTCGGTATCTTTAAGTAGATACCCATCAGCTCCCGCTTTTACTAAGGCATCGATATCCGCTGGAATATCAGAGACGGTAAGAATGACAATGTGTCCCTGAAAGTCATCTTCTCTTAGTGCTTTGAGCGTATCCAAACCTGACATACCCTTCATATTAAGATCGAGTAAGATCAAGTCAGGTTCATGTTCTTTTGCCAGCGCAATTGCATCCGAGCCATTGCTGGCTTCCGCAACAATCCCAAAATCGTCTTCAAAGCTGAGTAACTGTCCAATACCACGCCTCATTAAAGGGTGGTCGTCGACTAACATGACTTTACATTCGCTCACTTAGTGGCTCCTTACTTCTTTGAAACGTTAATACCACCTCACAACCATCGTTTTCGGCGGAATTTATAGCAAGTTCTGCATTAAGTCGAGCTGCACGCTCTTTCATAATGCTCATACCATAATGGTCTAATTTCTTTATATTTTGGTCGAACCCTACACCATCGTCTTTTATTTTAACAGTAACAAGGGCATTTTCATCTTCGAAACAAGTCACTTTTATAAATGAGGCCTGTGCGTGCTTCATCGCGTTAAGTACGGCCTCACGAATAAGTTGTAAGATATGGACTTGTTCGTTTGCTCCTAACTCCAAAGACGACATTTGATTATCGAGCTCTATCTCAGCCTCAGTTTGTTCATCCAATTGATGAAGCATCTCAGTAATAGCTTCACCAAACGTCCCTTCTTTAATCGATAGTCGGAAGGTCGTCAGCAATTCTCGCAACTGAACGTAGGCGTTATCCAATCCCTCACGTATATCATTCAACACTAGTTGAGAGCGACTTGATGACGAGTCTGTTAATTCCTTAGAGATAGAACGGTTTAGTAGTGTAACCTGAATTTTTAAGTAAGACAGTGACTGAGCGAGTGAATCGTGAAGCTCTCTGGCAATCGTCGCCCGCTCTTCCATTAATATAATCTGTTCGGTTTGACGTTGAGCTTTGTTGTAGTAAATCGCTCGCGATAAGATTTGAACGAAGTTATCTATTAATTTTTCATCTGGACAAGGTAAGCCTACTTGATATCTGAGTTGGCCCAGTTCTTCACCATCCAAGTGCAATGGCCTTACCCGTTCCGCTTTCCCGTTGAAAGTACCTTCCGTAGCAATCCAAGGATTACCTTCCACCTCAGAAACTTTGATTTCTACCGCTGAAATACCTTCAACACTGTAGATATAAGTTAATATGGCTCGGAAGTTCTCATGGGAAATTCGGGTTGCTGTTAGTTCTTGTGACGATTGATAAAGCACTTGCAGTGATTGGTGTGCATGTTGAAGCTTATGGGTTTTTTCATTTACCGCTTGTTCTAATCCACGATATAACTTGCCAAGGTCTTTGGCCATATTTCTAAATGCGTTACCTAAGATCCCGAGCTCATTGTCAGAACGAACATCAACCTCGACATCAAACGAACGGTTTTGAATCTGTTCACTGGCAGAAATTAGCTGCCCCAAAGGTCGAACAATTTGCTTTCTTACAAACAGTACGACGTACACAGCCACCAGTAGAATTCCGCCCAAACCAACTCCGCCAGCCCATGCCAAACGGATTAACTTGTTTTCGGAATGCTCTTGAAGCTCTAATACAAACAAGTCTATACGGTCCACAAAATCAGCGACTAGCAATAGATACTGTTCTCTATCGTCACTGGACAGTACAGATTTGAGTTCATGCCAACGGATAATGAGATTGTAATAATCCTGCGTGATTTTCTCAGGCACATCCCATGACTGCAGGGCTTTCATTGAAGGAGAATAAAGGGAACGCTCAAACTGCTCGACATGTAAATAATAGAGTGGCGAATCTGATTGCATATCATAGGCTAATCGATAACTCTGCATTCGCATCGAACCGGAAACGTTGACGGCCTCAGCATCGTTTAAACTAGATGCTAACGTCAAAATAGCAAAGTTCGTTGTTGCTAAGGAAAGCAACAAGATGAGTATCATTGCTTTCGCTATTGTGCCGGTTACAGATTTATTCGGCTTCTTCATGACTCACTAATCTCACTTCACTTGTTTCAATCTATTCATAAGTACCGAAAACCGGACTCACACTATCGCTATCTATTGTCGGTAATTTATTGATCCAAAACAAGGATGGCCCCTATTTAACCCCTAAGAGGTATTTATCCAATTATGTCCAAACTTACAATTTATATGAATGTAAATTAAAGATTGTTAACAGATTTTTTGAACTAGACTTTCTGTAGACAGTTTTTATTGGTGAGATGAATGGTTGATATTTCCAAGCGTCGCTTTTTCACAAGAAAGCAGATCAATACTAAGCAAGCTAGGCTCCCTTGGGTAAAGGATTTAGCAACGTTCACTGACCAATGCACTCGTTGTGGTAAATGCATTAACGTGTGTGAAACGCAAATTATCAAGAGCGGTGATGGTGGCTATCCTGCGGTCAACTTCTCAATTGATGAATGTACGTTTTGTTACAAGTGTGCAGAAATCTGTCCAGAGCCTATATTTAATGATAGAGACGCCACACCTTGGAACGCAAAAGCAGAGATCGACACTCAATGTTTAGCGCAAAACAACATCGAGTGCCGTAGTTGTGGTGATAGTTGTGAAACTATGGCTATCACTTTCAAGTTAAGAGTGGGCGGTGTCGCTTTACCCCAATTAGAGTTAGGGGACTGCAATGGATGTGGAGCATGTGTTTCTGTATGTCCGAGTTCTTCTATCTCGGTGAGTAATGTCTAGTTCGAAGCAAAATTAAAATAAAACAAGAGAAAAAGATTTATGTCACTAAACGAAGTGCACATTTCTAGTTTGGTAGTACATTGCAAGGCTGAGCACCTTGCAGAAATCAAAGCGCAAATCGAACAATTCGATAACGCGGAGATCTACGGAGACAGCGAGGACGGCAAGATTATTGTTGTTCTGGAAACCGAGAATCAGGGTTTCGTCACCGACACAATTGACGCTATCAACAACCTACCGAATGTCCTTAACGCGGCCTTGGTTTATCACCAAATCGAGCACGGGTTAGATGACGATGAAAATAACACTGGAAGTAACCATTCCCAATTAGAGGGTGAAGTATGAAAATGACAAGACGTGCGTTTGTGAAAGCAAACGCAGCGGCATCAGCGGCAGCGGTAGCGGGTATTACCCTTCCTGCATCGGCTACCAACCTGATTGCTAGCTCCGACCAAACAAAAATTACCTGGGATAAAGCTCCTTGTCGTTTCTGTGGTACAGGCTGTTCTGTACTGGTAGGGACGCAAAACGGTAAAGTTGTTGCAACCCAAGGTGACCCAGAGGCGCCAGTAAACAAGGGTCTAAACTGTATCAAGGGTTACTTCCTCTCTAAGATTATGTACGGAAATGACCGTCTAACTCAGCCACTACTTCGTATGAAAGATGGCAAATTTGATAAAGACGGCGACTTCACTCCAATTTCTTGGGACCAAGCATTCGATATTATGGCTGAGAAGTGGAAAGCTTCACTAAAAGCGAAAGGCCCAACAAGTATCGGTATGTTTGGCTCAGGCCAATGGACCGTTATGGAAGGTTATGCTGCAGCTAAGATGATGAAAGCGGGCTTCCGTTCAAACAACATTGACCCTAACGCACGTCACTGTATGGCGTCAGCGGTAGTTGGTTTCATGCGTGCTTTTGGTATCGATGAGCCAATGGGTTGTTACGACGACTTCGAAAATGCGGACGCGTTCGTACTTTGGGGTTCGAACATGGCAGAGATGCACCCAGTTCTTTGGACTCGTATCACTGACCGTCGCTTAAGCCACCCACATGTTCGTGTAAACGTACTTTCTACGTACTACCATCGTTCGTTTGAGCTTGCTGACCACGGTTACATTTTCAACCCTCAGTCTGACCTTGCTATTGCAAACTTTATCGCGAACTACATCATTCAAAACGATGCGGTGAACTGGGATTTTGTTAACAAGCACACCAACTTCAAGCAAGCTGAAACTGACATCGGTTACGGTCTGCGTGACGATGACCCACTACAAAAAGCAGCGGCTCACCCGAACTCAGGCAAAATGTCAGACATTACGTTTGAACAATACAAAGCCTCCGTCGCTCCTTACACTGTAGAAAAAGCTTCTGAAATATCTGGTGTTGAGCCAGAGAAGTTGATTGAGCTTGCTAAGCAATATGCTGATCCAAACGTTAAGGTTATGTCTCTTTGGACTATGGGTATGAACCAACATACTCGTGGTGTATGGATGAACGGTCTAGTTTATAACATCCACCTACTAACCGGTAAGATCGCAACTCCGGGTAACAGCCCATTCTCTCTAACAGGTCAGCCATCAGCATGTGGTACAGCCCGTGAGGTTGGTACCTTTGCGCACCGTCTACCAGCAGACATGGTTGTAGCAAATCCTAAGCACCGTGCGATTGCTGAGAAAGAGTGGAAGCTTCCAGAAGGGACTATTCCACCAAAACCAGGCTTCCATGCAGTGTTGCAAGACCGAATGCTTCATGATGGAGTATTGAACTGCTATTGGATTCAATGTAACAACAACCTTCAAGCTGGCCCAAACATCAATACTGAACGTCTTCCAGGTTACCGTAACCCTGAAAACTTCATCGTATGTTCTGACCCATACCCAACTGCGACTGCACAAGCAGCTGACCTGATTCTTCCTACAGCTATGTGGATTGAAAAAGAAGGCGCTTACGGTAACGCAGAACGTCGTACGCAAGCCTGGTATCAACAAGTAGAGACCGTTGGTGAAGCTAAGTCAGACTTGTGGCAGTTAATGGAGTTCTCTAAACGCTTTAAGATGGAAGAAGTGTGGCCAGAAGAACTGCTTGCAAAAGCACCTGAGTACCGCGGTAAAACCATGTACGACATGCTGTTCAAGAACGGCCAAGTTGATAAGTACCCTATCGAAGAAGCTCGTGAGCTTAACGATGATGCTCACCACTTCGGTTACTACGTTCAAAAAGGCCTGTTCGAAGAGTACGCGGCATTTGGTCGTGGTCATGGTCACGATTTGGCTCCATACGATGTTTACCATCAAGTTCGTGGTCTACGTTGGCCTGTTGTTGATGGCAAAGAAACATTATGGCGTTACAAAGAAGGCTCAGATCCATATGCGAAAGCAGGTTCTGGTTGGGACTTCTATGGTAAACCAGACGGTAAAGCTCTGATTATTTCAGCACCGTATGAAGCGCCACCAGAAGTGCCAGATGAAGAATTCGACCTATGGCTATGTACTGGCCGTGTTCTTGAGCACTGGCATACAGGTACTATGACTCGCCGTGTTCCTGAACTGTACAAAGCCGTGCCAGATGCAGTGTGTTATATCCACCCTGAAGATGCTAAGTCTCGTGGCCTTCGCCGTGGTGACGAAGTACTTATGGCTAATAAACGTGGTGAAGTACGTGTACGTGTTGAGACTCGTGGCCGTAACCGTCCGCCAAAAGGTTTGGTATTCGTACCATTCTTCGATGCTCGTATCCTAATCAACAAGTTGATTCTTGATGCGACTGACCCTCTGTCTAAACAGACAGACTTCAAGAAGTGCCCTGTGAAAATCACGAAAGTGGCTTAACAGAGACAATATTGAAACGTGGCTGCTTCAATAGAAGTGGCCACCGAAGAATTAGCCTTAAGGCGGAGATAACAAAATGAAAAAACTGATTGTCGCTATTCTCTCTGTTGGTGCACTGATTGCAGGTGTTGCGCAAGCAGAATTGAATAACCCGGGTGGAACTGGTGGTCTAGATTCACTTCGTGGTAGTAGTAACCTTGAAGACACACGCCCAGCGGATGACTTCAAACATATTCCTAAAGACCAAGTGATTGAGAGTGATTACGTGTATCAGCCTCCACTGATCCCTCATCAAATTCGCAACTATGAAGTATCGCTTAACGCAAACAAATGCTTGGCTTGCCATAGCTGGAAAAACGCGAAAGAAGCAGGTGCGACTAAAATCAGCGTAACTCACTATATGAACCGTGAAGATGCTGTTTTAGCGGACGTTTCCCCTCGTCGTTATTTCTGCTTGCAGTGCCACGTTCCTCAGGTTGATGCACAACCGCTAGTAGGTAACGAGTTTGAGCGCGTAGATTCATTGCGTACTGAATAGCCACGAAGTATTAAGAGAGGCTATATATGAAATTTCTTAAAGCGTTTTGGACTCGTTTAAAGTCACCAAGTAAAGCAGCAGCAGGTGTTGTGCTATTCCTTGGTTTCGCCGGCGGTCTGCTATTTTGGGGTGCTTTCAATACGGGTATGGAAGCAACGAATACTGAAGAATTCTGTTCTGGATGTCACGCACCAATTGTTGCTGAAATCCAAGAGACAATTCACTATTCGAACCGCTCTGGTGTTCGTGCAATCTGCTCTGACTGTCACGTTCCTCACAACTGGACAGACAAAATTGTTCGTAAGGTTCAAGCTTCGAAAGAGTTGTTTGCACATTATGTGTTGAAAACCATCGATACTCCTGAGAAGTTCCAAGCACGACGTGGACACCTAGCTGAACGAGAATGGGCTCGACTCAAAGCCAATGACTCCCTTGAGTGTCGTAACTGTCATGAATTTGATTACATGGACTTTTCCGAGCAAGGCCCACGAAGCGTGCAGCAGCACTCTACTGCATTAGCGTCTGGCGATAAAACTTGTGTTGATTGCCACAAAGGTATCGCACACAAACTGCCTGATATGAAAGGTGTGGAAGGCTGGCAATAAGGAGCACTGAATGAGTACATTAGAATCGGTGATTTGGCACGTACTAGGTTATGCTGCAATGCCAGTCATCATTTTGTCGGGATTCGTTGGAGTCGCAGCCGTTTCGATATGGTTGCTGTCTCTCGGTAAAGACAAACAGCAATAAAGCTTTTAGCCCCGCTCATGCGGGGCTTTTTATTTTTCCCCTCTTAACCACATGATTTCTACTATAGTTAATTTACTCCAATAAAATGAAACAAATAGAGTAGAATCAGCTTATTAAAGCTCACGCTATCCCTCTGTTGTAGAAAGTGTCAGTGGTCATGTCCAAGAAAAACAAAACATCTAGCAAACTCTCCATACGCCGTGTTGTAGCGTTACTGTTTACTCTCGCTATCACAGCTACAGCCTTAATTTCGGCTACCGTCATTTATTCACTGACTAAAGAACGCGAAGTCAACCATGCCTTAGCGAACTATCAGTTGATTTCGTCTTTGGTCTCACAGCGATTGGAACAGATCGATCAAGTCGGAGAGCAGTCTGCGGTTCAACTGGGATACCTATTGAGTACCCAGTTAAGCGAAAAGAGTCCTTCGGAACTAATTGAGCTGTTTGGAGCCACATTTCTCGGTAACCCATTTATCCATAGCATTTATATCGGATTTGATAATGATGACTTTCTTCAACTCATCAACCTGAAACCTAAATACATCTCCGATAAATTGAACCTACTTGAAGGCGAATCTTGGATGGTTATCGAACATTCCAATGATATCGACGGAAAGCGGGTCAAGCGCACACGATTCTACTTCGATAATTTTGAACTCAGTAGAGAGCAAGAAGAAGTCAGTATTTTTTACCCAACACAAAGGGGATGGTACACACGAGCCTCTGAAGAAGAGGGCTATAAAACCACACCTTATCTCTTTCACAACCTACGAGTCACTGGCCAGACATTTTCTCGTAAGATACCGAGCCTCAACGCTGTCATTGGCGTCGATATTGCTCTCGCTTCACTAAATGAACACTTTGAAGATAGCTTGTCTGATAATGTCGCGCTGGAGGGAGCAGATGCTTACATAACGGATGGTGAGGGTCGGATTATTGGCACCAATACTATATTAGACACGGCAAATAGCCTGCCCTTCATCGATAAAATGCCACTAACAAATACACAGCTTGATCTTGTTATCAACTCACCGGTGCTCAAAGTATCAAATCAATTAGATTGGGAGCCTATCGATTTTACTGTGGTTGGCAATCCGGACGGACTTGCCATCGACTTATTCACGCTAATCTCTGATGCCACCGGACTACAGTTTGAGTACATCAATGGTCGAAGTTGGCAGGAACTCGTTAACGACTTTCGTCTGGGCAAAATTGATATTCTGCAATCTATTGCTAGTGATAGTAATGTCTCTGACCACAGTATCGAAAGTGACATCCTATATTCTCTTGAGTACGCCATTGCTACGCATAAAAGCGCACCACATATAGCATCGTGGGATGACCTCAAAGGCAGAACAGTCGGCTTCCTTGGTGGTTGGTCTATTGTCGAGCAGTTGAGAAAAGATTACCCAAGTATTACCGTTTATGCCTACGATACTTATGATGAAGCGTTTGAAGATGTACAGACCCAGAAAATTGTAGGTATTGTTGATGTTGCACCTGTAATCAAAAGTAAAGTCGAAAAACTAATTAACTATGACTTGAAGACTCAGTCGTTAAAAAAACATCCAGCTTTTCCAACTGACTTCGTTTTTATTGCTAATGAGCAGCTTAAGCCGTACATAGAACTGATTAATCAAGCGCTAACCTATCTTGATCAGGAGAAAGTGCGTACCGTGTTAGCAGACAAATGGCTGAATAGCGACCAACACCACACTAGCCATATTCCTTCAAATCGGCTGCTATCTATGCTGGAAGATCCAAGTTTCCATGAAAAGATCTCCTCTGTCGATATGAAGGGACAAAAGCACTTTGTTTATATCACTGAAGTTAACGACACCCCCCAAGAATATTTCGTACTCACCATACCGGAAAAGAAACTTCTAGGTAGTGCCTATCAGTACATTATCAATAGCTCTCTCTGGACCTTAGCTGCACTCGTTATCATGATTCCTCTTGTGTGGCGTATCAGCACTCCGATGTCCAGTCCGATTAAGAAATTACTCCTGCAAACCAAGCGAATTAAACACCGCCAATATAATAAAGTGAAGGCGTTCAACAGTTCTGTGCGGGAGGTGAATGAGTTATCTCATGCTATCTATGATATGTCGCAGTCTTTAGATGCATTTCAGCGCTCGCAGGATGCATTTATTGAGGCAATCATTCAGCTTATCGCGCGTGCCGTCGATGAGAAATCGCCTTACACAGGCGCACACTGTTTACGAGTCCCTGAGCTTGCGTTCCTCCTTAGCGACGCTGCAGAGCAATCGAACGACGGCATCTTTGAATCATTTGAGTTTGAAAACGAAGCCAAACGCAGAGAATTTCGCATTGCTGCTTGGTTGCACGATTGCGGAAAAATCACCACACCAGAGTATGTGGTCGATAAAGGAACCAAATTGGAAACTAACTATAACCGAATTCATGAAATTCGAACTCGATTTGAAGTGTTATGGCGCGATGCTGAAATTACAGCGCTAAACATTCAGTTAGAGCAGCCAAACTTGGCCACTGATGCGAAACAAAACCTAAAACAACGTCAAGAAGAACTCCTAGAGCAGTTTAGCTTCATTGCACAATTAAATGTTGGAAACGAGTTTATTAATGAGCAAGACAAAGTTCGCATTGTCGAAATAGGCAAACAAACCTGGACCAGCCACTTTGACCGTTACCTTGGTTTGTCACCGTTAGAAGAACAACGTCTATCTGCAGAAACGAGGGCGCCTGCTTGCGAGCCACTACTTAGCGATAGACCAGAGCATATCATCACTCGCTCTGCAGACTACGAGCTAGATGAAAAGCTAGGCATCAATATGAACGTTCCTGAACACCTATATAATCTTGGCGAGATTTATAATCTCTCCATTTCAAGAGGAACATTGACGCAAGAAGAGCGCTTTAAAATTAACGAACATATGATTGCTGGTATCAAGATGCTGAGCAGTATCCCTTTTCCTGAAGATCTCAAAAACGTGGAACGAATCGCTACTACTCACCATGAAACAATGAGAGGAGATGGCTACCCTAGACGTTTAAGCGGAGACGAGCTGTCAATCCCAGAGCGTATCTTAGCCGTTGCTGATATTTTTGAGGCGCTTACCGCCGCAGATAGACCTTACAAGAAAGCTAAAACCATCAGTGAATCATTGGATATTTTGCATAAGATGGCACTGGAAGAGCACGTTGACATGGAAGTATTCCAGTTATTTATTAAGAGTCGCGTCTATATGACGTATGCGAAGCGCTTCCTGGCCCCTACGCAGATTGATCAGGTGGATGAAAGTAAGTATCTCAGTTAAGAAACTTAACTGAGAACCAAAGAAAAAACCGCCAAATACTGGCGGTTTTTCGTATGCAATTGCAAAAACTTTCTAAGGTGCTGTATCTATTTCTATCGGTTGGTAATGTTTCGATTCTAAATGCAACCATTCTGGGATAACGGTACCCATTGAAATTGATGACCAAGTGCCAGAGAAAATACCAATAAACATTGCCGTAGCGAAACCTTGCAATGCATCACCGCCCAATAACCAAAGTGCAGCAACGGTAATCAGAGTAGTACCAGAAGTCACCATTGTTCTCGCAAACGTCGCTATCACTGCTTGGTCACTTACATCAGCAGTTTGCTCATTTGGACGCAACTTCAGGATTTCACGAATACGGTCGGCAATAATAATCGAGTCATTGAGCGAGTAGCCCAAGATGGCTAAGATCGCAGCGAAAACCGTGAGGTTAAACTCCATCTGAGTCAACGCAAAAAAGCCCAACACTAAAATGACATCATGCAGAAGTGCCGCTAATGCGCCACTAGCCAAACGCCATTCGAATCGGAAGCTCAAGTAGCCTAAGATACAAAGCAAACAAACTAACAGCGCCAAACCGCCTTGGTCATAAAGGTCTTGACCAACCTGAGCACCAACAATACTGTCACTGACAATGGTAGAACCTGGATATGCCTTTAGCAGCGTTTCTTTGAACTCATTGTGTTTCGCTGCACCTTGGTCTGCAGCATAACGAATAGTCCAGCGCCCTTCTTCTCCTGACTGGGTAACTGTAATGCCATCGCCTAAAACGGGTTCTAGTGTCTGTTTCAGTTCATTTTGGCTGGTATTTGATGCCAGTTGCACCTCTGATACAACACCACCGGTAAAATCCAAACCGAAGTTCAATCCTCTCATTCCAACGGCGATGATCGAAATCACGACCAAAGCAATGGAAAGCACATTAGTAAAATATCGAATGGAACGAATATTAGTTTTAAAGAAGTTTTTCATGATTAAACCCTCACCTCACGACGAGTGTCTCGTCCCCACTTCAAATTAATAATTGCACGCGATGCGAAAATGCCCGTGAACATGCTTGTTAGCAGACCAAGGCCTAGCGTTAATGCGAACCCTTGAATCGGACCATTACCAATGGCATATAGAATAACCGCCGTAATCATGGTGGTGATATTTGCATCCATAATGGTTGCCACTGCAGAGTTGAAACCCTGGTCTATTGCTTGAGCAAAGCTACGCCCTTCCGCCAATTTATCTCTGATACGTTCAAAAATAAGTACATTGGTATCTACCGCCATACCGACTGTAAGTACTAAACCAGCAATACCCGGAAGCGTTAAGATGGCACCTGGCACCAGTGCTATTAGACCTAATAAACAGCTCATATTCAGCACCAACGCCACATTGGCTACCCAACCTAATCGACGATACCAAAGCGCCATAAAGGTCAGAGTTAGTCCCATGCCTAATGCTAAAGCTGCAAAACCATTTTGGATATTTTCCGCACCGAGAGATGCGCCAATAGTACGCTCTTCAACAATGGTCACAGGCGCTGTCAAAGAGCCGGCACGAAGTAGTAGAGCTAGTTGCTGAGCTTCTTCCAGGTTACCTGAACCTGTAATACGGAACTGACTACCCAATTGGGATTGAATGGTTGCCACACTGATGACTTTTTCATTGCGCTGAGTTTCACCTCGTGCATCCACACCGTACTCGCGATAGACCGTCGCCATCGGCTTACCGATGTGCGTTGCAGAGAAATCGCTCATCATTTTTCCGCCAGCATGGTCGAGGGAAATATCAACCTCAGGGCGATGCATTTGGTCAAAACCTACGCGAGCATTAACAATGTGCTCACCCGTCAATACTGGCTTCTTCACCAAAGTAACCGGTTTGCCTTGTTCGTCTTTCACTTTAAGTGTAGACACCGGGTTTGATGACGTGCTGACTTCATGGAAAGCCAAACTCGCAGTAGCACCAATCACGCGTTTTGCCAATGATGGGTCTTGAACACCTGGAAGTTCGATACGAATACCTGATTCGCCTTGACGCTGAACCATTGCTTCCGTGATACCTAATTCTTCAATACGCTGGCGCATGATTTTTAGGTTTTGCTGCATGGTTAGATTTTGGAAATCTGCATAGTTCTGAGCTTTCATCTTAATAGATAGCTCATCCCCTTCTCCCTTCGCTTGCCATTCTGGGTAGTTAGCATTCACAAATTTACGAACCGCAATCTCACCTTCGCTGTCTTTTGAAGTAACACGAATACCCGTATCAGTGTCAGGGCGTACTTGTACACCGAAGATACGTTCTTTACGCAAGTCTTGCTTAATCTCATCGACCACTGCATCACGCTGCTCAGAAACCGCCTGGTCTACGTCAACGTTCAATAAGAATTGAACGCCACCTCGTAAGTCCAAACCAAGTTTAATTGGGGTAAAGCCCATCGTTTGGAGCCATTCGGGTGCGACTGATGTGTAAGAGTAGGACATGCTGTCATCCTTACCCACCCACTCCCCAAGGGCATTTCGAGCCTTGGTTTGCTCCGCTTCATTGTCAAATACAAGTTGAGCGACATTGCTTTCCATGCTGACCGACTCTGGTTTGATACCGTCATCATGAAGTAAGGAATTGATTTTGAATACCGAGTTTAAATGCTCGTTGTGCTCGCTCACTTTCAGCTCAATAGCAGGCTTCTCGCCGTACCAAGACGGTAAAGCACTTAGAGTCAAGACCACACAGGTCACGACAAGAACGATATATTTCCAAGTAGAGTATTTGTTTAATACTGCTCTCGGTTGAGGCTTTTTACGCATAGTTTTCCCTCAGCGTTATGCTGAACTTTTAATACAGATAAAGATAAGCACACCTACTATTCTCCATGTATTACATTGGAGTAGAGGTGGATAGATTTACGGTTGAAAACGAACTATGCGTATTGGGTATTCAGGAAAACGTAGAGCGTGTTGCCATCTTTCCAACCACTGATACGGTGGTTGCTTTGGACATAATTGAGGAAGAAAGGGGTTATCAGCGCTTCATTAACGGCAGCACTGCGCAACTCTTGTTGGCCAGTACAACTATAATCGAACACCACACTATAAGTAGGCGTTTCTAATTCATGGTTCTCATTGTTGTTACCAGTCCAACGCCAAACGGTGAGTATCGCCTTAGCATCGTGGTCGCCAAATGACTTTGATTTCGGCTTTTGAGGAGTTGGGGTTTGTCTGGTTGTCTGGCCAAGTCTGGTTGAAACACCAAGTGAAGCTTGATCTTCCCATAGAGAAATACCAGAAGATGAGTTCTGTGGATTTGCCGATTCAGACGCAGCAACACCTAGCGGAGCGAAAAACGCAACAACCAGAGAAACGATAAACTGCAAATAGAACTTAGACAAAAAACTAGCCTCATGACACCAAGATCTGCATTATCTGCCTATGTTGCCTCAAAGACAAATAAAAAATACTAAATCGAATATTAGAAACCGTTTACTTCATGTTGAGGGAATAAATGTCGCAAACTATAGTCAAAGAGTAACGAGAGAAAGGAATGACAATGGAACTGTCACAAAATGAAAAATTGACCTTAGTAAAGTACGCATTAAACGTACTCGATGGATGGGGTGCATCTAATTTACAGACAGAAGCCATTTTAGAAATTTCGCCTGAGCAGCATGCTCGCTTAAAAGTTACGCCTGCCACTGTCCCTATTGGTCCTTCAACACTTGAGCGTGTTCACTTAGTGGTTGAAATTGATGGCCTACTGCGTAACGCGTTCGAAAGCTCTCATTTCATCAACAACTTCATTAATGTCAGAAACACTGCCAAAAACTTAAACGGTTACGCGCCCATAGAGCATATCGAGAGAGGCGACCTCACCGCTCTTAAGCGCCTCAAACAGTATGCTAAAGAGATGGCTCGTAATGCAGAACGGGAACAGGACGACTATTAAACTATTGGTGGTAATATTCTTATCACAGCAGATTAAAATAACTCTCCTGTCGCGACATTCAAATAAACTTTATTCTCCGATTCAATCCCACCACAGTAGGTAAAATAAACACTGTCTTGATGATTGATCGATTTTACCCAACCACTTAGTTCTTCAAAATCAGACAATCGACATCGCTTTTGCTTCACCAGTTTAGTGGAAGCATCAAAGAATTTTTCTTGATATAGCATAAAGTCGTCACTACCTTCGATGTAGTCCGTTAAGACATTTAACCAACGCTCGCCACTCAGGTTAACCTCTTTAGTCACTAGGTGCTTTGTATTTACCCACTGAGATATTTCTTCCGCCCCTTCTTCGAGTTGATAAATAGGCGCGATGCGTATCCAATCACCCTCTCTCTCGAGAACTTTCAACTTTTCACCATAGTACGCCACACCATCAGGTGCAGAGGCGAGATCGGGTTGAGTAAGGACGTTCTCGAATGATCTCGCCACAAAATAGTATTCTGGTAAAGGAGGCGGACTGGGTTGTTCAACAACAATGTCAGAAGGCGAATCATCGCTTGTATTCTGTAAATCAGGGTGTGTTCGAGGCACAATCGCTTCTGTCTCATCTTGATTGAGATAGCCCAGATAATAAGCAATACCAAGACCAGCTAATACTAGCGTTACGACCGCTAATACAATAACCACTACCTTTTTCACAACTGACCCATTTTATCTAATGCTTGTTATTCGTTATCGGCAACAAGGGCGAATAATTAACTCAGGATTCTAGCAGATAATCACACTTCGCTAAATTCGCGCTTTAAATCATCCAGCAATACATATAAATACATTCATTAAGTTAATGAATGTGCTAGTATTTCTGCAATGTTTACTTCGTCTGTATTTACTGCAACAGAACGACTATATTTCAATCAATAGAGCACCGAGCGCTGGTTTGCGCTCCCCATTACTTAATGTAATGTAGAGCAACTAAGCTGGTCGATTAGGGTATACCTAAGTCAGTGATTAAACTCGATTTCAAGATCAAATCGACTAGTATAGGTTTAGCACTATTGTGTAAGGGTTAGTTATTAATGCGCTTAAAGTTGTTATTAGGACTACTGATTTCTCAGTTTGTATTTGGCATTACTATCGTCAGTGCCAATACTAACGCAGGGAACAGTATAGAGGATGGTAAAACATTCACTATAGGGGTACTCAGTAGCAAAGCCCGAAAGCATATTGGTTTCTCTGCGCCACTTGCCAGGTACCTGGCTGACAATCTTCGTCAATATGGGTATACGAAAGCCGAGGTCAAGGTAACCAAATCGGCATTAGAGCTCGGACAATGGTTGGATTCTGGAGAAATAGATCTGGTATCTGAAACTCTGTTTGCTGCACTCGCTTTACAAAGCGAACATAATGGTGAAATTATTCTTCGACGTTGGAAAAAAGGTGAATTTGAATACCACACCGTGTTTTTTGCCCGCAAGGACAGCGATATCAATTCATTGTCCGATCTAACCGGGAAAACTATTGCTTTAGAAGACCAAAGCTCGACCTCCGGGTTTTACTTGCCGATGAAAACACTGAGTGAACATCATCTAGCCCCAACACGTTTCGCGAGCTCCTTTACTCCAGTTCTAAAAGATAAAGTTGGTGTCGTACTGACAGGAGACGTTCTTCGTAAAGCAGATGAAATCTCGTTATCGACCTGGGTCTATCGTTCTCAAGTAGATGCGGCCGCTTTCTCTAACGCTAATTGGGACGATTTGGGAGATATGCCTCAACATATAAAGTCGACCATGAAAATTTTCTATCGTACAGAAAGTGTTCCTCGTAGTGTCATGGTTATCAGAAACGACCTACCAACAGAGGTAAAACAGACCGTTAAAGATACATTGCTCAACGCAGACTCGGATCCGACGGGCGCTGCTGCACTTGCACAGTTTCAGAAAACGGCAAAGTTTGATGAGATACCTGCATCCCAGCTCACATTATTTCCACAATACAACGCCGCTCGTCTTCAAGTCGAAGAAGCATGGTTCAACTGATTTAGGGTAATTGAATGAAGTTGAGACTACGACTACAAGGACAATACATGCTAGTGACATTTGCACTAGCCGTTGTCATGACGTTGACCAGCGCAGGTATTCATATATGGCTTTCCTCCGCGCAATCGAGCCGACTGCTAAACGAGTTAACCGTTCAAAATAGCAAGACCTTTCGAGCCGAGTTGAGTAAACGCGCTGATCAAATGTCAAGCTATCTGTCAGATGCGATGTTTGATCCTCTTTATATGTATAACCAGGAAGAGGCCAGCTACCTCATTAAGCCAATCACCCAACTAGGTGAAGTTAAACGTCTGGTCATCTTCGATAAACAAGGGCGAATATTTCATGATGGGGATGAATCACTGGAAAATATCGGTAAGCCTTTCCCTTACCCCAACCAGATTAGCAGCGTATTACGTTATGGCAGCTCAATTCAGTCTTTCGGACCTGATAGCCTAACTGTATTCCGTCCAATCGCAGCAGCGGACCAAGTAATTGGCGGTGTTTTTATCGAGCTATCACTCGATAAGGTTCAAAAGGACATTGATTCAGTAACAACTCTAATAAAGGCCATCGATCGACGCTCTAAAGAAGAACTGTACATCGGCGTGGCACTAGCCGCCGTATTACTACTGACTATCTCGGCTATCATCGCAACCATTATTTCTCGCCGTTGGAGTAAACCTCTCATTAAGCTTACCGAGCAAACTGACGCCATAGGTCGAGGGGATTTTACTCGCGCGGAGAACATCGCTGCGGTTGATAGACAGGATGAGATTGGTGATTTGAGTATTGCCGTACGTTCAATGGCAACCAAACTCGAGCAGCGCACGCAAAAGATCACTCACCTAGCCTATCACGATGCGTTAACAGAACTGCCTAACCGCACACGCTTTATACAGCATCTGCAGAGCACAATTAAGTCTTATCCAGCGACTTCATTTTCGGTGCTGTTTCTCGATTTAGATGAATTCAAGGTAGTCAATGACAATTACGGTCATGATAGTGGTGACTTTTTACTGATAAGGCTGGCTGAAAAGCTCAGTTTATGTGCCCGTGACATTACCAATGACCATCCACTGACCATGATTTCTCGTATCGGTGGAGATGAGTTTTTAATGCTTATTCCGCACTTAAAAACAACCGAGGATGTAGACGCCGTAATCAAAAAGATCTTTGTCGCGGTGCGCTCCCCTATTTTGATGGAAAATGAAGAGCTCGTTGTTGGAGGCAGTATAGGTGTCGCCAGATATCCGTATAACGGTAAAACCTCTGAAGATTTAATCAAAAACGCAGACATTGCCATGTATCGAGCCAAAGCTGATGGCAAGAACACTCATAAGGTCTTTACCCCTAAGATGTTCAAGTCTGTCGTACATCGTGCCAATATTGAACGAGAATTACGACGTTCACTGTCTGATTTGCAACAATTCGAACTTTGGTTCCAGCCATTGGTTTGCATAAAGACTGGACGGATACTTGGTGCTGAGTCTCTAGTTCGTTGGAGACATCCAACCTTAGGTATCGTTCCTCCTGTTGACTTCATCTCTATTGCAGAAGAAACAGCGATGATATTGCCATTAGGGCAATGGTTAATTGAAAGACTTTGTATTCAGCTACAACAATGGGCGCCTTACTTCGCACCTGATTTCCATGCGTCTATCAATATCTCGTCGAAGCAACTTTACAGACAGAATTTGGTGGAAATGTTTGCGTTTTATATGGAGAAGTATCAAGTTCCAGCCAAAGCAATTCGAATCGAAATTACAGAGAGCTTATTACTTCAGGACGAAGATGAGGCAGAACGTACGCTAAAAGCGATCCGTGAGAGTGGCATTGAAGTATGGTTAGATGACTTTGGTACTGGCTACTCGTCTTTAAGTTACCTGCGTAAGTTTACCGTAGACGGAATTAAGATTGACCGTTCCTTTGTTAGAGACATTATCACTGACCCTAAGGATCAACAATTGGTACAGGCCATGGTCGCTATGGCCAAAAACCTCGACTTACTTGTTGTTGCCGAAGGAATTGAGAAAATCGAACAGGCCGAAAAACTGTCGCAGTACGGCTGCCAGATTGGACAAGGGTATTACTACGATAAGCCAATGCCTGTGGATGACTTTGTGAAAAGGCTCATCAATGCCAGCGAGTCTAACGTGGTTGAATTCAAAATCTAAAAAAGCCGCTCCAATGGAGCGGCAATACTCAACGACATGTTTTGTTATAGTTATGAGGAAACAAACTCTCTTCAAAATCTTGCAATGCCAATATCGTTTTCTTGAGATTAAGGCTATTTATTCAGTCTTAGGTCCACTTCTACTGCTAACGCCACTGACGCTCCCACCATAGGGTTGTTACCCATCCCGATGAAACCCATCATAGCCACGTGAGCTGGCACTGAAGAACTGCCTGCAAATTGGGCATCAGCATGCATTCTGCCCATTGTGTCTGTCATACCATAGCTCGCTGGACCCGCCGCAACATTGTCTGGATGTAGAGTACGACCAGTACCACCACCAGAAGCCACAGAGAAGTACGCTTTACCTTGGTTAAGTCTTTCTGATTTGTAAATACCCGCTACCGGATGTTGGAAACGCGTTGGGTTTGTCGAGTTACCTGTGATACTTACATCAACTTGAGCGGCATGCATGATGGCCACACCTTCACGGACATCATCCGCACCAAAGCACAAGATTTCTCCGCGCTCGCCTTTACTAAAGCGTTTACGGCTAACTTCATTGAGTTCACCAGTTGCGTAATCATACTGAGTACGGACGTAAGTAAAACCGTTGATGCGTGAGATGAGATAAGCGGCATCTTTACCTAGGCCGTTAAGGATAACTCTTAATGGAGATTTTCTAGATTTGTTTGCGTTCAGAGCAATTTTAATCGCCCCTTCTGCTGCTGCAAATGACTCATGACCAGCAAGGAATGCAAAGCATTGTGTTTCTTCATTAAGCAATCGAGCTGCTAACGCACCATGTCCTAAACCTACTTCTCGCTGCGCTGCTACACTGCCTGGTTTACAGAATGCTTGCAAACCCTCACCAATAGTTGAAGCCGCTTCCGCCGCTGTCGCTGCTTTACGATGAAGAGCTAAAGCAGTACCTAAAGTATAAGCATCACATGCATTATCAAAGGCGATTGGTTGCGTGTCTAAAACCAATTGTTTTGGGTCAATACCCATTTCAAGACAGTAGTTGTAAGCCTCTTCAATTGAGAGGAAGTTCATTTCATTAAGTAGTGCTTGTTTAGTAATAGTCATAATAAATTCCTCAACTTAGTCTTGACGTGGATTAACAGTTTTAACAGCTTCATCAAAGCGGCCATAAGTGCCTTTCGCGCTAGCTAGTGCTTCGTCAGCAGCCACACCACTATTGATTTGAGCCATCATTTTGCCAAGGTTAAGGTATTCATAACCGATGATTTCACCGTCTTCATCAAGCGCTAATTGGGTAACATAACCTTCAGCGACTTCCATATAGCGAGGACCCTTGATTCGGGTTGAGTAACTCGTTCCTACTTGACTGCGTTGAGTTTTACCTAGGTCTTCTAATGCAGCGCCAACTTCAAGACCACCTTCGGAAAAAGCGGATTGAGTTCGACCATAAGCGAATTGAAGAAAAATCTCGCGCATTGCGACGTTAATTGCATCGCAAACCAAGTCAGTATTCATCGCTTCTAGAATGGTTTTTCCGGTAAGAATTTCGGATGCCATCGCCGCGGAATGAGTCATGCCTGAGCAACCAATTGTTTCAATAAGCACTTCTTCTACGATGCCATCTTTAACGTTAAGCGTTAACTTCGCCGCACCTTGTTGAGGAGCACAAGCACCAACGCCATGACTCAGGCCAGAGATTGCGATAACGTCTTTGGGATTGATCCAGCGGCCTTCGACAGGAATTGGCGCGGATGCATGAAGGTCGCCCCTTTGAATTGGGCACATAGATTGAATTTCGTGAGCGTATTGCATGTCGTTTTCCTCGATAAAGGAAAACAGGTGTAGAACGGAACTAATGATCTAACTACAGTTCGTCGATCCCAAAATAGGATCGTCCCAACAGATACACCTGTTTTCAGAAACTGTAGGAGTCATCAGCCGATTTGGCGGTTAAGTAGGTGGAACCCCATCACCTTGGTTGCAATTTTAGATCTAAATCACATTTTTGTGCAAGACCTCTGTCTAGAACCATTATTCATAAAAATATTTAGTTTTATATTCATAACGCAATAAGCATAATGATATCAACTATTACAAAGTCGATACATAATCGGCTCTAATATCAAGGTATAGTCGTGTCATTTTGGCGTTAATTATCTTGAAAAACACCGTTTATTTAGCCTGTTAGGCATTGCTGTCTCAAAGCAGTCTCTCTAGAATTTTGAGCTTTAATTAACCACCTTTATTAACAGAATGATCGTAATGCGATATCCCTTCGCAGTGTCAACGGAGAAAAGTAGTGTCAACATCGTATTCAAGTGAGCAAAACAACAGTTGGAAGTTCGTTTTGTTGCTTGCCATCATCGCAGTGGTATTTAGTGGGTTATTCGACCACGACGTCTGGACGCCCGACGAACCTCGTGTGGCTGCCATTATTCATAGCATGTACATCACAGGTGACTTCATCATCCCTCAGTTTGCTGGCATTTCATTTGTAGAAAAGCCGCCTGTGTTCTTTATCATCTCAACCGTATTAATGCACGCAACGGGACTTGACGCCATCATGGCTGGGCGACTTGCTCTTTCCTTGTTGTGTCTGGGATCACTTGCCGCTACATATCGAATCGCTTACCTATTTAAAGGAGAGAATTTCGCATGGATGGCACTGGCAGTACTTGGGACACTTGAAGGTTTTATCCTCAACTTTCATTGGTTGCGAGTTGATGCTGCATTAATGTTTACTACAATCGCTGCAACTTGGGCCTTTAGTGAAGCCTACCTACGCCAAAAGTTAGGCTATTTAATTGTGGCAGGTGCATTTACTGGGCTGGCCTTCTTAAGTAAAGGGCCAGTCGCCATCGTGCTTTGTATAGGTCTAGCATGGGTACCGTTAGTATTACGAGCTTTAACCCTAAGAAAACAGTTTCCTGAACAAGCGACCTCAACCAGCCAGTTTGTACTAATGCATGTGATTGGTATCAGTGTGATGTGTTTAGTCGCCGCGAGTTGGATTTATCCTTTCTACAAGACGGCTTCTCCAGAGCTTTGGAAAGCATGGTTTTGGGATAATCAGGTAGGCCGACTGACAGGCTCTGCAACAAATACTCTCGGCCACAATAACGCGGGAAAACCTTTCTATTATGTCAAAGGCATACTGGAATACAGTGCGCCATGGACACCACTATTATTACTGTGGCTAGGCAACTTTATCTATAAGCTACGCCAACCAAAACAGCTCTCTTGGACGGATGGCTTCTTCGCTTTTTGGTTCGCTATCGCTATCTTTGTCCTGTCTTACTCAGTGACAAAGCGTTCTATGTACTTAGCGCCGCTAATGCCGCTGTTTGCTCTTATTATTGCAGATGCGTTAACAAGCTTCTCTGGCAAATGGTTTAACTGGTACCGCAAAGGCTGGCTTGCGCTAATGTCATTAGTTCTGATTGCATTTGCTGTTGTGCCTTTATGGTCAGGATTTTTGCCAACGAGAAAAATTCCACCAGCACTAATGGAATGGTTGAGTACGTGGCACTTGGTAGCATTGTTACCTATCGCCGCTATCGTTTTGATGGTGCTCGTAGAACGTAAGCCATGGCCGCAATGGAGCAAGATGGCAATCATCACTGCCCTATTCTTCTCAAGTGCCTTTAACTACTTGTTCCCAGCGATTGATATTGCAAAAGACATGAAGCCGGACTTAAAAGCTTTTGTTGAGCAAGTGCCAGTAGAAAAAAGAGACCGTATTGCAAGCGTGCGTTTCTCAGAAACTATGACGTCGATATTCTTCCTCTACCATGACTGGGCAGTTCCACAAGTCAGTGTTGAGCGTGCACAGGCCATTTTAGATGGAGTGGACCCTGACTACGATTACCTGTTACTCGATAGAAGTAACTCAACAACTGACATAATCAAGTTCACGCCATTCCGTGAGGATACACAATACAAGATCCTCGCAAAAGGAACGCCTCGAAGTGACAAAGAAAAGGATGCGGTTTTTTGGCTTTCTGGACAATAACCGAAACTAAATTGTCATAAAACATTTCAGCCCTCTAGAAATAGAGGGCTTTTTCTATCTAAGACTTGTTGCACAGATCACAATAACGTCAACCTACATCGCTGATTCTACGCAGTCGTTAATATTTAGTTGCAAACCACCCTCACGCATCTAACTGAAAATAAAGTTATTATCTTAGTGAGCTAAGGCAACAATATTCCTTCCTAATGACCTCTTTGGTTCTATATAGTCTTTGCATTTGATTGGAGTTATTGAAGCCTTTATCATTTTTCAAATACGGTTGATATACCACACGACATATTTTAAAGTCTACCTCTTGGCAGTCTGGCTAACTGTCATAAAAGTCAGATAGACTCAAAACCAAATAAATAAAAACAACGTCACAGGCACATAAACATGTTCGAACAAAAGACATTTCAGTTAATGAAGAACACTCTTGAAGGCAAGGTGAAGAATATCGATGTCATCCCACGATGCAGCAAAGAGTCACTAATTGAGGCCATTCATAGCGCATCAACTGTTAATGACTTAATCGGAATCAATAAAGCGATTCTGCGCCTCATTAGTAAGGCTTAGCTGGTGCTTTGGGACGGGTAGTTGACCTGTCCCTTTTTAATTAGCGTTTAATTGATGAATGCGGACCTGGTAATTTCAATTTAGGTTGAAATTCACCTTTCGCTCCCATGTCCACAATGGTGTACTCGTTGTAACGCTCGGTGCAGTCATAGCGACTCTGGCTTAGTTTATGAGCGTTAATCATCAGCTCTTCTAACTCAAGATTATATTGATGAAACTCTTCTTCGGTTAATGTCAGCTTTGCGCTAATCAAGTAAACATTATTATCGTCAGGATCTATCTCCTGGACTTCGGCCTTTAGAGCATCAATCACTTGGTTTTTAAAGAAATTTGAGAACTGGCTATGCTTTCCAAATGCAATGTGCCGTGGTACCGACAGCTTAAACTCCAATCCCTCAGAGAGTGCAATCAACCCAACATTTTCCAAATCACGTAAATAAAGGTACATAGATTGTTTATCTAAGTCATAACGCTGCATGAGGTCGTCTGCACTAAGGTACTCATCAATAATGCCAGCTATTAGTGTATAAAGCTCCGGCGATTGACAAAACGCGCTATCTTGTTGTTCTGTGTAGGTTGGCACTTCACTGACAGCGTTTTCTGCATTCAAAACAATGGTCGATAACGGTGTTTGGATCAGAGCTGCAATGTCATTCATCCGACTAATGGAAAGCGGCTGATGTAAGTTGAGCATCCGTTTTACACTGACTTCCGACACCTGAAGTGCTTTAGCAACATCCAAGTAAGACATTTTTGAGTTTTTCAGCGCTCTTTTTAACTCTTCGCAAATCTGTTTAGCGATGGCATCCATTGTACAAATGTCCCAAGTTTCTTATCGTGCCACCTAAAGTATCACATTAAGACCTAATTTTGTTTCCAATTGAGGAAACGAATCAATATGCGACCATAAAAACTCAACCACACTATATTAGGTCGCCTTATGATGAACACTATTTTCGATTTTGTCCCCGAACTACAACGACGCAGCTATCAAGAGAATTTAGCTCCAAAAGCTCAATCTGGCTTTTTCAACTCGACACAAAAAAGCCAGCTTAAATTAGCTGGCTTGGCAATCATTGTGGTGGTCTTAAGTGGACTTTTATTTCGCTTTTACATATAAGTCCTTGGAGTAGATTCGCCCTTCAACATTATTCATTGGAAACCCGCCGACCGTCGGCCTTACTAAGCGAGCTTGCATGTAATAATAGATTGGCGCAATCGGCATATCCTGGGCTAACAAGGATTCTGCCTGATCGTAAAAACGCGCTCGCTCTTCGTCTGTTGTTGCAGCGAGTGCTCCATCAATAATCTTGTCGTAAGCCTTGCTCTTGTAAAACGCTCGGTTGCCCGCATTATCAGACGTCATCAGACTTAAGAACGTAGATGCTTCATTGTAGTCTCCGCACCAAGAAGTACGAAGTACGTCAAAGTTACCTTCACGACGAGCCACCAAGTATGATTTCCACTCTTGATTCTCTAACTCTACTTTTGCCCCCAAGTTTTTATTCAGCATTGACGCAATCGCTACAGCAATTGATTTATTGCTTTCGCTTGTATTGTATAGAAGTTTAATGTCCAGTGGGTTGGCATCGTTGTACCCTGCTTCAGCGAGTAACTTCTTAGCCTTCTCATCACGTTGTTTTTGTGTCCACTTGCTGTAATCAGGTTGCGTCGCGTCAAAGCCCGCTACATATTTGTGAGCAAACGTATAAGCAGGAAGATTTCCAACTTGTGTTACACCATCTGTAATCACATCACGCATAATGGTGTAGGAAACCGCTTGACGCACTTTTGGATCATTAAATGGCGCTTTGGTCGTATTGAAAGCGTAGTAGTAGGTACACAGCAAAGGAACAACGGTATAGGCATCCGGCTGTTCTTTCTTGAGCTTTGGTGCCATTGCAGTTGGTACATCCGAGGTAATGTCCACTTCTCCAGAGGCGTAGCGGTTCATCGCTGCTGTTTGACTTTCAAATGGAATATAAGTGACTTGATTGAGTACCGTATGATCGTTATCCCAGTACTGATTGTTTCTCGCCAGTTCAATACGTTCGTTAATGACCCAGTTCTTTAGCACAAACGCGCCGTTAGAAACCATATTCCCTGGCCTGGTCCACTTATCTCCAAATTGCTCTAGGTTTGACTTATGGACCGGCATCATTGATGAATGTGCAGTCATAGCGACAAAATACGGCACCTGACTGTCCAGCTCATACTTTAAGGTGTAATCATCCACAGCTTTCACCCCTAACGAATCTAGCGGCGCTTCTCCATTAATAATGGCTTGAATATTCTTAATTTTGGTCAGCTTTAAATACCAACCATTAGCCGAGGCAAAGTTAGGATCGGCGGCTCTTTTAAGGCTATAAACGAAATCTTGCGCGGTAACCGGATCGCCATTTGACCACTTCGCATCTTTTCTTAAGTGAAAGACAAAGGTTTTGTTGTCACTAGTTTCCCAAGACTCGGCAACACCGGGAATGACATTTCCTTCTTTGTCTTGAATCACTAGACCTTCAAATAAGTCCCTTAGAACATGCATTTCTGGTAGTCCCTCAGCATTAGCCGGGTCCAGCGTTGCTACTTCCGCATCGTTGCCACGTACGATTTTTTGAGTCTCAGCCAGTTGTGTGCCATCGGGCACCGTCGCACTCTGTACTGAAAACGTCGCTGCAATGAGCGCTGAGAGAATCGATACTTTCCATGAAGTAGTGTGTTTCATCCTAAACCGCCTGATTGGTGTCGTTATTATAAATTTGCCCTTTGGTCATAGATAACACATTGGTTTCTTTACAACTAAAAGGCTTTCAATAGCATTACATCACTATTTATGGCATATATAACCACAGAATGCCGTGAGGAAAGGCAAGAAGTTGGGATGTAGAAAATGGATAATGCAAATCAAACAAAGCCGCAATTACGCCCAAGGGCACTAAGGGCAGAATTTCAAAACAAACCAGAAACATATGGTCACTCTGTTTTAGGCGCACCATTATTGTACTTTCCGGCCCAAATCAACTCACCGGAGCGAGGACTCATACTGGCAGGTACCCACGGAGATGAGACCGCATCCATTACCGCGTTGTCGTGTGCCCTTCGTACCCTGCCTGCTGAATACCTGAAACACGATGTTATCTTATCAATGAACCCTGATGGCAATCAGCTGGGGACTCGCGCCAATGCCAATCAAGTCGATCTAAATAGAGCTTTCCCGACGAAGACATGGACGGACAAAGGAACAGTATATCGCTGGAGTACCTCAGCAAGTGAACGTGACGTCAAAGTAAAAACTGGTAATGTGACTACTCTTGAACCAGAGATTAGTGCCCTTGTTGACTTGATCGAGGCTCGAAGACCACAGTTTGTCGTATCACTTCATGAACCATTAGCCTGTATCGATGATCCGGAACATTCTGACTTAGGTAAGTGGCTTGCAAAGCGTTTCTCACTGCCTTTGATTGACGATGTCGGGTATGACACGCCTGGTTCGTTTGGGAGTTGGTGTGACGAGAAAGGACTGCCTTGTATCACACTCGAATTTCCTGCCATTTCAGCGGACAATGCGATAGAAGAACAGTTAGAAGCACTTATCGATTTGTTGCAATACAGTTCAACAAGTGCTTAATCACAACGGTTACTTGTCATTGCGACGTTTGAATTTGCGGCCAAGATAAACCACACCGACTAATAATGCGATGTAGTAAAAAAACTGGCTAACATACATACCAATTTCATCTTTGTTCGGTAGATTCACGTGCTCCCAAAATGTGAATACCTGTTCCGATTTACCCGAATCAAAAATCATCCAGACGGTCACCGCCAGACAGACACCCATGAATACCAAATTTCTCATTTACTACACGTGCTCCATTCATTGACTCTCTTACCTTAGCCACTTATTGGACGTGGGTGAGAGCGAGTAATCTGACAAGACTATCAGTGAAGATAAACAAAATCAGTGATTCATACCCGTTAATTTTCAATCCCGTTAAAATTAATCTAGATTACTTTACATTTTTGGACATGATTTCACTTGACGTTTATGACTAACAAGATAACGTAAGCACTCATTTTGAACACGACGGCTTTGGTTTGCATACATTTAGGCAATCTATTTTTCGCACACTCTTCCTACTCACTGCCATTTTGGTAGTGATGTTTTGTGCGCTAAAAACGAACGTTGCATACCACAGCCAACTGGTAGAAGTCGCACCAACACCCGCACCTTATATGAGCGAGGCGGCCCTGTTCAACTCCAATTCCATCGAGAAAATCGTCCATAACATCACCCCAGTTGATGAACCATGTCGATTGACACAAAAGTTGCTTGGACAATCTTTTGCTCATTTAGAAACCTTTACTCCGCTTCTGTTTTTGGTCGCTTTGTTAGCACTGCTCTCTGAGCGCAAAGTTAAGCCAGCCCACACTCGCCGAAGCGATACCTATCCTCCTAAGCTCAGGCTTCACGTAACTCACTGTACTTTCCGGGAATAAAACGCCTCCAACTTAGGTCTATTTATTACTTATTGGAGATTACTGTGTCTTATACAAACACAATGTTAACGACTCGCACTACGCGTAGCCGTCTTTTAATGTCGCTTTGTCGACAAACATTTAGCACTCTAGTGCTAACTTTCGCGATCGTCTTCGTTGCACTTTACAGTGCAATGTCAAATGCGCAATCTACAGGATGGATTCAAGATCCAATGCATCCACCGGTAAAGGTTCGGCTGCTCTCTACCGGCCACCTCGATCCACAAACTAAACAGATGGAGATGGTTCTTAATGTCGAACTCGATGGAGAGTGGAAAACCTATTGGCGTAGTCCCGGTGAAGGCGGTGTCGCACCAGAATTTGATTGGAGTGCTTCGACGAATGTCGAAGCGGTAGATTGGCAATGGCCCGTACCTGCTTATTATGAGCAGCTAGGGGTGATGACTTTAGGGTACAAACACGAAGTCAGCTTTCCGATTATTGTCACCGTGACAGATACGTCCAAACCAATCTCGCTCAAAGCCAACTTGCGATTGCCAAGCTGCACCAATATCTGTGTGATAGCGGATTACCCAATTGATTTAGAGATTGATCCCAATGTTCTCTCACTAGATTCCGATGCAGCGTATCTGTTTAGTCAAGGCATGAGCTTGACGCCCAAAAAGGACAACCAAATATCCGTAGAAGCAAGCTACTGGAATCAGCAAGCACAAGAGCTTCAACTTAAGCTAACCAGCAAAACGGCTTGGAAAAAACCACAGATTTTGGTCGATGGAGACGAAGTCAGTGATGAGTTCTTCGCACAGCCCAAAATAACCATCGAAGGCAATACTCTGTATGCCAAATTTGATGTTAGCAACTGGCTTGGCGAAGCAGATATCAGTGACAAAAACATTCAAATTACCGTGTCAGATGAGCTGATATTAACGGAAACGTCAACACAAGTATCCACGATACCAATGGCCTATCCTGAGAGTGGAAGCCTCATTTGGATGATAGGATTCGCTCTTATAGGCGGTCTGATTCTCAATATCATGCCTTGTGTACTTCCAGTGCTTGGCATGAAGCTTAACAGTATCATCTCGGGCGTGAATCAATCGCCAAAGCAAGTTCGATTGTCATTTCTCGCTTCCTCGTTCGGCATCATCAGCTCATTCCTACTACTTGCTGGTGCCTTAACATCTCTGAAGATGGCTGGGCATATGGTTGGTTGGGGTATTCAATTCCAGAATTATTGGTTTATTGCCTTTATGGCGATAGTTACCCTATTGTTTTCAGCGAATTTGCTTGGTTTATTCAACATACAACTCCCAAGCAGCCTCAACACCTGGATGGCATCTAAAGGTGACCATAGCTATGGGGGGCATTTCGTTCAAGGGATGTTTGCAACGTTACTAGCGACACCATGTAGTGCTCCCTTCCTTGGTACTGCCGTTGCGTATGCACTGGGAGCAAGCTATACCGAGCTTTGGTTGATTTTTGTGGCACTCGGCATCGGAATGAGTTTACCGTGGCTGTTGTTTACGCTGTTCCCATCCTTGGTTAATGTCTTCCCTAAACCAGGTCCTTGGATGAACAAAGTGAAGCTAGCATTTGGTGCAATGATGTTATTGACCAGTCTTTGGTTAGTAACACTACTGTCAACCTTTATTGGTTTTGCTTTAACCGCAGCGTTGGTAGCCATTATTATCATTGCTACCCTGATACTCATTGGCAAACAATACGGGCGCAAGGCAGTAGCTGTTCTCTCTGCGCTATCGATTTTTGTCGTTGGTGGTGGACTGATCATCGGCAGTGTGACCGCAGATAAATGGTCCACGCCTATCGTTGATGATCTTCACTGGCAGAAACTGGATCGTGATCAAATACCAGAGCTCGTGGCTCAAGGAAAAACCGTATTTGTTGACGTTACTGCTGACTGGTGCATTACCTGTAAAGCCAACAAAATTGGCGTCATTCTACAAAACCCAGTTTATGAAAAACTTCAGCAATCAGACATCGTACTGATGCGTGGAGACTGGACAACGCCAAGCGACAGCGTGACTCAATACCTACAGAGCTATGGACGCTTTGGAGTGCCATTTAATATTGTCTACGGTCCAGAATATCCGCAAGGCATCCCAATGCCCGTTATTCTGACGTCAGAGGTGGTTATGCAGTCTATCGATATGGCCAGCGGAGAGACACATGAAGGCTAAATCGACCGAAGAAAAACCTTGGTCCAGCCGTCTTAAAAAATGGTCAAAAGAGCTCATCAGCATTGTTATTTTGATGACATTGGTTTCAATGGCTCTGGATTGGTATCGCAGTACATCAATGCCCAGTGGTGAAGCGCCTTCGTTAAAAGCGATGACCACCCAAGGCTTGCCTGTCGATATCATTCAACAAAGCCAGGAAAAGCCGGTTGTACTGTATTTTTGGGCGACGTGGTGTGGTGCTTGTAAATTTGTCAGCCCAACGATCAATTGGTTTGCAAGCGACCATCAGGTGCTATCTATTGCCCTATCGTCGGGTACAAATGAACGCGTCCAACAGTATATGACAGCTAAGGAATACGATTTTCCGGTGATTAACGATACAACCGGACTAATTAGTCGACAATGGAACATCAGTGTCACACCGACCGTTGTCATCATAAACAAGGGGCAGATTGAGAGTATCTCGACTGGCATCATCACGCCGATTGGGCTGTGGTTACGGATTTTATTTGCCTAGTGTTCACTGGGCATAAGGAAAAACAATGAAAAAAACACTTATTTCAATGGCGATCAGTATCGCTGCGCTACTTCCAACTCTGTCTCATGCTGCTTTAACCGCTGAGCAACAACAACAGTTAGACAGTATTCATCAGCTATTGACCGAAAACCCAGAGATCATCGGCGATCTACAGCTAAGTCTTCAACAGTATGTCGAAGGTCAAAAACAGCTTGAGAATGCAAAAAAGCAGAGTGAATCATGGCTAAACGATACGACAATTCACACTGTTCTGGGAAATACAGATGGATCGACAGTCATCGTCAATTTTACCGACTATAACTGCCCATATTGCAAGCGCTTGGATGGCGAACTGACGAAGTTAGTTGCTAACTATAAGGATTTAAAAGTCATCAATATCTATGTCCCGCTCAAGCAGCAAGTCATTGAAGGGCTCGATACTAACTCCGCAGCATTTGCCATTAAGGTTTGGCAGCAAGCACCTGAAAAGTTTGTAGAAGTGAATCGTCTACTTGTCGCGAAACCTGGTATACATACCAAAGACTCTATCGAAGCCATCGCGAAAAAGACAGATACAACACAGTATCTAACAGGTGATACGAAAATTAACGAGTCTTTAGTGAAAAACTACAAAACATTTGTTGCCTTGGGCTTACGTGGGACACCCGCTATGTTCATTGGCGATGAGCTGATTCCAGGCTATGTCCCTTACGACAAACTGGAACAGGTCATCAAAAAGAACATGGCTGAAAACGCTAGCTAATTGGCCCCCAACCATAATGCTCAGAAAGCTGATTGAGCTTTCTGAGCTCTTCTTTCGTTTCGGTCATTAGCCATTGCGCTAACTCCTCAACAATCGGTGAGCCCGTCCTCTTATGGCAGAAATAGCGCCAACTACTAAAATGGATCTGCGCATTTTTGGGGCACACAAGATACTCTCGTTCCAGTTCCGGTAAAGCAAGCAGTAAATCGGTAACGGCAACACCATGGCCTGACAAGCAAGCACTCAAGGTTAAATCCAAGGTAAAAAATGTTGAATTTCGCACCGGTTGATTACTCTTGTATTGGATTTTATCCAACCACACTCGCCAATCAATATGATCAAGTGTTGGATGCAGTCTTGGTAGCGTCAGAAGGTGTTCAATATCGCGGTTTTCACCGAGTAACTGCTGAGTACAAACAGGTGCCATGTACTCTTCTCGCATAAAGGATATTTCCGGATCGTTTTGATAAGCTTCACTTTCACGAGTGGTAAAAACGAATAGGTCATAATCGCCTTTCCTTAAACTTTCCTCTTCATCAATTACCGGAATAACGGCAATTTCATAATCAGGGAAACGCTCGTTTAGCTTCTGTATTTTCGGTAATAGCGCTCGAGTGGCATAACTTAACGCTGCGCGAATCACTATCTTGTTACTCTGGACTTCTTTCCAAGACTCAAGCAACGACTGAAGGGCCTGATAATTACGTCCCAAAACTTCAAACAGTGCTTGCCCTTTCAACGTCAGCTGAATTGAGCGATGACCACGAATAACCAATGATGCATTGAGATCATCTTCAAGTTGCTTAACTTGGCGGCTCACTGCACTTTGAGTAACGTGAAGCTCTTGCGCTGCAGAGGTAAAGCTCATATGCCTTGCTACGGTTTCAAAGACTTTTAGTGCATTGTGTGAATAGGGAATATTCGAATATAGATTCATAATTGCTCACATGATCTGAAGTCATGCCAGAGTGACACAAATGTTAATTGAACACCATAGTTATGCATATAAAATGACCTCATCATAACCTGAGGCTATCATGAAGAAAATTCTATCCCTTGCTGCACCACTTATTGTTTCTCAGCTAATTTCAATGGCGCTGGTCCTTACTGATGTTTGGATGATGGCACAATTGAGTGTGAGTGATCTTGCGGGTGGTGGTCTTGGAGCCTCAGTCTATACGTTCGTTTTCCTCATCGCAGGTTCAACCGTAGGATGTGTCGCTAACCTCATCGCCATTGCTTATGGACAAAGTGTAGCTCGCCCTGAGTATGGGTTAAAACAAGTCCGATTGGCAGTAAAAGGCGCTCTGATGTTAGCCGTGCTTCTGACTATCATCCTAACGACAGCGTTTGTTTTCGCCCCAGATTTTCTGAGAGTTGCTCAACAGCCTGAAGAAGTGATTACGGTCGCCATGGTCTACCTTGATACTTTAAAGTGGGCCATGTTGCCGACACTATTGCTGCTTATCTTGCGTGGCCTGACGAGTAACTATGGCGATGCCAAATCTGTGATGATTATGTCTCTGGTTACCGTCATTTTGAACGTCCCTTTCAGCTATTGGTTAGCATTTACTTTGGATTGGGGAATTGCCGGGCTCGGTATAGGTACCGCTCTTGCCGCAACACTGGTCTTAATTGGTTATGCGACTTGGGTATTCAAACGTCCAGTGTACTATCGGTTTGCACCTTGGCTCCATCTTGAGGAATACAACTGGCGTTTGATGCTACCGTTATTGTCGATGGGTATCCCTATTGCTATTGCAGGAGCTCTAGAAATGGGGCTGATATACGGTGGCACCTTGATGGCAGGGTTTATTGGCGTAACTGCTCTTGCCCTGCATCAAATCCTATTGCAATGCTTAAGTTTCACTTGGAATATTAATTTTGGTTTTTCTCAGGCTGCGGCCATTCTTGTGGGCAAAGAGTTCGGCAATGATAACCTCATTGGAGTCAAAGCCGTTGCGAAGCGAAGCTTCGCACTAGTGACGATACTAAGTGCTGTACTAGCGGTAGTCTTCATTGCTTGGCCGGACGCGATTGCCAGTTTGTTCCAACTGGATGGAGAAGGTGAACATGCATTAACGGACATGTTATCTTCATTGATTTGGGTTGTCGCACTGTGCTTCGTAGTAGATGCTTGGCAGTTGTTAGCCATTAACCTGCTTCGTGGCATGAAGATCGTCAAGCTTCCAACTCTAATGACCGCCATAGGATACTGGGCATTTGGTCTACCAGCCGCATGGTGGTTAATGGAACGCTATGAGCTTGCTGGTATCTGGGGCGGTATATTGGTGGGTTTAGCGGTAACTGGGTTATTGTTACTGGCGCAACTTATTGTCGAACTGCGTCCTTCAAAGACGCTAAGAGACAACGTGGTTGGCGTTGGCTAATAAACTGCTCGCATCATACTGGCAGACTTATTACCATACTCACAAACTATACTGAAATCAGGATTTAACTATGTCTCTTCCTCCTTGCCCAAACTGTCAATCTGAGTATGTGTATCAGGACCAAAGCCAACTCATCTGCCCTGAGTGTGCTCACGAATGGAATCCTAATGAAGTGCCGGAAGATGCCATCATTGTTAAAGACTCGAATGGTGCAGTATTGGAAGCTGGTGACAAGGTGACGATGATCAAAGACCTTAAAGTTAAAGGCAGCTCTCTAGTCATCAAGATTGGCACGAAAGCTGTTGTTCGCAATATCAATGATGGTAAAGACCATCAGCTTGATTGCAAGGTGGATGGTGTTGGTGAAATGATGGTGACGGCAAAGTTCGTTAAAAAAGCCTAGCCCGCGCCATTACAGCTGACAAGCCAGCAGTCTTCTAGATTGACCAATAAAAACGCACATATTTTTTCACTATATAAATAAAAAATGTGCGTTTTTTGTTGTCTGACATTAGTTGTTAGTCACGTACTGCAGAATCCCCACGATCTGTTGTGGTGTCTCAGCCCATGCCATTGCCGCGGCATCTACCTCTTTAAGAGGATGAATAATCCCTTCGTCGTGCAAAGTGATAAATGGTTTATCTAACGCGGCCAACATACCAGCATCAAACGCAGCATTCCATTGACGGTACTTGTCTCCAAACCTAACTACACCAATATCGCATTGTTTAATTAGGTTTTTAGTGCGAATCGCATTCACTTTCGATGATTGATGATCGCGCCAAAACTGGACGTCGTTAGATCTAAGGTGATCGCCCGCTGCATCGCTAGATTCATGATCCGTATTCGCGGAATAAAACTCGATATCTAACTTAAGCTCTGCAGCACCTGCGATGATTTGCTCACGCCAATCTGTATGAATCTCTCCGCTCAAATACACTTTCCAACTCATTTTATTTCCTTGTTTTATGGGTTTGTCGCAATCACATCAGCTCTTATCACCATGGTGTCGAGCACCAAATCTGCAAGCAATTTACGACTGTCTAAATAGTGCGATGTCTGTTTATGTACCTGCAGTGCGTGCAGGTCTTGGTAGATTTCGTATAGGTAGAAATCTTGGGGTGCTTCCTTATCTTGAATAACGTCAAACCGGTAACACTCAGGCTCGTTTGTCACTGAGGCTTTAGCATTTTCCATCATTACTGATTTGTAGTGCTCTTCGCTACCTGGTTTCACCCGATTTCGAACAATAATGCAATACATCTTACCCTCTCCTTGGTATGAATTTGAAATCACATATATTTATTGTATACAATTTGATTAAAAATAGAATACAAGGGATGTAAAGAATGAAAAGACCTTCTCCATTTAATGGTATGAGACACATCGCGTTAGTAGTGGAAAAGTTTGAAGAGTGTGAAGCGTTTTATACCGATATCATGGGTATGGAAGTGTTAAGAAGAGCCAATGAAAACTTGGTGTACTTAACGTGTGGCAACGATAACCTATCATTAGGAAGAGCAAAAGCTCAGCGAGTCTGCTCACCCACTAGCGTCGACCATTTTGGATTTATCGTCAACAGCAAGGAAGAGCTTCAAGAATGGTACGAATTTATGCAGGCGCGGGGCGTCACGCTATTAGACGAGCCCCACGACCATAGCGATGGCGCGCGGAGCTTTCATTGTAAAGATCCCGAGGGGCATGTCATTCAGCCCCTCTATCATCCTGTTGTTTCACACCAAACGTTCATTTAGAGCACTTGGTGTATCTGATATTACTCTTAGTGACTGTATCGTCGCTTAAGCTTCAGATTTTTCGACTTTACGATGACCTTCTTGAAGATGTACAAAATCAACAAGGTCATCGCCAGATACTTGATATGCTTGCCCAAAGCCTTTAACGAAAAGACCTTGTTCTGCTTTCAAGTTAAATAGAATGAAGTCTTGTAGTTGACTTAGACCATCAATGATTTCACCAAAGCGATCTTGCATTTGAGCAATAACAGCTTGCCATTGCTCAGTATCGCGCTCAACAATGGACGCTACAGCGTCAAACGTCAGTCGCTTGCGTGCAAAAAGCTGTTTACTGTCGCTTTCATCTTCAATCATCATTAAAGATACATTAGGATTTTTCTCAAGGTTGCGAGCATGACGAGCAATCTGAGAGATCAGAACAAAGTATCCATCCTGATTTTGGACGTAAGGCGCATAACTAACGTTTGGTCGTCCCTCTTCATCTACCGTTGCCAATTGAATGGTTTTACGTTCTTGACGAAACTCTTTGATTTCTGGGCCAAGTCGACCTTGTAAGCGTTCTTGCTTAACTTGTTGATCCATTATGAATTCCTCACTTTCTCTAATAATTATAATTCTAAATTTGAATTTTGGTTGAGCGTTTACTGGCTAGATAACCTTTGCTTAAGAGCGTTAAATTGCTCTACCTGCTCAGGGAATAGGACTCGCTTCTTGTCACGCCCTAGGTAAATCTTAAACACGTTATGACCTGTTTCATCGAAGAAACCAAAATAGTGGCTTTCGCTGCCCATAAAAGGTTTGCTTACCAAAGCCACTTTAGTAATTAGGTCGAGCTTCAAATGTCCATGAAGTTCCCCTTCCTTGCCCATCAGGTTGTAATAACCTCGAGCAACTTTACCTTTAGGAAACGGTGCTTTTACTTCAAAGATTGAGCCAAACGAATGAACTATTGTCGTCACAGGACCCCAAGTTGTTAATGATTCGAGTAACTCCTGTGCAACGCTGCCGTCTGCAATGGCAACCATCTCGCCTGGCAGTGCACAAACAACATCACATTCGGTCACTTGTAGCTTCTCAGCAATAGCAGCTGGCAATAGTGACGGTTCTTGTTCCAGTATCTCAGCAACTTGCTGTTTTAAACTTTTTGACATTTTATTTTCCGTGATAGGTTTCCAATATTTACAAGCTAGGAGGCCATCTTCGATGGATGTCCTTTGCCACTTTGACCATGGCCGTGACCATGCGGATGTGTGTTCATACTTTTACGAGGGCTCAACGTATTAATCGCTTCAATGGCGCCCTGTGCGAGCGTCACAGCCCAGAAACTGCCAGCTAGAGTCAGCACCAGATAATCTTGTTCTAGCTCCACCAATCCATTTTTACTCCAAATAGCGAATAATGGTTTAAGCAGCTCGAACGTATCCTGCCCTTTGAAACTTGGTAGTGCACTGCGACGTACAACACCACTATCGAAGCCCGCTTTGAGTGCCGCATTAATGGACTCAGTCGGCCCTTGCTTCACCATCATCGCAATCGTAGAACGACCACTCTTCATTGCATCCATATACGCATCAAGTGAGCGATGATGCATCAACCCATAGCCACCAATGTTGCCACCCGCACCGCAACCAATAGGTAATACCTCAGCATAAGTTTTCGCCAAGCTGTTATATTGACTACGTTCACGATTGTCGCGAGCCCAATGGTTAACACTCAGTTGTTTAATATGATGCTTATCCATAAAGGCAACACCACGTTCGTACATACTGGCTTTGTCCGGGGTTGTTGCCGGCGCGGGTATTCTTCCTTTCTCGACCATGTTTAGCATCGGTGCACTACCACCAACCACCAACTGGTAAAGATCCGCACCATGAGCTCCCGTATCCAAAAAGTCTTGTAAGTCTTGCTCAAACACATCCAACGTTTGGTATGGAAGTCCGTAAAGCAAGTCAATGATTATCGGAGCCTCGTCCCTTGCACTTAACGCGGCAACTCGCTCCAGCACGACTTCACGGTCATCCAATCGCTTGGCGCTGCGGCGAACTTTAGTGTCAAAGCTCTGAATTCCGAACGAAAAACGGTTGAAGCCTCCTTCAAGTGCTTTATCAAACATCTCATCGGTGAAGCGGTTGGTTCGACCTTCAAGCGTTATTTCGCAATCAGTAGACAATGGAAATGAAGAACGAATAGTTTTGCCAAGTATCTCTACCTGATCTGGCGACAAATCCGTTGGCGTTCCACCGCCGATATACACAGCGTGAAATAATCCTGATTGCGTCCACGCCAAACGGGACTTTTTTTCAATCTCCTTTAATAGAGCCTCGAAATAGTCATCAACAAGCTGGCGACTCGCTGCGTTTTGAAAAAAATTACAGAATGTACACCTAACCCGACAAAACGGGATATGGATATAGAGACACCGCTTATTTGCTTTAGACACAGAAGTAGACGTGATGTTCTCAAAAATCTGAGATTGCTGCTCAGCAGCGATTGGCATCGACATTCCTCCTGCATGAGGAGATGACTTTTTATTGAATGCAAAACGGAGTGGATCCGGCGTCGATATACCAAAATGAGAATCATTTAATTGATTCAAGTCAATTTTCATAGCTAGTCTCAAAAGAGTTCAAAGCCCGTTAAACAAAGGGCTAATCCAAAACTCAAATGATCATAAATAGACTTAAATGATAATGCAATTGATAATTGATCTTATTTTCATTGTAATACATAATCTCACTTGTGAATTGATTTGAGGGATAGGCTGGAGTTGTTGTGAATATTACCCGCTATGTTGCTGCTGGCGTTGTTTCTGTTGCCTTACACATGAGCTTAATGCTGGCTCATAAAGAACAACAAGTCTTCGCAATGCCTTCTGGAAGCACTTCTCAATCTGTCTCTCTTAACTTTGTCGCTCCAAAAGCATCTCCAACAGAGAAGCCATCCGAACAGCAAAAAACAGACCCTACTCCGCAAGAAAAGCCGGTACTGAAGGAAACAGCTCCCGAAGTGGTTAAGAAAGAGGTGGTGAAAAAGAAGCCGCAACCCGTTAAGAAACCTGAACCGAAGAAAGTGGTTAAGAAGCCTCAACCTAAACCAGCTCCTAAGAAAAAGCCTGTCGAAAAGGTGGTGAAGCAGGAAAAAACCAAACCACTAAAGCCAGAGAAAACCGAACAGAAGAAAGTAGATAAAACACCATCTAGCTCTGACAGTGCGCCTAAAGCGGTCGTAAACAGTGGTGTCAGCAGCGAACCCATTTTGGTGACTGAACCAGCGTTCCTATCAAAACCAGTGCAACCGCGCTACCCGCGTATTGCCCGTAAACGTGGCATTGAAGGTGTTGCAACGTACGAAATTTGGCTAGATGAAAAGGGTCGACAAGTAAAACAGGTGCTTATCTCCTCTTCTGGCGCGACTATCTTAGATAAATCTGCGCTCGACGCTATCAAACAATGGCAATTCTCTACACATACTGTCAACGGTGTGGCGATGGCACATCGAATTCAAATACCCGTTCGTTTTAAATTGGATTAATCATGGAACAACTGCATTATCTCGAAGAGCAACTTGGCTTGATGGCATGGCCACTTATCATCTGCTCTGCCTTAACCGCAATGATCATCATCGAGCGTCTATTTCAAATCGCAATTAGTAGCGGTGTAGGAAAGAGTGCTATTCGACAAGAGCTCAATCAAGCATCTCCGGTAAACGAAAAAGAGATCGAAGCACTGGCGAAAGATTTAGTTCAGAAACGCCCGCTTCTTTACAAAGGAGTGGCAATGCTCCTCGCACACCACTCATTTGCCAAATCACTTCGAGAAGACGCGGCTTCCATTTGGTTGCAAGATAAACGTCACCAACTCCACTCAGGACTACGCATTTTAGGATTGATCGGTGTTATCAGCCCGCTTATTGGCCTTCTTGGTACTGTGCTAGGTCTGATTGAGATGTTCAAAGGTATTGCGGCTGCCTCAGGCAACGTCACCCCGAATGATCTGGCTGACGGTCTTGGGCTGGCCATGAGAACCACTGCGGCAGGTCTCATCATTGCACTACCTGCTATCGCAGGTTCACAACTCATTAACCTGTGGGCTGACAGAATTGTTGCCAAACTTGAGCACACTCTTAACTACGTTAACTTATGGTTAGAAGGCGTGGAAATGCAGCACTCTGATAAAGATCCACTCGTTGTAGACAATATCGATAAACTGCCAACGAGAGCAGCACATGATTAAAGTCAGCCAAAACCACCAGCAGAGTTCGCTCTATCCAGATTTGACCCCACTTCTCGACATCATCTTCATCGTTATGGTGTTTCTGATGTTGACGGCATCTGTTCGTTTAGAGTCACTGCAAGTCGATTTACCCACTACCGAGTCTTCTGCCGTTTCTGAGGTAGATACGCAATCTATTACGGTCAACATTCTGGCTCAAGAGCCCTATTGGGCTATAGATGGTAAACACTATATCGACTGGGAAAACTTCAAATTGGCCTTACTCGAACAATCCAGCTCAAGCAAAAGCCCAATCATTATTGGAGCAGAGAAAACGGCAGACGTTCAACATCTCGTGCAACTACTCGCTTTTATGCAAGAGAACGGTATACCAGCGACCCAACTGCTCACCGACGAACCAACAGACTAATAATGACTCAAGTTAAGAATCACACCAATTAACAAGGACTATTCAATGAACAAAACGCTTAAAAAACTGATGTTGGTTGGCGCACTTTCCACTATTCCTGCGGTTTTCTCTAGCGCAACTGCAGCAGAAAAAATCGTCAGCGCTGGCGCATCCGTAACTGAGCTGATTTACGCGCTAGATGCTCAATCTAAACTCGTGGGGGTTGATGTAACAAGTGTTACGCCAGAGGGAACCACTATTCCTAAGGTTGGCTACCATCGTGCCCTTTCTGCGGAAGGACTATTGGCACTAGAACCGACTCTGGTTATTGGTTCCGATGAGATGGGACCAAAACCAGCCCTCGACCAGCTAAGTCGTGTAGGTGTTGACGTTGAGGTGGTCGATACGTCTTCAACCATCGAAGGGCTGAATCATCGTATCGACCAGATAGCCAAGCTAACTAACAGCGAAGCAAAGGTTGGTGAACTAAAAGAAAAAGTAGCTCAGCAAGTAGAGGCACTCAACAGTAACCAGCCTAGTCAATCCAACATGAAAAAAGTGCTATTCCTTCTGATTCACGAAGGACGCCCGGCTAACGTTGCAGGTAATGGTACTACTCCAGACGCCATCATTAAGCTTGCAGGAGGTATCAATCCAGCGGCTAGCCAAATTGATTCGTACAAACCGCTATCTAATGAAGCCATGGTAGAAATGCAACCTGATGTGATTCTTGTAAGCGGTAGAAGCTACGAGAAAATGGGCGGAAGTGATGCGGTATTAAAAGCGCTCCCTCTGCTAGCCGCAACTCCAGCTGGGAAAAATGGTGACATCGTGACGATTGATGGCCATGCCCTTGTTGGTGGATTAGGTCTCAAGAGCTTGGCGGAAGCCAAGCGCATTAATGAACTACTTTATCCATAATCACCATAACAGCGTGGTGTTTGCCGCCACGCTGTGACCTTTGAAAGAGATATTCAACTTTTATGTTAAGACGGTTCTCTAATACCTACGTTTTCGGCGGCTTCGCAGTTTTACTCTTCTTTTCTGCTGTTTACTCGATAACAGTTGGTCCAATGAATATTACTATTATGGACAGCGTTATTGCGCTCGCTAGTCGAAGCAATACCCTAGCCCCGCATATCAATTTGATTATTCACGATATCCGATTACCTCGAACCATGCTTTGTATGTTTGTTGGAGCTATTTTAGCGGTATGTGGGACGGTCATGCAGGGTTTGTTTCGCAACCCACTTGCGGAGCCAGGTATTATAGGCGTTTCCGCTGGAGCTTCTCTTGGTGGAGCGATTGCGATTGTAGGTTTTTCAATAATCGGTGTTGAGTTTCCTCAGTTTATGGCTTTAGCTGTCGTGCCTGTTTTCGCGTTTTTTGGTGGCGCACTGACAACTCTACTCGTATACAAACTTGGCACTAGCAAATTTGGAACGTCGGTAACTATTATGTTGCTTGCTGGGGTGGCTATTAGCGCACTTTCTGGCGCTGGTATCGGTTTTCTTAACTTCGTTGCCGACGATCAAATGTTGCGCGATCTTTCCTTATGGTCAATGGGCTCATTAGCAGGAGCAACTTGGGGCAAAATTGCTTTATCAGCCGTTACACTTATCGGGTTATTTTACTTTTTCTATAAAAAAGCAATGTCGTTAAATGCTCTACTTCTTGGGGAATCAGAAGCAAAACACCTTGGTATCCCAGTTCAAAAGCTCAAACGTCAATTGATTTTGCTTACTGCTGTTGGGGTGGGCGTCACCGTGAGTGTCTCGGGCATGATTGGGTTTATCGGGCTAGTCATTCCACATCTAGGACGCATGTTGTGTGGCCCAGATCATCGCACTTTACTACCACTGTCTGCTTTGTTGGGAGCGTTACTGATGACCGCTGCTGACATGTTTGCTCGGGTTGCGGTTGCTCCAGCAGAACTACCCGTAGGGATCGTGACCGCCATTATCGGCGCCCCCTTCTTTCTCTACTTACTATTCCAGCAGAAAGGGAAAATCTTATGAGTGTTACTACGGTAGATACGATAGCAATATCACAGCCTTCAATGTTAACCAAAGAAAAATCCCCTGCCATATCTGCTAATGATGTCAGTGTTAGATTTGGTGAGCGGGTGATTTTGGACAACGTAAGTATTGAGTTGAACTCGGGAGAAGTTACCACTTTGCTAGGCCCGAATGGTGCCGGAAAAAGCACCTTGTTAAAGCTGCTTTGTGGTGAAACAGAATCTGAGGCCGATGTCGCTTACTTTGGCCAGTCAAGAAAACAATGGAACCCCAAAACATTATCAAAGCATTTGGGTTTATTGCCTCAACACAGTACGTTATCTTTTCCTTTTCTTGCTTCAGAAGTAGTCGAACTTGGAGCCATTCCGCTTGATATGGCTAATAAGGACACCAAAAAACTTGCTTTACAGTACATGCAACAGGCCGACGTAGCACATTTGGCGAATCGCCTCTACCCTTCACTGTCAGGTGGCGAAAAGCAGCGAGTTCACCTAGCTCGTGTTCTAACTCAATTGCATCTTTCTGGCGACAAGAAGATCCTAATGCTTGATGAACCAACATCTGCACTTGACCTTGCGCATCAACACAACACTTTAGCTATCGCTCGTGAGCTAGCTGACAACCACAACACTGCGGTAGTAGTTGTTTTGCACGACTTGAATCTCGCCTCTCAGTACTCCGATAGAATCGTTATTTTACACAACGGCAAATTGGTAGCCGATGGTGCTCCAAAAGATGCCATCAATAGTGAGATGATTGAGCGAGTATATGGCTACAAAACCATTATTACTCGACATCCGCAACTTGGCTTTCCGGTCGTATTAGCAAGTTGATTAAACTGACAACTATTGGTTTTCATCAGCAATAAAAAAACCGCTTGTGAACAAGCGGTTTTTTTATGCGAGCGTTGGTTACTTTGACAACTGAATCAATGAACGACCAATCAACCATTCTAGTTCTTTATCACTGCCTTCGCCGTATTGAGACTCTACTAGTTTGTACAGCCTATCTATACCTTTCGACGCAAACTCATGCGAGTTTTCAGAAGTAACAATGTGATGGAAAAGTAGCTTCAAGATCGCCAAGAATTCTGGATTCTTCAACGACTCAATCCAACTGCCTGTAAAACCGTTGATTCCTTTTTCAAATTCTAAATGTTCCACGAACATCTTGAAAATTCGACCATCAAGCGCTGCCGTAAAGTCCGTTTTCTTTGGAAAATGGTGACTAATACCGGTTCGCGAAATACCTGTCTGTTGGCTCAAAGTGGTGTACGACATCTTGTCGTATCCTAGTCGGATGATCTGATCAACGACCGCTTCCATAATTTTCTGGATCGTAATCTCAGTATCTTCTTTACTACGCTTTGGCATTTTAAAGCTCTTCTCTTATCGTTATGTGCGTTCACTGTATGCTATACCATAATTAAAGCAGTACTCGGTATAGTTTTCTATTCATTAACGTATCGATTTGTTAAAACTCAGTTTACGGCATCTGAGGCGAATTATTAGCTAAACTCATGAACATTATACGTTTCATTGAGAATATTATAAAAAACAAACCATTGATTAATAAGTTATAAAGTCTAACACTTCTCTGATATTGATAAACTAGTCTGTACTACATCACTAGTGCGCAAGTCTCATTTATGAGAACTCGATCACAAAGATGCACTATTACTTGCATAATAAAAAAATATTAAAAAGCAATGACTTATAGTAATTCGATATATCACTTGTCACTTAATTAGATAAAAATAGTTAACAGTTAGAAAATTTCTGTTACAAAACCATATCTTAACGCAATGACCTAATCCTTTGAGCATGTATTTATTACTGGATACCTTATTTCCACAGATATAGAATAAACACAGATTTTGTAAGAGGTATCGTTATGTCAAATACATATGAAGAGCCAACCGTATGCGATGCATGTGGTGTAGCTGGTGAAATGGGCTTTATCATCAAAGAAGGCGACGACGTCGCCGAGGTACAGCTATTCAGTGATTCAAAAGCACAGTTAGAAGTTGAACTTCAAAAGTATGTTGAACTTGCTCAGACTGTCTGTAAGAACGTTGAGTTTGAAGTTTCACCACTTGAAGAAAGCTCAAAAGAGCTCACTGCTCGATTCAAGTTTGAAGTCAGTGCTGAAAAACTGATCTTCGAACTGAAAACACGTTCTCTGGCAAGATAACTAGAGCTTACGTAACATCAAGCGAGCATTATTGCTCGCTTTTTAATTGCTCCCACTTAAGTTGACCATTCATTTCAAAGTCCTGCTCCGCCACACATTGCAATACTACACCTTCGACATTAATCACCGATCCTAATGAGTACGCTTTGTCGTTGTAATAACAGACTCGCTTACCGAGCTTGGAATCCGATAACAATACCGCAGCTCCAACATCTGCCCCAGGCGTGGTGATGGTTTTAGCCGATAAGGGCGAGGCGAAAGCACACATTATCGCCGTCACAAGGCCCAGTGATTTCCATTGTTTTCTATTAATTTCCATTGCAAACTACCTACGTCGCTCTGATTGTATGGTATCTCGTTATTATGATTCGTTTTTTTGCTGCAATAGTTGCAGCCCTTTTGTTCACCACATGCTCAGTGGCGCAAGACCTCGATCATTATAAACTACTTAACCATCTTGATAATTATGGCAACCTTGACCTGAGAAATAAGCCGTACACGACACTCCCCGAGGGATTAATCGTAAAAGGCAACCTCAATATCGCAAAGACACCTATTAAGATGCTACCTAATAATCTTGAAATCAAAGGTAGCTTAGATGCCTCAGATAGTTTAGTGGAATTCATGCCAAGAGGAACCAAAATCACAGGATACGCTAACTTTCTCGGAAGCCAATTAAAAGCGTGGCCAGCTGGCGTTGTTCCCGGTGGCTATATCAACCTCACGGATACGCCGGTAACCAAATTACCAAATGGTATGTATGTCAAAGGCGACCTAAGTGTCATTCGCACTAAATTAACTGAACTGCCCAATGGTTTGGTCGTAGAAGGCAACCTTTATCTGGGTGGTTCACAAATAACCACTTTTCCCAAAAAACTCACGGTCAAAGGAAATATCTATCTAGGCGGTAACACCATTACTCAATGGCCAGACGACTTAACCTTGGGTGGTGCCGTCGCTCGTTAATGCATTAACTTAACCACTCATTTATAAAACCGGAACAGTGTAAAAATCTGTTCCGGTTTTTCAAATTCTACCAAGTGTAAGCTTTTACTACCGAAACGACAGAGGCTTTACACTATGACATTTTTCAATTTCGTTGCTAATTACTTTCAAGCCACCTATAAATATGAGGACAACAATAGCTTACTTGGAAAGCTGTTTTACGTCTCTCCAGCAGAGCGTGCCGAGCGACTTAATGAGCTGTTTGGTACTGATGCATTTTGGGGGATATCCACATATTCAGAGCAACATAAAGACTCCATCACAGAAAAACCGGAACAACGAGATTAAATATTCAATGGCAGCAGACAGGCGTAAACTTGAGCTCTACGAAAACCTTTTTAAGCAATTAGGGCCGGGAGATCACCGTATTACTATCGGCTCGATTGCAGAACATTTTCAATGCAGCGAGCGACATGCGCGAACGTTACTTAATCAAATGGAAACTAAGCAATGGTTATCCTGGACTCCTCTCCGTGGCAGAGGAATGAAGGGCAAACTCGTCTGCCTACAAGAACCTATTGAGGCCTGCTATAAAGAGGTTGAACAGGCTACTGTAGAAGGCAACTACGATTTGGCGCATAAACTGATTGGCTTTAACAATCGTAATGTCGCTAGTGGCCTAAAACATTACCTGACGCATGCAACAACAGCCAGTGAAGATACCATTTTTGCTCCATTTCATCGCAGACTCAGTTGGCTCCACCCTCATCACACTATGGAGCGTACTGAACGCCACCTCATTCACGAGGTTTTCCAGACCCTAGTCAATGTTAAAGGGACTGAATTCAGTGGTAACCTCGCCCATGCATGGGAAAGCGATGATGAGAAAATTAGCTGGGTCTTTTATCTGCGTAGTGGCGTCGTCTTTCACGATCAGTCTCCAGTCACCACCAATGACGTAGTAGAGAGCCTAAAGTCACTAACTCTCTCACCTTACTGGTGTGCGCTTTACGATCATATCGCTGATATTACTAGTCATACTGCTAACCAAATCCAGATAACACTTAAGTACCCTGACCCTCATCTACCTAAGCTTCTGAGCAGAGCCGAGGCATCCATTATGCCTAAGCATTTTATCTATCGTGCCGAGAGTCATTTCAAACCGATAGGCTCAGGCCCATTTATGGTGGATGTGAGTTCCGAAAAACTGCTTCGCTTGAAACGCAATCCGAACTTTTGTGGTCAATCGGCTCTGGTCGAACATATCGAACTTTGGATTCACAAGGAGTGGGCAGAAGATAAGAAATGCGCTGAAAATTTCTTCTTCCTTAGTGATGAGCAAGTTCAATACACGGCGTCAACATCCGATATTGGCTACTTTTTCCTACTCATCAATAATAAAGCCTTACAGAATTCGTCGTTTCAACACAGTTTGGAGAGGTTATTTAACGGTCGACTAGACTCACCGATCCCCTGTGATACACATGTCGACTTTTGTTTTGAAAACAACAACGAAAACCGTTGGTTTTCACGCAAACTCATTAGTGCTCTCAAACAGCAAGACGTTACGGCAAATGGTACGCAAGTCGTCTATGGTCATCCAGCACCTAAACAAGACCTAGCCATTGGTGGCATTCGCTTAGAAGGAGATAGAACCACAAGTCTAATCGCTTTTTTTATGCTCTATCCATATTGGCAAACAAACCTAACCTGGAAACAACAAGACCACTTGAAGCACACTCTATCGGCCGCACGCTCGGAGGCGGATACATCAAAGCAAAAGCAGATTCTCGACGCGTTACTTACCTGGCTACACAAAAACCATGTACTGACGATTATTAAGTCTGAAGATCTTTGTTTGAGTATCCCTTCTCGTATTCGAGGCGTGGAAATCAACTCTATTGGGTGGTGCGACTTTTCCAAGCTATGGATCAAACAGAGAATAATACGCTCTCACTAGGTCAATACTCGCTACTACTCCAAAATAGTGAGATATCAGAAGTAGTGAGATATCGCTAAATAACGGGTTCGGATATGTTCTATCAACAGCCTCACTTTGTTTGGCGGTTGTCGAGTAAAAGGGTAAACGGCATAGATTCCCAAACGCTTACCCACTTGGTCAGGAAAAATATCCACCAGCTGACCATTGCGTATGTCATGGTATACCAAGCAGCGTGGGACATACGCGATACCATGCCCACCTAATGCCGCCTTTCGCAGTGCAGTGGCATTATCAGTAGAAAATGAGCCTGAAACGCGCACGATATAGTTACCTTTATTTGCCTTAAACTCCCACTCTGAAGCTCCGGTGGTTTGATAAGCGTATTGCAAACAATTGTGCTGCGTAAGATCTTCAGGCTTGAGAGGTTTGCTGTTTTTCGCAATGTAGGAAGGAGAAGCACAAACTACCCACTGAGAATCCAAGATATGACGCGCTATCAGGCTTGAGTCCTCTAGATATCCTGTACGAATAACAAGATCAAACCCTCCATCCACCAAGTCTACAAATCGATTATCTAACGACATATCAACGGTGAGACCGGGGTGCATGTTACAAAATTCGGCCACAGCATCGGCTAAGATCAAATCACCGGAGATAGACGGCACGGACATTTTGATGTGACCACTAATACTCTCACCATACCCTGAAACTGATTCCATAGCCTCTTGGGTGGCTTGCTTCACATTTTTCGCACCATGAACAAGTGCTTTACCAGCCTCAGTGAGCGTTAATTTACGCGTTGTTCGATATAATAATTGGACACCCAATTCTTCTTCTAAACGTGCAATTCTTTTACTAACTACTGAATTTGTAAGGTTATTTTGCTCTGCCACTCGGCTAAAAGCACCTGTTTCTACCACCTGGTAGAACAGAATTAAGTCATCTGCTCGCATCACATTATGCCAATTTTGGAAATAATCATTTTCATTATTTCTCTATATCAACAAAAAATAAAGGGATAAATTCACCCCACCTTAACAACCCTATTACAAAAATAATAAAGACAACTTCGCCCATTCACATAGTTGGAGTGGATGAGCTAAGACAAAAGGAAGTAACCCATGTCTGAAACTCTATTAGCCCTCGTGGCATTTTCGCCTATCGTTGTCGCGGCCATCTTACTGGTCGGTCTCAATTGGCCCGCAAAAAAAGCTATGCCTGTTGCATTTGGACTTACCGTAATTATTGCCCTATTTGCTTGGGATATGTCGGTCACTCGCGTTCTCGCGTCGGTATTTCAAGGCTTTGGAATTACCGTCTCCGTACTCTGGATAGTGTTTGGTGCAATTTTCTTGCTCAACACCCTCAAACATACAGGAGCCATCACCACAATTCGTAACGGTTTCACCGACATTTCCCCCGACCGTCGAGTGCAAGCTATCATCATCGCGTGGTGTTTTGGCTCCTTCATTGAGGGCGCATCTGGGTTTGGAACCCCTGCAGCAATTGCAGCACCGCTGCTTGTCGCCATTGGCTTCCCTGCGCTAGCTGCGGTATTAATGGGTATGATGATTCAATCTACACCCGTCTCTTTTGGCGCGGTAGGTACCCCTATCATAGTCGGTGTAAACAAAGGTCTAGATACCCACAATATCACCGAGTCTTTGGTTTCTCACGGCGCTTCATGGGACATGTATTTGCAGCAAATTACGGCTAACGTTGCCATTATTCATGCCTGTGTTGGAACCCTCATGCCAGTGCTCATGGCAATGATGTTAACCCGTTTCTTTGGTAAGAATCGCAGCTGGACAGAAGGTCTAGACATCCTGCCATTTGCACTATTTGCTGGTGTTGCGTTTACTATTCCATATGCGCTTACAGGCATTCTTCTCGGCCCTGAGTTCCCATCACTCATTGGCGGGCTTGTCGGCCTAGCCATCGTCGTCAGTGCGGCAAAAAAGGGCTTCCTAGTACCGAAATCAAAATGGGATTTTGAAAGCGAAGATAAATGGCCAACTGAGTGGCTAGGTTCGTTGAAAATGGATCTTTCCGAATCAAACGGAAAGCCAATGTCGATGGCCGTCGCCTGGCTACCTTATGTGCTGTTAGCCGTCATCTTGGTGGCTAGCCGAGTCAGCTCTGAGTTTAAAGGCTTCCTGACCAGTGTGAGTCTATCGTTCAGCAATATTCTTGGAGAGACTGGTATTAGCACCGCTATTCAGCCTCTATATTTGCCGGGCGGAATCCTAGTGTTCGTTGCCTTGTTGGCAGTCATTATTCAATCACGCAGTGCGAAACCACTGGTCGCCGCTTTTGGTGAATCGAGCAAAACGCTTATAGGAGCTGGCTTTGTTCTTGTGTTTACCATCCCGATGGTTCGTATCTTCATTAACTCTGGGGTAAACGGTGCCGATCTAGCGAGCATGCCAGTAACCACGGCTAATTTAGCCTCTGCCATGGTTGGTGAAGCTTTTCCTGCGCTAAGTGCCACAATCGGTGCTTTAGGAGCATTCATTGCGGGCTCAAATACGGTGTCTAACATGATGTTCAGCCAGTTCCAGTTCGAAGTTGCACAGACTCTTACTATTTCAACCACTGCTGTGATTGCATTACAAGCGGTAGGAGCAGCAGCCGGTAATATGATCGCTATTCATAACGTCGTCGCTGCCTCTGCTACCGTAGGACTACTGGGACGCGAAGGCCTAACGTTGCGCAGGACGGTTATACCCACATTCTATTACTTAGTCGTTACCGGGCTCATTGGATTGGTTCTGGTTTACGGCTTCCATTTCACCGATGCCTTGATGAACTGATTTAGGTTCAATTAACCACGCACTTACCTCGTTTTTTGAGTGAAGTTGTGAATTATCTCAAGAAGGTAAGTGCGCTTATTTTTCAGAATGTTACATCTAGTCTATATAAGAATATAAACCCATAAAAATGGGTCTGGTGCTGGAGCAAAGCAATGCGAATCTATCCCTCAAAACCGAGCAAAGTTTATTTTTATGCCACTTGCCTCGTCGATGTATTTGACCCTGAAGCGGGTCTTGATGCGATGACATTGCTGAAGCAACAAGGTATCGATGTAGAGTTTGTTGAAAAACAAACGTGCTGCGGTCAGCCAGCTTATACCTCAGGTTATGAAAATGAAGCTAAGCAAGTCGCGCAAAGCCAAATGGACCTGTTCGCAGAAGAAATTCCTGTGATCGTATTATCCGGTTCCTGTGGAGGAATGATGCACCATCATTATCGTCGATTATTCAAAGGCGATAAGAACCAAGCCAAAGTGGATAGCTTTTGTGACCGTGTCTTTGAACTCACTGAATTCTTAGTAAATGTTTGCCGTGTGAGGCTAGATGATAAAGGTCAACCAACGAGTGTTGTCATGCATACTTCTTGCGCTGCTAGGCGAGAAATGAACGTCCACGTTACCGCCACAGACTTGCTCAGCCAACTGTCCAATGTCGAACTGAGAATGCAAGATTACGAGAGTGAGTGTTGCGGCTTTGGTGGCAGCTTTTCGGTCAGACATCCAAATATTTCCCAAGCGATGGTTGAAGACAAAACTCGACACATCGAAGCAACAGCATCAGATACTTTAGTAAGTGCTGACTGGGGTTGCTTACTCAATATTAACGGTGCTTTTGAATATCAAGGCAAAGCCATCAAAGGCCGCCATATAGCCTCATTTTTGCTAGAACGTACCCAAGGAGAATCCTAATGAGCCAGACTCCTGAACAGTTTCACGCCCTAGCAAAAGATGCTCTAGCCGATAAGCAGCTCAGAGCTAATTTCCGTGGCGCAATGGACTACCTGCGCGATAAACGTAAAACAGCTTTCTCTGATTTGGATGAAGAGAAGCAGACCCGCGACCTGGCCGAAGCCATTCGTCAGCGCTGTCTTAGTAAGTTGCCAGAGCTGCTCGAACAACTGGAATTCAACTGTTATCGAAACGGTATCCAAGTCCATTGGGCAGAAAATCCAGAGCAAGCTAATGCGATTATCGCCTCTATTGCTTCCGAGCATGACGCCAAAAGCATCATCAAAGGTAAGTCTATGGTCAGTGAAGAGATTGAGATGAACCATGAGATGGCAAAACTGGGTATCGAATGTCTTGAAAGCGACATGGGCGAGTACATAGTGCAACTTGATGGTGACAAACCATCGCACATCATCATGCCGGCTATCCACAAGAATAAGCAAGAAGTCAGTGACACATTCGAAGCAAATCTTGAGGGATTTAGTCCTACCACCGACGTTGATAGCTTGATTCAGACCGGACGTACTCGCTTGAGACAAAAGTTCTTTGAAGCCGACATCGGCTTATCGGGCGTGAACTTTGCCGTAGCTGAAACGGGAACGCTGTGTTTGGTAGAAAATGAAGGCAATGGCAGGATGTCTACCACAGTACCTAACGTCCACATCGCGATTACCGGTATCGAAAAAGTCGTTGAATACCTCGCAGACGTGCCGCCTTTGTATAGCGCGTTGACTCGTTCTGCCACTGGGCAGGCAATTACGACCTACTTCAATATGATCAGCTCTCCTCGTAAAGCAGGAGAGAAAGACGGACCTCAGGAAGTCCACTTAATTCTGCTCGACAACGGCCGTAGCCAAGCCTTCCAAGACGAAGAGCTACGCAAAACGTTGCAATGTATTCGCTGTGGAGCATGCATGAATCACTGCCCTGTTTATACCAAGATTGGTGGCCACGCCTATGGCACCGTTTATCCCGGCCCAATTGGCAAGATCATTTCTCCTCACCTATTGGGAATCGATAAAACTAAAGATCTCGTGACGGCTTCAAGTCTATGTGGCGCGTGTGGTGAAGTGTGTCCAGTACGCATCCCTATTCCAGAAATGCTATTACGCCTGCGTAAAGAAGCGAAGAACAAAGCGAGTAAAGATAACCTAGAACTCAACGGACAGAACGCAGCACACAGCAAAATGGAGTCTGCGGCGATGAAAGGGTTTGCTTTAGCCGCAAGTTCATCCCATCTCTACCACGCAGGGACATTTATGGCGACAAAAATGCAGAGCTTAATTCCAAATAAACTGGGTGCCTGGACACAATGTCGAACCAGTCCTAAACCAGCTAAGAAAACACTGCATCAAATTATGGTTGAGAAAAATAAGGCCGAGCCTAAGAAGTGACAGAGGAAATGAGCATGAATACAAGACTTGCGAAAGATAACATTCTTGGGCGCCTAAAACAGGCAAAGCGAACCCCCAAAACAGCCGAAGAGATGGCGTTTTTTCCTTGGGGTAGTCACCCAGATATTACGGCAGATGATAAAGCCCAACGCTTCTTTGACATGATGACAGCAAACCACGCCGATGTTCGAGTCACCACAAGAGCGGAATTAAGCCCTACTTTACAATCCGTTATGGAGCAATATCAATTTCAGAACATCGCAATTGGCACGGCTGGTGAATACATCAACGATTTTGAAGTCGCCACCAGCACACGAAACGTTACCACATTCAATAAAGAAATTGAGCAATGGAAATCTGAACTGTTTAACGATATTGATGTAGGTATCACACACACCCTTGGAGGTATCGCTGATACTGGTGCTTTGATACTTTGGCCTACAGAGCATGAGCCTAGAACACTATCGCTAGTGCCTCCGAGCCACATTGCTGTCGTTAAGAAATCAGCATTGTATGGTCATTTCTTGCAGGTGATGCAAGAGAACAACTGGAATCATTACATGCCGACAAACGCGCTATTAATATCTGGCCCTTCGAAAACTGCAGATATCCAACAAACGCTCGCCTATGGCGCACACGGACCAAGCCAGCTGATCGTGTTACTGCTGGAAGACGAATAAGAATAAAGGACACTGGAATGAGCCATGTAGACGCTAAGACACAACAAGAACTCAATAGCAAAGAACAACGCTACTCAGTAGTAAAACAGCAACTCGCCACCAAAATTGATAGCGAACGCATCATCACAGACGATGCACAACGTCTGGCTTATGGTACCGATGCCAGTTTCTATCGACTAATTCCTCAGATCGTTCTAAGACTCAAAGATCTCGATGAGGTGGTGTTCGCTATCCAATGCTGCAAAGAACACAACGTCCCTTTCACGTTTCGTGCGGCAGGGACTAGCCTTTCAGGGCAAGCGGTATCAGACTCCGTATTGATTGCTCTTACTGACGACTGGCGCGGTCATGCCATTATCAATGATGGCGCACAAATAAAACTGCAACCTGGTGTCATTGGCGCTGATGCGAATAAATATCTACTGCCTTTCCAACGAAAAATCGGGCCAGATCCAGCGTCGATCAATACGTGTAAAATCGGCGGAATTGCAGCTAATAATGCCAGCGGCATGTGTTGTGGTACGGCACAAAACTCATATCGTACTGTTGAAAGCATGAAATTAGTGTTCGCAGATGGCTCAATTTTGGATACGGGGAGTCAACAAAGTATTGAGAGTTTTAAACAGACCAACCCGAGTTTGATTGAAGGACTCAAAACATTAGCCGAAGAAACGCAAGCCAATAACGAACTGGCTAGTAAGATTGCCCACAAGTATCGATTAAAAAACACCACTGGATACGCTTTAAACGCACTCGTCGATTATTCTGATCCTATCGAAGTCCTTGAGCACCTTATGATTGGTTCAGAAGGTACATTAGGTTTCATTGCTGAAATTACTTACAACACTGTTGTAGAACATGAGTTCAAAGCCTCTACTTTGCTGGTCTTCTCTAACATTGAAGAAGCAAGCCAAGCTGTGACAACGCTATCGAGTACCCCAGTCGCTGCCGTGGAGATGATGGATGGTCGAGCGCTGCGCTCAGTAGCCGACAAACCGGGTATGCCAAGCTTTATTCAGCAACTCGACCTAGAAGCAACCGCTCTGCTTATCGAAGTCCACGCCTCAGACAAAACCACACTGGATGCTCACACTACGAAAGTGATGGCATCACTTTCGGATTACACCATTATTGAGTCGGTGCCATTTACCCTTGACCCGAGTACTGTCGCAACGCTCTGGGGTATTCGCAAAGGCATGTTCCCTGCTGTTGGTGCTGTGCGTGAAGTGGGTACCACCGTCATTATTGAGGACGTTGCATTCCCAGTAGAAAATTTGGCCGCTGGAGTTCGAGATCTACAGCAACTGTTTGACAAATATCAGTACGATGAAGCCATCATCTTTGGCCATGCGCTTGAAGGCAACTTGCACTTTGTCTTCACTCAAGGTTTCGATAGTCAATCGGAAATCGAACGCTACGGTGGCTTTATGGATGATGTGGCTGATTTAGTCGCAGTAAAGTATCAAGGTTCATTAAAAGCCGAGCACGGTACAGGGCGAAACATGGCGCCTTACGTCGAGCTTGAATGGGGAGAAGAAGGCTATGCCTTAATGCAACGCATCAAGACCTTGTTCGATCCTCAAGGATTATTGAATCCGGGCGTCATTATCAATGACAACCCACATTCGCACATCGAAAACCTCAAACCTATGCCCGCGGCCGACGATATTGTTGATCGTTGCATCGAGTGTGGCTTCTGCGAACCCGTATGCCCATCACGTACCCTCACCCTTTCTCCTAGACAACGTATTGTTCTATTCCGGGAGCTGCAACGTCGCCGAGCCAATGGCGAATCAACTCAAGCTAGCGAGCTAGAAAAGGTATTTGAGTATCAAGGCTTGGATACCTGTGCAGCAACTGGTTTATGTGCTGATCGTTGTCCCGTCGGTATCAATACAGGGGAATTGGTGAAGAAGCTGCGAGCTCCTAAGTATGAGAAGTTTCGACCCATCGCAAAATGGACAGCTGATCATTTTAGTGCGACAACCACTATCGCAAGGTTTGGCCTTAAGAGCGGTCACGTAGCCTCTAATCTCCTTGGGGCGCAACGAGTGGCGAATATCGCCAGAGGAATGCGCTCAATCACTAAAGACGCCACACCTGCATGGCTCGCAGAGACACCAAACGGAAGTCACTTCGATCTTGAAAAGGCGCTCGATGACAAGCCAGCAGCAAACTCAACAATAAAGAAAGTCGTATATCTCCCATCGTGTGCAAGTCGCAATATGCAAACTCAACCCGCAGCAAGGGATCAACGCTCGCTAGAAGAGGTGACACTGTCACTTATTTCAAAGGCTGGATTTGAATTGGTTACGCCTAAAAAACTGAGTGACCAATGTTGCGGTATGCCCTACGACAGTAAAGGCATGGTGGATATAGCAAAACAAAAGAGTCTTCAACTTGAAGACGCGTTATGGGAAGCCAGCAAAAACGGTACATACCCTATTCTCATGGACACCAGCCCATGCGCAAAACGCAGTATTGAGCAATTCACCAAACCCATGACCATTGTTGAGCCAGTCAAGTTTACCCACGATTACTTGTTAAATACTTTGGCATTGGCACCGATAGACGAAACTGTGATGCTTCATGTTACCTGCAGTTCTAGACGTATGGGTTTAGAGCAATCAATGTTGAATCTCGCTAAGGCTTGCGCCAGCGATGTGGTGTTACCCGAACACATTCAATGTTGTGGCTGGGCAGGAGACAAAGGTTTTACCACTCCAGAGCTAAATGAAGCAGCGGTTGCTCCGCTTAAGCAACAAGTTCCAAGTGGATGCACACGAGGCTTTAGCAATAGTATTACTTGTGAAATTGGCTTGTCTCATCACAGCGGTATTCCTTATCAATCCATCCTCTATTTGGTGGATGAAGTTGCCCAAACTAAATAGCAAAACGCCCCTCACTAATGAGGGGCGTTTTTTTAATTATATTCCACACGCCAACTATGCATAGCGCATGTCCAAAGACGTCAAAGTGCATGAGCACACCTTGTTTCGCCCTGACTCTTTAGCTTCATAAAGCGCTTTATCCGCTCGCCCAACCAATGAATCCCATGATTCATCATCGACAAGCTGAGCAACACCAAAACTGCAACTAATAGAAAATTCTTCACCCTTGATGTTTCCGTACTTTTCGACTCGAAGGCGTAGTTGTTCAGCTAATGCTCGAGCTTGATGCAAATCCATGTCGTAAAGCACCACCATAATTTCATCCCCACCAAATCGAAACGTCGTATTGCCACCATTTAACGAATCTTGAATGATATCTGATACTTTGCGAATTACTTTGTCTCCTGCGATATGTCCGTATCTGTCATTGATCATCTTGAAGAAATCAATATCAAGCATAATGACACTCACATTGGTTCCCCGAGCAAGCTGTTTTGGTAAATCTTCTTCAATGTAAACTTCAAGAGCTCGTCTATTACCGAGCTGAGTTAAGGGGTCAAAATAAGAAAGCGCGTTAATAGCTTTCACTTGTCTGCCATTGATCATCCACAACATACTGAAGCTAATAGAAACGATGAGAAAAATGCTAAGTAAGAAAGCCATCGAGTGTACAAACCCAGCGTCCATAAACTGCACGATTGCCTCCCCCGAAATGGCGTAGTAACTTCGATAAACCATGAAGCTGCCATACAGCACAAACGTCAACACCATGGTTCTTACTGCCAGAGGTAAGTCTTGTTGCTTTCCGACTGACATAACTCTCGCCGACACCAGAGTAACTAAAGCTAAATAGCTCGTTATAGCCACAATTCGGTTCTCAATAGATGCTTGGTAATAGGTAAAATAAACAAAAGACAAAAACACCAAGGGAATCGTCGTCATACACCAATAAGAGTATTGCAGCTTGGATTGCCTAAACTCACATAGGCTATGCAGTATCATTTGAAATGCACAGGCAATCAGCATGTTAGCCGTAATGACCGTGAGAAACTCGGGCAAAAGCCCACGAAAGCTTATCAAAAGCGGTCCCGTTCCCATTACCAACAAAGCCAATGAAAACATAGTCAAACCCGCAACCTTTTGCTGAGAACGTTGATAGAGCAGAAGCCCGATACAGTAGACGCAACTAAAAAGTATAATGATAAAATTAAGCGTCCTCATATCGAGAGAAAACGCATCCATAACCACCGCCCGAAGTACTATTCCTTATCAATTAACAACAATTCATTCATCAAACAAATTGAATATACTCAGGGATACTAGAATAAATAGGCCGGTTTTGTCTGTGACTCATAGGAAATGAGATCCACCTCACTAATAAAGATGTCATTAGATTGATCAAGTTATCGCTTCGACTTTCGACACGGTATCCACTTTCAGCCGAAATTGCAGAATCCTTTCACTATTCGCACGCAGTATTTACTTGGCTTGCACGTTATTGACAACCGTCTTAGGCATCTAGGGTTGAATAGGCGGCGATTAAATGAAGAGGGAACCTACCTTCTCGATATTGCAGGGGTTAAACAAATAATGAACTTTACACAACAGGATACCGAAGCACTTTATCGGGTCTGGATGTCTCAAAAGGCAAAGATGCATATCACGCAAATGGAAGTGGCTAAACGTTTGAATTTGAGTCAACTTGAACTATCCAACCGCCTTAACGGAAATGTGCCACTAGATACCACTTTTATAGACCGATTTTGTAAGCTACTGCACATTGATCCAACTTACCACTTGCCATCTCTTCGCGGCTCAGTTGAGGCAGTGTCTAGCACTGATCGCCTTTATAATACGCGCCTCACAGTAGATGGCGACATCACTAACATTCGTGTCGATGGAAATCAAGTAACGATAGAGTACCGTATCTAACTGTTATTTCATTGTTTCCACTACACTAATGTCCAGCCGTCTTCTGGCTGGAACAAGCACCGAAGGGGATCACTCCCCTTCAACCTGCTTAGTTAGAAACCTGAATTAGCATTATGGCTCACTAAGCAGCGCTACACATTCGTTGTATTTGGGTCGAGGTGTTTTCTTTTTCTTCACTACTACTTTCTCGGGCTTCGAAGCTTTTTTCGCGGGAATATACGGTTTCCAAGAAGCTAGCTCCGCACCACAGCCATCTCCGGGTGGAGGCGCATTTTGCGCTACGCATTGCTCATCCCCTTCTGGACAATGCAACCTTACGTGAAAATGGTAATAGTGCCCCCACCATGGCCGTACCTTTCGCAGCCAGTCTCGTTCTTTCCATGACACTTCGCACAACTGCTTTTTGATTAGAGGGTGAACGAAAATTCTCGCGACACGATCGTCAACCGCCGCAACCTGAATCAATAATGAATGATTACTGGTCCATTTGTCCTTTTTGAAACGATACTTGTCGATGTCGACCACCGGATAGGGTTCTGGGTCTTGCAATTCTTGCTTTGAAAGTGGCTCATTAGGTAGTCGTAACCAGATATCGGCGTCCAGCCCAGTTTGATGACTGGCATGTCCTGATGTGAATCGCCCCCCTCGTGGCATGGCAATATCACCCACCAGAAGTTGCCCCATGCCCAGCCGATCGACCTTGCTAGCTAGATCGGTTAGGTAGCGGATCATATCTTGATGCCCGTAATAACGGTTACGCTGAGCACGAATGACCTGATACCCAGTGCCATCTAGAGAGAGCTCTTCTCCCCCAGCTAAACATCCGTTGGCGTAGCTGCCAATTGATGAGGAAGCGCCTTTACTAGGAACCGTAATTTCATCCCAAGAACGGTCAAGCGCATAACTGCTGATTGGTATTAGTAACGACAGCAACAGTCCATATTTCATCATCATGTTCCCCTGCATTCCATATGAAACTAGAACAGACCACTAAAAGCATAGTGTGAACCCGATACGATTGCCTGCTCACATTCGAGAATAAAGTAAATGAGAGAAAAGACTTGGCTCGTGATCTCAATCCGAGTAGTGGAGCGAATTTGATATACAGAAGTTGAAATGTTTCACAAATGTAAAGAAAAACAGCTTTATTGTGCTGGTTATTATTGAAGCCAAAAGAGTAACGCGCTAAAAATAAGGAACTCAATTGCCCTAATGACAATTGAGTAACTGTATAAGTCGTCATTCCTTTTTTGAGGCTGCCACCTTTTTCGGGAGTGACGACTTTGCTCTTCCTACCAATGAACCCCTTTAACTAAAACGCGCCACATAATCAATAACTCTGCTGCGATACTCTCGCTTCATGGACTCATCAATAAAACTTGCGTCAATGGCATTAATTGTCAATTGCGCCAGTTCTTGGTGGGTCATATCGTGCGCTTCACTTACCGCTTTGAAATTGTCTGTCATATAACCACCAAAATAAGCAGGGTCGTCTGAGTTAATAGTAACCGCGACACCTTTGCGAAGTAGGCTCACAATATTGTGCTGCGACATATCATCAAATACACACAGCTTGATGTTTGATAGTGGACAGACGGTTAACGGCATTTTCGTCTCAATAAGACGCGCAACGAGTTCGTCACTTTCCACACAGCGAACACCATGGTCAACCCGGCTTACGCCTAATAGCTCTATGGCATCAACGATGTTCTGAGCAGGCCCCTCTTCTCCAGCATGCGCAACAGTCAAAAAGCCATGTTCTTTAGCCATTTTAAACACACGTGCGAACTTCTCTGGTGGATGGCCTTGCTCAGAAGAATCCAACCCCACCCCTACAATCAGATCTTTGTGTGGCAAAGCTTGTTTGAGCGTCTCGATGGCAGAATCTTCAGAAAGATGCCTTAAAAAGCACATAATGATTTGTGAGGTAATACCCAGTGTCGTTTCACCGTCTTGCAGTGCACGGTGAATACCTTTAATCACCGTCTCAAAGGCTATCCCTCTCTCTGTATGTGTTTGAGGATCAAAGAAGATCTCGGTATGAATAACATTATCTGCTTTACAGCGCTCCAAATAGGCCCATGTTAAGTCGTAAAAATCTTGCTCGCTAATAAGAGCATTCGCACCTTGATAATAGATATCGAGAAACGACTGCAAATCTTCAAAGTCGTAGGCCGTGCGCAGTGCTTCAGGTGAGGCATAAGGAAGTGAGATACCATTTCGTTGTGCTAGTTTAAACAGAAGCTCTGGCTCTAATGAGCCTTCGATATGGAGGTGCAACTCTACTTTGGGAAGATCTTGAATAAATGCGTTCATATTCCACCTATTATGATTGTTGTGGGTGCACTTACTCTAAGTATAGGAATAATTTGAGGTAATTTTCGAACGCCAATACAAAGAGCAAGACACTAATGTGATCTTGGCTCTTCGTAATCAGCACTTTGCGGGAGCTGGTAGAGACCCCCAAACCATATCATTGGGGTTATACGAAGCAAACGATTGGTATTGTACACGACCGTCACTTACGTTCAATAGTCGCGACGGACAAACAAAAACGGTGTCACATTGGACACCGTTTTTCATCAACTTGCTACCAATGAGCTTAGTCTTCAAAGCTGCCCGTTGTTGCCAGTTCTTTGAACCACAAACCGTGTTTTTTCGGAATTCGGTCACCCGTTTCTAAATCCAAACGATAGAAGCCATATCGACGCTTAAACGAGTTTAACCAAGACCAGTTATCGATGAATGTCCACTGATGAACACCAAAACAGTTTGAACCTTCTTGGATTGCTCTGTGCAGCTGAACTAAGTGCTCTTTCATCAACCCTGTGCGGAATGAATCGTCAATCAGTCCATCCTCACCCGGTTCACCTTCTGACTCGACGTCCATAGCAATGCCGATTTCAGCTAAATACCATGGGATATTACCGTAGTTTTCCTGAACATTTTTAGCAATATCATAAACGGCAGTTGGTAAAATCTCGTTATTATCACGATAAGGATTAAATCGGCCTTCTGGATTCACATAGTTCTCAAAATAAACTTCTGGCGTAAAGTAATCCAAGTCATAGCTCGCTTCACGTGCTTTCACGCGACGTGGAACGTAGTAGTTCACACCTAAGAACTCAACTTTTGCTGACGTGATCTGTTCTATCTCTTCCGGCGTCGTTTCCGGCGTGACGCCCTGTTCCGCCAGAACTTCACAAAGCTCTTTCGGAATCTCATTTTTAACCATAGGATCAAGGAAACTGCGGTTAAACAGTAGGTCGGCATACCATGCCGCTTTCTTGTCTTCTTCGCTGTCATTGCGCGTATAGGACGGCGTCAGGTTAAGCACGATACCAATCTTTGAGTTCTCAAGTTCCAGCGCATTGAAGCGATGAACTGCTTTTGCATGAGCAAGAATGATATTAAACGCGACTTGCACCGCCAACTTGCCATCTTTCTTACATGGATAATGGAAGTCATACAGATAGCCGCCTTCTACCGGAACAATAGGCTCATTAAACGTGATCCAGTACTTCACTTTATGACCGAACAGTTTGAACGCTGTCTCGGCATAATCGGCAAACATATCGACCACTTTTTTCGATTCAAAACCACCGAATTTCTCTTGCAGCTCAGCAGGCATATCGAAGTGATATAGGTTCATCATTGGCTCGATGCCATTAGCGATCATTTCATCTAAGTAGTTGTTATAAAATGCCACTGCGTCCTGACATACTTCGCCCGTTTCATAATCTTTGATCAGTCGAGACCACTGAATAGAAGTTCGGAACGAGTTAAAACCAACCTTCTTCATGTTCTGAACATCTTCTTGGTATCTGTGATACGTATCCGTCACAGTCTCTGAGCTAATTCCACGGTAAAAACGCTCAGGGCTCTTTTGATGCCAAAGATCCCAAATAGAGTCGTTTGCTTTATTGGTAGAGCCTTCTGTCTGAATGCCAGACGCAGCTGCGCCCCACATAAAGTTCTGTGGAAAAGTGTACTTAGTCATGTTGCTAACCTTGTGTATTCAAAAAATGTTTCAATGCCCCAATCAAATTGGCATCGTTGCCAAATTGGGTCAGTTTTGGATTTGGACGGACTTTCGCTATAGGGTGTTGCGCCAATATGGCATCCAGCTTTTGATTAAGCTTGTCGATCAAACCCGAACTGCGACTGATAGCACCACCTAAAAGGATGTATTGCGGATCTACTGAGTATTGGACATTGATAAGTACGGTTGCCAAGTCAAAATACCATTGCTCAACGGCAGCGATAACTGCCTCATCACCTTGTTCGTAAAACTCAAAAACTTTAAGGCCATCTAACTCTTTTGGTGATATCTCTTTAGCGCGAGCGGTTTGTTCAATGATGCCCCGCGTTGAGGCCAAATCAGAGTATGTTAATGGTTTCCCTTGTTCAAAACGCAAAATGCTATAGCCGAACTCTCCACCATGAAGATGATGTCCTTTTAGGATATGACCTGATTTGACAATGGCGCCGCCGACACCAGAGCCTAGTACCAACAAACAAAAGTCGTTTGACTCACTGGCTGCGCCTAACCAATCTTCTGCTAGTGCAGCGCAACAACCATCATTCTCAAGCTCTGTCGGTAGCCCAAAGCGTTCTTGGTATAGCGACTTAACATCAAAACCATGGATGTAATCGAGTGCACTTGAGCCTTCGATCACACCCGTTTCAACGTTCACAGCGCCACAAGTGCTAACAGCTATACCTGCTATCGCGTAATCGTGTTTCAGCTGTTCCAACTTCGGAGCTAAAGAGTCTAACCAAGCGTTATAAGACGCTACTCGGCTTGGCAAAGAGAAGCGTTCGAAAATCTTTGCTTCCTGATTCATTACCGCACACTTTACCGATGTGCCTCCAAAATCTAAGACCAGATAGTAACGTTCAGTCATCGACGTATTTTTCCTGTCAGACTATGATAAAGAGTGTAAGAACGCAGCGCCGCGTACACCGGAAGAGTCACCATGAACACTCTTCACTACCTTGGTTTTTACCGATTTAGTAAACGTATACTGAGATAGCTTATCTTGGACCAGAGGATAGATTTCATCGACATTAGACATTCCACCGCCTAGTACTATTACCTCGGGATCAACAAAATTCACCACGTTAGCGAGTGTCCTTGCTAACTGGTCACAGTAGAGCTCCAAGTGCGCAATGGCTCTGCGATCACCCGATGCATGTAACGCCATGATTTGCTTCGAATCTGCTGGCGAATGCTTTTCTGAGAAGGTGCGACCAAACCCAGTACCGGAAACAAACGACTCAGCACAGTTCATCGACCCGCAATAACATTTAACCGGTTGACCATCAATTTCTGGACTGTAGTTAGGCAGTGGATTATGGCCGATTTCGCCACCTAATCGATTTAGCCCCGTGACAATGCCGTTATTGATAATAACGCCTGAACCGCAGCCAGTACCTATGATTACGGCAACACAAGAGTGCTTGGCCTCCTTGGCAGCCCCATCCTTAAACTCCGATAGCGCCAAACAGTCAGCGTCATTAGCAATGGCAACTGGTACATCGATTTGTCTTTGAATGTCACCGATAAAGTCATGGCCGTTTAGCACAGTGACATTCGCGCCTTGCATTAGCCCGTCATTACCGACTGAGCCACAACATCCAATACCAATAGATTCTATTTCACCCTTCTCTGATACTGTGTTAATTACTGACATCACAGACGCGAGAAAGCCTTCATACGAACCAGTCTCTGTCGGTTCACGATGCTTCACAATGGTTTGATAACTAGCAGAATCGAGTGCAACACCTTCAATTTTAGTGCCGCCAATGTCCAGTCCTACGATCATGATGGATTCTCTCTAAAGTAGATTGCGCCGAATTAAACCCAGCGATTTACTTTACTTAATCAAATTTCATTGCGGATCTAAAGCACGTGTCTGTTAAAACCTCGGCGTCGTCACAAAAACTATATACTTTTCATTTTTAAAACTATATAGATATTACCAAGACATACTCATTCGAAGTTATTGAACGACTCTTTCATTTTTTCCCCCTCTAGATTGTTTCATTACCCGCCTATAGTTGATATCAACAAAGGAGGTCAGCGATGACACTGGTTAGAACAATTGAACAAGTCATTCCATCTCATGCCACATCAGATGGTGATGGTGTAAAAATTCGCCGAGTACACGGCTTCGATAATGCGGCATTTTCACCGTTTTTAATGATCGATGAGCTTAAGTCCGATGACAAAAAAGACTATGTGGGCGGCTTTCCTCCGCATCCACATAGAGGTATAGAAACGCTAACCTATATGATGAAAGGTCACTTTCAGCATAAAGATCACATGGGCAACGTAGGCGAATTACGCTCAGGCGGAGCACAATGGATGGCAGCAGGTCGAGGTGTTATCCATAGTGAAATGCCAATCATGGAGGAAGGTGACCTACACGGATTTCAAATTTGGATCAATCAGCCAGCCAAAAATAAAATGACACCGGCGCAATACCATGACTTTCAACCAGAGACCATTACTGAATATGAACAACAAGGGAGTGGCTTAATTCGTCTACTCTCCGGTGAAATCAGGGTAAATGGCTCCCTACTCGCTGGGCCACTGACGAAAACTGGAGTCCCTGCAACAGTGGCGGACTGGCGCAGCAATCGAGGAGATTCGGTAAGACTAAACGTCCCTTCAGAACACAATATGATGCTTTACGTTTACAAAGGAGCTGTGAGTGTTGCGGATAAAAGTTTGAAAGAAGGCGAACTTGCACTAGTTTCAAAAGGAGAAGCAATGGAGATGACAGCGAGTTCCGAGTCCGGGGTATTAGTCTTTGTTGGTGAGCCAATAAATGAACCCGTCGTTCACTACGGACCTTTTGTCATGAATAGCATGCAAGAGATTCAACAGGCGATTAATGATTATAATTCAGGCGTATTCGATACTTACTAACCAATCCGAGTTGAAGATTTTAATTTGACACCCCAATCCACTGCCTGTGTGTCACGCATCGACGAGATCGTCGATGCGTTCTTTTTTCTGACGCATTTTAATATCGAGCCAGACGCAGCGATACTGGTGCTTTACATTGTAAATCTCTATAGATATTCACACAGGTATGCAGTCGCTTGTTCCACTTTTAGATCAAAGCTAGAGTCACCAGCCACATTAAAATGTTCACCCGACGAATACGTCTTCCATTCTTCTTCTCCAGCAAGGCGCACTGTTAACGCTCCTTTCACTACCGTCATTTTTTCAGGGGCAGCCGTCCCAAACGTGTATTCACCTGCAGCCATCACACCAACACTGCTGTCGCCATCTGCTTGAGTAAAACCCAGTGATTTCACAGAGCCTTCGAAATAGGTGTTTTCTTTAATCATCTTTTTTGACTTCCTTGTTAGTTAATCATCGTAAAAGCATGGTTTTACCTCACAAATTGCCGTAAAACAAGAGAATGATCAATTGCTAAGATCAATTGGTATAAACGAGTAACATGATTTAACAAGGTTTTGATATGTCGGACAAAGCAACTCGAGTACCCACTCATCGCATAAGTCGCTTAGGCAAGTTGGCGTCTTTGGCCACACGTGTGACGGGAGCAATGGTGACGGAAGGCGCAAAACAATTAGCTCAAGGCAAGCGCCCTGTCGCAAAGGATTTATTGCTCACCCCTGGCAATATCAAGCGAGTGGCCGACCAACTAGCGCATTTGCGAGGAGCAGCAATGAAAGTAGGACAGCTCATGTCTATGGACGCAGGCGACCTCATTAGTCCTGAGCTTGCAGAAATTCTTGCTCGCTTACGATCCGACGCTTCCCCGATGCCCGCCAAGCAACTTGCAGCTGTGCTAACTCAAGAGCTAGGGAGCGACTGGAAACATAATTTTGTTGAGTTTAATTTTAAACCTATAGCCAGTGCCTCTATAGGCCAAGTTCATCAGGCTCACTCTGATGATGGCACTAAATTGGCTATCAAGGTTCAATATCCAGGCATCAAAAAAAGCATCGATAGTGATGTCGACAACGTAGGTACACTGCTCAATGTCGTCGGTTTGATCCCGAAAGGCGTCGATTATCGTGGCTTACTTGAAGAAGCAAAAAAACAGCTTCATGCTGAAGCGGACTATCTTCTTGAAGCTGAGCTTCTAGAGCGCTATCGCGACTATCTAGGTGACGACCCAGATTTTATCTTACCCACAGTGCAAAGAAACCTCACCACTGATAATGTACTGGCTATGACTCATGTATCAGGCATGCCCATCGAGTCTCTTATCAATGCAAACCAAAACACTCGAGACCGAGCAATGCGGCTACTGTTGCAATTGCTTTTCAAAGAGATATTTGAATTTAAATTGGTCCAAACTGACCCAAACTTTGCCAACTTTCTGTTTAACTCGGAGCAACAAAAAATCGTATTACTCGATTTTGGAGCTACTCGAAGCTACAGCGACAATATCAGCAACGGATATCGCCATGCGTTCAGTGCGATTTTAGATGCCGATACAAAACGACTGGACGCTGCGTTACAGCAGATTGGTTTTTTCAATCAAGACATTCTTCCAGAGCAGAAAAGTGCAATCTTTGACCTCGTCACCTTAGCTTGTGAACCGTTGATGACATCTGGCCTCTATGATTTTGGTTCTAGTAATTTAGCGCAGCGCTTGAGTCAAGCTGGTACAGTGCTTAGCATGGAAAAAGACTACTGGCACACACCGCCTGCTGATGCTCTATTTTTGCACCGTAAAATTGGTGGACTCTATCTGTTAGCGGCCAGATTAAAAGCAAAGGTAGACGTGCAAGACTTGTTTACGCCTTACATTCTCACCCAGCCTTAAAGTGCCAACTCACAAACAACAATGTGTTACAAACAATCGATACATTTATAAAACGGCACGTTTTATTCTTAAGTAATCGTCACAATTGCCGATACCATTTGAAAGCCCACAAGGAAGTGCTTGAATGACAAAACTAGGCAGAACATCCAGCAACAATGACTCGTTAGTATTAATTGTCATTTTGGTGATTTCGATTATGCTGGCATCTGCTTTGGGGTATGCTTTCTACACTAGCCATCAAAATCATATCTCGCCTAGCCGCGTGTATGGTAACTGGATAGAAATCGGAGCTCCCAAACAAAGCACCGAAATTTTGACCTTTACGGATTATGGAGCTTTGCGTAACCACAGATTGATAGCAACTTCTTTCGAATTTGATGGTCGAGTCGTCAAGTTGAAAACAGGCAGTGGTTTATGGGTTTATGAACGAGTGGGCACTCCTAGGTCACCGCAGTTACGCAGAATCTCCCCTGCTCTACCCCCACAACGATTCATTTTTGAAGGCTATGAACACACAGTACCGATGGATGGCTATAACCCAGGGCAAAATCGACGTTCAGCGCTTAGGGAACATTTCTCCACTAAATAGCCCTTTGGCAGCAGGTTCGGTAAACCTTTTTCTCCTAAACTACCTAAGCCTGTGAAAAACAATGTCTTTGCATTACATTATGACAGAACCCTGAATTACAACGCTTGATAGTTTACTATGATAGCGCCATTTACAATTGACCCAGCTTATAATATGAAGTTCACATCCATAAAAGAATCTAAGATTGCAGGCATGCTCTGTCTTGCAGCATTTGCTTCCCTAACATTCATCATTTCGCTGGTGTTTTTTCCTAGTCATCTAACATCCGTTGTTACAGAGGCAATTGGAGCGCTGATGCAAAACCTTACCTATTCTGCCGGGCATCAAGGTTTTCTGATTTCATTAGCTATACTCATGGGGCTTATTGCGTGGCATCGTCGTCAAGCGACTAACAATCTACACCTATTGATTCAGTTGGGATTACTGCTTGTTCTGAGTTTCGGAGCAAAAACCTTTCTTAAAGAATTTACTCAAAGCCCGCGACCTTACACAGAAACACTCGCTGAGCTTCATGCCATCGACTCACCACAGAGCTTCTACAATCTCACCGTTGATGAGAAAAATGACAGGATTCATCAAGTGGAAGAACAGGTTAGTGAATGGCGTACTAAGCACTGGATTGGAGAGACTGACTATTCGTTTCCATCAGGTCATACTATTTTCGTTTCTGTATGTGTGCTGTTTTTTGGGGGGCTTTTCGCAAGCCAAGGCCGTTATGTACTCGCTTCATTGGTCATAGTATGGGGCGTAGGCGTGGCAGCAAGCCGTTTGTGGTTAGGCATGCATAGACCTGTCGACCTTTTTGCTTCGATGTTCTTTGGGCTTATCCTCTATATCATCATACCTTCTCACTACCCCATACTCGACAAGGTGCTGTTCAAGATCAAAAATCGCTAGAGACTGCAATAAATTTCCATTATTATCGAAATACTGATTTTGGAGAGTGTTGTATGCAAATAGAAGTCGCTGCGAAAGCCCTAAAAGAACTTGGCCATGTTACTCGCTTGGCGATATACAGACAGGTTGTGAGAGCTGGACACAAAGGGACGCCTGTCGGTGAGATTCAAGATCGATTGAATATCCCAGGGTCTACGCTGTCACACCATATCTCAAGCCTAGCATCGGCAAACCTTATTCAACAGCGCCGAGAAGGAAGAACGTTATATTGCGTAGCCAACTATGAACACTTAGAAGGTGTGATTAGCTTCTTACAAGATGAATGTTGTATCGACGAATCTTGCTAAACCCTAACTCAAGGCCTTACGTTTACGTAAGGCCTTTCTTCTTATAATTAAGACTTCGCATCATTAGTCCTGACTTTACTTAGCGGTAATCCCCTTAGGTTCGTACAGTTTTACTACTACCACAGGGAGATGTGTCCATGCGAGCCTCAAAAGTGGCCGATTATTCCGGTCGAACACTTCTTATTCTGTTTATGGTGATAACGTTCAGTATCACTGCGATTGCTGTGTTATTAGTGGTCGATCATGAAGCAGAGAAAACCATTGCTAAACTTCAGTCCAATAGTGCAAAGACTGAAATCCAAGCGGCTAAGAACTTTATGGATCAGTTTTTTATCGCGACCGATATGCATATATCTCACCTAGTTGAAGAACCTGCCATTATCGCTGCAGTTAGCGGTGACGAATATCTAGGTGACCACCAGCATCACTCTCATAATGACCATTCTCATGGCACTAACACGACTCCGACTGGACCAGATGTATTCAAGCACCTCCATCAATTTCATCTCTCCAATGTTGAAGTGAAATTCTGTTTGTTTAACTCATCAGGAAGTGTTGTTTTTAACACACTTCCTCAAGAAGGACCGATTGAACAGCGACTAAAACTGCTAGAGGTTATCAAGTCTAATGCAACTAGAGAAACGGTTTACCTGCTGAAAGAACACAACAATCAGAAAATCATTAAGTTCTATAAGCCTATTTACGTTGACACCCAACTTCGAGGCGTTGTAGTAGGGGCGTTTCCGTACTTCAACGAAAGCTTTTTCAGTAAGCTAAGTAGTAATAACTCCCGTTGGTTTTCTTTGACACAACTCGGTTCTAATTGGCTAGAGACACCACCAGAGGGGAATTGGAAAACGGAGAGTATTCGGTTAGCGAAGTCCAATATCTCGTTAGTCTTTGGGATTAATAATGCAGCATCAGATTTACAGCGAGACGAACTACTTAGTAGCCTTGCTATTGCATTAGTCATAGCCCTTTTTACCAGTTCAATTATTGTCTACATGTTCGGACGTAAGATGATAATTAATCCGTTCCAAAAGCTTGAGCAATCTCGAGCGAAGTTAACACAGCAGACTGAATTACTAGCAATAAAAGAACGCGAGGCAAGACGTTTAGCCAACGTTGTTAAACACACACGTGACGCGGTGTTGATTACCGATAAGCAAGGTCGTATCGAATGGGTTAACCAAGCTTTTGAAACCATGACGGGGTTCATAAAGGAAGAAATTATAGGCATAAAACCCGGCACTCTTTTACAAGGTGAAGGTTCAAATACAGAAGCCATCGAGCAATTAAGAAAAGCGGTGCAAACTCACCGACCGACTAGAGTGGAGATACTTAATTTCTCAAGAACAAAGCAACCTTACTGGGTCGATATAGAGCTTTCGCCAGTATTTGACTCTCAAGGAGAGCTAGATAAGTTTATTGCGGTCGAACGCGACATCACCGCCACCAAACAGCTGCAAGAAAAGCTCGAAAATGCCGTCGTGGCGGCTGACTCGGCAAATATCGCCAAAACGCAGTTTCTCGCCACAATGAGTCATGAAATTCGTACGCCAATGAATGGAGTACTAGGCATGGTGCAAGTTATGCTGTCAGAGACAAATGATCAGCAACAAAAGGAAAATTTGTCACTTATTCTGGAGTCCGGCAATCACTTGATATCCATACTTAACGATATTCTAGATCTCACCAAAGTGGAACAAAACAAAATCGAGCTAGAAAACCGTCCTTTCACTATCGAACAAATAATTGCCCCATTACGTTCTACTTATAAAGCCGTATGCCAGGAGAAAGGAATTGACCTCAATATTGATTTCCATGTTGACTCTAAGATAACGTATCTTGGAGACCGTAGTCGCGTAAGACAGGTTTTATACAATTTACTTAACAATGCCATCAAATTTACCGAGCAAGGAGGAATAACTGTCAAAGTCACTCACAATGTTTCCCACCCTTCACTATTACACTTTTCCGTGCAAGATAGCGGCATCGGAATTGAGCCAAATGCGCTAGAGAGAATTTTCGAACCCTTTGTCCAAGCTGATGCTTCCACGACTCGACGATATGGTGGAACAGGACTCGGCCTAGCGATTGTTAAACAACTTATAGAGAAGATGGGCGGCACGATCCATGCGACCAGCAAAGTTGGTCAAGGAACGCGGTTTGACTTCCAGTTTGAACTTCCAATAACGTATGGTGAGCGCATTACATTAGTAGGCCACAAGGCACACCAAAGCCCCCCTCTCACAACGCAAAATATTCTCATTGTTGAAGACAATCATGTTAATGCTCTTGTCGCCCGTAAGTTATTAGAGTCAGAAGGACATACAACCAGCACCGTCACCAATGGTGCGATGGCATTGGAGGCGCTAAGTGAAAACAAATATGACCTTGTATTGATGGACAACCATATGCCAGTTATGGACGGTGTAGAAGCCTGTTCACGTATTCGAAGACAATTTGGAACTGATTTACTAATCTTTGGATGGACTGCTGATGTTTTCGCTGATTCAAAACAGGCGTTTATCGACGCTGGTGCTAATTGTGTTCTGCACAAACCACTTAAGAAAGACGAACTGTTTGATGCCATTATGCAATTTTCTGATACTCAAGAGCATAATCGCTATAAAGAATAACCGCGACAGATTGTAAATTGGACGAGTCTGAATGTTATGTAACGCCAGATATTCATTGATATAGGCTAATAGCAAAGGACTCATTATATCAATAATCCACATATAGCATGACATTCTGTCCTATTTATTACCTTTCAATATAAAAACAATATTATCAACAGGTGCATTTACCTCTCAAATCATGTGGTTATATTCACCTATAGAAAATTTAATTTGCATCACAAATATAACTCACCATTGGCTAAAAATAACGCAACTAGCACGTAAGGCATTATATTTAATGAGAAATATATCTATTAGTTCGTTAAGATGCATCTAAATAATATTAATAACCTGCTTTCATTCGTCAGCCAAATGGAATTTGGTCTAATTATAAGTTGGAGAGGAAACCTTCAGTGAAACTGAACAATCTGTCTATTCGTACTAAGCTGCAAGCTATTGTCATCTTCGCAGTTTTAATTCTATTTTCTCTTGGTACATTTAATCTATTAATACAAAAAGATGCGAGCTACGAGCAAAGAAAAGAGCAAGTCCGTTCAAATGTGCAAATCACCTACGAGATTGCGAAACATTATCAAAAACTCGAATCTACGCTTGGCAAACAAGCTGCACAACAAGCTGCGATAGATGCAATTAGCCAAATTAGATACGACGGCAATAACTATTTCTGGATAGCGAGTGCTTCTAATACAATTGTAATGCACCCTACTCAGCCACAGCTTAACGGCACTAGTACAAACACCTTGACAGATTCCAGAGGAAATCACTTTTGGCAAGAAATGTCATCCATTGCTAAAACCACAGGCAGTGGTTTTCTTACCTACTACTGGCTAGGTCCGGATGGTGAGGAGTCCGAAAAGATTTCATTCGTAAACTATATCCCGGAATGGGACTGGATTATTGGTTCAGGCGTCCAAACCTCTGATATTGATAAAGCGTTTCAGAGCCAACTTATAAAAGAGCTTATCGTAGACTCCGTAGCAGCACTTGTACTTATCGTCATTTGTTTGGTTGTTGCACGCAATATCATCAAACCCATTGAATCACTTGTAACGCAGGTTCATAAAGTCGCAGATGGCGATCTCACGGTCGATATGAAAACAGAACGACGCGACGAAATTGGTTATTTAAGTAACGAACTGAGTCGAATGATGGACAAACTCAAAGAGACCATTAGTGCTGCCAAACGTTCAGCGGACTACTCTGGTCAATTATCCAGTAGCATTGCAGCAGCAAGTGAAGAGACGTCAACGAGTATAGACTCACAAAGCCAACAACTTGAGCAACTTGCTACCGCGATGAATGAAATGTCATCAACCATTCAAGATATCGCGGGTAACTCTGAAAGAACATCAGCGACCACAGAGGAAAGCAAAAACTTTGCTGCTCAAGGTAGCCGAAGCATGGGATATACACTTAACAACATAGCTGGGATCTCCGATGACATCTCCAGTACCTACCAGTTAATGGAAGCGTTGAAACAAGGCGTCAATGACATTAGCAATGTCGTCAATGTTATTCATGAGGTCTCGGAGCAAACCAATTTACTCGCGCTTAACGCAGCGATTGAAGCAGCACGAGCTGGTGAACAAGGGCGCGGCTTTGCTGTGGTGGCAGACGAAGTCAGAAACTTGGCAAGCAGAACCCAAGAGTCAACAGCTCAAGTACAAACTACCATCGACAAACTCAATGAACGTACCGAAAGCGTGCTGTCTGTTATGGCTTCAAACCAAACTAAAGTGACAGAGAGCGTGGATCTTGCTTCGCAAACTCAAGACAAACTTGATACTGCTGTCGCTAAGCTCAACGATACTTATGACATGGTGGCACAAATTGCAGCAGCAGCAGAACAGCAAGGAACGGTTGCAAATGAAGTGAATGAAAATGTCAGCATCGTGCATATGTCGATTAGCGAAATACGTCAGGCGAGTCAGAGCCTTGCGGAGCAATCTCAATCTATGGCAGCAGCATCTGACGAGCTGAATCACAAACTCTCTTACTTCCGGGTCTAAAACCCAAAAAACGCTCCATCTAAGATGGAGCGTTTTTCATTATCAATTGTTAAGCTCAGTTATTTTTGGTTATACACCATGATAAAAGTGATGGGCACTGACGTGGCTATTGACGGCAATCCTGCCACCTCACGTAACTTTTCAATGCCAGCTTCTAGTCCAAAATCTGATGCTTGCACAATCACAGGATCCGTCGAGACAATGGCGATCTTGTTTTCAGTCAATCGCATCACCGTTAGTTTGGCTGCGTAAGTTTTCTGCACGCCATGTAGATCCAAAGTAAGATCATTAACAACTGAGTACACTCCACCAATTTGGCTATTGTCCAGTTGACTCATATCGACCACAGTGGTGATCGTCGCTTTGGCAAACTCTGCGACATTAAACAACATCGTTTGCATGCGTTCGTTACGAATAGGAATATTGGTCTCAACACTGGATAGGTCAATGACTACCGTAGCTTTACCATCATCGCTGATTGTCCCCGTCATTGAGGAAAAGTGATGCACTTCACTTACACTGTTTTTCTTAGTCGACACAAATTTTAATGACGAGTTATTACCATCCAACATCCATTCTGCTTGAGCGGGAAGCACGACTATGAAGGCCAACAATATGGTTACCATTCTGACTATCATTTTTTTCTCCTAACTGATCACTGACCTAGTTAGGTTTAGCCTAACCTACCAAAAAACGCCATTTTGCTCACCGCTAGCCTAGATAATCGACACAATCTGTTATTGTCCCATCGCTTTCACTATTCCCATGATGGTTCTCACATTGCGAACATCGTAAGAATTAATTCTATTGCATTGAAATATATAGAATTATTACTAGGCATCGAATTTGCTTACCTGAGAAGAACTCGCCTTTAAACGTCAAAATAGAGGAATAAGCGATGAGTACAAGGAACGTCATCACAATAGCCAGTTTACTCCTATCATGGCAAGTCTATGCTCTTTCTGTAGCAGATTTAACCTTCGAGTCTGGCGCGGAGGCATCAAATTATTCAGCTAAAGGAAAGCCGAGTAACTTATATTCTGTCGCAGACACTTTGCCCCAAGATGTATTAACCAATGTCTACTCTATGCTTCCAGAAGGTAGTGTCGTCAACAGCGCTTTCATTGCGCCAGATAAATATTCAAGCATCGATATTGATGATGAACTAAATGGAGCAGAATATGCGACTGCCCGTATTACATTCCTTAACGAAGGTGCTGGATATCGAAACACTATTGGCTATTTTGTTTTCGACACTAACAATCCCCCTACCGATAAAGACGATATCGACGCTCATATTGTTGTCTTTCCTAATGCCTCAAAACCTGGAGAAGGAGAAATGCAAGAAGGCGATACGATTGACCTTGGCGTACAACTGACTGCTAATCAAACGCTCGCTTTCTTCTTGATTCCGAATGGTTGGGGCTGGGAGGGAAGCTACAACAATATTGCGAACTTTGGGAATTGGGGAACACCTTTTTATAGTTACCCAGCTTTGAATCCAGAAACTACCATGGAACATAGAAGGCATAACGTTGCTTTCCTTGATGTTCAAAATGAGTTTTTGGTATTGAGTTTTGAAGATATAAAACGTCCATCTGGCGATAACGACTTCAACGATCTCATTTTTACCGTTGCGGTCACTCCTTTTGAAGCCATTGATGGCGTAAACAGTGATGGTACAACCGACTCCAAATATGAAACTCTTGTTCAAGAAAACGATCCTGACATCTCTGTCACTTCTGTCTACCCTAGCTCAGACTCTATGGCCACTATCGCTTTTGAAGATCGCTGGCCATTAATGGGGGATTACGATTTCAATGACGTAGTATGGAGTTATAAGATTACCGAGCAAATCAATGGACAGCGCGAGCTGACCAACATCACCATCGACTACACACTGCAAGCTATGGGTGCCGGGTACTCTAATGGGTTTGCGCTCCAATTACCTAACGTCGATCCAAATAACCTTGCTTCGGTTGCCTTGACAAAAAATGGACAAAGCGTCACCCATACTGTTCAACAAGCGTCCAACGACGAAACTATCTTCATCATAGCCGAAGACTTACGAGCAGAGTTATCCGCGTTAGGGGGATTGCCTCTCGGTTGTCATTTCTACAAAACGGATGACACGTGCCTGGCGATGCAACAGGGCATCAGTTTGTCTTATCAACTTACTGTTGAATTAACCAATCCTGTATCGCGCGACCTAATTGGTTACCCGCCCTATGATCCTTTCATATTTGCCTCTGAAGGAGAATATCATGGTGATTTTGTTCAGACACCACCAGGTATGTCTTGGCAAACACACATGAAGGCATTCGGTGGTACAAGTTTTATGGATAATGCATTATTCGGACTTCATGATGACCGCTCTGGCGGAGCACAATCGTTTCTATCAGAAAACAATATGCCTTGGGTGATTAATATTCGTGACCAATGGGAACACCCAAAAGAGCTGGTTGATATTACCGTCGCCTACCCTAACTTTCCTAACTGGGTCACGAGTGCTGGAGAACAAGATAGCGATTGGTACAACTACGCTAGCGCAAACCAAGTAATCTCAAGTTCGGAACAGTAAGGAGTATCCCATGATAAACCCAATAAAACCTCTCACTCTTTTTGCTGCCCTAGCCTCAGTTGTTGCTTGTGGAGGCGGTGGCGGTGGCGGTGGCGGTGGCGGTGGCGGTGGCGGTCAAGATACTGCGAACACAACTCCAGCAAAACCCGTTGAAGCCCCAACTGAAACACCAATTGAACGAACTGCAGATCTTGTTGCAGATAGAACATTTTCATTCGATGTTGGCCAGCTAATCACACTGTCAATTGATAAAGGTAATGCAGGAAAAGGCGCGTTGCATGTCTATAGTCAAGCCGCACACACTTTTGAAAATGGAGATATCGCTGCGGATCCAACTTCACGAGTAACGACCATCTATCCAGCAGAAACCGATGAAGTCACACTGCAAGTTAACAACAACTGGACCAAGATTTACGCTCAATGGGTGCCAATGACAAGTAATGAACAAGAGCAAACCTGGACTATTGACTTGAACCAAACCCAGAACGCTTACCATCTAGCTTTTTGACTAGGCTTGTATTGGGCTCAGCTGAATTTCTGAGCCCATATATCGTTTGGTTTGGTTTGACACTTCATTCATCACCATAGGCTATCGATAATAGTATTGATAACCATTATTGTTTGAGATACGATTGCGCTCTTTTGTTTCTCCCTTTCAGAATGAGCCAATCAATGAAATCACTACTCGCTAAAGGATTAAGCACGGTTTTTCTACTTTCGTTCGCTCTTATGGGTGCATCTGCACATGCACAGAGCCAACGCGTCATAACCGACCAACAAGGCAGTATCACCATCAAAGGCACGCCAACCCGAGTCATCGCTCTTGAATACTCGTTTGTGGACGCTTTAGCTGCTGTTGGTGTTTCACCGGTGGGCGTCGCTGACGACAAGAACATCGAGCGAATTCTTCCAGAGATACGCGAACTGATTAAACCTTGGCAATCAGTAGGAGTTAGGCCTCAACCAAGCCTAGAAGCAATCTCACAGTTAAAGCCAGATCTCATCATTGCCGATGCTGAGCGCCATAGCACGATTTACAACGATCTTATGGCCATCGCACCGACGATATTGTTGAAAAGTCGCGGCGAAACTTACGAAGAGAACTTACAGTCTGCAATGAAAATTGGTGTTGCGGTCAATAAAGCCGATGAAATGGCAGCACGTATCGAAAAACACCATAAAATCATGGATCAATACAAAGCCAAGCTTTCTTCGAACGAGTCGTTTCAGTTTGCTGTGGTAACCGATAAAGGTATGTGGCTTCATGGTCCAAACTCATATGCTGGGGGTGTGATTACTGCGCTTGGATTACATGGTCCAGCGGTGCCAAAAACCGACAAAGCCTACATTGAAGTCAGCTTTGAGCAACTACTCAAGATTAACCCTGATTGGTTATTGCTTGGTCCCTATAAGCCCCACACTGTTTATGATGACTGGCAATCAAATCCATTAAGCAAAATGCTGAAAGTAGAGAAAACAGAGCACGCCGTTAAGGTTTCTCCACAGCTCTGGTCATTAAACCGAGGTATTTTGGCAGCTGAAGGCATCGCCAAAAACCTCTCTGATATTATTAATCAACAGCACTAATTCAGTATGCTTCAATCAACACAGTGCAAGCTCTGGCTTGCACTTATTGCTGGTACGTTGCTGAGCCTAAATCTCTCTTTAGTGGCGTGGTCTAGCTTTGACCTATCTTTTCAATCATTGCAGGGCTTCTGGCTACACTTTGACTCAGCTAGCATGGAGCATCAAATCATCGCAACGCTAAGAATGCCTCGTGTACTCAGCGGTGCATTAATTGGAGCTAACCTCGCTGTTGCAGGCGCTCTCATGCAAGGATTGACTCGTAACCCCCTCGCTTCACCATCCGTGCTTGCTATCAATTCTGGAGCAGCACTATTTATCGTGTTGAGTAGCTTTGGCTTCCTATCTTTATCCTTGCCAACCGCGGTAATGGGTGCGGTTGGCAGCGCGTTAAGTGGTCTGTTGGTTATGTTTCTTGGTGGCGCTTTTGATGATCGTCCACACCCTGTGAAACTGGTACTAGCGGGCATCGCTATCAACGCTTTGTTGCTAGGACTCACACGCGCAACGATTATTATTGCTGACGATCAAGCCTATAGCGTGCAATCTTGGCTCATTGGCTCAATTAGTAACTTAGATTGGTCTGCCCTGCACCAGTTATTGCCAATTAGTGTTGTGGGGTTAGCGTTAGCGTGGGCGCTTGCTCATCCTCTCAACCTGCTAGTTCTTGGTAACGATGTCGCTACAGGCTTAGGCGTAAACACCAGCATGATTCGATTACTGGCTTTCGTGGCTATTATTTTACTAACCAGTATCAGTGTTTCCATTGCAGGCCCTATTGGCTTTGTCGGTCTGTTAATTCCTCATATTGCACGCAAACTTGTTGGACACAGTTTCTTCGCTCTCATTCCCGCGAGTGCATTATTGGGGGCAATCTTAGTCATGTGTTCAGATGTACTTGCCAGGGGTATAGCCTTTCCCACAGAAACACCGGTTGGTATCGTTACTGCGCTGATAGGCACGCCCTTTTTCATTTTTCTTTCTATAAAAAGTCGGTTTAGCTCATGAGTAGAACTTGGCTAGTCCTTATCTCGACGACCCTCGCACTGTCTGTTTTCAGTTTGTTAGTAGGAGTCGCTGACTTATCATTGTCGCAAATAACCTTAACAGCCTTTAAAGGTGGCGAGTACGATTTCGTTGTCAATCACTATCGACTTCCACGTCTCTTCCTCGCCATTGGTGTTGGTGCTGGATTAGGAATCTCTGGAGCGTTGGTCCAAGGCGTGATCCGCAACCCTCTCGCCTCACCAGATTTAATCGGCGTAAGTGCTGGTGCTGGGTTTGTTGCCACACTTTTATTGACAGTATTCCCCAATGCACCAGTTTGGATGCTGCCAGTTGCCGCAATGATTGGTGGCGTATCTGTGGGGTTATTGCTGATCATCATCGCGCGCTCAGTTCAACTACCACCAGCCAGAATGGCACTCACTGGAATTGCTATCAGTGCCTTTCTTGCTAGCGGCATCGATTATTTGCTAGTGGTGCACCCAATCGAGATCAATACTGCAATGATTTGGCTCACCGGCAGTCTATGGGGACGAGGCTGGGAGCAAATGCCTTATATCTGGATGGGGCTTGCTATCTTACTGCCTCTTTCATTGTGGCTCGCATGGCGACTAGACATTGTTGGTCTCGGCGATGAATCCGCCATCTCCCTTGGTGTAGAGCTTGATAAAGTGCAAGCCATGGCACTGATTTGCGCCGTCATGCTTGCCAGTTTGAGTGTGTCTATCGCCGGAACGATAAGCTTTGTTGGTCTTCTCGCACCGCATCTCGCTAGGCTACTGTTCGGACATAATCATAAAGCTTTGCTGACGGGCTCCGCTGTGATTGGTGCTCTTCTTGTCCTTACTGCCGATACCATCGCTCGAGGGATCTCGCCGCCGATCGAACTTCCTGCTGGCGTTCTAACCTCTGTCATTGGCGCACCCTATTTCATCTTCCTACTCAAACGTTACAAGGGCTGGTAATGCTGTCTGTCGAGAAATTGAACGTTGCCTATGGCAACAACACTATTATTGAAAATCTGAATTTGACGATTCCGAAAGGCAAAATTACTGCGCTTATTGGTCCTAATGGATGTGGAAAGTCCACGTTATTGAAAACGTTAGCTCGGATAAACAAGCCTAAATCTGGAAGAGTCCTACTTGATTCTACGCCCTTAGATGAGTACGGCTCCAAGTCTTTGGCCAGACGCCTTTCTATGCTCCCACAAACCCATACCAGCCCGGAAGGAATCACGATTCAAAAACTGGTGGAGTATGGTCGCGCGCCTTATACCTCTCACTGGGGCAAATTGTCCCCTGAAGATAAAGCGATTGTAGCGAATGCAATGCAAGCAACTGGTGTAGAGACACTTGCACAAAGCCCAATTGATGCGCTCTCTGGAGGTCAAAGACAACGTGCTTGGATCGCAATGATCGTCGCTCAGGATACTGAAATTGTGATGCTTGATGAGCCAACGACTTATTTGGATCTATCTCATCAAATTGAGCTCATGCGGATGATGCAAGAGATGCATACACAAGGAAAAACGGTCATTGTGGTACTGCACGATTTAAATCAAGCCTGTCGTTACTGTGATCATTTGGTGGTGCTAAAGCAAGGGCAACTCGTAACCCATGGCACTCCAAAAGACGTGTTTACCCAATCGTTATTAAAAGAAGTCTTTGACCTTGATGCGTTGGTGATTGAAGACCCTATTTCTGGTTCACCTATGTGTGTAGCACGATAATTATATCAATAGGTTATAGATCGCCTTTCGTTAATAATAATAACGTTATTGATAACTATTATCAAAAGCATTAATATCGCCACCCTAATGAGAAACACAGTGGTAATCAGGACACATGGCAAATCAAACTGGGAAGAAAGTCGTCTCCCTTTCGCTTCTCGCTCTGTCAATCGGACAAGCATTTGCGACAGAAGAAGTAAACGAATCACAGCCAATAAACAAACAGAAAACTGACGAAAATATGGTCGTTACTGCGACCCGCTACAGTCAAGATACAGATAAAATTCCGGGCTCAGTTCATGTCATTTCAGAAAAAGAACTGGAACAACAAACTGCGGTATCCGATGACCTAACCAGTGTTATCGCCAACCTAGTTCCGGGCATGACGCCAAGTCGACAAAAGCTCTCTACCCAAGGCGAAAACCTTCGTGGACGTACCGCACTTATCATGGTCGACGGTGTTCCGCAAAATAACCCACTTCGCAATGGTAACCGTAACGGTTACACCGTAGATTCTTCAATGCTAGAGCGTGTGGAAGTGGTTCAAGGGGCAAGTGCCGTACAAGGTAACGGCGCCACTGGCGGTATCATTAACTACGTGACAAAAAGTGCTAAACCAGGCGACCATTGGAAGCAGACCGTTGGAACACGCGTAACCTCAAACCTAAAGGAAGATGGTACAGGTGGTAAAGTCTATTACAATCTGAGTCAGTATGACGAAGATTACGATCTCTTTATTGGCGGTGCGTGGGAGCAACAAGGGCTGTATTACGATGGTAATGGCAACCCGATCGGCATGAACTCCATCCAAGGTGAAACGCAAGATTCCAATGCCACAAACTTTCTCGCTAAAGGCGGCTATAACTTTGATGGCGGCAATCAACGCGTCAGCTTCAGTGCTAGTCGCTACCAACTAAAAGGCAACCAGAACTACGTTAGTGTTCCTGGCGACTGGCAAAATGGCGTTCCGGGAACCGTAGTTCCGGGCACACCTTCTGGCGATCCTACGTCAAACTATGCGGAACTGTATAACTTTGGTTATGACCATTATGACTTCTTTGGTGGCGAGCTGAAATTCCAAGCCTTTTACCAAGACTTTGAAGCGGTATTTGGTGAAGCATCATGGTGGCCAACAGCAAACAAACAATATGATCAAGGCGCTATCGTATCGACCAAAAAAGGCTTTAAGCTAAGTTATGTCAAAACCGATCTTCTTGGCTGGGATGATAGCTGGGTCATTGGTCTAGACGGTCTGGAAGACACCACAAAGCAAACTCTCACTCAATCTGGTAAAGATGTAACACCAGATATGATGTACCAGAGCTTAGCTCCCTTTATTCAGGGCGATATGCTAGTCACCAATTCTCTACGCCTTTCAGGTGGTGTTCGCTTTGAAAATACCAAAGTAACGGTTGCAGATGGTCAAACCTTGTGGGGCTATGGTAACGCAGGGCATCGTCAGGTTGATATTATTGGCGGCGAACAAAACTTTTCTCAGGCCGTCTTTAATGCTGGTGCTGTTTATGACTTTACCCCAAGTATCAGTTCATTCGTTGGCTTTAGCCAAGGCTTCGGTTTGCCAGACATTGGACGTGTGCTGCGTGGTAACTGGATCGGTGGTCCAGCCGTCGTTGCTCCTGTAGGCGGTGCACCTATCGACTTCAACACCATGCCGGCGGTGAAACCTGTTGTAACGGATAACTACGAAGTGGGGCTAAGCTACAGCGATGACAAATGGTTTGTCAGTGGTAGTACTTATATGTCCATCGCTAAAGATGGTGCGAACCTAAGCCTTAACAGCGGCGGTACTTATGATGTTGTACGCCAACGCACCGATATTAAAGGTTACGAGTTCACCGCGACCTACAATATTTTGCCTACTACACAGATTCAGGCACTATATGCTCACGTAGAAGGTCAAGTAGATACCAATCAAGATGGCTCGGTGGATAGTGATATGGATCTTAAGAACCTATCTCCTGATCGCCTATTGATGGCAGTCAACCACAGCTTCTCTGACCGTTGGAATGGTCGTCTACAATACAACCATATGTTTTCTCGCAGTAAAGAGAAAAACGATGCCGGTAGTGCACAGCAGTTTGACGGCTATGGCTTAATGGATGTATCTATGTTCTACGATATGCAGCGTTACGGTCGTATCAGTGTCGGTATTGAAAACCTATTGAACGAGCAGTACATCAACTACTTTAGCCAGATACGCCACCACAATGCGTATTATTTCTCTGGCCGTGGTCGAACATTCAGTCTCGGTTACGAAATCGATTTTTGATTGCTGACAACACTGAACAATAAAAAAGCCCGCTTCAATGAAGCGGGCTTTTTACATTCGAACCAGCAACTGCTATACAGCTAATAGCTGTTGCTTAATCGCATCGTTAGTAAAAGCAGCATTAACGCTATTGCGATAGATATGCATATAGTCTTCTTCGGATAATCCAAACTGCTCAATCACCAACTGAACTTCTTTCGTCATTGTCGTATTCGATACAGTGCGATTATCAGTATTGATGGTGACTGGAATACCACGCTGACGGAAATCCTCAATCGGGTGTACAGTCATGCTTTCCACCGCTTTTGTCTGTACATTACTGCTCGGACACGTTTCTAACGCCACTTGTTTTTCATGCACTAAGTCAAACGCTTGTTGATGAGTGGCGATATGAATGCCATGTCCCACACGCTCTGCACCTAACATGGTAATGGCATCGTAAACGTTCTGCCCTTCGCCTTGTTCACCAGCGTGAATCGTGACGTTCAAACCCTGCTCTTTTGCATATTTCGCAAACGGAACAAATTTCTCACAGAATCCAAGCTCTTCTCCACCCGCGAGGTCAAATGCTGCTACACCTTTACCTAGGTACGCAGCACCAACATCAATAACATCATTAATCTCATCGGTTGGCATATGGCGTAGCAAAGACAGAATAATGTTGCCTTTAATGCCGTGTACTTCTTCTGCTCGTTTCATGCCAGCCACTACTGAGCTGATGATTTCTTCAATATTCAGACCTTGCTCTCTGTGTAAGAGAGGGCCAAAACGAACTTCCATATACTTAACATTTTCAAGTGCCGCATCTTCATAGACTTCAAAGGCGATACGTTCCAAGGCTTCTTTGGTCTGCATCACAGATAAAGGTAGATCAAAACGCTTTAAATACTCGAGTAGGTTTGAGCACGTCTCAGGGGCAATCATCAAGTCACGAATAACTTCAATATCCTGAGAGGGAATATCAACACCTTGGATAGAGGCAAGTTCGATGATGGTTTCAGGTCGCACGCTGCCATCTAAGTGACAGTGAAGGTCGATTTTTGGTAGTTGTTTATAGTTCATCGTTACCTCTCTTGGAATAGTTGATAAGCCTCATTCTTCCATTTACTCACTCCGACTCCATGCAGAAAGGCGACAAGTGTATGCACTTGTTACATAAACATACATGACCCGCGTCGAAGAGCTCAAGGAAATGGAGAGCATTTATACTGATTAATCTAATATAAAGCCACCTCAACTGCCTATTTTTTAGTGAGATAGTTCACTTTTTTTAGGTTAAACGTTTGCTTTTGAAAAGTGGAGTTCACAGATATTAACTCCACACACATCCAGACAGTTCCCACACAATTCACGACATTTCCTCACAGACATCAGATTCGAAACTCTTTAGAGTACGCCCCGAAACAATTTACAAGACTATTTAATAGGTATCAGAATGAAAAAAGCAGTGGCACTCGTTTTAACAGGTCTATTCGCAACTAGCGCATTTGCAGGCGCGGCAGATCCAGGTTTTTACGTGGGTGGTGGTTATGGTTTAATGGAAAGTAAACTAGAAAATAAGGATCGTTCTTACGCTCCGACATTTGATGGTGAACGTTCTTGGCGTATTTATGGCGGATATGCGTTTAACCGCATTGTTTCTCTAGAAGGTGGTTACACAAACTACGGTGCTCTAACTTCAGATAGTAAGTTCACTAAAGGTGTAGAAATCACTCCAACTGCTCTATCGCTGGCTGCTAATCTTGGTTATACCTTCGATAATGGCATTCGCCCATTTGCAACTGTAGGTCTATCGAGAGTATCTGCTGAACTTAAAGCTAACGGTCACAGCGAAGATGATTCTGCAACTGGATTTAGATATGGTGTCGGCGTTGAGTACATGCCAGCACAAATCGATGGTCTTGGCCTTCGTTTAGCATATGAAGCAGACGCATTTAACGTTGATATGGCTGGAGTGGATACAGATACATACAACATCGGTTCCCTATACCTAGGCGCATCATACAAATTCTAAGCTATCTCAAGCACGTCAGTTAGCTTAAAAAAGCCACTTCTCCGAAGTGGCTTTTTTTATATCGACCTAAAAAGACCAACCTGCTTTATAGATAAATGCTGTCTCACGGTCGCCAAACAAAAGAATCTAACTAACGACAACACTCTCCATTCAACCTTCATTTTCGGCAACAAAATAGACGTAAGGAGTCGTGCTTATGTAGCGAAACCGAGTATTTGTGAAGAAGAAGCAGTCACAGCTCCCTATTGATAAACAAGCCATTAATGTAGTGTGCTCATTATGAGCTCACCTAGGTCTTTCTTCGCTCGTTCATTTCCAAAACCTGTACTTATCATCTAATGAGAATGAGCCGCAAGATTTTTGTTTCCTTTCTTATTCAGTAGGAATATAAATTGCGTAATTGGTTTTGATAATAGATAACACAGATATGGGAAATACACAGCAACCCACTACTCAGGTTAATGAAAAGCCACTGCAACTTTTAATGCAAGTTGCCGTGTCTGATACGCCTGTTTCAGCAAAAGATTTAAGCATTCAACTCGGCGTTCCTCTCAGCAGTCTTTATCGTCATATAAAGCTGCTTAAAGAGTGGAACCTTATTGAAGAGAGTCCACACGACAAAACACTGATTGTTGGTCCAGCTGCTCTGATGTTGATGCACAGCTATCAATCAAGTACACACAACCTAGAAGCAATAGAGAGCATATTGTTCCGACTACAAAAGCAGACTGGTGAGATGTCAGCTTACATGGTACCAGTTGGCTATCGTGCTCTATGTGTAAGCTTGCAAGAGAGTGCGCAAGCACTTCGCTGTAGCTATGTAAGAGGACAGAGCCAACCTTTGCTTCGCGGGGCTTCATCTAAAGTGATGCTGGCTTATTTACCAGAATCTCGTTGCGAAAAAATACTGCGTCATTTCGGTGAACACGAAAACGTCACTGATTGGAATAAGGAGCTGGAGCAGATTCGTCGTCAGGGATTTGCCATCAGTACGTCTGAGTTCGACCCGGGTGTAACGGGCATCAGTGCGCCAGTAATGAAAGGCTCGAAATTAATTGGTGCTGTTTCCATTATGGCTCCTGCCTATCGTGTAGAAGCCAACAAGGACAGATTCATTCTACATGTATTGCAGGCAGCAAGGGCGCTGCCACCAGAAAGGTAATTCATCATGCTCAACGTCTTCAAACAAATCTGGAAACGTCGTTATCATCCTGCTTTAGAGAGCCAACTTTCCGTATTCACGGTATCGGAAGCCATCAAGCCTATGAATAATGCCCAGTTTGAAGACGCTGACTCCCTCCTAGAAACCGCCTACGACTGGCTAAGCTCACAACAAAATTCTCATTCAATGAGAAAAATTGGCCATTATCCAATTCTGGGTAGTTACTGCTCCGAAAGACCTTACTTCGAAAGCCCAGTTGCAAAACGCGACTTCACCGGTCAGCTCAACCAACAACTTGCGGTTGGTGCAATGCCGCTCGTCATTACCAATTGCCACGAAACCTTGCTCGACATTATTCCCAATCTACTGATCGACAAAGATGAAATTGGTATTGTAAACATCAACGCAGAATTGCTACTCGATCAATGTCTTGATGTCACAGTCGGTTCAATGCTGCATTTCGCACTTAACAGATATAATGAGTGCCGCGCCTTTCATATCGGCATCGACAATAATCGCTGCAACAAAAAACAGTTAGAGTACGCGGAAGATATGGGATGTGATTGGCTTCTTTCAAATGAGGTGGTGTACAGAAATCGAGCAATGATCAAAGAGCAGCTTGCGCGATTTATCAGTCACTGCGACAGACTGGTTGTAACCATCGATCTGCCTTCTATTTCGAGACACAACTCAAACCTAGAGAAGCACAAGCTCGATGTGGCTATGGTATTGCGAGTGCTACGTCAGTGTTTAGCTTCAGATAAGGTGCTATTAGTTCAGCTTGTGGGTGCTAAGGAACAACACATTTACTCTAAACCAACCCAGCTTCTTGTCCAAGAAACAGGGCTGTTCTTTTCCTAGATAAATCAATCGTTACACCTGATAGCGAGCCAAGAAGAGCTCGGCAGTAGACAACGCAAGTTGCTGAGCAACTTCGTCGGGCAATGTATCCGTCATTCCCATCAATTGTGGCCAAAAGCAACTACCTTTAATTAGGCTATGCAACTGAACGCTTGCCACACTAATATCTGGAATAGTCAGTTGTTTTTGATCATTCTTGTGCTCTAACCATTTGTATAAGGCAGTTTCTTGCTTCGACATTTTGTCCGCTTGAGCTTTCAGCTCCTCTGGTCGATAAAAGTAATGTCCAAACGCAACCTTCGACAAATCAATATAAGCAGGATTGTTCAAGATGCCTATCTCATGCGACAGTAAATAGACTAGCTGCTGTTTGAGATCCATCGACGCCAAAGGTTGCAAGTCAACATCCATCATAGATTGTCGCCACAAATCCGATAGCAAACTCATAACTAATACTTCTTTTGACTCGAAATGATTATATACCGTTCGTTTCGACACACCGGCCATCGCCGCGAGTTTATCCATACTAGTATTATGTACACCAAACTCGTGAAACGCGTGTTTAGCCGCTTCAATAATAGCCTCGCGCTTCATTTCGCTTCGCGTTTTTTTCTTTTCTGTCATTGGGTTACTCGACAACTCGAATTTTTCTTCCCGTATTTTACACTAATCAGTTTACTTTTCACATTTTAAAAGTAAACTACACTGGTTAGTTTACAAAAGACTTCAGCTATCGATCTCATTACAGCCCGTCTTTTAATCGCGATAGGAAATATCATGAGAAAGTCACTAATCGCCTCAATAGGAGTTCTAGCAATGAGTACCACTGCCTTAACCGCTTGCAGCAACACAGAGAAAGACCTCGAGCGTTATCCAGATAAATACGTCAATACTGAGTTGGAATACCAATCGAGCTTTAGCGACATCGTTAAGATCATGAAGTCTTATTTCACCACTGAGCGCGATGCCCCAACTCCGACCTTCGACTTACCTGTACATGTGATGACATCAGAACAATTGTTGAGTGAGCAACAAGATGTGGTTTATCGGCTAGGACATTCTAGCGTTATTATGAAGCTAGATGGCCAGTTGGTCATGGCAGATCCAGTTTTCAGCGATAGAGCATCGCCGGTGCAATGGGCTGGGCCTAAACGCTTTCATAAGACGCCAATATCCCTAGAAGATTTACCGCAGATAGATGTGGTTATCATCAGTCACGACCATTACGACCACTTAGACAAAGCCTCAGTCAAAGCACTGGCAGATAAAGTTAATCACTTTGTTGTGCCACTAAAAGTAGGTGATTATCTTGTCAAATGGGGAGTACCTAAAAACAAGATTACCGAACTTGCATGGTGGGAATCGCATGAGGTCAACGGTATCACATATACCCTGACACCGACTCAGCATTTCTCTGGTCGTGGCTTAACGGACCGTGATTCTACCCTTTGGGGTAGCTGGGTCATTAACAGTCAACAAGCCAACGTGTTCTTTTCTGGAGACTCTGGTTACTTTGGAGGATTTGCTGAAATTGGCGAGAAATATGGGCCTTTTGATTTTACTATGATTGAAACTGGCGCCTACAACAAGTTGTGGTCACAAATCCACATGTTCCCTGAAGAAAGCGTGCAAGCCCATATCGACGTCAAAGGTAAGGTCATGATGCCTATTCACAACAGCACTTTTGATTTGTCCATGCACGATTGGCATGAACCGATGAGCAGAGCTCTAGAGATAAGTCAGGAACGTGGTGTAACTATGGCCTCGCCAGAGATTGGACAGCGTTTGGAAATTCACAACCCAACGCCAGTTAAGCAATGGTGGAATCAATGAAGCTAATTCATTCACTTCTGATAGGTGGACTACTGATAGGCTCCAACGCCTTCGCCAATACTGAGGAAGATGTACGATATCTGATTAATCAAATGCGACAATCTGATTGCGACTTCATACGTAACGGTGATAGCCATAATGGTAAAGAAGCAGCAGAACACTTAACCCGAAAATGGAACTACGCTAAGGATGATGTAGCCTCCATTCAGGTGTTTGTTGAAGAAGTAGCGTCGAAAAGTTGGTTCACCGGAACACCCTACTACGTTATCTGCCAAGGTAAACAAACTACAAGTGCTGACTGGTTAACTCAGCAATTGAAACTGAAGTAATATTCTTTTGATTACTAGGCGTTTGGTTGAAAGCCAAGCGCTTTTCTTATACCCACTAGCCCTAAGATCCACCCTGACCCACACAATAGAGATGTCTACTTTTCAACCATAAATCGATACATAATTTTAACAATTAAAATTTTTATACATTTTTATTGCATAAATAACACTTCTGATAGTATAGTTCACACAATGATTTTTAATGCAGTAAATCAGCATGGGTATTCAAGCAAACAACCTCAATAAGTTCTACGGCACGACTCAAGTTTTGCACGATGTCAGCTTTCATTGCGGCAAGGGTGAAACCTTGGTTCTCTTAGGTCCGAGTGGTGCTGGTAAAAGCTCTCTACTTCGCTTGTTAAATTTGCTGGAAATGGCAGATGGCGGGGCGCTCAGTATTGCGAATAATGACTACGACTTCGATCAACAAGTATCTGAAAAACAAGGTTTAGCGCTTCGTAAGCAAGTCGGGATGGTTTTCCAACAGTATAACCTTTGGCCTCATATGACGGTAATGGAGAACTTAATTGAAGCGCCCACTAAGGTAGCAGGCGTCTCGAAAGAGCAAGCCACACAAGAAGCCTTAAAAATGCTTTCTACACTTCAACTCGCTGATAAAGCCGATGCGTGGCCACTACAACTATCAGGTGGTCAGCAACAGCGCGTTGCTATTGCAAGAGCATTGATGATGAAACCTGAAGTCTTGCTCTTTGACGAACCAACAGCAGCGCTTGATCCTGAAATCACAACGCAGATCGTCAATATTATCAACGAATTGAGTGAAACGGGCATCACTCAAGTGGTTGTTACACATGAAGTTGATTTTGCGAAGAAAATTGCCAGTCATGTTCTTTATCTCGAAAAAGGCCGAGTCATCGAACATGGCAAAAAAGACGCATTTAAAAACCCAACTACTCAAGCTTTTGCTGACTACTTAACACACTAAATAACAATGGAGATTGCCTTCATCGCAATCTGACAAGGAGAATTATTATGAAAAAGATGTTACTTGCTTCACTGATTGGTCTGGCTTCTTACGGCGCAATGGCACAACAAGAAATTAAATTTGCAATGGAAGCGACTTACGCACCATTCGAATATGTCGATGAAAATAACCAGATCCAAGGTTTTGATGTAGACCTTGCTAACGCGCTATGTAAACAGATTGAAGCCAAATGTAGCTTCCATAACCAAGCATTTGATAGCTTAATTCCTGCACTTAAGTTCAAACGCTACGACGCAGCGATTTCTGGTATCGATATTACTGAGGCCCGTCAGCAGCAGGTTAGCTTTACCAATGCTTATTACGACAACTCAGCGGCTTTCGTAGCGATGACAGGTAAGGTTGCGTCACAAGCAGCACTAGAAGGTAAGCGTGTAGGTGTTCAAAACGGTTCAACGCACCAAAGCTACCTATTAGAGCAAATGCCAGGCGTAACAGCCGTACCTTATGGCAGTTACCAAGATGCGTTTATCGATATGCAAAATGGTCGTATTGACTCTGTATTCGGTGACACGGCAGTTGTCGCAGAGTGGTTTAAGAAAAACGATAAACTGGCTTACGTTGGTGACCAAATTACTAACCAAAAATACTTTGGTAACGGCTTCGGCATCGCCGTAAACAAAGACAACCAAGCATTGGTTGACCAGCTAAATACAGCACTTAAAACAGTAAAAGAAAACGGCGAATACCAAGCTATTTTCGATAAGTACTTCGGTAATTAATATGGGTTTAACGGGTTACTCGGCGTCACTCGTACAAGCAAGTTGGGTAACCATCCAACTTGCTTTCGTCAGCCTTTTGGTTGGCTTAGTACTGGCGATCATTTTTGCTGGTGGCGAGATGTCTCGCCACAAAATCATCTCTTGGCCAACCACGGCAATCGTCACCATTATTCGTGGCTTGCCAGAACTTCTAGTCGTTCTGTTTATCTTCTTTGGTTCTACACAAGTCTTGTTTCTGATTACGGGAGATTTCATTGAGGTTAGCCCGTTCTTAGCTGGTGTCATCGCACTCTCGTTAATTTTTGCCTCTTATGCAGCACAAACCATTCGTGGAGCACTAAAAGCGGTACCCAGTGGTCAGCGTGAAGCTGGCAGTGCATTAGGCCTAAGTCGTGCACGTGTTTTCTTTAGAATAGTACTGCCACAAGCGGTTAAGCATGCCCTACCCGGACTTACCAACCAATGGCTCGTACTATTAAAAGATACCGCTTTAGTCTCACTAATTGGCGTTACAGACTTAATGAAACAAGCACAATTAACCTCTGCGGCGACACATGAAGCGTTTACTTGGTATGCGACCGCAGCGGCGATTTATCTTGTTATCACATTGATTACTCAAAAAGCAGTAAAAGTACTAGATAAAAAGTTCTCCTCAAAAGAAATGGCCGTCGGTAGCAAAGGAGTTACAGCATGAATCAACAACATGTTTGGCAAATGGTCGATGGCTTGCAAACAAGCCTACAGCTCACTGTAGTAGCACTGATCGTAGGCTGCCTGCTTGCGTTGCTGATGACGCTTAGCTTGATCCTTCGAACACCAGTAGTTCACTGGCTAACGCGTGGCATCATCACTCTTTTTACTGGTACACCATTATTGGTTCAGATCTTTCTGGTCTACTACGGGCCGGGGCAGTTTGAAGTCATTAGAGAAAGTTTTTTGTGGACATGGCTAAGCCAACCTTGGTTCTGTGCCATGCTTGCCCTTGCACTTAATACAGCGGCGTATAGTACTCAGCTATTTAAAGGTGCGTTCAATGCTATTCCATCAGGTCAATGGCAGGCATGTCGTGCGCTAGGGATGGATATGAAAGCAACGCTGCGTGTCTTGCTTCCGTTTGCGATTCGCAGAGCGATACCAGCTTACTCTAATGAAGTGATCTTAGTATTTAAAGGCACATCGCTGGCCAGTACCATCACCATTATGGATATTATGGGCTACGCACAGCGTATCAATGCTCAAACTTACGACACACTCGTCGTCTTCAGCGTGGCAGGGCTTTTCTATCTTGGGGTCAATGGCATTCTTACTTTGATATTCAGACAAGTTGAGAAAAAAGCTCTGGCTTTTGAAGCAGCACGCTAAATCCACTGGCGCTGAAAAAGATTAGCAGCTAAAAAAGTGGAGCAAGCGCTCCACTTTAAATCATTACTTTCATTGAGAATACCAACACATCAGTAAACAGGGCTGTCTCAAACCCCAGATGTTTATAATGTAATGTTAGAGTCGGAGCAAACACTGGCGTGATACCACCAAGCTGTACGCTGTTCTGCTCTTTTGTGTATCCGGTAATTCCCCCTATTCTTAAGCCAACTTTTGCCCAAGGGGTCCAGTCGAACTGAGGATGGTAAGACAAGATGTACGAACGCGTATCAAAACTGTTTAGTAGCGTAAATGCTTCCCATCTCTTGTAACGAACACCAACGATATAGTTATCCTGGTTTCTGCCCGTTGAGGTTAAGTGCTCAGTCCACCCTGCAAACGTGACGTCAACATTGCCTTTCCATTCATCAACCTGATGATTCTCTTCTTTGACAGAGTCTTCTGTCGCAAACACAGTAGAGCTAGTTGCGATAAGAACAATGAGTAAAGCGATGCGGCTTACCATACCAGTTTTTCCGAATACTATGTGGAGGGGTGCTATGCTACAAAAAGTCTGCTCGATTTATTGTCCGTTATTGTATGTTAATGTCGCCATTCTCAGTACTGACACAGACTATTTACATGTTTTGTTAGGCACCATCTCAATAAAGCATTTTCCTTCGCTGTTAATACATAGGATTTGTGCTTTATCTTGAACCACTTTTACGTCTGTCGGCATTAAGATAGGCTTCTTAAATACAAAGCCCACATGATGAATAGCAGTTGAGTCAGATTCAAATTTCAAAAGTTTTGCCACCATATACATCCCATGAATAATAGGCTTGTTAAATCCAAACAATTTAGCTGACCAACGAGCCAGGTGGATTGGATTATAGTCTCCCGATAATTTTGCGTACTCTCGTGCTTGGCTGACGCTAACAGTAAACGTGGCTAGTTCAGGCAACGAGGTCGACAGCGCAGGGGTACTATTCTTGGATCTCACGTTTTTGCGTTTAGTCGGCATCAAATATCCAGATCGATACCTCGCAACCATCTGCCCTGAGCGGTAAAAAGCTCCACGTACTTCAAAACTCAATCCACGGTCAGTTTTTTGCTCTGCCTGTAACTCCAATTGAAACTCGTAACTTTGTTCGCCGTCAAGTTCATCAAACTGCTCAAACTCTATAGAGGCATGAACTAACCCTAGAGGGCGAATAGAGGTATTTGGATGAGTGAACAGTTGCAATTGCTCATTTTGAGTGGCAACAAATAGAAACGGTAATGGTACGGAGCCTTTGCTAAAGCCGAAGTAGTCCTTATAACGCTGAAGCTTTTCTGTATCAAAATGGAAATTTGAATTGGTTAGCGATAGCGGCCCAATACAAGTAATAGCATCGACATCGATCCTTTTCAGTAAGGCTTTGAATAGTAGAGTGGAATATCGACTGGAGCGAGAAGCATCAATGTGCATTGAAAATACCGTAAACGTGGCTGTTACTGATTAGGCCTAGTTTACCTTGTCTTGCTCCAATGAAATAGCGCCTCTCAAATGAGAGGCGCTAGATTATTTATCTGAATTCAGGTCAATTATTTCGGCTCATTCATCTTGATAACCAGCTTACCGAAGTTCTTACCTTCCAATAGGCCCATGAAAGCTTCTGGTGTATTTTCAAAACCATCTACTAGGTGTTCTTTGTACTTGATTTTACCTTCTGCAAGCCATTGTCCCATCTGAGTTGCAAACTCATCATAACGGTGTGCGTAGTCATCAAAAATGATGAAGCCTTGCATCTTGATCCGCTTAATAAGCAAAGTTGCTACCAACATTGACATACGATCAGGTCCTTCTGGTAGTGACGTTGCATTGTATTGAGAAATCAAACCACATACAGGGATGCGCGCACCCGTATTTAACAATGGCAATACCGCATCGAATACTTTACCACCAACGTTTTCGAAGTAGACATCGATGCCATTACCACAAGCTTCAGCAAGTTGCTGCGCCAGGTCATCTGATTTATGGTCTAAACACTCATCAAAACCTAGTACCTCTTTTGCGTGCTGACACTTCTCGGCACCGCCCGCAATACCGACGACTTTGCAACCTTTAAGTTTCGCGATTTGACCTACCGTTGCACCAACTGGCCCAGTTGCGGCAGCCACAACCACAGTATCACCCGCCTTAGGTTGACCAATATCCAAAAGGCCCATGTAAGCGGTAAAACCAGGCATACCCATTATACCAAGTGCAAATGAAGGATGACTTGGGTTCTTACCCAGTTTCACTAGCCCTTCACCATTAGAGATGGCGTAATCTTGCCATCCTGTATAAGCCAGAACCCAATCGCCTTGCTCAAAGTTTTCATTGTTTGATTGCTCAACCTGACAAACCGTTGCGCCGACCATGACCTCATCCAAGGCAACCGGATCCGCATATGACTCTGCAGCACTCATTCGACCTCGCATGTAAGGGTCAAGAGACAGATAAATCGCTCTTAACAGCATTTCCCCATCTTTTGGCTCAGGAATTACCGCCGACTCCAAACGGAAGTTCTCATTTACCGGTGCACCCACAGGGCGTGAAGCTAAGACAATTCTTCGGTTATTTTCTTGTGACATCTTGATTCCCTTTTGTTCTTTTGCCTTTAATATTAGACCAGTCGTCTAGTTTTATTTGATAAAAAAACCTGTTGTATAAACAGGTTATAAATTAATTACTTACGCTTTAACAGCTGCTCGGTCACTGATAGGGCTACCCTCAACTGTGCCGTGTCTTGGCTGAGCTTACTCAGCAGACTTGCACCTAACCATTGTTGGTAGACGGCACTGGCAGTGCTCAAGCTATCTTGAATAGCAATAGAGCCATCCTCGATACCTAACTCAATACACTTTGCAATTGCTGCAACGATTCGCTCCGCTCCAGTCAGTAGCTCCGAACGCATGGTTTCAGACAAATCAGAGACTTCAGCACCTAACTTAACTACTAAGCATTTATGTGCATTGCAGCGTCCCGATTCAATATCAAGCCAGCGATTGAAATAGCTCATTAAACGTTCATAACCGGTGCCGTTTTCACTACAGAACAGAGCTTCAATACGTTCCATATAGCCTTCAAAATAACAGGCAATCAAAACTTCTCCGAAGTGCTCTTTAGACTTAAAGTAATGATAAAACGACCCTTTCGGTACATCTGCTGCTTTCAATAACTCCGACAAACCCACCGCAGTAAAGCCTTTCGATAGTATTAACTGATACCCCACATCAAGGATATGCTGTCTTGTTTCGTTTGTTTTTGCATTCATGCCGCTACCATACAAACAATTAGACCAGTCGTCTAGTGATTTGTAATATCTTCATGTTCCACAGTTCGGTACGAACGTATTGTTACTGCAACCACAGTGACCCAAGCATGACTTACCTTTGTTTTTTGAGTTACAATCCCTTTCAATCTGACATCTTCAGAAAAACGAGGGAATGATGAAGAAAATTGTATTGATGTTTTTGCTCACTTTACCACTGATGGCTTGTACTGAAGTCGGCAGCGAAGCGTGGTGTAAAGACATGAAAGAGAAACCCAAAGGCGACTGGACAGCGAACGAAGCAAGCGATTACGCTAAACATTGTATCTTTTAGTCAAGCTAACTGAACCAAAGTAGCCTTAGATAGTCCCATTAAAAAAACAATGGGACTTCAAAATGATACGTTCACTTATTGTCACCTTAGCGTGGCTCTCCTTCTCTACTCATGCCGCAGTTAAGTATCAAATAACTACTCACGACGCCGACCCAAAGCAAATCACAATTCAGGCGGATACCTCTGACATTGGAACATTCCAACTTTCCAAGCCACGAACCACCAGCTCGTCAGATCTCTCTGACATCCGCTGCCTCTCCAACAATGGACAAAGTTCAACCGTCAGTTTTGACTCTCCTATTTCCTGTCGCCAAATATCCTGGATTGTCAGATTTGAAGCAAAAACATCTGACGAATTCGAACCTGCACAACAAGTTAATACCTATGAGCCAAATGAAGGCTGGCACTTTTTGAGCGAATGGAACTCACTGCCCACCATTCAAGGGCAAGACATTGAAGTTTGCGACCCAAACAACGTCTGCAGCGCAATGCCTAACTCAGATCAGCCGCCTCTTTTTGTGGTTTGGGGTATGCCTTATGAGCGTATGAATATCGGTTCTTCTACCGTCGTAGTGAAAAGTAATGCCTTGCCACTGCTTAAATCTAACAGTTCATGGTTTCAAAACTTGACGCAACAATTAGATTATCTGAGCTCCGTCTTTAACGACAAACAACCGCGTCAGTGGCAGCTCATCTATTTCTCTAAAGATAAAAGCCAACGCAATGTTTCAGGTGCGGCTGGATACAATATCCTCTTAAGCAATGTGCTCACTGACAAGGGAGCTTTTGCCAAGGACAGTATGTTTCATCTTGCAAAAGTGACAGCCCATGAGTCCATTCATTTCATGGGGTCTCGCTCATTACCCGTATGGGCAGAAGAGGGATTAGCTGAATATTACGCTATCAAATCCCTACAATTTACCGACTTGAGCAACAAACCTTCGCCCGTCGAAAATTGGGAAAAGGCATCGAAAGAGTTTCAGCACCTTGGAAATGTAGGGTTGATAGAAGCGGGTAAAAAAGTATCCATCGAGAACGACATGCAATATTACCCGTTGTTTTATGTTAAAGGTCCCGCGTTCTGGCAAACGCTCGACGAGCAACTACAAGCGAATCAAAGCTCTCTCGATACACTCGTCCCATTGTTACAAACAGGCAACGACTTCAACCTTCCCGATGCCTTTGTAAACCATGTCATCGGTATTATTGGAAATGATAAGTGGCAGGAAATTAGCTTAGCCTACTTGTAACTTTAAAGTACAATACAACGTCTTTTTGATATGAGAAAAAACCATGACAATCAATAGAATAAACCCAAGTAAACGTTGGTCTGATATCACTGTATTTAATGGAATCGGTCACTTTGTGGAAGTCGCAGAAGCGGACACCTCTGCCGACGTTAAAGGTCAGACACAACAGATTTTCGAACAAGCAGAACAGATGTTGACGCAGATGAACAGCGATAAATCACGCATTCTATCCGCTACCATCTTTCTTACTGACTTTGCCAATTTTGATGCATTTAACGAAGTATGGGATGAATGGTTTGCTGAAGGCACTGCACCAAGTCGAGCATGTGTGAAAGTTGAGCTCGCAGACCCTAACTTGCTGGTTGAGATTGCGTTTGTTGCAGCTGAGCGTTAGTAACTTGGCTCGAAATTGAATGCTCAAATAAACATAGTTGGCAAAAACGCCTGATGACGTTCATCAGGCGTTTTTAGTTTAGTCGTATGCCAAGCTGATTATTGAATCAAGTTAACGTAATCCAATGTATAAAACGGAACAGCAATCATAACCAACGACCAGACGACAAGGATGACATGAAGCACATCATTCTCAGAGAACCAGATTTTCTTCTGTTTCCAAAGAACCTCACCGATACCCATTTTCCAGTACTTATCATAGAAGTAGTAAGAGGCATAAATGAGCGCCCATGAAATCATGCATAACAAATCGTAAGTCGCGCCCGTTTTGATGTAGCTAACAGTATTGATGAAAATGAAAGCGATGAAGCTTGGCAAAGATGCGAACATCATAAACTCAAACGTGATGACCGACTTAGTTGCCGTAAACGCTCCCCAGAACGTAATAATGGTGTAGCCAACCGTCATTAATGCGGCATACCAAATGAAGATATCGAACCAAATTGACTCGGGAGGTATTGAGGAGTAGGCAATCGCAACTGTCATTGCATTCATACTAACTTGTTGGAAGATAAGATAGATCACTTCCCACCATGTCGTCCATGAACACTCTTCTCTGTGTTTGGCCTTAAGCTCATAACCGAATGCCTGATAACTGGTACCAGCGATGATCGCGCCAACACCCCAAAGGATCATCGAAATCCCCCACCAAATACGGGACATTTGACCATCTTGCATAACAAGGAATTGAACACCAACTAGCGTAACGATCACACCAAGTAAATATACCCAGAATGTTGATGAAGGCTGACTAATATCCAGCTCTTTACCAAGAAAATTGAATCGCACAAGCGGCTGCTCTTCCCCCCAGTTCTCCTTAGTCAAAGTTGGGTGTTTGAGCTCGTGAACTTTCTCAAAAATAGACATCTTAATTTCCTCTCAAAAAGGCCGAAGCATTGAGAGCCCCGGCCAGAATAAATTAATCTTCGTGGTCAGGGATAAGGACAAGCTTACCTACATGTTTGCGACTCTGAAGTTCCTCTTGAGCTTCAACGATGTGAGAAAGCGGGAATGTTTTAGAGAGCGCAGGTTTGATCTCGCCTTTTTCAATCGCTTCAATCAAACTTGGGAACACTGGTTCATCCCAACCAGTACAACCGATAAGCGTTAGATCTCGTAGATACATGGTGCGAAAATCAAGTTCTACTAAAGGTCCAGCAATCGCACCTGAAGATGCATAGCGGCCACCACGTTTCAGCATTTTTAGATTGTTTGCGAAGTTTTCGCCTGCAACGTTATCTATGATGATGTCTACCGACATTTCACCAAGAACCTCAAGTGCATGTCGGCCAAAATCAATCACTTCATCCGCACCATATGAACGTACACGTTCAATTTTATCTTCGCCTTCTGCAGCACCAATGACATACGCACCACGACGTTTCGCAAGTTGCACTACAGCAGAACCAACACCACCTGAAGCGCCCGCTACATAAACGCGGTCACCTGCTTTCACACCAGAACGTTGCACCATGTTTTCAGACGTGCCATACGCACACGGAATTGTGCCTAACTCAGCATCACTCCAGTCGCATTCCACAGGGAAGACTTCCGTTGCCGTTATTTTCACGTACTGAGCAAACGCGCCATCAAAATCAGAAGCCATCCAGATATTTTCTTTAGAATCGAAGCCTTCGTGACGAATACATGCGCGAATAAGTACACGTTTCCCGACCAAGTGTTGGTCAGCTTCATCCTTGGCTTCTACGACCAGACCTGCGCAGTCCGTGCCTTGAATAAATGGGAATGGCGTTTCTGCGTTCCAGCCACCGTCTTTCTCTTCAGCCGCATCACCAATCTCATGCTCATCCTCAGATAGGTTGTTCGTGCCTTGTGTCACCTTCTGTGAATACCAACCCAGTCGCGTGTTGATTTCGGTATTATTCACGCCAGCTGCAAGTACTTTAATAAGCACTTCGCCTTCACTGATAACCGGCATAGGAACATCTTTGTATTCCAGCATCTCGTAGCCACCATTGCCCATAGTGACCACTGCCTTCATTGTTTTGTCGCCTTCTTTAACTTCAAAACGATTCTTGTCTTTATTGATATGTAAATTAACTTTCATGTGTTTTCTCTCTAATCATGATGATGGCAGCTCAACGCTGCGAGCTTGTGTAGTTTTGGATTGGACTTCTGCTTTCTTAGTCATGTTATTGAACGCAATTGCGATGACAGCGCCAATAACGCCAAAGATCACAGTGACCACAAAGTAAGCGCGATAGCCGCCTTCGTTGCCGAACATGCTCCATAGGACACTGTTCATTTGAGGAATAAAAATGTCTGGTAGATAGCCAATTAGGCTGATAACACCGATTGCGGTACCAGTAAGTGCTGTTGGGATTTTTGCCTGACCAAGTAAAGACCAGTATGTACCGCGAATAACATAGACAAACACCGCCGTTAGAAGCACTAGGCCGCCGATAACTGTAGTGCCCGCAGAGTTGGGAACCATGGCTAGCGAAAATAAACATATACAGGCTAGAATTGAGCCAGACGCAACCGTTGTAGCTTTGCCAATTTTATCTGCTAGGTAACCGCCTAAGAAGCCGCCAATTGGACGCATCCAAAGCACACCTACCATCATCGAACCTACCGTAACGGCACTCATTCCGAGGTTTGTCTGAAGGTGACCACCGTAGTAATAGGTTGACCAGAAAACCGTATAGCCACAGAAAATAATCAAACCTTGGAGCCAGACGAACTTATTGCGGATGATTTTAGATACATCAGCCATACGGAATTTTTCGTCTTCCCCAGTTTCTACATTGCGCTCTTCCGCTGGCTTTACAAACAAAGCCACCAGCACTGCAATAGCGACTAGCGCAATCACATACATGTAGATAACAGACTTCAGAGCTGTCTCTTTATCTGCCAGTGCAACACTTTCACCAAGTGTTGTCGTGAACAGAGCTAGAGCGATACTGCCCAGAGCTGCCTCGACTAGGCCGCGTCCTCCATCTAAGAAGCCAAAGAAACGACCTTCTTCTTCAGGTGTTGACAGCATTTTGGTGAGCTTCATATGAGCTGACCAAAAAGTAAGTACCGCGAAGATACCCCAAACAATAAAGCACCCTACTACGCCGCCAAATTCAGGTGTTTGAGCAAACCAAAAACCACCTGCCGCAGTACCTAAGCAACTTACGACCAATAATGATTTAGCACTGAACTTATCGCTCAATACCCCACTAGGGAAATAACCTGCGATAAATACCAAACCAAGAATGGAGTAAATATTGTTTAGGTCGGTAACACTCATTTGGAACACTTCAAGAATTGTTTCTTGATATTGCGCTTTTAAATAAACCAAGGGGAATACTGCCCCGGCGGCTAATATTACGAGCGCGAATTGGAAATATCGCGCCAAATTGGACTTGTTCATATTATTACCTTTTGTTCATCGGTTATGAGCGTCAATTAGTCAGCACTAATTGACGCGTTTATTATTGGATTGGAGTTAACTTATTATTAGAATTGGTTAAATACTGTTTCGACCGCAAATGCGCCAGGATCTTTGGTTCCTGATAAGCTGTTGCTATTCAGATATGAAGAACGGCCAGCGTTAGCATTTGTCATATTAGCGGTCGCTTCTGCGCCTGCTTTTGCTGCTTTAATTGCTGCATCGAACCCTTGCTCTACCCACTGATTTAAAGCGGGGTAAAGAGCATCAATCATTGTGCGGTCGCCTGGTTTGGCTCCGCCATATTTCATCATCTGATCAAGACCCGCTTGCAAAGCTTTTGGTAATGAACCATTAAGGTCGTAGTCACGACCAGCTGAAGTAAACAGAATAGAGAGCAACACGCCAGAAGAACCGCCCATCACAGACGTTAAGCAATCGGCAATCGCTGCCATCAATTTAGCGATGTCTTGAAGAGGTAGCTCATTGGCCTCCAGTTTAGCCAGCACTTTGCTCGCACCAGCAGAGAAGGTGGAACCTGTATCGCCATCACCAACGATAGAGTCTAGATGATTCAACTGTGACTCAATGTTGATAATAGAATGGCAGACTTTTCTCAGCACCAACGCAGTTTCTTCATCGTAGGAAGCGGTATATTCCTTCTTAGTCACTCTGTTTTCGCAAGCCAAAGTTGGCAACTCACGATGTGCAACCATACCTGGCCAGGACTCTGTCTCTACATCAGCAATGAGTGCTGGCTCAATAGTTTCTGAAAGTTGAATCGTTGAAATCGAAAAACCTTTCATATCAACCGCAGTCATTAGCGCACCACTTACAATAAACTTGGCTTTCTGACCGACTTCAGACTCCATCAGCGCTTTCGCAACAACATTCATTTCTATCGGCGACAATCCACCTAAGTTATTAAGAAGCAGGGCATTTTCCGTCGTAGGTTTCGCTTGATTTAACTTGTTAGCCATCAAAGCAACAAGCTCATTTGCTGTCGGTAGCTCAATCGTTTCAATACCCGACTCGCCGTGAATACCCAGACCTAACTCTGCTTTACCGAGCTCAATCCTGTCTTTGCTTTCTCCTGGAAGCGAGCAGCTCGTCAGAGCGACTCCAATCGATGCCGTGTTCTCATGCGCGTCCATTGCCGCTTGCTTCACCTGCTCTAACGAACCACCACTCTCCGCAACGAATCCCGCGACTTTCTGTACAAATAGGGTTCCAGCGATGCCACGTGGCTGAGGGTTTTCTGGAATAGAGATATCATCACCAACGACAATCAGGTCAACCTTGTACCCCATCTCTTTTGCTTTCTCTACAGCAAGCCCGAAATTTAAACGGTCACCAGTATAATTCTTGATAATGACAAGGCAGCCCGAGTCTCCTGTTACATGAAGGATGGCATTAAGCACAGCGTCGACACTTGGTGCTGCAAACAAATCACCACATACCGCAGCCGTAAGCATACCTTTGCCAACAAACCCCGCATGCGCAGGCTCATGCCCAGAACCACCACCACAGATAATAGCAACCTTGTCTTTTTGCCAATCGCTACGAGCAACGACTTTAATATCGTTATTGAAATCTAATAAGGTCAAGTTATTGTTTTTCGCCGCGTAAAGCGAACCAGAAATAGAATCTAAAACAAATGATTGCTTCGTGTTCAAAATAAGATCTGACATTTTAATCCCTTGGTTAATTGACGGCGTTACTTATTGGTAAATTTCCAAGTGCCGTTTAGCGTTGGAGTCATAATAAATAGCCAGATTGGAAATTAAGAAGTAATAGCGTTGAGATTGGTTTTGAATTTTGATTGTTGTTTCAATTATCCACTCATTACTATTTTCTTATTGGGGTGACTTTTAATTTCGTCACGTTTTTTTAATGGCCGCCACCCTGTTGTTTCAACTTGAAACTCAAGTAAAAAAACAGCTGTTTCATTTGGGAACAAATCAAAATCATTGCCACTATTCCTAGCTAGACATAAGATGGTCTCAGTCCCTACAAATAGAGCGTTTAGATAAAAACATGAAACAACTAATAAATGACGTCGAACAAGTGGTGCTCGATCAAGTGGCTGGACTCACTGCCTCTCGCCCAGAAATCAAAGTTAATGAGAGTCCTCTTTACGTTTGGCATGACCTTTCACCAAACCAGGTTGCTTTAGTATCAGGCGGCGCTTCTGGACATGAGCCCATGCACGTTGGGTTTGTAGGTAAAGGTATGGTAACAGGAGCATGTCCCGGCGAGATTTTCACTCGAGCAACACCTGATCAAATTTACGAATGTGCAAGTCGCGTCAGTACTGACAAAGGTGTGCTGTTTTTGATTAAGAACTACACCGGAGATGTACTTAATTTCAAACTGGCCGTAGAACTGCTGCAAGCAGATGGCATTAAAGTCGGGTCAGTTTTAATTGATGATGATATTGCAGTGCAAAATAGCTTATATACCACGGGACGCCGTGGAGGTGCTGGCACCGTTTTACTTGAAAAAATAGTTGGTGCAGCAGCCGAGCGTGGCTATTCGCTGGAACAGTGCGAAACACTAGGCCGTCGAGTGATCAATAACTGTCGAACTTTGGGGATCGCACTCAATGCTCCTATCGTGCCTGAAGCAGATAATCCATGCTTCGAACTTGCTGACAACGAAGTCGAGTTTGGAGTTGGTATTCATGGGGAACCTGGTATGAGACGCATCGAATACACCAATGCGAATGAGCTAGTCAGTCAAATGTTCACAACTTTAGTACAAGACGCTCCCTATTCGCGCTTCATCAACGTCTGGGATCGTGAAGAGAGTCACTGGAACGAAACCGAGTTCACCACTGAACAATTTGAACCAGGCCATGACTATATCGTTATCGTTAATGGCTTTGGCGGCACTCCAGTTTCGCAACTATACGTAGCGTATCAACAGCTTGCCAAGTGTTGCCAGCAGGAAAATTTCAACATTGTAAGAAATATGGTCGGAAGCTACTGTACCGCTCTCGATATGGAAGGTCTCTCCATTACGCTTCTGAAAGCAGACAAAGAGATGATCGAACTATTTGACGCGCCCGTAGATACGCCAGCTCTTAGATGGTAACGAGCAGCAGTAAGGATACACAACTCATGCAAATCGAAAAACAGCACATTGTTAATTGGCTTGCTTTATGTGCGGAAGCTTATAACGAACATCAATTATTTCTCAACAACTTAGATCGTGATATTGGTGATGCTGATCATGGCAAACACCTCAATAGAGGCTTTCGAGTGGTCGCTGAAAACCTACCTTCGGTTGAGAAACAGAACATAGCTACGATATTGAAGAATACGGGAATGGCTCTAATGTCTAATGTAGGTGGTGCCAGTGGCCCATTGTATGGCACGCTGTTCGTTCGCGCTGCTGCAACCATTGGCAGCCGTGAGCAACTATCCTTTCAAGAGCTCCTCAATGGCCTAACTAAAGGCGTAGATGGGATGCTTAGCAGAGGAAAGGCCCGCCTAGGCGACAAGACATTATGCGATGTTTGGGTACCAACGATGGAGTGCGCTCAAACACATGTGGCTGAAGGAGTACCGATAGATGAGTTGCTGGATGATATGCTGTCTACCGCGGAAAAAAGTGCTGTATCGACGATAGAAATGCAGGCTAAGAAGGGACTTGCTAGCCATCTAGGACAAGCTAGTGTCGGCCACCAAGATCCCGGTGCCACATCATCACTGATGATGATTCAGGCTCTGGTTCAAGCTATAAAAGAAGGTTAACCAACCGCAAACGAGGTTGGCTAACCACTCAACCTCGTTCCATCATACTGCTGATTTCATACTTTTTCACTTTGCGCCACAAGGTGGTACGGCCAATGTTTAGCGCTTTAGCGATGTCTTGCATGCATCCTTCATATGCTTTCCAAGCTTGAATGATCGTCTGCTTTTCTACTTCTTCGAGAGTAAGAATTGGCGCAGCTACCTCTTTATAAGTAATAGAACGCACCTTAATCTCATCCGGAATGTCGCTCAGTTTTACCAGGTTTGAACTTCGATTCAGCAGTATTCGCTCTATCTGATTGCGTAACTGCGAATTGTTGCCAGGCCAAGGAAAATCAAGGAGCACTGGCATGACATTTTTGTCGATATTGACCGCTATGTTATGGCGCTGCTCGTAAGTGCTGACCAACTTTAAGATCATATGCTCTAGATCGTCTTTTCGTTTTCTTAAAGGAGGTATCGTCAATTCATTTGCAGAAATATCATAGAAAAGCTGTCTCAAGAAACCGCCTTGAGACACATATTCAGCCACGTTTGATGTTGTACTGGTGATTAGCTGGAACTTTGCCGTGATAAGTCGTTGGCTATCACTACGGCTGGTCAGTCCCGTTTTTAATAGCTTCAGGAATGCTGCTTGCAATTCACTTCCAAGGTATTCGATGTTCTCTACATACAAAGTGCCGTTTTGAGCCAATTCGAATTTCGAAAGTTGTCCTTCTCCTTCATCGAATCCAAGAACATCTCTTAATTGCTGATGTGCGTTCGTCGAACGGCAATTAAACGTAATGAATGGTCCTTCTCTATAATCACTTTCGTTATGAATGGCTTTGGCAAGATCAATCTTCCCTACACCTTCTTCACCAGATATCAGTATCGGCATATCAGAGTTGATAGCGCGCTTAGCCACTCTCAGCACATGTTTCATCTTTTTGGAGACAAATGGCAAACTGCTAAATGAATATTTAGCATTATCGCCTACCTGCTGCTGAATCATATCTTTGAACTTATCTATGGGGTGGATAAAGAGTAAATTGGTCCCATCCGACATGCAGCGAAAAGTAACAATCGCTTCAATAAAGCGCCCATCGACTTCAAAAGTGGTTTTCTTACGCAGTACTGTTTCGCCTTTCTCGATTGAAGACATGATGTTTGGAGCAAAACGAATAACGTCAAATACATCTCGCTCAAGTAAGTCGTTGTTATTGATACTCAGCAGCTTCTCTGCTTGCTGGCTAGTGTAAGAAATTAAGTTATCACCATCCCATGATAAGATTCCGTCATCAATATAATCCAATGCAGCACTATGAGCAGACTGGAGCCGATTCATGCTTTCCTGTTCATTCTGAATATGCAGTTGAAGACTCACCTCTCTAGCACATGAGGATGCAATGACCAGATTCTCCTTATTATAGTCTTGCGCATTTCTCACCAACATTATGGTTCCACAAAGCTTGCCATATGCGTCTATGATGGGTGCTGCTGCGGTGCCTATTTCGTGCAAATCTCGTTTAAAGTGCTCGCTTGCAAAGACCTCGCTTGGCATGTTTGTTTCCATAACAAAACTAACCGCATTGGTACCAATTTTATCTTCACTTAAAAAACAGCCGACCTTAATGCCGAGCGCCTCCATCTTCGCTTCAAGCTCTTCATGCCCAATCGTGAACATTACGCAGCCGTTGTCATCGGTCACTAGCAATAGCAATTTTTCTTCGCGCAATAGATCATAAGTATCTTCAACTACCGTCGCTGCACAGTTAATAATGCGCTCGGTACGTCGTTTCAAAGAAGCTAAGGTATAGCCCGAAGCAATGTGAGGACGAGACCATTTATAGGCGCTCATCTGCTTTACGCACTTCTCCCATGATAGGAAGATAGGTGATGTAGCAAACTCAGGGGAGACCCATAAATGCTTCTGGAAAAATTCCCAGCGCTTTTTGCAATTTTCAATAGACTGCATTGAATGAGATGTCATAGGAGAAAGACCGTATTGCCGACAGTATATAAGGTTAGTGTTCTGTTTTTAGGTGTCTCAATCACAGTTAAGATACCCTATTTCCTAATGCTCAGAATTTATGCAAAAGGTACTATGTCGCTAGATTCATACATTAACAATCTACGATATCAGGGACTGGTCGACCTCTGAGGATTCATGGAGCTTGATGTCGAAAAATGGTCTTTGTAGCTCTTCCACAGCCACACTAACAAAGACGCATTCATCCCAATCACAACAAATAAAGCCGGCAAACCTCCTAAATTAGACATCATTTTTATGCCATCTACGCCAGAAAATGCCGTCATTGACCAAGCAACTAAAGCAATCACACTTCCCCATAGCACCTTTAGTTGAGCCTTCGCTTTCTTAGCTCGTTCATTGTCTTCATCATTCGATTCGATACATAAAGAAGAGATTGCCTCTGTATTCGAATCCGCAGCCGTCACATAAGCTAGGAAAGAAATAAAGATAAATAGGCAGATAAACAACATCGGCAGAGGTAACTGGTCAAGCAAGCCGTAAATTACTGCTCCGGGTCCATTCTCGTTCAGCAGAGCAAAGTAAGCGCCATTGCTGCTCATATCTAGCTCTAGAATCATTCCTGAGAATATCGCCATCCACATCATTGAGAATGTTGCGGGAATAACCAGGTTCACAATCAAAAATGTGCGAACCGAATGTCCCCTAGCTATTTTGCCTAGGAATAATGCCACGACCGGAGCCCACGCTAACCAATTTGCCCAATAAAATACCGTCCAGCTCTTAGCCCAGTTATCTCCATCTTGAAGGTTTAGTGAGAAGCTTCGGCTTACAAACTCAGACAGATAATTGGCTAACGCTTGGCTGCCATTGTGAAAAATGACGTCAGTTGGTCCAAAGAAAAACGCGGTTAAAGCTATCACTACGAAGATGCAAGTATTCACAGAAGATAGGCGTGCGATTCCTTTGTGTAACCCTGAAACAGAAGAGGCAACAAAACACACCACAATGGTTGCAATAACAAAGCCCAATAGCAATGCGCTATTTTCCCAACCGGTGACCTTTTCAATACCACTAGAAAGCACTAAAGCTCCTGTTCCCAAAGAAGAAGCCATTCCAGCTACCAGAGCAAACATGGATATTGAATCAACAACGCCACCTACTTTGACCGAATATCGCTTACCTAATATTGGTTGCAGTGCCGCACTAATGGAAAATCGACTGCTTAGGTTATAGAACGCCAATGCAAACGCCAGAGCTGGAATTGCATAGATTGCAAATGGTGTAAATGACCAATGCATATACATGGTAGAAAGAGCAAAATCCGCGGCTTGCGCTGAACCTGGAAGTAGGGAAAGTGACTTCGGAGGAGCATAGAGGTGGTACAACGGCTCTGCCGTAGCCCAAAACAACATACCTGCCGCAGTGGTGGTACAAATCGTAATCGCTCCCCAACGCCATTTACTTAGTATCGGTTTTGCACCCTCACCACCTATAGTGACACGGCCTAAAGGAGAAAAGAACACCACAATACAAGTCAAGACCATCACAAATGCCCCAGCTGAAAACAGCCAATCAAATGTGTTCAAAATCCAAGCGTTGATTCTGGTTGTAATTTCTAGAAAAGCCGGTAGGTCAACAAGACTAACAAGTACCGCAACGATAAGAAAAAAGAGTGGCGGCAAAAAGATCTTAAGCCTTAATATGTTGCTCATGAATCAATCCTTTATTTTAGGATCTTCGCTGCAGGTGATTAATAATAAATGCAATTGCAAATCTATAATTATCCATGCCCTCTAGCCCTCATGAATAAAGGCGTGACATGACCTAGTATATCGAGCGAGAAACCCTTTAAATTAACTATTCGTTGATTTTTAAAGCAGGAAACCAATGTGAAACTTGGTTTATATATTGTGATTTATAATATGGTCTAGCTCTGTCTAAACGACGTCCAATATTACGTTCATATTATGAACTATCTACCCGCGAATAATTCTAATCGAGAGCTATCCTATTCATGAAAGCTCTATAAAAAAAGAAACTATCGACTATTTACAGCTAAAGTTTGATGGTTATGTCAATTTACCCAACAATCGGGTTACCTCTTTTGGAAACTACCAAGACGATCACTAAATTGCGCACTTCCGCCCTCACCCGTTTCACATTGAAACACACCTCTTGCTTAATAATTCCATTTTGAAACATCCTAAAGATACGCTTACTTAAAGTAAAACCTCCGTTTTGGCAGCTTCCAAAGAATAAATAGCCCCCATACTGTGAAAAAGGCTTCTGCAAGTAGGTACAGCAGCATGGTGTCGTTGGGTTGAGACTCGATTGCAATACCAACCGTACGAGCTAGTGCCATAAAGCCGGCCAACAGCGTGGAAGCGACCACCGACACTTTCAGTGTTTCGTTTCTTATGACGAGCAGAATGAGAATGATGCCGACTGCGACAGACATACCGCCGTAAGTTGCGCGTACATCAATGCTGGCAGAATAAGAAAACAGAGCGCTATCAGTGACGCGTTCGAATAGAGTGTTGGGAGAGAGTGTAAACAATACACCGTAACCAGAAAAAATCAGAGCCGTAATCCAAACCATCAATTTTGCTTGTATCATAAAAATCCCGCTAGAGCAGCTAACTATCAGAAGTGTAAGTCACATCTCTTAATAATGCGGGATTTTCGTTTTGCTGTTCGTGGTTAAGGGAGCGAATTCTTAACTATGAAACTCAAGCATACCCTCTGTTAAAATGAAATCGATGATGGTATCCAGCCCCTTACTCTCTTTAAGGTTAGTAAACACATAAGGTTTCACAGGACGCATTCTTTGCGTATCTTGTTCCATCACCTCAAGTGAAGCTCCTACATAAGGGGCAAGGTCAATCTTATTGATAACTAATAGATCTGAACGCGTAATACCAGGGCCACCTTTACGGGGAATTTTTTCTCCCTCCGCTACATCAATAACGTAGATGGTAAGGTCTGCAAGCTCTGGGCTAAAGGTCGCACTCAAGTTGTCGCCACCACTTTCAACAAAGACCACATCAAGATTTTTGTGGCGTTTTGCCAACTCCTCCACCGCCGCTAGATTCATCGACGCATCTTCACGAATTGCCGTATGGGGGCAACCACCTGTCTCTACACCAATAATTCTATCGGGTTCTAGTGCTTCTGCTCGTGTCAGGATTTTGGCATCTTCTTGGGTATAAATGTCATTGGTTACTACGGCGATATGTAACTTATCGCGAATCGCCTTACAGAGTACTTCTAGTAGTGCTGTTTTGCCCGACCCAACAGGACCGCCAATGCCAATTCGTAATGGTTGTTTGTAACTTTCCATAGTCTTTTCTATCTCCTCCACTGTTTCGTCTAAGAACGAAACAGTCTGGTATATTGTGTTTCGTGTAGGCTGCTGGCGATGGATACCGCAGGAGTAAAGCTGCCAATCATCCACTCTTCGGTCGCCTGTGCAATTGCTAATGTTTCAGCAAAATGGTTTGATAAATTGATAAGTGCCAACTGTCCATCGGTCTGACCTAGTGGCACCAGTTTGACACCTGCCATCACCAAGTTTTCAGCCCAGCTCCATAAATAGCCTTTCTTTAACTCGGCTAACTCGATATTCCAGTACACCGCAGCAACGCATAGTCCGAGAAGCTGTGTAGCTGGGTAATCACTGAGTTCAACGTCTGGAAGCTCGACTTCCAGACGTTTGAGTAACGTATTCAAAGCAAGGCCACGCTGCTTCTCTTCTGCCCGTAACTCTTTGGTTTCTCGACTGCTGTAGATGCGTTCCGTAAGCCGCTGTATTTGTTCGCTATCTTTTGACTCTACCGCCGCATACAAACGTTCAATGATGGGCAGTTCCAACGTCGCGACACTGTTAAACAGCATATTCGCTAACCAGGTTTCCATTGATTCGCGATTTGTTACCCAGCACGCCTCTACCGCCCACTCTAATCCTTGCGAGTATGTAAACCCGCCAATCGGCAGTGATGGGCTTATCAGCTGAAAAAGTCGGTAACTAGAAACATCACCGCTAACAACCTCTGCATTTGATGTGCTTTTGTTTGACACCATCGCGTCATCTTCTGCTGCGTTTGAGGCCATACATTAAGATGCCATTAAGAATGCAGAACTCAGCGCCGCAACACCAACCGCCATCCAACGTGAAGCGACTAAATGGCCAATTTGAATTCCGACAGCCATTAACACCGTCGCACCCATCGCCATTCCCATAGAAAACTGACCGAGTGTGCCTTGCGCTTCAACGCCGTGAGCGTAGCCGTGAAAGAACATCATGCCGATACACAAACCAACAGCCAGCTTCACCATTTGCTGCGATGCGCTAAATACTTGCCAGATAGCCGCACTAACGACAAACAGAGAGGCGACAATGGCCATCTCCACACCAGAGACTAGACCAAACCATTTCCCGGCGAGTAAACCAGCCATAAGAGTTATCAGTGCCCCCACAAGTAAGCCTATCTTCTGAGCTTTGCTTATCGTTAAACAACCCACCAACAAACCGAAAGCAACAAGCATAATAAGGTGATCAACACCTGTGATGGGGTGCAGCAAACCGCTAGTGAATGCCATTGAGTCGTGACCTGGATGAGCAAAAGCAAACGCTGGGGTTAAAAATGACAGCGCTGTTGTTGTCTTGAACACTGATTTGGCGAACTTTGATTTCATTGAATATTCCTTTTCTTGTTATTGGGCTTAATAGATATTAATTAGTGATGATGGTGATGACCGCCACTCTTGCCGCCGTATGCCCCACCTTCCGGCTCGAACGGAGCAAGCTCTACTGAAACGGTGGCGCCTAACCCTTCGACCATTTCATCCAGCACATGATCATGTTGGTAACGAACCCAACCAAACTCGACTTGTAGCGGTACATGTCGATTGCCTAGGTGATAAGCAACGCGGGTTAGCAGATGTAGGTCACTACAATAGATGGAAGAGACCTTTTCCGGCGCAGCTTTAACTTCTATGACTAAGCCGCAGCGGCTTTTTAATTGCTCACCACCGCGCAGAATATGGCCTCTGGGCAAAAACAGCCCTGCATCACGACCATCATCGAGAATCACTTTCAAACGGCTCTTGATTCGACTGTCAATCGGCAAACTCAAGAAGGCATGAGGCCGAGTCGTGGGTTGTTGGGTAATTTCTACTAGCTCTATCACTGTATTGTCCTCAATGCTTAACTGTCTGTTTTAATTAAAATAAGAAGTAGCGCTGCGCCATTGGCAGTACATCCGCTGGTTCACAGACCAACAATTCGCCATCCGCTCGGACTTGATAAGTCTGGGAGTCCACTTCAATATTTGGCTGCCAATCATTCAGCTTCATGTCAGCCTTACTGATAGTGCGACACTGTTTAGCAACACCGATGAGGCTGTCCAATCCGAGTTCCTCAGCTATTCCAGCGTTTTGTGCCGCTTGAGATACAAACAACATCGACGTGTGCTGAGAAGCCTTTCCATAGCTACCAAACATCGAACGATAGTGAACAGGTTGAGGGGTAGGAATCGAGGCGTTAGGGTCTCCCATTGGCGCCATAGCAATCATGCCACCTTTAAGAATGACACTTGGTTTTACGCCAAAGAAAGCCGGTTTCCAAAGTACCAAATCAGCCAACTTCCCTACTTCAATTGAACCAATTTCATGAGCCATACCATGGGTAATAGCAGGGTTAATGGTGTATTTGGCGATATAACGTTTCAGTCGGAAGTTATCGCTATAGCTTGAGTCTTGCGGCAAACTGCCACGTTGTACTTTCATCTTATGCGCGGTCTGCCATGTGCGAGTAATCACCTCGCCAACTCGTCCCATCGCTTGTGAATCTGAGGCGATCATAGAGAACGCCCCAAGATCGTGAAGAATGTCTTCCGCGGCAATCGTTTCGCGGCGGATACGCGACTCAGCGAAAGCAACATCTTCTGCGATCGAAGGAGAAAGGTGATGGCACACCATCAACATGTCCAGATGTTCATCCACCGTATTTACGGTATAAGGTCTGGTTGGATTGGTAGAAGAAGGCAACACGTTAGACTCCCCTGCCGCCTTAATGATATCTGGCGCATGACCACCACCCGCCCCTTCTGTGTGATAGGTATGAATAACTCGGTCACCAATTGCCCCCAACGTCGATTCAACAAAGCCCGATTCATTCAATGTGTCGGTGTGAATCGCCACTTGCACGTCCATCTCATCCGCGACGGTCAAACAAGTATCAATAGAAGCAGGTGTGGTTCCCCAGTCTTCATGCAATTTTAAACCAACCGCACCTGCGGCTACCTGCTCACGTAATGCCTCTGGCTGACTGGCATTGCCTTTCCCTAGCAAACCAAAATTCATTGGGAATTGGTCGAGGGACTCCAACATACGATGCATATTCCAAGGGCCCGGAGTACAAGTTGTCGCGTTAGTACCAGTATTCGGCCCGGTACCACCACCGATCATGGTAGTAACACCAGATGCAAGCGCTTCTTCGATTTGTTGCGGACAGATAAAGTGGATATGTGAATCAATGCCTCCAGCGGTAAGGATTGAGCCTTCTCCTGCCAACACTTCGGTTCCGGGGCCAACAATAATATCGACACCGGGTTGAATATCGGGATTCCCCGCTTTACCAATCGCTGCGATACGGCCGTTTTTCACCGCCACATCGGCTTTAACGATTCCCCAATAGTCGAGGATCAGCGCGTTTGTGATAACGAGATCTGGCGTTTGACTGCTAGGCAATTGACTTTGCCCCATGCCATCACGAATGACTTTGCCACCGCCAAACTTAACTTCATCACCGTATACCGTGAGATCTTTTTCAACTTCTAACCAAAGATCAGTATCCGCTAAACGAACTCGGTCACCCACCGTAGGACCAAACATCTCTGCATAGGCTTGCCTAGAAATACTCGCCATTATTCTTCCTTGTTGTTTTGAGTTAGGCGTCTTATAAACTGCCCATGACCTTACCTTGAAATCCGTAGACTTCGCGTTTACCCGCAAAGGCAACCAGCTCCACTGTACGTGATTGTCCGGGCTCAAAACGCGTTGCTGTACCGGCGGCAATGTTTAAACGAAATCCTCGCGTCACTTCACGATCAAAGCTGAGTGCATTGTTAACTTCGTAGAAATGGTAGTGAGAGCCTATCTGAATCGGACGGTCACCAAGGTTTTCAACGGTCACCGTTACTGTATCTCGCCCTGCATTGAGCTTAATATCGCCTTTTGCGGTTTCAATTTGTCCCGGGACAAAGCCCGAGTACTTTGCTGTCGACGCTGCCATAACTCCCCCGCTAAACAATTGGTTCGTGGACAGTGACAAGCTTAGTCCCATCGGGGAACGTGGCTTCAACTTGCACATCAGGAATCATCGAAGGTACCCCTTCCATAACTTGGTCAGATGTGAGTAAAGTGCGTCCGAAATCCATTAGTTCTGAGACCGTTTTTCCTTCACGTGCCCCTTCTAAAATGGCACTTGAAATAAACGCTACCGATTCAGGATAATTAAGCTTTAGCCCTTTCTCTTTACGCTGTTTTGCCAACATCCCGGCGCAAAAAATCAGCAGTTTGTCCTTCTCTCTTGGGGTTAATTCCATTTAATAACCTTATGTTGTGAATATTGAATTTCGATCAAGTTGCCCAGATTCTTGGAGGCTCAGGACAGTCACCAGTCCAATGCTGGCGAACCAACTGCCAGATCTTTTCGAAGCACGCCAAGATCACTTCGCTCCAGTTTCCTAAGGCACGAATAACCAGTAAATTTTCTAACTGGCTCGCAGCAATCAACACTGCGCCTTCTTTGTGTTCTTGTTGCATGTTATTGAGCAAGGTCTGTACCAATTGGTAAAAATCCTCATCATCAACTGAAATGTAAACGGCCCCCATCATTTGATAATTCAATAAACCCTTGCTTTTCAGTAAGTTATCATCCCCGCGAACATTCAAACCTTCAGTCAGTAGCAACTGATTATCAAGGTAAACCTCTGTTTTTCCGAGCAAATGACCTGAGCTAAATCCCTCATTTAGTGCAGGCCGCCCAAAACAGTGCATTTCCCAGCCCAAAAACTGTGCACCACGCTCCAAATGGATTTCGGTATCAAGGCGAACATGTGCATCAGGAAAAAAGATGTTCTCTTGCGGTAGCCACTCCAACCGAGAGCCGCTGGCAACATGCAATGTTTGCTTCTGCCTGGCGTATTTAGATTCCGAACGATAAAACTTAGTCGCACCCGGGGTGGTAATAAGTGATTTGGCACCTTGAATAGCATGCACACTGATCTGTAGAGTATCTCCACCAACGACTCCTCCGGGAGGATGGAGCAAGTAGGTATGGCAAGGGTTGCCCTCTGGATACAGAGGGCGCTGAATAGCGAGTGGACCTTGTTGAGAGCGGTGTTTTAATACCGTTTTATCGCCGCGATCAATAAAGGTTAAGTCGAGACTCGCTTTCCAACCGAATTGAGTGTGAGCATCTATTACTTGTCCAAGCTGACCCTGAACCGCACTACTTCGATTGGCGTCTATTGTTTGTTGATTTGTCGCTGGTGAACTCATACTGTGAGGTACTCCTTAATTAACGCATCGTCTAGGGTCGACATCTCACCCGCCGCAACTTGCCTGCCACGATCCAGAATGCAGAATTGGTCTCCTACTTTTCTGGCAAAAGGCAGTTTTTGCTCCACCAGCAATACTGTTAGGCCAAGCTTTTCATTCAACATTCTAATGATGTCACCAATCTCCTGGACGATATTGGGCTGTATGCCTTCGGTAGGTTCATCGAGAATCAACAGTTTTGGATTAACGACCAAAGCTCTACCAATAGCTAGCTGTTGCTGCTGACCGCCCGACAAATCGCCACCGCGACGATGTAACATCTCTTTCAAGACTGGGAATAAATCGAAGATAAATTCAGGAATGCGTCTATCGCCTTTGTCACGAATCGGCAGACCAACTTCGAGGTTTTCTTGAACGGTCAACATGGGAAATATCTGTCGACCTTGAGGAACGTATCCAATACCCATACGAGGTCGAGATTCTGCGTCATGCTTAAGTAGCGACTCTCCGTTTAATTGAATATCTCCGCTTGAGACTTTCACAAGCCCCATAACACACTGAAGTAGCGTGGTTTTGCCCACGCCATTTCGTCCCATCAGTACGGTGCACTTACCCTTCGGAATCGACATGTCCAAATCCCACAAGGTATGACTTTCACCATAAAACTGGTTCAATGACTGGATCTGCAACATGTTATTCCCCTAAATACACTTGTTTTACTTCTGGATGAGATTGCACTTGATCCATGGTTCCTTGCGCCAAGACATGTCCTTGATGGAGCACGGTGACGTGACTGGCAATAGAGCGAACAAAATCCATATCATGCTCTACCACGACCACTGAGTGTTTACCCGTCAGCGAATTCAATAGCTCTGAGGTGCGGTCCATTTCTTGATGAGTCATACCTGCTACAGGCTCATCCACCAGCAACAACTTGGGGTTTTGCATCAGCAACATACCGATCTCTAACCATTGCTTTTGTCCATGTGATAATTTGCCAGCCGTCAACGTGGCATGATCTTGCAAATGAATCAGCGTCAATACTGACTCTAGCTTGTCCTTTTGTTCGCCAGACAGTTTGGCAACAAACGTCCCCCAAACCCCACGAACGCCGGACATAGCCAACTCTAAGTTCTGCCAAACGGTTAGACATTCAATAACGGTCGGTTTTTGGAACTTTCTACCAACACCCGCATTGGCAATTTCAGACTCGTTCATTTTTAACAGGTTAATATTAGAACCTAACCAGACTTGCCCTGTGTCTGGCTTCGTTTTGCCCGTAATGATGTCCATCATGGTAGTTTTTCCCGCACCATTGGGACCAATGATGCAACGTAACTCCCCCTCTTTGATATATAGGTTGAGATCGTTGATGGCCTTAAACCCGTCAAAGCTTTTGTTGACCCCTTCCACATACAAAAGGACGTTATGACGAGTATCAATTAGGGGGTGATGATCCGGTTTTAAAAAAGAGAACACTTCGTCTCGACGAGTCAATTCTTGAACTGAGCTTTTCAGTTGTTGGGCTCGATGCAGCGTCGTCATACTGTGACCTCCTCTGCCTTAGTTTTCGGGTTAGATGCCTTTTTGCGGATTTGTTGAACTTTGTCGGAGAAGAAGCCAATCAACCCCTTAGGGAAATACATCGTTGAGAGGACAAACAACCCACCCAACGCAAACAACCACACTTCTGGAAACTCGACCGTAAACCAACTCTTTGCATAGTTGATCACCAATGCCCCTACAATGGCACCGAATAATGTAGCGCGACCGCCAAGGGCAACCCAGACAACCACTTCAATGGAGTTGAGAGGTGCAAACTCACCTGGGTTAATGATACCGACCTGTGGGACATATAAAGCGCCCGCAATACCTGCTATGACTGCCGATAACACAAAGATCCATAGTTTGATACCATCTACGTCATAGCCCATAAATCGAGTTCGTGACTCAGTATCACGAATCGCCATCGAAACACGCCCCAATCGGCTACTAATGATGGTTCGACAGACCACATAACTCGCCACCAAAGCGATGCCAGTAATCATAAATAGCGCAATTTTGGTGGCGTCTTGCTGTAAGCTAAAGCCCAAGATGTCTTTAAAGTCAGTGAGGCCATTGTTGCCACCAAATCCCATCTCGTTACGGAAAAAAGCCAGCATTAATGCGTAGGTCAAAGCCTGAGTCATTATGGATAAATACACGCCCGACACACGAGAGCGGAAAGCGAGATATCCAAATACGTAAGCCAAAGCACCAGGCACCAACACTACCATCAAACAAGCAAACCAGAATTGGTCAAAGCCCTGCCAAAACCAAGGGAGAGCTTGCCAGTCTAGAAACACCATAAAGTCCGGTAAAATAGGATTACCATAGACACCCCGATCACCAATTTGACGCATCAAGTACATGCCCATGGCATAACCACCTAAAGCAAAAAAAGCCCCGTGTCCAAGACTCAAAATCCCTAGATAACCCCAGACTAAATCCACAGCGAGTGCCAACATGGCGTAACTGAGATACTTGCCCATAAGTGAAATGGTGAAGGTTTCAACATGAAGTGGGTGACCTACTGGCAACAAGGTGTTCGCCAGTGGCACGACAACAACAGCAACTAGGAGAGCCAGAATGGTAAGCTGACCACCCCTATCTCCCCTTAATGCCGATAGAACAAAAGATTTAGATTGCATAGTGTCAGTTATCCTTAACCTTCAGCCGCTCGCCCGCGCTGTGGAAATAAACCACGTGGACGTTTTTGAATGAACAAAATGATGAATACCAATACCAAGATTTTGGCCAATACCGCCCCAGCCCAAGGTTCAAGGATCTTATTGAATAGGCCAAGGCTTAATCCCGCAACGAGCGTTCCCCACAAGTTACCAACGCCACCGAACACCACCACCATAAACGAGTCTATGATGTAGGCTTGTCCCATATTCGGGCCCACATTGGTGAGCTGGGATAACGCCACTCCTGCCACTCCTGCTACTCCAGACCCTAGCCCGAACGTCAAGGCATCCACTCTCTCGGAGCGAATGCCCATTGCTCTCGCCATAGCTCTATTTTGTGATACGGCCCGAACCTGCAAACCCAGTGGGGTTTTCTTAAGCACCATCACCAAGCCGATAAACACCATGATGCAGAACAAAATGATGTAAAGACGGTTATAGGTAAGTGACAACATTGGGTTGACTTGCAGCGCACCTGACATCCAATCAGGTGTGCTCACTGAGCGATTAAGTGGAGAGAAAATGGAGCGCACAGCTTGCTGCAGGATCAAACTGATCCCGAAAGTCGCTAACAAGGTTTCTAGTGGTCGACCGTAAAGATGACGAATGACGCTTCGCTCAATGGCAATACCTACTAGTCCAGAGACAATAAACGCCATAGGGATAGAAAGAATCAGCGCTAGACCAATTTGGTTTGGCATTAACTGCTGCATGACATAGGTGGTGTACGCGCCAATCATAATCAGCTCACCATGCGCCATATTAATCACCCCCATTACACCAAAGGTGATGGCTAACCCGATCCCAGCAAGTACCAAAACCGAGCCTAAGCTGAGCCCGAAAAATACCGTCTCAACCCCTGAGTAGAATTTTTGACTCTGTTGATAGCGGTCTAATGCGCGCTCTGCTGCACTGCGCACGAGTTCGTCAGTCTCCGTTTTCAGCACTTGATTAAGCGTTGATAACACTACCGATTGTTTGTAGTCAGATAGAACATCAATGGCGGCAATCCGCTGCTCAGTGGTGTTGCCTGTTAGAGCTTCATCAATGGATAGTGCGAGACGCAACAGGCTTGCAATCTCTTGCTCCGTTTCAATACTGGCTCTTTGTTTAAGACGGGAGATAACTGCATCGTCGGTTTGCCCCACTAATGCCGTTACTGCATTTAAACGAATCGTCGCATCGGCATGATCCAATCCGAGTGAGGCAATTTCTAGACGAATTAAACTTCGTAGCTTGTTGTTTACTCGAATTTTTTTGAACTGACGAGAAGACTCGACATCGAGAGTAGTATCGCTCCATGCACTGACGACTTGAGCCGCATTGCGGATATCGCTTGATAGAAATAATTGTTGGTATTGGTCACTCGATTTGTCATTGAAATAATACAGATTGCCATGTAGCCAAGCGGTTAACACAGATTTAGCGACGTCGCTGGGTTCGTGGTCCACGAGCCAAGACATCGCCGCTTGTTTTTGAGGGGTGCTTTTTCCTATGAGCACTTTTGAGAAAGACTCTCGGTCACTTACGTTTGCCAACGCGACATTCGTACTCAAAATTAAGAGCACGACCACTTTCAATAATTGAGTTATGTTTTTCATGAAATGCGTCCTTTGCGTTGCCCTCTCTTGAAATACATTGAGGACAAGATCTAAAAGGTGCTTTCACGAGAAACCGTGAAAGCACCATACCGTCTAGCAACTAGTTTGCGCTTCCTGAGCACTTACCAGTTTCGACGTTGAACGCACCACAAGAAAATGGTTTAGACCAACTAGAATAGAGCTTTGCAGATTCTGGCAAGAAGTTTGACCATGCATCACCAGCCACTAAGCCCGTAGTTTCCCAAACGATATCAAATTGCCCGTCGTCTTGAATCTCACCGATCAAAACAGGTTTGGTAATGTGGTGATTAGGTAGCATAGTCGAGTAGCCCCCAGACAGATTCGGCACCGAAACACCAATTAGCGCATCTTGAACTTGTTCTGCATCCGTCGTACCCGCATTGGTTACCGCTTGAGTCCACATATTGAAACCAATGTAGTGTGCTTCCATTGGGTCATTCGTCACTCGTTTGTCACTCGCGATAAACTTCTGCCAAGTTTCTACAAATTCTTCATTTGCCTGCGTGTCGACACTCATAAAGTAGTTCCAGGCTGCCAGATGCCCGACTAACGCCGACGTATCCATCCCAGATAGCTCTTCTTCACCCACTGAGAATGCGACTACGGGAATGTCCTCCGAAGAGACACCTTGCGCGCCTAACTCTTTATAAAAGGGGACATTCGCATCGCCATTAATCGTAGAAACCACCGCCGTTTTTTTACCCTCAGAGCCAAACTTCTTAATGTCTGAAACAATCGACTGCCAATCAGAATGACCAAATGGCGTGTAACTGATCATGATGTCTTTCTCACTGACGCCTTTGTCTTTTAAGTAAGCTTCTAAGATCTTATTCGTCGTGCGCGGATAAACATAGTCCGTCCCTGCCAGCACCCAACGCTCGACGTCCAGTTCGGTCATCAGGTAGTCAACGGCAGGAACGGCTTGCTGGTTCGGCGCGGCACCAGTGTAGAACACATTCTTCGAAGACTCTTCGCCTTCGTACTGCACTGGATAAAATAAGATGCTGTTTAACTCTTCAAAAACGGGCAACATCGACTTACGAGAGACCGATGTCCACCCACCAAACACCACATCTACTTTTTCTTTTTCCACTAATTCGCGAGCTTTCTCCGCAAACAATGGCCAGTTGGAAGCTGGATCGACAACCACAGCTTCTAGCTGCTTCCCGAGTAAACCGCCCTTTTTATTTTGCTCTTCCACCAGCATTAAGATGGTATCTTTTAGCGTGGTTTCACTGATGGCCATGGTGCCAGATAAGGAGTGCAATACTCCGACTTTAATCGTTTCTTCCTCAGCCACTGCTATACCCGATACAAGCGCCATTGAAGCACTCACTGCAGCAAGTTTAAGTTTGAACGTCATGTTCATGTTGGATATCTCCTTATTATGAATAGTTATGTCTAACTTTCATATTTCAAGAAGAATGCCAGATATGATAAGAATAATTACATAACCTCAACCAACTGAATATTAAAGCTTTTATCTCAACCAACTCCAGATTGAAGCTTAATACTCATTCTGGTGCGCTGCATATTGGTGCAATCATAGGTAGAATTTCACCAAGTTAGCGATATCTCTCGCAATATTTATCACCTGTCTTTGTTCTTTAGCCTCAAGCTAGAAAAAGCCTCCTTGGTTAACGCTTCCATATAAGAAAAATTGCGACTAACTCGACATCTCATCTAAGGTAACTGATTGCATACCATGTTGATTCTTATTAATTTAATAAGACAGACAGCAGGGAGAAAGCGATGCAACAACAAACCTTTAGCGAATTTATCAAACGTGTTTTGGTGCTCGGCGTGCCTATCGCTTTGCAAAGCTTACTGATGAGCAGCTTGGGGTTTGTTGATAGTTTAATGATCAGTCAATTAGGTACTCAGGAAGTCGCTGCTGCAGGTATTGGTGCGAGGATATTTTGGGTTTCTATCGTTTTTATCTGGGGATTAAGCTCCGGAATGGGGATTTTACTTGCTCAATATTGGGGCGCACAAGATGAGCATGGCCTAAAGAACAACCTTGCATTAGGCACTATTGTGACCCAAATATTTGCCTTTCTTTGCTTCTCTATCTGCTTTTTTACGCCGCAGTTACTGCCTCAACTGTTTAATCCAAGTCGCGAAGTACTTACACTCTCTAGCCAATATATACAGCTACTGGGCATCGCAACCCTGCTATCAGGATTAGCCATTGCCACGGATACGGCACTGCGCTCCATTGGACAAACGCACATCAATCTTTATTTGTCCATCATGGAGATTGGCCTGAACGTTACGTTGAACTACGTACTCATCTTCGGCCACTTTGGTGCCCCAGAACTTGGTTTACTTGGCGCAGGCATTGGCAGTGTGATCGCGCGTAGTATTCGTCTTATTGCCGTCATCACGATTATCTATTATCGATACCCAGTGCTTGCCATTCGCCTTGAGCATATATCCAATGCCTTTAAACCGGTGCTGGTTGGTAAGTTTTTCGCGATTACCTACCCTATTGTTGTCGGAACCTTTATTTGGTGCGCGGGGATCTTTACCTTCCACTTGATTCTTGGCCGCATGGGCGAAACCGAACTGGCGACTATGGCTGTGATTACGCCGTTAGAGTCTATTGGACTTTCTGTGGCTCATGGTTTGTCTAGCGCTGTGGGTATTATGATTGGCAACAGTTTGGGTGCGAATCAGTTTGGACTCAGCACCATTTACGCACGCTGGGCATTCAAATCCGCCATTCTTCTGGGCGCCGTGCTCGGCGTACTATTACTGATAATGCAAACTTCCATATTGCAACTCTATGGAGCGCTATCGTTAGACGTTATCGACTTGATGACACTAAGCTTCCCAATTGTCGCGTTGAGTATCTTGATGCGCAGCATCAACATCACCTTGATTGTGGGGATTTTGCGTAGCGGCGGAGACAACAAATTCTGTATGAATATGGACTTTGTTTGTCAGTGGGTCTGGGCAGTTCCTCTCACCGCTTTGGGTGCGATGTTCTTTGACTGGTCGTTTCCGGTAGTATTGTTAATGATGACATCAGAAGAGATCGTCAAAGCTTTCCCCGCTACTTGGCGTGTTTTCAGCCATCGATGGGTCAACAATCTGACTGATAGCGAAGTACGACCCACCGCTTAACATGCGCTTTCAGGCAGCTAACCAATTTCAAAAGAAGTCACACCAAAGGTTCTACCAAGTGCAATATCAGGACTGCCCTTGGTATACATGCGCGCCGTCTCAAAACAGGCGGTCATTTGATGATTTGATGCCAACTCTAGTGCTGCTTTGTTGGTTTCAGGGACATCTAGAAAAACCGGCTGTTCTGGATTAACACTCGAGGTAAGTCCAGTATAGAGCATGTTTGCAATACTCATTGAGTCAGCAAATAACGGTCCTATTTTATACCCGTCTTTGCAAGGCCGAATAACCCCAATACCTTTAATATCAGAAGGTGTACCAGCATACAAAGCCACACTGTTTGGTTGAAACAGCCATGATTGATAGAACGCCTCTCGATGTGACGGGAAAAAGGGGAGCAAGTAATGTTGAGCTAAATCCAAACTTACACTACGCAAAGGCTTGATAGTCTCTTGATTATATGGCGATGATGCGGTCAGGCTTTGATAGCGAATATTACGGTGTGACAAGACAAATCCAGAGCGCTTGTAGTTGTCCTGTTGGTCTACGACGCCATCCAAAGCAACATTGCAACCCTCTAAATAAGCCATACCTTTACGCCAAATTTGTATTCCATATCCTTTCCCCCGATACTCTGGTTTGACGATATAAACCCCCAAGAACCCAAAGCTATGGTCATATTTGATCACTGAGATACACGCTATCGGCTCACCGTCTAAACTCCCTAACAAGAAGCCGGACGGATCAGCAAGGAAGTACTGCTGCGCATCATTGAGCCCTGGGTTCCAGCCTTCTTTCGCCGCCCAATCCACCGCTAACTGCACCTCTTCCAAATTCATTTGTCTAATATGAAATCCCTTCATATTTTCACCTTTCATTACGTCTACTGTTATAAGTAACTTAGTGGGCAATACAAACTTCGACAACAAGCTCATTGGAAGCGACTAAAGGTCGTGCTAGATTTTGTGAGTCATTACCAAAAAGAACGAAAGACATGAATACATTTCCTAACTGGCTTCAAGGTGAAGTCATCAAAGACAAGGTTACTAACCCTAATATTCAGGTTGGCGACTACTCCTATTACTCTGGCTTTTACCACGGCAAGAGCTTCGAAGACATTGCCGTGCGCTACCTACTGGGCGATAAACCCACGAGAGAATTTTGGGAAAGCGGTGCTTATACCGATATTGATAAACTGATCATCGGTAAGTTTTGCTCTTTTGCGTCAGGGGCAACGTTTATGCTCGCGGGCAACCAAGGGCATCGACTTGATTGGATTTCTACCTTCCCATTCTCACAAGAAACCTTCGGTGCAGATGTCAAAGATGGCTTTCAGAAAGCGGGCGATACCGTCATTGGCAACGATGTGTGGATTGGCAGTGAAGCGATGATTATGCCTGGTGTCAAAATCGGCGATGGCGCTGTCATTGGCGCTCGTTCGGTTATCACCAAAGACGTAGAGCCCTATGCCATTGTGGTTGGACATAATACGGTGATCAAAAAACGTTTCAGCGAAGATCAGATCAATAAATTGCTTGAGATGCAGTGGTGGAACTGGCCTCTAGATACACTAAAGCAAGTTATGTCCGTAATGTGTAGCCCTGATATTGATGCGTTGTATCAATACTACCAATCACATCCAGACTTAACGCATTCATGATAACTATTTAAGTAAGCTAACTTATTGTCGCTTCATGTAAAACCTACCAGCTGCTGACAGGCCGTTAACTCGACAATCGTGAATACATAGACAATGACCTGAGAACACACATCTCTTAGGTCATTCATGAACAAAAAATTCTCCCAAAAAGCGCTATTACTCATCTTATTCTTGAGCGTTTTGTCCTCCCCTACCTTTGCTGATCCTTGGCATAAACACTTCGACAAACCGTGGAAAAAGCACAAACATCATAAGAAAGAAGTTCACATTGTACACCACTATGAGCCACATAGATTGCCGGACTCCGCCGTTATGCTAGCCATCGCAGGCGTTACCTATGCGTTGATTGATGGTCACTACTACAAAAAAGAGAAGCACAAATACATTATCGTAGAGAAGCCACCAAAGAGACGTTATCGACTAGGACAAATGGTGAAAAAGCTCCCTGAAGGGGCGACAGCAGTAAATAAAAGAGGACAACAGTACTTTGTTTCGAGAGGAAATTGGTTTCTTGCGGTGAGCAATGGTAAGTACGTTGTGGTTGAGCCGTAGCTCTTAAAGAAGGGGGGACTTAGGCGATACTCACATGAACTGCTTTAGGGAGTATCGCTTACTTTTCAAATCCTTGAAAGGCTGGTTACATAACCCAAGTTAGGCTAAGTAACAAAACTACAGCTGAAGTCGCAAGATACATAGTTAGGATAGTTGCGATCTCACCTAGAGTAGAAGTTGAAGATTTTGATGCTTTTTCTACTTCTGTAGTTTTCTCAGTGTCCAATGTTGATAGAAGTGCTGCGTTCATTTTCTCTACCTTATGTAATAACATTTCAAAAGACAGAGCGAATTTTACTCATTTCGTGACGAAGGTCAAATGTTTTAAGTAATTTAATTACAAATAATTTTATGGATTGTCGATTAGTTTATCTAATCCTATCCGGCTCAATTGTCGCCATCTCATTGGATGGGCAGACCTCAATTAAAAGCGTCGGGTTAGACTCGAAACAAACTGACGCTTTTTACTTCCATTCTGTCCATACTCCATAGAAATAGACCAATCTCGATTGAAGTTATAGTTGGCACCCACTAGCCCTAACCACTTATCAATATTCTCTTGCTCGACCTTGTAATCAATAGACTCACTGGTTCCTGGGATAGGTTGTGAGCCTGAAATGGTCAAACGGCTATCCAGATAAGTTGCCCCAGCATAAATGGCAATGGATTGAGTGCCTTTAAGTGGAATTTGCTTACCAACACGAGGGGAAATATTAAGAACAAATCCTTCAGCATCACTACGACGCATATCCGCATAAGAGGCCGAAATTGGCACCGTAAAGAAGTAGTCTTTCCATCCTGAAGCTAGGATAGTACCAACGGTGTAGTTGGTACCACTTAGATCGGCGACTACGGGCACTGTAAGTGCCTTGTCTTCTACCCTGTTACAGATTGGCTTATTCACCAGCTTGGAACAATCTATACCTGCTTGATTGATAAAGTCGTTCCCATCAATAGTAAATTGAATATCGGCTTCACCACTGATTTTACCAACTGTTGCAAAGACATTCATAAACGGGAATACCCAAGCATCTAACTTTAACTGTGGAGTTTGTGTATGGCTGGTATTGTTATCAAACGACACGAAGTCAATCGGTACTTTGTTAGAACCTCGAAAGCCTACTTCTAAATCATTAAGCTGCATTTGTTGGAATGTATCGGCATAAATCACACTAATACCAAATGGCTTAGGCAAGCTAAATCCTTTATCAATAACATTCTGAGCATAGAAAGGTAGTGCTCGGTCCCACTTTTTAGGTGGTACATCGCTGGTAGGAACAGGCTCTTTATTTGGTACTCGATTTTCCCCAAGCCCTGTCTCTGTTAGGTCATAGTTGACCGAAACCGACACAACTTTGGCACTACCGACAGCGCCGCCACCTGAACTAGAAATAAGATAGATAGGTACGTCTTCGTCTCTACCAGCTAAACTCATACTGCTAAACTGGCCATCTTCACCTAAAAACCACTCTGCTCCGACTGAAGGTTCCCAAGATCCACTACGATATTCCTTTAATGTTGAAGCATCATTGAAGATGGCCAACGCTTGAGTCGTGCCCAGTGAAAGGCCTGCCCCCACTTCGTATCGATTAACGTCGATATAGGTGACTGAGCCATCTCGTTGGTCATAGATTGCACCAACTCCTGTACCACCACCTAAAACTGGGATCTTTACGTTAGACATAGAGACAGCAGCATAACCATCAGCATAAGCAAGTTGCTCAGGTAAGTCAGGGTAACGTTCACTGAGCTGGTTGATCAGTATATCTGATGTGGCATTAATCTCTTCGCGGGCCGCTTGACGCTCTTCTGGAGGAATGGAAGAACTGCAACCTGCCAGTGTCAATATACTCAATGCAACAATGTATGGATATTTGCTGTGCATAGCGGACCCCAAGTCAAAAGGAGGGCAGCCTACTTTATTGTGCGCTACGTCTCATCATAAGACACCGATTCAATCAATTGTTAGCATATATTAATAGCTTTGATTCAATCCTGTAGCCGTTTAGCGGCTGAAACAAATCCTTCTCGAGCGTCTTCTATAATTGGAAAGCCATGTGCTGGTAGCAAAGCATCATAGTTCAACATCGCCTTCTCCATTAGCTCTTTAGTCGTTGGTTTAGCCATTTTCAGCCATCCAGGGCCAAAGTTACTTGAAGAAATGAAACCCATTTTGGGCATCATCCACTTTGCAAACCAATTGAAATATTCATCAGGTCGGGACCAATTCTGCATACTGTCGCCAGATACCAAAATGCCTTTCCCCCTTTGCAGCAAAATCAAGCCTTCCTTTGGGGTACTGGTGGAAAACTCATGGTAGGACGCATCATGAATAGGAAGATCATCACTCGATTTTAGAATTCGATCAGCACGATAGTATTCTGCACTTTCTTCACTTAAAAACCCTCGTATATAAGGCGCATCCACTGACCATAAGGTTGCTCCAAACGTTTCTTTGTAAAAAGGGTCATCAAAACCATGGAAGGCCGCCAATCGAATAACGTGTTTGACGTCGCCCAACTCATCTAACTCAGCGATGCCTTTGTCACTCAATCTCACCGAGTTTATTAAAATAAGGTCTCCTCCTTGTCTAATCACAATCATATTTCGACTAAAGACGAGATTAAACGGTCCCCATTTAGGGTGTGGCGCTTTCATGGAAACAGACCCTGTGACTAAATAAATATTTTCTAGTACCTGAGTCAATTCACCATGGGGTAACGCTTCTGGGTAGTTCATTAGGTCACCTAAATGTACAAACTTGATTTGATTATAGACAACCTCCGACAAATCACTACGTTACGTGACATCAAGTCAATCGATAGATCTTTATAATTTCATAACCAGTCAGTATTAAACATTCAATATAGAGAATAGTAACTACCAATCAATGGAACGCGCTCTCATCAAGAAATATTAGTAGTACTGACGGTATTCAATGCTTCTCCGAGTCATTTCTTCACTGAACTGCTCGATTTTATATTCATTATAGATTGCCCAAATTACCAATAGGGATCATTGGCAACTAAACGCGAATACTCAAACTATGAATATTGTACCAAGACCGTTATTTTCAGTGCGAATGCTAGCCCCTAAATACTGGGGAATCTGGTGCGCCTTTGGATTTCTCGCTTTCATCGTCAACGTCCTTCCTTACTCCTTTTTGCGCGGATTAGGCACTGGAACTGGATTATTGGCGATGAAAATACTCAAGAAACGGTCCCAAGTTGCCGCCCAAAATCTAGCACTTTGTTTTCCTCATTACACAGCTCAACAACGCGATTTAATACTGAGAAACACCTTTAAACGCACTGGCATCGCACTGTTTGAAACTGGTATGGCTTGGTTTTGGCCTGAATGGCGACTACGCAGAATCTCTTCCGTTGTCGACAGGGAAGTCCTTTTAGAACAAGAGGCGGCGGGGCGAGGAACCTTGGTAGTGTGCAGCCATCACCTAAATCTAGAAATGACCGCTTCAATATTCGGTCAGTTTGCTCAAGGTTTTGGCGTTTATCGACCTCATTCAAACCTAGTTTACGAGTTCGTCCAACATCGAGGTCGCACCCGAAGTGGCCATCAAATGATTGACCGAACAGATGTTAGAACCATGCTTAGAGCGCTTAAAAAGGGATGCCGACTCTGGTATTTACCAGACCATGATTATGGTCATCACAACTCAGTATTTGCACCGTTTTTCGCCGTGAAGCAAGCAGCTGTAACCGCTGGCCCTAGCGTCCTCATTGATGCCACAAACTGTGCCGTAATTTCAGGGGTTACTGTCGTACAAGACAATCATTATACGTTGCATATTGGCGAGGATTTGAGTGAGCAAATTCCAAGACGTGACCCTGAAACTGCAGCCAAGGTACTAAACAAGGAACTAGAAGGAATGATTGAGCGCGATATTCCCGGCTGGATGTGGCTGCACAAACGGTTTAAGACTCGTCCAGAAGGTGAGAGCAGTCTGTACTCTTAATGATCGATTCCCTAAGAAAACAATATCTAAAGTGAAAGGACATTTGTTATATGTTTCGACCCCTACTCCTACTATTAAGCATCGCCTTAACCTCACCAGTTAGGTCGATGGAGTATGAGACATTAAGTATCGATCAGCCATCGATCCACTATTCCGAGTTGGCGTTTCCAAATAACGATAACATCCAACCTAATCGCAGTGACTTCTCTGTCAATAACTATGTTCTCATGAGCAGCGAGTCAGGCGAGCGGTGGGCGGTCATTACTGTTACCAATACGTCCTCAGCCAAACGTACTATCAATCAAACACAGTTAGTTGCTATCTTGGCTAATGGCGAACGTATATTTGCTGAAGACTTCCATGAATCAGTTAGTCCGAACAAAACCACTTCTCTCACCATTAACTTTGGTTGGAACAAATTTCCAATTTTATCGATCGATTCAAGACACTAAGCGTCAATTAGCCGCTTGCCTTTTCTAAAAACAAAAAAACCAGTCAATACGACTGGTTTTTTTAACTTTGAGCTCGTGCCCTACCGCAAAAATTAAGCGGAGAGTTTCTCGCGCTCTTTAATGATGTTTTTTACCGGGTTCGCATAGCTATCAATTAAGAACGGGTGAGCACCCTCTGGTAAAGCATCCAATTTATCTTGAAGCGTCGCGCGAGTCGTTCCAGTGATAAACTCATCTTCCAAACCTGCAGCCAACTTATTGATTGGAAACAGTGTGTAGTTTTCGTGAATCTGACGATCAATCTCTTCTGCAAGCGCTTCTGGCGTATCAAAATCTTGATCGATTACGTCACCAAACACAACGTGAACACTATCTTTACGGCCTACAATACCTTGAACGATACTCTCGATATCTTCAAATTCTCCTTTCTCGTAGTTACCATGCGTCGCTTTCTCGTAAAGCTCGTTAGCTTTCGCGATGTCACATGGATCGTTTTCATACGAAATCGAAACAGGAACAATCTTTAAAGAACGGATGTACTCAGCAAAAGGTATCTTTTGCTTACGCCCTTCTACGTGGAACATTTTAAGAATAGCCGGATCAGTAAAATCGTTACCATCTTTTGCTCGGCCTTCTTTTTGGGCGATCCAAATGGAATTGCCTGTGTCCAGTGAGTGCTTAATGTATGACGACAAAGTACCCAACGCCTTCATCATTTCACGAGGGCCTTTCAAGGAGCGCTTTACAATAAAGCTCTTGTTTAGACGCATCAGTTCTGTAGCGCAAGGCTTCTTCAACAGGTTGTCACCAATCGCGATACGAACTGTTCTATGGTTCCCTTCATGCAGACCATAGTTGACTAGAGCCGGATCCATCGCAATGTCTCGGTGATTGGAGACAAATAGATACGACGTATTTTTGTCTAGTTTGTCGAGACCTTTGTACACCACGCCTTTCGTTGTCGTATCCAAGGTTTGCTCTAGGTATTTTTTTACCTCTAATTGAATAGCTTCAACGCTATCCAGTTTCGCCCACTTGAACTTTAAGTACACTTTTACCATTGGGCTCATAAGAGCTTTGAACCAAGGGGCATGATTTGAAAAGCGATGTTGCAAAATTGCATCTATAAACTCTGCATCATTAATCAAACGATCAATCGCTGCAGGAATCTCTTCGTCGTTGTACGGACGAATATCAATATATGGGTCGTTTTGTGTTGTCATGTTTGTTACATCAAATTAAAAGCTGCACTATTCTACGCTTAGTGTATAGAGACCGCAGCTAACTTAAGTCTATTTTTGTTAAGGTCAGACCACACTTTTGCATGATTGTTCAGCACAGCGCACATAAAAGTGCGATCTTTGGTTGGATTTGGGATTCACTCACGGTAATCTACGCGCAGTTTAACTACCAAAGATCATCATGAACCACGCCATAGACTTTCAATCCATCAGCTACGACTTGCTGACCATTACATCTCGTAAAAAGACACTACATAATCAGCTGTTCAGAGTTGAAAGTGGAAAGGTATTGTTGAAGCTTGGAAAAAATGAATATGTCTTTAACACCGGTGATGCTTTTTGGCTACCTATCGAGTGTTTGATGAGCTTAACCATCCTTCCAAACAGTCAGCTAAGCTTGGTTAAATTATCGGTAAGACTTGCAGATCAGTTTCCTAAGAAAGCTGGCAAGGTTCATTTGAGCCCACTTTCTAAAGCACTGCTAGATAAACTACTTCATGAAAGCGATTTAGCGACCGTTAAAGACTTACTGCAAGTCGTGCGACGTGAGATTATTGAACTGCAACCTAAGCTCGCTCAAACGCCAGAATGCTTGGCGATAAGCAAATGGCAGCCTAAGACCGATAGTATTTCTGGTGAGTTATCACTTGTGCTATTGGTGAGAGAAGCTCGCAAACAACGATTGTCAGGTACAAAGTTAGACGTCATCTGTGACAATCTTTTTGCAGGAAATAGAGAACAATTGCAGCTGCTTTCTCTAAGTCTACTAGGCAATACCGAACTAGACTAACCGATATTACCACCCACAAAATTTATGTTCATAAGACAGTAACCAAAACCGCGAATATTAACGACGTCAAACTCGGTTTTGGACTCCCTTAGAACATTACGGCATTTGTGAATCGTATGCGTTAAGTTATTATCCGTCACCGGACGTTGCCAAACATAGTCTTTGATGTTGTATTTCGAAACTATGTGGTTTTCTCCATAACGAGAAAAAACACATAAAGTACGAACTGTAAGCATCGACATATTGGTGAGGGAGTTCATCTCAACGACTTTTTCCTCATCAATTTTTAGTTTCAGCCCTAAATACATTTGAAGCTTATTTAGTTGCTCACACCCAGTGCAAGAACTCAAATCACACACATGTTCACATTTCACCGAAATATAACCTTAAGCTGACTATTAGCTACCATTTTTATCTTGGTTTTATGATAGCTAATAGTCGATATGCATATCATAGGAGTTATGCTACCTCGCTGTAAGAAAGCTCTCACAAGCATTCACTTTCGGTACAAGATCCATGATATTGGATACGTCAAATTTCTCTAACACTCGCTTTTTATAGGTTGAGACAGTTTTATCACTGATATTCAGTCGACGAGCTACCTCTTTATTTCTATGGCCTTCAGTAAGTAATTTAAGTACTGTTAATTCTCGGTCTGAGAGTTGAACTTCATTAACTTGCTCATGGTTCTGATGTTTTTTAAATGCATAGCCATTGGCCGCAGCCATTAGACAAGCTTCTAGGGTTTCGATTGAGTCTAGACGAGATACGACGCCCATAATCCCCATAGTGTTAAATAGTCGCATGTAAGACATAGACGTATTCATACTATAAGCAATGGTATAAATATGAGGTCGTGATTCTGACAGAAAGGTCATCAACTCAGACGCAGCAGATAGGTCACTCATTGGATCAAACAGGATACAGTGCACCGATTTAGTTTGAGTGATGGTATGAACATCAGAATAATCTCGAAGACTATAGATGTTACCTGCGAATGACTGATTGGTAATAAGCTCGGTTAATGACTGACGTAATAATGGTTGGGGTTCGACAACAATAAAGTTGATAGAATTTTCTTGTAACATGACTACCTCGTAGATTAATTAACTTGAGTAATCCATTACCGAGGCGCCATAGTATTTAAATTTGTTTCACTGCGGGGAAAAGCTAGTTTTCCTAAAAAGAAATCACTTTAAGATATAGCTCGAGTTTTTGACTAGCATAAACACAGAACGCACATCGTATTTGTCCAGAATTCGACGTTTGTAAGTACTAACCGTCTTCTCACTAATGTTCATCCTTCGAGCAATTTCTTTGTTTGTATGTCCATCCAATAACAGTCGAAGCACAGCACTCTCACGAGTAGATAGCTTGATTGTTCCGTTGCCGTGAGAAGTGGCCGTATTAATTTGGCGAAAATAGGTGTAACCACTATTTACTGCTTTAATCGCATCAGCAACTCTAGAAACACTTTCTTTTTTGTCCAAGTAACCGGAAGCTCCTGCACTGACTGCTAAATCAGAACACAATTTTTCATCTTTACTCGAAATAACAATGACTTTACCATCAAAGCCAAACCGTTTTGCTTTGTGAAGTAAATCGAAACCATCATCATCACCCAACTCAATATCTAATACGAGGATATCAATCTTATTCTCAGCCAAAAAAGACAACGCTTTTTTGGCATTAAACGCTTGTTCAACAACAACATTTTCAAAGTTCTCTTCAATTACATTTTCGAGCGCCGCACACACTAGCGGATGATCATCAACGATCAAAATATTCATTCATTAAACCTCTATACTTTTGGGCTTGGTTTACCCAACAAAAAACCCTGACATATATCAAACCTTAGCTCTTGGGCTAATTGAAGCAGGTCATGATTTTCTACTCCTTCTGCCACCGTTTGGATATTCAGTTCTCGACAAACTGAGACTATATTTTTTATCAACGCGTACGTTTTTTCATTTTCATTTCCTGCCAACAAAAGCTGCCTAGATATCTTTAGCTCATGAAACGAAAGATTCGCTAGCTTTCTAAAAGTCGCATGGTCGTCACCAAAATCATCGATTGAGAACTTCACACCCACTAGAGATAACTTGTTGAATGCGTATAGAAATGCACTATCTAACAAGTAACTTCTCCCTTCCGTAATTTCGATAATGATTTTGTTAAAATCAAAACCAAACGATTCGACTAAATCAATGATGGAGCTCACCATTCCTGGATTAGAGAAAATATCCGGCGGTGCATTAATAGAAAACGTCACATCGACATTATTTGATTTCCAGTAACGAATCGCCTTCTCCAAACTGAGTAAAAAGAGTTGGCAATAGAAACTTGTTGGTAGGTCATCCGTTAAGAATCGTGCCGCGGGTATCGTGCCTTGTATAGGATGCTCGAAACGAGAAAGCACCTCATAACCAACGACTTGTTGTGAATCCAGCGCAACCTTTTTTTGGTAGTAATTCACTATCTGGTTTCGGTATAACGCCGTAAGTAACTCATGCAGTTGAAAGTCGTCATCAAGTCCATTAGGCCGGATACTTTCGCTCAACATCAGTGACTGCAGAGTCTCTTCTAACGTATCAATACAAAATGGCTTCTGTAGAAAGTTTACATGCTTAAACCCTAACTGATTCGCCATTAGTACCACCGATTGAGAAAAACCTTGAGCAATAGAGCTGATCATCAAAATCGGGACAGATTTATCAATCGAAGCCAGTCTTTTTATGAAGTCTAGGCCATCACAAACAGGCATATCGACATCACAAATGATCAGTTCAAATGTCTCGGTTGCTAAGATTCTAGACGCAACTTCTCCATTTGCTGCGTGCTGTATCGTGTCGGCTCCTAGATCGTTTAAATAAACGCTGGTTACTTCTCTATCGATGTTACTATCGTCAATCAACAAAACGCTGTTATACATTACTACTTCCAACTTCTCTCAATTTATTTGATAGAACCTCGATCAAGACCTTTTTACCCTCAAGAATCTCCTCAATATTTCTCGATTCTAAACACTGACTCTCTAATTGCCCTGCCACATCGCCCACTTCAAACTCCCCTATTGAGTTAGCTCCACCCTTTATTTTATGAGCGATTTTTCTAATTATCTCTTCATCAACTGCCGACTTTAGAAGATATAAGTCGTTGGTCATTGTTTCTCTAAATACTTGGACCAAACGTTTTCTTTTATCATCAGATAACGTGGACATATAACTGGATATTTTCTGGTTCTTCCCAGATGAAGTTTTGTACTTCGCCTTGTTACTTGATATTACTTCGAATAGCCTTTTAACTTCGAAAGGCTTTAAAATAATGTCATCAAAATCGAGCATTTTTCTGCGCAACGACTTCGAATGCTCCGCAGTACAGCCAACGATAGGCTTGTACTTGAATGACGATAAATTCTCTCTCACCCATCTAACTAACGATATTCCATCCATCTTCGGCATGTGGACATCCGTAATCAACATATCGTAGTGCTCTCCATTTACTTGCAACTCCTTTTTTGCCTCAAGGCCATCTGACACAATCACCGCATTAATGCCCAACAGGTCCATTTGCTCACTCAACATATATTGGTTAATAGGATTATCTTCCGCTATTAATACCTTTAGCCCTGCCAAGTTGTTGACACCACCACTAGTAAAGCCTCGATTTTTGGTACCGATTTTCTCTTTACACTTGTAAAACAGATCTGGATAGAAAGGTTCAGTACTAATTTCCCAGATTCCGTACTTTTCGTTGAATCCCATTCCTAAACGTTTGTCATTGATCAGGATGTAGCTGTCTCTGTCATCTTTACTCTTCAATTCATCGATAGAGTCGATTATTTTTATGCATTTATCTTTTTCTTCGCATGAAGAGAACCAGTTACTAATATGGGTATTTTGTCCTGTGTAGTTAAAGCATATTTTCGTTTTCTTATACTCGTAACTTTTCAGTGGCAAAGAGATCATGACACTCGTGCCCTCACCCTCTGTTGAATTAATCGAGATATAGCCTGACATCAACGTGGTGAGCTTTTTAACGATCGCTAAACCAAGACCTGTGCCGCCATATTTTCGCTCAATTGAATCATCGGCCTGACGAAATGGGTCGAATATCGATTCCAATTTATCTGGACTGATCCCGATACCCGTATCATCAACGATAATACTGATGTTCTGTTTAGTAGCTCGTACCGTTACTTTTATCTTTCCTTGTTCTGTAAACTTAACTGCATTAGAAAGGACGTTGTTGACTATCTGGCTAAGCCTTAAGGCATCCGTTAGGATAAATTCGATCTCACTACTATCCCATTGAGTTTCAAATACAAGACCCCTTTCTCTCGCTGAAGCTTCATGCAATCGAACCAAGTCCCCAAGAAGATCAGTATATGAAACAAACTCCTCGACTAAAGAAATGCCTTGGCTATCTAACTTACTGTAGTCAAGAATATCGTTAACCAATAATTGTAAGTTCTTTGCCGAGGACATAAGGCTTTTGAGCTTATAGTCATCAGCAATGTTTCGATTTTCATAAGACAACAATTCCAATAAACCAATCATTGATGCTATTGGCGTTCTTAGCTCATGACTCATTGTCGCCAGAAAACGCTCACGACTTTGCACAGCTTGCTCTGCAAGCCAGTGTGCTTTTTCAAGTGCCGAGCGCTGCTGGTACTCAGAGGTAACATCGTCAACTACCGTCAGCATTTTTTCACTGTTTGGTATCGTCCGCTTAGTCACGCGGATTTTGTCGATAAAACCAAATTCACATCGTTTTTTATATTGGGCATTTTTAAGATTGTGAATACTGTCTTCCTGTCCATCTATCTGTTGGTGAATGCCACAACCACCAGACTTTAGACATGAATCATAGTAAGGGCAGTTACACCCCTCTAAACCTTTGTCACTTTCTAGGAATATTAAGCTAGGAAGCTGGGAAATAATATTTTCCGTCCAAGACGGTATTTCATTACGGCCAGTGTCTAATTTCGAACGATTTCTTACCGAGAATACCAATACTGATAGTGCCGAAATTGCTAAACCCAGTGTAATAAGTAGGTACATTCTTACTTCCTCCCGGAGTGAGGACCTTAGACTAAGAAAGTCTTGCCCCAAGAAGCGAATGTAATTTGATTGGCTGAGTCCGCTATCACTAGGTTTATCATCTATAGTTAAAGAAAAATCACCAAATGCATATCCTAATGATGGGATAAGACAGACAGCTATAAAAGCTATAGTCTTAAATGAACCGCATGGCTTTCGCATTACATAACGCCTACAAGAAATAATATTCCTTAATCTTATCTTGTTGTGCTAAATTTCGATGTAAGACTGGATGACTCGTCAAGTACGAAATATACTACATAACACTATGTTTTATTATTTGAGAACTCTTAACCTATGAAACAGGTGGAAAACCTTCAGTTACTATATACGCTACTTGAAGTATATTACACGCAGAGTTTATCCGAGGCGGGGCGAAAGCTTGGTAAAACGACGAGTTCTGTGAGTAAGGATATTTCTAAGCTCAGAGAGCAATTAGATGATCCTCTTTTTGTACGCTCGAATAATCGGATGCTTCCTACCGAATATGTCAAAAATATTGCTCCCGAGATAGAGCAAATGCTAAGTGACATACGTCACACTTTAACGTCTAGAAATACTATTTCAAATGAAAATTATCGTAAACCTATAAAAGTAGCTATTACACACATACTAATGGAGCTATATGGTGACGAGATATCACTGCAGTTGTCAAAACAATTCCCCAGTGCAAAAATCGAACTAATGACATGGGATTCTCAAACAAATCAACACCTTCAAGATGAGAAAATAGATTTTGGCATTCACTTGAATCTTGTTTACCACCCGGGAAAAATCCGATACAAGCGCATTACTGCAACTAAACTGGTTGTGATTTGTCCTCAAGAAGATACTAACAAACCTTTGGAGCAACTATCACAAGAACGTGAATTTATGTTTCTTCGACTCAAAGACTGGAATGATGTTGAGTCCAACTTTTTCGATATAGCAGAAAAGAATGGTATTCCAATAAAACATTCTTTCGTCGTAGATAATTTAAGTACTGCGATGAAATTAGTTAACCAACAGAAGCTGTGTTTTATAGTACCAAAAATCATCGCCGACTATTACCGTTCACCATATATATTATGGCAACTTCCTACAAGAGGTATAATTATTGGCCTCTACCATCATGCTCAACAGAATGAAATGTTAACCAATATTTTTTATGACAGCATATCACAGATTCTTAAGTCTCCTCCTGCCACTTGTAGCTTGTTTGATAGTATTTATGAGTAGTATAAGAGTGACGTCATTGAATTTTCTTTAGCGTGTGTCCAAAAGGAAGCTATTGGTAAAAAACTCTCTGATATAAACCAAACTATTTCTTATCTATTCTAAAGTAAACTCTCCGAGTTTCAATCAATTATACATCCCCAAAAAACACTGCACACAGTTATCTGACACCTGTGTGAGAATAATACTACACCCAGACACGTCAATTCTCATTAATATCTTTAAACCGTTAAGTAAAATAGAACATGCCTTTGTTATGGGAGGCAGAAAACTATATCAGTGTTATTAGGTATTATTGTAAATTTCAAATTCCAAAAGGATATATCGAATGAAAAAAAGTGTTCTGATTAAAAGTGTTTTAGCTAGCAGCATATTACTAGTTAGTGCAGGTTCTTACGCAGCTGATGGCACTATTACTTTCAACGGTAAAGTAACTGCTGCTTCATGTACCGTTACTGGTGGTGCAACCGGTGGTGGTAGCGCATCTACTAATCTAAACGTGACACTACCGAGCATTACTACAGGAAGTATTGGCACAACTAAAGGTGACTTAGCTGGTATGACAGCATTTACCATCACGCTAACCGATTGTAAGAGCCAATCAACCACAGCTGAAAAAATGCGTGTTGCTTTTTCCGGTGTTGGTGATCCAGCAAACCAATACGTACTAAAAAACACAGCTAGCACTACTCCTGCTGGTGGTGTGGGTATCCAACTACTCAAGGAAGATGGCGTTAGCATCATCGACATTAACGGTGGTAGCAATAAAGCTGACGAAACAACGCTTCCAACAAGTGCAGAAACTGCAGAATCTTACATCCTCAATTTCAACGCAGCTTATGTCAATGTAAGTGGCTCTGCACCTACTGCAGGTACCGTAACTTCAGTCGCAAACTACACCATCGAATACAACTAAAGCTTACGCGTTCGCATACCACCCGGAGTCAGTTCCTCTTCGGAGCTGACTCCCTGATTTCTGTCGGTACAGCATGAAGAATCATCAATTTTTAAGCTTCATCCCACTATTGTTTTCATATCAAGTATTCGGTTCAGACTTCGACTTGAGCTTTATGAATAGCGATATTTCTGGTGAAAAACTTGATACACGCTGGTTTGAACAAGCTATTGCACCTGGTGAGCACATGATCGATGTTGAGCTCAATGGGCTTAGTTCTCAACGTATGCTTGTCGAGTTCAAACAATCTGCTGCCAACGATATCCAACCTTGTCTTTCGAAAATTCAACTGCTGGATTTAAATATTAAACTGCCGGAAGTTGGAAAAAGCTGCTATACCGTCACAGACATCAGCCCGATGGCGACGGCTAACTATATTTCTTCACGATCGCTGCTCGTGCTTACTGTACCCGACATTAACATCGAGAAGAAAGACGGTAAATTGAAGACACCTCCATCTAAATGGGATCAGGGTGTCAACAGCGTTAAGCTGAATTACAACTCTTATATTAGCGGAACAAGCAATTCATCCGCCGTTAATGGCTACCTCGGTGTTCAAGGGTTGGCAACATTTGGCATGTGGCGACTCAAAGGCGGCGGTAACCTCTATAAGAATGGCGATGCATTTAGCTCGAACTTGAGTGATTTCTTTGTATATAGAGATATAGATAGCATTACTTCTAGAGCCAATTTCGGTGAAATTCGTTCAAGCAACATCTCCGCAATTAACGGCTCACTACCACTAACGGGCCTTAGTCTTGCTAAAGCAACCGGAATGTATAAATCTCACTGGAATAATTACGTTCCCGTTCTTAAAGATGTCGCCTTAAGTTCGGCCAAAGTTACCGTGCTCCAAAACGGACTCGTACTATACAGTCGCGTTGTGCCACCTGGTGAGTTTGAAATTGATGATCTTGACGTTTCAAGTACAGGTGCCGATTTAGAGCTCGTCATCGAAGAAAGTAACGGTCAAATTCGACGCAGAACTATTCCATTTACTAAGCTACCATCCCTACTTCGTGAGGGCAGCTTTAATTACTCCGTCTCAGCAGGTCAATACCGTAATTCGAACTCTTCTGTTCAGCCAGCGGTATTAACAGGCGGTCTAGAGTATGGACTGGGCGTGATTACGCCTAAATTCTCATCATTACTTTCCGAGCAATATTATTACGGCGAACTGGGCGTGACCTATGACTTAGGCCAATTTGGAGCTATGTCTTTTGAAAGTGGCGCAACACGTTATACGAGTTTTGAGGATAACCAACAACACAGCGGATTTATCTTAAAGAGCTTGTATGCGAAACAATTCTACCGTTCAGCAACCAGTTTACAGTTGGTTGGTTATCAATACCGATCGCCCGATTTTCTAAGCTTCGAAGAGTTTGTCTCTACAGCAAGTGACATGGACAGTAATGAACAGACTCGACTTGGACTGCGTAACCGATTTGAGGTATCGGTGAACCAACCCATTAGTGAAGCAACATTGTACTTATCATATAAGTATGACACCTACCACAATTCATCCTTGAGTGGCACATCACTGTACTCATCTTTGAATTTTAATCTTGGTCGTGTTTCCGTTGGTATGAATTACACGATTAGTGACACTGTGCAAACCAATTATGGTGTGAGTAGTGATAAGAGAATTGGTTTATCTCTATCGTTACCATTTGGAGAAAACAACGACTCTAGTGTGGTGTTCTCATCAACACACGAGCAAAACACTGGTGCACTTAATAATCAGTTGTCGTACAACGGTAGAACCGGAAATTACGACTACAGCACGACAGTCAGTCAAACCTCAAATGATACAAAAACTGGCAATACTTCCGTCTCGGCCATGGTAAGAAACTCGACACCTTACGGTCAGTTTTCTGCAAATGTCGAGTCTAATGGAGAGACAACGTCAGGGAGTCTCAGCGCCAACGGTGGTTTACTCATCTATGACGGGGGAATTGTTGCAGCTCAGTATCTAGGGGAAACCACCGCAGTTGTAAAGGTGGATGATGCGGAGAATCTGATTGTTAATCACAACCCAACACTCAGGACAAACAAGGACGGTATTGCTGTTATTCCTTACTCAAATGATTACGGCTCTAATAAAGTCTACATCAATGCAGAAGAGAACTCAGACGTTCAATTAGTGGAGTTCAGCAAAAACTACGTTCCAAGACGAGGCTCTACGGTCCTTATAGATCTGAAAGCTCGTGTAGGTAAACGTGTACTGGTGAAACTTAATACAGACGCAAACCTATTTGGAGAACCTGTTGTTTCACTCGATAACCAATCAGATGAGATGTCATTTGTTGGTACTGACAATATTGTTTATCTGTCAGGGATTAAACCTGACCAATCAGCAACTTTTGTTGTTGGTTCTGGTCTTTGTGAATTTTCAATCAGTGTAAGTCCTGACTCTAAAAGTTTGCAGGACATCGTTGAGCGAAGCTGTAATTAGGTACAAATATGTTATTGAGATCGTTATTAGTCATTGTTGTTAGTCTATTTCCAATTATTGAAGCGCACGCGGGAGTGCGCCCTATTAATACTAGGGAGATAATTACAACAACCAAAGAACATCAAGTTGACATCATCAATGATTCTGCAAGTGAATATCTGGTGCAATCTTGGATTGAGGATAGCGATGGCAACACTCGGGACCTGCCGCTAGTACTTACGCCACCTATCTTTAAGCTAGGCGCTAATGAACAAGGTTTTGTGAGAATTCTACCGATTGAAAACAAACTAGCCAAAGATAGAGAGAGCATTTTCTTCCTTTCGGTACAAGAGATCCCTAAGAAAGCGGAAACTGACCAGAACCAGCTAAATATTGCCGTCAGAACTCGGATCAAGGTCATCGTTCGTCCCGACCAATTGGATATGACCGGGCTTCTTGATGCAGCTAAACAGCTGTCTTGGAACATCATTGAAGAAGACGGGAAAAAATACCTTCAATCAACGAACAATACCCCTTATTACCTAAGCCTTGGTCACCTAAAGGTCATTAATGGCAGTGTATCTAAAATACTCGATGATAGGTTCAAAATGACGCCACCTTTTGGTCAACAAAAGTATGCGGTACCTAAGGGAATGGACATTAAAAATATGTCCTTGGAATACGGCATTATCAATGATTATGGTGGTTTAAGTGAAATTCAAACTGTTAACTTTTAGTATCTGTTTAACACTCTCTGCGGGAGCATGGACTGCTCCCGATACCGTTTCTCCCATCAATGACGAGAACGACTATCTTGGGTTTGCCGCGGGCTATCAGCCTACTAATGATTATTTTTCTCCTAACATCATATATGGAGTAAACATAACACCAGACTTGGTAGTTGAATCACGTCTTGGTTATAACAACACACAACTCGATAACAAACACCTGTTAGCTCGAATCTCCTTGTTTGGTCGCTCACAACTCGATTCTGGCACTGCCCTACTATACGGACCATTCATTCAATATGAAGATGAAACGCATCCATTTAGAACCGGCTTTTCCAGTGTTATTAAACATCATTTAGACAGCGATGTGGCACTGTTTGGCGGTGTATCTGCGGTTATCAAAAAAGAATCGGATGTCAAAGTTCTTCCAGAATTTATATTGGGCATTACTTGGGCAATTCCTGGACCAGAGCCAACTCGCGCTAGACCTCTAGATCCCCGACCTGCTGTAATACAGCAAACATCTGAGAAAGTGGCAGTACAATCAACGCTCCCACCAGAAAGAGCCATTGTCGAAGCAACACATGTGTTCAAAGTAAACTCAAGCTATATAAGCAATGAAAAAGTGCTTAAAGAAAGTATCCAGTATCTTCACCAACACCCAGATATGAGTATTCGAATTGTCAACAAGCACTCGTTAGGCGGAACCGCGGCTTATAATAAATGGTTGGGGCAAAGAAGAGTAGAAAGATTGCGTGTTTTTTATACCGAAAATGGTATTGATAAACAAAGGATGGATATTAAGTCTTCATTTAAAGATCAAGATAAACTTGGCCAACCATTGGTACAGTTCTCGTATTTCGAAACAACCAAAGATAATTAGTACACTCTTCACTACCTCTATTCATACGTAACGTTAAAAGCCTGCTTGATAGTAGGCTTTTAATTTCTCCTATGATGTTGGATTCCAAATGTCTTCACGTCAATTACCGCTATCAGCCAATAATATCGTTGATTGTTTTAGAGGATAGTATAAGCCAGACGTAATATGAGAATTAAATTCGATGTAGCCTAAGGATCATAATGACAGAAGATGTGATGATTGAAGCTCTAAAGACCATCAACAATCACTATCCGTGACTGTTGATGTAAGAAAGAAGAAACTAGTTATATCTAACCGTAATTTGCGTTTGAAAGCTAAAATTCCCGTATCCCGATGACGATCCCAATTGGAATTTAGCACGCATTGGAATAGTGAAGCTGTTTCCTTGAGCATCGTTACTAAACTCGTACATTGTAGAGAACAACATCTGCGATTCCGAACCCAGATTATTGAAAATGTTCATTAATACGATCTGACCGTTACCATTATATAGAAGTGAACTTTTGTCCAAGCTTAAAGACACATTAGTCATATTGACTGGAGTAACAGTTAACTGAACGTTATTTTGCATCACAGACTTATCTGCACAGTTTAACGCTATGTTGAAGTAGCTACTAACTTCATCCCTCACACCTTTTACTAACGCAGGGACTTCGACGTTAGTTGGATGGGTAACATTGCAAGAAGCATTATATACCGGGATTTGTTGAGAGTTAGGGACACTAGATGGGCTAACATATGCACTACCACCGGTATTATAAATAAAACTTGCTAGGTTATATTGAGTAGCAAGATTTAGTGTTACTGAACTGGCGTTCTGAATCTCACCAGACTTAATGACGTTGAACATTGGTTGATTGAACGTGCCACTGATATTTTGGTTGTTTCCATATGTTGGTTTTTTGAACTGATTAAAGATTATTTCGTTATTAACACCTGCAACACCTCCAACCATAAAAGTGCCTTCTAATACGATACCTTCTACATTACTTCGAAACTTCTTTTCTCCAATATAGCTTCCAGCTGCCCCTCGGGTACCAACCTGTAGTACCACGCCATTGTTAGTAAAACTTTGAGTTTTGCAGGAGTAATTCGTCGAAAGGATTAATTGACCTAACACCTCGCCATCTTTATAGACTTCATTCGAACTAGGTAGGTTAACACCGGAGTATGTTAGCTTTTGATTTGTAAAAGTGCACTCGCCGCTATTTAAGGCTAAGACTGCTTTGCTAGCGAAGACCAACAGTAGAATTAAAAATCTAGATAGGTTCATTAAATGTCATGCTCAGTTCTATAAAACGCATGCCATTATATATTCGAAATCAACACTTCAAAGTACGATTATTCTTACTTCAATGTAGGCAGAAGGATAATTAGTTATACCTAACAGCAACCTGAGTCTGAAAACTAAAATTTCCATAACCTGATGAAGAACCTAATTGGAACTTTGCTCGCATAGGGATTGTAAAGCTACTTCCCTGACTACTGTTACTGAATGGGTACATAGTTGAAAATTGCATCATCGCTTCTGTACTATTAACACTATTAAAGATGTTCATTAAAACCATCTGATTGCGGTCATTAAAAACCAATGTCGTCTTGTCTCCAGTCATTGTTACGTTCGTCATATTTACTGGAGTGACAGTTAGCTGCACGTTATTTTGCATGACGGATTTATCGACACAATTGAGGACTATGTTAAAGTAACTGCTTACTTCATCTCTAATACCTTTAACCAGAGCGGGGACTTGAACGTTTGTAGGATGTGTCACACTGCATGATGCATTATAAACTGGAATGGGAGCGGTATCTGGAACATTGGTTGGACTAAAGTAGACGCCACCAGTTGTCGCCGTATTGTAGATAAAACTGACTAACCTAAATGGATTTTGAAGATTTAGTGTTACCGATGTAGCACTGCTTATTTCACCAGATTTAATGACATCAAATAATGGTTGGTTGAACGTTCCACTTACATTTTGATTGTTAGAATATTGCGGCTTTTTGAACTGTTTGAATATAACCTCATTACTAAAGCTTGCCGCCTGTGCTACTGTGAATTTTGCCTCAAGAACAATCCCAGCAACATTACTGTTATACCGCTTAGCACTTATGTGACTGTTTCCTGCTCCTCTAGTTCCAACTTGGAGTACCACACTATTATTTGTTATCGAGTTTGTCTTACAAGAATAGTTGGTTGACAATATAAGTTGCCCCAAAACCTCACCATCTTTATACACGTCATTTGAACTAGGAAGGTTAACCCCTGAGTATGTTAGTTTTTGATTAGAGTATGTACATTCACCACTATTTAGTGCATAAGTATAGTAAGAAAAAAATAACGACAACGAAAATAGTACGAATTTAATTAATTTCATTGATTGTCAATCGCTTCTGGTCTAAGAATACATGTCTATTATATATTCTGTGCAATTATCTTTAAGTAAGATTTTTCCCACCTGAATGCCGGCATTTTCCTTCACTAAATCATATCGTACGCTTAGTATTACTAAATAAAAGGCTCCTTAATAGGAACCTTTTAAATGTTTAAGCTAGGTAAATCTTGAATCAATCCCCAAACTTGAGTTGTAAACCACTTACCAACCAACCATTGGACCAAACGTTCAAACCTTTGACCTCCTGCCCCGCAGGCACAGCCGCACTTTGCTCTGTACGATTAGTCGCATAGCGCTTAGAACCGATCAACTTTTGACTACCATTCTGATAGTGAAATGTTAGAGCAACTAACTGACGGCCACCCCATCGAAAATCACCTCTTGTCGCCGTAACCGATTTTAGACCCGTTAGGCTAACTTGATACAAGCCGCCACCTGAGCCACCATGAAGGTTACTACGAGAGGTTCCTATGGCATCAATGGCAGCTCCCGCTCGAATATATAGCACTTTCGAAGAGGAAACTGACTGCGTAGCTGCGTTGTTACTTTTTACGCCTAAAACCGAACTCCAAGTAACCTCGCTATCGCTTTTATCACCACTTAACACCCACTGATTATTGATATAGGTAACGACTAAGGTTTCACCACGTTTAGGTGTGTAAGTTGTATCACCATTAACCACATTAAAGTGGTATGTAGATTTACGCTCAAACTTCAAACGGGTGAATTCTTGAACGCCCTCAGGAAGTACAAAGTTTCTAGTCCAATGCCCATCAGACGTGACCAGGTGTAGATCGCCCTTCTCAGTGATGAGGTTTTTTAAAGCCAGGCTACTGTTTTCGAGACTGCGTAACAGCGTATTACCGTTGACTAGGTAAAAACTGTAGTTTTTATCTACGGAAATACTAAACGACTTGGCGCGATCATTTGGATAGCCAGAGCCAGTCCAAAATCGTGCTTGGTTGTAAGTTCCGAGCTTACTGTTACCACCAAGGTCAGAATATAAAGTAATGGTAAGACCCGGATGCATTGTGATGGTAGAGAGCGTACGCTGAAGTCCAGATTTCAGCGGGGTAAGTTGCTCGATTTTCTCTCCAACTTCTACACACTGGCTGATTGCCCGTTCGAATTCACCATAATGCAATGCATGGTGCTGAAAGAAACAACCATAAGTGTCATCTCTCTCAAGAAAAACGTGTTTACCCTTATCCCCAACTGTATTACCTAGGTAAGTAGCGGATTTATTCCATGTGTCGTTAATCGTTGAGTTATGGCCAGAAAAATTACCGACCGTTGCTCGGTACCCTGATTTGATAGTAAGGCTGCTCGAGTCTACCAATCCATAATTTGCCATTAAGTGTGGAAACTTCGGCGAGGTCATGTCCTTAGAATGGTTTATCTCTTCTTCATCAAAGCACTTCTTGTTGCCCTTATAGTTGGGGTGCTGATACAAGCATAGAACAGATTCTTCAGGCTCCGGTTCTACTGGAGAACTATCAATTTCATAACTTGGTGTGCATGATTCAATGTAAGTCGGCTCATCTAAATAGAAACCACCGACCGAACACGCTTTAATGGTCTTCATATTAGACTCAATAGACGGCAGCGTGAGGAAAATTGAAGGTTGGCTGTAGCTGATCATATTCATTACCACATGACCATGTTGATCGAGTTGTTCGGTGTAGTGAAAACCAAACCTTCCACTAATAATGTCGAAGTTACTAATCGAGGTAGCAGGTTCCTCATATTTTAACGAATCATTATCGAGTACGCGCACTGTTAGATTAGCGGCATTTCCCACAGTGAACTTAGGCGACGAAGCTGACCTTAACGCATGGCTGGTCGACCATGATGTCGAACAGGTTGCTGTCTGTTCACTTGACACACAAAAACGTATATCTTTCATCGAACTGTTGGGAATTAAATAAGGTTTAGTGGAAATCGTTTTTCCTTCTTTCGTCACCCATTTAAGTTCAATGAGCTTATCGCCGACATAGTTTGTTGCAAGCTCATTATTTATTCTACCTAACAATATTTCACTGTCTTCAACTTTACTTTCAATATCAACTGACATTGCGTAAGCGCTTCCTAAAGGGCCAATTGCACCCAAGAGGAACAATAACGATGTTTTATTCATCATTAACTCCAATTTTGGTTTTATTATTTCCAAAGCTCTTTTAAATGAGACATAAAGCTTTTATTTAGACTCATCTTTAACAATACAACTTAGATATCCGTTGTAGACTTCGCTTGGGGCAATTTGGGTTGTATTCGTGCCTGAGATAGATACTGTTTCAGCCCAAGTAATTCCAGCAAAGGTAAACGGACCATTAGTCGTTGTAGTATTGGTCCAATAGTTGGTCATTCCAGGCCAGCTATCATCAAATATCGATGTGTTTTGAGCTAAAGACTTAAGCTCACTACTTGTTGGTGGAGTGGCGCGTGGCGAAATGTATTTACAGTAGCTTTCAACAAGGTTGATACCTGTATTGGTCAAACGTGGTGATGCTACATACGTTTTACTGCCGACGGTTTCCTGCAGATAGCTCTGGCCAGGGAACAACAGAGTGAATTGCTCTTTTGTTGGCGGCTGTACCCAATTACCAAGGTTTTCCGGTCTTTCTGTTACGAGTCTAGTGCTGCAAGACGAAGGTTCGATTGTAGGACTCGCCCCATGTGAGGATAAGCCAAAAGTGCAAAGACTAACCAAAGGTACCGATGAAAGGTTCAACTGTGAGATTGTTGTGTTATAACTTGTGGATTGATTGGAGGTATTATGAGTAAAACCTGGCAAACGAGAGGTTGACTGAAGTACTGTAGTATCAGACTTCAGTGTATAAAATAGATCTGTGACATATGGAGAGCCAGATGGTAATTCATCTATACTTGCTGCTCCAATGTAATCCACACTTAATTTGATTTTTACAGAGGTATCTTCGTCATTGATAATCTCTTCATTGGTTATCGTATTATTCACCTCCCAGTAATCATTAATATCAGTATTAGGTGCTCTGCTGTTTCGAAGCTGAGCGTCGTTATTACCAAATTTAGCAATTATCTTTAATGTATTTGAACAGTTAAAATCACCTTTTTCAATTAAACAGAGTTTTATGTCTTTATTTGTATCACTCTCACTTGGAGTATAAGCCACTCCCTTCGATATGATTTTATCATCGACCATCCAAACATAGTCATTAACACTACCATCTTCTTTATAATGAAAGATTAAGTCTGAATTATCTGACGCAATAATAGGAAATCCTACAGTAGTAAACTCATCCCCTCTTGTTACTGATTCAATTTCAAGCCCATAAACTAAAGACGAACTTACTAAACTACCAAATACTAATATGTAGTTTTTCATACTTACCTCATATTTAAGATTCAATGTAAATCGAAACGACTTACATATCCAAGCTTAAACACAAGAAAATAACAAACCATCCTATTATTCGGTGTTAATTATTATTAATCCAAAACAGAGATCAACATCACTCAATTGACTTCAATATTTAAGTAGTAGCTCTATTTATCAGATGTAGCTGACGATTAGAACAGAAGCACTTTCGACTGTTCTCTCATTAAATACTTCGATTTTTTCGGCTGTATACTCAACACAGTTATTTGTTTTCTTTTGTATCTTGGTTGAGAAATCCCTTACATTTAACGCACAAGGTTCCTGCATGATCTTTCCTTTAAAGGTAATTTGGCCACTAACAGGGTTGCTGTTCACCTTCGAAACCTCGTTAACTGGCTTATTTAACATACTTTCTGATAGTACAGATGTAGAGGTTAAAAGCAAAAATAATGACAAATACTTCATTTCTTACACACCTTATATTTTTCCTACATCTATTATTTAGCAAATATTCTCACGTAAGCAAGTTATTTCTTACATATAAATAGATTAATAAATATTATTTTTCTCACGATTCAATAAGTGATTATTTAATATGGGTATTTTTTAGAGAGAATTAGTACTTATGTAGGAAGCAGATTACTGAAGTAATCTGCTTTAAAGAGATTGGATAGTAATGAAGAGAGTTACCTTCTTAGATACTAAAACGGCACTTCCACCTGCATCATCATATCGCCTTGGTAGTCTTGATGCCAACGGTAGTCCAAGCGTAAACGTGGTTCTTTACCTTTTTCACCAAAGCCAACGCCGAAATGAAGCCCTTGTGCCATCAGCCATTCTTGCATCGACATTTCGTCTTTATGACGAGCGATTTCCTCAGGTACCCATAAACCAATACCAACAAAACTATTTTCTATGTTACCTGTTAGCACAGGTTCGGATTCTTGCGTAAGAAGCCATTGATCCCAATAAGAATCTTGTAGAGAGTTGATAGGAGGTTCGTCTTCTATTAAACCACCAAGCGTAATAACTTGGTTGCCAATATAGTTGAAGGGTTTAGAAATAAGCGAGCAAAACGACTCTTCCTCCGTCGCTTTTAAAACAACAGATTTGTTCGTATTGCTCTCACAAAATGCGAATGCGAGAGGACTATTCACCACTACTACTAAAGCAATACAACTCCACCTTGCTTTCATTTTTATTTTTCGTCCTTGTTATAATCTTTATCAATATAGCTTATGTGCGACCAAATGTTGAGCGACGCTAAGCGTCGTTAAGTGATCTACATTCAAACCTTGTGACAAACTATATCGTATCGTCGTCGAGCGGATCTTCACTTTTTCAGGGCAAGCGAGAATGGACCACCGCTCAACAATATCTTGCGCTTTATAAAACTTGCTAAAGCTGAAGAAATTGTCGGGACCAACAACAAAAGTTAGTTCAGCTTCTGGGTATCTTTTTTCTAACGCCTCCAATACAGCAAAAGTTGTCACAGAGGTTCCTGGTTCGTAAAGAGACTCTTCAATGTTGGAACGTTCAACATTGGCTTGTCCAATGTCAGAGATAAACATGTCCACTAACTGACAACGTATGCTGTAATCGAGCATACTTTTCCCCCATGCATGAGAGATACTAGGAACTAATAGTACTTTGTCAAAATGATTCAGAGATTGAATAACACTCTTATGCCCAAAGCTAGGAGGATTAAAAGCGCTACCAAATATCGCTATTTTTGTCATATGTATCTCAATAAATCGTCTCTCTGCATAGATTGACCCTAACTGTAACTTTTTTTCAGCGATTTTCGTAGGTATCATACGAGAAAATATTTTTTGCTTGCAGGAAAAGGGATCCCACATGGAACAACTAATTCGAGACGAAATGCGCGTGCTTCCGTCTATTGACCCACGCTTTGAGATTGAACGCCGCGTTGCTTTTATCAAGTCAAAACTTCAGCAATCTGGCTGCAAATCTATCGTCCTGGGTATCAGTGGTGGTGTTGACTCAACAACTTGTGGTCGCCTTGCTCAACTTGCAGTGAATGAACTGAATGAAGAAAGTAATTCTAGCGACTATCAGTTTATCGCTGTTCGCCTACCTTATGGTGAACAAAAAGATGAAGACGAAGCACAACTAGCCTTGTCTTTCATTGAACCAACTCATTCTGTTTCTGTGAACATTAAAGCGGGCGTTGACGGTTTGCACGCCGCTTCACATATAGCTCTAGAAGGCACAGGTCTACTACCAGAAGACAGCGCAAAGGTCGACTTTGTAAAAGGTAACGTAAAAGCTCGTGCTCGCATGGTTGCTCAGTATGAAATCGCGGGATACGTGGGAGGGTTAGTGCTAGGTACGGACCACTCGGCAGAAAACATTACTGGTTTCTACACCAAATTTGGTGACGGTGCTTGTGACCTTGCCCCGTTATTTGGCCTGAGCAAACGCCAAGTTCGTGAAGTAGCAGATACCCTTGGCGCGCCAGAGCAACTCGTTAAGAAAACACCGACTGCAGATCTGGAAGAACTCGCACCTCAAAAAGCGGACGAAGATGCGCTCAACCTGACTTATGATCAGATTGACGATTTCCTCGAAGGTAAGCCTGTATCTCAAGAAGTCAGTGATCGCCTCGTTGCCATTTATAAAGCAACACAACATAAACGCGAGCCAATCCCAACGATCTACGACTAAGTTGATTTCCTTCATAGAGCCAGCAATTATTTGCTGGCTTTTTTTAACCCTGTGATTTACCTCTCTGAAATCAGATCTTGCCATCGCTCAACTTTTAATCAGCTTAAAGATGTGCCATTGTTATAACAGCACTAGTGATCACAAGTGCCGTTGGCACCCAGAGTCACTTGTGCGAATGCCCAAGCGAAAACTATTGTTCACCAATAAAAGGGGTTGCTATGTTAGGCGAAGATCACTCTCTTCTGAAGGAATTTCCAGAGCATCAAGACGTTATTCATGCCCTTGCGGCAAGCGATGAAGGCTTTGCAGCTGACACGAAAAACTACAACGCGCTGGATAAAGAAATTCGTGTGTTAGAACTGAACGGTTCTCCTATCGAAGATACCGAAATGCATCAACTGAAACACAATAGAGCGGTACTAAAAGATTCGTTGCATCAACGTATAGTGAGTGCTTCAAAGTAGGCAATAAATAGAAAGTCGGTGCCAGTTGGACACTGGCACCAAACAGCCTCGCAATTCCCTATTTAACTGACAATATCCACATCTGTCTGTGGTACTGCACAACAAGCTAAAACCTTTCCTTCTGCAATTTCACTGTCTTGAATCGCCGGTACATCAGGCTGATGAACTAAGCCCGACTCTACCGTAACCTTACACGCGCCACAAAACCCCGCGCGGCAACTGTGAGCAACTGCAAGACCGGCTTTTTCTGCTTGCTCTAGAATCGTTTGCTGATTGTCCCCCTCAAACACCGTACCATCTAAACTAATTTGTACGGTTTTGACCACTTGTTCCGTTGCAGTAGCGACCCCAAAAGCCTCTTGGTGGTAGTGATCTTCAGGTAGTCCTTTCTTCAACATCAAGTTCTTTGCTTTTTGCATAAAGCCGTCAGGTCCACAAACGAAGACTTGTCTCTCAGTAAGGTCGGCAATTTGTTTTAGATGGGACAAACTAAAACGTCCTTTTAATCCCTGCCAATCCTCTGATGGTTGCGTCAGTGCCAATATCACCGTGAGATTTTTATTTTGCTTCTCTAGGTTTTTCAACTCATTCGCAAATGGGATATCAGCGTAAGTCGAACATTGATGGTAGAACACCACATCTCGTATATCGTTTTGGTCGGTAAGGTCGCGCAGCATCGACATCATCGGAGTTACGCCACTTCCTGCAGATAATAATAACAGCGGCTCATGTTCAGAGTTGGCAATATGGAATGAACCGTTAGGCTTATCGGCAATCAAGGTGTCACCTACTTGAAAATGATCAAACAGCCAATTCGATACTTCTCCACCATCAACTCGTTTCACCGATATCGCTAAGCGCCCAGGACGACTTGGACTTGATGATAAGGTATACAAGCGCTTGACCGCTTTACCATCCATATTGAGTTCTATCGGTAAATGCTGGCCTGCTTTGTAGCTTGGCATTGCACCTTTCTGAGGTTCTAACCAAAAAGTTTCAAAATTCCTCGCGACATGCTCTCGCTCGACACAAACAAATTCTTGTTTATTCGCATCCAGATCCTCGTAGTGCTCTTTGTCTTTGTATTCCAGTACTTCGATAGCATCACCAGTGCGAATCATACCCTCATTCTTTGCCACAAGGTTTTGACCAAAGAACACGCCACCGCGTTCATTGGCACGGAAGCGTGAGAAGGTCGTTAGCGGTTCTTTGCTGGCTCTGAATTCCGCTTTTTCGACATCAACTGTTGTCAGAATGCAACGCTCACATGGCTTTACAGCTTCAAACTCTACATCACCGATCTTAATTCTCTTCCATGAGTCCTCGATAAATGGCTCGTCCGAGTCAACCACTAAGTTGGTTCTGAATTGCTCCATACTATGTACTTCACTGCTTCGCTTATTCAATTCCGCTAGTGAACCGGAGCTAATGATAAGTAAAGGATAGCCGTCTGCAAAGCTCACATTATGACCCAGTTTTTCTCTTACCCGGTTTGATTGCTCGCCAGTGAAAAGTAGCTCAACCCTTTGATTCAATACTTCACTGAACCAATCATCCGCTTCATCTGTTGTCGTGTAAGCAGAAAAACTGTCTGCCCATACTGTAGCGGTCGTATCCTGCATTTTAAATGTACTGTATTGCAGCTTTAAAGGAGGCAGTCCAGGGTAAGTGAAGATAATACCTGTCGGTAGAAGGCTGGATGACACTTTTACCATGTTAGGGTATTTGCGTGCGGTCACCATTGAACCATCGGCCAATGCCACCATAAAACGACGGTCAAAACAAAGCCCTTGTTTTTCAACCCATGAAGAGGAAAGAGAAATACCTCCAACTGACTTAACTGGATAGATATTGATTTGGGAAAGCAGAGTAGATTTTGCCACGACTGAGCCCTTTTTGTTGTTATGTCCATTTGCAGAGCACAATGTTAACGCCTTTTTGCACATTGTCCCAGAAACATAGTGAAATCTAAGTCGTTTTCCTCTATCATCCTGTCGCCTAAACGTAAGCGATTGCATTCACATTTTTCGCGGCCGTTTAGGCTCCGTTTCAAGAAGAATCTAACTTGGTGGGAGCCCAAATGACTACATTGACTATTACTCGTCCTGACGACTGGCACGTTCACCTTCGCGATGGCGAAGTACTAAAAGATACCGTTCGTGACATCAGTCGCTACAACGGCCGCGCATTGATCATGCCTAACACTATCCCACCTGTCACTGACACTGAAATGGCACTTGCGTATAAAGCGCGCATCATGGCCGAAAAACCATCTGAGCAGTTTGAGCCTCTTATGGCGCTGTACCTAACCGACAACACCTCTCAAGAAGAAATTCGTAAAGCCAAATCGGCAGGTGTGGTAGCGGCAAAACTGTACCCAGCAGGTGCAACAACGAACTCAGATTCTGGCGTGACTTCAGCAAAGAACATCTACTCTGTATTAGAGACAATGGAAGAAGTTGGAATGCTACTTTTGGTTCACGGTGAAGTGACTACTCACGACGTTGACATCTTCGACCGTGAAAAAGAGTTCCTCGATACGGTACTGGCTCCAATCGTTAACGACTTCCCTAACCTTAAGATTGTTCTTGAGCATATTACGACAGCCGATGCAGCTCAGTTTGTTAAAAATGCCAACGACAACGTAGCAGCAACAATTACCGCACACCACTTGATGTATAACCGCAACCATATGCTCGTTGGCGGTATCAAGCCACACTTCTACTGCCTACCAATTCTAAAACGCGGTACGCATCAACAAGCATTAGTAGAAGCGGCAACTAGCGGAAGTAAGAAGTTCTTCATAGGTACTGACTCTGCACCACACGCTAAAGGCAAAAAAGAAGCCGCTTGTGGCTGTGCTGGCTCATACACTGCTCACGCAGCAGTAGAGTTATACGCAGAAGTATTCGAGCAAGAAGGCAAGCTAGAGAATTTAGAGGCATTCGCAAGCCACAACGGCCCAGACTTCTATGGACTACCACGTAACACAGATACTATCACGCTAGAGAAATCTGAATGGAACGTGCCAGAAACCATGCCATTCGGTAATGACATTGTTGTACCTATCCGTGGCGGAGAAACGGTCAACTGGCAAGTGAAGTAATTTTTACTGATGTACTTATCGTCAAGGCTCCCATTCTCAATGGGAGCCTTTTTTATTGATTAGGGAACGTTACTGAATCGGCAGCGACGTCATCCCAAAATGAATCGCAACTGGCAAAATTAAAGCTTGAATGAACAAGATAAAACTAATATTGCGGCTTTTTACTCGCACCAAAATTGGCGACAGTGCAAACAGCAGCAAACAGATTGCCGTTAGGGTGGAGTTATCCAAATAGAGCCACAACACTAAATATCCACTTAACAAAGCGAGCGCTATGTTGGAGAATGCAAGCTTGCGAGCTAAGGCGAGAATAAACATCACGCCAATAATTAAAAAGAGTGTCGTCATTTATTTTTGCAAATGATAATTATTACCATTTAATTCTAACGCTCTAGAACAAACTGTGCAACCTATTGATTTAAATCTATGACTAAAACTATTGCTATCGCCACTCCCTGTAAAGCCGCCTGTAAAAACGAAGGTGGCATTTGTTCTGGTTGCTTTCGTACCATGGACGAATTGTCTGCATGGCGTTTAATGGAAGAAGAAGAACGCGATGACAAAATGGAGCAGTTAGCAGGTTCTGCAACTACACACGTTTGCCCCAAATGTGGAGAAGCCGCCTATTGTGACATCTCTGCGGGCCACGATACCTGTTGGTGTTTTGAACTGGACAAGCGCGATACGTCTTCTATCGAAAAATCCGATCTGTGTTTGTGCCGAAAATGCCTCTCAACCCTACCTATTGAATAAACCCCCAAACGGGGTACTCAACTTCGCACCGTTAATGTTGCATTATTGTTAATTCCAAAATAGAGTAAATGCACAAACTTAATAAGGGATAACAATATGGAATCGTTACTTAAGGACTACTCTGTCGTTACAGAGATCCCTGTCGCTTGGGGCGAAATGGATGCACTTAATCACGTCAATAACGCAGTGTATTTTCGATACTTTGAAACCGCGCGACTCGACTACTTCAGTCACATTAATCTAATGGAAGACATGGCAGTCACGAATATAGGCCCAGTACTTGGGGAAACCTATTGCCGCTATAAACTGCCTGTCACCTACCCCGATACATTACTTGTCGGCTCTCGAATTAATGAGGTACAACAAGACCGCTTTAAGATGGAATATCAAGTGGTCAGCAAGAAGCTTGGCAAAGTCACCACGACGGGGACAGCGACGATCGTCATGTTTGATTTCACCACCAATCAAAAAGCCCTGATTTCTGACAAACTCATGTCAGCGATTGAACAAGCAAACCGCGATTAAACGCGATCAAACGAGCCGTTTGGACCGCTAGCTCAGTGGTCCGAAAATGATTTGTCACAATCTTCACACCATGCTCGTTGCACGTTAAACCTTGCAAAGCTATTCTTGCAGCACAAACAATATCGAGAATGGAAACCATGAAAAACCAGTTTCACTACCCTATCGGTACCCCAGGACAGAAATGGACTGAGGAAAACGTTATCCAATGGCGCGAATCGACTACTGTTAAGCGTCTGTACAGCGAAGATGTACTCCCAAAGATCGCAGCGCTAAAAGATACCTTCAATATTGAGCAATATGGTGCGCTTTCATATGATGTTGATCGATTCCCACTCTTCGTATTAAAAACCAAATCTTGGGATTCACAGAAGCCAACGGTTCTTGTTACTGGTGGTGTTCATGGTTATGAGACTTCTGGCGTCCACGGTGCGCTTCAGTTCGCCAGAGAAAACGCCTCTCACTACGAGTCTCTGTTCAACATCGTTATCGCACCATGTGTCAGTCCTTGGGGTTATGAAACGATCAATCGTTGGAACCCGAATGCTGTCGACCCTAATCGCTCTTTCTATACAGATTCACCAGCAGAAGAGTCTGCGAACCTCATGGCGATGGTTGCATCGTTAGATACCACTGTTTGGGCACATATCGATTTACATGAAACAACGGATACAGATGAAAGCGAGTTTCGACCAGCACTAGCGGCACGCGATGGTCTCGACTACATCGAGGACAATGTTCCTGACGGTTTCTATCTTGTCGGCAATACCGAGAATCCCGCAGATGAATTTCAAGCGACGATTATCCAACATGTAGAAAAAGTGACTCATATTGCCCCGCCAGACCAAAATGGCAATATTATCGGTTCTAAAGTCGTTCAGAATGGCGTCATCAATTACCCACTGAAAAAGCTCAGCCTTTGCACCGGCATGACGGATTGTGAGTACTCAACCACAACTGAAGTTTATCCAGACAGTCCAAAAGTCACCTCACAAGAGTGTAACGATGCTCAAGTAGCGTCTGTGGTTGGGGCTTTGGAATATTTAAAGGCGCGTATGTAGTAATCTTCACTCGCGACTCTATAACCCAAGCCACGGCTTGGGTTTTCTATATTTGCACGTATAACCACTAAATTTACAAAACCATTGTTAAAAAGCCGCCAAAATAACCACTTAGTGTTTTCTATCTCCTAAAATAACGTTAGGCTATTTATCGTTACACCATAATAAGAATGAAAAATCTCACAAGGAAGTCTAACTCGTATGACATATCGCCGTATTATAAGTGTCATCGCTGCTATATCGTGCTCACTCACTGCAGTGGTGGCGCAAGGAGCGACACCAACTAACGTCAAGTCGCGTATTGACCGACAGGAAACGCCAGACAGAATTAGAGAATCCATGGTACTGCCTTACCTATTTAGTACAGAGACCATGGGGCTTAATGTCGGTGTTGGCGGCATGATAAAAGGTATCTACCAAGACCAGATGACCATAGGTGGCACTGTCTTTGGAGGTGAAACCAGTTATGCACTAGCTGGAGGTGTTTGGAACTACATGATTCCAGGAACCGAACGCGTGTTCTTGAGTGCATACGGCATGTTTGGGTATTACCCAAAACAACGTGCTTATACTTCAGGTAATGCCTATTACACCCCACCTCGTCCCGGTAGCAATGGCTCATCTAATCTAGATTATTTGGAAGCGGATGGCGCATCTAACTGGTTTGATATCAAGATGGAGTATGTACTTCCTATTGGTGTAACCAGAGACAAAGGACTCGTTGACTATCAGATCCGCAACGGTTTGTTAGTCTCAGAGCCTTCCGGAGGTAAAGAGTGGAATCCGTTGATCAGCGGCTCAACTATCTTTGTAGCTCGCCAATTTAATCGATACCAATCTTTTGAGTTTCAACAAGGGGACGTCGACGGCGCGATTCATGCGATGGAGTTTGGCATACTCTACGATAATACCGACTTTGCCCCCAACCCTTCCTACGGTAGCCGACAATACATCGCAACTTCTCACGATTGGGGCTGGTTTGAGTCTAAAAAGCAGTGGTCGTTCAACGAACTTGATATGAGCAAATACTTTTCGCTCGGCAAGTCGGATTGGGCATCACAACGAATTATCGCGATGAACTTCTGGACCGGTTATTCACCTACTTGGGAAGTAACGGATAACCCTAATGGCACTCAGTCTATAACCGGAAATGCACCTTATAATGAGGGGGCAACTTTAGGTGGCTTTACTCGTATGCGTGGCTACGACAATAACCGATTCCACGACAAAGCCGTGATTTATGGCTCTGCAGAATATCGTTATACGTTGGCCTATAACCCTATTAAAGATATCTCTTGGTTGAATTTCTTGAGAGTAGACTGGATCCAACTTGTAGGCTTTGTTGAGGTAGGTCGCGTAGGTTCTGCCTACACGGCGAACGAACTTCTTACCGATCTCAAGTACGATGGCGGCGCATCAGTTCGTGCATTGATGGCCGGATTGGTCGTTCGTGCCGATTTAGCTAAGTCTCCAGAAAGCACTAACTTCTGGATTATGGTTGATCATCCATTCTAAATTTTCGTTCCGATAGCCAACACTATAGTTGGCTATCGATCCAATGAATAAATGTCCGGATTTTTGGTCTTTCTTCATGACCATTTAGACATACCAAATCATAAGTTTGGCTAGTGCTCATTGAAGGGTAAGGGCAAACCAACTCGCCTCTCTCAATATAGTCTTTAACAAAATAATACCTCCCCATCGCTAAGCCAAGTGAGTTCAGGGCTCCGGTCAGATCTAACCCTCGATGCCCAACACAATAAAAGTGTCTAAAGATATTGAGATCATAGTCGTGATATTTAATCCAGCGCTCCCAGACATTTGACCCTAATGCATGTATAAGATTGACCTCTTTCAGTCCATCTAGGCCACGTTCAAAGAGCTTAAGTCGTTGAGCGTATTCAGGCGAACAAATAGGAATATAGCGCTCACCAAAGAGAGGTTTAACGAAGCAGTCCTTTGGTTTGTCATCGCCATAGTAAAACGCGATATCAACTTGGTCGTTCTCGAAGTTCTGTTGCTCTTCGTGGACAAGAATATTTACATTAAAGTTGGGGTAGCGCTGATTAAAATCTTTGAGTCTTGGTACTAACCAAGACGAGGCAAAATTTGGCGAACTGGCTATCGTGATCTCCCCACTCATATCCGTCGATTTAATTTCTTCGATCTCACCAAAAATGGAGTACAACGATTTTGAAAGCGTTTGATGAAACCGTTCGCCCTCCTCTGTAAGCCCCAGTTTCCTTGTTCCTCGGGTGAATAGATTAAAACCAAGCGACTTCTCAAGCACCTTAATTCGATGGCTCACCGCACCCTGAGTCAAGTGCAATTCCTTCGCTGCAAGGGTAAAACTCAGTACTTTTGCTGCGACATGGAAGGTATGCAGATTCCTCAATAAGGTTTGTTCATTCGCCATAACACGGCCTCTACTTATTAAAAATTTTAATCCATAGTACCCGAAAATTAGTTTGTTCGCATCGATAAATAAGTTTCAAATAGCAACTAGAAAACGAATAAACACCCTGTCGTTGCAAGCAAGTACAGGGCGCAAGTTCCGTGGATAATAAACACAAAGAGGTTTGAATGAACATACTCGGCTATATGCAAAAAGTAGGTAAGGCATTAATGGTTCCAGTGGCCACCCTGCCTGCCGCTGCGATTTTAATGGGGGTTGGATATTGGTTGGATCCAACAGGTTGGGGAGCAGACAGTACCCTTGCTGCGTTTTTAATTAAGTCCGGCGGTGCAATCATCGATAACATGGCAGTGTTGTTTGCCGTTGGTGTTGCATTTGGTTTAAGCAAGGACAAGAATGGCTCTGCTGCATTGTCTGGTTTTATCTGCTTCTTAGTACTGACAACTCTTCTTTCTCCAGAAACCGTGCAGCAACTTAAAGGTATTAGTGCTGACGAAGTTCCAGCAGCCTTTGGCAAAATCTCCAACCAATTTGTTGGTATTATTGTCGGTATAGTCTCTGCTGAAATCTACAATCGCTACTCAGGTGTAACGCTACCTAAAGCGCTGGCATTCTTCAGTGGAAAGCGCCTAGTCCCTATTCTGACTTCTATTTCGGGTATGCTGTTAGCCTTCGTGCTTCTATATGTCTGGCCTGTAGTGTATGACGCTCTTATCGTGTTCGGCGTTAAACTTCAATCTATGGGTGCATTAGGAGCAGGTCTATTTGGCTTCTTTAACCGATTAATGTTGACCGTTGGCATGCACCACGCCCTGTACCCTGTTTTCTGGTTTGATGTCGTTGGCATTAATGACATTCCTAACTTCTTAGGCGGTGCTCAGTCTATTGCTAACGGAACAGCTACGGTTGGTGTGACTGGCATGTATCAAGCAGGCTTCTTCCCAATCATGATGTTTGGTCTTCCTGGTGCAGCATTGGCGATTTACCACTGTGCAGATAAAAAGAACAAATCAGCCGTGTTTTCTATCATGCTTGCTGCTGCGATGGCCTCTTTCTTTACAGGAATTACTGAGCCACTAGAGTTTAGCTTTATGTTCTTAGCTCCAGGTCTGTACTTACTTCACGCCGTACTGACTGGTATTTCACTATATATTGCTGCAAGTATGCAGTGGATCGCAGGATTTGGTTTCTCCGCCGGTTTTGTCGACCTAGTCCTGTCTAGTCAAAACCCGCTTGCTGTTCAGTGGTATATGCTTATTGTGCAAGGCTTAGTTTTCTTCGCCATTTACTACTGCGTGTTCCGTTTCGCTATTTTGAAATTCAACTTAAAAACGCCAGGTCGTGGTGAAGACATGGCTCCAGAGCAAGAAACAGCGGTAGACGGTGATCAAGGTATCGAAGGCTTAACTCACCAGTATATTGAAGCCCTAGGTGGTAGTGACAATATTACTGAAGTAGACAATTGTATTACTCGCCTACGCCTATCAGTAAAAGACTCTGGCATTGTAGACAAAGAAAAACTCAAACAACTTGGTGCCGCAGGCGTTGTTCCAGTTGGTAAGAACGGTATTCAAGTCATCATAGGACTAGGAAAGGTCGACAAAGTCGCCGAACAGATGAAAGTCGCTTTAGCGCAATGATAACGGACTCGTGATGTAAACCCTTTCTCAATTTGTTGAATCACCTTCAACAGAGAAAAATCGGCGGTATCACCTTACCGCCTCCCCCTCGAAGTGCAGAGTCGCTTAGTCACCGACTTTGCACTTCTTTTTAATCCGCTAACCTACTAATTTATAATATAAATATTCTCATAACATTCAGGCTAATCAAATTTCGACTATTTCTATAAAATCTGCGCTAGTTTGCTATTCAAACCTACTGTTACTCTTCAATCAACGATAAAAAGCACCTCTAAAGTGGTAGTACGAGTGCTTTACTGCCCCCGCGGTAATGCCACTGTTTCTTGAGATGTGCGGTCAAAAATATTATTAAACATTGAACGAGGTAGAGCATGTCTAACGCTTTCTATATTCCATCATTAAACCTAATGGGTGTCGGCTGTCTTGAAGAAGCGGTAAACGCTATTAAATCACATGGCTTTACTAAAGCTCTTATCGTTACCGACAAGGTTTTAAACGAGCTGGGCGCAGTAAGTAAACTCACTACTTTGCTTGATAGTGCAAACGTAGCAGCGGTTGTGTTTGACGAGACTAAACCAAACCCAACTATCGAGAACGTGAACGATGGCTTAGCGCTACTAAAAGGCAATCAGTGTGATTGTGTGATTTCATTCGGTGGCGGCTCCCCTCATGATTGCGCAAAAGGTATCGCATTGCTTGCGACTAACGGCGGAGAAATCAAAGACTACGAAGGTGTTGATGTATCAGCGAAGCCTCAGTTACCGCTGATCTCAATCAATACAACGGCAGGCACTGCTTCTGAAATGACACGTTTCTGCATCATCACAGATGAGGCTCGCCACATCAAAATGGCAATTGTAGACAAGAATGTGACGCCAATTATCTCTGTAAACGACCCTGAGTTGATGCTGGCTAAGCCTGCGTCTCTTACAGCGGCAACTGGGATGGACGCACTTACGCACGCGATTGAAGCTTATGTGTCTATCGCAGCTACACCAGTCACGGATGCCGTTGCGATCAAAGCTATCGAAATGGTGCAAGCAAACCTTCGTGAGGCGGTGCAAAACGGTGACAATCTAACTGCACGTGACAACATGGCTTATGCGCAGTTTATGGCAGGTATGGCGTTTAACAATGCTTCACTGGGCTATGTTCACGCTATCGCTCACCAACTTGGTGGCTTCTACGATCTTCCTCATGGTGTATGTAACGCAATCTTGCTACCACACGTTCAGCAGTATAACGCTAAGGTAGTACCTGCACGCTTAGCTGACGTCGCGCGCGCCATGGGTGTTGATACTAATGGCATGACTGATGAGCAAGCCGCGAATGCAGGTCTTGATGCTATTCGTCAGCTATCTAAAGATGTGAACATTCCGGCTGGTCTTGAACAGCTTGGTGTAAAACGCGACGACTTCGATGTACTTGCAGAGAACGCGCTAAAAGACGCTTGTGGTTTCACCAACCCTAAACAAGCAAACCACGAAGAAATCGTAGCCATCTTAGATTCAGCGCTGTAATTATTCGACACGTTTAACGTGCAACATCACAAAAATGCAGGCCAACCGATTGCCTGCATTTTTGCGTTTAAAAAGCTCCCGCCTTTCCTAACTCAGATCAATGTTACCTTCTTGCCATCTCCTTACTATTAGCTTTCAGGCGATGAAAACAGAAAGACGCATTATTTATGCATAAACTAAACAGCTTTAGTCGAGTGGCAGAACGTGAGTACGCACTATCTACCGGTAGCTTAAACTTACTCTATTACGATCTTCCAAAAGACTTTCACGATGAGTACCGCTCTTACGATGCTCCTCGCCTGTGTACCATTTTAAAAGGCACCAAATCGGTGAGTGTCAATCAGTCGCAGAGCTTCCAATACAACCGTGACCAATTTGTTCTGTTACCACCTAATTCGAACATCTACATGAAGATGCCTGAGTACACCAAAGCACTGGTGTATGAGTTCGATGAACAAATGATTGAAGGCGTCAGTCAACGTGTTGCTGATACTCTAGAAGTCGATTCACCAACAGCATTAGAGTCACAAAGTTTCGCGGTCAATTCCATCAACAAAAGAATCGACAAACTACACACTCGAATGCAAGAGATCCTTCGAGAGCAAGAAGCCTGCATGGACTTTCTGATCGACCTGACCGGACAAGAATTGGTGTTTGAGTTGCTGCGCAATAATACTTGCCAAAGTATCATCTCGAACCATCGCTCTCACCCCATCAGTAAAGCGATTAGGATTATGAATTCACCTATGGGACTAAAGATGACGTTAGCTCAGGTAGCAGAAGAAGTGGGATTGTCTCAGTCGAGTTTTTCTCAGAAATTTAAAGCAGCAACACAGCTAAGCCCTAAACAATACCTCACTCAACTTAGACTGCAGTCCTCAAAACAAAGTCTCAACAAATTGAGTGTTACTGATGCTGCCTATGAAGCCGGATATGACAATATTTCTCACTACATAAGACTGTTTAAGAATGCTTACGGCCTAACTCCAAAGCAATACCAACGTTCGCTAATTCATGGCAGTCATTAAAAATGGTGCCTTAATTAAAAGGCACCTCCTGTTCTAATCGTCGCTAGAACACTATTCAGCGTTATTCTTGCCTGAACTCCAGCGACGAAGTTCAAACCAAAACATCATAAAGGCCGCACCGATTAGAAACGCCAAAATAAAACTGCGGTCATCCATGACACACATGGCAACAATGTCTAGTGTGTCTTCCACAGGTTTACCTCAACTAAAAGTAATAGCTGGCTTGTAGCCAACTGACCGTGTCTTTCTTGCTCACTTTATTGTCCGCGGTATGCTCAACTTTGAAACCAATGGAGGCGTAATCAGTCACCATATAGCCGCCGCCAATTTCTATTTGTGGAACAAATTCTTTGGCGCGAGTAATGTATGTCGCTTTAGGGTTGGCATAGAGCCAGTGACCAGCATCAAACCCATACATCGCATAAAGACCGCCTTGAACTAACGCCGAGTTTTTAAAGGACGATTTACCTTCTACCGCGATGTCGTGCTTGCTATCCATATAGCCACCGTAAAGCATTGGAAACACAGAGATATTAGGGGTAAGTTCGATCTTGTAGATAGCACCCGCTAGCGTCGTCGTGATATTTCGATTTCCGATGACATCCAAGGAATAACCTAGGCCGTCGTTAACCTTAAAATAGCGAACGCGGTAATCTATATCTGTCTTGCCTTCAATATCTTTCTTGTCACCGATACCTAAATCAGCGAAGACCATATGCCCTTGTCCCCAACCAAATACACTGTTGAGTTGAGTACGATCGTTTGATCTAGACAGCCCAACCATTGAGAATAGAGCCGTCGGGTCGCCATAGTTAATATCTTGAACCGAAGCTTCTGGAGCGACATCTTTTTGGTGAGTCGATGTCACTTCATTTGCCCAAACGCCCGCAGTAATCAAACTTAGAGCCATGGCAGTTATAGTGTTTTTCATATTTATACCTAATTAAACAAAAATCCCTTTAATTAGGTCATCCGTGGATTTCACAAGGCATTGCCAGAGTGATAAGAAGGGTTAACTACACGTAGAGAAGGTAGCGATATTTGATAGCTCAGCTTGTTCTACTAAATCAGCGCACGATACGGTTTTGATGTCGTTAAGCTGATTGAGGTCGATGCGAATCTCACTGTACGTATCAAAGTTGCGCATCTTGAATGAGCCATTTTCGAAGTTGTAGGTATATTGAATCCAGCTGGCATATGTTTCACCGTTTGCTGGGTCAATAATGTCTTGGGGCACCAGATTCCCTGAATCGAATGTGGATTGGAGCTTACCTTCTGTCTGTGCCCATGAAGCCTGTGGGTCAAACTTAACATGAGCAGAGTTGTACAAGCCTCGTAGCATTCTTTCTGGGGATGAGATGGTAGAACCGATGTCATGACCATTTTCGACATGATTAAAGTCACCTACTTTTGTCGCATTCTCATCGTGATATTGCTGCAAAGGGGCGTTCGCCATTACTCGCAGTTTGTCGTTCACAGAACCGCGATGCACCATCATTTTGCCGCCTTCATTGAGCTCAAACAAAGCAATGTCACCAGATTTGTCCTGTACCGAAATATGCAAGCCATGCTGGGTACCATGAATACCATCGGCCCAAGCAAACTGGAATTCATTTGCTTCAAACGCAGCGACCGCTTCTTCTACCGTTTTAAAGTTTTGCGCCATGAAAGCTGCTGCATCACCCCAGTTAACTGCCGGTGCACCGGTGTCCTTATAATCCTTGATGAATGCTTGCGAATCGTACATATATAAAGTTGAAGCAGATAAACCTTGATTGTTGATAGCTTCACCCGATGTATCGACAAACACGGCACGTTCTTCTAAGTTCAATGTCGGATACTTCACCGTCCATTTCGCCGCGGTTTTGTACGATGGAACCGCTTTAGTTGCCACCTCAACACCCGCTGGTGACATAATCGCATACGTACCAAGTTTCTGTCCCCAATCAAGTGTTCTAACTTGAGATACACCATATGGCGTATCAAGCGTGATACGAGAACATGCGTTGGCGGTTCCAACGAGTGCACTTGATGCTGAAGCAGCTAATGTAAGCGCGATAATTGTCTTCTTCATTTTCAACCCTCTAATATGTTCACGGTAGCAAAACCGTGTTTTGTCACCTGTTGATAGAGCGAACTTTAATCGCTGAGTAGAAGTACATCAAAGTGATTAGTATATAAATATCGAATAGGTCAATCGAAAAGAGGAAGTAGTAAGGTAGGAAACATCAACCCTTTCCCTCTGGCATACAGCACCAAAGGGAAAGGTTAGTTTTAATGATTACAATGAATTAAAATCGAAAACCATCACAACAATCATACTGCTGTTGTGTTTTGATTATCTTTAACTGGAAAGTACACTCGTTTCAGTTTGCTAAAAGCTTTGCCTATATCCTCAAGAATCACATATAAGCACGGAACGGCAATGAGAGTTACGACGGTGGCGTACATCACAGCAAAGCCTAAAGCAACGGCCATAGGTTTAACAAACGCCGCCTGAAGACTGGTCTCGAACATGATGGGCAACACCCCAAAGAACGTAGTGATAGAGGTCAGCGTTATCGCCCTAAACCTCGCACAGCCAGCTTCAACCACGGCTTGCTTCGCACAATCACACCGCGCTTTGATTTGGTTGACGTAATCAGTCATCACTAACGAGTCATTAATCACAACCCCCGCCGCCGCAATCAAACCAAATGTGGACATCATGCTCATATCAAGGCCATAGAAATAGTGCCCCCATATCGCACCTGTTAGGCTAAACGGAATAACAGACATAATGATAAACGGCTGGGCATAACTTTTTAATGGCACAGCCAATAGAATGTAAACCGTTATCATCCCTGCGATAAAGAACACTATCTGCTCTGCTTTTTGCTTTTGCTGTTCCTCAATGGTGCCACCCAACTCAGTTTTCACTTCAGGGAATTGAGCGCGTAGTTCCGGAAGCACATTATTTTCAATATTCTTCACTGCTCTATCGGGTTCAATCACCGCTTCGTCAATAGAACCATAGATATAAACCGTTCTAAAACCATTCTCTCGTCGTATTTGGTTGATGCCCGGCTTACTGGTGATATTAACCACATCGCCCAACATCACTTTTTTGCCTGATGGGGTATTAATCAAGGCATAGCGCAGTGAAGAGAACGCTTCTCGGGTCAACTTAGGGTAGCGAACCATTACCCTGACTTCTTCAGTATTCCGAAGTACTCGCTGCGCCTCTCCACCATAAAAGCTGCCTCCAACCTGCGACGCTACATTAGCGAGATCCAGTCCGAGATCATAAGCCACAGGTTTCAGCGAAAGTTGTACTTCGCGACTGCCCGTATCCATCGAAGAACTGATATCAAACAACCCCGTCTGGAGCTGAAGCTTTGAAATCAGCTCACGTCCAGCGGCATTCAGCACTTCCATATCAGGGCCATACAGCAAATAACCAAACTCGTCGCCCTCTTCGCCACCAGCCACATTATCGTTAATAACAATGGATTTCAGACCAACAATCGTCGGCATTTTTTCGCGCCAACGACGAGACAGCTCAAACGCATCAACTGGACGCACGTCTTCATCAACAAGAGGAAGGATGATCATGCCTTCGGTGCGACTCGTGTTAATCGTCATCATGTCGCGAATAACAGGCTGCCCGTACTCTTGCTCTATATCCTTGTCGACCTCACTCACCACTTTTTCAAGAGTGAGTAAGGCATCAATCGTTTGTTCATCGGACGCATTGCTGTTCATCTCAATTTTGATCATTGGAAAGTCAGACGGAACTTTAGGGCTAGGGATCATACGTACATGCCCTGACGTCAGCATTGCCGCACTGATAACCAAAATTGCGATAAAGCCAGCCATCACAGACCAACGCCACTCCACACACCACGACACGGTGCGCTTGTATGGCCCATTAACAAAGCGGAAAAATGAGCGATTGAAACGGGCACGATAACTGTTCTCTTTGACTGGGGTAAATTTGGTATGAGCCAAATGCGCTGGCAGGATGAGTTTCGACTCTATCAAGCTGAAAATCAGACAGAAAATAACAACGATAGAAAGACCATAGAAAAAAGCCTTCTCTGGTCCTGTCGAGAATAAGAACGGAACAAACACAGCAATAGTTGTCAGTACCCCAAATGTTGCAGGGGTTGCGACACGCTGAGCGCCACGCACGACATTAGTGACCCCTCCACCTTCTTTTTCAACCTCGGTGTAGACACTTTCTCCTATGACGATGGCGTCATCTACCACAATACCGAGCACCATAATAAACGCGAACAGTGTGATGATATTGATACTGACATCAAACAGCGGCATCAGCATAACCGCTCCTAAGAAACAGACCGGTAAACCAACCATAACCCACATAGCTAAGCGGAATCGCAGGAAAATAGTCAGCAAAACCGCTACCAGAACCGCACCTTGCAACAGGTTCTTAAGCATCATATCCAGTCGAGCATTCAAGTAGAACGTCATATCCATCAAAGTGTTGAGTTGAATACCGTGAGGTAACGTTTGATTTCTTGCGTCAATAAAGCGCTTCACCGTCTCGGCCACAGGCACCATATTTTGGGTTTTGGTTGCCTTAACCGTCAAATAGATACCGTTCTCACCTGAATACTTAAAGTAGTGTTGCCCTTCAGTAAACTCGTCTTTTATTTTGGCAATATCACCCAATAAGACCTTGGAGCCATTGGCGCCAACTTTGACGGGTATCTGCCGAAATTCAAAACCATCGTAGTACTGGTTCTCAATTCGAATCGACACTAAACCCGTACTAGTCCTGACTTGTCCTGCGGAAAAATTTGCCGAGTATTTTTGAATCGCCGCGACTACATCGTCAAGCGTTAGATCATAGGTTCGTAGCTCATCTGGGTGAATTTCAATACCGATTTCATCGGGTGGAGAGCTGACTTCAACCAAAGAAACGTCATTAAGCTGTAATAGTTCTTTCTCTACCTGCTTCGCAATGGTTTTCAGCTCTGATAACGACGTATTGCCTGACAGCACCATACCAATAACGTCTTGCTTAAACTCTATCTGCGTGACCTTAATCGGCTCCATCGCCTTGGGGAAACTAGCTATGGCATCGACTCGCTGCTTTACCTTATCCAGTACTTCCATAAGGTTTGCCTTGGTATCAATTTCCAAAGTTACCGCACCGCCACCTCGATAAGCGTCAGTCACCGCTTTTTTAATCTCGGTGACATCTTTCAGAGACTCTTCCACTTTGATTAGGATCGTCTCTTCTATTTCCTGAGCAGAAACCCCTGGGTAAGACGCTGTCACATTAATGTAGTTGATTTCAAAATTTGGGAACATCTGGCGCTGAATCAGAAAGTAGCTGACGGTTCCCATGATCAAGATAAACGCCATCAAAAGGTTGGCGGCTACCGAGTTATTGGCAAAAAGGGCGATAATGCCGCGTTGAGTGGACTTACTCACTGGCTTCTCCTTGGTTCACCAATACCTCTGAATTACTATTCGAGCGAATCACCGACATTCCAATTTGCGGGAACTCGGGCACAGTTAATACCAGCTCATCGCCTGTTTTCACACCAGAATCGATAAAGAAGTTTGCCTGCTCTTCACGCAAAACATGGACACTTTTAGGGACGAGCTTGTCTTCTTGATCGACAACCCAGACTCGCTCATCAGTGACCAACTCTTGCGGCACTTTAAACAGGTTTGGGATCTGTTTACCGTTGAAGACCACTTCAACATATGAACCAAAAGGTAATGGTTTGGCATCCGTTGTCAGCGCATAAGGGTCCTTGATTCGAATCACTAGGTTTGCCATACGCGTAGCACTGTCTACCACTCCTAGATCTCGCATAATCACACCATCTCGAACCGAGTTAGTGCGACCTTTAGAAATGACGTCGGCTTTCACTCCTACAATATTGTCAGGTAAGAAAGGCGCATCGAAGCCTGCAATGGGTACCATCACCTCTGCTGATTCAATGTTATTCAGCTCTGCAACTTGTGCGCCTGAAGTAATGTACTGACCAACACCGATGCTTCTGGAGACCACCAACGCATCATAAGGCGCTTCAACTTCACAGTTGGCAAGATCACGATTGGCTCTGCGCAATGCAGCCTGCGCCGATTTAACGCTGGCCTCAGCGCTTAGCACTTGAGGAATACGCAGATAGAGGTCCGAGACTTGGGTATCTTTGATTTTCTTTGCCTGTCTTTCGGCAACTTTCGCCTTAGCACGCTCTTCAATTAAGGCCGCTTGCGCCTGCGCGAGTTGTGCTTGGGCTTGCAGCACCGCTGCTTGATAGTTATCTTTTTCGATGGTGAAAAGAATTTCGCCGCGTTTTACCACGCCGCCTGCCACAAAGTTCGGATGCCAACTGGTAACTTCACCGGAAACTTGTGTTGATAACGCAGTGCGCTCAAGTGGCACTACCTCACCAAAACTTGAGATTTGCACCTGATGATTTTCGGCTTTTAGGATTTGGGTTTTAACTCTTGGGACGGTATCGACTTGTTTTTGGTCTTCAATTTCTGGAGCCGTTTGCTCCACTAGCATAAAGCCACCAGCGGCCACACCTAAAATCGCGAATGGTAGAATCCATTTAATACTGCGCTTGAACATAGCTTCCCTTGATTTATATTCTTCTGCTTTGATTATTGTACGTAATTTCAGCTAGAGAAACTGTAAGGAAACCTCATCTTTTTCTGTGTTTGTGTGAAGAGCAGCAATAAGAACAAGAAGGTATGCATCACAACATACCTTCTACACTAGATTCATTCGATGGGATTATGAGTGCGACAGCGAATCACATTTAGCCGCGCAGATAAAATCGTTTTGGTGTAATCCTTTTATTGAGTGGCTCCACCAAGTCACGGTTACCTTCCCCCACTCCAAAAGAATTGCAGGGTGATGAAACTCATCTTCTGCTAGCTCAGCAATCTTATTAGAAAAGGCCCAAGCCAACTTAAAGTTCTTAAAACTAAACTGTTTTTCTAACTGAGGAATCCCATCTCTCTCGATAATGCTCCAGCCGTTCAGTTCTGTCAGTAGTTGTTGCTGTTCTTCCTTCGTTAATGCCAGTGCATCGCTACTACACGCTTCACAGCGCAGTTCATTAAGCATGAGTCTTATCCTTTGGTTCAAATAGTGGTGGCAACAATCCAGCGTTCATCGCTCGATTAACGTATTCGGTGAGACCGCCCGATCGTAGTTGGTATAGTTGGTCAATATCGTCCAGTACAAAGTAGGTCGGCTGCATGATATCAATGCGGTACGGAGTTCTTAACACGGTATCCAAGTCGAAAGCTTGGCGCAGTGCTCGTTCATCATCTAACGCATAGAGAGTTTCTCCCGGTGAAGAAAGAATTCCACCGCCGTAAATTTTAGTTAGACCGTTTTGTTCCACTAAACCAAACTCAACGGTAAACCAGTACAGTCGAGCCAAATATACTCGCTGTTTGGCGTCAGCATCACTGCCTAGCTTGCCGTAGATTCGAGTAAATTCGGCAAATTGCGGATTGGTCAACATGGCACAATGACCAAATACCTCATGAAAGAAGTCGGGCTCTTGTAAGTAGTCAAACTCTTCTCTCGACCGCAAAAACGTCGCAATAGGAAACTTGCGGTCGGCCAATAACGCGAAAAATCGGTCAAAATCAATAAGCGCCGGTACTGGTTCCACTTGCCACCCCGTTTCTCTATGTAGCACTCGGTTAATTTCAGGTAGCTGCGGAACACGATCAAGGGGTAGATCTAACAAATCTAGGCCGTGCAAATACTCCTTACACGCTCTCTCTTTCACCAAATCGAGCTGTCGAACAACCAAGTCATGCCATATCTGATCTTCCTCGCTGCTCCACTCCACAAAACCGAGCTCGTTCACAGGTTTTGATACGTACTGAGTCATCTCGTCACCATTAACAACTTTGTTACATTAAGCCTATGTGCGGAGAAATTTGCTGACAATAATTCAATCAGACTCTAATGCGCATCGCGGTGTAACAATTTATTTACATTTGAACGAATTCTTTCGACTTATCAATATATTGTTTTCAGCTCCCTCAATTTGACGTATTGAGGATTCGCACCAAAACTTAATCACAATTCATCGCATTAAGTACAAAGGAAGCGCATGCCAAATAACGACATGGATCACATCCCACTCTGGTCGCCTTCTCCCGAGCGAGTCGAGGGTTCTCATCTCAAAGCCTTTATGCAAGTACTGGAACAACAAGGGCTCAGCTTTAGTGATTATGCTCATTTGCATCAGTGGTCCATCGGCCAGCCAGAGTCCTTTTGGAATGAAGTATGGGATTATTGTGGTGTAGTTGGAGACAGGCATGCGCCGAGTTGCCAGTTAGGTTCGCCAAAATGGGACAAACCTGTCGTCGCTAGAGACACGCTCTGGTTCCCCAATGCGACATTAAATTATGCCGAAAATCTCCTAGCTTACGGCAAAGCTCACCCTTCTGAACTTGCTATTTACTTTCAGAACGAAAATCATCAGTCGTCTCACCTTACTTGGCAGCAGTTAATTGAGCAGGTCTCCATCGTCCAACAATGGCTTATTGAGTTGGGTATTGCTGAAGGCGATGTCGTAGCGGGCTATTTGCCACATATTCCTCATACAGTTATCGCCATGCTCGCAGCAACCAGTTTAGGTGCGATATGGACTTCCACCTCTCCCGATTTCGGCGTGGACAGTGTCATCGAACGGTTTGGGCAAGTTGAACCTAAAATCCTATTCTGTTGCGACGGTTACCATTTCAATGGCAAGGCTTTCGGAATGATTGAGAAAAACCAAAGCCTTATCGACGCTCTGCCTTCGATTAACCAAGCTTGCCTGATTCGCTATTCTGACCAGCACGATGCCCAAATGGAAAATGCCGTGGATTGGGACTCCCTAGCACAGCGTTTTTCGCCTATGCCAGTCACCTTCCATCGCGTTAAGTTTAATGCACCTTTGTTCGTTCTCTACTCTTCGGGGACAACAGGCAAACCCAAATGTATTGTGCATTCTGTCGGTGGTACTACTATCAACCACTTGAAAGAGCATCAACTCCATTGTGATATCAAGCCCCAAGACCGCGTGTTCTATTACACCACTTGTGGTTGGATGATGTGGAACTGGCAAGTCTCTGCCTTGGCATCGGGGGCAACATTGGTGATATTTGATGGCAGCCCTGTCTATCCCAAAGTAAACACCCTTTGGCAACTCGCTCATAAAGCTGAGGTCACTCTGTTTGGTACATCTGCAAAGTACCTCGAGACTTTACAAAAGCTCCATTATCAACCCAACGAACACTTCGCTTTACCACGACTCAAAACGCTGTGTTCAACAGGCTCCGTACTTTATCCGCAACAGTTTGATTTCGTCTATGACGCGATAAAACCAGACTTGCATCTGGCTTCTATATCAGGGGGAACCGATATTTGTGGCTGTTTTGTCTTGGGTAACCCTGTGTCCCCAGTCTACAGAGGAGAATGCCAAGCACCGGGACTAGGGCTGGATGTAAAAGTATTCAATGAACAAGGTAAGAGCGTAATTGAACAGCGTGGAGAACTGGTATGTCGCAACAGTTTTCCCAATCAGCCTATCGGTTTTTGGAGCGATAAGGGCGAACGCTATCACAATGCGTATTGGGCTGAATTCCCAGGTGCTTGGAATCATGGCGACGATGTAATGCAAAGTCCTACTGGCGGTATGACCTTTTTTGGTCGAAGTGACGCTACTCTTAATCCAGGGGGCGTAAGGATCGGCACAGCTGAAATCTATCAGCAAGTGAATCAACTTGCGCAGGTGATCGATTCAATTGCCGTTGGTAGAAACCGAGATGGGAACGAAACCGTGGTGTTGTTTGTGCAACTCAAAGATACTGAGACATTAGACGACAACCTTAAACAACAGATTAAACAACGTTTAAAAGCACATTGCTCCCCTCGCCATGTTCCTTCTGAAATTTATACCATTAGTGAAGTACCACGCACCAAATCAGGCAAATTGGTGGAGTTAGCGGTGAAACAAACACTTCATGGGCAGCACGTGAAAAACAAAGGGGCGATAGCAAACCCATGGGTGTTGGATGAGGTAAAATCTCTCTCACTTCCTTAGGTCTTATAAAAGCCCTTTTTTATGAGTTCTTCCATTTTTTACAACGAACCCAAACGAAACATAAAAAAGAAAAAAAGGACAGATAACAGGAAAATTCCAACTATTCCTCTGAAAATTAACCGAATATGAATTGCCTTCTCATCAAAGGTTAAGCACAGCCACTTCATAATCCAATCATCAACAAACACCTGATGAACAAAGGGACTGGATTATGAAACCACTAAGCATTGTTATTATCACTCTTAACGAAGAGAAAAGAATCGCTCGTCTACTCAGTGACTTAAGCTGTCAAACCTACCAAAACTTCGAGGTGATTGTCGTTGACTCCAACAGTGATGACCGCACTTGTGAAGTGGCCGAAAAATATCGTCCAGCCCTTCCTGAACTGACTGTTCACACAATGGAAACACGTGGTGTCAGCTTAGGACGCAATACCGGCGCTAAGTTAGCCAAACATGAACGACTATTATTCTTAGATGCTGATGTCCGCTTAGACAAAGACTTTATAGAGAAAGCAATGACCAAGCTTGAAGAAGAGAAGCTTGAAGTTGCGGGCATTTATATGGGTTCGCGTAAGCTTGCTCCCGCCTACAAAGCAGGTTACGGACTCTTCAATGCAGGGTTATTTACCACACAGTTCTTTTTCCCAACCGCCGTGGGTGCATGTATTTTCTCTACCAAACGTGCTCATGAGGAAATTGGCGGATTTGATGAAAGTATCGTGCTATGCGAAGACTGTAACTACGTCAAAAAAGCCGCTAAGACATGGCGCTTTAGATTCTTACCGCTGAGTTTCCAGTTTGACCCACGCCGCCTTGAGCAAGATGGCTTCTTCAAAATGGGATTCACTTATTTCAAAGCCAATGTTCGCCGATTTTTCTTTGGCGAAATGCGCAACAACGAGATGGAATACAAGTTCGGTCACTACCAACAGCAGTAACCAATCATACAAATCCAATCAAAACGACAAAAACTAAGGACGTAAGGAATCGTTATGTTTGAGACATTGGGACTGTTTCTCGGCTCTTTCTTTGACGCAGTCATTGGCCCTAACCTCGTGGTTCCGGGAGAACCCTTTATGATTGCCGCGGGATATCAACTTTATAGCGGTGGATATCTCGCTGTTATCGCGGTACTAATTGGCGGCTTACTCGGTGATCAACTGAGCTTCTTCATTGGTCGTCATTACGGTTTTAGCGCACAAAAGAAGCTCCTTCGCTGGCAACCAAAAATACGCAGACCGCTAGCTCGATGTCGCCTTCTTATGAACCGCAATTCATTCTGGGTGATTGCCTTTGCAAGGCTACTAGGCCCTATCGCTTGGGTTGTGCCATTTATGGCAGGGACCAACCATATTCGTTGGCGTAAATTTTCTCTGTATGCCTTGATAGGTTTATTGTTGGGTGTGGGGCAATTTGTTGTTTGGGGCTACCTGTTAGCCGCTGGTGTGGACAATGTGCCAGTGTTAGGTGAGATGGCGACCTTCATCTCAGAACACAAATACACGTTAGGACTAAGTTTAGCGTCCTTAGCTCTATTCTATTTTGGTCTTAAAAAGCAGTGGCGTTATGCTTGGCTGAAAGCGAGCAGCTTTTTGCTAGTAGGCATGTTAGCACTCAACTACTCGCACTTTTTTTGGTTCAGCGACGATACCGTCCTCACCACCACTACCGACACTCAAAATAAAGTGGTTGATGTCAAAGGACTCAACTTTAAGGTTTTCGCGGGGCAATCGTCGATTTACTCAGCTCAAGCAGTAAACGTGCTCTATTTGGGTGAAACTCCCAAGAACCTAATGAAGCAGCTAGGGTGGATTGAAAATAAAACATTCTCTCGCAGCGAACTTGAATTCTCCGACTACGTCAATTTGCTGAAAACTAAAACACCACCGGTCTCCGATTTGATGTGGAACGGGCAGCCACAAGACCTTGCGTTTCAATTACCGGGAACGCTAACTAAACGCTCGCATATTCGATGGTGGAATGCAGGTATAGACAAGCAAACCAGAGAAACTGTATGGGTAGGAGCACTTAGCTATGATAACGGCCTAACAATCACACCATATGGCGGTATTATCACCATCTTGCACAGCGTGGCTCCTGACGTCGACTCCGAGCGTGACAAGCTCAAGCAGAATGTATTTCGACTAAACGCTCAGTGGAATGCTGAGAATCTTAAGCTTGCTACTGTGACAGCAAAAAACGACAGTCACGATTATTATACCGATGGCAAAGTGCTTGTTGTGTCTCAACAAATGCCTGTTAAGAGTTTTACGAATGTCTTTTAATGTGTAGGGAATCTACAACAAACTCATACTCCTTCGAAGTCACTCGAAACGCTTCAAGTAGGGCATAAGATTTCTGTAAATCTCTTGTCCTATTTCGAGCTCAATGTTCATACCAAAACCTGTGTTCCCTTAAGAACGCAGCTACACAACTTCTTTAGGGTTAAGTCATTCCTGCAGAGGCAGGAATCTAACTACAAGCCCCCGCTGAACCATATGCTCCACCTCAGTTAGTTTTTAAGCAAGATTTCGGCATGGAATTACGGTGCTTACCTAATGTAATCAGCCAGTTCGTAATTTCCTGATTCAGTTCCATAAAACTCCGCAACAAAACTAATACTGGCAGCCGCACTCTACGACTAATGTCTAACTGTCTGAGACTATTTGTTTTTTTTCGATTGGTATAAGGTACTAACAACTGATTTTCAGGCGTCATAAAAAGAGTCCTCGAGTCTTTGTCGCAGAAGATATATAGACAACTACTCGCGTAGTCTTCGTACAGTGAATAAATAACGTTGGTTGGAAAACACACCTTAGAGTGTGAGCGAAAGGAATCAAAATGAGCAGTACTATAGAGTCCGTGCACATACGAACAGATAAGCCTCAGGTCAACGAGGATGAACTAACTTATGAACAACAGCATAAACCAAGATCGAAGTTTGATAGCCGAGAACAATATTTAGAGCATGAATTACAAATCATGGCACCCAAACGCTGGCGTGCCAATCTGCCGTTTAAGGATTATCGATTTGAGCTCGAAGATACCATCCCAGCTATGGCGGCGACCATTGGTAAAGTGGTTATGGTGGGCGCCATTGCAGCCACCTTTGCCGGAGCGCTTGGGCTAAATGAAGGCTTTGTTTTGGAAAATGTTCGTTATGAATTACTCATTGCATCTGTTTTCATTATTCTTTTCTCAGGATTCTTATTACCGACTGCTAATCTCGCAGGCACACACGGTCCACTAATCCCTTTAATTCCTATTGTCGTCGCAGCAGGCGGGCATCCCATGGCTTTTGGGTTGCTGATTGGCGCTTTTGGCTTAATCTTAGCCATCAGTAAAGGCGGCAGCATGCTAGCAAGTCTCACTAGTAAAGGCGTTTGTGGTGGTCTATTACTCTACCTTGGCTTTGTTGGAACCGTTTCTCAAGTTAAAAAACTGTTCGCTTGGGCTGAGGGAATAGGCATGAGTCATATTGCATTTGTCGTGATCTTTTGCACTATTATTTTGTATGCTTTGTTGGAACATTTTCGCAAGCGTTGGCTAGCCGTTCCTCTTAGTTGCTTGTTAGGTGGTTCGTTAGCTTTTGCCATGGGCGCTCCGTTTTCTTTTCAAACCGAGCCTGGGTTACCCAATATGAACCCTATGTATTGGTGGGGAGAGAATACTGGCTGGATGCTCGGCTTACCCACAATTGAACATTTCATGGTGGTACTGCCCTTTGCTATTTTAGCAGTGGCCATGTGGTCGCCAGATTTTTTAGGGCATCAAGTGTTTCAAAAAATCAGCTATCCAGAACGTACAGAAAAAGTACATATGAACATTGACGATACAATGACTACGGCTTCAATTCGTCAAACATTCGGCTCTCTGCTTGGTGGTACAAATTTTACTTCTTCATGGGGCACTTATATCGTGCCAGCCGCTATAGCTAAACGCCCTATTCCTGCCGGCGCCTTGCTGACAGCACTGTTCTGTATCATAGCGGCTGTTTGGGGCTACCCTATGGACTTAGCTATATGGCAACCTGTACTTTGTGTTGCGTTAGTTGTTGGAGTATTTGTTCCATTGCTAGAAGCAGGAATGGAAATGACGCGCGAAGGGAAAACCACACAATCAGCGGCTATCGTTGTCTTTTCTTCCGCACTAGTTAACCCAGCGTTTGGCTGGTCTCTCACTATGTTGTTAGATAACTTAGGCTTAGTCGGTTGTAAAGAACGTAGCGGTGAGCTGAGTAAAATGAGCAGATGGGTATTGCCTGGAGTTATGTTTATAGTACTAAGTAGTGTGATGGCGTTGGTTGGTCTTCTACCAGGGATACCAGCGATTATCCCAAGTTTTCGTTAATCTTTAGATAAGCTCACGATACGAGATAATAGTTTTTCTAACCTGATAGAAACGGTTTAGTTCAGTGGTTCTAAATCGTTTCGACTTCTTTGATGTTACCTACCAGTAAGCTTTCAAGTCTAAGTGTTGGCGATGTAATGCCAACACTATCCCCACCACCTCAACCGAACAGAGCAAAGGTGGCGGTTATCAAAACAATGATAGTTTTCATTTAACTTCCTTGAAATAGAGCCAAAATAGATGATTTGGCTCCTTTATCTCTAACTGTAGTTTTTGAGCATCGGTGCTAATGTATTTTAATTGTACCGGAGTTTTTCTAAATCAATTATTAGCTTCTAACTCTTTTAATCCATTCCATGATAGCCACCCCATCATTAAACTGGATGGTATCGCTACGACAGAAGGAGATACCATCCATCCAAAAATAAACGTCACAATCAAGATTGAGATTAATCGGCCTAGATAAACTAAATTTCTTTTAGCCAAACTTAATACATGCGCCTGAAATAATCCTATTGATAAAAGCACTGCAATTATCAATAAGTACAATTCTCTTTTTTCGTAATATAGGATCCCAAATGGGATAGACATTACGCTTACTGCTTGTAAAGCTGCTTTCTGGTATATCGCCTTAACTTTAATCATTAGTTCCCTCATAATTGTTTGCCGCTTCAGAGAACATAAATCCTGTAAACTTACCATAAGAATCCATGATTATTAGAGTTGGTAATTCAAACTTATTAGGTAACGCTTCGACTGCATATTTAGGCAAAAGTACCCCGGAAACCACACTATTCATGTAACTCACACCCTCGACCAAATTCGCATCATCAAGTTCTACATCTATGAGCAATGCAGTGCCCGATGAGACTAACGACGTTGCACCAAACACTGTAGCACAAGGTATATTTGCTACCATAAGACAAGCCGTAGCTATACCATCTGTAGTGTTACTGATATTTGAAATTCCCCCTCTAATTTCCCTTAAAGTTGTTGGTCCGGAGCGCCTATTCATTTCTTTCATACGAGCGATATCATTGTATAGGTACACTGTGATAACACTTATAGCAGAACCCAGTATTGCATCACGACTACTCGCCCCACTGGCCACAGCTGCAATCCCTGACACCGCAACGATGCCACCTACTTGAGCGATTTGGGTTTGTTGGAAGTTCTCATGAACCACCGAACCACCCAGTTTACCTATGGTGCCACTGATAAAGCCCTGACGAAAGGTGCCACCTCGCAGTTCATTGAAACCACCTTGAACCACACCATGACCTAACGCTTGAGTCCCCGTACCCCAGTCCTTACCTATACCATGGCCCACTTGCCAGGTCGCCAAGGCAGAAAAACCGCCTAACACACCAGCTTGAAGGGCGGACCCCATATCCCCGGTAGCAATCACATTAGAGGTAAAGGACACCGTTGCACCACTGGCCATGGCCGCTTCCATGCTCGCCATACCAGAGAATATTTCTCCAGCCCCAAAGCCCATCATAATCGACCCAATAACCATACCCACTGTTCATATCATGGGGTTGTCAAACATCGACGCAAACAGTGCAATAGCTGCGCCTACCACAAATTGCCAGTAATGGCCGGTAGGGTCGTTGTATTTCACTGGATTGTTTAACACATAGGCGTAACGGTTGTAGCTTTGTGATAATCCTGGGGCTGGCACCATGCTATCGGCGCTCAAGAAGCGCCCGATCACTGGATCATACAAACGGGCATTCATGTTGATGAGAGTACTTTGACCTCCCACACTCTGGTGTCCCGTAAACCCGCGCATCTCAGCATTGGTAAAGAGTGGATTAGCGTCAAGCTCAGCCGCTGCAATTAATTCACCAAACGGCGTATACCCACGTTCTAGCTGAACTTGACCATTGGAGTCAGTGATAAGATCAGCACTGCCTAGCGCATCACGATGCAAATACGCAGTACGATCAATTTGCTTTTCACTGCCTTTGAGCGTTTTGATGTGTTCAGCGACGGCGACACCATCGGCGAACAAGCGATGACGCATGGTGGTGGTTTTAATACCACTGGCGTCTGTACTCACGTCCAACTCATACTCCGGGCTTATCACATAGGTGGTGATACCATGGGTGGTGCGTTTGATTTGCTCTTTCTCACTGCCGTACTCGTAGAGTGTCACCAAACCATTATCGTTAACACGGGCCGCTTTATTAAACGAGTTCCAGGATAAGGTTCGACCGCGTCCAGTGGTCATATTGCCGTTGGCATCATACATATAACCACCGTTAAGCTGACCATTCTCTTTTACATCAAACTGGCCTTGTGATGACTTGTAAGTCAGGTTGCCATAGACATCATAGCGATAATCTCGAGTGACATAACTGGCAGTGTCATTATCGCTGTACTGCCAACCTATCAGACGGTCGAACTCATCGTATTGGTAACGCTCTTCTTGACGACGAACCTCACTGATCTTCTCAATCACGTTATTGCGCGCATCAAAAGTATAACGGAGGTCGCGAAGGTATTGATTACCCATACCTGTAGTAATGCGTTTGATGGTGCCACGTGCACGGTCAAGCTCTCTACGAGTCAAAAGGCCGTTACCGAAGAGCTCACCTGATACTCGTCCGAACACATCGCGACTGGTCGCCAGCCATACTATTTCGTCGGTTTCATCGTCCAACCTTGCATCGAGCGCGGTTTGAATCGCTTTCTCCGCTTCCACCAAGTCTTCGAGTTCAGCGGTCATGGCAGCCAGTGTGTCGGTTTGGCTTCGAGCTAACGACGCATAGTGGTTAGCTTGTGCCAACAGTTTATCTGCCTGAGCTTTCGCTTGATTTGCGTGGTGCTGGTAATGATTGGCCTGCGACTGCTTTTGATGCGCTTGCGCGGAGTAGTTATTAGCAATCGCTTGGTAGTGTGCCGCCCACTGATTGTAGACTTGTGTAAAGTTAATTGACGAGCTAGGACCTGAATAGCAGAATCCGCCTAATTTACCACCCGGTGGAACACAGAAGTTTTGATGTACCATCCAAGCTGGGATTCTATCCACTTTATTTTCCCAACTGGTGCAATTGCCTTTCCAGTTCTTGTTAGTGCAACGACTGAACTTATAGTATGCGTACCCATTTTCAGTCTTGTAGTGGGTGAAAACTGTATTACCAAACCGGTGCCAATACGCGTTAGCTTTATTTCGGTAATGTTGGGCTTGAACAGCATTCACATGCGCCGCATGAAATAGACCACTCGCTTCGCTGCTGAGTGCGTTTGCTTGCGCTTGATAACCGGAGTACTGTGACAACAATTGCATCGAGGCTTGTCGCAAGCGCTCAGACTCTTCAATGTAGAAGAGCGCACTTTGCTCAAGCTCATGCGCTTTCACTTCAAGCTCAATGATACGCTCAGCGGTAGCCTGAAGCGCTTCCTCTAACTGAATGTACTGCGCATCCCAAATATCGGAGTAAGGAATACTGAGCCGTTTCAATGCTCCATTAATATCATAACGTCGGTCGATATTAAGCCCTGATGGGTAGGTCACACGGTCAAGACGACCCTGATTATCGTAATGATATTGGGTGAGGTAATCTTTACTATCGAGCGTTAAGGTCATGGACGTTTTACGGCCTTGACTATCATAGGTATAACGGCGCTGACTGTTTGGGTTGTTGGTGTTATCCAGCTGTCCTTTACTTTGTGTGTCATACGCCCACTCAGTACGCCCCTCAGGGCGGACTTCTGCCACTTTTCGACCTAGCTTATCGTACTCAAAGTGGACTTTTTGGCCTTTGGCGTCTTGTTGCCAGATAAGTTCACCAAATGCATTGTATCCGTATGTCCAATTACCCGTTGCAGGGTCGTTGAGCTGTATTTTGTTCCCCAGTTCATCGTACGCCAGTGTGGTGATAAGGCCGTTTGCATCCGTGCTAATGAGCTGCCCTTGGGCATCATAATAGTAATACAGTGTCGAGGTGCCATTTTCTTGGACGCTCACCGTTTGCCCCTTCGCGTTCATTGTGTCGACTTTATCACTACCCCCTGGCAAGGTGGTCGTCACCGTGAGCCCTGAGAAATGGGTTGTGGCGTCCAGCATTTGTCCATCTTCAGTCGGTTTACGTTGCAAGGTTACGCGTCCCAAAACGTCAAACTCGCTACGCCTCCAGTAGGTCGCATCTCCGGCAAACAGTCCCTCAAAGTAAGGAACGGTTTCACCAATGCGTTGCCCCCACTTATCGTAAGCGATGTCGACCATCACCCATTTATTGTTGGCATTAAGCTGCTTGGTGCGAACCTCTCGACCAAATCGATCAAAGTAGGTCACGCCTTTGGCCCCCTGAGAAGTCTCTGTGGTCACCATAAACACACTTCGGTCACCAAGCACCATGTTAAATTGGTCTAAGCCAGCATCGGCGCCATCACTCCAATGGTAAGCCGTCTTTACCCACTGCCCATTCGCATCCGTGCGCTTGGCTTCACGACAAAATGCATCGTACTCAAAGGTGGCACTTAAGCCGTTGGCATCCGTGATTCTTGAGGGCAGTGCACACCGTACGTCGTATTCAGTGGTCACACTGTGGCCTAATGCATTGGTGTGCTTCGTTACGCGGCCAAAGGCATCATATCGAGTTTGACTTGAGCGTGACTCGCCACTGCCTGATACACGTTCACTGGTACGAAAGCCATTAGCATTGTAGGTAAACGCTTGGGTAAGCGCCAAAGCATGGTCAGGGGCTTTGATTTGCTCAATGAGCGCGCCAGTTTGTGTATCGTAGTGGAACTCACTGCGCCGGGATTGTGTGTCACTGCCATTAGACTTAGTGACCACGATGCTTGTCGGCTTGCCGATAAGCCAGCGCACTGCATCGTGCTGATACGTGGTGGCGGTCTGCTCTTGAAACTCGGGGCCACTACTGCCTCGTGTCACCACTGTTGTATCACTTGGGTACCCATAAGCATCATACCCTTGATACGAGGTTGTGGTTTGTGTGAGCAGATTGCCATTCAAATCCCAGGTTGTGTTTTGCTGCTCACGCAGCACTGGCCATGTTTTTCCTGATATGGGTGATGGTAGAGTTTGGTATTGATAGTGCGTGTAGGAGGTACGTTGCTGACTCGTTGTGATAGCGATGCTCGATATAAACGGCGTCTTGTCCTCATGAAAATCAAACGTCGTCAGCGTTGTTTGACGTCCATCATCAGAACTAATGGCCCCAAAACCTAAAATACCATCATCGATATCAGCGTAATAACCAGAGTAGTGATAGCTTGTGCTGTTAATGCCACCCAGCCCATCGTCTTGAGTGATATGGCTCACCACTGTTCGGTTAGGTGCAAGGCCCACGCGATCGGCTTTCGAGCTTCGAGGCGTAAATACCGTAACATCACCCGTCATGCCGTACTTAAATGTGGTAGTGACACCAAGACCCGATGTGACGGATTTCAGTTTTGCTAAAGGTTCGTACTCATACGACAAACACGCTAGACCGTCCATGGAGCGGTAGCAATCGCCAGTTAAACCATCACCATTGGCATCAACTCCGGCTTTAAAGGGACCATAGGCATGATTCACCGCAGTGGAGCGAACCGTCATGGTGAGACCAAAGAATCGACGCACCCAGTTACCGTGAGCGCTGCTTTCTGTAATAAACTCTAAATCAGGGTGAATATTGGCAACAACCTCCGGCTCTGAGAAAGTCGTCCCGTTGCCATACGCGCACATCAACCGCTCACCCAGGATGTAACACATGTCAGCTAAACCATCGAGGTTACGATCATGCCAGGTGACAGAGGTTTCTAAAATGCGACCATCCACACTGTTGGCCCAGTCATTCTCATCGAGAGTTGCGCGCTCTGTGGCGGTCTGTAATGTAGTACCGGTATTCTGATGACACACATAACGATTGCCGTGTCGATAACAGAGTTCTGGTAGGCCATCACTATTGAGATCACTTAGTGTGAAAGTGCGAGCAAGCAGCTCCACTTGGTCGACATCATGATCATACTGCGATTGACTGGGAGAGGTACTGGCCGTGTTAATAAGCCCCACAGGGAGACCACTCGCCCATCTCACGGCCGAACCGAACGCCAGTAGGCCGTTCGACATTCCTGTGCCTTGTGCACAATACCATGCCCCATCTAGCTTCATGCCACACAGGTCGACAAACCCATTGCCATTGATGTCCACAAATTGAGGGGAAGGAAGGTTAACGGGTTCATATTTCGTGTAGGGTGACCGAGGTTTGTAAGTTTTTTCTAAAGGAAAGCCTTGAGTGATCAGCGTAGATTCATTTGAGAGACCGTTACTGGTATTTCTCGCGCAAACCACTTGTGACGCTTCAATGCGGCACACGTCCGGTAGCCCATCTTTGTTGACATCCAAAAGGCGCACCGCCTCATCAATGGTGAAATTCCTGCTCCAATAACGTCCAGGCTCAAAACGTTGATTGTTTTGGTTTAGTGCGCAGAAGAAGCCTTGTTCATTAAAAGCGCACACATCCAAACGGCCACTATTGTTGATGTCGATGAAAGAGAGCGACGCATGATGCTGAGGCTCACTCCACTCACTCCCTTGGAAGTCTGAGCTCCATAACCTAGCTGCGCCAAATTGCCCCGGGCCGGTGTTTTCTTTACACCATAGTCCATTGTCGAGATAACACATATCTTGACGACCATTTTGATTGATATCTCCGGCAATGAATCCTTTAAAATCGGTGTTGCTAACCAGTGTGCTTTGCAGCGGCTCGACATGCGCATACGGGTTGCTCTCCCACTCAAAACTGTGAGTCGGTAAACAATCGCCATCACTTCCACAGGTTTTCACCGAAACAAGCCTGGTATAAGGTTGCGCGGCAGAGTCGATAGTCTCATAACGAAGCGGTATGGAGCGAACCGATTGACCCTTACGCTCAATACGGATGGTATTGAGTTTTTGGGCTAAAGTTCGAGAGTGACCAAACTGATAGGATGTCAGGACGTCAGGGCGAGTATCATAGTCCATCTCGATAGCGACATCGGCATAACGAATCGACTCCAGATAAGTAAAACCTTGGTCTTGACGATAGCGGTACGTGATCGCGTTAGTAAAGCGGTCCGATTGCTTGGAGAGTTTCCACTCTAGAGTATGACCTTGGGCTTGTGTGCGAGCACTCGTTTGTTCGCCATAATCAGAGACAAGCCCATCGGCCGAATAGACTCGCCAAGAAGACGGCCCAGACGATTCACTGCCCACTGCGACAACTTTGGTTTGTGGGGTCGTCGACAGCCGATATTCACTTCCCGCACGACCACGTTGTCCAGAAGTCAGGAACAGCCGTTCACCATCCAAGCAATAGACATCCGTATTATCGAGATGCACTCCACCTTGTTGCCCATCGTCTTTTTGGGTTTGTGCACAGCGGGTGATGCTCGACAGTCCAGTGAGCTGTACACCGAGTCCAAGCGGTCCATTTCCAGAGCCTTGGGTGTAGCGAAGCCCCAAATGTGGCGTCATATCATTCACGCCTTCTGGGACAGGAAAGTGCATCTGATAACTGGCTCGCCCTTGAGTCGCGCTGGCCTCGCCAGTGAGCTCACCAACGGCATCGCCTAACACCATTGCCGGTGTGCCAAGCCCAGTTAAAGCCATTCCTAGCAATAATCCTTTCATGGCATCCTCCTTATTGACTTAGGCGGTCAAACCGCTGCTCAATGTCAATTAAGTTGGTCTCGATACGCTCCACCTTTTGCTCTAATGCCACTTGTGCGTCACTGCGTTTTTCTGGGATTTGCAACGTTGGGTCGTACGCCAATAGGACACCTTCTTCTTCCAAGTCGGTTAGAATTTGGCTGGCTCTGGCCAACATCAGTGAAGGTGACTCACCTTGTGACAACGCTTCCTGAGTTTCTCTATTGAGCTCAGCAAGGCTTTGTGCAATGTCATCATTAAAGGCATTTAGCTCTGCGATGGCCAACGCTTGTCGACGCTCGTTCTCAGAGTCATAACGCTGAGTTTGAGCCTGAGAATTGTCGTTATTTGGCGTATCATGCCAATCAAGTGGTGGCTGTGACATATGAGAAGAGGCCGTATTAACCGGTTTGCCAATTCTTTGTTGTGATAGCGGAGTAGAGTCTTGAAAAAGCCCCACTCCCACGACGAGGGCCACACCGAGTCCGATGCCAGCACCTAACCAACGAGGGTTCATAATTGATTTCCTTCATTCTGATTTAAAAATAAAGCGCGTTTGCGCAAAACATTGGCGAGGGACCAATAGCGTCATCATGATGACGCCAAGGAAAAGCCACCCTAACCATTCGCTACCCCAAGTGGTGTATCTCGTCTGAGATAACGAAATAGGAACATCAACATCGAGTGAAGCAGTGTGCGCCTTAGGCGTCTTGTTCGCGACCACTCGTCCTTGAGAATCAATGAATGCCGTAAACCCCTGATTCGTGGAATAAAGGAGAGGTTTACCCATTTCGGCTGCGCGTACTTGGGCAAGCCTCAGTAAAAATCGTTTTACCCATAGGGCATGTGTCCAAGCCACATCACCAAGCAGCACCAAAACACCGCTTGGTTTATCGCGTAAGGAACGTAAAAACACATCGGACTGAAAGGCGTCATAACATATCGCAAGGGCGATTGCGCTGTCCCCAATAGAGAAGAGAGCCGATGAGTTAAACCCTGACACTACGTCTTGGCCTCGAGATAACGGGACGGATTGAAGGAGTTGGCGAAACCATGGTGGACGAGCTTCGCCAAAAGGCACTGGATATCGCTTATAATAGATAGGTTTTGCATCGCGGCTTTGAAAAATGACATTGTGAAGATGCTGGCCATTTCGATACAGACCGCCGTAGAGTGCTGTTGTACCCGAACTTGAGAGTGTTTCAAAAGATGGCGCTATCCACTTATCTACATCTTGGTAGGCAACCGACAACGTCGACTCTGGCCAAATCACCAACGATGGTGCGTCAGTGCCCAGTGATAAGGCCGTAAACTGCTCCACTCGAGCAATTACTCGCCCTTTAGAGCGCTTCTCTTCATCGGAAAAGTCGCCGTGAATGAGGCGCACTGATATCGTCTCAGACTCTGTGCCTGAAGCCGTCAACAATGAGTTTCCCACCCACAGAGTGAATGACACAACAGGAGGGATAAGAAGCAGAATAATATCAGATTGCTGTAATCGCATGATTGCAAAAGCACTAAGACTAGCGATGCTGTAAACCAGAAAAGCGCCGCCAAAGGTGCCAATGGTGCTGAGCCAACCTGAGAACCCAACATCCAACAGAAGCAGCCCAGGGTTGAGCCATGCGAAGGAAAAGTCTGTATGCTCTCTTGCCATATCAAGCAAGGCCAGAACGAAAGGGAGGACAAAAAGCGTTCGCTTGGCCGACAGGAGATGGGTGATTAATGGAGGCAGTAGGAAACTCACCGCCAATATAGAAATTAAGAAAGGCCACAATCCATACTGTATCCAAGTCGCTTCTGTGTATTCACTACGGAGGTAGCCTCTTACCCACCATAAGGACGTACCGTAAAAGCTAACCCCTGCGGTAAACCACAACTTAAGACGCCCCCATAATGAGGTGCAATGATGGTTTGCGAGTATGAGAGCGCACCAGGCTGTCAGTACAAACCAAAGCGCATAGTGTGCACTTTGATAAGCAAGCGCTAGCCCACTTCCAATGATTAAACCCATCACATTATCGACCTGCCTACATTATGAGCATGATTACATATTACCCACCCATCAATGTGCGCAGAATCAAATAATATTTATATTGCTTAATATGAGATTGACTTCATATTAAATATCTAAATAAAAACACTTTATAAAGCTAATACTCTAAGCAATACTCGCATCACCATTCGAACTTCACTCCTTGGATCTTATTGGAAATGCAGCAAATTTTGCTATTTATAGTTGACCATATGACAACTGAAGTACGCAGATTCGACGTTATTCTAGCCAAGAATGAACAACGAACGCGCAATTTATAGTGTAAGTAAAACTGACCTTCTCAACGAAACGCAGACAGCTTAGATTTTTTCGCCACTCGAATAACTGGTCTTGTCGACACATTGGTTAACTTGGCAGTATCACGGATGCTTGACCAATTGGTGAATCTCAATTGGTAGTTTTTTTGTGAAGCTCTCGATCGACTTGTCGTCTACCGAGCTTACCTCCTTTTCGTGCCTTCTGAACCCTTCAACCTGTGAGAAGCGCCTGTCTTGGTAGTTTTTTTTCGTGATAGCGGCTAACACACACTCATACCAGCTACCCACAAATTAAATTACAATTAACCCAAAGCCCCTAAATCAACAATACGGTATCAATGATCACTTGGAAGCAGTCCCTTGAAGGGTACGAATGGTTAATTCATCAAGTTTGGTATCTAGAGGTTAAACCTAACGAGGTAATTAGTTCGCCTCCACAATTGATCCCGAACCCGAGGGCTCACCTGCTATTTACGCCACCGGAGCAGCGTTACCATTATGACAATGGCGAACAGGTAATGAGTGGGCAAGGTAGTCATTTACTCTCGGCCTCCGAACACTTGTTGCTAATGGATGATGTTGCTCCATTAAAACGCATTGGCATCACCTTTCAACCTGATGCACTTTATTTACTCAATCCACAATCCTCTGAGATACTAAATCAATGTGGATGGTACGATTGGTTAACCTTACGCTTTGACAAGTCATTTCAGGCGTCGTTACTCGACTGTATATCTCAACAAGAAGTCGTCGGTTGTATAGAAAAGCAGCTTGAATGTTTAGGATTAAGCTATCAACAAGACAAAGCCCATTCATTAGTTTCTAAGGCTCTCTCCGTTATCGCTAACCAACTAAGTAGTGATGAAGCCAGCGAGCTAAATGTCGAACAACTGGCGCAAGATTGCAATAGCACTCGGCGCACGCTTGAGCGGCACTTTCGCCAGGTTATGGGGCTCAGTATTAAGAAATACCAATCAATGCTAAAGCTGGAACAGATGGTGCTCGCATTATACCAAGAACCAGGGCCTTTGGATTGGGCTGCATTCTCTCAACGATTTGGTTTTAGCGACCAATCGCACCTCATAAAACAACTCAAACAGCAGATCAAACGAACACCTAATCGCTACCTGAGTCAACGCGACCTTACTATAGACATCTATGGTGACTTTGAGACGTAATTTGTCGCAAAAGTACAATTCATCTTTGGAAGAATTCATTAACATGGCCCGCAAATAACGAGGTAAACAATGTCATATTCAAAATTAAAACACGGCGAGTCAGTACCATTTAATGAAACGCTATCTATACAATTGATCCAACAAAAGGATCTCGTCGATATCTTCAAGATGTTTGATGACGAAGAAGTAAATCAATACCTATTTTTTGCCCCAGCAGACCAAGCCTTATACCAGGGATTTTTTGCTCCCATTGTTGAAGATACTGAAAAAGCACTCAAAGAGCAGCGCTGGCCCGATAACCCAACGTTTGTCATTCGAGACCATCAAGGACAATACATGGGGATGACTGCCATCACCCAAGTTATGTTCTTAGAGGGCAACCGCGAGGTAGGTTATCAGCTTCCAAGGCTCGCTTGGGGACAAGGTATTGCTACTCGTGCATGTCAACTTATGACTGAGTTAGCGTTCAATGAACTTAACAGTCATAAAGTCTGTGCTGACTGTTATGGTTCAAATGTTGGCTCATATAAAACGTTAGAAAAGTGTGGCTATGTCAGAGAGGGCGAGCATGCTGATTACTACAAAACCACGCAAGGTTTTGACTCTAAGTTGTTTTATGGCATGACGAAACAACAGTACTTAAAACGTACCTAAACGTTTCTGTAGCATATGGAGTGGTTAAAGTGTTCGAATAATCTGCTTACTCTTTAACCACTTCAGCCCTTCTCGCTTCGCTATCCCTTCAATTCGTTCTGTTTCTATAAATTGCACGACAGATTCTGCATCGGTTTTTGAATATTCTCGTAATGCCCAACCTATTGCCTTTTGGATGAAGAACTCTTTATCTGATTGGTTTTCTCGGATCAATTCAAAAAGCAAAGCTCTATCGGTGTTTTGCTTGAATTTTAACTGATAGAGGAGCGTTGAACGTCGCAACCAGATATTTTCCGACTGCCGCCAATTCCCTATGACTTGCGCAGTTTCTTCGGGAAAGCGAACAAAATAACTCGCCAAAATATGTGTTGCTAGCATATCGACAGTGTCCCACCATGACTTCGTGGTTAACCAGTGCTCTAAGTCCTTTAACATCGCTAACGGTAATTGAGTTTTGAGTTTGATAAGCAAGTCAACTGCGACCATTTGGAACTCTCGCTCGGGCTGCAACCATAACTCATCAATCACACCTGAAAGCTCACCCAAGGAAGGAAGTTGGCTCTTGGTAAATAACGTCTTTAAAGCTGCTCTTCGTGGTGTAGACTGAATACCGTAGAAGGTATACTGGTCACGCATGTAGGCTTTCATAAAGCTGGCGTTTTCAGCGTTTGCCAATGGTTCTAATACTGCTTTTACTGTTTGATTCCATGGGTGCATATCTTCAACACTCCTCCTACGAATTATTCAACCATCTACCAATCTGAGGAAAAAAGCTGTCTAAAGCGTACACTACCCCTATGACTAAAGACCATCTGAATTAAGTCGCAATCACCATGGTTCTGTTCCACACTCCCAATAAAATGGTTGCGAAAAGAACCCATACCATAACAGCGGAAACTAAGGTCCCACTTAGAGTTAAGAAGTAGCTGAAATAGTACACAGCCAATAGATAGGCGGCATACGGGAGTAATGAATAGATTCCAAACAGTGCCGTCATACGAAGCGCTTCCATATTGCGCTCAGTACCCACGATGTAATGAGCGATAAGCGCAAAGCTAGGAAATAGTGGCACTAACCCAGCGATATAGAAACTTTTACTTTTCGAAAGAATCGCAATAAGCAAAACCGCTAGAGATCCAATCAAGCACTTAATAAACAAGGCGATCATTGGTTAAGCCAAATTGAAGAATAGCTCGTCGTCGGTCATGTATTTATGCTTACTGCCTAAGTTGCGAACATGCATAAACATAAATTCCGGGAAAGCTGGAGCTAGCAGGTCGTTTGGCTCCCACACTACTCCACCAACAAACACATATCGCCCTTGCTTCTCTTCATGGTGGTGAGGGTTATTCAACTCGGTAGAGAGTTCGGCTCGTGCGCCATCTATCACGCACACCACTTGCCCACGAGCAACACCAATCACTCGATTCACCAAGTTGGCTTTCATTCCACACTTCCATGCTTGACGAGTAGCCCACTCAAAGCCGAGTTTGCGAACACCTTTGTGCACGTTGACGATTAAGTTCATTGCTTGCGATCCATGATTGTCGGTCATAACAAGCATCAGGTTAGAGCGGATGGTAAAGACTAGCGAGGAATAGGTAGAGGTGAATTCTCAGCCGATGGTAAAACATGCAAACAATCGTAGCATTAATGAGGCAGCCTACCATTGTTTAAGCTGTAGGCTGCCCAGTTTGGATTAGGTTAATGACTTGTTTGTGATTTTGTCAGATTGACGAGACACAATTTCCGCTTCGAACCAGTTTTGAATCTCAAAACCCTTGTTCTCCAAACGATTAAGCATCAGTTTGGCCATTTCTTCGCCCACACTATGCGTATCGTAATGCAAGGTTGTGATGGAAGGTTTACTGTAACGACTGTGCTCATAGTCACCATAGCCGGCAATCGCAATATCGACACCAGGCTGATAACCAAGCTCCTCACAAGCAGCTATAGTACCTAACGCCATGGTGTCATCAGCACACAAGATCGCCGTTGGGCGATGAGCTAATGACAATACCTCTTTTGCCATCTTGATCGCATCTTCTTCGTTCAGTTCACCGTTGAGCAATAAACGGTCATCCGCACATAGACCGGCCTCTTCCATAGCTTTAACATACCCTCGCTTACGAGCTTGAGAGAGCGTCAATTCAATAGGCGCGTCTAGGAAAGCAATACGCGTATGTCCATGCTCTAGCTGACGTTTTGTCATTTGATAAAAGGCATGTTCATTGTCAACGTCGACAAAGCAATCTTCCTCAAAGCCGATATCGTAACCATGACAGATATAAGGAAACTGCTTTTGTTTTAGCATGGCAATACGTTCATCATTGCTGCGTGTACGAACAATAAAAAGCCCATCGATCAGGCCACTTTCAATGAAATCTGAGTAGACCTTATTCTCATCTTGGCAATCAGCAATCGTTGTTACGATCAGTTGGTAATCATGACGAGCAAGAAATGCTGAAGCTCCCGCCAATACTTTTGAGAAGGCGGGTGAAACGAACATCCGCGAGTTCGCCGGTAGAATGATACCAACGTTTCTTGATTTACCAGATGCGAGACGCTTCGCTGTTGGGTTAGGTTTATAGCCTATCTCCTTTGCCGCAGCCAACACCTTTTGTCGAGTCTCTGGGTTTACATCGTTGTATCCATTTAACGCCCGCGAAACGGTAGATTTAGAGAGCCCTAAATGTTCTGCTAGTTTTTTTATCGACATAATATCCTTAGCACTCACTGACCAATAACTGACAACGACCGACGGAGGTAACTGCTTGTGGCGTCAACACTCCGTCCTTCAGTTGTGAATAGTACTCTTGCCAACCTTTTTGATTGGAGATGACCTCATTCTCTAAATCATTTTTACAATAATTCAAGCAGTTAACCAAGCGGTGTGCACCATCATCTAAGTAATCTTTGTTTCGATAGCAACCTTCTAACATAAACCTCAGCAGTGCAAGTGCGATTGGCGTTTTCGAGACAAACGTACCGGTAAATGGATACAGTTTTTCTTTTAGCGCTTCAATTCCTAATGGATGCTGTTTAGCGTAGCCACTAAATAACAGCACTCGTTCGATATCACCGAGCACCTTTCCAGCCTCCGATACTTCCATGACTCGTCCCGCAAACGCTTCTTTATCGTGGCGCATAATCAGCCCGGGTTGATGACTGTACGCAAGGTAATGATCATCGATTGGGTTAGCTAAGGCAGACAATATAAATGCCTGGTCTTCAGCTCGATGGATAAACGTTGGCGTATAAGGTTGGAACTCATACAGTGCGTCGATCAAGATTCCGTTGGTTCCGCCAGTGACATGCACACGCTGGATGTCATCTCTCTGGCTGATGACTTCTTCTTGAGTGGATATAGCCTGCCCCCAACGAGCACAGAACAGTTGCTCAAACATGGCATAATCACTGCCCGTCGGCAACGTCACATCAGGGGTAAACAGACCCAAGTGAGCATCGCATTCATTGACCAGTCCACCAGCAATCATGCCCAGTTTGACTTTGTGACCATTGTTATCAACTGCACTAGCGCCCCAATTAGAATCCAAAAAGTGTTCAAACGCAGATTTGCCCGTTTCGTTGATGAGCATGGTTTGGTCGAACACTTGGTCAAGGTCAATTTTGAATGTGGCTTTGAGCTCTGGGTTCACTGCTTTTTGCCACAAAGGCGCAACAGCTTTGAGGAAGCTATAGTGTCTTCCATATGCCCCGTTTACTCCAAATACACCTTTAAGATCATCACTCGCCTCTGGAAATGCATGACGCAGCACCTCAAGACATTCACTTTCACCAAAAACGGCTACATTGAGGTGTTTGAGGTTAAGGTGCGTGTTGATCTCAAACTCGACATACTGCTTCGCAATGTCGGCCAGCGCAGGGTGTGTCACCGAGCATGAGAGCACGATAGTTGCCTTAGCGTCTGGTGCAAGGTTGCCTCGGTCTACTTCCCCAGACAACGCTTTATCAAGGTGCTTTAAACCGTAAAGGATCTCATTCTCTTCGGCAGAGATACCAACAGGAATTGGATGATCGTACCAATACTGTTGCTGCTGGTTTTGAGCCTGCTGTAAGGTTTGATGGAAGCACTCCCCCAAAGTTAAGTGGCTAACATCATCCCCTCGGAGTGGCACACCCAATAACACATTGCTCGTGAACAAGACCTGTTCAGCGACATCTGTAATCGCCTGTGACGACTTGGTCATATTATGCAGAGTTCGATTGCGGTGAATATCCTCTCTTACCTTTTCGGGTGTCGATTTAGCCACTATAGCTTCGGGGCTGAATAGTTGCCACAGAGGATTATCGCCTTTGGGTAACTCATCATAGTTATGTGAAAGCTCGGCTTCAGCGTCCGGTACAAACGCATCTAAAAACTCCAAGACAGGATGGTGTTTATTTATGGTAAGAAGTTCACAGGCAACATGATATTCAACATGGTCAAGCTGCTGGCTAATGAACCACGCGTGACAAAGCTGACTTGAAAGATCAGAGCCTTTTAATAAAGAAAACTGATTATTAACGTTGAGATATTCACAGATTTTCGGCAATAGAGACATATTGGCATCCATAAAAAATCCCCTTCACAAACCTATGAAGGGGATTAGCAATTAAAGGCGTTGCTCTGTTTTCACATCAAACAGAAGGACACGAGATAAGTCGACGAGCAAGTCCATTTTTTGGCCGCGTGTTACTTCTGAACGAAGGTCCAAGCGTGCTTTCACGTTCTCTTCTCCCAACTTAAACAACACTTCTTTATCAAACCCCATCGGTTCAACTAGGTCGATGTTGATGTTATCGAAGTTAAAGGTTGTGTCACTCTCCCCAAAGAACTCCTTGTCATTGAAAAAGTCTGGACGAATGCCCACTTTTACAGCAAGTCCCTCCGCCGGTACTGCCTCATCAAAATGAACTCCGGTCAGCAGCTTTCTAGGCAGTTGATATCCTCCTAGTTCCAGATAGTCGTTGTACAGTGTACCGTCCATAATGTTCATTGACGGAGAGCCAATAAAGGTCGCAACGAAAATATTAACTGGATTGAGGAAAATCTCCATCGGAGAGCCGACTTGCTCAATAATACCATCGCGCAATACCACCACTTTATCCGCTAGCGTCATTGCCTCGACTTGGTCGTGGGTAACATAAACACTGGTGCGGCCAAATCGGTTATGGATTTGCGCAATCTCGGTGCGCATGTGGTTACGCAGTTTGGCGTCCAGATTTGACAAAGGTTCATCAAACAAGAAACAGTCAGCATCACGTACAATTGCACGACCCATAGCAACACGTTGGCGCTGGCCACCAGAAAGATCAGCAGGCTTTCTCTTGAGATAATCTTCCAGCTTGAGCATTTTGGCAACATCTTCCAACCGGCGCTGGATCTCCGACTCTTCCATCTTTAAGCGGCGTAGAGCAAACACGATGTTCTCTTCAACGGTTTTGTGCGGATACAGTGCGTAGTTTTGGAACACCATTGCGATATTACGATGTTGTGGTTCGACATCGTTAACCACTCGGTCACCAATGGAGATCTCACCTGATGTCGCCTGCTCAAGACCTGCAATCATGCGTAACGTCGTCGATTTACCACAACCCGATGGGCCAACTAGCACCACAAATTCGCCATCTTCGATATCAAGACTGATGTTTTTTACAACCTTGGTGTCACCGTAGTTTTTAACAATATTTTTTAATGAAATAGAAGCCATAATTATTAACCTTTCACACCACCATCAGTTTTGCCACCATCCATATGACGCATAGCAAACAAGAAACACACTACGACTGGAGCCAGAGTTAACATGGACGCTGCCATGATTCGATCCCAAATCGCATTTTTCGATACAAATAGCTCTTGTAGCGCGAGTGGCAATGTGTAGAACTCTTTGAATTGTTTTAAGAATACAGACGCAAACAGGTATTCATTCCAGCCGATAATAAAGCAGTACATAAATACGGTTGCGAGCATAGGTACCGATAGCGGCAATACCACCTTCCATATTGCTTCTTTGCGCGAGTAACCATCCATCATCGCCGCCTCTTCTAACGCAAAAGGAATCGTGCGGAAGTAGTTACCCAGCATATACAGCGCGACTGGCAATGTTTGCACAATATAGATGGCGAAGAGACAGAACAGACTACCCCACATACTGGTCGCTAACCCGACGTTTACCGCCATTTGATACAGCGGTACCATCAACAGTACGCCGCCCACCATATAAACGAAGAGCACCGAGCGCTGAACAATTACCTGCCCAGTAAATCGCAGGCGCGAAATGGAATAAGCCCCCATGACTGCGAATATGAGTGACACCGTAGCCGCTCCCGCAGATATGGCGAAACTATTCAGCATAAACCGGCCAAAGGGAAACACATCAGAGTTACTGGCGTATTTCGCCATAATGGCGTCTTTCTTATCTTGAGGCAGCTTAGGGTTCTCAAGAATCTTTTGTATTGCTGCCGGTATCTCTACCTGTTTTTGCTCAGTTAAACCTAATAATTCCTTATAGGCGTCGAGATTAACGACCTGCGGAATCAATGACGGGTTGCCCCAGTCAAACTGATGTTTTAGTGAAGTCGACAGAATTTGCGCAAATGGAAGTAAGCAGAAGCTCACCAGTAAGAAAATTGCTAACGCAAATCCAATACGTCCTTTAATTGTTGGTTTTCCTAACATAATGAATTACCACTTAAGAATTTTCTTAACATAGAACCAAATCAGCACACACAAGACGCTGAACTGAATCACGGAGGTTGCAGCAGCAAGCCCTTGATCAATGACCCCGGTGAAGGCTTGGTAGTACGTAAATACTGGAAGAGTTTGAACATTGGGCGCTAAAAGGAACACGTCTTCAAAGCGGTTCAGGTTCCAAATCAAACGTAGAATCACTACCGTTGCCAATACGAAATAAATCTCTGGCAGCGTCACATGGAAGAAACGTCCAATTGGTCCATAACCGTCAATCGCCGCCGCTTCGTATTGATCTTTAGGAATCGACGTCAACTTGGATAGGATCAATAGATATGCAATTGGGAAATGCTTCCAAACATCAAAGATAATAACGACCCAAACAGCCGAACCCGGCTCACCAATGAGGTTGGTTCGTTGATTCCAGATATGCAGTACATCAACCATTAACCAGTTAAAGACACCGTTGACAGGGTCAAAAAGAAATTGCCAACCAAACACAACGGAAATAACCGGCGCAAAATATGGCATAAGGATAGCGGCACTCACTAGGCCACGACCTCGGAACGGATTACGCATCAATAATGCGACTGCGAGTCCTAACAACGTAGTGCCAGCAACAGTGCCAAATAGGTAAATACCGGTTGTTGCAATTGATGAGTAATAGTCTGGATTTGCCAGTAAGCGAGCGTAGTTGGCAATCCCGACAAAAGTTTTGTCACCGTTCAGCTTTACATCAAAGAAGCTTAGGTAAACATTAAAAACGATTGGATAGAGTATCAAAAGCCCAATAATGCCAATGGTCGGAGCGACAAGCTTCCACCCGAACCGCGCTTCTGCTCTCTCTAATGGTGTCATGGTAATTCCTTGTTAATCTGAGGCAGCGCACCATGCTGCCCCGTAAAGGTTCTTAGTGAAGGTGCGCCGCTGGTTAGCCAGCGACGTCTTTCGCTATGCAGAGTTAGTTTTTGATAAGCTGCTGCATCTCGTTTTCAGCCCAATCCAACGATTTTTGCGTGTCTTGTCCTTCAATCACAGAGCTATAGATCATGCGTGGAATGATTTGTTTCGAGAAGATTTCACCAGATTCAGGGAACGCCTTACCGTCTACAATGGAGAAGTTCTTGATGTTCTCAAAACCGGCAATGATCTCCTTAATGGACTCTTTACCATAGTTAGCAAAAATGCCTTTTGGATCATTAAGGAATTCATCAGTTTCAGCGATGTCTCGAAGCATAGGAAGGTGGCCACCAGGTGCCATATGAGAGTATGCAACAACCTGATCTTTCTCGTTCATGTATTCAATGAACGCTTTAGTCGCTTCCACTTCATCCTTGTTATCGTTCTTCATGATAGAGAAACCAACCAAGGTACCAAATGTAGAAGCTGAAGTATGAGTGATTGCTGGAGCTAAACGCGTGTTCTTCGCTAGATTAGGATCGAATGTCGCGCCTTTAAGATCTTTGAAGTTCTCGTTACTCAATGAACTTGCCGCAGCTTCGGCGAGTGCAATGTCATCCATGATATACGTGGAGTAGAAGAACATCGCTAGCTTGCCTTGCAAATAGTAGTCACGTGCGCGCCATGTTTGTGGACCCGGAGGTGTGTACTTTGAAAGATCTTTATAAAAGTCTAAAACTTCTTTTTGCGCTTCAGAGTTGAATATTAGGTTGCCGTCTTTATCAAACTGACCTGCATCGTTTGATAGGGCAAACTGCGTATAAACTTGCTCAGCATAGCTATCCGCTTTAGTGCCAATTAAGATGCCGTATTGGTTTTCCTGAGGCTTATTAAAGTACTTCGCCGCTTTTTGAATGTTTTCCCATGTTGTCGGTGGCTCTAAACCCGCTTCTTCAAACCAGTCTGCACGATACCAAATACCTTGAACCCAACCTCGATATGGTAGAGCAACAAATTTATTGTTGTCTGGGTCTTCTACCAACTTCAATGAACCTTTATAAAAACGGTCTTTACCAACTGCTTCTATCGTTGCGGTCGTGGCGTCTAAATCAACAATACCTTGCTCAGCAAACGCTAATGACAGGTTAGAGCCTACTTCAATCATATCTGGGAGCGTATTCGATGCGGCAGCTGCAGCAATCTGCTTTGGCATGTCATTTTCATCTACTGCCACTACTTTTACATCGATACCTGGGTTCAATGCTTCGAACACATCAGCCATCACTTCTATCGTCTGAAGGCGGTCTGATTGGGTTTGTGTTGTCCAATACTCAACTGTAGTCGCTTGTGCAAGGCTGGATAAGCCTAAACCAGATACAGCAAGTCCAAGGGTCAGAGTTTTTAGTTTCATCGTTATATCCTTTACGATTTAGGATTCATGTAATTTATGAGTCGCCAGGCTGGCTCTATTTTCTACTTAGCTAACCACATCACTTGATATGGTTGTACAGTAACAACACCACTTAAGTCGTTACCAGAAATCAAATCGTGAGAGACTCCTTTAAGCACTGCATTGGTATCTAGCTCAACCGCTTGATTTGAAATATTAATAGCCACCAATACTTGCTCATCACGCACAAAAGTGACCAATTGCTCACTGGTTGCCACTACACGCTGACTTGCGCTAGGAGCAAATGCTCTCTGTTGCTTACGAATACCCAGAATGTGTTTAAAGCGAGATAGCACTTGGGCACGACGAGATTCTGGATTAGCCAACTCAGATTCCACTTCGGTACGTTCGAGCTTTTCACGGTTAATCGCGCGGTTATACCCCAGACGTTCCAATCCTTCTATATCGTTTCCCGACCCCAATAGACTGTGTACATATATTCCAGGAACCCCCGCCATCGAAATGAGAATGGACTGGGCCGCCATAAAGCGATCTAGGTTAGTTTGGTCATCCGAATTCGCATCACGGATGGCATCGAAATAGTTGATATTCAGCTCATAAGGGCTTTGTGTACCGTCACCGTTATCTTTGTATGAAACGCGGCCACCATTGGTCTGCACTACCGATAGTAAATGGTCGACTTGCTCTTTGTTTAAGATACCTTCTACAGGACGCACACCAATGCCATCATGAGAGGCTAAAAAGTTGAAGAATGTGGTCTGTTCCGAACACGGCTCTAAGCTCGACATCCATTCAACAATCTTTTCACTGTTGCCAGTTTGCAATGTATGCAGTGTTAATGGCGGTAGCGGGAACTGGTACACCAAATGAGCTTCATTCTCACCATTGCCGAAATAACTAATATTGTCGTTATGCGGTACATTGGTTTCAGTGATCAATTTAACGTGAGGAGCGACGGCACTCATTAATGCTCGCAGCGCCTGAACAATGGCATGAGTTTGGGGCTGATGAATACAAGGGGTATCCAACTCTTTCCACATAAATCCAATCGCATCAAGACGAATAAAAGAGGCTCCTTGCTGAGCATAAAACAGCAGTAGCTCGGCAATTTTCTGAAACACTTCAGGACAACGGAAATTAAGGTCAATTTGATCTTCGCTGAACGTAGTCCAGATATGTTTTGTACCGTTTGCGGTTTCAAAAGTCGTCAGTAATGGTAATGCTCTAGGGCGTGTAACTGAACTGTAGTCTCGGTTTGGATTAGCTTCGGTGAAAAACTCTCGATACTGCGTTTCCCCTTTTAAATACCCTTGAAACCAATCACTGGATTTTGAAATATGGTTGATCACCCCATCAAACATTAGGTCATAGTTGTTCGACAATGATTGAACATCTTGCCAATCACCCAATTCTGGGTTGATTTTCCAATAATCAACGACAGAAAATCCGTCGTCTGAGGTATAGGGATAACACGGGAGAATATGCACCGCAGAGAGCACATCCGCAGTATTATCGTTTAAGAACTCTCTTAGGGTATGAAGAGGTGCTTCTCCTTGTTTTTTGATTGAATCACCATACGTAATCAGCATGATGTCGTTTTGATCTACCCATTGCTTTTTGCCCACATACTCAGGCTGATTCGCAATAACATTGAGGAGGTTGGGGATGAGTTCATTAAGTTGAGCTGGCGAATACACACCTGCCAAGATTTGTTGCAGGTCTTTTTTAACTTGAGAGTTAGCCGTCTGTTCCTGAGCCATGTTGATATCCATTATTACAAATCAAACAACCAAAACCGGTTTTGATACTTTTCCAAAAAATAGTGGCTTTTAAATTAACCACTTGATAATTGCGACTTACACCTAGTCTAAACAGGCTTTATTGATTATTAATTGAGCCAAGTCTCATTTTTTTAAATAACCAAAACCGGTTTTGGATTATCGTGAATTCGATCACTAATTTGTAAAACTATCATTATATCCGTTTATATAATCCTCTAAATTACGTCCAACCACATTCAGAAATTATAGGGAAAGTGAAACATGAATATCCTCCTTGCCCACTTTCGTGTAGGCGAAACTGATGGCGTATCTCTTGAGATGGACAAATGGAAATGGGCTCTGGAGAGCTTGGGACATAAGGTTTTCTATCTAGCAGGGAGTTCAGGCAGTACAGACGCTGATCTCGTGCCAGAGTTACATTATTTAGAGCCATTCAACGAAAAAATCATTCACAACGCTTATGTGAGCCGCGATGATTACGCATCAGAATCGGTTTTGTTAGACGCCATTGAACATCGAGCCAATGACATTGCCGCAGGTATCATCAAGGTTATCGACCAACGAGATATTGACATTATTGTCCCAAATAACATGCTGTCACTTGGCTATCACCTACCAGCCGCACTCGGTATTATGAAAGCGGTCGAAGCCACGCAGACTCGTGTTATTTGCCATCATCACGATTTTCATTGGGAACGTGTTAAATACTCAAACCCAACGTCTCCAGGCATTCAGCAACTGCTCAACACCCTGTTTCCTCCTAAACACCCACTGGTTGAGCACTGTGTGATCAACCGTATCGCGCAAACAGAACTTCAAAAACGCCGCGACATCGAATCTACGGTGGTACCCAATGTGTTCGATTTTCAGGGCAGTGATTGGAAAGTTGATGAATACAATCAAGATCTGCGAGCACGATTCGGTGTCGGCGCAAATGATATCCTGTTTCTGCAAGCAACACGTATTGTTGCAAGAAAAGGCATCGAACTGGCAATTGACTTGATTGATGCAATGAGCAGACAGCGTGAAGAGCTCGTTGGAAAAACGCTCTATAACGGAGAAATATTTAGTGCAGACAGTCACTTAATCCTTATGTTTGCAGGAATGTGTGAAGAAGACAGTTATCTTGACTTATTGAAGAATAAAGCCAAGGCCTGCAACGTGGAATTACTGTTTATCAATGATTGGGTAGGTCATTCTCGCGGTGAGAAAGAAGGGCAAAAAGTCTATTCTTTGTGGGACGTCTACTCACACGCAGACATCATCACCTACCCTAGTTTGCTAGAAGGTTGGGGAAATCAATTTCTAGAAGGACTTGTCGCTAAAGTCCCTATGGTAGTGTATCGCTATCCTGTATTTGACTTAGATATCGCCGATTACCAATTTAACATTATCGACCTTGGCAATGACCATCAAGTGGATGAATCTGGACTCGCTGTCATCGCTCCAGAAACGTTAAACGGCGCCGTCAATTCAACACTTGAGTATCTGTTTGATGCTGAATTGAGATCATCCGGTATGCAACAAAACTATGACATTGGCGAAAAGCACTTGTCTTATGGCGCATTAAAAGCGATGCTTTCGGACATTTTTCAAGGATAAGGTCTAGTCATGAAAGCACTTAGCTGTTTTAAAGCTTATGACATTCGCGGCAAGTTGGGAGACGAACTCAACGAGGATATCGCCTACCGCATTGGCAGAGCATATGCGCAATTTCTAAAACCTAAAACCGTAGTTGTGGGTGGCGATGTTCGTGAGACATCAGAAAGTCTTAAACTTGCCTTGGCGCGTGGCATTATGGATGCAGGTTCCGATGTTGTTGATATCGGTATGACAGGTACAGAAGAGATTTACTTTGCGACCCAGTCACTGGACGTAGATGGCGGAATCGAAGTCACCGCAAGCCACAATCCTATTAACTACAATGGGATGAAACTGGTTCGAGATAACGGTAAGCCAATCAGTGGTGATACTGGTTTGAACGACATTAAACAGCTCGCTGAACAAAATGACTTTGAGTCAATTGCTCAAGTTGGACAATACAAAAAACTGTCTAACCTTGATGAATACACCGAGCATTTGCTTAGCTACATTACGCCGAACAACATCAAGCCACTTAAGCTGGTAGTAAATTCAGGCAATGGTGCTGCAGGTCATGTTATTGACGATCTGGAAGCAAAATTCGCCAAGTTGGGCATTGCCATCGAATTTATCAAAGTTCATCACCAACCTGACTCTAGTTTCCCAAATGGTATTCCTAATCCACTACTACCGGAAAACCGTGCCGCCACTTCTGAAGCAGTTGTAAAAAACGGTGCTGATATGGGTATTGCATGGGATGGTGACTTTGACCGTTGCTTCTTGTTTGACGAGCAAGGTGAGTTCATTGAGGGCTACTACATTGTGGGTCTATTAGCAGAAGCGTTCTTGCAGAAGAATCCAAATGCTCGAATCATCCACGATCCTCGTTTAACTTGGAATACCATCGACATCGTCACAGAGAATCGCGGTACTCCGATAATGTCTAAAACGGGACATGCTTTCATCAAAGAGCGTATGCGTTTGGAAGATGCAGTGTATGGCGGCGAAATGAGTGCGCACCATTACTTCAAAGACTTTGCCTACTGTGACAGTGGAATGATTCCTTGGCTGCTTGTCAGTGAGCTTCTTTGTGTGAAGCAGCAGCCGCTCTCTAAGTTGGTTGCCGATCGTATTGTCGCGTTCCCATCTTCGGGCGAAATCAACGCCAAACTGCAAGATCCAAAAGCTGCCATCAAGCGCGTTCAACAAACTTTTGAACACGATGCCCTTGTTGTCGATTATACCGATGGTCTCAGCATGGAGTTTAATGACTGGCGATTCAACTTACGTACCTCTAATACTGAACCAGTGGTGCGACTGAACGTAGAGTCACGACACAATACCGAATTAATGTCCTCAAAAACTCAGCAGATTCTCGATCTGCTTAGCTAGCCTTCAGAGAGGGAGTGACCACTCCCTCTCTCTTTTCTCTTCCTCAAAAAAATCTCAATTAAATTAACTAGATTAATATAAGCTGACTATTTACATGCGTCAGATCACACTATCCAACCTTTTTCATCAGTAAATCCGTCAATAACGCTTATCACGTGACCACTTTCACAGATCAATTAAATTAACTTAGTTAATATAATTGCAATAATGAAGCGCTAGACTCCAAATCTGTGCAAACTTCTACTGAAACGGAATGCAACTCAATGTCCCGATTAGAACTAAAAAATATCTGTAAAAATTTTGATGATTTTGTCGCATCTAAAGACATTAGCTTTGTGGCGGAAGAGGGAGAGATGGTTACTCTTCTTGGGCCTTCTGGCTGCGGCAAAACAACGTTGTTAAAAATGATCGGTGGTTTCCACACTCCCGATTCTGGTGAGATTCTAATTGGCGATGAAAACATCACTAATGTTTCTCCAGAAAAGCGCAATACCTCTATGTGTTTTCAATCTTACGCGCTTTTCCCTCACTTGAGCGTTGAGCACAACATTGCCTTCGGTTTGAACCAAAAAGGCGTAGCAAAAGCAGAACAGATTGAGCGCGTTCAAGAAGCCGTCGCACAGGTCGATCTGGGTGAACATTCTCATAAAATGCCAAGCGAATTGTCAGGTGGACAACAACAACGCGTCGCACTTGCTCGCGCGATGGTGACTCGACCTGCTGTAATCCTATTCGACGAGCCATTATCTAACCTAGATGCGAAATTAAGAGAGTCGGTTCGTTTTGAGATCCGCGAACTTCAAAAACGCTACAATCTTACTGCTATCTACGTGACACACGATCAGGCAGAAGCACTAGCCATGTCAGACAAGATCGTTGTGCTTAATCGTGGCCGTATCGAACAGATTGGTACCCCGGAAGACATCTACTATCGTCCAGCAAATCGCTTTGTTGCTGACTTTATTGGTGCCGCTAACATTCTACCTGCACAAGTAAACAAGACAGAGCAAGCCAACACTTACTCGGTCACAACAGAAATTGGTGATTTCATCGTTGAATCTGATGAACCACCAAAGTCAGACAATATTTTTGTTTGTTGGCGACCAGAAGACGCTCGCTTAGCTGAAGATAGCGATATCAACCGCTTCCAAGTGCGCGTCAATCAAATGGCTTTCATGGGTAATGTCACCGACCTTCTAGTGGAATCACTTAATGAAGTTCCACTAGAAATGCGTATTCAATTACCAAAACAGCCTAAGTTCCAAGATAACCAGTTAACATTCAGTTTGCCTAAAACTGGTATTAGGTTCCTTGAAGAGGTGCCGCATGACTAGTCTACGCACCCACTGGAAAACCTGGCTCATGCTATTGCCTGGCGTAGGCACCATCTTACTTTTGATGGGTTCAACGTTTTACATGGTGGTTGCCCAGAGCTTTGGTTTTCATAACATGATGGGAGAGAGTGGCTTCTCCACTGAATTTTGGCGTGATGCACTTGCTGACCCAACACTTCACAAGTCACTGATTTACTCTATTAAAGTATCAGTCATTGGCGCTCTTGGCGCGGTGTCTCTGGCCTACCCGCTTGTGCTCTGGCTACGTAAGCCCTTTACCGGTTCAACCACGATTACAGGTCTATTGCGCGCTCCTATGTTCATTCCAGGCTTGGTTGCCGCTTTCTTGTTGGTTAACGTGATTTCGTACCATGGTGTGGTTAACCAAGGCTTGATGTGGCTTGGCATTACTGAAAAACCGATTCGTATGCAAAACGACAACTTCGGTTGGGGAGTTATTATTCTTCAAATCTGGAAACAGCTGCCGTTTGCAATGATTCTACTTGCGGGTGCGGTGAACTCAATTCGAAATGATGTTCTCGATGCCGCCTCAGATCTTGGCGCAAACGCATGGCGTCGCTTCACTGGCATCGTGTTCCCACTATCTATACCAGCCCTGCAAGTATCTTTGATTCTAATTTTCATCGGTGCTCTAGGTGACTACTCGTTCTACTCGATTGCGGGTCCTAAGAACACTTACTCGCTATCTATGTTAATGCACATTACCTCAACAGAGTTTATGGAATGGAACAAAGGTGCTGTTGTGGCCGTCATCATCATGGTGACCGCTGTAATCGCCTCACTGGCTATCTCTCTACTGACTGCCCCACTAGCCACTAAGAAAGGGAAGCTGAAATAATGACTGCACTCGCCTCAACAGCAAAAGCACCACGCCGCAAACTGCCGAAAATAAGAACGGCAAATGGCAAACTGATCAACAAAATCGCTATTGGACTGTTTCTTGCGGTCAACTTCTTCTGGTTAGGTGTGCCATTTATTATGGCGCTCATCTGGTCACTCGTAGACCCGGAACACCCATGGAGCTATCCAGATGTTCTTCCACCGGTGATGTCATTCGGACGTTGGACAGACATGTGGGAAAACTCAGGTCTAGTGGAAGCACTAACTAACAGTTACTCGATTGCTCCAGCAGTCGCTCTTTTGACAGTATTGCTCGCACTTCCAACGGCTTACGCACTAGGCCGCAAGGATTTTCCGGGCAAGAAAGTGGCCGAAGTTGTCACACTTCTACCGCTTGTTATGCCGGGTATGATCATCGGTGTCTTCTTTAGCTCGATGCTGATCAACCTTAATTTGTCTAACGCCTACCTTGGCATTGTGATTGGCCATACGGTACTGGCTTTGCCTTATGCTATCCGTATTTTGTCAGCCAGTTTCAAAAGCGTTCCTCAAGATCTTATTGAGGCAAGCCGTGACTTAGGTGGCAGCCCTTGGACAACATTTAAACACGCGTATCTGCCAATGCTAAAACCTGGCTTATTGGCATCGTTGATCTTCTGTCTGGTGATCAGTATTGAAGAATTCAACATCGCCTTTGTTCTTGGATCACCGGATTATGTCACCGTACCGACCATCCTGTATTCCTACTTAGGTTACTCTTTCATCCGTCCAAACGCGGCGGTGGTATCACTCATCCTTGTGATTCCAAACGTAATTTTGATGCTCATTATCGAGCGTTTGCTTAAAGGCAACTATCTGGCGGACTCTACCGGTAAAGCCTAACTGTACCTACAACTATAAAGATATTAAGAGAATGGATTTATGAAAAAATTAGTTCTAACCGCAGCCATGACTGCACTTGCAGGTCTTTCTACCAATGCATTGGCTTATGACCTAAACGACATGACATGGGATGAAATTGTCGAGCAAGCGAAACAAGAAAAAATGGTGAACGCTTACATCTGGTATCTACAGCCTGAATTCAGAAAATTCTTTAAAGAATTTGAGAAAGAGTACGGCATTAAAGTTCGCGTGCCAGAAGGTAATGAATCAGGTAACCGCAATAAGCTACTTGCTGAAGCACGCCGCGACCAAGGCAGCATCGATGTGATGGCACTCGATACTGTGAAACTGCCGATGCTACTGCAAAGCAACGTCGTTTATGGTCCACTGACCGATATTATTCCGGGTAGCGAAAAGTTAAGAACTAATCTTGTTGGCGTCGACACTCAAGGTTATGCCTATGCGTTCTGGGGCAACCAAACAGGTTTTGCTTATGACCCAACTCGAGTCGATGAAAACAACCTGCCTCAGTCTTTTGATGACCTGACAACTTGGATCAAAGAACACAAACAACAGTTTGGTGTGAACGATCCAAACAAAGGCGGTGCAGGTAATGCCTTCATTCAACGTGCAATTTACTACGCATCAGGCAACAACGATGTCTACTTCCAAAATGAAATGGACAAGTCTGTAATTCCTACTTGGTCAAAAACGTGGGAGTGGTTTGAAGGTAATCAAGACAACATCGTTATTACCGCTTCAAATGCGGACAGCTTAACGCGCATCAATGATGGCGAAATCTCTATGGCACCAGCTTGGGAAGATCATCTAGCAGGTCTACAGAAAAAAGGGGCGATCACTAAACGTATCAAGTTCTATATTCCAGAGTTTGGTATGCCAGGTGGCGGTAACATCATCCTAATGCCGAAAAATGCTAAGAACAAAGCAGCGGCTGCGGTATTCATCCACTGGATTACGTCGGCACAAGCACAAACGAGCTTAAACGCAACGTTTGGTGCAGCACCGCAGCACCCAGATGCTGATGACTCCAACGCACTTATCGACAACGCACAGCGTAAGTACAGCTCTGAGTTCTTTACATCAGAGTACGCAACGGAAGCCAAGAAAGCATTTGTTCAAAACGTACTTATGTAACATTTTTGCCCGGTCTTTGGCCGGGCCTATTTGGTTTGAAGGTTAAATGTGTCAATGTATGTCATTGATTTAGCTTTCAAATCAAATAGAAAGAGATTTTCAGTTAAGGAAACACCATTGATAGATTTCGGAACAGACACACAGCGTTCAATTCTTGCATTGATCCGTCAACAAGCACCAACCACACGAGCAGCCCTTGCTGAGACCAGTGGTTTAACGCCTGCGGCCATTACAAAGATCACCAAGAAGATGCTTGATGAAGGTCTTATTGTCGTCACTGGTAAGCAACAGGGGGGCAGAGGTCAACCTGGTATTGAGCTAGGTATTAACCCTCAAGCAGCCTATAGCTTAGGGGTAAACATAGAGCTGGAAAAAATCAGCATTGAATTGGTAGACCTTGAAGGAGAAGCTATTTTCTCTAAAGCCATTCAAGGCATCTATTCAGACCCTCAAAGCGCACTTGAAGAACTATCTAGTCTTATCGATGTCACTTCTGTTGCCTTTGGTAGCGAGTTTTCTAAGCTAATTGGAGTTGGCGTTACGACCAGTTGCAACTTCAACAAAGAGTCTAACACCCTCACCATGCCTCCTCACTTAAAAGCCTGGGAGCAAATCGACATCAAAGCCGCGGTAGAAGCTAAATTCAATTTGCCATGCTGGATTGAGAACGACGGTATAGCCGCAGCATTGGGTGAATCTGTGCGCTCCCGCCGAAGTACTGGTGCGAACTTTTTCTATCTATATCTTGGTTATGGTATTGGTGGCGGCCACTTCTTTGAAGGCGAAGTATATCGCGGTGCACGAGGCAATGCGGGTCGCATTGGTAAGCTGTTTCCTGAGCGTGACAATCGTCCTTCTCTGTCTTGTCTGTATGAAAAACTAGGGCTATCGGAGCCTAGCGCTCACCGAGCCGATACGCTTGCGACTTTGTTAGAAAAGAAACCGGAAAAAGTGGTCGAATGGAAAAGTAATGCTCAGTTGCAACTAACGTCTGCGCTGCAAGCTATTCGCTCTATTTGCGATCCAAACGAGATCATCATTGGCGGTTTGTTACCACCACAATTAGTCGAAGAACTACACCTTGCTGCCATTGCATCCATTCAACAGTATCTCGAACCTGATGAAGCCATGCCTAACATTGTTCCGGCGGCCATTTCCGGTGACAAAATTGCAGCCACAGGTGCGGCTATGCTACCTCTATACAACCTCGCTTACTAAAACAACTAGCACGAAATAAGAACAACAACCATGAACACCAAATGTTTTCCAGAGCGAGTCTCTAACAACGTCACAAGCATGAATTCCCAATGTTGGGAGCCTATTGATATCGAGCCAAATCGTTACTTCAACCCATCAGTGGTGCCTGGCTACGAAATTAAACATGGCCCGAAAGGCAACCCTTTACATGGTTGTGTTGAGCCCGCCTTTGAACAAGGACTGGCACAACGATACCAACAGTTGAAACATGAAAAGCCATCTTTAAAGGTAAAAAGAGCGCATTTTGCAATGCCGCAGCTTGACGCTGCGCAACTTCCTAGCGCCTCGGATTACGAGCTAATTAGCGAGCCTCGTTCACTGTGTTCTACATCCGTTTCTATAGTGTTAGCACCACAAGCAGACATCGATAAAGCGCGCATTGGCTATCACTTCAAGGGCAATAAGCTAGAGGACCTGAGAGATCGACTTGAATCAGAAAACAATCTGGATGGGTTGATTGGTAACCTTGGCTACTTTATGACCAAAGAGCTTAATATCGGAGACCATATTTGGTCACACAGACGCCGCTTTCCAAACCCAGACCATCAACTGCCAGAAGTGCTGTCATACCTAGGTTTCTACTATTTCTCAGATGAAAATGGCAAGGTTGAAACTGCCGGTTTCCCAAGCGCCCATGATGCAGCTGTTGCCATAGATCGTGCAGGCAATGTGCAGATCGTTCCATCTCTGACTTTTCGCCAATTTAACGTCACTATTGGCGGAACAAACTTTGATGTTGATTGCTTTAACCCGTCGCTAGAGTCACTTTCACAGCACGATGTCGCTCTGTTTAATGTGAAGTTTCCGATGAAGCACCAAGGCGACCTAGTTGAGTTCTCTCCAATGCTTGAATTAGAAGGAAGAGTGAACCTGTTTCTAGCTAATCAAGGCGACGGCGTTAAGCCATTCGAAGAGGTTGTCGCGATATGGAATGGCACATGCCCTCTTCCTTCTTTCGGAACGCTAATATCCATTGAGGAGGGATATTTTGAATCGCTGTTCTCTGAGACACCTCAAGTCGGACAAGCGGTTAAGGTTATCCCTGTCGCAAACGAGATTGACCTTTGCGACTATAAACAGATTTTAGGTGGTCTAGTTCCTTCTGTTATTAACGGACAATCGTTGGTTCCAACTGGTCCTACAGTATCCGCAATGCAAGCAGAAGCCGCACTAGATGCTGTCGCCAACACCGATTCTCCTCTATCGCGTTCAGGAAAAGAAACCAACAATTTTGATGCGCTCATCCGAGAACCTTCTGGTCTATTTATCGAAACTGAAAACCACATCGGTTACCTGCTGTTTGATGGTCGACACGAGATGAGTATTGGCGCCAACATTGTTGACGTTGCCAACCTTGTTCAGCGTTTATCACAACCCGATATCGACTTCTTCGATGGTGAATCTGTCATTAACGCGATTTCCATCGACGGTGGCTCAGCGATGAAGGTATACGCCGCAAAAACAAGCACCACTGAAGCACCAACAATGGATTTACTTAACCGCGTTGCGGCCGGAGGTAGGAACGCTCCAGGAAACGATCCTCAAGGCCTCAACTTGTATTCAACGGTCATCTTGGAACTCAATAACGCATGAGAATACTACTAACGCACTATCGTGTTGGCGAAACCGACGGTGTTTCGCTAGAAATGGATAAATGGAAGTGGGCATTAGAGCAGCAGGGTCACCAGGTTTTCTATCTGGCAGGCAGTGCTGGAAATGTTAATGCTTCTTGTGTCGAAGCACTTCGTTATGAAGATGAATTGAACGCTAAAATTACTCACGACGCTTTTATTGAGCCTAAGTTTTTCACTAGCTCAGATGACCTACTCACTGCTATTTACACTCAAGCTGATGATATTGAGCACGCAGTAACAGCTATCATTCGAGACCTTGAAATAGATATTATCGTTCCTAATAATATCTTCGCAGTCGGGCACAGCCTCGCTGCCGCAATTGGATTGGAGAAAGCCATTCGCAACACTCATGTTAAAGTTGTCAATCACCATCACGATTTCCACTGGGAACGCGAGAAATTCGCTAAACCCGTGTACCCAGAAATCCAAGACATATTAGACGAATACTTTCCTCCACGTCGCGACGCCGACCAACACTGCGTAATCAATCAGATTGCTTTTGAGTCACTCAAGAACAAAACTGGCAAGCATGCCACCGTCGTCCCCAATGTGTTTGATTTCGACAACAGTCATTGGTGCCTTGACGACTATAACCGAGACTTGAAACAGAAAATCGGACTAACCGATAACGACATCGTCTTTCTACAAGCCACTCGAATCGTTGCACGCAAAGGTATTGAACTGGCGATTGACCTTATTGCGAAGCTCAATCGGCAACTGCCAAACTGGGTTGGACAAGCACTTTACAACGACAAAACCATCACTAAAGAGAGTCGAATTGTCCTTGTTCTAGCAGGTATGAACGAAGAACAAGAGTACTTTGATAAGCTGAAGCAAAAAGCAGATCAAAACAATGTGCAGATGCTGTTTATCAATGATTATATCGAACACAGTCGCTGTGAAATAAATGGCGAAAAATGCTATTCCCTCTGGGACGCTTATGTTCATGCGGATATTGTTACCTACCCGAGCTGGCTTGAAGGTTGGGGTAATCAGTTCTTAGAAGGGTTAGTGGCTAAAGTACCACAAGTCGTTTATCGCTATCCTGTTTATGAAACCGATATTGCGCAGTTCAACTTCAATATCATCGATCTTGGAGAGAACCATTCGTGGGATTCACAAGGCTTAGCCACGATATCTGATGAACAATTGTCACTGGCTGCTGAGCAAACCAAACAATATCTATTTGATGCAGAGTACCGCCAGGAAGCGATGAATGACAACTTTGTTATTGGGCAAACGCATTTGTCTTATCGAGCACTTGGCGAAATTCTAGGCAAGGTCTTTAATTGAGTTAAGGTGGGATGAAAAAACGGAGTCGATAGACTCCGTTTTTTATTATATGTCAGTAAGTTACTTTTCCAACGACAACAGTTTTACTGGTTTGAACTCAAACATGTCCTCAAAGACACAGAACTCCACCGCGCCATGAGTAAGCACTCCAAAAGACTGATTGAGCCTTTCTTCAATACGCTGGCAAGTTTGCTCCAATTCGGCTTGTTGCTTTTCGTCAAGATTAATAACCTTGTAACTTAGCGTAATATGGAAGTGGTACTCATCATGCGTTGGGTGACGAATACCTGTCAGTTCACTCAAATTATCACGACATACTTTAAGTGCAGACTTAGTTTCGTCGTTCGCAGGCTTAAGCCTTAATACAGTTCCGCCCGCGCGACTGTTGTACACGTAATCAAACTTCATTTGGAAGTTAGGTGTCGCAGCAGCCTCTTGTAACCAAGCTTGGAAACTTTCTGTTGCCGATTCAATATTCACATCTTCGGCCAACTTTGAGCTCCAGTGTGTCGTCTCTCGAATCTGATCGCACAGACCTTCAATAACCGTCATATGCATACTAGCTTCTGGCAAGAAGGCATAGTTAGTCGCGCACTTCATCGCTTTTAACTGCTGCTGTGCCCATAACACTTCTTGGTATACCGGGCTGGTTTTATCAACGTGACAAAGGAAGGTGTTGCCGGGGAATCGGCGAACGGTGCCGTCCTCATTAAATTTGACACCGACAGACGGAGCATAATTCATAGGGTTCTCTCCAAATTGTTTCTATTGACACATTCTATAGCAATTAAATTAACCTAGTTAATTTAATTGCTATCATCGTGGTAATTTTGTGAGCGCTGCATAATTCCGCGTCAATGCACTAGGCAGTCCATATTGTGAATACTAAAAAGCGCCCCAAATGGGACGCTTTGAATTCTTGTATTTCGTTAACACGGTAAGATTTTACATCGTGCTCGATCAACTATTGAAGTACAAACACACTCGACGACCATCTACGTCGCGGATATCAAATGGGATCTCGTAGATGGATTCCATGATCTCTTGCTGCACTACTTCTTCGACTTTACCCGATTTAACCACCTGCCCTTTTTTCATCGCCACAATGTTGTCCGAGTAACAGGATGCAAAGTTGATATCATGAATCACAATAACTACAGCTTTGTTGAATTCATGAGCCAGTCTGCGCAGCGTATGCATGATCTCTACAGAGTGTTTAATATCTAAATTGTTTAACGGTTCATCAAGGAACACGTAGTCTGTGTCCTGAGCGACAACCATAGCGATAAACGCCATTTGACGCTGACCGCCACTGAGTTGGTCGAGGTATTTATTTTGGATCTCTTCAATACCTAGATGCCCTAGTGCTTTATCGATAATTTTATTATCTTCATCGGTTAGTCGACCTTGAGAATGTGGAAAGCGACCAAAAGAGACCAACTCTCGGATCGTGAAGCGCATGTTGATGTTGTTTGATTGGCGCAGTACCGCTAAGTGTTTAGCCAGTTCTTTGGTGTCCCACTGAGCGAGCAACTTGTTTCCAATCACAACTTCACCCGCATCACTCTCCGTGAGGCGACTTGCCATAGACAATAGAGTACTTTTACCGGCACCATTTGGGCCAATAATTGACGTCACTTCACCTTTAGGAAATAGTGCATCGGCATCCTTAACAACAAATGTCTTCCCGTACTTTTTACTTAGACCTGTTAACTTAATCACTTCATTACCCTTAATTAATTCTGTTTCTTAGTAGTAAGAACAGGAAGTAAGAACCACCTACGAGGTTAATAATCACGCTGATCGTGGTTTCGAATGCGAGAACTTTTTCTACGAACCATTGACCGCTAACTAACAGTAATACCGCGAGTAAACTGCTCGCGATAATAAGAAAGCGATGCTGATAGTGATTGAACATTTCTCGGGTCAGACTCACTGTAATAAGTCCGAAGAACAGGACAGGACCCACCAGCGCCGTTGAAATCGCGATCATAATAGTAATCAAGATCATAATCCGCTGAGTAAGCTGTTTGGTGTTAACACCCAAACTGGTCGCATTATCAATGCCTAACCACAACACATCCAATTTCGGAGCATAGTAGAACAGAATCGCCAAACAGAGAGACAGTGGAATCAAACTCCAGTACACCAGCTTAGCGTTGACGTTATTAAAGCTCGCGAACATAGAACTCTGGATGGAAGCAAACTCATTTGGATCAACCAACATCGTCAAGAAACCTGTGACGCTGCTGAACAAACTTCCGCAGACAATACCAATGAGCAATAAGGTAAACACATTGCTATCCTGGCGTTTGAAATAGAAATGGAACAACAACAGTGAAAAACCAATCATCACTGCAGTGGACAACATAAAGTTGCTCATCGCATGGATAACCCAAAAGCTTGTACTGCCTAGAATAACCACCATTAGCACCTGTACCATAAGATACAAGCTATCAAACCCGAGTATGGATGGCGTTAAAATGCGGTTATTGGTAATGGTTTGGAATACCAAAGACGATGCTGAAATCGCAACGGCCGCCAGAATAATGGCCAATACTTTAGGAATACGACGAGACAAGAAAAACTGGTAGTTATCCGCTGTCAGCCCCTGTCCAATAAACCACGCAATGATCGCCAAACAACCTGCGATAAGTAGAGTTACTTTCAACGAATCACGCATTGGCTTTATCTCTCAACACCAGATAAATAAACACAGCACCACCGAAAATACTGATGATCATCGAGATTGGCATTTCATAAGGGAAAATAATTAAGCGACCTAAGATGTCACAGGCGAGAACCAGAATAACGCCCCAATACGCCGTCCATGGTAGAATGCGCTTCATATTGTCCCCCATAAATAGAGAGACAATGTTCGGTACGATCAGCCCTAAGAATGGAATCACACCAACAATCATTACCACTGTTGATGAGCTCACCGCCACCAAAATAACGCCAATGAAAACGATTTTTTGGTAATCGAGACCTATATTCTTAGCGAAGCTCTCACCGACACTAGCCGCGCTAAACTGACGTGCATATAAATACGCAAGTACGCATGCTGGAACCGCAAGATACAGGATTTCGTAATTCCCTTGCAGCACACTCGCAAAGTTAGCCACCGTCCAAGAAGACATGGTCTGCACTAGGTCGTGCTTATAGGCAATAAAGGTTGTCAGTGCGGATATCACATTGCCATACATAATTCCGATAAGAGGTACAAGAACCGCATTCTTGAATTGCAATCGTTGCAAGAATTTCACAAAGATCAATGTGCCTGCAACGGCAAAAAAGAAGATAACACCAAGATGCATCCACTGACTGGCACCACCCAAAAAGATGAGCCCAGCAACGTAGCCTAAAAGAGCGCAATCGATAGTGCCTGTCGTTGATGGAGAAGCGAAACGGTTTTGCACGATCTGTTGCATGATAAGACCCGCAACGCTAAGACCAGCACCAGCCAGAATTATTGCTAGTAGTCGCGGAACTCGACTGACAACATAGATGGAATAAGCATGTTCATCGCCACGGAACAAGTCCGCAATGGACACGTGAGCAGCACCGAGTACGAGGGAACTAACCGCTAATGCGACCAGTAATGTGCATGCAAGAATGTATTTATGGATGGTCATTGAGAATGTGATGGCCAGTAATTAACAACAAGAATTAGAAAAGTCTCTCCTAGAGAACTAAGAGAGACTTTTTGAATACTTTAATTAGTTCAGAGCTTTATCGATATCAGCAATCATGGTCTGTGTAGCGGTTACACCACCACCTGAGATATACCAAGCATTTGGATTGATATAGACGATTTTTTTATTTTGCGCCGCAGGCGTTGAGTTCACTAGAGGGTTGTTAAATAACTCTTTCGCTTTACCCACACTGCGACCAATGGCTTGTTCACGGTCTAAAATGAAAATAACTTCAGGCTTTGCATCAGCCACATATTCAAATGAGATCAAGTTACCGTGAGACCCTTGGATCGGCGCTACATTTTGACTAGTCGATTCACCAAAACCAAAATCATCAAATACGATAGAAAAACGGCTACCTTTGTTGAACATCGCTACGTTGTTGCCATTGTTCATCAACATAAGTGCGTCCAAATCTTGCTTGGAAACCGCCTCAGCTGCTTTATCAAATTGAGCTTGAGTCTCTGCGATTAACTTTTCTGCTTCCGCTTCTTTATCAAACAGTTTGCCAAGCATACGCCAGTTTGCTTGCGTATCTTGCCAATACTCACCGTTATCAACATAAAACATCACTGTTGGCGCAATTTTATTTAAGTCATCGTAAACGCGAAGCATGCGGTTTTCAGCGATAATCACATCAGGTTTCAACGTGAAGATAGCTTCAAAATCAGGCTCGCTTACTGAACCTGTATTCCCCGTCGACGCTTTGTACTGCGCTAAATAGTCTGGAAGCAATGAATGTGGAGCACCAACTGGTTGTACACCTAAACGGTCTAGAACATCTAAGCTACCATTACCTAACACCACTACTCGCTTAGGGGTTTCATCAAACTCTGCTGTGCCTTTGAAGTGCTGAATAGTTACTGCACTTGCGTTCGCAACCATGGCGAAGCTGGCCGTTAGTGTCAGCGCGACACGCTTGATGAAACTCATAGACTGACTCATTCCGTTTTCCTTATATATTTTATGGTTATATTAAACAGAATCATTATCACTTACGATCAAATGGGAATCAATATCATTTTCATAGCTAATTGCATTTTTATTGTTATAACGCAAAGAAATACGGATTTTTAGCTCAATGGTGTAACCAGTGATAATCATTGGCGGAAAGACAAACAAATAAGAGGCAAGAAGAAAACTCGATCAATAACAATATAATTTAATAAATATAACCATATTGTTTTAACTGGTGGTTTTTTTGGCTTAGTATGAAGAATGTTTATCATGTTGCGAGAATCTATTCACTATGTCCACCACCAAAGCTAAGTATTCTGATATCTATCAGGCGATCAAGGAGAGGATTCTCTCTGGACAGTACACAACTAACCAAAAATTACCTGGTGGTAGTGAGTTAGCAGTAGAATTCGGATGCAGCGAGCTCACCATAAAGAAAGCACTCGATATTCTTGTCACCGACGGTTTAGTGGTGAGAAAACGAGGGTCTGGCTCGTATGTGAAACGTCCTCTTGGTAACTCCGGTTATAAGCATCTTTACGGCACCAAAGCCAATGTGCAAGACAGTGGTCAAACCCTAACCACAAAAGTACTGGAGTTCTCCGTCGTCCCTGCAGACACCTTCTTAGCAGAGAGATTGAACTGCGACATTGAAGATATGTTGTACAAAACAACGCGGGTACGCATCATTGATGACATACCGGGTGCGGTTGAGGAGACTTATATGCCTATTAATGTCATTCAAGGTTTAAAGCGTGAACATGCCCAAGATTCTATTTATAGCTATATCACAGACACACTAGGTCTCAAGATCCACAGTTCAACGATGGAAATCACGGTCGTCAAAGCGAATGAGTTTTATGCCACTGAGTTAGACATAAAACTAGGCGAACCTTTAGTCAATGTAGAACAGATTGTTTACCTCGATAATGGCGAAATTTTCGAGTACTCCAATGTGAAGCATCGATGGGAAGGTTACAAGTTCGCCACTAACTTTGTGAAACTGTAAGACTTATCTGGTTGAACACCGACATTTGCTTGCTAGCTTGTTAAAGTCCTAATTAGTGTTACATTTGCTTACAGGCATGACGACTTTTTCGCAAACAGGTAACGCTTATGGCTGGTTTGAGTCTATTAACTCTTCTCGATGATATTACTGCGGTATTGGACGATGTTGCGCTGCTCTCAAAAGTAGCAGCAAAGAAAACCGCTGGGGTATTGGGTGACGATCTCGCCCTTAATGCCCATCAAGTTTCTGGCGTTTCCGCCGAACGTGAAATCCCTGTTGTGTGGTCCGTCGCGAAAGGATCCTTTAAGAACAAATGCATTCTTGTACCCGCCGCGCTCATTATCAGTTTTATTGCTCCTTGGCTGATCAATCCATTATTGCTGCTTGGGGGGCTGTTTCTCTGCTACGAAGGTGCTGAGAAGATTCTGGAAAAGCTGTTCCACAGCAAAGAACACACTGATGATCAAACCACACCGGATCTTGGTGGTGACTCCGTTGAGGAATACGAGAAAAAGAAAATTGCCGGCGCGATTCGCACTGACTTTATCCTATCAGCGGAGATTATAGTTATTGCTTTAGGGACGGTCCAAGGACAGTCCACCAGTATCCAAATCATGGTGGTTAGTCTGATTGCCGTTGTAATGACTATTGGAGTATATGGACTGGTTGCGGGTATTGTTAAACTCGACGATTTAGGTTTTTACTTAGAACGAAAGTCTCAAGGAAAAGGACTATTATCCAGCATTGGTAGAGGATTGATTGCCTTTGCCCCTAAACTGATGCGCACGCTCACTATCGTTGGTACTGCGGCTATGTTCTTAGTGGGCGGAGGTATTGTTGTCCATAACGTACCCGCCATTCACCATCTTATTGAACCTATCATCATGGATATTCCCAACCTATCCGTTGCTCAAGCCATTATCCCAGCTCTGCTCAACGGCGTTATCGGTATCATCGCAGGCCTCATTGTTGTGGCTGTATTTAGCGTAATCGGCAAACTTAAAGCCGCCGCTTCTTAACAATTAACTGAGATTGTAGCTGACTAACAGCTACAACCGCATGATGACGTATCACCCGACTTCACTTGCTGCTTGAAATTTTGCAGCGACGCTTTTCGGATTTGGTCGAGGTCTCGACGCTTAACTATCACTTCTGTATTCGACTTAGGCTTACTTGAACAAGCATAAGTTTGCTGGCCATCCACTTCAACCAAACACGCTTTACAGCAACCATGCTTGCGTTTATTTTTCAAACATGGAGCGGGGATCCTTACCCCTACTCTGCTCGCTAATTCGACTAAGTTCTTTTCTGAAGCACCAATAACTGTCGTTTGACCATCAATAGCCAAGGTGGCAGGTTTAATCTGAAACATATTTCTCAACTGTTCTGTTTTAACTCTCTTAATAAGACGAAGCAAAATCAAAAAAGACGACCAATTCTCGAAATATTATTCAATTTAGTGTTTAGAACAAGTTCAGATCTTATCTCGCGAGAATCTCGCATGATAAGGGTCGAGCTCATTTCCCTGCTTTTCGGTTAGCTCTTGGTATAGCTCTGGCCTGCGACCGCGAATCCAGCGACGGCCAGTACACATTTCTAATTCCTGACCGTCCAGTACAGCGACAACCATGTCGTCATCAAGACTCTTTGACTCAGTAATCACTTCACCATAAGGGTTAAGAATCATCGCGTGTCCCGTGCGCACTTCATTCATGTCCACACCAACCCCATTACTAAATACTACAAATAGTCCATTATCATGAGCTCTAGCAGGCAACCAGCGCATTAACCAAGCACGGCCTTTCCTACCTTGCATTTCATTGTAGATAGTCTGTGGATCTTGATGTCGATTATGCCAAAGCTGAGGATCAATCAGCCCCATAGCATTTGGGCTTCGAGAGTCGCAACCGCCTGTTTGATGGGGCGCAATTAAGATATCCGCTCCTTTTAACGCCGTGATTCTCACGTTTTCAACCAAGTTGTTATCCCAACAAATCAGGATTCCAACCTTACAGCCGTGAGGGGTGTCAAACACCGTATACTCATCGCCACTACTCATATGGGGGCTGACAAATGTATGCAGCTTTCTGTGCTTTTGAACCACACCGTTCGGCATCACAAACACGTAGGTGTTGTATAACTGACCGCACTCACCCTCTTCAATCAGCCCCGCGCCAATACTCATATTATGACGTTGTGAGAGTGCCAACAGTGCTTGGCTCGTGTCGCCCGATGGCACAGGTTCTGAGAGTTCAGAAATCTCATCACGAGTAAGCGCTGAAACATGCCAGTAACCAGTAACGCACATTTCGGGAAAGCTGATGATATCTACCTTGTTAGCAGCGGCTCGAGTCACAAATTGCTCTATTATCGCTAAATTGGCAGATTTATCTCCCGACTTATGATTGAACTGAACTGAGGCTATTTTTACCGACTTCATACTTTCTCCTTATGAGAGCTTAACAGTGAAGTCACAGTGTAAAAAATACTGTTGATTCCGTATAATGAATTTAAATCCACAATTTGATTACCATTTGGAATCATGAATATCGACCTTCTAAAAGCGTTCGTGACCTTGGCTCGCAGCGATACCTATCGCAGTGCTGCTGAGGCACTGTTTATCACTCAGTCAGCATTGACGAAAAAAATATATCGGCTAGAGAGTGATATTGGCGCGACCTTATTTGACCGTAATCGAGGCGGGACGAAATTATCCATTGTTGGAGAGTGCCTGCTCCCCGAAGCGAAGCGCGTCATTGCGAGCGCTGAGAAGTTTGATCAGTTATCCAACCAAGTTGCAGCTGGGCAATCCGGTTATCTTAATGTTGGCTTCGGTATTTCGAGTTTTGACATTGCGCCTCGACATATCTCCGAGTTCAAGCAGCGTTTCAGCGATGTCCATGTCACGCTTAACGATCTCCCATCTCAGACACAGACAGAGCAACTCCTGTCAGGCGAGTTGCATATCGCCTACTCACGCCTCCCATGTGAAAGCAGTCTATCTTCAATCACACTCTCCAGTGATCGACTTTGCGTAGCGGTCAACCGCAGCCATAGTGAGTCGTCACTGACGTCTATACTTACTTCTCTTCCCTACTTAGCATTGAGACCAGAGCGAGGAATGGGGTTACACCAACAGATCTCAAAGGTTGCTGGAGAGCTAAATTGGCAGTTCACACCAAGCCAATTTGCCGATGATATCTTGACCCTGCTGTCATTGGTTAAAGCCAATATAGGATTTGTCATTGTTCCAGAAAGTGCACGCTCATTGGTTGATGACACGATACGTTTCCTCCCGATCCCCTCGACAGATAATCATTGGGATATTGGCGTTATTTGGAACCCCGATGTTATCAATCCGGTAAAAGACCGCTTTCTCGATATGTTGAAAGAAAACGGCCTTATTCTAGATTAAAGTTGACGATGGACTTTGAAGCATAGAGTGACGATCATAAGCATTGAGACCGCAACAAGTGATAACCCTAAGTTAGCCACTGCACTTGATGCCGATAATCCAACAGCAATCAGTATGTAGTACAGCAGACCTAAAATCGCACTCGCACTACCAACCGCTTGTTTGTAGTTCACTAACGCTTGACTTAGTACGTTAGGAATACCAACACCAAACGCCATAACCACGACCATCATAGGCAGTAAGAACCATAGGCTGTCTTGCGTCATGTAAACACCTAAAGAGCCCAAGGCAGATAAAGTAACAGCCAATTTGATTAACGATGCCGAGGTTCTACCTTTGGTGAGAAGCCGTTTGTTTATAGAGCTGCCTAAAAACGTTCCAAGTGCCAATACCACACCTGAGTATCCGAACTGTTGAGCGTCAAAACCCAGTTCACGAAATAAAAACGGGCCAATCTGGTAATAGTTGAATACTACGATATTAAAACCAGCGACCAATAGTGCCGACACCCAGATATGTTTATCAAGCAGCATCTGTTTAGCAGTCTGGGTTAAGGACGTTTTGCGCGACTCTTGGCAGCCTGTTTCTGGCAATCGTAACGCACTTTTACCAAGCAGTATCACCGCCAGTAGGCATAGCGCCCAAAATACGTAGGTGTGTCCGCCTAACTGGGTGAGCTGTCCGCCTACGAACATGCCAACAACCGGACTAATGGCGATGCCCATCCCCATTAAAGAAAATACTTTCCCTAATTCCTCACCGGAGAATTTATCACGCAGCATGGTTTGTGTGACCACTGAGCCTGCTGCTGCGCCAAAAGCACTAATAGCACGAGCGACCAACAGCATCTCGAACGATGTCACAAATACGGCCGTAAAAACACCGATAGCGTAGGTTGTTAAACCCAATAGCATACTTGCTCGACGTCCTAATACATCAGACAGAATACCCCAAGCTACAACTCCTATTGCAAATGCATAAAAATACGTTGCAATGGTTGCTGCCGCGAGACTATCACTCACCCCAAAATGTTGCCCAATATCTCCTAGCGCCGGGCTGTAGATAGTTTCAACAATTTGAGGAAACATAATAAGTAGTACCATTAACCACAAAGCGGGTTTCGCTGTTTCCCCATATTTCGTTTGTTGAATCATTGTGATTCCTCCTCTTAATTTGATGTTGAGGAGTTTAGCCTTAATGGATTTTGTACTAATATCATCATAAGAACAAAAAACATCGAAAATAAGACAAATGGCACTAATTGATCACCAGACACGTTTCGATGCTGACGCATTGAGTGCACCTGTTATTGGTATTGCAGCAAGAGTGGGCAAACATGATTCAGGCATGCACCAGCATCAGAAAGGACAACTGCTCTACGCACCTCAAGGTTGCATGACTATCGAACTTCAAGGATGTCGTTCGGTTTTGCCGCCAACTCAAGCCGCTTGGATACCACCAAACACAGAACATCGAGCGAGCATGAATAATGTCGTCGAGTATCGCTCGCTATACTTTGATACCAACCTGTTTATTAGTGCCCCAGACACCATACAGTACCTTACCGTAAACGAGCTGTTGAAAGCCTTGATTGATAGAATGAGCTTTTGGTCTTGGGACATTAGTATCGAACAAACCCGCAACACCACAGCGCTGTTTTGGGAAGAGTTTCAATTAGCGTTAGCAGAGGTGCACCTCTTACCTATCCCCAGCGATCCGAGAGTCACGGGCATCTTGAATCATTTTTTGACCGGAGAGCAAAGCCTCCCTTCACTAGAGGAATTTTCCCGTCATGTGGGGGCCAGCAGCAAAACCGTCAGTCGAATTTTCGCTAAAGAAACCGGTATGAGCTTTCAAGCTTGGCGACAACAATGGCGGTTGCAGCGAGCCACAGAGCTATTGGCACTGGGGCAAAGTGTTCTAGATGTTTCTTATACTTTGGAATTTTCAAGTGACAGTGCTTTTATCGCTTTCTTTAAACAACATATGGGGATCACCCCCAAACAGCTCTTTTAGTGTCGGAAAATAATATTCCATGATTTAATTTTTTGATAAAGCACTGATATTTCCGCCAAACATTCACAACGAGATTTTCCTAGACTACTCAATAAAAACAGTATGTTAGCTTATTAAACATTAGCTACATTTATACTTCGCTTCAACGATAACTAATGCCAATACATCGATAAATATTTGTTGTCGTTATGGTCATTTTTTTTAGTTTTACTCCTCCTCTTTCAAGCCTCATAGTCGCGGCGAAAACCTAATCAATTTCTCAATTCTGTTTCGATTTTCCAACGACTATTTAGGAGGCTCTGCTAGTGGAAAACACACCTGATTTCGCAGTAAAAACTGGCTTTAAAGTACCTGTTATTGCGCTATCACTTTATGCCGTCGCATCAGGTTATTTGATGAGCTTGATCCCGCTTATGCTGGGTGAATACGGTATTGATGCAAGCAACGCAAGTTGGCTAGCAAGTGTGTTCTACGCGGGTCTTTTAGTTGGTGCTGTTGTTATTGAACCGGCGGTAAAGCATATCGGTCACCGTATCGCATTTATTGCCTGTCTAGCGCTATTTATCGCTACGATCGTTGCGTTGCCACTGATGCCTGTCGCATGGGCTTGGCTGATTGCACGCTTTGTTGCAGGTATTGCTGTCGCGGGCGTCTTCGTTATCGTTGAGTCGTGGCTGCTAGTAGGTGATGAATCAAGCCGTGCCAAACGTCTTGGCCTCTATATGGGTTCGCTCTATGGCGGCTCAGCACTAGGTCAGCTTGGGATTGGTTTTATCGGTGTTCAGGGTAGTCTGCCATTTGTGGCGATTCTCTCTATGCTAAGTGCAGCTATTCTGGTTCTGATGTTCGTTCCAACACAGCAACCACAGAGTGCTCACTCGGCGACACTATCGTTCAAACAAATTGCAAAACTGAACCATGCTGCAATCATCGGCTGCATTGTTTCAGGCTTAACCCTTGGATCTATCTATGGTCTGATGCCTGTAGAGTTAACGCACCGCGACGTGTCACAAAGCAGTTTAAGTGCATTAATGGCCTTAGTGATCCTTGGCGGTATGGCAGTACAAACACTAGTACCTCCACTACTTAAAATAGCGGGTCGCACTCCTCTAATGGGCATGTTCTGTTTATTGGGTGTATTTGGTGTCGGCCTAGTTATTCTCAGCGATGACCTGAGTGTACTGGCGATCAGCTTATTCTTAATTGGGATGGCGACGTTCGCCCTGTACCCGATTGCTATTAACTTAGGCTGTGACAAATTGGACGAGAGTTTTATTGTCTCTGCAACGCAAGTTATGCTGTTTTGCTACAGCATCGGCTCAGTCGCTGGTCCGGTACTTGCGGATTGGTTTATGGACGGTACACAAGGTTTGATGGCTTATTTACTTGCAACCATGATGGCAACCGCTATCTATATGTTCATTGCCAGTATTCGTACCAAGAAACACTTGGTGGCTGGCGAGTAACATCACACTTTAAGTTCATGTACAGCGTAAACAACAAAGCGGCTTTCAAGGCCGCTTTGTTACTTTGAAACCTTCAGTTTCATCTCTGGTTCATGTTTTAAGTACTATAGTTAAATCAAGTCATTACAGGGGAACGATTATGCTATCCGAACAAGATCAACAAACTAAAACTAACGCCATTGTCGCTTACGCCTGTTTACTTTTAGGAAGTTTCACTGGCATTTTCTATCTCGTTGGCGGTATCTGGGCCATGCTTAAGCGCAGTTCCTCAGCAGGTAGTCCGTTGGCTGATCACCTCGAAAACGCAGTACAGACATTTTGGGTCTCCATTATTTTGACGGTCGTGGGTATCTTCTCCATGCCGCTGTTTGGCATTGGCTACTTAATACTTGTCGGGACATCCGTTTGGGTCATCTATCGCTGTGTGAAAGGACTCGTTAGGGTGCTCGACAATCAAGGTTACAACTAAAAAAGAGAGGCTCGATTGAGCCTCTCTTTTTCGTCAGTCAGTTAGGGCAATGACTTTGTCTATCCTTAACTGCTCTATGAATCCCATATCATGACTGACAACTAACACAGTCCCTGCGTAGCCGTTAATAGCAACAATCAACTGTTGTTTTGCTTCGAGATCCAAGTGATTATCCGGTTCATCCAATAACAGGGTAGCCACCTGTTTTTGGTGCGAAGCAATCAACATGGCTAGCTTCATTTTCTCGCCACCACTGAGTTGCTCGACTTTGTCATAGACTTTGTCTCGCCTAAAACCGATGCCAGCTAATAGAGTACGAGCAACAGGAATTGTCATCTCATTACACCCTTCACACACAGCGTCAATCAGCGCTAAATCACCGTTAAGTATAGAAAAGTGTTGATCTAAGTAAAAACACTGCGTATTGACTCGAAGCCCATCAGTCACATCACTTGAGTTTTGGCTAACAGCGAGTACTCGCTTTAAAATGGTCGACTTACCCGAGCCATTACGACCTTTTAGCCACGCATGCTCGCTGGTAAGCACCGTCGCACGAATCGGTACACCAAGCACATTAGCATGCTGAAATGCGTCAAACGCGATGGCTGTCTTACCCTTCGTTTGAACCACTCCGGTGTACCATTTCTGCGCTTTATTCTGTTCTATTTGATCCGTCACTTGCTGAAGTTTTTGATCCAAAACCGCGAACTGGCGTTCACTTTGAGCGGCAATCGCGGCGTTAGCATTCTGTGCGCCTTGCTTTTTACCATCCATCAGTATTTTTGGCTGGCTACCACTCGTCCTTTGCGCTTTACCTCTTGTCGCGAGTTTTTGAGCTGTGATTAGCCGTTGGTGTGCTTTCTCTGCTTTTACCTTTCTCTCCTTAATCAGTGATTTTGCTTTGTCCTGCAACGCTTGCAGATGCTCATTTTTGTGAGCTACGAATGTTTGGTAGTTGCCTCCATAACAGGTAATACCTAACGAGTTCAGCTCGAGTATTTTGTCAACGTGATTGAGGAACGCAATATTGTGGCTTACTACCAGCACCGGTCTGTCTATTGTTTTCAATTGCTTCACTAACCAATCAACATGCTCAGAATCTAAATGGTTAGTAGGCTCATCAAGAACTAATGCGTCATAATCTTGCTGCAGTAGTACATAAAGCCTTAATACCGCACGTTGCCCACCACTTAATTGCGCGAGTTTGATATTGAGATCGGTAGGCAAACGCAGTTGCGTGAGTAGCCTTGCTAATTGTTCAGCAAGATCCCATTCATCATCGGCAATCATGTCAAACCAATGACAAGAGCTATCACCTTGCTGAATGTGCTCAAGGGCGAGCAACTTTTTTTCCACACCTAATAGTTGAGCAATACTTTGAGACAAGTCTGATTCACTTTCTAATTGGTTATGGAAGCCAACAGATCTGATCTGGTTCCCCCACTCCACTCGCCCTTCAGACGGTGGGGTTAATTTAGCGAGGATCTGCGCCAAATGACTCTTGCCACTGCCATTTTTTCCTACTAACGCTGTGATGCCTTCTTCAGTTGAGAAGCTAATCGATGAAAATAGTCGGTCTCCATCAGGAAACTGCTTTGAGATTGAAATTGCATGAAATGCAGTCATACATCCTCCTTTACAGAGCATGTGACGCTTGGCAGATAGTACTATTTCAAGTCAGCTATATGCTGATGATAGAGATGTGTAGATAGAACGAGCCAACGCCCACTAACTCTGCGATTTCAAAAGTTACTTGTATAAAACGATCGAAATTGAGTTAGTTGTTCATGTAGGCGTGTACTCCTAGGAAAGTGATAGTGAATTTATAACTCAAGCGGCATGAGAAAACTACTGTTCTGCTCAAAAAAGCAAAATTCTCTGCGTCTTTTTTGAATTAGCACCGTCTAATTTAATGACCACTTATTTATGATAAGAGAAACCTATGTTTAAAGTAACCTCATCAACGTCCGCTACGCAGAACAACTTTATCAAACATGATTCTGCCATGTTGAACCAGTTTTACGGAACAAACGATGTCATACCCTATTGGGTCGCTGATATGGATTTTCCCATTGCAAATCCAATTACGCAGGAATTACAACGTCTTGTTGAGCGCGAAGTTTACGCTTACGAGTTCGACTCTTCTCGAGTTTTTTCAGCCATTGCGCGCTGGAATGAAACAGCACATAACCTGTCATTAGACCCAAATCACTTCGTGCAAGTACCGGGCGTCTTGAGTGCTATTGCCCTGTTGATTCGCCAATTTACCCAGCAAGGCGACGGCGTATTGATTCAAACACCGGTTTATCATCAGTTCCGCAGATTGATTGAATCGGCAGGCAGAGTGGTTGCAGGTAATTCTCTCAAGATCGAAGATGGACACTACACCATCGACTTTGACGATTTTGAGCAGCAACTCAAACAGGGCAATGCCAAAATGGTTCTTTTGTGTAACCCTCATAACCCTGTTGGTCGTGTTTGGACTCGCTCTGAACTTCAAACGATGGTCGATATTGCCCGCCGTTACGATGTGATTATCGTTAGTGACGAAATCCATGCCGATATCGTTTTCGACGCTCATACATTCACATCAATTGTTTCCTTGGGATACGAGAAAGCGGTTTCTATTATTGGCTCACCAGCTAAAAACTTTGGACTTAACAGCATAGCGAACGGATATATATACACCGATAACGACACTTTGTATCAACAAATCAAATCAACCGTGAGTTCATTGGCTATCGACCATGGGAATGCGCTAACAACTTATGCCACCATCGCTGCTTACGAGAAAGGTAGAGAATGGTTTGAAGGCTACTTACAATACACTCAAACCACTGTTCATTGGATCGCAGAGTTTGTTGCCTCATCTTTGCCAGAAATCACCATGTATAAACCTGAGGGTACCAACCAAATCTGGTTCGATTTTTCCAAGTTACAACTAGCGCCGAATGCGCTGAAGTCTTTGCTGGTTAACGAGGCAAAAATGGGGCTGACTCCGGGTGCATGGTTTGGCGAAACCAACCCTAATTACTATCGCATGAATATCGCAGTGGACAGAGCACAGATCCAAGCGTCATTTGCTAGGTTGCACACCGCAATTAAATCTCTCTAAATCCCACTCCCCTTACTGGCTAAGGGGAGATTCACTGCCGATTTAACCACGCTTCCTTTGGAGCATAATCGGTCACACCGCCGTGACCGATTTCGATATCACAACATCGCATGATATGCTCCCTCAGCTTGATTCGGCTTCGTTGAATTCGACTCTTAGCACCAGATAACGATATCCCCATTCGCTCCGCTATCTCTTTTTGAGATATTCCCTCAAGTTCTGCCAGTATTAAAGGTGTGCGATACTGCTCTGGTAATTCATCTATGAGTGGTCTTAAACATTGCGCCACCTCTTGATGAGCCTGCTCTGCCGTATCCGGCTCTTCATGAACAAGATCTTGCGGTAACTGGTCGAAATCACGACGCTGACGGTAGTGATCCATAATCGTATTATGGGCAATGCGAAATAGCCAACTACTCAAACTTCCTTGGGACTTGAGCTGATGTAAATTATCACTCGCTTTGATGTAAACATCCTGCAAAATGTCGTCAACAAAATGCTCATCATCCACTTGTTTCGCGATGTAATTTCTTAGTTTTGTTTTGTGATTTTGCCATTCTGCAAGCATAAACCCAGGCTCCTAACCCCACATTGCCTTAGTTAATCTCTTTAAGACGAAGCAACCCCATAAAAGACGCAACTTTTCTGCCGATGCATTAAGGTCATGATAAAACACGAATAGGCTGAATATCTTGCGTCTCTGGGAAAGTGTTGTTGAGCGTCGTTTGATCCGCCCCCATATGCTGCTCTAATACACCTTTGATGACTGCACGAACATCCAACGTTGGTTGTAAGTCACGCCCCTGATAGAGCTGATTGCTAGCTAATCCTGGCCAATCGGATAAAACCCTAGAGCGTTGTACTGCTCCTCCCATTACCAACATCGCATTGCCTGTGCCGTGATCGGTCCCTTTGGTCCCATTCTCGGCGGCAGTTCGTCCAAACTCACTTGCTGCAATGACCACAGTCGACTGCCATTTTTCGCCTAATGCGGATTTTAACGCTGCCATACCTTGATCAAACTTATTGAGCTGATTGGCAAGTCTTCCTTTGTCCGCCCCTTGCGACGAGTGTGTGTCCCATCCGCCCAGCTCTAGCACTACGATATTAGGCCCATTGGGCGAGCTCACAAACTTGCCAGCCTGCTTGGCTAAGTTGGTAAATTGTTTATTTTGATTGCCGCCCATGGACATTGACTCTAACTTCATTGCTTCTTCAAAGTTTGCAGAGAGTTTGGCATCAGATTGGAACATTTCGGCAAGTAAATTGGCTTGTTCTTCTTTAGCTTTTAGCTTATGAGGAAACCAACTGCTGACTTTGACATCACCTTGAACAATCAATGGTAGCCCGGCATCAATAGCAATCGCTTGGTTGTTCTGTTGTGTCGACAAAAAGCGATTCAACCACCCCACCGGATCAAATGGATCCGTGGAGCCATTTTCTAGAATCTTCTGACCATCAAAGTGAGAACGACTTCGATAGCCAGTGGCACAAGCATGAACAAACATGGCTTGCTTGTCTTGATACATCTGATGAACACTTTTTAATGCTGGATGTAAGCCAAACCCTTTCTCTAACGGGTTAAGCTGATCTTTGGTGAGTGCTATTGTTGGCCGCAACTTTTGGTAATGCTCATCAAAACTTGGTACTACCACATTGAGGCCATCCATCGCGCCGCGAAGTGTTATCCAAATCAGTACATTTGGGCTTTGCGTTGACGCAAAGGAGAAATTGGGTAGCAAGGTAACCAGAGACGCCGCTCCTACGCCTTTCAAAAAATGTCGTCGTGTCGTCATAACCGTTTACCTATATTGAAACTGTGGGCTCATCCAAAGCGCAACAAACTTGGAACTGGCATCTTGTGCCTTTTCTAACGCAGTCAGTAGGTGTTCATCGACTTCATTACCATAAAGGCGTTGTGCAATCTGTGTCACCCTGTCATCCGGGTTCTGTATACTGCGCTCAATCTGGGTAATCAAAAGCTTAGCCACTTGGTTAGCGACTTGCCAACGCTGAGTCAATGCGGCCGAGCTATTATAATCAGCATCGTTATCAGACCATCCTGCGGGCGACCCTGACATAAACGGTTCTTGCCCTAATTGTCTCAACATTGAATGCATCTGCTTCTGGTTGGGTTCAAAATCGGCGCTGCGGAGCACGGCAAAATACCATTCCTGAGGTGTACGAAAACGCAGGCGCTCATCCTTATTTTTGAGGCTGCTATTAATCAATGTCAGATATACCGGAATTAACATGCCTTCGTTATCTATCCAGACTTTGGTGAGTTTATCTACCAATGAAGCATGTCCTACACCGTAGAAATGCTCGACCAATTTGCCACATAGATGTCTTGCGGTATTTTCATGATTTGCAAGATCGCGAAGACAGCTCATGCCCTGTTCTTCACCTTGCTGATCGTACACTTTACCCAATACGTTAATCGCACCAGGTTCATGCATGGTCGATGAAAAGCGATAACCTGGACTGTCCGGTTTAAAGCTCACCGTCCAACCAGTGATACCCTGAGCGAGCTCAACAACATCGTTTTGTGTATAGCCACCATCCACGCCTAAAGTATGCAACTCTAAAATCTCTCGAGCTAAGTTTTCATTGAGTCCTTTATTGCGCTTTTGCCCTGCTTTGGAATTAGGCCCAACTGACTGGTGGTTATCAAGGAAGATCAGCATACTGGGGTGTTGAATCACGCCTACCAGCATACTCGGAAAATCGATAGACCAAAGCTCTCTGATTACTTCATTTTCAACACCAGAAGCAATTGGACGGACTCTACGTGTATCCGCGGAGATCGCAAAATGGTTGCTCCAAAATTGGATTAAACGTTCTTGAAAGCTTAGTGGAGTGTATAGGGTTTGTATGTTTCTCGCATGAACAAGATTGCGGAAGTTTTCTTGAAAAAACGCGTTATTGGTTTTGGTAAACTGTTTTTTCTCTTCTGCGCTTTTTGCTGCCTTTCGTCTTCGATTCAGGTCACCAAAATGTGCCAACATTTCATCGGTAGATGGAAGCGATGAAATCGCCTTATGAGTATAAGCCTGAGCTTTGAGTTGCTCATTTAAACTGGGTTCCAGCTTAGCATCACCAACTCTTGGCCCAAAACCAAATCGCTGCGAAACAATGTATTGAGCAGTGTCCTTGTTCTCCATGGCAACCTCTGTAAGTATGCGATACCTAAAGCATTACACACTAAGCAAAAATTGCACACCTGCCCTGACGATAAAATAACAAACGGCGCTCATTTGAGCGCCGTTTTGACTTTATCCGGATAGGATTAAGAACGTTTAGGTTGCTTGTAAGTCTTACCTGCCGCCTTATACGTGTCACTTTGCTTCATTTCGAACATAGCGTCGAAGAACCAAGCGACAAACTTAATGATATCGTCACCTTCGTTCATAATGTGCTCTACGTATTCTTGCTCGTCACCGTTATCATCGATATCGGTGAATACATGATAAATACGCTGTTCACCATCGACATCCGCTAATGCAAATTGACCGCTTAAACTGTTTGCTGCTTCGACAATCTCTTGGTTCTCGACGCTTTTAAGCTTATTCAATGCATCTGGGAGCGTTTTGAACTCGCAAAGCTGCATGACAAGTAGTTGAAATTCTAGTTGTTGCATTATCAATACCGTTATTAACCTAGCGAACTACAAGCTCGCCAGTTTAGTTTCTTGTTTCTCAAGCATAGAGTCTAACTCATCGCGACGAGCAATAAACTGCTTGAGCTCGTTCTTGGGCACAGAGTCTGCCATAGGAATGTTCGCTCGCATAGCATTAACTGGTCGCCCACGAGAAATCAATTCGTAATGCAAGTGAGGCCCAGTCACTCGCCCAGTCGCTCCAGACAAGCCTATACGAGTACCACGAGTCACTTTTTGCCCTTTCTTCACTAGAATCTTACTTAAATGAAGATAACGAGTCTTGTACGGACCACCATGATCGATAACGATATACTTACCTGCATATGGGTGGTTGCGCACCATAGCAACAACGCCATCACCAGTGGTATAAACATTAGTACCAGTACGAACACCGAAATCAGTACCGTTATGCGGTGCAATCCTGCCTGTTACAGGATGACGACGATTAGGGTTAAAGCCTGAGGTAATTCGATGATTTTTCACCGGATAGCGCATAAATGCACGCTGTAAACTGTCACCTTTGGCATCATAGTACTGGCCATTAGTATGAAGGTAAGCTGAGTACATCGCGCCACGATTAAAGATCTTAATCGCTTGTATTTCAGAGTTACCTGTCGCGGTACCATCAACAAACTGGCTGTTTTTAACAACTTCAAAACGGTCACCAGCACGAAGGTCGCGAGTGAAACTCAGTTTGTCTTTAAGCAGTGTAACAACTTGGTCAATCTCACGAGGGTTTAAACCCAATTTGTTCGCTGAAGAAGAGAAGCTGCCGTGAATTTCACCGACCAAAGCCACGCTTTCCCACACGCCGGGAATAGAGACATCCTTAAATTCAAAGCTACCGTCGTCTAGCCGAGTATAAACGGCTTTCTCGGCCACACTACGTTGAACTTCCAATTGACCGAGTGCGCCAGTGGCTTCATCTTGCCAAAATCGCATCTTGTCACCGGGACGCAGCGTGTCGAGCACTAAGTAATCCAAATCGGTTTCCATTACTGACATCATGTCTGAGTACGGAAAACCAAGTTGGTCGAAAATTTGGCTCAAGCTGTCACCTGACTTTACGGTATAGGCGAATTTAGGTGGTAGTTCAGCTTTGGTTGGCTCAGGAGTGATGGCTTTGGCGATTGGTGAATCATTGAGGTCTAGCTCTACCGTTCCGTTGAGGTTTGAACTAGGCAGACTATGAAGAAACAGAAACGCCGCGATAAGAGGCACGGTAAAAGCTAGGCCGCGTTTTAGTTTTCGTGACGGCGCTTTTGCCGTGCATACGCCGTCTATAGGTTGATTCGATTGCACAATGGTTCCAATGCATTCCATTAAAAAGAGCCAACAGATTAATCGTTTCTTCGGCGAATTGCATCCGATTGAGAGGAAAATTAAGGTAAAACCTGTGATGAGAATGTAAAAAAGCGAAGCTTGTCGCTTCGCTTTCTACAAAATCAGCATTACTGAGAGCTAGGATTCACATGCTTGTTCTGTTTTTACGATACAGTTATCAGCACCGAAGCCATTTGGTACATAGTTATCCGCTTCAGCATCATTAACCCAGTCATTCTCATTCACAAGGTAGCGGAATTGAAATTCCGCGTTTTTTGGCAGACGAGTTTTATATTTGAAAGACTTGGTTTTCGCAACTTTTTTCATTGGCATAGGTTGCCAATCGTGAAACTCTGCTACTAGTACCGCACTTTCAATATTGGTCGCATCCAGTTCGAATGTGACTTCCACTTCATCTTTAGTTTTAAAAAAACGCTTATTGATCATTTGCAAGCTCCGTTTGTCTAAAAAATAACAACATCAAAGTGTCATATTATGTAATCAAGCTCACATTCTCAACATAATAAGTGACAAAGATGCATATCATTTACGGCTGGAAACAAATTCCAATTAACATCCTGTCAATTTGCCATTTTTCAGTGTGCAAACCAGTGAGTTTTCCTTTGTTGGCGTCTCCGCCATTGACTGTTCAGGGCCATGGCTTTTGAACTTCATTGTTACATCCTGTCCAGATAAGTCTAAAGATTCAATATCCACGCGATCCCCTGCTAGTTTAGCGTTAATAAGGATTACTCGCTGTCTTGATTCGTCCCAATTAAACAAGCCAAGGTAATAGAAGACTCCCGAGCCTTGGTTACTCACGGCAAATGGTACAACAGCGAAATGAAGCTTATTGTTTTCAAACATGAGTTGCTTAAATTGATACAGTAGGTATACGTTGCCACGCTCCATACCATCATCATAACTACCTGCAGCCACTTGTTTATCAATATCGATGTCAGTGAGTAGAGAGAACGCACTGGTTTCTGGTACCTGAATTGTCCATGGATTAGCCACCTTCACGCCTAGAATAGTCTCTACGACGACATCGGCCTTTTCTGCTTGATGAGATGGGAATTTGGCCAGTATCTCCTCATCACTCATCGAAAATCGATAGACTCCAGCCACAATGACAACGACGAGAAGACAAAGTGGGATCAGTAAAATCAGTGGCACTGGAAGTTTCTTGCGAGGCATTGTGATGATTCTCAATAAGTTAAGTTCTTCGTTCAGTGTAGCGCTTTCGATTACTAAGCTCAAAGAGTAACAACCCACTATACTTAGACAGATTTACCTAGCCTTAGCACCGAACATTGTTTTGCATATCATTTGCGACATCAGTACTAAATTGTGAATATTTAGTCTTTGTTGATGAATAGTATTGCCTTGATTGATAAAAAGCAGTAATCTTGCGCGCAATGAGCAAATATGGATGTTTAGTGAATAAATAGGCAATGGAATTGTCCATTATTAACTAGTTGTAACACGAGAGAAAAATGCAAAATAGCGCTCAATCTGTTCCTGAGTCTGGAAAGAAAGGCAACTTCTGGATGTTCTTCATCCCGTCTTTAATTGGCCTGTTCCTGTTCATGGCTCCAATCACCTTTGACGGCGGTTTAACTATACCTGTAGCTGTCTTAGCTAAATCACTACAAGCGGCGGTTGGCGATTTCATCGTACCTCTAGTTACAGCTATCATCGCATTTATGGCTATCGCGTCAGTCATCACCCGCATTGCTAAGCCTGCATTCATTAATAACAATGAATTTTTAAACGGTCTATTTAATCCAAGCCCAATGTGGTTAGCAGTTCGTTTGATCGGTGGCTTAGCGGTAGTAATGACGTACTTCCAAGTTGGTCCTCAAGCGATTTGGGAAGAAAATACCGGTGGCCTAGTACTCGAAGGTCTGCTACCTACTCTATTTGCTGTATTTATCTTTGCAGGTTTATTGCTACCTCTTTTACTGAACTTTGGTTTGTTAGAACTATTTGGTGCGTTACTAAGTAAAATCATGCGCCCAGTATTCAACCTACCAGGTCGTGGCGCTATCGACTGTATGGCATCTTGGTTAGGTGACGGTAGTGTTGGTATTCTGCTAACGAGCAAGCAGTACGAAAACAAATTCTACACCATGCGTGAAGCAGCCGTTATTGGTACTACTTTCTCAGCAGTATCAATCACGTTCAGCTTAGTGGTTATCGCTCAGGTTGAGCTTGAGCATCTGTTTTTACCGTTTTATGGCGCTATCTGTTTAGCCGGTGTTGTTGCAGCGATTATCATTCCTCGTTTGCCGCCACTACGTAACAAAAAAGACGTGTTCATTGACGGTACTAAACCAGCTAAAGATGCTGAAGTGATTCCTGAAGGCCATTCTACTTTCTCTTGGGGTCTTGATTTAGCACTTAAACGAGCAGGCACTGTTACCTCTGCAAAATCGGTGTTTGGCGAAGGTATTAAGAATGCCGTAGATATGGTGTTTGGGGTTCTTCCTGTGGTTATGGGCCTAGGTACAGTCGCGCTTGTTATCGCTGAATACACTTCAGTGTTTGAAACGCTCGGTACACCATTTATTCCTTACCTAGAGTTATTGGGCGTACCTGAAGCAGTTGCGGCATCCAAGACTATGGTTGTTGGCTTTGCAGACATGTTTATTCCGTCAATCCTAGCAGCATCAATCAATAGTGAAATGACGCGTTTTGTTATCGCCGCGATGTCCGTTACTCAGCTTATCTACATGTCTGAAGTGGGGGCGCTACTACTTGGTAGCCGTATCCCAGTAAACATCTTCGAACTGTTTGCTATCTTCATCCTGCGTACTTTGATTACGTTACCTGTTATCGCTGGTGTCGCGCATTTGATTTTCTAGTAAAACATATTGCTCAGTTAAAAGGCTCACTTTGGTGGGCCTTTTTTTGTATGACTCATCTTTTGCTTTTCCATTCAAGACATCGTATCGACCATAATTCTACCCTTCCCCTAACTAGTTGTTGTAGTCAATAACAAACTCGCTAATTTTAGCCCCCATATGGCAACACAGTAGTGTTGTCTTTGATTGTTAGACGATTCATACTGCCATTCGATACGAGCCAACATCGCGTAACGTAGAGGCTTTTTGAAGAGATAAGTTATGAGGAAATCAATGAGAACATCATGGTAACGGTGGGACATGGTAAGCGTTCACCGAAGACAAGATGCAGGCGGAGTGTTTCGGCGTAATCTTAGGCAGTTGTACGACGATTGAAGCTAGTAGTCTAAACAAGAAAACGGAGCCGATGGGCTCCGTTTATATAAGGCAGTGTTTCTGTTCTATACGGCTAAGCGCTTAGAAGAAGTACTTGAAGCGTACACGAACACCTTTGTCTGTGTCTTCTGCAAATAGGTCTTCCATATCAGTTTTGTTATCAACTGTTGTGTAGTAAGCACCTAGGTAGATAGAGAAGTCTTCAACTTGTAGTACGTCCGCAAACTCGTAAGAAGCATATACTGTGTCAACTTTAACGTTACCTTCAGCCCAGCCTGTGATCTTCTTGTTTTCGTAGTCGTTGTTAGCGTGGATATAACCTAAACCGAAGCCTTTGTATAACGCGTTCACACCAGTTGTTAGGTTGGTTTCGTCAACTGCATCCATGTATGCAAAGTTAGCAATTAAGTTCCAATCTGCTGTTGTGTAGTTTGCTGTCACACCATAACCGATACGGTCAGAGATATCGATTTCTTGACCGCCTTGTGTAACGATTACCGCATCTTTCACAAGGTTGGCTTCCATAGAAGCCGCGATACCAAAGTTACCAGCTTGATAACCTACGACTGGACGCAGAAGGACTGAATCCTTGTTGTTTTCTACTTGTTGACCATGGTAAGTAACTTGATTACCGACTGTGCTTGTTCCAAACAATACTGAACGGTCACCGATCATAGAAGCAAGTTCTACATATAGGTTGTCGAAAGATTGGCTGTACATGATTTGACCATCAGAACCACGACCACGACCTTCTTTCATTTGATAAACGTAAGCAGCGCCGTCTTGGTATAGATCGTTAGCAGTATCACCTGAATACTCTAGGAACGTATCTTGACCAACAGGGAACATATCGAATGCTTCGAAACGACCCATACGTAGGTTCCAACCGTCTTGTTTACCGAATGCAAACCATGCGTCATCCAGTGCAACGTTACCGCTACTTTCCATCAGAGGTTGAACGTTTACTTGGAAAATGTGACCAGTATCAGTGTAACGCTCGCCAGCAAACTCAAGAAGAATACGACCAGATTGGTTGAATTCGTTGTTTTCTTGGCCTTCACGGTCTTGGAAGTTGAAGTCAAATTCAACGTCACCACCGATAGAGAACTTACCAGTTTCAGTATCAGTGATCGCGATACCAGCGTTTGCCGCCATTGCAGAAGAAACAAGTACTGCAGCTAGCGATAGTTTGAAAGTATTTTTCATTATTAACCCCAAGGATTGTAATTAACTATTTTTGTTATTTTTTAAAAGCTATTGAGTTGTCGTGAATAAGCGTCGTTAAACTTTGAAAACTCATTCACCAGTCACATCACTCAAAAGTTTGAAAATCATGTACCGAATGAACGAGACAAATTTTCACTAATATCCCGACATGCAGCAATCCTAAGAATTTGAAAATGCCTATCTAAATCACGTTTTTATAAAAATACAAATACTCTTATTTATCAATGCCTTATATATAAATAAATATACATTTAGCTTTAAAAACATTTATTGAGGTAATTTAGGGGAACTTTTTGGCGGATAAATTACTTTCAGTGATCTTGCTCACACACATAGTAATTCTTAACTACTATTTAAATTATTAATTATCAGTTTCCAAAATGTAACAATGGTGTGAATGTATTTTCTATATCACCTCTAATGCTCATGTTTATTTTTTCCACACTATTTGTATTGCCTTTCTATTAATCTAGTTCTCGTTATCCATGCAGTGTCACAGATATCAAGTGTAACAATATGCATAAAAAGCCTTGCTATTAGACTCATATGGTCTAAGTTAGAGATAAGGAAAAACAAAGGAGTGATGCTGATATGAACCATGCGCTAGAAAAAGACATTGTCGACGCTATGCATCATTTAAATACTGAGCAGCTTCGCGACGTGAAGCGATTTGTTGAGCGTTTATCAACACGCCAACAGCCCAGTGATTTGGTTACGGAAGAAGAATTAGCCATGATTATGGAACTAAGCACATCCAAGCGAAGCTACCGCTAATCTAGACGAGTGACCATACCTAACAAAAACGACCAGCCTCGGCTGGTCGTTTTTGTTTTCATCTATTCGTAATGAATACCACTTAAGTAATGTATCTGTCCGGTTGCTTTGGACAAATGAAGTTGGTTCAAATCGCTAACGAAAATACGTGATGTGAATACCGTCTCTCCGAAGTCACAGAATATTTCAATACTGGAATGGTCGACAAACACACGCACTAGGCTGTCATTACTTTGCCGCAGAGCGTATCGAACTGTGCCAAACTGCTCAGCATGTGTTTCCGTCACATGTGTCCTGTCTAAGCACCACTCCGTTTCATTGCCAGAAAACGTCATTTTGTCGCCACTCTGATTAGCAAACTCTATAACAAAGTCTTGCTCCACACTCACTTCAAGTTCAAAAGCTCGACTAATTAGTTCATGTTGTGGCCTTAATACTTTACTACTTTCGCGCAAGTCAGTAAGTTCCACGAGCGGTGTTTGGCGCAGTTTATTACCTTCTATGCTTATCTCTCTTGGCAATGTCAGCATATGCGCCCAGTAATTCTTATCCGTTGGATACTCGCTTTTCGAATTACCTAACCAACCAATCAGAATGCGGCGTCCTTTGTTGTCTAAATAAGTTTGAGGGGCATAGAAATCAAAGCCTTTATCGAGTTCAAAGTAGCCCTGATGTTCGAACTTAAGATTCTCAGTATCTAACGGTTTACCAACGATATAGACCACAGAAAACACATTATTAAAATCGTACTTACTATCAGAAGTGACGCCTTGAGGAGAGAAAATAAAGACGCCACTACCAGCCTCCTCATAGTAGTTAGGGCACTCCCACATATAACCAAACTCACCAATGCCTATATCAACATTCCCCTTGTATTGGTAGGCATCGATTTGTCTCCCGTGATAAAGCGCCAACTTACCTTGCTGTTGATGGCTCTCAGCACCAATCAACATATAATAGTCATCTTCTCTCTTTATTGTGACAGGGTCACGCATGTTATGTGTGTAGTGTTGAGAGTTGTAGTCAACAACGACTCCTTTCTTCTCTATCTTCCCTTCTTTATCCATCACAGCGAGAACTTGAGTCGGGTGACCGCTGTTTGGTTCATATACCAAATGTCCGGTATACAGCAGGTTAAGCTGCTCACCCTCAACGACTGCCACACCAGTATGACACCCGTGTTGGTCGTAATCCTGATCAGGATACAGTGCGACTCCTCTATCTTTGAAGTGCACGAAATCCTTCGTTGATACGTGATACCAATGCTTAAGTCCATGAACGGGCCCTAATGGAAACCATTGATAGAAAATATGATGTTCACCATTAAAGTAACTAAGCCCATTTGGGTCATTAACCAACCCATGTTTGGGTGCTATATGGTAACTCGGATAATAGGGGTCATTTTGAGTCAATGACTCAATATGTTCCAGATACTCTGCTGACACTTCGTCTAGCCGCACGAAGCGGTTTTGACGATTAGAAAAATCCATAACGACTCACTGTAGCTTTAAAACGCAAAATCCCTTCATGTCACCTAGTCGCGTCCATGAAGGGATAAAAAGGAAATAACTTATTGAGGTTCTTTGTAGAACAACTTAGTCATGACAAAAGCTACCAAAGCAGCAACCAACATGACCACGATATACATACCAAGACCACCACCGAGGTACAGCAGCATTCCAGGAAGCATCGTCGCCCCCGTACCCGCTGAACCAATTCCTGCGATAGCACCTAGGCAGCCACCGATTGCACCGCCAACGCATCCATAAAGGAATGGCTTAACGCGAGGTAAGGTCACTGCAAACATTGCTGGTTCAGTAATACCAAATAACGCAGGTAGCGCTGCCCCAAACATGCCTGACTTTTTCACCTTGCTGGTTTGCATAGTCATCACCGCAATCGCCGCACCAAATTGACCTGCAATCGCAGCGGTACCCAGTGGGTTGATATAGTCAAAACCAGTTTCTGTCACCATGGCAATGGTAATTGGCACGATAGTATGGTGCATACCCGTAACGGCCATGAACTGAATCGCGCCACCGTAAATCAAACCGCCAATACCGTATGGAATTTGTAAAAAATACACCACTACATCGGTAATTAGCTTTTCGATACCTAATAGTAATGGTCCAACGAAAACTAATCCTGCAATCAGCGACACCAACAGTGTAATGAATGGAGTAAGGATAAGATCCAACACCTCCGGCACGTACTTGCGTGATGTTTTCTCAACAGTTGCAGCAAACCAACCCATAAACACGGCAGGTAAGATAGAACTTTGCAAGCCAGTGACGGCAATATTAAAGCCGAAGAATGGAATCATCAGTGCTTCTGCATTACCAAAAGCGACATCCCATTTGCTTGCTAATTGAGGAGCAACCAGCATCAATCCGAGTACAATACCGAGTACTGGATTGCCACCGAACACTCTCATCGCTGACCATGTCACTAAGACTGGAATAAAGATAAACGCGGTATCAGTAAGCACTTGAGACAGCGTCGTCAATTGAGGTGACAATTCCACCCCAAAGCCATTAACGATCAGTCCGCGCAATCCCATCAATAAACCTGTCGCAACTAGCGCAGGAATAATGGCAACAAAGATATCTGAAAACGTACGAGTCACTCGTTGGAAAGCACTACCCGCTTGCTCTTTTTTCGGTGCGGCACTGGTTTCAACATCACCATTGCCTGTTAATATCGCAAACACCTTACCAACAAAGCCCGTACCTAGTATGACTTGGTGTTGGCCATTTTTAAAAAAGTAACCGTGAACGCCTTCTGTTTCGCCTAGTTTTTCCGCATCGACTTTAGAGTCGTCTTTCGTCACGACCCGCAATCGCGTTGCACAATGTGTCAACTGCTCGATATTGGTTTCTCCACCAAGCAGCGCCATCACTTCTGTTGCAACGATTTGAGCATTTCTTGCCATTTTTTCGTTCTCTCCCAAGAGCACAAGATAACAACCTGTATTCAACATGTATTAATGTAATACAGGATAAATACAAGTTGTATCTATTTGTGCTTTTGAACTTTAGAAACGTGCTTATCATCACATTCAATAATAGTTAGCTCAGATACAAAAAAACCACCTCATTAAGAGGTGGCTTGGTAACTAATTGATAAGATTATTAAAGTCTGGCAGTTATCTCAAAGTCATAGACACTGGACTTATAATAGACAATGGAGTACTCATAAGGCTGAGATTCAGTGCGAAAATTGATCGATTCATTGATCAGTATCGGCTCTAACTTATCTACAGACAGCTGCTTTTGAATGAATAGGCTTGGCAACGCTGGTTTTATCTTTTGTTGTGTTTTCACCATTTCAATATCACGTTGCTTAAGATAAGCAAATTTGGAGCCCGAAAGAGACTGGGCATCTAAATCTGGAAGTAACGCCCATGGTATATAGAAATCTTCGTAAGAAACAACCTGTTGATTTACAACGCGCAGTCGACCGCAATGATAGACGAGATCGCCCACTGTTATAGACAGCTTGGAGGCTAATGATTCATCTGCTTCCACCTTCTCAAAGTGAATCACTTGGTTGTGAGCCTCAAGCCCCGCTCCCTGCAACTCTTGAGCAAAGCCCGCCATCCCTAAGAAATCATGCTTAAGTTTTTGATGAGCAACAAAAGTACCTTTACCTTTTTCGGAGGTGGTATAGCCAATATCGGCAAGTTGACCTAACGCCTTTCTGACCGTGACACGACTTACACCTAAACTCTCTACTAACTGATTCTCAGAAGGCAACTTCGAGCCTTGCGGATATAGCCCTTCATCAATCCGCTGTTTTAGCGTATCGGCCACTTGAATATATAAAGGCTGTAGAGATTTTGATTCCATGTCCGGTTAGTAACTCCGCTGATGAAGGTGCGCTTTAACACTAATCTTGCTTTGATATTGAGAATTAGACAAGGTCTTTTGTAGACAGTCAAAAATCTCCGACGCTAATTCGACACAATTTTGCTCTATAGAGTTTATTGGTAACGGTAAGCAGTCCAATATGGCGTAATTATCAAACGTAGCAATTCGCATCCGAGCATTGGTTGCTGTTGCAAACAGATCATGTTCGTTAAGGTAGCGCAGCACCCCTTCTAACAATGAATAAGATGCCGTAAATAAACAGTGTGGCAATCGACCAAGTTCATCAACACACGCAGCCATCATGTCGTAACCACTTGAAGGCTGATAATCACGATTGAACACTAAGCTCTGATTCAACGGAATTTGGTTTGTAGCTAACGCATCTACATAACCTTGATAGCGTTCTTTACTTGGTGAAAGTTCTAATTGTCCACCAATAAAAACACACTCTGCCACGTTTTTCGTATGTTCCGTTAATAACAGTCTCGTTGCATCGTAAGCGTCAGTGGTCACCATATTAAAATCTGAAGATTCGAACGAACGGTCAAAGAAAACAAGCGGAAGATCGTCAGGTAATCCGCTATAGAAAGCATCACTGGTGAGACAAGACGCAATCATGATGCCGTCGACTTGACGTGATATTAGATTGTCTACTGCGCGCATTTCTGTTTCAGGGTTATCATCGGTTGAAGCCAGTAATAACTGATAGCCTGATGCTAAGCAGAGACGTTCTAATTCTTTGGCAATAGACGCAAAACCAAGGTTGAGTAGGTCGGGGATCACAAGTCCAAAAGTAGAGCTCTTTTTCGATTTTAGCGCTCGGGCATAAACACTAGGCGAATAGTTATTCTCTTGCACAACATGCAGTACTCTCTCCACGGTTTCTTTCGTGATTCGATGCTTTTCTGCATGCCCATTCAATACAAAACTCACCGTTGATTTCGATACACCAGCGAGTTTTGCTATGTCAGCAAGTTTTAATTTTTTGCTCATTCCTTCCTACTCATCCACTCGGTCAGTTTGATCTTATTTTCCTAAAAGATCGTGTGTGAGATCACAAATTCATTTTCAATCCATTAGAGGTCTATTAAAACACATTTTCTTTGCTAAATCGATTTAGTAAACTAAAAACAACTTAGTTAATACAGGATTTTTCTCATGAGCAAAGTGTGGGTAACCGGAGATGCTGTCGTAGATTTAATACCAGATACGGCAACTACCTATTTGAAATGTCCAGGTGGTGCGCCTGCAAACGTAGCTGTAGCTATCGCACGTTTAGGTGGTAACACTGGATTTTTCGGTCGCGTCGGACAAGACCCGCTAGGTCGCTTTATGAAGCAGACTTTGAGCGACGAACACGTCAATACCGACTATATGCTGCTTGATGAGCAACAGCGCACTTCTACCGTTATTGTTGACTTAGATGACAGCGGTGAGCGCAGCTTTACCTTTATGGTTAAGCCTAGTGCCGACCAGTTTATGCAAAAAAGTGACATTCCTGCTTTCGAAAAAGGCGAGTGGCTGCACGTTTGTTCAATCGCCCTTGCCAATGAACCTAGCCGCAGTTCTACGATTGACGCAATGAAACAAATTAAGGCTGCTGGAGGCTTTGTTAGCTTCGACCCCAACTTACGTGATGAGGTCTGGGGCGATCAAAACTTAATCAAACCTGTTTGCCGAGAAGCTATTGCGCTGGCCGATGTAGTTAAGTTTTCAGATGACGAACTCATGTTCCTCACAGACACCAATACCTTAGAAGCAGGTATTGAAGCACTTGAATCCTTTAGCAATACATTGGTCTTGATTACTCAAGGAGCGAAAGGAGCACTGGTTATTCGTGGCGCACAACAAGAGTTGATTGCTGGCACTCCAGTAAAACCCGTCGATACGACAGGTGCAGGCGATGCCTTTGTTGGTGGTCTGCTAACTCGCCTGTCGAAAACAGAAAGCTGGGTAAATGATGAAACCATTCATGACGCTGTACGATGGGCTAACGGTTGTGGGGCATTGGCAACCACGCAAAAAGGCGCAATGACCGCACTGCCTAATGAAAAAGCACTTTTGGAATACATCAAGTAGCTCCTGACACAACACAAAAACGCCTAACATGATTCATGTTAGGCGTTTTTTTAATTCGATTGTTTGAAAAGGCAAACTACACCGACACAACACACTGTTCCATCAACGCTTCTGGATTTTTCCATACATAAATAAACTCATCGACGTGGCGCCCACATGGCGATTCGCCACGCTGTTTCATCGCTCTGTTCGCACCTATGGATTCATAGAACTTAATGGCGTTCGAATTATCCGCCAGTACCTCCAAAAACACACCATTGTCCGGATAGTACTTACTTGCCCATTCCATCGCCAACGCAATCAGTTTCTTCGCCACACCTTTGCCTTGCGCACTTGCCCTAACGTGAAGGTTATCAATGATAGTACCGAACTCGACATTGTGATTACCAAACAGGCAGATAAAACCCGCTAATTCGCCTTGGTGCTCGGCAATAATGACATGTTGGCTGAAAGGAGGGTTTAATAGTCGGGTTTGCCAAATCAGTTGCTTGTCTTCAAGAACCGACTCGTCTAAATACGACTGACGCATGATGCCTTTATAGGCTTTTTGCCAACTTACCGCGTGTAGTTCCGCCACACTTTGGTAGTCAGAATATTCTGCTACTCTAAATTCCATTTTATAGTACCTACTGCTTAAGTTTTTACATATCCTTTCATTACATACTAATTATCTGCAACTAAAATGCAATCCATGCTGCATAAGTAATAGGCAAGTTGCACAAAAAAAGGGAGATCTTTCACGATCTCCCTTTATAAGTAGGATTACTGCCCTACTGGCAGCATATTACGCTAGCAATAGGCTCTTGCGAACTTGCCAGCACAAGTCACGCTGTAGTTACCCGCAGAAGCAGGGATGAACACTGAATGACCGCGTTCAACCGCAATGGTTTCGCCACCTAGATGCGTCAATACGATTGGCTCATCCAATGCAAATAGAATCTCTGGTGTTGTGACGTTGACAAATCGGTCTTGCTGGTCAACGTAGACGCTAAATTTAAAGTCTTCTACCGGAATTGGATAGTGCTCTGCACCATTATCCATTTCTGGTTGAGTTAACAACTCCTCACGCAGCTTAGGTTCAAAAATGGTACAAGAAGCCAGCTCTTCAACATCAATGTGTTTTGGCGTTAGGCCTGCACGAAGTACGTTGTCTGAACTCGCCATAATTTCAAGTCCAGTACCACGACAGTATGCGTGTGGAGTACAAGCGTGAAGGAACATCGCTTCGCCCGGCTCAAGCGTCAATACGTGTAAGAATAATGGAGAGAAAAGACCGATATCACCAGGGTAGAGATCTTTTAGCCATAAGATGAGTTCAAAGGTTTCGTCGCCTTGTTTGGTCTCAGCGAAAGCAAGCAACTTATTCAATGCCGTATCTTTTGCTTGGCCGTCAAGCTTCAGCATACTAACAAACAACGCCTCAAGACCTGTTGCGTCCAGAGATGTTTTATAAGCATTAATAAGAGGCGCTAACTCCTCAATATTAAGCTGTTCGAAGTTGTTTAAGATCTCTTCATAAGAGCGGAAGCCATTCATTGCTTGGTAACGTGTCAATGCGTAAACCAACTCTGGTTTATGGTTTGGATCTTTATAATTGCGGTTTGCTGCGTTACGGGCGATACCAGCGGCTTCTTCTTTGGCAAACCCTTGTTCTGCTTGAGCTTTGCTCGGGTGAACCTGAATAGACAAAGCGCTCGCTGCAGCAAGGACTTTGAACAGGTAAGGCAGCTCACCAAATTTCTGGCTAATGGCTTCACTCAAAACATCACTTAGGTTATCAGTAACAAACTGATCCAGACGCAAAGTCTTATCTGCGGTGACCACTTCAGAGCAGCCGCCTGGGTGTGCACCCATCCAGATCTCAGCTTGTGGTTTGTTATCTGGGTTGGCAATGCCAAACAGAGTGTTAATAGACGTCACGCTACCCCAAGCATAATCTTGGATTACGTTCTGCATAGGTAAGAAATGTTGATGTTTCATTTTTCAGTCCAAGCGATTATTAAATTCTTCTGAGCAGCAATGTATCTTAATCATGGTGTCGAGATTTTGATCACTCTCATTTTGTCAGCACAAATTAGCAGACTTTAGAGTAAAACTGTATAGTTTTTAAGTAAGAGATTGAAAAAAGATATTCAACGCAGAAATGGTATCTTCGGGAAGAAACCAATCCATTAACCCGCTGTAATCAATACATTTTATTTCATAGCTTAAGCGGTTAGAGAGTATTAACCGCTGAAGGGAACAGGCAAAAACTGTGATAGACCCAAGATACAATTTGGTTTATCACTCCTAGACAAATTGCCATGAACATTAAAAAAGCCCCCTCGGGCTCGAATCGAGGGGGCTTATATTATCCTACGTAACGTCGTTCTATTTCGCTACTTCTGCGATGATGGCTTCCAGTTTGTCTAAACCTTCTGCCAATACATCTGATTCAATCGTTAGTGGCGGGAGCAAGCGAATAACATTGGCTTTAACGCCACAAGACAACAGAATTAAACCATTTTCTTGTGCTTTGCTAATCACCGCTTTGGTAACATCTTGAAGTGGTTGCCCCGATTGTGGATCGGTAAACTCAATCGCCATCATTGCACCAATGGTGCGAATCTCACCAATCGCAGGCACCGTTTTTTGAAGCTCAGCCATACGTGCATTAACCACTTCACCAATACCTTGGGCTTTAGCGCATAGCTGCTCTTCTTCAATTATCTTAAGCACTTCCAAACCGGCAACACAGCCTAATGGAGAACCAGCATAAGTACCGCCTAAACCACCTGGTAACGCAGAATCCATAACTTCCGCTTTACCTACAACAGCAGAGATTGGAAAACCACCAGCAATGCCTTTCGCCATCGTCATCATATCTGGTTCAATATCCAGATACTCCGTTGCGAACATTTTACCGGTGCGGGCAAAGCCTGTTTGGATTTCATCGGCTATTAGCATAATACCGTGCTGGTCACAAAGGCTGCGTAGTGCCTGAGCAAATTCCGCTGGCGCTTGGTAAAAACCACCCTCGCCCTGTACAGGCTCAAAAATGATCGCAGCAACGCGACTAGGTTCAATATCGCAAGCAAACAAATCTTGTAATGCCTGTAAGCTATCTTCTGTGCTGATGCCGTGGAACGCATTTGGATAAGGTGCATGGTAGATTTCGTTCGGGAAAGGACCGAAGCCCGCTTTGTATGGTGCGATTTTTCCAGTCAATCCCATGGTCATATTGGTACGACCGTGAAAACCACCTTTAAAGGCAATGACGCCGCTACGCCCAGTATGAGCACGTGCTACTTTCACCGCGTTTTCAACCGCTTCGGCACCCGTTGTTAGGAAAATAGCTTTCTTTTCCGAGTCGCCCGGAGCAATGTCAGTCAGCTTTTCTGCCAGCTCAACAAAAGATTCATACGGTGTCACCATAGCGCAAGTATGAGAGAAGTTGTCGATCTGGGCTTTTACAGCGTCAGTGATGCGCGAGTTTGAGTGACCAGTATTTGTCACCGCGATGCCCGCTGCAAAATCAATGTATTTGTTACCATCGACATCCCATACATGAGCGTTGTCAGCCTTCTCAACATAAAGTGGGTACAGCGCGCCCATACCCTGAGCGATAACTTTGCTTCTTCTTTCGTGTAGTTGTTGGTTTTTCATTGTTTAATCCTTTATTTGTTACCGCTAGACGTTTAGTTGCCACCAAAGCACAGGTATTTCACATCCATATATTCGTCGATACCCTGCTTCGCACCTTCACGTCCAATACCCGACTGCTTCACACCGCCAAACGGTGCTACTTCTGTCGAGATAATACCTTCATTAATGCCGACCATGCCGTATTCCAGTGCTTCTGCTACTTTCCAAACACGGTGGATGTTCTGGCTGTAGAAGTACGACGCCAAACCGTAAATCGTGTCGTTCGCCATTTCGATAAGTTCTTCATCCGTATCAAAACGAATTACTGGAGCCACCGGACCAAATATCTCTTCTTGAACGATATCCATGCTGTGTTTCACGTCTTTGAGGACGACTGGCTGCATAAACAAACCGTCAAGTTGTTTAAGAGGGGTGACAGGCACTGCACCTTGCTCTACCGCACGGTCAATCAGTGCTTGGATGCCCTGTTTTGCACTTTCATTGATAACTGGTCCAATGTTGACACCTTCATCTAAGCCGTTTCCGACTTTTAGCTGCTGTACTGCTGCATCAAATTTCGTTACGAACTCATCGTACACTTTACTATGCACATAGAATCGGTTCGCACAGACGCAAGTTTGACCCGCATTACGGAACTTAGAGGCCATAGCGCCCTGCACGGCTGCATCAATATCAGCATCATCGAAGACGATGAACGGCGCATTACCACCCAGTTCCATTGACGTGCGTTTGATGTCTTTTGCGGCTTGTTGCATTAACACACTGCCCACTTGAGTAGAACCAGTGAAAGACAGCTTGCGAATCAGTGGGTGAGAAGTGAAGATCGCACCGATTTTGCGTGAACTTTCACCTAGAACCACTTGCAGCGCGTCTTTCGGAATGCCCGCTTGGTACGCGAGTTCCACAATTGCAAATGCAGACAGCGGTGTTGAATCCGATGGCTTAACGACGAAACTACAACCGGCAGCCAATGCAGGACCTGCTTTACGTGTGATCATAGCGATAGGGAAGTTCCATGGCGTAATCGCACATGCGACACCAATAGGTTGCTTGATGGTTACCAAGCGCTTGTCTGCCGTTGGTCCAGGAATGGAGTCACCGTAGGTGCGTTTGGCTTCTTCAGCAAACCATTCAATAAAGCTGGCACCATACAGAACCTCACCCGCAGCTTCTGCCAATGGCTTACCCTGTTCAACAGTCATAATACGAGCAAGGTCGTCTTTGTTCTCAAGAATTAATTGATACCAGCGGTTTAATAATACTGCGCGCGACTTAGCCGGCACTTTGGCCCACTCTTTCTGCGCCACATGAGCTCGCTCAATAGCATCCATCAGCTCAGGTTCAGATGAAATAGGAGCATGACCCACAAGTTCGCCTGTTGCTGGGTTTGTCACGGCTACAGCGTTGTCCGCTGCCGTTACCATAAAGGAGAGTAAGCTCTTATTATTTATTTGCTGCATGGTAATTCCTTTTGTTCCTACTCCTAGCTTTCGCTAGGAATGCTGTGGATAAAAAGCAGATGAATCCTAAGCGGGAATCTGCTGGGTAATGCAGTGAATATTGCCACCGCCTAGTAAAACTTCTCGTGTTGCTATGCCAACAATCTCATAATCGGGAAGCGCTTTTGTTAAAATCTCGATAGCAATATCGTCATATTGGTCATCAAGTAATGGCAAAAATATATGTCCGTTCACCATCAGAAAGTTAGCATAGGAAGCACTCAGTCGCTCCCCTTCGTGACGATTCATACCATCGCTTGATTCAATTCCATTCGCTTCTTCTTGCGAATAGTAAAGAGGACCCGGAACTGGGATTTTGACAATCTCAATGGCTCGACCTTGTGCATCGGTTTGTGCACTAAGCGCCGCATGCGCTTCACGTGATAACTTAAATTGCGGATCGAAGGGATCATCCGTCCAGCTGAGTACCACTTTTGCTGGAGCGACAACGTGAAGTAAGTTGTCGACATGCCCATCCGTTTCATCATTAAACAAACCGTTTGGAAGCCAGACGACCTTTTCGATACCAAGATACTCGGCTAGTAGCGCTTCTATCTGTTGTTTACTTAGTTCTGGGTTACGTCCCGGACTCAATAAGCATTCTTCAGTTGTGTATAACGTGCCTTCGCCATCTGTATGAATCGCGCCACCCTCCAGGACAAATGGAGCGCGATAATGATCGATTCCCAACACATCACAGACGGATGCGGCAACTTTATCGTCATCACTCCAGTCTTCGTAAAGGCCGTTAAACTCGCCTCCCCAAGCATTGAACTTCCAACTGACGCCGCGTCTCTCTCCCGATGAATTCACTACAACAGTAGGACCGATATCGCGCATCCAAGAATCGTTGAATGCCATTTCAACCAGTTTGACGGACGAGTGCAGCATGCTTCTTGCGGTTTCATATTGCGAAGAGCTTACTGCAACAGAAACACACACTACGTCCGCAATCGCATTCGCCACGTTGGCAAAGGTTTGTTGCGCAGGTTTTGCACTAGCGCGCCAATTATCACGACGCTCAGGCCATGCCAACCAGACCTCTCTTACTGGTTCATATTCAGCAGGAAAATAGAAACCGTCTTGCTTTGGGGTCGTATCGAGTTTCATCGTCCACCTCGTTACTTAGCTAAGCTCATTATGTCTTGATATAAGTCCGGACGACGGTCACGGAACAATCCCCACGCGTGACGCGCTTGCGCAGTAGCCTGTAGGTCAATTTCCGCGTAGATGATAGTTTCACCTTCTCTTGGAGCTTCTGCCAGCTTACCGCCAGTATGATCAGTGATGAATGATGAACCATAGAAGGTAGTTTCAATGCCATCATCCACTTCTACCCCTACACGGTTAGACGCGATAACAGGTACAAGGTTGGCAGCCGAGTGGCCTTGCATAGTACGCTGCCAATGGTCACGTGAATCCAGAGATAGGTCTTGTGGCTCTGAACCAATTGCTGTTGGGTAGAAAATAGCTTCTGCACCGTTAAGCACTAAGCAACGTGCCAGCTCAGGGAACCATTGATCCCAACAAATACCTGCACCGAAAGTACCGAACTTGGTTTTCCATACTTTAAATCCTGTATCACCAGGGCTGAAATAGTATTTCTCGCTATAGCCAGGACCATCTGGAATATGGGATTTGCGGTAGTTTTCTAGTACCGTACCATCTGCATCGATCATCACTAAAGAGTTGAAAAAGGTGTTTCCCGCTTTCTCAAAATAGCTTACAGGTATAACCACATTCAGTTCTTTAGCTAGCGCGCTAAGCTCTTTGATCAGACGAGAATTATCCGTTTCTTCAGCAAGTTCAAAATACTTGGCTTCTTGCTTCTTACAAAAGTAAGGCGCTGCCATGAGCTCTTGAGGTAGTACAACATTCGCACCATTTGCCGCAGCTTCGCGAATCGCACCTTTGATTTTTTCTAGATTCGCTTCTAAATCCCAAGTTTTGGTTAACTGCATCGCAGCAAATTTAACTACTCTACTCATCGGATCTTCCTTTATCTATTCTTTGTTTGAGGCTGACTGAGTGCCTGTCATAGCAGGCACTTCTTGTTATTTTCTGAATTAGATTGCTAGTTTGTCGCGTAAGTTGTAATAAGCTGCCCCCATCGCTGTCATCGGGATAGCAAAATGACGACCGCCAGGGAACGCGATGTGGGTTAAATCAGCGAACGCGTCAAAACGTTCTGCGTGTCCGGTTAGTGCTTCAGCCAACAGTTTGCCAGCAAGGTGAGTACAAGTAACACCGTGACCACTGTAGCCCTGTAGGTAATAAATGTTGTCTGCAAAAGCACCAAATTGCGGCATGCGGGAATAAGTCAGTAGGAAGTTACCCGTCCACTTATAATCAATACCGATACCTTTTAATTGTGGGAAGATCTTCTCCATCTTAGGACGAATGATGCCTTCGATATTTTCTGGGTCACGAGCACCGTAAACTACACCGCCACCAAATAGTAAGCGCTTGTCCGCGCTAAGACGGAAGTAGTCCAATAGATAATTGCAGTCTTCAACACAGTAATCTGATGGCAAGATCTCTTTAAGTTGCGCCTCGGAAAGAGGCTCAGTGGCTACGACCTGAGTACCACACGGGATCGCTTTATTGCTGATGTTTGGAGCAAGCCCACCAAGGTAAGCATTGCCTGCAAGAACGATGTATTTCGCTTTTACGCTGCCTTTTTCTGTATGAGCAACAGGATTGGCGCCTTTTTCCAGGCGAGTCACACCGGACTGTTCGAAAATTTGTCCGCCAAGTGCCGTTACAGCTGCTGCTTCGCCCAACGCCAGTTTGAGTGGGTGAATATGGCCACCACGCATATCCAGTAGAGCGCCTTTATAAGCTGTGGTACCTACTGCGGCTTCCACTTCGCTCGCATCCATCATACGAAGCTGATCGTTACCATAACGTTCCCAGTGCTTTTTGTGCTCTTCTAGACCTTTTAATTGCTTATTATTCAGAGCAGTAAACATTCCCCCCTGCTTGAAATCACAATCAATGTTATGTTTGTCGATAAGGCCGCGAATGATATCACCACCTTCAAAAATCATGTCACACAGTGCCTTAGCTTGCTTTTCACCATAGCGACTCTCAATAACGTCTACGTCGCGGCTATAACTGTTAACAATCTGGCCGCCATTACGACCTGTCGCGCCGAACCCTACTTTCGCATTCTCCAGCACTACAACCTTAAAGCCTTTTTCTGCTAAATGAAGAGCTGAGGAAAGACCCGAGAAACCCGCGCCTACGACACACACATCACACTCAATATTGTCTTGCAGTTGTGGGTACTCACTTACATTCGGGATTGAGTGAGCATAATATGAATCAGTATGTTTGTTCATGGTTATATTCCTTTCGATTACAGCTTCAGGCTTAAGGTTGGAGACGAATCCATGTCGTCTTGGTTTCAGTGAATTTTTCGATGGCATGAATCGACTTGTCACGTCCATTACCACTCATTTTGAATCCACCAAATGGGACGGTCATATCGCCCTCGTTGTAGTTGTTCACCCACACAGAGCCAGCTTCTAACTGCTTTGCGACTCGATGTACGCGATTAATATTGTCACTCCAAAGTGCAGCGCCTAAGCCATATTTGGAGTCATTAGCAATAGCGATAGCTTCTTGCTCTGTTTTAAATGGAATGACGCATAACACTGGGCCAAAGATCTCTTCTTGAGCCACACGCATACTGTTGTCCACATTATCGAGAATCACTGGCTCAACAAAGGCGCCTTTACCGCCTGCGTCACCACCACAGCGCAGCGTAGCCCCTGCATCTTGACCTAACTTAACGTAATCGAGCACTTTTTCTTTGTGTTCACGGTCAATAAGCGCCCCCATAGAAGACGTGGGATCCATTGGATCTTTAGGTATGAAACCCTGAGCTGCGCTAATCACTTTATCGATAAATACATCTTTAATGCTTTCGTGAACCAAAAGGCGTGTTGCTGCTACGCATACTTCACCTTGGTTATAGAAACAACCTGCGGCTGTTTCTGCAGCTGCGCGGTCAAGATCGGCATAATCATCAAAGACTATATTTGCGTTCTTACCACCAGCCTCAGCCCAGACACGTTTTAGGTTAGTTTCACCGGAGGCAATCATAAGATGACCAGCCACACGAGTTGAGCCTGTAAAAGCGATACAATCTACATCTTCGTGACGTGCCAACGCTTCTCCCGCTTCATGGCCATAACCAGTAATAACTTGAAATGCACCCGCTGGAATACCTGCTTGATTCGCCAGTTTGCCTAAGAAGATTGCCGTTAATGAAGACTTTTCTGATGGTTTTAGGATGACACTGTTGCCCGCAGCCAAGGCTGGACCTAACTTCCAACAACCAATCCATAGCGGGAAGTTCCACGGAACAACAGCAGCGACAACACCGATCGCTTGATGAGAGATAAAGGCGTGAACATCTTTTTCTGTAGGTGCAACTTCACCATAAACTTTGTCGATGGCTTCCGCATACCAGCGAATAGATTTCGCTGCGCCGGGAATATCCGTCGACACACTGTGTGCAATCGGCTTACCAGTATCAAGTGTTTCTAATAGCGCTAATTCTTCAACATTTTCATCAATAAGAGCAGCAAACTTCAACAGTACGTCTTTACGCGCCGCTGGAGCAATTTGACTCCACTCACCTTGTTTAAATGCTTGTCTTGCGTAATCTACAGCACAATCAACATCGGCAGTTTGGCAACGTGCAATATTAGCAATGATTTCATCGGTAGCTGGGTTTACGACCTCTAGCGTCTTGCCATCTGCTGCTGCGGTATACTCACCATTTAGAAACGCTCTTTGCTCGATATTTAGAGCATTTCGTTGTTCAATCCATTGTTGCTGCGTTTTCATACGCTCTCCTTGGTTACCTCAAGGCGCTAGAATGCTTTTGGCGTGTGTGCACTTATCATTCTGCAAGCCTTATCGGAGTGATTAGTAAATTTATGTGGAATCGTTGTATCAATAACGTAAGACTCCCCTGCCTTTATTAGGTAGGTCTCCCCGTTATATTCAAGTTCAACTTCACCACTTAATACGGTGCCGACTTCTTCACCTTCATGCTTGATATTGGATGCGCCCGTTGTACTGTTAGGCCCATATTCTTCAATAAGAAAGCCGATTTCTTGTTTATTGCTGCCATTGTTAACCAACTTCATTGAGACATTTTCACTGCCAATTTCAATGAGGTCTTCTGGTTTAACCACGACCTTAATCTCTTTGTTTTCTTGTTGCTCAAGAGTAAAAAACTCTGAAAGAGACAACGAAAAAACGTTCACTATTTTTTGCAGAGAACTCACCGAAGGACTCACTTTGGCATTCTCGATTGAAGAAATAGCGCTATGGGTGATGCCCGCTTTTTCTGCCAGTTCTCGTTGTGAAAGTCCTCGCTCTTTTCTTAGTTGAGCGATATTTTTACCAATCTGGTGGTTATCCATGCATTCAGCCTCTAAATTACTGTGAAGCTGACATAATAAATTCTTTAAATAAAATTTGTGAGAAATGATTGTGTTTTGCTTGCCATTCTGGGTGCCACTGCACGCCAACAAAATATTTTTGACCAGGCAGACTAAAAGCTTCTACAAGTCCATCAGGTGCTTTAGCTTCTACTTTTAAGGTTGTAGCCAGCTTATCAACCCCCTGATTATGAAGCGTATTTACTTCAAACTTCTCCGTTTGATTCCACTCTGCTTTCACTAACCATTGCTGAAAGACGCCGTCATTTTCAACATAAACAGGATGAGCGGGCGCATACTTCTCATTGAAATCTTTTGATTCGTTTTCACGATGGTCATCGAACCCCGCTTCGTGAACTGCAGGGTTTAGGCTTCCCCCTAACGCCACGTTCATCTCTTGGAAACCACGACAAATACCAAGGCACGGAATGTTCATATCTATAGCACGACGTATAAGCTGAATAGCTAATTCATCTCGTGCTTCATCTTTCTTTAATTCTTCATGTGAACCGTTGTATCGATGAGGCGCTACATTGGAATGACTACCAGGGAATAACAGTCCATCACAAACCGCCAACACTCTATCTAACTCACTGTCTTCTATTACAGATGGAAGAATGATTGGTGTGCCACCGAAGTCTTTCACTGCTTGAAGGTAGAACTCATTCAATGCCTGTATCTGATATCCAGCGAGCTCTTTCTTACAGCTTACGAGTCCTATTATCGGTTTTCTTATCTCAGACATTGTCACACTCACGTTTGATTTATTTAACAAAAACCGTACAACCCATGTACAAAATTATCAACACAAGTGTTCAAAATAGGTTCCAAATCGTGACTTCGATCTCTATTTTGTTCAAAAAAAGCACTAATTTCGCTCGATATATTGAGCAAAAGGCGATCAACTGTTACAAATTAGTTAACGTTTAACAAGGTCGAAATAATCACCAAATTAAACAAATCACAATAAAAACAATTACATAAGTTTATAAAACAGCCAAAAACCCCATTTAAGACATGGCTTTTGTGTTCTTTTTGTTAAACACTAAGCTAATTTTTCATCAAAGAGTGGGGCCACTAGGAGTAGTAAAGATGGATACCTATTTACAGGAAGTTAAAAATTTTCGACAAAGTTGGCCAGAAATTAAGTACGTTGACCTCATTTTCACGGACGTCAACGCAACACCACGCGGTAAACGCATACCAGTAGATTCCTTAGACAAGTTAGTGAAAGGTGTTGCTCTTCCTCTTTCTACTATTACGCTCGATACCAAAGGTGCTGTTGTTGAATCAGCAGGATTAGGTGAAGATCTTGGCGAACCTGATAACCTTTGCTTTCCTGTCGCTGGCACTTTGCTACCTACTGCAAAGGAAGGTACCGGACAACTGCTACTCAGCATGATGGAAGATGACGGAAAAACCCCTCACCGTTTGTTTATCCGCAACATCATCGACCGTATGTTGAATACTTTGCATTCAAAAGGCATGTTTCCAGTTGTTGCTTTAGAACTCGAGTTTTACCTCATTGATAAGGAACGCGGTGAAAATGGTGAACTGCAAACCGCTATTAATCCGACGAAGAACCGACGAGAAAGAGATACCGAAGTTTATGATGTCGATGGGCTTGATGATTATGCTGACTTCCTAGCTGAGCTTAACGCTGCAGCTGCTGATCAAGGTTTAAATACGGCTGGTGCGCTATCAGAATCTGCACCGGGTCAGTTTGAAATTAACTTTAATCACTCGCAAGACGTACTTCGCGTATGTGACGAAATCATTTTCTCTAAGCGTCTTATTAAACAAATCGCCCACAAACACGGTTTTGATGCCACATTCATGGCAAAACCTTTCCTTGAAGAAGCAGGAAATGGACAACACATGCACATCAGCCTTATCGATGAGCAAGGCGATAACCTGTTTACCAATAAAGACGATGACTCTGCAAGCCCACTGTTCTACCAAACTATGGCTGCAATGTTATCGCAGATTTCGGATGCGATGGCCCTCCTATGTCCTAACGTGAACTCTTACCGCCGTTTTGTGCCTGGTGCTTACGTACCAACAAAAGCGGATTGGGGTGAGAACCACCGAGGCGTAGCCCTTCGCGTTCCAATTAGCGATGGTAAAAACCGTCGTATTGAACATCGCATCGCAGGTGCGGATGTCAATCCATACATTCTCGCTGCAGTAGTACTCTCAGCCGTATTAGCGAGTGATAACTATACCCAAGAACAATGTCCACCAGCTCTTAGTGAAAACGCCGTAGACCTACCAACGCGTATGTCTGATGCACTGACACAGCTTGAAGCCAGTGAATTAGGTGCCTTTTTCTCTCAAGACTTTATTGATATGTATCTCGCTTGCAAACGAAGTGAACTGGCCGAATTCGAACGCATTATTACACCGTTAGAAATTGATTGGATGCTTCACTCTGCATAACGAAAGGAATGAGTTTTATGACTACGCAGACAAAGGCGCTGGAGGCGCCGCTCAAAATAAGCAGTAAACATTTGGCGGTTAGCCTTACAATAGTCTTCCTGTTTATAACCTTTACCTCGATTGGACTCAATCATGTCGAAGGCGAAAGCTACGGCTGGTTGGCACTGTTACCGACATCGTTAGTACTTGTCTTTGCATTAACCACACACCGGACCGTTGAAGCACTATTCAGTGGCACCATTGCCGGTGTTCTACTGCTTGACCCTACTCAAGCAGTAGAACAGATCGTTGGCATTTCGATGGATGTGATGATGAATGAAACCATCGCATGGATCATTCTCGTCTGCGGTCTAATGGGTGGCCTGATTGCGATTCTAGAAAAAGGTGGCAGTATCCTTAGCTTCAGTGACATGCTGGTGAACAAAGTTAAGAGCCGCAATCAATCGCTATTGATGACATTTTTTCTAGGTATTCTGATTTTCATTGATGACTACTTGAACGCCATTGCGATTTCGTCATCAATGAAGAAAATTACTGATGGCTATCAAGTTTCACGCGAGAAGCTCGCTTATCTTGTTGACTCAACGGCAGCACCTATCTGTATTCTGGTCCCAATTTCTACTTGGGCTATCTTCTTCAGTTCTCTATTGGAAGCCAATGAAGTTGCTGAACCGGGACAAGGTATTGCTGCGTACATTCAAGCCATTCCGTATATGGCTTATGGCTGGGTAACGTTGGCGATTGTTTTCTTCGTAGCTATTGGCAAAATGCCAGACCTAGGCGCAATGAAAAAAGCAGAAGAGCGCGCTCGCAACGGTCAAGTTAAACCAGATGGCGCAACAGATATCGACTTTGGTGCTGACATCAAAGCACACTCAAACCCGACTATGGGACTAATTAACTTCCTATTGCCAATGGTTGTTCTGGTCGGAGCCTCTTGGTACTTCGGTATTGACCTATTAGCAGGTGTGTTTGTTGCCATTATCTTTACTATCTGTTTCTACGGCATTCAAAAACTAGTCACCATGAATGAACTGTTCGATGCAGTGTACGATGGCATTAAGGTCATGTTACTGCCTCTAGCTACGGTGATTGGCGGCTTTATGCTTAAGAGTGTTAACGACTCATTGGGGCTAACACAGTACGTAATTGAGACTGTAAGCCCATACTTGTCAGCACAGTACTTCCCAGCCCTGATCTTCCTAGTAACAGGCGGTCTTGTCTTTGCATCAGCATCATCCTGGGGGACCTTTGCGGTCGCAATGCCAATTATTCTTCCTCTCGCGGAGCAAATTGGTGTTCCACTGCACTTAACCATCGCCGCTATGCTGTCAGCATCAGCAGCAGGTAGTCATTCATGTTTCTTCAGTGACTCCACGGTGCTATCGGCTCAAGGATCTGGATGTACATCAATGCAACATGCCGTAACGCAGTTCCCATATGCGTTGATTGGTATTGTCGCGACCACCCTATTCTTCATAGTCGTTGCATAACAGCGATCTAAGAATGCCAAAGGGATACCTACTCAGCGGGTATCCCTTTTTTTGTTCCGTTCTCTAGCTTTTTGATTTCGAAAAAATAGCACCTGTTCTCACTTTCCTACAAATATGTGTCTTACACTCTTGAAGCATTTAAACATAATAGCCTTACATTTTGTAAGTTATTGTAAAGAGTATCATTCTTATTTAATTGCTTGATTTAAATCAATTTTACTCAATCATTTTTGTTGTTTTATTGTGATACAAACGACCATACTGTAACTACAAAAATCGGATGTATTACAGTGGAATGGACGTGCACAGTGTTAGTTATTTTCCTTATTCGCATTCGCTTTTAAGGACATTTCAAATTATGGAGATGAAAATGAAACACCATAGTGGCGCAGGAAAAGGGCAATGCCCAGTGATGCATGGCAGTCATACTCGAGTTGGTGGTAAAGGTACACAAAACCGACAATGGTGGCCTAATCAACTTAACCTCAGAATTCTTCATCAGAATGATAAAAAAGGTAACCCGTACGATCCTTCCTTCGACTACAAGAAGGCATTTCTAACACTTGATCTAAAAGAAGTTAAGCAAGCTATCGAAACGGTTCTTACCGATTCAAAAGACTGGTGGCCCGCTGACTATGGGCACTATGGTCCCTTTATGATTCGTATGGCTTGGCACTCGGCTGGCACTTACCGTACGGCGGATGGACGTGGCGGTGCTAACTCAGGCAACCAACGTTTTGCACCACTAAACAGCTGGCCAGATAATGGTAATTTAGATAAAGCTCGTCGCCTGTTATGGCCAGTAAAACAAAAATATGGCAAAGCTCTTTCATGGGCAGATCTATTTATTCTTGCAGGTAATGTTTCCATAGAATCAATGGGGCTAAAAACCTTTGGTTTCGCGGGTGGCCGTGAAGATATTTGGGAACCTGAGGAAGACGTTTATTGGGGCATGGAAAGTGATTGGTTAGGCGATGAGCGTTACTCCGGCGATCGTCAACTAGAGAATCCACTCGCTGCGGTACAGATGGGACTTATCTACGTTAACCCTGAAGGACCTAACGGGGAACCAAGCGTCCTTGCTTCTGGTCGTGATATCCGAGACACATTCGCTCGAATGGGCATGGATGACGAAGAGACCGTTGCACTTGTTGCCGGTGGCCATACATTCGGTAAAACGCATGGTGCAGGCGATCCTGAACTGATGGGCCCAGAACCGGAAGCGGCACCAATGGAAGAAATGGGCTTCGGTTGGCGTAACCACTTTGGCAGCGGCTTGGGAGATGACACAACAACCAGTGGTATCGAAGGAGCTTGGACTCCAAACCCAATCCAATGGGACAACGGCTACTTTGATATGTTGTTTGGCTACGATTGGGATCTTGTTAAAAGTCCAGCTGGCGCTTGGCAATGGGTACCTGTAGGGGTTCCAGAAGACCATATGGCCCCAAAAGCTCATGATGCATCACAGAAAGTCACCACTATCATGACCACTGCCGATATGGCAATGCGTATGGACCCTATCTACGGGGAAATTTCTAAACGTTTCCACAATAACCCTGACCAATTCGCAGATGCTTTTGCACGCGCTTGGTTCAAATTGACTCATCGTGATATGGGACCAAAATCTCGCTATCTAGGCGAAGAAGCTCCGAGTGAAGATCTCATTTGGCAAGACCCATTACCTGCAGTTTCTGGTGACATGATCGATGACACAGACATTAAAGAATTGAAGCACAAGCTCCTTACTTCAGGCCTAACCATTTCTGAACTGGTTTACACCGCGTGGTCATCCGCATCGACCTTCAGAGGCTCTGATTTCCGCGGGGGCGCTAACGGAGCACGTATTCGCCTTGCGCCTCAACGCAGCTGGGAAGTAAACCAGCCAGCGCAACTTGAACGTGTTCTAGCAACCCTTGAAGCAATTCAAGAGGAGTTCAATCAAGCTCATGGTAACAAAGTGGTTTCCATTGCTGACCTGATTGTCCTTGGCGGTAACGCTGCGATTGAAAAAGCAGCCCTAGAAGCAGGTACTAACGTTGAGGTTCCATTTACTGCTGGTCGCGTGGACGCAATGGCTTCTCAAACCGATGAAGCATCCTTTAATGTTCTCGAACCCGTAGTCGATGGATTCCGCAACTACGCACAAAAAGCCTACTCAGTGTCTGAAGAAGATTTACTGCTAGATAAAGCTCAACTGCTAACACTAACAGCGCCAGAAATGACTGTTTTGATTGGTGGTTTGCGTGTTCTAGGCGCAAACTTCGGCAATAGTGAGCATGGCGTTCTTACAGAGCGTAAAGGTGTTCTTAGCAATGATTTCTTCATCAACCTAACCGATATGAATGTCGAGTGGCGTCCGAGTAACGAAGAGGCTACGGAGTTTGTCGGTTTAGAGAGAGCAACAGGTGCAACCAAGTGGAAAGCCACACGCTCTGACTTGGTGTTTGGTTCAAACTCGCAACTGCGTGCGTTGGCAGAAGTATATGCTTGTGATGATGCCAAAGAGACCTTTATTTGCGACTTTGTTTCCGCCTGGGTCAAAGTGATGAACGCGGACCGTTTCGACATCTAATTACGATAAACCCATAAGCAAAAGCCACTTGTTACCAAGTGGCTTTTTTTGTTTCTAGGATCGGTTCGGCATGAACCTAATTCCAGTTAAGTACTCTTACCTCATTGCCTTCTTCGGGCTTTCGAGGAATGTTAAGTGACAACAATAGTGAAATCGCGGCCATACCTGCGCCTATATAGAACACACTTGAAGGTGAAATCAGCCAAATGAATCCAAAGGTAACAGGAATGACAACAGCTGCAATATGGTTAATGGTAAAGGATACTCCCGCCGTAGACGCCATATCCGCTGGGTCTGCGATTTTTTGGAAATAGGTTTTGATAGCTAACGCTAGCGCAAAGAAAAGATGGTCAATAACGTAAAGCGCCGCAGCCCATTCTGCCGTTTGAACCAGTCCATAACCCACAAAAACAAAGATCAGTCCAACATACTCAAACATAAGAGCCTTACGTTCACCAACAACACCAATAAACCGACCGATTTTTTTAGCAAATAGGAAGTTAAACAAGTAGTTAATCAAGAAAAGGAGTGTGATATCAGAGACGCTATAACCAAACTTTTCCACCATTAAGAAACCGGCAAAGACGGTAAAGATCTGCCTTCTTGCTCCACTCATAAACGTTAGGGCGTAATACAGCCAGTAACGCTTACGCAGCACCAGCTTTTTAGTCTGAGGGGTTTCCGTTTTAAACTGTGGGAAAGCCAAGGCAATAAACAGCACTAAGACAAAACCAATACCGCCACTAATTCCATAAACCCATACGTAGTCTAGCTTGAACACCTCAACCATCACCCATAGCGCGCCATAGGTTAAGAGCGAAGCTAATGCTCCTACAGAGATGAGTTTACCCAGCACTTCAGGCGCCTCTTCTTTGCTTAACCATTGCAGTGACAAGGATTGCTTTAGTGTTTCAAAGTAGTGAAATCCAGTCGACATAATCAATGTCGTAATTAGCAAACCGGCAACAGAGGGAAACATACCCGTAATCGCCGTGCCAAAGGTCAGTAGTAACAAAGAAACAATCATGAACTTCTGTTCTCGAATGAACAGTAAAACAAAGACGGTAGTGAAGGCTAGAAATCCAGGGATCTCACGAACACTTTGCAATAGACCAATATCGGAACCATCAAAATTAGCTTTCTCAATTACGAAGTTGTTCAGCAATGCCATCCAACTCGAAAACGCAATTGGCACTATAATCGAGATAATGATGAGAAAGTTTTTTGGGGTTCGCCATCCGCTAGCGCTTTGCGTTGAAGACATTATCAATTCCTAAGGAGCTGTTATTTTTAATTTGGGAAATGTATGCTCACGATTAGACATGAGTTTTAGTGGAGTCTAATACGTTGACACAGATAAATAAATTAAAAGTCACCACCTGCAACTTATGTAATTTTGTTGAGCCACCGTTTGCCTATTATGAGATGGAGAACATCTACACGGCAAAACAATGGCAACAAAAAACACTGTGGCTAAAGCAAACGCTGAGCGAACTCAACTCCGATGTCGTTGCTTTTCAGGAAGTGTTTTCGGTTGAAGCGTTGCGGGCTTTAGTTAAATCATTGGGTTATGGTTATTTTACTTACAATACAGAGCCACGGTTAGAATCCGGATATATATATTCTCACCCTGCTTTAGCTTTTGCTTCTCGTTACCCAATAGTCCGCCATTCAAATCTCACCTCCCTTGCACCTTTTGAAGGCGAGTTCAGCCGTCCAGCATTACATATTTCCTTGAATATTAAAGGGTTAGGGGAATTGGACATGTACAATGTTCATCTCAAATCAAAAAGACCAACGCTTCCTGACGAGAATCTAGACAACAAGTCTACTGTCGATGCTTGGCTCGTTGAAACGCAAGGTCAAACACTTTCATCGCTGATGCGAATTCAAGAGGCAGGCGCGTTGCACCAAGCAATAGTGCAAAATAAACGATGCTACCAACGACCTTTTCTACTGCTTGGTGATTTCAACAACAGTATTGGCAGCAACGAGTTCGAACCGTTTCGAAGCCAATACCGTCATCGAAGGAAAGATACCCGCGCAGACATCAAAGCTTATCATTTTCACGACAGTTGGGATTTAGTGCCAAAAGGTAAGCCGGTTCGCCCTGTGGATGAGATTAAGCCACCTATCACTCATTACTATGGTGAATATGGCAGTCGATTAGACCATATTCTTCTATCAAGTGAGTTTTGCCCTAACTATGAACGCTCAATGTTTGAAGTGACTGACTATCAGCTTACTAACAAGCATATTATTGACCCCATATTTGGCATTGATGACCTCAGTACCGACCATGCTTTGGTTTCTGTCTCGTTTGAAACACGTGCCTAATCTCAATCCAATAAGATAAAGCGCTTGCTTATGATAAAAAATTCAATTAGTTATAGGGGTTAACAACATCACAAGCGAGGAGGCTGACATGAACGTTATTATTCGACCAACAGAACTACGAGACGCAGAGGGTCTGAGTCAGCTCTATTCGCAACCAAAAGCACAACGAGAAACCCTGCAACTGCCTTTACCTTCGGTCGCAATGTGGCAAGAAAGACTAAGTAATATGCCTGTCGGGGTGTATAGCTACGTAGCCGAATTAGACGGAAAAATTGTCGGTAATATTGGACTGGAACACTCTCAGCGCCCAAGAACGGCACACTGTGCAAGCTTTGGGATTGGAGTTCATGATGAATATCATGGTTTAGGCATTGGTAGTCGATTGGTGGAAACCGTGTTAGACCTAACAGATAATTGGCTCAATGTTCAAAGGGTACAGATCGAAGTAAACGCCGATAATAAAGCAGCTATCGCCCTCTACTCTAAATTCGGTTTTGAGATTGAAGGTGAGGCGCTGTGCTCAGTCTTTCGAGACGGTGAATTTATCTCGACGTATTATATGGCTCGACTGAAAGATCAATTGTAGTGTCAACTTTACCAAGAACACGAGTTCACCGTGTTCTTGGTACTCGCTTCTCTTCTGTCAGCAAATCTGTCCTGCACCCACTTTACTGTCTTTATCACAATTAAGCGCAACCTGAGCGGCAAGTCTCAGCCCCTCGACAATCTTATCCAACGACATAGTCGGCTGACTGCCGTCAATATCTTGCTCAGGTAACAATGGAACGTGAATGAAGCCATGTTTAATACCACTACCCCGTAAGTAATGTTGCACACCGTAAAATAGGTGATTGCACACAAACGTCCCCGCCGTATTAGATACCTGACAAGGAATACCCTGTTGTTGGAGTTTTAGTGTTATCGCCTTAATAGGCAGCGTACTGAAATACGCATCAGGCCCATCGCGCACAATAGGAACATCAATCGGTTGATTACCGTTATTATCAGCGATACGGAAATCATCGACATTAATTGCAACTCGCTCAGGTGTAATCGCAGCTCGCCCAGCCCCTAAGCCAACCGTTAGAACTACGTCTGGTTGGTGGGTCTCAATAGCGGCAATCACTGTGTCGATAGATTCATATCGTGTGACGGGTACTTTGCATACCTGTATTTCTGCACCCTGGAGCTGCTGATTGGATAATCGCTTGATCGCTTCCAACGCAGGATTAATCGTGTTGTCTCCAAACACATCAAAGCCCGCTATCAACACTTTTTTCATTTACTACCCAGCCTATTATTGGTTTCTTGGTTTAACTTAGGTAGAGTACGCCACCAGTCATTATCTGCAAGAGATAGAATCTGATGAATATTGAAAATGATGTAATTGAAACGCTTGAGCAGCTAGAGAACTTTCTCATTCAAGTAGAAAGTGGTGCATTGGGACTAAAAGATGTCGCTGGCATCGCGTTAGCAACCTCTAATTCTGATGGTCGTCCATTTGTGGCTGTATTAAGCGACAAACACGAGCTCCTGCTAGGTCGTTGGGTATCTCAAGATGTGTATGAAAACGGCAAAGACTTAGTAAGAACAGGCCCAAAACGTAACTAATATCGCCGGCTGATAGAAAGTAAAAAGGTCTAGACTGTGCTAGACCTTTTATTTATCACAACAATTAGTACTTAACTTGATAGTTCAAAGTAAACGTACGTCCGCGACCTTTGTAGTCATACAGTGCTGGAGTACCGCTATACCAGTATGTTGCACGCTGGCTCCAAGTGGTTTGGTAGTCAGCATTGAACAGGTTCTTGATACCAAACCCAAGGCTACCTACTGGCAGCTTGTAGCTACCCATTAGATCAACAACGGTATAACCTTCAAGTTTACGATCATCCGCATCTTTATAGTCAAACGTTGACAGGCTTTGTAGCTTCACGTTGTAGTTGTCTTCATACCAGCCTAGCCAAGCACTTGCTTTTGGAACGCTGGCTTCCATCGCTTTATACGCTTCCCAACCAGAGTCTGCTTTCTCTTCAGAAACCACATAATGCCCTGTAGCACCTAGTTGAAGATTGTTGGTTGCCCAATACGTTAACTGAGCTTCCGCACCGTAGATACGGATTGGGTTGGATATACCTTTAATACTTTGATCAGCCGAGTATTCAACCGAACCATCAGAGTATGAGTAGTATGCAGCCGTTTGCAGTGACACTTTATCCCAATCGCTACGATACCCCACTTCGTAGCTATTGGTACGAATTCCATCTAGTTTAGTATCGTTAACATTGACCGACGGATCTTTGCCGTAGTACTTCGCTGGGTTTGCTAGGTCAAAGCCCTGAGAGAAGTTAGCCCAAACTTGCGAGGTTTGATCTAGATGGTAAATAGTGCCCAAGTTGAACAAGTTTGCAGAGTAGTCCGTTTCACCACCCGGAACGAGCGCTGTACTCGCATTTTTCTTGAAGTCATCTACTTTGGTGTTCATGTACTGATAACGATAGCCACCCTGAAGCGTCCAGTCGGTGGTCAGTGCGTATTCAGCTTGAACAAAACCCGCTAAGGCATAGGTATCAATTCCTGGATAACGTCCTTGAATAGAATCAATTTTGTTAACCAAGCCACCAGTATTTTCCGTGATGGTTTGATTGTAAAGCGCCTGATCGCTAGAGAATCGGTCAATAAATCCATCAACACCATAGGTTAATTGCAGTTTATCAAACGACTTACTTAACGCCGTTTTTAGCGCGAAGATATCGGTATTTTGGTTAGATGAACTTAACTTAAGTGATGTTCCACCATCTTGGGTGTATGGCGAGAACGTATGGTCTTCCTTACGATACGACAGCTCGGCGATGAGCAAATGATTCAGAAAGCTTTGATTGGTGTACTGTGCACTTAGCATATAGCGCTCAGTACCTTGCTGACGATCAGCTTCATAACCTTTGCGTACATCAACAAACTTATAGACACCACTGTTGTCCTTCTCAAAGTACAAACCGTAAGGCGAATCTTGTTGACTATTGTAGTACTGAGCTAACAGGTTAAGGTCTTGAGTATCGGTAAGGCTAATTTGCATATTACCCAATAAGTCGACTGTCTCGTTGAACTGAGTCGAGCCTTGAGTGATATCTGGCGTCACCATTTTACCATTCGCATCGTAGTAAGCTTGTGTCTTATTGTAGGCAACCGACGCACGACCTCGCACTTTATCGTTACCACCAGAAACAGACTGAGCGAGCTTATAATCACCGTCTTCACTAGAGTTAAAGCCTGAAGTACCACCGACAAATGATTCAAATTGAAGATCGTTGCTTTGTGCTTTTTTTGTCACAATATTGATGACACCACCACTCGAACCAGCGCCATATACCGACGTCGCACCGGATAGTACTTCAATGCGTTCGATATTAAACGGGTCAATGGAGTCTAACTGACGACTAATAGAACGTACTGACTGCAGTGACACGCCGTCAATCATTACCATTATGCTTCGACCACGCAGGTTCTGTCCCGAATGCGTTCGACCACCACTATTTACATCAAGAGAAGGCACTGTCGCCGCAAGGATTTCATCTAAGCTCTTGCCTGCGCGATATTGTTCTTCAATTTCCTCTGTACCCACATACCAAACCGTACCTGGAATTTCACTGATACTCTTTGGAGTGCGGCTCGCTACCACCACCATTTTTTCATCGGTATTCGTAGCAGTATTTGACGATTCAGTTTCCGCCACTGCTGAAGCTGAAACACCTGACACTATCATGGTCGCCAAAATGGCGTTAAGGGGGAACTTCCTTGAGCTGATTTTCATTTTATGACTCTTTTACATTTTTGGTTATTAACTCTAATTATCGACTGCGCTATTGATGTAGCACGTCCGCGCCACAAGCGAAACGAATGATAAATGATAATTATTACTATTTCTATTATTAATTTGTCACGTTTTGCAATAATTAGTCGTTAATAACCCATTTATATAATTGATATTTTTGTTATTTAAGAGGTGGCTAATTCTTTTAATGCTCTATCTTCATAACGTTCCATGTTAATGTTTCCCCAATTCATAAGGCCATTAACAGCCTCGATATCAAATGCTGCTTGATCGGCAACTTGATTTATTATTTTCGCCGCACGCCATGCTGCCAAACTTAATTGTGGCTCAGCAATTCCGTGTGAATGTAAACCTGCATTCACCACAAATACATTACCTATTTCATCGCTGTCACTCATTTCAATAGAAAATGCTCCATTGAGTCGAATCTGTCTGTTTTGGTCACGCTTAAAACTACTTTCAAGTGCTTTAGCACAGGAAGGTAATTGCCCTTGATACCCCGTTGCCAGAATGACTATGTCGGCATTGTCTTCCTCGTCTGTTTCAGTGATTGCGTTAGCGTATTTGAGCTTCAGCCCTTGTGATGTTTCTTCCAGTGCCGTCAAAGTGCGATGGGGGAGAAGCTCTATCCAACGCTTTTCCTTCATAACGTCAAATCGTTGATATAACTCTTGATAAATCTCCAATAGGCATTTCTGAGTAACACCGTCAGATGTAAGTTTTTGATGGGCGATTTCACGTTGTTTTACCTTGTCGTTTAATCCAATAAACGTATCAACGTATTCTGGGGTAAAGTATTCATTGGTAAAGGCAGCTTCATCTAAAGGTTGATAGTTCGCTCTTCTTGTCACCCAGTTTAAATGACTTGGTTTACCCCATTTCTCCCTTAAAACATTTAGGAATATATCGGCACCAGACTGCCCTCCTCCAATAATGGTGACTCTTCTTCCTGTTAAGTTCCGCTCTCTCAAACCAATTTCGGCCGCATGAAATACATTGGCGCCCAGAGAAGGCTTAGTACATTCAGGAAAATACGGGGTTTTGCCTGTTCCAAGACAAATATGTCGGGCACGATAAACCAAATCTTTAGTGTGAATATGATATAAGCCATCGTGCTTCTCAATATTCTGTACCGCACTATCAAACACGACGTTAGGCATATTTTTACTTGCCCAAGAAAGGTAATCAGAAAATTCTTGTCGGCTAATACAACTCTGTTCCGTACTCAAAAAACGATAATACTTTTTATTAGAGACGAGGTAATTTAAGAATGAATATTCACTCGTCGGACAAACTGCGCTTACAAGATCTTTTAAGAAATGGGTTTGCATATTGGCACCATCCAGTAATAACCCCGGATGCCATGAAAACTCACTTCGCGCCTCTAAGAATACGGTTTTTAGTGTATTAACTTCATTAGACAGCGCAGCAATGCTCAAATTGAAAGGACCTGCGCCTATCCCTACAAGATCGTATATTTCGTGTTGCTTTGAATTTGCCATAGTAGTCGTCCTTATCGCTCTGAAAAATAAAGTGGGTTGTCCATATAAAGATCCATATCCGGAAGCATACGGTCGCTGCTGTTATCAGTATCGTGCCTGAATTTAGACAGATTGAGGCCCAGTTTTAGGATCTGTGGTTTGAATAGGTTCAGTGCTTCATAACGTGAAGCAAGCTCCGGATGTCTGGCTTGATATTGACGGATGGTTCTCGCTAATACGGAGTAAAACTCCAGCTCTGTCACCTCAACTTTCTCAAGCAGCGGAGATAAAAATCTAAGTACTGTAACGAAATGACCGGTTTGCAGATCATGAATAATCAGCTCTTCCGGTAGGCGTGTGGTGACTTGCTTGACGATATCTGGTAGTGCATCTAGCTCAGGAATGTCCGTTTGAACTAATCGCATATCACCTTGAAAATCTTTTAATAGAATTCGCTCAGGAATGCCGTCTCGACATACAACAGTGACGTTCTGCCCATGAGCGATTAGCGATATTCCATACTTCACCAACAAGTGATAGTAAGGAATCACAACCGCGGTAAACAGTTTTTCCAGCCATAGGGTCGCCGTCAGACCAGACTGCTTGATCAGTTCTAACACCATAGGTTGACCATGACTGTCCATCTCAAACAGCAATGCCATCAAATAGGCGTGTTCACCTTGCTCTAGTTTACTCTCCGCCGACTCTCGCCAAATAACGCCGAGTAACTCGTGAAATCGATAGGGAGCGTCTTGTAACTGTGAATAGGCAATGGACGCTAAATACGCACTTGCTGGCTCTTCCAACGCTTGAGTGCCTAGCTGTTGCAGCTCAGCATCTGTTTCGCATTTCTGCTTTATCCAGCTCGAAGCATAAGGTCCCGCTTGGATATATCGACTTGGAATGCCTCGATAACACGAGGTGTTCATAATAGTAAGAGGAAGTTTGATATCAAACGCTGGAATACCGCTCGAATCATCAATGACACTCAAAGTTCGAATGGATAGCTGCGGCGAGACCTGCTTACCTGCTCCGCCAAGATAAACCAGTGTCTTATCACTTATCTCTTTTATGTAGGCCATCGCCAACTTATTCTCCCATTGCCATGGGTGAACAGGTATCAACAGATAGTCTTCTGGATCCAGCGAATCGGCAGCAAGTTTGTTCTCAAATATAACCATTTCAGATGGAGATAGCATGCTTGCTACAAGACCGTGATTCCAGTTTAAATTGTTAGCAATACCAACTTGTAAACTAGTGCGACGAATCGCCAACCAAACGAGCTGAAAGTGACCACTAAATTCCGGTGCGTAATGTTCTAAGTCACTCACACCCCAGCCTCTTCTTCCTTTGTTGAAGGCGAACTTAGGGTGCCCGGCAATCGCCGCCTGCTGTTCAATTAGGCTCATCGAACACATGTCACTCGCAGTTCGCTTTGCATTCGCAGCCATCATCAAGCAATCGGAATACAGCGTAGCGTTCATATCTTCGACGTGCTCAGCGACTCGATGATCACTCATTGAAAGGTGAAGCTTGAGGTCAGCCAATAATAAGTTTGCCTCGATAGCGGTCTTATTTTGCTCTTCACAAACACGCACTAATGAGTCGGTATCAATGCGATAGCTGCCCCATATCTGTTTACGTCCCTGGAAATGATACTGCGCATTACCGATACGAGCGGCACAGAGGTTTGAATCTGAGGTCTCGCCTATCTCAAACGCACCCTCGTAGTGAAACTCACTGATGATTTTTGCCACCAAATTCCGATTGGCGCGCGACCAATACTGAGAAATAGCCTGACTAGCATCCATACCTTATGCCCTCTCACTATCCATCGACCAAGCGAGATCGAAAAACAATTCTCGTTTCATCATCATTAATGCCGAACGTTTGTGTGGAAAGTTGAACTCAAACTGCTTTTCGAACGCACTACTCGCAAGACGTTTGAATAGCTTCACGTTGTCGAACCTAGGTTCCATGACAATACGTTGCGTTCGAACATCGTCTAAGAAAGCGTAATGGCACAAGGCACGCAACCATGCATCGAAGTACTGCTTGCCTCGATGATTTTCGTCACCAACAAGCAGATGGATTCCTCGATCAAACTCCTGATAATCATAATAAGGCGCTAACCTATCTTGGGCAGCCCAATACACTTCAAAATAGCCAAATGGTTGGTCGTCAATTTCGCCAATCAAGGGCAACGTAAAACCATCGGAGAATCGGCTTTCAACAAACTCTTTGAGCTTGTCTTCCGTCCAAGCTTGCTCCCAGAATTCAGCGACTCGAGGGTTGTTCATCCATTGGGTAAAGCGAGCTAGATCTTTGTCGAAATCAAACGTTCGAAACGATATAACTTTCTCTAACGCCACATCAAATCGACGGTAAACTTCACCTTCGGGCTTAGGTGGACGTGTAGCCAAATAGCCTCTCGTAGGGTCGTCTTGCTGCTTACTATAAGGAAAACGATCAGAGGGCTGATGGCAAAGGCCGGTGAGGTTAATTTGGAAGAAACAAGCTCTATCAATTCCCTTTTTATCTAACCACTGCATCGGAAAACCTAAAAGCTGGCATTCTTGTTCTGTTAGCGAAACTGTCCCTAAGTCGGGGTGATGAGTAAACTGCGTCTCAACGTCACGCACAAGTTGTTCTGTATTCACGACGTAATCCTTTAATCAACGTGATAAATAGTTAGGAAGTTCAAAATAGATAACCGAAGGATCGGGAATGGAGTTCTCGTTGAAACCTTGCAGGTAACAATAGAAGTTGCCTTTGCAGCACAAAGTGTCAGAGTTGAGCACATAATGCAGGCAGTCTGTATCGGCTGGGGCAGATTGGTATAGTTGAGTTAGACGCTGCTTCAACAGGTCAAATAGAATCGCTTCTTCAACTAATGGCGATAAGCTTGCTATGACGCCGTAACATGAATTCAAAATCAGATAGTAAGGGAAATAGCGGTTTACTTTTGCTCTATCCCAATAGTTCTCTGTCGTTTCTGGGTTCCCCAATTGCGGGAAGTGCTCAAATGCGAGTTTAGTAAACCCGACACCTTGGCAGTCTCTAAAGTAACCTTTGGTTGGCATACCTTGCTCTAGCTCTACAACGATATTCTGTTGATGAGCAAGTAACACAATACCCAACTGGCTTTGCAACTCGAAAATCGGTACTACAACATTGTCACAGAACGCTTCAAACCACTGTGTTGCCAATGTTTCGGCATCTGTTTGATTTTGCTGTGCCAACATGAGAAGTTCGTTGGATAATGCATAGCCGCTTTGCTTGTAAGGAGTCTGCTGGCAAAGGGTTGCAAGCACGCCATGAGATTTCATCGGCTGTCGGTCATAAACCATAAACGGGTTGTCGCGTACGGTCGCCAAGGACTCGTCGATAATATCTCCCTTGCAGTCCTTTAAACCAAAATAACTTGGCTCATGGATGATAGACAATCCATTGGTAAAATATTTCTTCGTATCATCAGAGAGTGATTGGCAAATATCTGCAAGTGCTGTCCCTCTCTTCACTTCCTTCTCAGATAACAAGCGAATCGAATTGGTCAATTTCACACTCAGCGAGAACTTGAGCATAAATGGTGCAGCCGGATTATAAATAGCGCGAGTGGATGACGTTGCAAACCATGTAGAGTGTCCTAGTCCAAGATCAATTAGCTTTCCTGAGTTTGTCAGCTCCTGAACTTAAGGAAGCGCTAATAGCTGTGTCGCTTGCCAAGGATGCATCGGGAGAACCTGCCAACTGGTACTATTTAAATACGGTTTGGCGGTGTCGGGTAATGTCGTTTCGCTCACCTGAAGTTGCTTAACATACTCTCGCCAATCACTACCTGTTGCCGAGCCACCAAATACACACTCATTGCGCACTGCAAACCAATTCAAAGCAAAATTGGCTTTTAATTCTGGAGATAATTGTTTACTGATTTCAAGGCTAAGATTGGAGCGACTTTTTGGCGCTGGGTGCAATGAATGCCCGACATACAAACTCTGCTCAGATTCCTCAAACGACGTTTGCTGCTCTCCTAGGCTTTGACCATACTGCTCAAGTGCCACCCAAGTATTGCGGTGACTCTCCGATACAGCTTCGAGGAAATGCTTGCGCTGCGTAGTGTCGATACTACCTACAATGTCATCATTGGCAATGATGAGTTCACAGGCCTGCAGGAAGCTTAATGTCTCTACATAATCTCCACGTGAATTGCGCAGCTTAATTGATGGCGAATAACGGTTAATACCGGTATTAGACTCACTCAACACCTCAACAAGAATTAACTTGCTGTCACGAATTGGAGTGCATAGGTACTTGGTACCTTCCTTACTCACAATCTCAACCAGAGCAGACTCACGATACAGTCCATTCCAAAAACAGTTCGCCGCCACATCAGTAAAATGGGCATGATGGGTTGTCATTTTTCTTACCTCTTCCGTAACCCCGACAATCAAATGAGAATGCTAATGATTATCACAATCAACATCAATATATTGAATTTTTACTGAAACGGCATCAAATAGAGAAATAGCCATCACCTAACAAAGGACGAACGTGAAAAGGAATAAGTGTGCAGATAAGATCGGGGAAATGACGTGGAACAGGATGATAGAATCATCAGAAAGCAGAAATGAAAAATGGCACTAAAATGTGCCATTTTTATGATACCAGTCACATTTCACTGTGTATTTTTAAGCCTTTCGTAGTAGAAGGAGGAAGTAACCACCACCAACAACAGAAGCCATTAAGCCCGCAGGAAATTGCCATGGAAACCAAAGAGTTCGACCAAGCCAGTCAGCAGATACCATCAATATCGCCCCTACAAAACAAGCAACGATAAGTTGGTTCTTCGCTTTATACTGGCCTAATGCACGAGCGATGTGAGGGGCAAGCAGTCCGACAAAACTGAGTGGACCAATAACCAGTGTCGACAGAGCCGTCAGCAGAGACGCCATCACTAGCAAGAACAATCGAGTGCGCTTGGTATTCACTCCAACCGAGACAGCAGATACCTGCCCTAGATTTAGAATATCCAACCAACGACTCGCGATAAACGTCCCGCCTCCCAATACCACAACACCAATAGCCAATGCCGACACATCACTATAACTCGCCAAATAAGTTGAGCCAGACAACCAGGTTAATAGTGCTTGTACATTATCTTGACCAGATGATAACGCCACTCGAAGGATAGCATCTAGCGCCGCGCTCACAGCAATACCCGTGAGAAGTAACTGCGATGGGGCATAGTTCGAGCGTTTACTAAATTGCAAGATCACCATCATTACTAGTGCCGCACCCACTCCCCCATAAAGGATTTGTTCGCCTCTTGTTGGTGTGAAGCCAAACCACGCGCAAAGCACCAAAGCCAATGCTGCACCAGAGCTAATACCCATTACCTCTGGACTCGCCATTGGGTTAACTGTGATTCGTTGTACCATGGTCCCCGCTAAAGCCAGTCCACAGCCCGCAAATATTGCGCCTAAAACACGAGGAAGACGAAGGTTGAGAATATTAAGGTCCGCTGTAACACTCCAACCTAAATGAGTTCGCCCCAAGAACAGCGCACAGCTTGCTATCGTGAGTAATATCGCAGCAAGAATCAAAGAAACTAGAACAAAAGGTTTTGGATTGTAAGCTTTGCTAGCAACTTCTTCTGCCTTAAAACTGGAAGCAAATTTGTGTTTAGTCAGCAACCAAAGAAGGCATGGCGCCCCAAACAACGCCGTCATGGCACCGGTTGGCAATAGTTCACTTGAGACACCTGAGAATGGTTGAATGATCAGATCAGCGGTTAACAGCAGTAATGCGCCAACGCCACCGCTAACAAACACTCGATGCACGAACCGTCTAGCACCAAGCATTTTTGCAATAGTGGGAGCGACAAGACCGACAAAGCCAATCACTCCCACTGTCGCCACAACAATCGATGTCACGATAACCGCGAGCGTCAGGCCGATGGCTCGAACTCTAGCGACATTCACGCCAGCCGACTCAGCAACTTCACTACCTAGTTCTAAGGCAGAAAGCGGCCGTAGCATTGCCATGACCACCACTAGAATCACACTCAACACAGTTAAAATGGTGATGCTATTGTCCCAACCTTGCTGGGCGAGCGCGCCAGCTCCCCATACAAACAGACTAGTTAGCTGCTGCTCATTAAGCATAACCAACATCATGTTGGTCGCCCCCAAAAACAAAGTCACCACCATACCAGCCAGCACCATTTGCAAAGGAGCGAACCCTTTTTTAGCGGTCAACAAGAACACTAACGCGGCGGCAACCATACCGCCACCAAAAGCAAAGGAGTACTGAACAATACTGCCACCAGCGATACCAAACAGCAGACTGGTCGTCATGCCAAGTTCTGCTCCAGCAGCCACGCCAAGTGTTGTTGGAGAGGCCAACGGATTTTGCAAAAGATGCTGCATCAAGCATCCCGCAATTGCCAACGCGGCGCCACATAGCAGCGCCATCGATAAGCGAGGGAAAAAGGTAAAATGGAGGATCAGTTGACGGTAATCACTATCATCTCGATGAAAAAAGTAGGTCTGCCACTCTGTCGCCGATAATTGGTAGGGTAGCGCGTTATCTACTAGCCAGGTCAACGCCACTAATCCAAGGAGCACTAAAACAAGAGTTTTAATGTTGTAGGAAGTACGCTGTGTTGCTGTTAACTGCATCTGCGAACCTGTTAATGACCAAGTGTTGATACTTGATTGACGACTTCATCACTGAGTCTCTGCATCGCTATCAAACTGCCAAATGTCCAAACTTTAGGAATAATCTTCACGCGATGTTCTCGTGAAAATGCCATGGCTCCCCACAATGGAGACGCGTTAAGTTGCGTTTGCTCTTGCTGGGTAAGCGGACCAAAAATAAGCACGTTACTGTCTTGATACTTGGCAAGCTGTTCAACACTTGCAGAAGAAAACCCCCAACTGTTAGTTGGACCATTCCAGCTATTTTTAAGCGACATAGCCGAGATAGTGTCATTCATCAGAGAACCTGTACTGTGGACTCGAACATGTTTATCGCCAATAAAGCGCACCATTAGGAATGGTTTACCGTTGTTCAACTGCGCGACCTTAGCGCCATTATCTGCCAGCTTTTTCTCTGTCTGTGCAATCACCGACTTGGCTTGTTCTTGTTTATTAAATACCTCTCCCAACATAGTCACTAATGATTTAGCATTCTCGTAAGGTTGTTGCTTGTCGTTGTATATACTCATCGCAATGGTTGGAGCAATAGCATTCAGTTTTTCATAAGCAGGCGCTAAATGACCGCTCATCAGAATAAGGTCAGGTTTTAAGCTAGCGATAAGTTCTAAGTTTGGTTCACGGCGTGAACCGACATCGATCGTGTCTGAGGGTAATGCCGGCGACCCTACCCAATCTTGATAGCCTTTGACGTCAGCCGCAGCAATCGGCTGCACACCAAGCGCTAGCACCGACTCAGCTAATGCCCAATCTAGCACCACGATACGCTTCGGAGTTTGCTCGAATGTCACGGTTCCCAATTCATGCTGAACTGTTTTTGCCATGGACAACGTTGACACCACACTCAGCATAAATGCCATGAGCGTAGTAATGATGAATTTTGATTGAGTTCGGTTTAACACAGTGAGCTTTCCTTGATTGGGTTAACGAACGTAGCTGATGACGTTCTGAGTTTGTGGATCAGTAAAGGTAGAGAGAGGCATCCCGTAGATTTCTGATAGTGATGTTTCATTCATCACCGCTTCTGGCGAGCCATCAACAACAATTCGTCCTCGTTTAAGAGCCACCAGACGATCACTAAACCTCGCAGCCATATTGACGTCATGGATTACCATAATCACCGTCAAACCTAGGCTCTGGTTTAATTCTCGAATCAGTTTCAGTAACTCATATTGATGGGTAACATCGAGTGCGGAAGTTGGTTCATCAAGCAAGATACATTCGCTTTGTTGAGCCAATAGCATAGCAACCCAAGCACGCTGCCTCTCACCACCGGATAACGTACTCACAAAACGCTCAGCGAACGGCTGCAAGCCAACACGTTTAATTGCATCTTCGACAAGCTGATAATCTTCAGCGGTATATCGGCCTAACACTCCTTTCCACGGATAACGGCCAAACATCACTAGTTCACGAACTGTCACACCATCGGTGATAGGTGGATGTTGAGGAAGGTAAGCCACTTTCTTAGCAAACTCTTTTGGTGAGTAATCATCAATGATTTTGCCTTCTAAGGTCACCTTTCCTGATGCAGTTTGATTCTGGCGGCTAAGCATTTTAATCAAGCTTGATTTGCCACTACCATTGTGACCTAACAGTGATGTGACTTCCCCTGCGACAAAGTCCAAATCAAAAGGGACTAAGATTTCAAGTGAGCCTATTTGGAAGCTTGCTTGCTTTAATGAAAACATAATAAATTGAGCATCTTATTATTAAAGCAATTAATATAATTGCAAATGAGAAAGATTTGTATGCGCATTGTAATTACTTTAGAGTGTTCTGTCACCACTCTATAAAATCTCATTGCTATGCTCGATACTCGTACCATTCAAGCGCAACAACGTCCGACCCGCACTCTATGGCTAATTGGCACATTCGCTTCACTGATCGGTTTCGGACAAAATACGCTACTTGTCTCCCTACCGATACTAGTAATGACTACAGATATTGACTTAGGCACATGGTCGATACTAATTGCCATTGGAAGTGTTCTATTTCTACCTAGCGCTCCATTCTGGGGAAAGCAGAGCGATAAATCCGGACCTAGGAAAGTGGTCTCTATCGGATTGCTAGGTCTTGCTGTTACCTTTATCGGTTTTGCTTTGATCATCCATGCCCTAGAACAGAGCTGGATTTCAACGACGACAAGTATTTTGTTATTGGGTACATTGAGAATAATCTATGGTTTGACGGTGTCAGGATTAGTTCCGGCCAGTCAACACTGGGCAATACAAACTGTTGGGAAAGAAAATCGGTTGAGTGCGATTACCTCTGTCAGCGCCGCACTTAGCGTTGGCCGAATTGGTGGACCATTGCTATCCGTCGCCTTAGTAAAGTTAAATCCGTTACTTCCTTTCGCTTTCGTCGGTTCCTCCGCGTTATTCCTGGTGACACTATGTCTATTGCAACCTTCCATACCGTCGACAGTAAGTCCCAAGAAGATAAAAAGTCGCGCGCTTCTCGGCAGCATTAAGAACTATATCACCATTGGGCTTTGTCTCTGTGCAGCCGTTGGTGTACTGCATTACTCGTTAACGCCGTTGCTGCAAAGCATACCTGAGTTAACACCCGAACAATGGTCAGATTGGGTTGGCTATTTGCTGACAACCAGTGCAGTGGCAACGTTATTGACGCAGCTATTTGTCGTAAAGAAAAAGCTGTTCTCAGTCAATCAGATGCTGACTCTGGGTGCCACTCTCACACTCATTGGCTACGGACTGTTTCTGGTACCTAGCATTACCACGTACCTAATTGCTATCATCGTTCTTTCTTCAGGTAATGCTGTAATGGCTCCAGCCTACACAGCAAAAGCAATGCAACATCATAGTGAAAATCAGGGACAGATCAGTGGGCTTATTGCAACAGGACACACTATTGGGTTTGGATTGGCAGGCCTTATCATGTCATTGAGCGCCTACTTAGACATTGCTCCAATAGGGTTTAGCATCTTGCTTGCTGGTTTGATGATTTTACTTACATTTCGACAGCTCAAGACATAGTCTTTTTGGTTAAGATTGGAGCAGAATCGCAAACTAGATATGCAGATAATTGCATTTTGAAATTATCCATTATTCTAGCGCCAGAGTATTCACACTCTCTACGTCAGACAAGGATAATCATCAGATGAAAAATAAGATAACACTCGCTCTAACTCTCACGTCACTACTGCCATTCTCTCAAGCGGTAGTCGCGCAAAGTTGGGGATACGGCGCGGATAACGGCCCCGCACACTGGGGCTCATTCAGTAGCACATGCAGCCAAGGTAAAAATCAAAGCCCCATCGATATAGAAACACAATCGCTTACCGCAGCAGAGATGACGCCACTTGAGTTTGACTATTCAGGTAGCATTGGCAACGTTGTTAATAATGGGCATACCATTCAAATCAATGTCGCTGGTAGCAACACCTTGAAACTGGACGAACAAACGTTCACGTTGAAACAGTTCCACTTTCATACGCCGTCTGAGAATACCATTAACGGTAAACACGCCCCACTTGAAGCGCATTTCGTCCACGCCAATGACAATGGAGAACTCGCGGTTGTTGCCGTTATGTACGACATAGGGAAACGAGAAGACTCCACCCTATCGGCTCTTCTGAATACACTGCCAGCAAATGGCCAGTCGATAAAAGTGGAATCCGATGTAAAACTTAAATCCCTACTTCCAAGAGTTCATAGCTATTATCGTTACAACGGTTCACTAACCACCCCACCATGTAGCGAAGGAGTACGTTGGATTGTCTTAACTGACCCACAATTTATTGAACAAGCACCTCTGGATAACTTATCTGATACCATGGGGAATAATGCACGTCCTATACAACCACATAACGCCCGCCTCATTCTAAAGTAACTCAGCTCTAAATTGACAAGGGTGCACTCTGCACTCTTGTTTTTATTAACAAAATCATTACATTAGTGGTAGATTTTTTTGATCAACCTTCCAGAAATACGAATCCCAACCTTTCGAAAATTAACTCTTTGAACTGCTTCAAAGTTTACCGTACGCGTAGCGTGTAACTTAACTGTTAAACAAAATTTAGAATATGTTGCAATGATGAGATTTTGAATAACACGATGTTCAAAAGCATTCCTTACTGAGAATAGTAGGTTAGCCTTGAATAGCGGTGGGCAAAACAAGGGGGTGCAGTATGCAACAGTGTGAGATCAACGTATACGATATGAGGAATAAGCAGCGGTTTATCGTGCTCAATATCGGCTTTAGCGATACCACCAAAGCAGACTTTATGTGGAGCAATATGCCCACAACGAGTTGCCGAGATTACATTTCTCACCTGGTGGTGTCTGGCAACGTGGTCGCCAAAAAGTATATTACAGAAGATGACTTAAGTGACATGAACCGAGCAGCGTATCGCCAACAGCAGATGTCGATGAGTTGTTAACAGCGGTGCACTCAGATGCACCGCTATGACTACATTCGGTATGCGCCGTTGCGAGCTTATACCACCACGGCTGCTAGTGTTTCTTTTAAACCTTGTGCTACGTTTTTAGCAATCAGAAGCTTGCCTTTCTCCTTACTGCCTTCTGCTGAAGTCACAATAAGATCCGTTAACTCTTCACCACCAAAACCAACCATTGTAGGGTTTTCTGATGGCACAGCAATCACGTCAATAACGTCGCCATCAGGTGAGATTTTAACCACGGATTGACCTGCATACATAGCTACCCAGTAGTTCCCTTCAGCATCTACACTTGCACCATCAGGACGACCATTGTGTTCAGTAAGGTCACAGTGCACTAGTTGCTCACCATATTGACCTGTTTCAGCGTTGTAGCTGTGTTTATACACTTTACTTGAACCTGTATCTGCCCAGTACAACCATTGACCATCTGGTGAAAACGCTAGGCCATTACATGTCCAAGCGAACATTGGTAGCGCTTCAATCGTGCCATCAAGATGTAACTGATGGAATTGCCCTTGGTCACCAACCTTGGCGCCATTGCGCGTACCTGCTATAAAGCGTCCGCCAGGTGCAGTGCGACCATCGTTGTAACGCATGCGTGGAAACTCAGAGACTAACGGTGCCAAAGACGTTTTTTCTGCACCCCAATTGCTAATGTGATACATACCTGACTTAAGCGCTACGATGAACCCTTGCTCACCATGCATAGCGAAACAACCAATAGGTTCGCCAAACTCAAGTTTTTCGTTCACACCATCTTTTTGACGCCAGAGCTCTCCGTCACAGATGTTGACCCACATCCAAGACTCATTACGCCAGTCCCAGCGTGGACATTCCGCCAAATCAAAATCTAGATCGACGAACTTTTCAAACTGAATAGGTTGTGCCACGTTCATGTCCTTTTTGTATCAATTAAGGTTGGTAATTTTCTGGCACTGTTGTAACAAAATCAGCGCTAGGGTGCTAGCGCTGATTAACAATTTGAAGGACAAATTATGTAAGCAAGGGACGGAGAATCGCCTCTATTGAATAATCTGCGAAGAATTCAGTCTCTATCGCCCGCGACTTTGAGCTGATCGGGATTGTTAAACTGGAAGTCGGACTTTAGATACGTGGTATTCGATGGTAAGGCAAATTTGGCTTCATGCTCAGCGACTATCTGATTTATCTTCATCAATAACTCTTGCTGGATGGTCAAAAACGCTTCCCGCTCTTGGGTATCAATGTGGGCGAATACATCAATATCCAGACTGTAATCGCTGAACGAAGAAAAGTGTACTCTGAGTGGTGATACCAAAATCAACTCATGCGCTTCCAACATTGAACGAATATCGCGGGTCAAGCTCACCATCGTTTCCATTGGAGTTTCATAGCGAAGATTGAGAGTCACCAAAAGTGGATAACGGTCCCTGCGGCTGAAATTGATGATTTGCATTTTCACTAGATCGCCGTTAGCGATAGTGACTTGCGTTCGGTCTTTAGCGCGAATCAATGTAGAACGAACACCAATTTGCTCAACTACTCCAGAAACACTACCTACTTTACAAAAGTCGCCAACAGACAAAGACTTGTCCATAAATAGAATGACCCCGCCTATCAGGTTTTCCATTGTAGGTTTTATCGCCAGAGCAATTGCCATACCACCTAGACTTAGCCCGGTCACAATCCCATACACTGGGACACCCAAACGATGTAAACCGAACCCAAGAATTGCTACCCCACATAAGGTACCAACAATGGTTCCGGTGATTTGACTCAAACTCTTCTTCAAGCCGCTAACCTGGCCATTGCCTGCGAATAACACTTTACAACTTGAAGATGCGACGATGTATGCGACTTGTGCAATCAAAGGCCAGAACAATAACTCCCCTGCCACATTAAGAAGGTTCATCAGACCACCAGTTAGATTGAGCTGATAATCAGCAATCCATGTATAGCCAAACAATCCTAGTGCCATCAAAGAGGGCTTCAACAGCGCATGGTGCACCTGTCGATAGACTAAATACGCGTAACCTGTAAGAAGAGCGGTTAATAATAGGAACGCAACCCATTGCCATACAGCTTGATCGGCGATCTCAGACATCATCGAGGGAGGTAACGAGTCAATGAGTGAAAACCACGTTGGCGGAATCAATCGTCCTGCACTCAATGAATAATATTGATAATAATCAGGCGTGGATTCCAACTTCGAGGGTAAGTGTTTCACTAACGAGTAATAATAATGAAGATTCGCTACCGTCTGTCTTGCGAACAGATAATTACCAGACTCTTGTTTTACTATTTGTATATTGGTGTTCGGAATCGTCCAACTTTGAACGTCTTTAGAATCGGGTATCATTGCCGGGTCAAAGCTTGGGATACGATCCAGAACCTCTTTCATTAACATTACCGATTCCATCGCAACTCTATGACGATTGAGATCGGAAATGGCAGAAAGATCGAAAGTTTGTGAGGCTTTATCGAACAGCGCGAAGATATTCTGCTTTTGCTCCACACTTACATTAGCAATATCGCCATATACCTCTCCCAGAGCCAAATTAGCCTCAGTCACTCGCTTAAGATAGCTTTCATAAGTTGCTTTTGGCGTACTGGTATCCGGGGGGGCTAAAGGAAAAGCACTCTCTGCCCAAGAAGTCATGACGACACAATAACTCAAAAATACTATCAGCCACTGTTTCATTTGGTCATCCATTAACAGTATGATTTTCTATAAGAATAGGATCTAATTCTTTGAATTCTCGTTTTTTCTTATTGAAATTGTAAGAGATAGAGGTAATGTGATTTATCTCTCCTAGAACAATTTAAAGGCCGGAATTGCATGACCATAAAAACGCTAGATTCAAAAGTCGTTTATAAGAACAATTGGATGACAGTTCGCGAAGATAGAATAGAGCGACCCAGTGGCAAAGAAGGAATCTATGGCGTAGTAGATAAACCAGATTGCGCGGTTATTATTGCTCTTGACGGTCAGAACATCCACTTAGTTCAACAGTTCCGATATTCGGTGGGCGATCGCTTTTGGGAGCTTCCTCAGGGGGCCTGGGAGTCTAATCCCGACGCCGATCATCTGGATCTCGCCAAGGGTGAGTTATTAGAAGAAACCGGACTTGAAGCTCAAAATATGACATATGTAGGCAAGCAACTCATCGCGTACGGTTTCCTCAATCAAACTTGCCACATTTACTTCGCCACTGAACTGACTCAAAAGCAACAACGCCTTGATAGTGAAGAAGAAGATCTCATCACTCAAGCCTTCACGATCAAAGAGTTTGAAACCATGATCATCGAAGGAAAGATCCAGGATATCGTTACCACGGGCGCATGGGGACTGACCAAAATGAAAGGTTTGATACCTTAGAAAATCGGAAACTGGTCACAAAAGTACTTATAAAGTTCGATATTCGGTAATTATATCCCAAGCTAGGAGAATACGACCCTGATTGAGGAATGACTATGGATCAGTTAACTCTTCAAGAGTGCTTAATCGACACACTTCGGCGACTGGAAAAATACAAAACTACGATGTATCTGAGAGAGGACGCCTATGATCTCGAATCTGCGATTAAAAAGCTCACTGAGCAGCTTTTTAGTCTTCAGATACTGAGCGAGCTAAAAGGGTCAATTGACGATATTTCTTCCTCTATTGAGCTCCTAAAAATGGTCACTAAAGAAGCGGACCGATCATTAGATCAGGGCTTTGAACTTGATGATGCACGAAAATTAATTGCTCACACTCTTGAAGCTGATAGAGCCTTATCTAAAGTAACACTTGGTGAACTTGGTCACATCTAACCATCTGTATTGTTAATAGCTCAAGGTGCTCATTACCATAAATAGCGATAAATCACTTCACCAAAAAGTCTTAACCAATTGTTTTAAAAGGTTTAGTACATTATTCGCACTAATTTTACTTCATACTAACCCATTGATTTACATCATAAGAACTTACTCTTACCCATGTTAGCTTCTCGCCATCATATACATCAGGTCGAATAGCAAGGAGCATTCAAATGAGCAGTTCTATTATCCTTCCCTCTACCAATTTGTTAGGCAGCGGTTGTTTGTCTCAAGCCGTTGATACCATTCACCAGCAAGGCTTCAATAAAGCACTGATAGTGACGGATACCGTTTTAACTCAAATTGGCCTAGTGGCAACGATTACTGATCAACTCACCGCCAAAGGCATATCTTTTACCATTTACGATGGAACACAGCCTAACCCTACCATCGACAATGTAGAACAAGGTCTAGTTACGTTAGTAGACAATGATTGTGATCTTATTATTTCTGTTGGTGGTGGCTCACCTCATGATTGTGCGAAAGGTATCGCCTTGGTCGCAACTAATGGTGGCAAAATCACCGACTATGAGGGAATTAACAAAGCACGCAAATCACCCTTCCCCTTAGTTGCGATTAATACCACAGCTGGTACCGCTTCTGAGATGACGATGTTTAGTGTCATCACGGATGAAAGCAGACAAATCAAAATGGCGATCGTTGATCAAAAGGTAACCCCATTGATTTCGGTCAACGACCCTCAGTTAATGCTTGCCATGCCGAGATCACTGACCGCTGCAACAGGCATGGATGCACTTACTCACGCTATTGAAGCTTACGTCTCAGTTGCCGCGAACCCGATCACAGACACGGTTGCATTAAAAGCAATTGAGCTGATTAACAAACATTTGCCAACGTGTGTCAGCAACGGAAGTAACCTCAAAGCTCGGGAGCTGATGGCTTACGCACAGTTTATGGCAGGTATCGCATTTAACAACGCGCTTCTTGGCTACGTACATGCGATGGCTCATCAGTTAGGGGCAACTTATCACCTTCCACATGGTATTTGTAATGCCGTACTCCTTCCTCATGTTCAACGTTTTAATCTCACGGCTAACCCTGAAAAATTCGTCGATATTGCGCAAGCAATGGGCAAAGAGGTTCATGGATTAACGACAGAGGAGGCAGCTGAGCTGGCAATTGAAGCGATGGATGAGCTTGCAAGAAAGGTTAACATTCCTGCGACGTTAGCAGAACTAGGCGTTAACCAAGGTGATATTGATAAACTATCAGAAAGTACACTGAATGATGTTTGCTGTTTAACCAATCCTCGTCAGGCGACTAAACAAGAAATCGCGGAAATATTCCAAGCGGCATGGTAGGAAAATTGAAGTAGTCACAAACCATAGATACAAGGCATAGCATCCTTGCTACGCCTTGCATTTACATTGTAAACCAAATTAAAAATCACTAACAAACACCTTCTCAACCTGATGTACCCAAAGCCTCCTAGACCATTATTTGAACAATTTACCAACTAGCATCGTATGAGATTTGTCTAGCAAGGAGGAGTTAGCATGAACACAAAATTAAGCGCTTTGGAACAGTTTGCTCAGTTTGATAAGTTGGTCATACACTCACTTGAAATGTCGCTTTATCAAGCATCGGTGATTATTGATGGTGACGAACACTACATTACTGAAGAAAATGGGCGACTGATACGCAGCCACAATATCGTTGATATGCGCAGATTGTGCCACAACATTGAGGCAAAAGAAGTGGTTCTAAGACAAGACAATGCGTATGACGAAATGATTGGAAGCCCGATTAGAGTGGGTGAAAACACTTTAGAAGTGCCCTTGGGAAGTTTTAGCTCGGTAATGTAATATCTCAAGAATAAAGTAGGGTGCAGTGCCACTTAATCGGCACTGCACTGAATTCAACTGAGACTGAAAAGCTAACACTTATTACATTTCGATTGTTTCGCTTCGTAATCCATGACAGCGCCTTGCGAGTCAAAGGAGAAACGGCAGCATTGCTCATACACAGTTTTCAATTCTGTGCGACTTTTTTGCACTCGCGACTTCAGTGTTGAGTAACTAACACCTAGTTCCTCAGCGACTTCTTTCTGCGACTTACCCTCAATATCTATCGACTGTAAAAGCTCGGCCGAAGAATCAGACAATGAGCTCATCAATGGCTGAATGCAACTCGCGAGTTGTTGCTTGGCATCTTCTTCTGAGCTTTCGTACCACAAAGTTTCTCCCTCTGCCAAAGAAGCTTTACCATTTGCTCGATAAAAATCGATTACGGAACGATTAGCGATTTGGAATAGCCAAGATTTGATGCTGTCTGGGTTCTGTAGCTTATCGAGATTCTGATACGTTTTTATCAAAATTTCCTGCAGCACATCTTCCGCATCCGATTCGTTGGAAATCTTACTTCTCAAGAAGTTTCGCAAGCCTGATTGATATTCTGACCAAATCTTTTCTAACATCATCAATTCTCTATGCTAATACTTGGTAAACTGATTATTTCACCGCACCGTGAGAACGGGCGCGTTTTAACCCATCTATGGCTAATATTAGTAAAGCAACCATCACCAATAAATACGTCGGCATATCACTCGCAGCCACACGCTCCCCTAACAGTAGTCCTACACAGAATACTAAAACAGGTTCAACATACCCTAACAAGCCAAAGAGCGACATAGATAAAGACTGTGACGCAAACAAAAAGAGCAACATAGGAACTGAGCCAGCTACCGCCAAGCCAACATAGTAAATCCAAACCGATGCATCCAATTGCTGGATATAACTCCATGGTTGAAGATAGAGTGTGGCCCCTAACGCAAATGGCAACAGGAATAAATTATCGAGCGCAAAACCAACATCGCTTTTGACACCCAAAGTCCTCCTATGGACAAAATAAACTGGATAGCCAAGCGCAATCAAAAGCACTATCCACGATAACCCTTCAGCCATCATATAAGCGTATATCACCCCGGCACCAGCCACACAGCAAGCCAGAGTTTGTAGCGGTGTCAGTCTATCGCCATAAACAAATCGCCCAACCACCACCAGCACTAAAGGTAGAGAGAAGTAGCCTAAGGCGACTGACAAGGTCTCCCCATATAGAGGTGCCCAAACAAAAATCCAGTATTGCGGTCCAACGAGTAACGCAGAGAACAAATACCGATGCCAGCGGTTGACTTGCTTTAGCGCGCTAAAAAGCATACCAATTCTTCGGCTCAGTGTAAGAAACAAGAGCACAACAAGCACACTCCAGATAATACGCTGTGCCGCGATCCAATGCCCTTCGCCTCCCGCAACATTAAATGCTTCTAACTCGGGCTGAAATTGAACATAAAGAGGCAATAAGCCAAACAAGCATGAGGCTAAAATCGACGCGCTAATCCCCTTCGCTGTGTCGGACAAGCTTAAGAACTTATTAATCATTGGACGCTTTTTATTTGTTAGGAATAACACGCGGACATTACCGCATTTTGAGCCTATTTTATATAGGATTTTTCGATGTCTGATTCACTTTTTATGCACTGTTTGCTGTGATAATTATCACTACTTTGTATCTTTTGCTTCCTTTCTTGCTCTACTCAGCCCACTAGAATTTATTGATTCAATTAGAGCACAGTCTCAAGGCCACTAGAGTAAACCCTCTAATGTCCAACTAAGACTCATAAAGCATTCGAATAGATGGCAGTTGGAGTATTTACTCATTCATCGTTAAACTACACAAATCTGACTTAGGAAGACCAGAATCCTTTATAGAATAAAGGAAAAATAGGGAGTCAACTTTCACCTAATAGGCCTAACTAAGTAGCAAAACATGCAAATACCTAATAGAACCCACCTATTCGCTTTACTGTCACTACCACTTGTTTTCATTTCAAAAAACACCAGTGCGGGAATGATGGACAGTTTTATCGACCCTACGGACGGCAGACTGGATGGCAGCCAATTTATCTTGGATAACGCCGCTGGTTTTTTGCCAGTTCCCCTTACAGTCACTGACCCAGCAGTTGGCGTCGGTGGTGGTGCAGCGCTGCTTTTCTTCCACGAATCAGACGAACGTAAAGCGAAACGCTTGGCCGGTGAAAAAGTTGAAGATATTCCAGCCAGTGCTTCCGGGTTGATGGCGCTTGGAACAAGCAACGGCTCCCATCTTTATGGTGGTTTTCATTCTGGCAACTGGCGTAACGACAAAATCCGTTATCTTGGCGGTTTGTTTGGCGCACAGTTCAACTTGAAAATGTACGAACAAGATACCCCTCTCGATCTAAGTTTAAAAGGATTGTATTTCTTTCAGGAGATTGATTTTCGATTAGGAGAGTCAAACTTCTTCCTTGGTGGCGCTTACAGCTATATGTCTTCGACATCGACCTTCGACCAATTGAATGAGCTAGCATTAAACTCTAGAGATGGACGAGTGGGCATTCGAGCGATGTACGATAGTCGCAACAACCAGTTTTCTCCAAGAGAAGGGACTAAAGCGGGTATCAAACTGGATTACCATAGAAAAGCCTTCGGGGGTCAATTTGACTACCAAAAATACAATGCTTATTTCCTCAACTACTCGAGACTTTCATCACAATGGGGGCTAGGCCTGCGCGCAGATGTAAAATCTATTTCGGACAACGTTGACCCACGAGCAGAAGTGTACGCCAAACCATTTATTGAAATGAGAGGCATAGCAGCCATGCGTTATCGTGGCGACAATACGGCCTTGGGTGAAATCGAACTGAGCTATGACATTGATAATCGCTGGACGATTCTTGGATTTGCTGGTGCAGGTACTGCATTCAATCATGATGAAAGCATCTCTAGAAGCAAAGTATATTATACCCAAGGTGCCGGTTTTCGATACTTGCTTGCCCGTCAGCTTGGTTTGCGTATGGGTATCGACGTCGCAAAAGGACCTGAAGAGTGGACAACCTATATTCAGTTCGGTAGCGCATGGAAATAAACCTTTCCTCCGCTATGTCTAATGTGGCTAGATATGGCTAGTTGGGTAACCAATCTAGCCACAGTGATATCTTAGTTTGCCTGTTTCATACTGTATACCGAGTACAGTACTAAGCATAACCCAACGGCGTGATAGACAGTAAATGCCTCACCTAGAACAAACACCGCCGCTAATGCCGTAATGCCGGGACCTATATTTGAGGTGACACTCAATTCGGTCGCGGTTAGTCGTGCCATTCCAGCTGCGATAAGGTAAGAGGGAAGCACTGTGCAGAAGATTCCTAATATAATACCCAGCAAAATTAGAGGAAACGACCAGTCACTCGGACTAATCCCTGATAAGGACAAATGCACTAGGATCGCTAATCCGGCGCTACCCATACCAATACTGGTAAACAGCTCGCTTCCTATCTTACTTATGATGTTTTTACTTAACATTAAGTAAGCGGCAAACACGATCGCCGATGCTATAGCCAAGCCACTCCCCTTCCATACTTCTCCGCCAAAAGACTGTAAGTCGTGAGCGATAATAAAACCAATACCTAAATACCCTATACCAACGGCTTTAAGCACAAGCTTGGACGGCGCTTGTCCCAAAAATACCCAAGAAAATAGCACCACGAAGCTGGGGAATAGGAATATAAGTAACCGTTCGAGTTGAGCACTGATGTACTCCAATGCGGCTATATCTAGATAACTGGCAACGTAGTAACCTAAAACGCCTACTAATGCAGCTTGCCAGCCATGACGTCTAACGTGCTGGCGCTTTTCCGCTGAGCGACAAAGAATACAAAGCACCAATAAATAAAAAGGCAGCGAGCTAAATGCGCGCAACGACATGATGGTTGTAGCATCGCCACCATATTGAAAAGCGATTTTAATCAATATCGGCTTGAGTGAGAAAAGCGCCGCTCCAGATAAAGCGAACATTAACCCTTTAACATATTGGGGCTTCGATGACGTTTGGGATGATTCTATCGCGTTGCTCATTCTTACTCCCTTTCAATAAAGGCTACGAGAATAAGCGGTGTGGACTGGCTACGCTTTACTCGTAGCCAGGCACAGAAAAACCTACCGAGCTACTGGTATATCGAGTAGAAGCCAGAGGTAGTTAGACTGTGCACACATATGAATTTCCTTAGTGATGAAATAACAGACTATTTCATCACCTATCAATATGCAACTGCCAATACGGTTTTCATAAACAAGCAGCTAAGGGTTAAGCGAGATTTCGAAGATAATTACATAGCCATGCGATGGCATGATCGTTAATGCTAGCTCGGTTCCACACCAAACTGTATGCCACCTTACCGTATTCAAAAGGCAAGGGTTTTGCTACCAATCCTTTTGCTTGAAGCGCAATATCGGCCCATTTTTTAGAGCAAGTAAACAGCAAATTGGATTGATGACACAGTACAGCTGCTGCACCGAAGTCTGAAACATTCACTTTTACATCTCTAGCGCGATATTTCTGGCGTAGAGTCTGCTCAAAATAAGGGCGATTAAGTTCGGCATCTGAAATACCGATATGCTGACTATTTAGGTAATCATCAATTGTCAGTTCACGTCCTGCTAACGGGTTGTCAGAAGACATTAGGCAAACCAATTCATCTTCCAGAATCACTTCCCAAATCAACTCTTTGGTATTGGTTGGGGCTTGGCTCACATCGTGAGGGAGAATAATGAAATCTACTTGGCCACTGTGCAAAGCGTCGAAGCCAAATCGAGCCTTTGTCATGATTTGGAGTTTGGCCTTTGGCGTGCACTCTATGGTCAGCCGCGCCAAGGAATGCGCGAACAACTCAAAAGTGCTTTCTCTCATCGATAGGCTGAATCGGCCTTCAAATGAGTTTGGTTCAAATCGTGTTTGGTTCAATAAACCGTTCATACTTGCCAGCATAGAGTGAATCAATGGCGCGATTTTTACGGCATAAGGGGTTGGCGTGAGTTGAGAACCATCACGGTAGAACAATTCATCGTCTAATATTTCACGTAACTGAGTGATGGTTTTGCTCACACTGGATGGCGTAACCGACAGTACTTCTGCTGATTTGGTGACACTGCTTGTGTCAAGCATGACATGAAGCGCCAGAAGGTGCTTAAAGCCTACTTTTGATAATCCTTCGATATCCATCAAGTACTAATCCATTAGGTTATTGGTCAATTGTTCACAGATTCGTTTTAATGTCAGCGCGTCTTCCAGTTCCAATTGAGCCTTACATGCAATGGAGTTGGGGACTGACATGGCTTTTTCACGCAGAGCAAAGCCCTGTTCTGTGACAGTAATCATTCTCGCACGCTCGTCTGTTTCACTGCGTTTTCTCTCCACAAGCCCTTTCTGTTCAAGTCTTTTAAGTAAAGGAGTGAGCGTTCCAGAATCCAACTTCAAGTCTGCACCAATGTCTTTAACGTTCATCGGGGCTTTCTTCCACAATACAAGCATGGTCATGTATTGCAGATATGTCAGGTCAATCTGTTCCAAAATTGGTCGATAAGCTCGCGTCAGTGCATTACTAGCGCTGTAAAGTGCAAAGCAAACTTGCTTATCGATATCTAATGACTCTAGCTGGTCGAACTTCATATCTTTCCAAACCATTTATTTATATTGCGCACAATATACTTGCAATCACTCTTATTTGGCAATATGATTTGTGCACAATCTAATTACACACAATCATTATTAATACATAAGGAATGAATCATGTCTGCACTTTATACAACTTCTGCTACCGCTCTTGCTGGACGTAACGGACAAGTGACTACAGATGACGGTCTATTAGATCTTGCGTTGTCATATCCTAAAGCACTTGGCGGCACGGGAACGGCGACTAACCCAGAACAGCTTTTTGCTGCTGGTTATTCAGCGTGTTTTTCGAACGCAATCCTTCATGTTGCTCAGCAGCAGAAGCTTGGCCTAAAAGCGGCGCCGACAAAGGCAACGGTTGCATTAAAAGCAAACGAACAAGGCGGATTTGTTTTGGATGTTGCGCTTGATGTGACATTAGATATGGAAGATGCCGCTGCTATTGAACTGGTTCGTGTTGCGCACCAAGTATGCCCATATTCAAACGCTCTACGAGGCAATGTCGATGTTGCAGTTACTGCAAACGGTCAAGCTATCTAAAGAATTCTAGAGGGTGCATCGCGCCCTCTTAGCTTTTCCCCTCAAAAATGACCTAGCTTACGCGTCGTAACCACTTTATTTACCTATCGAAATTTTTAACTTTCATCCCTTTCACTTTGTCGATTTTGTCGACATAAAGCTAATGAAAAGCGATCCCGATCAAGAAAAATCGCAAAATTCACAGAAAAGTAATAGCCGACTCGAAAAACTTATTTTATAATGCGAATTAATGTTTCAGAACAAACTAAATTCTATTATTAGGGGATCAACATGAGACTTATTCCATTACAAAACGCAGAACAAGTAGGTAAGTGGGCAGCACGCCATATCGCAGAGCGTATCAATGCATTCCAACCAACTGCTGAAAAACCATTTGTTCTAGGTTTGCCAACTGGTGGAACACCTCTTTCTACATACAAAGAGCTGATCGCACTATACAACGCTGGTGAAGTAAGCTTCAAAAACGTTGTTACTTTCAACATGGATGAGTACGTTGGTATCGACCCTGAGCACCCAGAATCTTACCGTTCGTTCATGTACAACAACTTCTTCAATCATGTAGACATCCAAGAAGAGAACATCAACCTTCTTGACGGTCTTGCTGATGACATCGATGCTCACTGTGCTGCGTACGAAGAAAAGATTCGTTCATACGGCAAGATCAACCTATTCATGGGTGGTGTGGGTATTGATGGTCATATCGCATTCAATGAGCCAGGTTCTTCTCTAGCATCTCGTACTCGTATCAAAACTCTGACAGAAGATACTCGTATCGCTAACTCTCGTTTCTTCGATAACGATATCAATCAAGTACCTAAGTACGCACTAACTATCGGTGTGGCGACTCTTCTAGATGCAGAAGAAGTAATGATCCTAACTCTAGGTCACAACAAAGCACTTGCTCTACAAATGGCAGTTGAAGGTTCTGTAAATCACATGTGGACAGTGACAGCACTTCAAATGCACCGCAAAGCGATCATCGTTGCTGACGATGCAGCTCAGCAAGAGCTTAAAGTGAAGACTGTTCGCTACTTCAACGAACTTGAAGTTGAGAACATCAAAGGTCTATAAACCAACTTTTTGAACAAGGGTAATGGAACTTTTTAGTTACCCTTTGTTCTAAAAAGACGTCACTTGCAACAAAAAGTGACTAGCAATGGAGTGCTAACGTATTCCAAAGCTCCGTATAAGTCGGGCTTATATGCCAAGCTAAGCCCGACTATCTCTTCTTCCCCTTCTTTCCTACTTAATCCGTTTTTTTGATTTCTAAACCATCGACTACAACTTTTATTGCATCCTTTCATTGAGTTAACCCGAGTAACCTCAAGTGACAACAGACTGCGCTTGAAAACGATCGTCACGATTGAGAAACTGTGTCGACCTATCCGAATATAGCCAAACCAATGACTCCACAACAATTACTCAAATCCCTTTTTGGTTATGATGAGTTCCGTCATCAGCAAGAGTCCATCATCAACACTCTTATATCAGGAAACGATGTACTAACCTTAATGCCTACTGGAGGCGGTAAATCGATCTGTTATCAGATCCCTGCCATTTTGCGGCAAGGGGTTGGGATTGTTGTGTCACCACTCATTGCTTTGATGCAAGACCAAGTCGATGCCCTTCATCAGATAGGTGTAAAAGCCGCATATTTAAACTCAACTTTAACGCCCTATGATCAGCAGATTGTCGAACAACAGCTAAGATCTGGGGATATCGATATTTTGTATGTAGCTCCAGAACGACTGATGCTGGAGCGAACGCTTGGTCTGCTAGAGCAGTGCCATTTATCATTATTTGCCATTGATGAAGCACACTGCGTTAGCCAATGGGGACACGACTTTCGTCCTGAATACCAAAAGCTAGATGTCCTAAAGCAGCGCTTTCCTTCTGTTCCACGAATAGCACTTACCGCGACTGCGGATAGTCGAACACAGCAAGAAATTATCGAGCAGCTGGCCTTGGAGAACGCCGAGGTCTTTGTTCACAGTTTTGATAGACCGAACATTCAATATCACGTCTCAGACCTTAGCAATGCCAAGCAAGAACTCTGGTCATTTATCCAAGCTCATCATCCTGAAGATGCAGGTATTATCTATTGCCTGTCCCGAAAAAAGGTGGAAGAAACAGCTCAATGGCTCAACGAGTTAGGTAAAGTTGCCCTCCCTTATCATGCGGGTATGTCTGCGGATCAGCGAGCGTTGAATCAACAAAGGTTCTTACGAGAAGATGGCATCATCATAGTTGCCACGATTGCGTTTGGTATGGGGATTGATAAGCCTAATGTACGTTTTGTTGGACACTTAAGCCTGCCGAAGAGCATCGAAGCCTATTATCAAGAAACAGGACGTGCCGGACGTGATGGTCAGCCAGCCAATGCCTGGATGGCATTTGGCATGCAAGATATGGTATTACAACGCCAAATGGTGCAAAACTCCGACGCTTCGGAGCAATTCAAATTTACTTCCATTCAAAAACTCAATGCACTGCTGGGCTACTGCGACCTTGCTACTTGTCGACGCCAAGCACTCTTGGCTTATTTTGGAGAATCCCTGGAACAGCCGTGCGGTAACTGTGATAACTGCCTTACACCACCCGAGACTTGGGATGGACTCAAAGCGACTCAAAAAGCACTTTCTACCGTGTTTCGTACCGAGCAACGCTTTGGTGCCAGCTATTTAATTAATATTCTACTTGGCAAGTCAGACCAAAGAATTGAACAGAACCAGCACCATAACGTCTCTACGTTCGGTATCGGCACCGAATTAAATGCGAAACAATGGCAAGGCGTATTTCGTCAATTGCTTGCCATGAACCTGCTAGAGGTACATGGCGACCATGGCAGTCTCCGCTTGACCGAACATTGTCGACCATACTTAAAAGGTGAAGCCCCCATACAATTGCGAAAGCTTCGTAGTTCTAATTCAAAAGCTCGCTCTAGCACTAAAGGTCGCCGTACTGGACTTTCAACAGGAGACATCAAACAGTTTGATGTATTAAAACAGGTGCGATCATCCTTAGCGACAGAGCAACAAGTTCCGGCCTATATCATTTGTAGCGACGCGACACTAGAAGCGCTGTCGATTGAGAGACCTCAACAACTTAACGATCTGCATCAAATCTCCGGTTTTGGCGAGACTAAAATCAGTAAATATGGTCAGCGCTTTATTGATGCTATCGAGCCCAAAACAGAACAAGAAACCGTCTTAAATGAGACTGAGCTTGAGTCACTGACACGACTTCAACAAGGATTAACGCCTGACCAGATTGCGACTGAGCGGAATATAAAACTAGCAACGGTATTGGCTCATTTAGCCAAAGCGATAGAAATCAATGCCTGCCAACTCGAACAAGTCGTCGATATTAGTGAGGCAGAGTATGACACCATCACAACAGCAGCAATAAGTTTAAAGACATTGCAAGATTACAAACTCAAGCCACTTTATGAGTACCTTGAGCAGAACTACGACTATGCGGTTTTGAAGTGTGTAGTAGCAAAAATCTCATCAAACGCAAAAAATTCTGTGAAATAAAAATGAAAAATCAGTTTTCAAGTTTGCTATTCGCTTTACCACTTTAGTCTAATGTTCCAATAGGAGTGGTGAATATATGATCAAACTGTTTCTACATCACTATGTAGCCAACGATCCTTAAGATTTTTGTATTGGGAGACTCAGCCCTCCCGAGTTTACTATTACTATCTTTCACACCGAGACTATGTTCTCGGTGTTTTTTTATCTGTCATTTTTCCACCCGACGTTCAAAACCCTTTATCGCAAGATAAAAAAAACCGCGCTATAAAGCGCGGCACCTTGGGCTCGGTTTAATTGGGGGTGTATCTTTTATAGTTGATTGTTTAGTGTTGGGTTGCTTTTAGCTTCAAACGCATCGCATGAAGAACAGGTTCCGTGTAACCATTAGGTTGTGCACAGCCTTCAAATACAAGCTGGCATGCGGCTGAAAACGCAATGCTACTTTCAAAATCAGGCGCCATATTTTTGTAGTTAGGGTCACCTGCATTTTGCTCATCAACAACCGCCGCCATACGCTTCATGGTTTTCATAACCTGCGCCTCATCACAGATGCCGTGACGTAGCCAGTTGGCGATATGTTGACTAGAGATACGTAGTGTCGCTCTATCTTCCATCAGGCCAATATCATTGATATCAGGTACTTTAGAGCAACCAACACCTTGGTCAATCCAGCGTACAACATAACCTAAGATACCTTGCGTATTGTTATCTAACTCGCTTTGAATGTCTTTCGCCGTCAACTTTTGATTGCCTAGTAATGGAATCGTCAAGATATCATCTACATTCGCTCGAACCCGCTCGCGTAATTCTTTTTGGCGGCTAGGCACACTCACTTTATGGTAGTGCAGCGCATGGAGTGTTGCTGCTGTTGGTGACGGAACCCAAGCGGTATTAGCACCAGCTTGCGGGTGACCAATTTTAGCTTCCATCATCTTGGCCATATTATCAGGCTCAGGCCACATCCCTTTACCAATTTGCGCTTTACCTTGCAACCCACAGGCAAGACCAAGGTCGACGTTTTGATCTTCGTATGCACCAATCCAAGTCATACTCTTCAGCTGTGCTTTAGGAGCGAAGGGACCAGCTTCCATACTGGTATGAATTTCATCACCAGTTCGGTCTAAGAACCCAGTGTTAATAAACACCACACGATCTTTCGCAGCGCGGATACACTCTTTCAAGTTAACCGATGTACGGCGTTCTTCATCCATGATGCCAACTTTGATGGTGTATCTCTCTAAACCGAGGGCATCTTCAATACGACCAAACAGCTCATTGGTAAATGCTACCTCTTCAGGGCCGTGCATCTTAGGCTTAACGATATTAATACTGTTAGCGGTTGAGTTTTGATACTTGCTGTTACCTTTTAAGTCATGCATTGCAATTAACGATGTAATCATGCCATCCATAATACCTTCAGGCACTTCATTACCTTGCGCATCAATAATGGCCGGGTTCGTCATCAAATGACCCACATTTCGTATAAACAACATACTGCGGCCTTTGAGCGAAATTTCTCCGCCAGACACGCTAGTATAATGGCGGTCAGGATTAAGACTACGAACAATGGTTTTACCATTTTTCTCAAGCGATTCTTGTAGATCGCCTTTCATCAGCCCTAACCAGTTTCGATAGGCAAGCGCTTTGTCTTCACCATCCACTGCAGCTACTGAATCTTCGCAATCCATAATCGTAGTAAGTGCCGCTTCTACCAGCACGTCCTTAATACCCGCAGCATCAACACTTCCAATAGGAGCTGTCGGATCGATTTGAATCTCAATATGCAGATTATTATGCTTCAACAAGATGCAAGATGGTGCGCTTGCATCCCCTTGGTATCCAATGAACTGATCACTGTCGATCAACGTAACTTCCTCACCGTTTTCCAACGTTGCGGTTAACGTATTGCCGATACTGACGTTGCTGATACTGTATTTAGTCACGTCTTTATGAGAAACACCATTTAGCGGTGCTGCTTCATCAAGAAACTCTCGGGCATAAGCCACCACTTTTGCTCCACGAACCGGATTAAAGCTTCCACCTTTCTCTGCACCATCATTTTCACTGATGACGTCTGTTCCATAAAGCGCGTCGTAAAGACTTCCCCAACGAGCATTAGCAGCATTCAAGGCAAAGCGAGCATTCATAATAGGAACAACCAACTGAGGACCTGCTTGCGTCGCAATCTCAGGTTCAACACTGGCAGTGGTGACTTGGAAGTCATTGCCTTCTGGTACTAGGTAACCAATCTCTTGTAGGAACTGTTTGTATTCTGCTGCATCTATTGCATGCCCTGTCCGCTCTTGGTGCCAAGCGTCAATCTGATGCTGTAGATCATCACGCTTAATTAACAGCGCGCGGTTTTTAGGCGCTAAGTCTTTAAGAATGGACTCAAAAGATTGCCAAAAGTCGTCAGCATTAATGCCAGTGCCTGGCATCACCTGTTCATTAACTAATTGGTAGAGGGTGCTATCAATGTTCAAGCTTCCCTGTTGAATACGATTGCTCATAAAATCTCTCTCGAATTAATCGATGACTATTCAATAAATTTACGTAACAGACGAAAATTTAGCTAATTTATGCCATTTATAGTGAACATTCACATAATAAATATCCAAATTCACTACTCTGTTACACCACTTTCTAACTCGTTTGCCACACTCTTAATCAAGCGTCTCATCCATTGGTGATCCGGATTACTTTGCAGAAGTGGGCTCCAGGCCATCTTCACTTCAAAAGGCTCAATCGCAAATGGTGCTGGCTTTATCAGAAGCTTAGGATTATGACGCTGAAGCTGCGCCGCTTTGGTTGGAATGGTAAGGATCAAGTTTTTCTGTTGGGCAAATAGGATGGCCGACAAATAGTGTCGAGTGAACACCGTAATGTTGCGGGTCTTACCAATACGCATCAGCGCTTCATCAATCCAACCAAGCTTTTGCGCCTCACTGGGATTAATCCCAACCCCAGTCCCCATCCCGGTTTTACTCACCCAAATGTGTTGTGCTTTCAAATACGACAACAAGTCAAAATTATCTGCAATCGGGTTATCGCAACTGAATAAGCATGAGAACCCGTCATGCCATAAGCTCATTTGGTGGAAAGACTGAGGAATATCATCAAAGCGGTTGATGATGATATCCACCGTTCCTTGCTCTACATCTTGGTAGCTAACATCACTAGGCGTCATGATATCTAGACGGATTTTCGGCGCTATTTCACTTAGCCGTTTAAGCAAAGGTTGGATGATGGTGGATTCCGCATAGTCACTTGCCATGATGCGGAACACGCGTTCACTGTCATCAGCATGGAATTCCGTGGTCGGCTGTAGTGTCTTTTCAACGTTTGCCAAGATATTGCGAATCACTGGTTGCAGCTTTTGTGCACGCTCTGTCGGTATCATTCCCTCGCTCGTTCTAACCAACAACGGATCTTCAAACAGATCACGTAATCGGCGCAAACCATTACTCATGGCGGGTTGGGTAATGCCCAACTGATTTGCTGCTCTGGTGACATTTCTTTCCCGTAGCAACATGTCTAAATACACAAGCAAATTAAGGTCTATACGAGCAATATTCATATAAAAAATACCGAATATAATAACTATAAATTAACAAAATTATCACACATGCGGCTACGATTTGTCCATAACAACAAATTAAACGGGTCGTCCCATCTGAAACATGAAGCCCTCGGAGAAAGATGACTAAGCCATTTGGCCAATAATATCCAACGTGAAACTAAGGAATAGTTATGTCGCAAATCACTCAAGATATCGAAATGATAGAAGTTGCAAAACGCGCTGCTGGTGCTCCATGGGATGCTATTAATCCAGAATCTGCTGCTCGCATGCGTGCTCAAAACAAATTCAAAACGGGTCTAGATATCGCGCAATACACAGCAGATATTATGCGTGCTGATATGGCGGCCTACGATGAAGATAGCTCTAAGTACACTCAATCATTGGGTTGCTGGCATGGTTTCATCGGTCAACAAAAACTGATTTCTATTAAAAAGCACTTCGGTGGTAAAACCGACCGTCGCTACCTTTATCTTTCAGGTTGGATGGTTGCAGCACTTCGTTCAGAGTTTGGTCCACTGCCTGACCAATCAATGCACGAGAAAACGTCGGTTGCTGGTTTAGTAGAAGAGCTATACACATTCCTACGTCAAGCCGATGCTCGTGAGCTGGGTGGTTTATTCCGTGCTCTAGATGCTGCTCGTGAAGCGGGTGATGTGGATCTACAAGATTCTATTCAAGACCAAATCGATAATCACGTAACGCACGTTGTACCTATCATCGCGGATATCGATGCTGGCTTTGGTAACGCAGAAGCAACTTACCTAATGGCGAAACAGATGATCGAAGCTGGTGCTTGTTGTCTTCAAATCGAAAACCAAGTAGCGGATGAGAAACAATGTGGTCACCAAGACGGTAAAGTAACGGTACCTCACGCTGATTTCCATGCCAAACTTCGTGCACTACGTTACGCTTTCCTTGAGCTAGGTATCGATAACGGTGTTATCGTTGCACGTACTGACTCACAAGGTGCTGGCCTAACAAAAGAAATCGCAGTAGTTAAAGAGCCAGGCGACCAAGGCGACATCTACAACTCTTACCTAGACGTGGAAGAGATCGATGTAGCAGATATGAAGCAAGGCGACGTTTGTTTCAACCGTGAAGGTAAGCTGGTACGTCCTAAGCGTCTACCTTCAGGTCTATATCAATTCCGTCAAGGCACTGGTGAAGACCGTTGCGTATTTGACTGTATTGAGGCGATTAATGCTGGTGCCGACCTACTGTGGATTGAAACTGAGAAACCACATATTGGTCAAATCAAAGAGATGATGGACGGCGTACGTGAAGTTCACCCGAACGCTAAGCTAGTTTATAACAACTCACCATCATTCAACTGGACACTTAACTTCCGTCAGCAAGCTTATGATGCAATGGTTGAAGCAGGTGAAGATGTATCAGCATACGAGCGCGCTAACCTAATGAGCGCTGAGTACGACGAAACTGAACTGTCTAAGCGTGCTGATGAAAAGATTCGCACTTTCCAAGCGGATGCCTCTCGTGAAGCGGGGATCTTCCACCACCTAATCACGCTACCAACATACCACACTGCTGCATTGTCAACTGACAACCTAGCGAAAGAGTACTTCGGTGAGCAAGGCATGTTGGGCTACGTAGCCAATGTTCAACGTAAAGAAATCCGTCAAGGTATTGCCTGTGTGAAACACCAAAACATGTCTGGTTCAGACATCGGTGACGACCACAAAGAATACTTTGCAGGTGAAAATGCGTTGAAAGCAGCCGGTGAACTGAATACTTCTCACCAGTTCGACTAATTAAGGTGGCGATTTGCTCTCTACACACTCATGAGAGTAAATAGATAACACACCTAGAGAGTGAGAATTGCGCCCCAAGACGCAGTCTCACTCTCCACTTCTGTTAGACTAAATTCATTCATGTTTGTTGAGAATGCCTATGACTACAGTTCCTTCCTATCTTCAAGATGCTAAAGAGTTGCTATCCCAAGATGGCTTTGCAACCAGTGATGTTTGGTACCACGGCACCTCATCGGCGCTACTAAGTTCAATCCAAGGACAAGGGCTTAAGCGCTCCGGCGACAAAGCTCTTAACCAAGCCGCGAAAAAGACCATGGCAACGATAGGTAACAATTACACCGAATCTGTCGAGCCTGTTTTTCTGACTCAAAGTAAAGAATTGGCTTATTATTGGGCGCAGCAAACCGTTCGAGACCGCAGCGTTCGTTTTGAAGGTGAAGAAGAACCTATTGTCCTTGCGGTCAATTTATCAGAAAAACAACGCGAAAAAGTAAAACCCGATGTAGGTGCGATGAGCCTACTAATGATGAGCGTAGGTGAGCAGTTTATGGCGCACTTAGCGCAGATTTATCAAAGCAACAATATTGAAGGTCCAGATATTGACCTGCGAACCGCGGATAGAATGGATTACTTAAATAAGCTCGGCATGGCCTATATCGATCAAGACGTCAGCCTTGCTTGTGTTAGCGTTGTTTCTGAAGCATAACGCCTACTAGTTTTCCCCCAAGATTTCGAAACCGAGATATCAAATCTCGGTTTCTTTCATTTAACGAACATAGATTTCGCCTTACATTCGCTTGTGGTCTGATGTATTAAGCCCATCACCTTCATGAATCACATTGCCATTGATGGTTATCGAGTCTGGACAGGTCAACGTTTTGCCCCATTTAAGCTCTACGGGCTCTTCGGTACTGCCTTTATAAAGGCAGGTTTTTACTTTTGTGCTGACCACATTCCTAACCAAGACTTCCGCTTCACCAACATACTCACCATGTCGCGGCGTTTGCTCGTTAGCAAATGAGAATGATGAGAGTGAAAGAAGGACTGAAGCCAATATGATTTGAGTAAGTTTGCTCATGGTAATTCCCCTTGACGTTAATCGTTAGCGAATAGCCGAATACTCCTTTACTCTGCTCATATCGAACACTATAAGGCGTTTTTTTGACCAATGAAAAACACGTACCATCAGGCAAACTGATACATTTTCATAAGTCATTGTTTCTTTGCATTGAGAACAACGAACTATCATCACATCTCATATGTAGCCGAAGATTAAATGAGAATTGCATATAGGAGAGAAAACTTAAGCCGATCAATGAATTTTAAACTTCACAATCAACTCACAATCATTTGTCGTTTGCATGTCAGCTATATGATTTGCAACCTTTGGATTCGGATGGCGTTTAAGAAATTCGACCAATGCAGACTTGCAACACCCCAGCGAAGAGATAAAACGATCACAACTAGTACGCGGACATTGAGGTAACAAGGTCATCACTTCTTCTGAAGCTAGTTGTAAGTACTTCAGTTCATATTCACTGTCTCCTTGTGCACGCCAAAAGTCAGCAAGGTTATGGCAGGACATTACTTTAACCGCCAGTAGATCTTCCAACTCTTCAAGGTCTGATGTATCAAATTTCATCTGCTGTGATTCAGACAGCGCGATTTGGTAATGGGCGACCGCTGCCATCAACTCCCCTTGTTTCTCCGCTTCGTCGGCTAACAGTGTATGTCTTTCCCATTTTTTCATATCCATCGGTCTAACCTTCAACTCTCCTTACCAAGAAATTAAATGATATTGATTATCATTTAATTATCAACCGTAACTTTGTTATGGATTAGTCATCACACAGACCACCATTGAAATTTCTGTTGCATTCTTCATTCGATAACGATTATCATTTGCAATGTTATAACATAACAATTAGAGGTATTATGAAACCGAATATTCATCCAAATTATCGTCAGGTTATTTTTCACGATACGAGCGTAGACAAGTACTTTATCGTTGGCTCAACGCTGGAAACAGACCGAACTATCGAGTGGAAGGATGGTAAAACCTATCCGTATATGACTATTGAAGTGTCATCGGAATCACATCCTTATTACACAGGAAAACAAAGAGTTATTCATAAAGAAGGACGTGTAGCTAATTTCAATCGCCGCTTCGGCCATGTCGCTACCAACAAGTAAGGAACACAAATGAAGGTACTTAGCTCACTCAAAAGTGCTAAACAGCGCCACCATGATTGCCAAGTCGTTAAGCGCCGCGGTCGTATTTATGTAATATGCAAATCCAACCCAAGATTTAAAGCGGTTCAAGGAAAAGTGAAGAAGAAAGCCTGACTGCAAGTTATCAATAATAAAAAGGGCAATGAATGATGACTTCACTGCCCTTTTTTGTTGCTCGTTCTTTTACATTGAAGAAAGTGCCGCTTTCATGAGGCTAAAGAGTGTTTTTGTAAACGACACCATCCTTCATGATGATTTTTTGTCTATCGCAATTCATAACACAATCTACGCCATTCAGCGGGTTACCATCGATAATCAATAGATCCGCGTAAGCCCCTTCAACAATCTGACCCAGTTTCCCTTGCGGGTATGGGTGCTGGTACGTTGACATCTCAAACAAGCGCCCACAGTTTGAAGTTGCCATACGCAGCGCTGTTATCGTATCGAACGTTTGCTCGATAGCCGCCAACTCATTAAGTTGAGTCGCATGTACGTCTTTCTCACCCACACAATCAGTACCGAATGCTAAGTTTTGAATATCATACTTCTTAATAAGCTCAGCGGAGTGGAACATCGCTTTGCCAACTCGCTCAGTTTTGCGATAAGTTTCTTCATTTGGCAGCGGTATTTTTCGCTCTGCAATTAAGGAAGACGTGAAGTATGATGGGATAACCCAAATCCCCTTTTCTTTGATAGTTTGTGCGATATCGTCATCCATGATTGTCGCATGTTCAAAAGACATGACTCCCGCTTCAGCAGCTCGACGCATCGCATCTGCGGTATGAATGTGAGCCGCTACGTAGGTTCCATAATCAGAGGCCGCCTCAACAGCCGCTTTCATTTCATCCAACGTGTACTGCAATGTATCTAGTGGATCGAATGTTGAGGAAGCACCACCACCGGCCATAATCTTGATTTGAGAGGCGCCCATAAACAACTGCTCGCGTACTGCTTTTAATACTTCTGCACGACCATCAGCGACTTTCATCGCTCCCAGTTTCATCATCGGTGAATCTTCGTGGTCACCTTTGCGTTCTTGAGCTCGGTTTTGGCGGTAGTCAGAATGACCGCTCGTTTGAGAAATAGCCGCCATAGACGGCAAAATGCGAGGTCCTAATGCGTAACCATTATCGATACTGGTTTTGAGTCCAAGCGTATTACCAGCCACGTCACGAATGGTGGTGAACCCACGCATTAGCATCTCTTCGGAAATCTTGGCCGAACGAATCGCCACTTCCTCACGTGTCATGGTATCAATAACATTAAACGGCGCAGAGAGAGTAATATGTACATGGGCATCAATCAGACCAGGCATAACTGTGCCACCCTTCGCATCAATAACTTCATCAGCAACTGAAAGATCGATATCACCAATCTCTACTATCAAATTGTCTTCTATGAGAATCGACACATTCTCTATCAGCTTGTCATCGACACCGTTAAATACATTTGTATTGATAATCACTTTTTTCATGATGGCTTCCTCTAGAACACTATTAAGTTGATGGAGGCATCATAGACAAAGCGAAGGTTAGTGAATTGCCATTTGGCGACATAACTGTTGATTCTTTAAACAGCCCACACAGAAACCCTAACTCTAAAGAGAAATACTCTGTCGTCTACATACGAAAAGAAAAGCAGCCAATATTCCTATTGGCCGCTTAAATTACTTCATATTTTGTTTTTACAAATTACAGTTACTCAACCGTTACCGCTTTCGCTAGGTTACGTGGCTGGTCCACATCGGTACCTTTGATTAATGCAACATGGTAAGACAGTAGCTGCATTGGTACGGTGTAGTAGATTGGAGCAATGATGTCATCAACGTTTGGCATTTGGATGATCTTCATGTTTTCATCACCTTCAAAGCCTGCTTTCTCATCAGCAAATACATACAGTAGACCGCCACGCGCACGTACTTCTTCAATGTTCGATTTCAGCTTCTCTAGGAGGTCGTTAGTTGGCGCAACAACGACAACTGGCATGTCTGCATCAATAAGTGCTAGAGGACCGTGTTTCAGTTCACCTGCTGCATAAGCTTCTGCGTGAATGTATGAGATCTCTTTGAGTTTCAGCGACGCTTCCATAGCAATTGGGTAGTACTCACCGCGGCCAAGGAATAGTGTGTGATGCTTATCTGCAAAGTCAGTTGCTAATGCCTCGATTTCTTTGTCGAATGCTAGCGCTTTTTCAATATTTGTAGGAAGTTCATGTAGAGATTTTACGATTTCAGCTTCACGTTCTTCGGTCATACGACCTTGCAGACGAGCGATAGACACTACCATCATTAACATTGCTGCTAGTTGAGTCGTAAAGGCTTTCGTCGATGCCACACCAATCTCAGTCCCTGCGCGAGTCATAAAGGCAAAGTCAGACTCACGAACCAACGATGAACCAGCAACGTTACAGATAGTCATTGCCGACATGTAGCCTTTTTCTTTCGCTAAACGAAGAGCAGCCAAAGTATCAGCCGTCTCACCAGACTGAGATAACGTCACTAGCAAGCTATTAGGGCGAACCACAAAATCACGGTAGCGGAACTCAGAAGCAATTTCCACATCACAGCTTACGCCTGCAATCGACTCAAACCAATAGCGAGCAGCCATACCTGAGTTATAAGACGTACCACAAGCGATGATTTGAACGTGATCGACCTTCTTAAGAATATCTACCGCGTTGACACCAATTGTTTCAGTGACTACCGCTTTGTCGGTAATACGACCTTCCATGGTGTTGATCAACGCACGAGGCTGCTCGAAGATCTCTTTTTGCATAAAGTGACGGTATTGACCTTTGTCGCCAGCATCATGTTCCGCATTAGACTCAGTGATTTCACGCTCAACTGGGTTGCCGTCTACATCGATAACAGTAACCTCGCGACGAGTAATTTCTGCCACATCGCCTTCTTCAAGATACATAAAACGGCGTGTCACACTCAATAGAGCCAATTGGTCTGAAGCCAAGAAATTCTCACCAACACCAAAACCAATAACGATTGGACTACCAGAACGAGCTGCCACAATACGGCTTGGGTCTTTACGGTCAACCACAACCGTTCCATAAGCACCATCAAGTTGAGCTGCCGTTTTTTGCAGTGCTTCCACTAGGGTTGCAGAAGTACGCAGTTCCCATTCAACTAAGTGTGCGATAACTTCCGTATCGGTTTGAGATTGGAATACATAACCACGCTCTTGAAGCGTTGCACGTAGCTCTTCATGGTTCTCTATGATGCCATTGTGAACCACAGCGATATCACCGGATACGTGTGGATGAGCGTTCGCCTCTGAAGGCTCGCCGTGTGTTGCCCAGCGAGTATGAGCAATACCTGTACCACCAGTCACATCTTGAGAGTCAACCGCATCCGCGAGCTCTTGAACTTTACCTAAACGACGAACGCGTTTCAGTTCTGAATCTGCATCAACAACGGCTACGCCCGCTGAATCATATCCACGGTACTCCAGACGGCGTAAACCCTCTACCAAAATTTCCGCTACGTCTCGTTGTGCTACCGCACCTACGATTCCACACATATCAATTCTCCGTTTCTTATTTCTGTCTCCCTCTCTGAGTGCAAGCAAATCAATGATGGAGGGAGTAATTTTGTTAAGCGCAAATCACCTTTACGCCGTTCGATTCAATTTGAGCTTTCTGCTCGTTAGTTAAACCTTTGTCTGTAACGACGACATCAATGGCATCCCACGCTAATTCTAGATTAGGAATTTTTCGGCCTATTTTCTCGGATTCAATCATTACCACGACTTCGCGTGCGACTTCTGCCATAACATTACTAAGACCGATTAGCTCATTAAATGTGGTGGTGCCGCGCGCTAAATCGACACCATCGGCACCGATAAATAACTGGTCAAAGTCGTAAGAACGAAGTACCGACTCAGCAACCTGCCCTTGAAATGATTCTGAATGACTATCCCAAGTACCGCCTGTCATTAATAGCGTTGGTTCATTTTCCAAGTCATTGATGGCATTCGCGAGTGACAACGAGTTTGTCATTACCACTAATCCTTTCTTACTGCCAAGCCTTGAGACCAAAGCGCCTGTTGTGCTGCCACAATCGATAACAATTCGATAATGATCATTGATTAGACCAACTGCGGCCTCTGCGATGCTCTCTTTCGAGGCGGACGTCAAACTCGACTCATTCAGCACCTCATCTACAGCTTCTTGAGGTAGTGCTACAGCACCACCATAGCGTCTTAGTAACTGGCCGTTCTTTTCTAAAGAAGTAAGATCTTTACGAATAGTCACTTCAGAGGTGTCGAATAGAGCGGATAGCTCTTCTACGCTCACCTCTCCACGCTCTTTAACAAGTTGAGCAATGGAATGACGTCTGACTTGAGTATTTCGCTTTCGCATTTTAATTTCGATTCAAAACTTAACTGATAGCAAAATTATTTCACAACGTAAGTTATCACGCAAGAAATCCGCTGTATTAAATCTAAGACAGGGTTCATTTGATGAAAAAACACACATAAAACTTTCGTTTCGAAAGATAACATCACGAAGAATGGGTAGTATTTTGAAAAACAGCCGAGGGAAAATTGAGAATAAACTAAGAAGAAAAGAAGGAGAGATAGAAATATAACTTCGGCACAGGATAGTGCCGAAGCTCGTCACTATTTAAACCAGCGGGTTATCTCGACACAGTGTTTCAACCAACTCGGTAATCGCCAGAATAATGGTGGATTTAACGCGTTGATAGTGGCGTTCTAAAAACATTTCCAGCATCACCACATCTAGGCCATCTGTCATGCTTTCATCGTATTCGATCGGCATCATTTTTTGGATAGCACTGATTTTGTTCAACTCAAACAACACGTCTCTTTCGGTAAAGCTCACATCATTTTCTTGATGCTTGGTCCATTCACGCAGTGTTACGAAGATATCGATATCATCGAATACTTCCTTGGAGATAACACCTAGACCTAAAAGTAGCTTAGCCCGAACGAGAATATCCCCCAGCGGACCATCGTTGGTCAGAAGAGGATCCACCACGTACTTCACTGCATAGTCGTCTTTATGAAAAATACTATTGATCAGCGTATCTAACGTATCATCAATCGCATCATAAGCCGCCATAAGGCACTCACTCGCGTCTTTCGCTTCAGACAGCGCCTCTAAAAGTTCAGTTTCATTGGGTGGGTGCAGTGGCATAACATCTCTTAATACAAAGGGTGCCACTTGCGTGGCACCAACAGCTTGAATCATTTGAGCGCTAGATACGCTTCGTGCGCTAGTGTAACAACTTCTGAATCAACATTCAGCTCTGAATAATGAGCGAGTGTTTTAGCAAAGCCTTGTTCAGCAAACATAGCTTGAAGCTCTACTGCTTGTGGATCATCGTCATTCTTATAAAGAAATGCTGCCGCAATACCTTTGATTAAGTGAGAGTTAGGTAAACCGTATTCAATCGTACCGTTTAGTGGTTTGATCAAACGATCTTGTGGGCTTAGCTTACGAATTGGTTGACGACCAACACGATCTACTTCATCACGTAGATATGGGTTGGCAAAACGGTTAAGTATTTTTTGAATGTACGCCGCGTGCACTTCTGCATCAAAGCCGTAACGACGAATTAATACTTCACCACTTTCCTGCATAGCTGCTTGAACATCTGCAAAGATCGCAGGGTCTTCAATAGAATCTTTAATTGTCTCATGGCCTGCAAGCACGCCCAAGTAAGCCGTAATTAGATGGCCAGTATTCAATGTAAACAGTTTACGCTCTACGAACGCCATTAGGTTGTCCGTGCATTCCATGCCTTTAATAGCAGGGATGTCGCCAACAAACTGAGTTTCATCAACAATCCATTCGCTGAACGTTTCTACAGTTACTGCCAGAGGATCGGTTTCGCCTTCCTCAGCAGGAGGAACGATACGGTCTACCGCAGAATCTACAAAGCCAATGTGCTCTTGCGCAAACGCTTTGGCATCTGCTGATAGATGCTCAAACACCATCTCTTTGAGCTGGCTAGTGCCACGAACCATGTTCTCACATGCGATAATATTAAGAGGTGCAGTATTGCCACTTTCTAGACGTTTTTCGATACCTTGAGCAACAGATTTAGAGATAATTTTTAAAACCGTAGGGCCAACAGCGGTTGTTACCATATCAACAGTCGCGATGAGCTCAATGATGTCTGTGCTCGTTGAGTTTACGGCAGTCACATTGTTAACTTGCTCTACAATACAATCTTCGCCAACGATTTTTACTGGGTAGGATTGACGTTCGATTAGGGCATTAACCACTGTTTCGTTTACATCGGCAAATGTTACGTGAATACCCGCATCTGCCAATAGTTTACCAATAAAGCCACGACCGATATTACCTGCGCCAAAATGTAGTGCTTTCATAAGACGTCTTCCTAAATAACTCATTAAAAAAAGAAAAAAACAAAATCAAAAATGAGACCAACAGGGGGAGCGTTGGTCTCGTTTCACTTAGGAGCTATGACTTAAAGCCATGGTGATCATCACCATTTATGCTACTTACCACTTAGGATGCGAAGTACATCCTCAACGTCAGTGGTAGACTTCAAACATTCAACAGCTTCGTCGTCATCAAGTGAATTCGTAATCGCTGTGATAACTTGAATATGTTCATCACCTTGCGCTGCGATACCAATGACCATCTTCGCAACATCATCTTCGTCCTCACCCCATTGAACACCTTCAGGGAATTGGCAGAACACGATACCGGTTTTGTTGACGAACTGTTTTGCTTCAATAGTGCCGTGAGGTACTGCAATCGACTCACCAAGGTACGTAGAAACCAACTCTTCGCGAGCCAACATGCCTTCAACATACTGCGGTTCTACATAACCAAGTTTTACGAGTTGCTCACCAGCAAACTTGATAACTTCTTCTTTGGTTTTTGCTTCCATACCTAAGAAGATATTTTCATTCGAAAGCTTAAGCGTTCCTTCTTCGCTTGAGCTAGTGTCTGCTGGTGCTTCAGGCTTTTTTGGCTCAGCACCCGCTTGTTGTGCATTCACAAGGTCAGAAACCAGACCATCATACAAAGCACCATCTAGGAAGTTGCTTAGAGAAATGTGATGTGAGTTTGCGGCATGCTTACGTGCACGGTCAGTCAGATCTTTATGAGTAATGACGATGTCAGCGTCATCCGGTAGGCTGTTGATCGCTAAGTTAGTTACCGAAATGTCTAAGTTAGCAGCATCTACCTTCTTACGAAGCATGCTTGCGCCCATCGCACTTGAACCCATACCCGCGTCACACGCTACGATGATTTTGCGAACTTTTGCTAAGTCTAGAGCTGCACCAGTTTGACCTTTTGAAGACGCTTTCATGCTTGCCATTTGGCTTGCAGCTTTTTCTAGAGATTCTTCTTCGTCATCTTGTTTAGATGTTTTCATTAGTAGCGATGCGATGAAGAATGTCACTGTTGCTGAGGCAATTACAGATAGAATCACACCAACAAATGAAGACTTAGGAGTCATCAGAAGTACAGCAAAGATTGAACCTGGAGACGCTGGAGATACTAGGCCTGCATCGAACATCGTTAGTGTGAACACACCCGTCATACCACCAGCAATCACTGCGATGATCAGACGTGGGTTCATTAGCACGTATGGGAAATAGATTTCGTGGATACCACCAAAGAAGTGGATGATCGCCGCACCTGGTGCTGACTCTTTAGCATTACCGCGTCCAAAGAACATGTAAGCAAGTAGTAGACCTAGACCTGGACCTGGGTTCGCTTCAATCAGGAAGAAGATTGATTGACCCATTTCTTCGGCTTGTTGGATACCAAGTGGCGAGAAGATACCGTGGTTGATCGCGTTGTTTAGGAACAGGATCTTCGCAGGTTCAACAAAGATAGAGGTTAGAGGCAGAAGACCTGCGTTAACCATTACGCCTACACCCGCAGCAAGTGCAGTAGAGAGTACCTTAACTGCTGGGCCAATAACTAGGAAAGCAAGGATGGCACAAAGCATACCAACGATACCAGCCGAGAAGTTGTTAACCAACATCTCAAAGCCACTCTTAACTTTACCTTCAACTGCTTGGTCAAATTTCTTAATCGCTAGACCGCCAAGTGGACCTACAATCATTGCACCCATAAACATTGGGATATCTGTACCAACAATCACACCCATTGTTGTGATAGCACCAACAACCGCACCTCGGTCGCCAGCAACCATTTTACCGCCGGTATAACCAATCAATAGCGGTAAAAGGTAAGTAATCATCGGACCGACCATCGAACCCAAAGTTTCGTTTGGAATCCATCCGGTTGGAATAAATAGTGCCGTAATCAAACCCCAAGCGATGAATGCGCCAATGTTTGGCATCACCATGTTGGAGAGGAAACGACCAAAGTTCTGTACTTTGATTTTCGCTTCAGGAGATAGCATAAGGTCATCCTCGTTATCAGAAAAAGTAGTCCCTTTGGACCAAAAGTTGTTATTCAAAAGTCCATTAAAAAGTAACACAAGATTTCCAAAAGTCAGCATGACGGCATTTTTGTGATATAAATCACTACACAAAAACCACAAACAACAATAACGAGTGATGTAGATCACGTAATTGCAGCGTTGATAAATTACACAGCAGCTTTATTGATAATAAATCTCATTTATTGTTGATCAGCATCACATTTATTAACCCGTGACACACAAAATAATTAGAGACTCAAGTCACACTTTGATTAAATTACCACTCAGAAAGCTCATCTAACCCTACTTAAAGCCGACCAATATAGCTCAATAAATAGTCGAAAATCGCCATAATGTAATTTTATTACAGATATGTTTTTTGACTTTCATTTAATCTCTGACAAAGTAGCGCTATAAAAACAAAACGTGAAACCTAAGAGGATTACCTAAATGATCTCCGCACTTTTATTTGATATGGACGGATTGATATTCGATACGGAAACGGTCTACAAAAAGAGTTGGCAATACGCGGCTACCCAGATGGGGTATGAATTAACCGACGACTACTATCAAGGTTTTATTGGCGTGCAAGACCCTGACTGTGAACGAATGTTGTGTGAGCACTTTGGTGAAGGATTTGACTTAGCCGCATACAAGGTCATTCGCGACCAACATTTTCATGAAACAAGAGAACAAGGAATAGACTACAAACATGGGTTCCACCAGCTTTTCAAAACGGCTAAGGAACTCAATCTTATCACTGCACTCGTCACCTCCTCCCATTTGCCTGAAGTAAAACATAACTTTCAAAACTCAGACTACCTTGAGCAATTCGATACCATAATTACCGCAGAAGATGTACAAAATGGTAAACCTAGGCCAGATTGCTACATCATGGCATGCCAACGCCTTAACCTGATTCCAAGTGAATGCTTGGTACTGGAAGATTCGAATAATGGCATGCGCGCAGGAAAAGATGCTGGATGCCAGGCAGCGATGATTCCAGACATCACACCACCCCAAAAAGACATCGCTGAAATAGCTGACTATTTATTCGAGTCATTGGAACAGGTCACCGACCTCATTCGTAGCCAAACGAGTTCTTAAACAACGTCGGTGATTACGCAAACCAATGGTGTCAACCAAGATACCATTGGTTAATCCCACCAAACCTGTTGATTCTCAGTTGCACTCAACTCTCGTATGAGTACCTTTTCTCCAATTTTCGGACATACGACATTTACATTGCGTTCACTAGCTTCTCGAACTAGGCGTTTTAACGGCTCATTCCAAGCATGGAAAGAGAGGTCGAAGGTGCTGTTATGAATGGGCAACATGACACTCCCTTTTACATCGATATGCGCTTGAACACTTTGCTCTGGAAACATGTGAATATCGGCCCACCTATCATCATAAGCCCCCGTTTCCATCAACGTTAAATCAAAGGGACCATAACGTTCACCAATATCGCGAAAACCACTGAAATAACCAGAGTCACCACTAAAGTAAATATTTGATTCACTACCCTGTATCACCCAGCTTCCCCACAACGACAAATCACGCTCTTTGTAGGAACGACCAGAGAAATGTTGAGTTGGAGTGAAAACAAACGTCAATGTCCCAATTCTCTCCGACTGCCACCAATCCAATTCTTGGATTTTATTTCGCGCCACCCCCCAGCCAAGTAAATAGTGTCCGACACGCTTCGGTACAAGAAATTGATCAACTCGTTCATGAAGTTGTTTAATGGTTTGTTTATCAAGGTGATCATAATGATCATGACTGATTAAACAGATATCAATGCGAGGAAGATCTTCTAAAGAGATAGGTAAGGGGTGAAAACGCTTAGGACCAACCCAAGACAAAGGCGATGCTCTGTCGCTAAATACAGGATCAGTGAGCAACACTCTACCGTCTATTTTCATTAACACCGCAGAGTGCCCTAAGCGAAATACACAATCGCCTGTATCTGACTCAATACTGTCACGTCTAATCGTTTCAACCGGAATGCTAGGAACCTGAGAGTAGATTAGCTTATCCACATTTAAATATGAACGCAGTGTCGCTAGCGTATCTTTGAAAGAGGGATTGTAGATGAGTTCGGTATTGGTGAATGGTTGAAGCTTAGCTTTGCGGGTAAATGGCAGCGCTTTTACACTGCGAGATAACAACACTGGCATACATGACTTTCCTTGTAGCTGATTATGTTCATTCAGTGTTGCCTGCCAAAATGACATCGAGATGCAAAATACACGAACATTATATGTCGTTAAATTGACCAAACTGAAACAATTGCTAGAGGTGGAGTCTGTATTATTTCCCAAGTAAAAATGACAAAGCCCCGCTTGATAGCGGGGCTCAATTAACTTAGTAGCAAACCGTTACTTCTTAAGTTGAGTAAAGTAGTCGAAGATTACTGGCACGTCGTTTTGAGCTAGACCTGCGTCAACCGCTGCCTGTAGGCTCTTAGAAGTCCCTTCAGCAATCAAAGACTCAGTACCTAGGTCAGATACCATTTCTAGGAAGTAGCCTAGATCTTTGTTTGCATTAGCAATGGAGAAACCCAATTTCTCTTCGCCGTCTACGGCGTAGAACTTACAGAACTGCATAAATGGAGAATTAGATGGGCCTGCTGACATAATGTCGAATAGCTGTTGGCCATCAACACCGGCTAGTTTCGCAACAGCGAATGCCTGCGACATCGTTGCTACAGTGGTCATACCCATAAAGTTATTCACTAGCTTAGTCACGTGACCGGAGCCTAACGCACCAAGGTGGAATACGTTTTCGCCTTGTTCATCAAGAACAGGCTTTACCTTATTAAATGTGTCAATATCACCGGCAGCCATGATGTTTAGTAAACCATCTTTCGCGTGAGCAGGAGTACGACCCAGTGGCGCATCGATCATACCAGCGCCGCGAGCTGCAAGCTCTTCGCCAATCTTGCGAGTGGAAGCAGGGATAGAGGTACCAAAGTCGATAAGTGTTGAACCTTCTTTAATACCAGCTAGGATGCCTTCGTCACCATAAACGACTTTCTCTACTACTGCAGAAGTGGTTAGACACAGCATTACAATGTCGCTGTTTTCAGCCAGCTCTTTTGCCGTTGTTGCTTCTTTAGCGCCACGAGCTACACAAGCAGCAACAGCGTCTTTGTTTAGGTCCATTACGTTTAGCTCGTAACCACGGTTTTGAAGGTTCTCAACCATGTTACCGCCCATAAGGCCTAGGCCGATGAAACCAATGACTGGTTTTGTCATGTGTGACTCCTAAAATACTATTGTATGACTATTTGAGTTAATCATATATGCTCTGTTTGGGTTAAGCAATCAATCTCCGGTGAGATTTTGCGATCAATGCTAGATAATGAGATCTACCACTCGAAAATTGAGCATATAATCATACAAAAGCAGTTTTTCATTACGTTCTGATAACAGAATCTTTATGAAGACTCCGTTCAACGTTAGCCAATTTCTATGACGGCCTGTATATCGTGACTATAGTTAACAAAGGCTCATTAACACGGGAAAACAGATAGGCATGAGCGAGTTAACAGAGATTCATTGGCCTGACTATTACCATCCTAAAAACTCATCCGTACACGTTAAGGAAGAGATTGTCGTACCCTCAGAATGTGAACGGATATGGGCTTGTATCGTTCAAGCGCCTTGTTGGCCTAATTGGCACCATAGAAAAACTGCGGTTCAGATAACAAAAGGTGACACGCGTGAGCTTCACAAAGGAACGATGTTTAACTGGATCACCAAGACCATGAGCTTTGAATGTACGGTAGTGGAATATATCCCTCACGAGCGTATTGCCTGGAAAGGGAAATGTGGAGACGTTGTTATGTACCACGCTTGGCTATTAAGTCCTTGCGACAACGGTTGCCGCATTGTCACTGAATCAACTCAGCGAGGTGGACTCCGTTGGCTAACCGGTAGATTCGTGACCAAACAAGTGGCGGCTCATCACCAACAATGGTTGCATCTACTATGTGAGCAAGCAAAAGGATAACCAAATCATAGAAGACAGGCAGCGTCTACAACAGCGAAAACACTGTGTCGCGTAACCAACGGTGAGCCACATCATTTTGCCATTTAGCATGCCACAGTAAATAGTAACTGTGTGACGGCAATGAAAATGGCAGCGGGTGAATGTCAAAGTCGGATTTGTCTGGCAATCTTTCTACAAGATACTTAGGCAGCGTTACCAATAAATCACTTTCTCGTACAACGTCCAGAGCTTCGCGAGCGCTCGACAACGTTAACGCTACATTTCTTTTTACCGATAAGTTGGCAAAAAACTCGTTCACCTCAAGATCAATATTCGCCACCAAATGCAGTAAGACATGCCGAGACTCAAGATATCGCTCAAGACAAAGCGTCTGTTGAGACTTGTGATGCTCTTTAGACCTAACAACAACATAGTCGTTGTCAGCAATGCGCTTCCCATAGATGTTGTCCGGGATCCGGTGTGCTGGGGTGATCAGTATATCGACATCCTCCGTGGACAACTCATCAATATCCCGATGTTGCCACAATTCCATACTGAAGGAGGCATTCGGCGCTTGACTCATCAACGCCAAACTCAAGTCTTTTACCAGCGATAATGAACTAAAACTTGAATACGCTATTCGATAGGTGCGCTTTATTTCACTGGGCTCAATCGAACTGTCTGAATATAAGCCTTCAATGGCGCTAAGAACATGAGGTAGCGCTCGTTTAAGCGACTCCCCACGTGCCGTGAGCATGAATGTTTTTCCCTCTCGAATTAACAGAGGGTCAGAAAACTCCGCTCTTAGTTGAGTAAGATTTCTACTCATCGCCGACTGAGTTACTCGCAACCGTTCTGCAGCTTCAGTGAGGCTACGTGTTTCAAGTAGAGCTTGCAGTGGTCGCAATAACTTGTAGTTGTGTCCTATCATCCGTAACGCGATTTCCTTTTTTACGGTAGAGACTTAAGCATCCAAACATCGCAACCGTTATGCAGCGTACCTTCATAGGGTGCGTTTAAATGTGTGAAACCAAAGTTCTCGTACAATCTCACTGCTGCCGACATGGAAGTGAGTGTGTCCAAGTAGCAAGATGCGTAGCCTTGTTCAGTCGCGAACGCTAAACATTGCTGCACTAACTCCTTACCTAATCCAAGCCCGCGAGTTTCAGGTAGTAAGAAAAGTTTCTTTAGCTCGCATACGTCTTGATGATCACCAAATGGTGCTAATCCGCAACCTCCAACTACCTTGCCATCCACTAGCGCAACAAGATACAAACTGCGATTTACTTCACTGTAGTTTTCGCTCATTGCTAACACTTCTGGATCCGAAGGACCAAACCCTTCGCCCACTGCGCCAAACTCGGCTCCCACGGACTGAATCACAGCACACAACGCCTCATCGTACTTTGGCATCGCATTTACTATTTCGACTTTCATAATGTTCTCTACTTCTATTAAATGCCTTTTCACTGTATGCCGCTTTAAAGCTCTATAAAAGTGATATTTAGTTTAGTTAATCATGATAAAAAGTGATAGTTATACAATTATGCAGAGTAACTCTGATTAGATGGAAGTGAAAAACATAATATATAAGTTATTGGTTATTCCGTGAAAGGACTCTGACCGTTAGGATAATGACTCGGTTGTAACTGATTGAAGCCCGATGAACAAAAACTTCTCTTTGGCGCTCACCGCCATGACGGCATTTGCGCTTAACTCTCTATTCTGTCGATTCGCTTTGGGAACCGAGGTCATCGATCCAGTAGGGTTTACTTTAATTCGCTTAGTCAGTGGAGCCGTCACCTTGGTTGCCCTTAGCTATCTATTGGACGACCAACGACAAAACCAAAGCTCACTTAAGCTCAGTCAATGTCAATCACTCTCCCTAGGCTTGTCACTTTTTGGCTATGCATTGCTATTTTCTTTTGCTTACATCACGCTTGATACTGGGACTGGCGCCTTAATCTTGTTTGGCACCGTACAATTGGCACTGATCGCTTATCACCGAATCAGTGGCCATGAAATATCCAAGTTAGAGATGGTGGGTATTGCCATCGCGTTAACCGGTTTTGCTTCATTACTATTACCGTCCGCATCTCAACCTTCTGTTGTCGGCACTGTGCTGATGGTCTTATCTGGGGTTTGCTGGAGTATCTTCACAATATTAGGGAAAAGCGTCCCATCTCCTATCTTAGCCACTAAACAAGGTTTTCTCGTGGCCAGTGGATTCATGATTCTCTATTTTATTTTGAGCCTATTTGTTAGTTCAGAGTCGATTCTATTCAATGCATCCGGTGCTCTTTACGCCGTGTTATCGGGTTCGCTCGCCTCTGCTGTAGGTTACTTTTTATGGTACTCACTGCTTCCGAAGATCGATGTGCTTGATGCGTCATTACTGCAGCTAACAGTCCCTGTTATTGCTATGGTTCTTGGTTGGCTATTTATCGGTGAAACCGTGTCTGCCATGTCGCTCCTATCAACCTTTCTTATATTGGGCGGAATAGGTTTAGTGTCTTGGTTTAAGTTGCAACGTAAATAGAAAATACAGATAGGATACAAAACGTTAATTGGTATCTACCTTAAAGTTGAACTAAGTTAGTAGCATTAAAATAGTCACCTATTCTGCTTGGGATACCCATGAAAACGTTATTAACTATCGCCCTGACCCTTCTATTACCATTGCAAAGCGTCTTTGCCGCGACCTCAGAAACTACAGAGCCGAGCGAGCTAGAGGAGCCATTAGTCAATATTAAAATGATGCTAGATCTTAAGGGAATCGAACAGTCCATTGAGCGCTCTGCAGTTGCCATCGATAATTTGGCGACATCGTTAACTTTACTGTCAAAAAATGAAAGCCTGAATGAGGAACAACGACAAGTGCTCGTTGATACCATGGATAACATCAACGAACTCACTGAGATGTCCAAACAATCACTTATTGCCTTACCGGGCGCTTTAGAACAATCACAAAACTCCATCGCCAACAGCACCAAAAAATTTGCCTACGACGTTCGATTTAATGTGTTATTATTGCTTGCTCTACTTGTCTTCGCCATTGTTCTGGCTCTAATTGCAGCGTACTGGTTAATTCTTCGTCCAATGCAAGGCACCATTATTCACGCCACACGAAACGTGTCCAAAATGGCCAGTGCGATCCATCAAACGGCAGAATCGTTAGAAACGACCACAGCCAATCAAAAGGTGCTAACCGAACGCTTAGCAGCGCACGAGGTTCAATCTACAGACCAAACATCACGTAATTGAGGCCAGCCCCAAGTCGTGATTTCCACACCTTTCAAGATGCCATGAAAGCTCAATGTTTGACGATGATGAAACATTGGGCTGGCTAACCCTTCATGTATCAAAAGCGAACCTAGCTGTTCTAACTGTTTTAAATAATCACTTGGCTTTGAACTCGCCCTAATCTTGTCAATCTCCGAAATAAGGCAATCACTGGCTTGTTTACCAATTGCAGAATGAAGTACGGGGTCACTAAGGAAAAACAATAAAGCCGATACCTGCCTATTATCATCTAAGTTTAAGCTGCTCATAATAAGCTCTTCTTCAAACCCTTCTGCCATAGCTTTTTCAATAAACTCATGAAACTTGTACAAATTGAGTTGTACTTTCACCCCTCGTCGCTCAAGAATTTTCTTCGCGGCATCAGCGCTTCGTAAAACACCGGGATGAGCATAGAAAGCTATCTGAATAGTTTCAGGTAGGTCAACGGGCTGAGCGGTATGAATTCGCTTAACGTTGTGCCAGAAAGGAAAGAAATTACTCGCTATTTCCGCACCGAAGGTACGCTGATCCAGCGTTAACTGGTGCCAAACATTTTCACCGCATAAGGTTTCACTAAACCAACGTCGTTGAGGATAAGTAAGTGCTCTACCATGCTGATTAAAGAGGAGAAACAGGCAACCATCTTCAATTCTTGCTCGTGATGTGGCACTGAGCAATTCATTCTGGTCAAAGTCGATGGCGGGATGGGATATAGTCGACCTAGATGAGGGCTCGATACGCTTAATGGTGGGTGAAACACGGTGCGCACATGCTGCATCACGTTCAGTCACTTTCTCTATACTGCCATCCAAAGACCAAATCGTAACGTTATCTGTTAAGGCTCTTAGCCCAAAATACTGTTCATTAGCAACGAGGGAGAGTACTTGTTCTGAATGGTTATTAAGTGAAAAGACACCACTACCGACTATGTTTCGATCATTTTGTGCCAATTGCTCTGGCGGCTGTATCGAATACTTAAGATCGGTGAGCAGCGCGGCAAACCCTCTGTCAGGACGGCTAAGATTGATGGTCATCACATAGGGGGGCTTAACGTCTATGGATTCCAAGTGGTCGAGCTCATTCGCATAGTAGCAATGTTGCTGAAGTTGCAACAATAAGCTTTTAATCGTCTTAGCATCAATCTGGTCACCGTTGTCAAAAAACACGGAAGGTCGAATGTAGAACGTCCAAACTTGAAACGACGGGTCCACTTCCCAATGATGCGCCACATCAGGTTTGAGCTCGCCAGCTTTATCCATTGAAACCAGACAACTATAGAGCTGGCGATTCAAGAATCGTTCGCTATTTCGATGTGGAATATGAGGAACTAATCGAGTTAATGGCCGGTTATAGGTCAGTTGGACATTGACACGTCCTTCAGTGATTTTTGCACCTGAGGTTTGTTGTAGCAGTTGACCAAACGCCACTTGATCATTATCTAAAAATTCCAGAGCCCGGTCATACTTACCCTCTTTAACCCATTGAGAAGCAATACGACGTTTAACCTCCCCTTCAGACAATAATCGAATGAGTGTAGAGCGCTGGTTTCGGCCCGCTCTGGGCACCCAAGTAATCCATTCCGCTTGGCTTAGGTGTTTTAGGATCGAACGCGTGTGCCTTGGGCTAGAAAAGAAACGCTCTGCGACGTCAGAAAGTGTCACTGCATGCTGATGACCGACTTCAAAAGCCTCTAGGCGCTTAAAGTAACGGTAAAGGTTAATACTTTCCAAAAACAGGTACCAATTCGTCTTATTAATGTTCCTTATTTTAGCAATTTAAACCCGCATTCATAGATTAATCGCCAGAGCTTTACTTATAAGGAACATTTGAGACAAAAATAACTCTGTTTTTAACTGCCGCATTTTAACCGACAATGAGTTCAGATTCTGAAGCAAACTCAGGCTGGAGGAACATGATGAAACACACTAAGCCTAAAGCAAAACAAGATGCAAAACGTCCATTGCGAGACTACTACTTGGCTCAACTTGCCGGCAGTAAATCCAAATTCAAATCAGAAACGTTGATTCGACTGGCCCAAACCTGCAACTACATGTAACTAAGAATTTAGCGACGGTAAGATCCATTATGTTTATGCTCAACCCCCGCAATCATAAGCTTGCTGTCGCTATTCCGACTAACTTCATTACCATCGAATATAAATAGGCGTGCCTATTTTCACTAAAGAAACAAGCTCATCCATCTCATCGTTAGTAATGGCAATACAACCATTAGTCCAATCAAAGCTTTGTACGAATTGAGGTGGCTTAGTATTGTTGTTCTTCAACCCATGAATTTTAATGTTGCCGCCAGGCGCGACACCCAAACTCTTTGCACGATTTTTGTCTCTCAGGTTAGGATAACTAATGTGCATGGAGCGATAAAAAGCGGAATCGTCCATAACAAAATCGAGATAGTACTTTCCTTCCGGCGTTCGATTATCACCCTCTTGGATTTTATGCCCTCTCGGATTCTTACCAAGCGCAATCCTATACTCACGGATAACAGTATCGCCATCCATCAAGTACATTCGCCTTGCTGATTTCTTTACCTCTACTCTATCAATTTTGACATCTGGAGAGATCTCCAGACCAAAAGACCGAAATGGCAGCCCCACTATAACCAATACAACTAATAACCACTTATACATCAGTTCGTCCCCTAACAACTGACAGGAATTTTAACCCTTTCTGACACACGATCCAACGAGGTGTTTAGGTGCATATCTTTTTTAGTATAGGAACAGAAGGTTAGTTTTCATTGTTGCTATATGACAACACAGTTTCAATTAAATCCCCATATATCAACAATAATTCATCTACTACAATACACACATCTTCGAAAAAGAAGTCTAATCACAAATAACACTTAGAGGGTGAACAAATGAAAAAGCTGATTGTAATTACAGGTGCGAGTTCTGGTATTGGTGAAGCGATTGCTCGTCGTTTAAGTGACGCTGGTCACCCACTATTGCTTTTGGCTCGTCGTGTAGAAAAACTTGAAGCACTGCAACTTCCTAACACACTGTGTGAAAAAGTCGACATCACTGACAAAGCTACGTTTGAAGCTGCAATCGCTAAAGCTGAAGCGCAGTTTGGTCCTGCCGATGCTCTTATCAACAATGCCGGCATGATGCTACTTGGCCAGATCGATACGCAAGACTCTGCAGAGTGGAAAACCATGTTTGACGTTAATGTACTAGGTCTACTAAACGGCATGCAAGCGGTGCTAGCACCAATGAAAGCTCGTAACTCTGGCACTATTATCAACATCAGTTCCATTGCAGGTCGCAAGACGTTCGGCAATCACGCTGCTTATTGTGGTACTAAATTTGCCGTTCACGCAATATCAGAAAACGTACGTGAAGAAGTAGCAGAATCAGACGTACGTGTTGTTACTATTGCACCCGGCGCTGTAGAAACTGAGCTTCTTTCACATACTACTTCTCAAGAAATTAAAGACGGTTACGATGAGTGGAAAGAAGTGATGGGTGGCGTGTTAGCTGCAGATGATGTGGCTCGTGCGGTTGAGTTTGCTTACTCACAACCTCAAAACGTCTGTATTCGTGAAATCGTATTAGCACCAACACGTCAACAGCCTTAATAAGACTTGCTGTTGAAAAGCGTAAGGCGGCAATCTATTGTCGCCTTATTTTTTGATTGGTAAATGGCCGGTCTTAAACCAAATAGTTGTCGGTTGTTTTACATAAGGTGTATGTTGGCTTTCGTGAGGGCTTCGCGTCCATGTTCCTTTGGGGTATTCTCCGTGCTCGTCTATCAAGGTCCCTTCTATAACGAACAATTCTTCACCACCAAAATGACCATGTGGATGGTAGTTATCCGGACCATTCCAACGCAGTAGCACAACATTCTCCTGATTGAAGGAGTGCAAAGGCAGAATTTCCATTTGACCTATCCCCGGTAGCCATTCTGCTTGGGTCGTATCAACTCTAACAGACTTGAGATCATTCTCATCAAACTGATTGAGTTTCACCAAGATGACACACCCTTGCTTACTAAATGGCGCGTGTGAACTACCCGGAGGGTTTCGAAGGTATGTGCCTGCTGGGTAATCTCCCGTTTCATCAGAAAACACACCTTCTAATACCAATATCTCTTCACCCAGAGGATGCGAGTGTTGACTAAACCGAGTTCCTGGGAGGTATTCAACGATGCTAGTAACATGACCTGACTCAGCGGCTTCTCGTTCTAAAGGCTTCCGATTCACACCATTTGCGGGAGAGGCGATCCATTCCATAGTCAATGTATCGATAACAACTCTTTGGGAGAAATCCATATTCAACATACAACGTATCCCTTGTTGATTGATGATTTAATTATAAGATATTTGTTTCAAAACACGTACAAACATTTCAATATATCAAATTACATTCCCAGACTTGTCATTGTAAGCAGTTGTAAATTTATGACCTATTCGCTTTTTATACAATTAGTTCAAAGATAAAGTTCAATATATAGCTTGACGTCGCAATTAATATTCTACCAATGACATAAAATAAATAGCAGATAAATACTGTTCACGTTTCAAAGGAGAAGCGATATGGAGAAGATAATTAATACCATTGGCCTCTGCATCATAGCAAGCAAATATGCCATTGTACTACTTGTAGCTGGTATTACTTTCAGTACTGGTGCTTTAGCGACAGAATTACTGCTCTGCACTGGGTTAGAAAGCTCTGAATAGGACATAATAATACTTCGCAAGGAATGAGGGAATATTAGCGGCATTCATTTTTAACTTCTTTTAGTTGCTTAATATTTCAGGGAGCATTACTGCTCCCTTTTTTATTATCTATATCACTTCATATAATAATTCTTAACATCATCTATTTTAAATATTTTGTTACTTTTAGCGTGTCTGCGCGATGACAATTGTATATAATAGCAGCACCGCTGTTGTATTGTTGTTCTTTATAAAGGAAGTCCCATGCTCGCTGACTGGTTTAGTCACACGGCACTTATCGCGATGTTGCTGATCTTTTTGGGTTCGTTTGTACAAACTGCCATTGGATTTGGGTTAGCGATCGTTGCTGCACCACTGCTGTTCCAAGTATCTCCTGACTATGTACCGGCCCCTATCTGCTTGGTTGCATTATTTATCTCTTTACTTAATGCTGCGAAACATCGCTCTAATATTGCAATCGGCGGATTAAAAATGGCCATGATTGGCCGTGTACCGGGCTCGATTGCAGGAGCTGCGCTGCTTCTGTACGTTTCCACACAGGTTCTATCTCTGTGGTTAGGGGTATTAGTAGTATTCGCAGTTGTAGTTAGCCTGCTACCATTCAGAATAGAACCAACACCTACCAGAATGGGGGTCGCTGGCTTCTTCTCCGGCTTTTTTGGTACCAGCAGTGCCATTGGAGGGCCACCGATGGCTTTGTTACTCCAGCACCAAGAGGCGAACCAATTAAGAGGCAATTTGTCCGCTTTCTTTGTATTCAGTTCGATCATGTCATTAGTCGTACAAGCGCCGATAGGCTTCCTAACACTACATCATTTGTATATCACGGTACCGCTTATCCCAGCAGCATGGTTAGGCTATAAGTTGGCTTTAATGACTACTCATTCCCTACCAAAAGAGAAAATCCGTATTGGCGCACTGGCATTATGTTCACTCAGTGGTGTTACCGCTATTGTTCAAGGTCTAATTCATTAACAACAAAAACAAAAAAGGAGGCAAACGCCTCCTTCTTTTTTAGTATACGAATGGTGGAGCCATTACATATAAAATGCGCGCTTCAAAGCGAGTTCCACACCACGGATCTCAGCCAGCCCTTTCAAACGACCGATACAAGAATAACCTGGGTTGGTTTGTTTCTTCAGATCGTCGATCATTTGATGACCATGGTCTGGTCTCATTGGAATCATGCGAGTCTCGCCGGTGCTTAGTCGACGGTTCTCTTCTTTCAACAACGCATTGATCACATTGTACATATCGACATCGCCCTCCAGATGAGCTGCCTCATGGAAACTCATCGGATTATCTTCACGCTGAGTAGAGCGTAAGTGCGTAAAGTAAATTCGCTCTCCGTATGATTCGATCATTTTCACCAAGTCATTGTCACCACGAACACCATACGAACCTGTGCACATCGTGATACCGTTCATTTTACTCGGCACCGCCGTTGTTAACGCTTCAATATCTTCAATCGTCGACACAATGCGTGGTAGGCCAAGAATCGGACGTGGTGGATCATCAGGATGAACCGCCAACTTAAGTCCATACTGCTCACAAACTGGAATCAGCTCTTGTAAGAACAGCACCATGTGTTCGCGCAGCTTCTCTTTATCGATGCCTTTATAGGTATCTAAGCGCGCTTGAAACTCTTCAAGTGTGTACCCTTCTTCGGCACCTGGCAGTCCAGCAATGATGTTAGACGTTAGCTTATCGATCTGAGCTTGAGACATAGCGTCAAAACACGCCTTGGCATCCGCTTGCTCCTGTTCGGTATATTCAGCTTTCGCGCCTGGACGTTTTAGAATAAATAGTTCAAACGCTGCAAACTCGATTTGGTCGAAACGCAGTGCTTTTGAGCCATCAGCTAATTCATATTCCAAATCTGTACGCGTCCAATCTAATACCGGCATGAAGTTATAACACACCGTATCAATACCGCATTCAGCAAGATTGATTAGCGATTGCTTGTAGTTATCAATCCACTGTTGATAATTACCAGAGCGAGTCTTAATTTCTTCATGTACTGGTACACTTTCTACAACCGACCAAACAAAGCCTTTTGCTTCAATTATTTCTTTACGCTTTAATATTTCTTCTTTTGTCCAAATTTCACCATTTGGAATATGGTGCAGAGCATTTACAATACCAGTTGCTCCCGCCTGTTTAATATCATCTAGTGATACAGGGTCATTAGGGCCATACCAACGCCATGTTTGTTCCATATTAATTACCTATCTTTGGACAAGACTAGTGCGTAGCGAATAATTTCATACTCACTAGTCGTTATTATTATTGAAGAGCTAAACTGTTATTTTTAACTAACGGAAAAGGAAGCCGTCAAATTGCGGATCATCTACGTCAGATAATTCAAATAACGTTTGTTTTACGTTTTCCAAGTGTTGCCACATTGCTTCTCTTGCACCTTCAGGATCTCTACGTTGAAGGGCAAGCAACACTTTTTCGTGATCGTCTAACCAAGCGGTACGATAATTCATGTTAGTGATACGTGAGTGCAACTGTCTCCACATTGAACTCTCATCGCGGCGCATCCAAAGATCTTTAACAATATCACTAAGAACACTGTTTTGAGACGCTTCTGCAATGGTTAAATGGAATAGTTCATCACCATCGTAATCCCCATGACCTGTTTCCAACTGTTGACGCTCAGTATCTAATGCCTCTCTGAGGCGACTGATATCGTTTTTCGTCACATGCATCGCTGCAAAACTGGCGATTTGGCTTTCGAGTACTTGTCGAGCTTGAAGTAATTCAAAAGGACCAATATCAGAATTTGCCCTAAGCGTTGCCAATTGAGATTGCTGAGCATCAGCAGAGGGCTTTGCGTTGACGTAAACGCCTGAGCCTTTGCGAACTTCAACTAATCCTTGCAGCTCTAGCATGATAATCGCTTCACGCACCACAGATCGGCTCACTTCCATCTCTTCAGCGATATCACGTTCAGGAGGCAGTCTGTCCCCTATTTTGAATTCATCTGATTGAATACGCTCTTGAAGCGCAAGTCCGATTTCTTGATACAGTCTTTTAGGTGCAGTAATAGCGATATTCATAGCATCGTCTTATAAATTGGTCTTAGGTTAATAATATCACTTGGTTTAAATTGGTCAACCAATTGGTTGACCAATTATATGTCATTTCAAGCTTTCTTGTTTCAACTTGCCATAGAAGTCAGCAAGTAGCGTAAATGACTCTTTTTTCGTAAATTTGTCATTCGAGATGAGACCTTTACGGTTCCAACCTTTCTGGAACATGTTCTGGCGACGTTCCACACGGAACTCATAAAGAATCCATGGCGAAATGCCTTTAATGTAATCCAGTTTTTCCAGATATTCGATTTGCTTTTTGTATACATCTGTCATGTATGACTCGCTGAAGAAGCCTGTTTTCGGCGCACCCTCACCAATGAAGCCATCAGCACCAGTCTCCGAAATAACAACCGGTTTACCTGGATTAGAGTTTTCACCGATTTCGATAAGGTCATCAAACACTTCTTCATACCAACCGTAGTACTCGTTGATACCAATAATATCTAGATGCTCAGCTAAACGGTCCTCAATCTTGTTCTTCGCATGGTTAACCAAACAAGCAGCAGAAACTAGACGACAAGGATCATTGTCACGCGCGGTACGAACTAGACCAGACATAAACTCTAAGCGCGCATCCGTATCAGCGTTCTCATTGCCCACTGACCACATAATGATACTTGCGCGGTTACGGTCACGCTTAATCATCTCTAGTAGTTGGTTTTCAGCGTCTCGGTAAGTTGCTGGATTTTCGAAATCTATCGCCCAATATACTGGTATTTCAGCCCAGATAAGGAAACCAAGCTCATCAGCCATTTTGGTCGCCATTTCGTGGTGCGTATAGTGCGCAAATCGCATGTAATTGCAGTTCAGCTCTTTCGCATGCTGGAATCGACGCTTTAGGTCTTCCGGTGTAACAACCTTGCCTATCTCTTTGTCATCTTCATGGACACTGATACCACGTAAGAAAGTATTCACACCATTAACAAAGATTTCAGTACCTTTAACTTCGACCTGTCTAAAACCGATACGATCTGTGACGACATCATTCCCGTAGGTTGCTGAAACATCATACAGCTTCGGACTTTCTGGAGACCAAAGCTCAGGCTCAACGCTTAATTCTATTGTTGCTTTTCCATCTACAATTGACAGTCTCTCATTGATACCCAGCTCTTCAATTGCAAAGGTTATTTCAGACTGTGAACCTTCAACTTCTACGTCAACATGCACCAAGTTATATTGACCATTTGGTACTAAGTAGACATGTAAATCTCGAATGATCTCTTTTGGGGTTCTTACAATCTCGATATCACGGTATATACCACCGTAGTTGAACCAATCGGTATTGCGCATTGGTACTCGGTCTAGGGTGCGAGTATTGTTTACACAGCACATTATCCAGTTACGGCCCTGGTTTAATTTACCCGTAAACTCAGCGAAAAATGGCGTGGAACCACCATAGTGATTACCTAGAAACTCGCCATTTAAGAATACCTTACAATCATATTGTGCAGCACCAACACGTAAGAATACACGCTCATCCTTATTAGACTCTTCATAGTCCCAAGATTTGGTATACCAAGCACTGCCTTCGAAGAAATACCACTTCTCCTTTTGCATTTGCCAACACGAAGGTACTGGAATGGTTTCGCCCACGTATGGGTCATAGTCCCAAGGTTCAATTCTTTGCTCTGCTGGCATCGGCTTCATGTCATACCAACGTTGACGAAGGCCTGTATCTAAAAGATCAACCGCAAAGTTCCAATGTCCATTAAGAGACTCAGTGTTGCGTCCCCCCATAAACAACATATTGCTATGGTTTAAATTCTGTAGATTGAAAGGCACATCGTATTGTTCGTCATGCAAACAATTAATCGCATTCTCAGCAAGTTCAGAACGTTCTAGCATCTTACTTAAACTCCGAAAGCGGGAGCACAAATCGTGCTCCCAAAAACTCATTAATTATTGAACTGCTAACGCATCGATATCGCGTACGTAGTCTGCAATTGCAGGGTTATTCAACGCCGCATCGTGCATTGGTTTCACTGCATCAACAAATGGTTGTTTTTCTACAGTTACAAACTCTACGCCCATGCTATCTTTTGCTTTCTCGATAGCTTCGTTCGTCATTTTGGTCCATAGATCTTTGTGATACATCATGGAATCTTTAGCCGCTTTCTTAAGAGCTTCTTGCTGGTCTTTCGGCAGCTTGTCCCAAACTTTAGAGCTGATTACTAGAACATCTGGAATCATCGTATGCTCATCTTGGCTAAATACTTTAGCAACTTCACCGTGACGAGCGGTTGTTAGCGCTGTAGGGTTGTTTTCTGCACCATCAACAACGCCTTGTTGCATTGCTGTGTATAGCTCACCGTAAGATAGTGGAGTTGGCGAACCACCCATCAGTTTAATCATTTCAACAGCAGTTGGACTTGGCTGAACGCGGATTTTCATACCACTAAGATCAGCAGGTGTTTTAATGGCTTTTGAGGCGTAGAAGCTGCGAGCACCAGCATCATAATAAGTTAAACCAACAAAACCTTTATCGTGAGAGGAATCTAGGATTTTTTCACCTACTTCACCTTGCATTACACGGTAGTAGTGGTCACGGTCACGGAAGATATAAGGAATGTTAAACGCACCATAAGCTGGTTCAAACGCTTCCATTTCACTCGCATTTGATTTCGCAATGTCTAAAGCACCATTCTGTAGCAATTCCATCGATTCACGTTGAGTGCCAAGCTGTCCATTCGGATAAATACGGATACGAACTTCACCATCTGTCAGCTCTTTCACTTCATCCGCCATGTACTGCATTGATTTATGCACAGGGTGATTACGGTCTTGGTTGTGGCTAAGTTTTAGCGTGGTTACTGCAGAAGCGGTAAAAGAAGTCGATGCAGCGAGAGCACAAGTAACGAAAGTTGTTAGTGCTGTTTTGTTCCAACGCATAGGGGAGTCTCCATTCAATTTATGTTCAGTTATAGGATTAATTATTACAATTCGGTTAACCAATTATGGCTAAATTCCGTTTCTTATTAACTACGCTATCAATCTGAACCATCACCAACCAATAATCAACGTAAAAAATCGAATTGGTTGACCAATGTCATGCTTTCATCGCTAAAATTGGTTGGACCAATTTTATTGTGAGATTTGTCACAAGCGGTTTCAATTTACTGTGTTTAAATCTGCTCAACCTTACCTCTTGCTCTTTTTCCAAATTATAAGACGAAGGATTTCGTCAACTAGGAGATGTTATGAATAAGCTCATTACGATAATGAATAAGGTTTTATCCTTATTCTGTATTTCGCTGAGTAGTGTTTTAGTTGTTTGCGTGTCTTGGCAGGTGTTCTCTCGCTATGTATTAAACGCGCCAAGTACATTCACTGATGAAGTTGCCCGTTTTCTCTTTATCTGGGTCGGTTTGATGGGTGCAGCTTATACGCTAGGACAAAAACGCCACCTTGCTATTGACTTATTAGCAATGAAAATCGAACACGACGAAGCTAAACATAACAAGTTGAAGTTACTGATTAATATGATCAGCATGTCTTTCGCCTCCATCATTATGGTCTATGGTGGCGGTAGATTAATGTTAAAAACTCTAGCGACAGGTCAAGTATCTCCCGCTCTAGGTATAGAGATGGGTTTAGTGTATGCCGCAATTCCTCTTGCGGGCTTATTTATGGTGATTTATTTGGTCCAAGATATTCTTGAGAATATCGCTTTTATGACCTCAAAAAATACCAACTCTTCCACTCTTTCAAACCAATAATTAATAAGGAATATTACTGTGGAATGGCAAATAATTATTGTTTTATTTGGTAGCTTTTTCCTTTTCCTAGGATTAGGGGTTCCTATTTCGTTCGCTATTGGTATTGCGTCATTATTAACGGTAATGATGACACTACCTTTTGATGCCGCTATCGCCGTTATTTCTCAGAAAATGGCATCCGGCCTTGATAGCTTTGCTCTACTAGCAATACCATTCTTTATCCTAGCGGGTAATATCATGAACCAAGGCGGTATTGCACTTCGCCTTATTGAATTCGCAAAAGTACTTGGTGGCCGCCTCCCAGGGTCATTAGCTCACGTAAACGTACTTGCTAACATGATGTTTGGTGCTATTTCAGGTTCAGCCGTGGCCTCTGGCGCAGCTGTTGGTGGCACTATGGCACCGCTACAAAAGAAGGAAGGCTATGACCCAGCCTACTCTGCAGCTGTTAACATTACTTCGTGTCCAACAGGCCTATTGATTCCACCAAGTAACACATTCATTGTTTACTCTCTTATTTCCGGTGGCACATCAATCGGCGCACTTTTCCTAGCGGGTTACATCCCAGGAATGATTATGGGCCTTGGCCTTATGATCGTTGCCGCTATTATTGCGAAGAAACGAGGCTATCCTGTTGCCGCTAAGCCATCTACCTCTGTCGTCATTAAGAAAACACTTGATGCTTTACCAGCGCTGAGCTTAATCATCGTCATCATGGGCGGTATCATCGGCGGTATTTTCACAGCAACTGAAGCATCTGCCATTGCTGTTGTTTATACGCTATTGCTGGCTGTAGTTTTCTATCGTGAAGTATCGATCAAACAGCTTCCGGGCATCATTCTTGAATCTGTCGTTACGACATCCATTGTTTTACTACTTATTGGTGCGTCAATGGGCATGTCGTGGGCAATGGCGAACGCTGATATCCCTTATATGATAAGTGATGCCTTATTAGCCGTATCGGAAAACCCATTGATCATTCTACTGATCATCAACTTGATTCTGCTTATTGTCGGTATCTTCATGGATATGACACCAGCGCTACTGATCTTTACACCTATTTTCCTTCCAATCGCGATGGACCTAGGTATGGATCCAGTTCACTTCGGTATCATGATGACCTTCAACCTATGTATCGGTATCTGTACTCCACCTGTAGGTAGTGCACTATTTATCGGTTGTTCTGTAGGCGATGTGAAGATCGACAAAGTTATCAAACCATTACTGCCTTTCTACGCTGTATTGGTACTAGCACTAATGCTAGTGACTTTCGTACCTCAAGTAAGCCTGATACTACCTCAACTATTCCTAGGCTACTAATCTCACCAAATATCATTCTGAGAGCCCGTTTGGGCTCTCTCTATTGAAAGGAATTCTAAAGTGAAGACCATTAGAAACTGGCAATTTAAGCAGCAAAATAATAACGAAATCATTCTAAGCTGCGACGACAAACACACTCTTCATTTATTCGTGCTAGAGAACCATCTAATTCGTGTGTTATTCCAACGTCACAATACTCTTCGCCTTGACAGAACTTGGATGGTGGCACCCGATGGTAACGATGTACCATGGGAAGGTCGCGACAGAATGTCACTAGAGGGGTTCACCTTACCTACTTTCGAACTCTATGAAAACCAAGATACTCTGCGCATCGAGACAGAGCAGTTGCGTTTAACCGTCCACCAGCCTCTATGGATGGAGTGGGAACATAAAGTAAACGGTGAGTGGAAACCATTAACGAAAGATCGCAAAACAGGCGCATACCAATTGGGTGTTAGTGAACCAGGTATTGCCCACTTTATGAATCGTGGTGACAACGAACTATACTACGGTCTTGGAGAGAAGACTGGCAACCTCAATCGTGAAGGTCGTCGTTTTGAGATGCGCAACCTCGATGCAATGGGTTATGACGCAAGCAAGACCGATCCTCTGTACAAACATGTTCCTTTCTATATCACTAAAACGACCTCTGATGAAAGTGGCGCATCGTTTGGTGTCTTTTATGACAACTTAGCAAGTTGCTGGTTTGATTTAGGAAATGAGCTGGATAACTACCACATCAAATACCGTAGCTATCGTGCCGAAGACGGTGACTTAGATCTGTATTTCATGTACGGCGAAAGCATCAAAAATGTGACTCAACAGTTTGTCCGTTTAACTGGTGGCACTGCCTTTGGTCCAAAATGGAGCTTGGGTTACAGCGGCTCAACCATGCAATACACAGACGCACCTAATTCTCAGGAGCTACTAGAAGGTTTTGTAGACCAATGTGCAGAGCACGGTATTCCTTGTGACTCGTTCCAACTTTCTTCGGGTTATACGTCTATCGGGGACAAACGCTATGTCTTCAACTGGAACTACGAAAAAGTTCCTAATCCAAATGCAATGTCAGCCCATTTCCATGCTCATGGGCTGAAGCTAGCCGCAAATATTAAGCCTTGTTTGCTACATGATCACCCTCGTTTCGATGAAGTCAAAGAGAAAGGCTTGTTCATTAAAGATTCCGAGTATGACGTACCAGAAAACTCGGTGTTCTGGGACGCGGACGGCTCACACCTTGATTTTACCAATCCAGAAACTATCAAGTGGTGGCAGGACAATGTTAAAGCGCAGTTATTAGAGAAAGGCATCGATTCTACTTGGAATGACAACAACGAATACGAGATATGGGACAAGAGTGCACGTTGCTTCGGTTTCGGCAAAGAGATTCCTGTTGGCTTGATTCGCCCGCTGCAACCATTACTCATGATGCGTGCTTCTTACGAAGCGCAAACCGAGTTTGCTCCAGAACTTCGCCCATACTTGATTTCACGCTCAGGGTGCCCTGGGATGAACCGCTACGTTCAAACTTGGAGTGGTGACAACAGAACCAACTGGACCAGCTTAAAATACAATATCAAAATGGGTTTAGGTATGAGCTTGTCTGGCTTGTATAACCTTGGTCATGATGTTGGTGGTTTCTCGGGTGACAAGCCTGATCCTGAACTCTTCGCTCGTTGGGTACAGAACGGTGTTATGCACCCACGTTTCACCATCCACTCTTGGAATGACGATGGCAGCGTTAACGAACCTTGGATGCATCCAACTGTCACTCCTATTATTCGTGACGCTATGAAGATTCGTTACCAGCTTCTTCCGTACATCTATGATTCGTTGTATCAAGCTCATACTCATGATGAACCAATGCTTCGCCCTACGTTCCTGGACCATGAGCATGATGAAAATACGTTTATCGAAAATGACGACTACCTACTAGGCAAAGATCTACTCGTCGCTTCCGTAGTAGAAGAAGGACAACGTGAACGTGACATCTATCTTCCAAATAACAAGGATGGTTGGTACGACTTCTACACAGGTCAATGGTATAGCGCTGGTAACACCATTTCCGTCGCCGCACCACTAGAGCGCATCCCTCTGCTTGCTCGTGCAGGTGCAGTGATCCCGACAAGTGCGAGAATCGCTAATGCCAACGCCCAAAAAGATGACAGTCGTGGCCTAAATATTTACCCACTTCAAGGGGTAGGACAGAGTCAATGTAGCATTTTTGATGATGACGGTGAGTCTAACGGTTATCTAACAGGCAACCATATTACTCTGAATATCGAAATGGTTTGCGACAACAACACCATTACTTTGAATATTACTCGTACCGGTGACTTCCTACCGGCATATGACACATTAACGCTGAACCTTCCAAACAGCGAAAAACGTCAACTCATCGTTAACGGAAACACATATCAAAACGGTGATGCGTTTCCACTTTCAGCGGCTAAATAAGGAACCGATTCAATGACAAATATCAGTAACCACACACTGAACGCATCTGTAAGCCAACCTAACTACCCGCGTTCTGAGCTGAAATCACGAATCGTTCATCTAGGCTTCGGTGCATTCCACCGCGCACACCAAGGACTCTTTACTGATGAAGTTGCGCGAAAATCACAAAGCGACTGGGGTATTTGTGAAATCAACCTTTTCGGTGGAGAAGAATTAATTACTTCGCTACGTGCGCAAGATCATTTATATAGTGTCGCTGAAAAAGGCGCTCTTTCGACAGACGTCAAGGTCATTGGTTCAGTAACAGAATCTCTACACCCAAGTTTAGACGGCATCGATGCTGTTATTGAGAAAATGGCCGAACCACAGGTCGCCATTGTTTCAATGACTATCACTGAAAAAGGCTACTGCGCAGACCCTGCTACTGGTCGATTAGATAAGAACAATCCTTTAGTCATTGCCGACTTAGAAAACCCATCTTCTCCAAAATCAGCACTAGGCTACATAGTTCAAGCTTTGAAAGTTCGTCGCGAACGTGGTCTATCGCCATTTACCGTCATGTCTTGCGACAATGTACAAGAAAACGGTCACGTGGCGAAAGCGGCTATTTTAGAATTCGCCAAGTTACTAGATGCTGAGCTAGGTGCCTGGATTGAAGCAAACGTAACTTTCCCTTGCACTATGGTAGACCGTATCGTTCCGGCAGCAACGGAAGAAACGCTACGTGAGATTACTGAACTACTCGGCGTTGAAGACCCATGTGGTATTGCTTGTGAACCTTTCCGTCAATGGGTAATTGAAGACAACTTCGTAGCTGGTCGTCCAGATTGGAACATTGCTGGTGCAGAGTTTGTCGCAGACGTTGTGCCTTATGAAGAGATGAAGCTAAGAATGCTCAACGGTAGTCACTCATTCTTAGCTTACTTAGGTTACCTCGGTGGTTACGCTCATATCTCAGACACGATGACAGATGCCGGTTATCGCAAAGCCGCTTTCGATATGATGATGTTAGCGCAAGCCCCATCGCTTAAGATGCCCGAAGGGACAGATTTAGAAGCTTACGCCAAGCTGCTCATTGATCGTTTCACTAACCCTAGCTTAAAACATAAGACTTGGCAGATCGCGATGGACGGTAGCCAAAAGATCCCTCAACGTATGGGGGGAAGCCTAAAATTCCATCTAGACCAAGGTTCTGAATTTAAATGGCTTGCCGCAGGTATCGCTGGCTGGATGCGCTATGTGTCTGGTGTTGATGAGCAAGGTAACGAAATCGACGTCCGCGACCCAATGGCGACGATGCTTCGTAGTGTCTGCGAACAGCACGGTCTGAATGTCACTGTCGTCCCAGCATTACTTGGCATCGAAGCAATTTTCCCAGCTGATATTGGCCGTGACCTTCAGGTTATAGACGCCGTTTCGAGCGCTTATCAATCACTAATCGACAATGGTGCAAAAGCGACCGTCGCGGCACTTTAAGGGTGAGTTAAGGAACTAATGATGAAAGACTTTCTATGTGAAGATTTTTTACTGAGTAATGAAACTGCTCGCCGCCTTTATCATGAGCATGCGGCGGACCAGCCAATTTACGATTATCACTGCCACTTAAATCCAGCCGAAGTTGCAAGCAATCGTAAGTTCGATAACCTCGGTCAAATTTGGCTTGAAGGCGACCACTACAAATGGCGCGGTATGCGCTCAGCTGGTATTCAAGAGCAATTGATCACAGGTTCTGCCTCTGATTACGACAAATTTCAAGCGTGGGCAAAGACAGTGCCTATGACGTTAGGTAACCCGCTCTATCACTGGACGCATTTAGAGTTGCGTCGACCATTTGGTATTACAGGGAAGCGACTTAGTCCCGAGACGGCTGACACCATTTGGAACCATTGTAACGAGCTGCTACAAACGCCTGAGTTTTCAGCACGCGGTATTATGAAGCAAATGAATGTTGTCATGGCCGGGACAACTGATGACCCAGTCGATACGCTTGAACATCATAAAGCGATTGCTGATGATGAAAGTTTCGATATTGAAGTACTGCCTAGTTGGCGTCCTGATAAAGCCTTCAAAATTGAGTTGGATGGTTTTGCAGACTATATGACGTTACTAGGCCGCGCAGCAGATGTTGAGATTAACAGTTTCGCAACCCTGCTTGACGCACTTGATCGACGTCTTTCTCACTTCGATGCTCACGGCTGTCGTGCAGCCGATCATGGCATTGAAATCGTTCGTTACGCACAAGTTCCATCAGAGCAAGCATTAGACCACCTGATAAAACGCCGCTTAAGCGGAGAAAAACTCACAGAAGAAGAGTGCGCACAGTTTTCTACTGCGGTACAAGTCTGGTTAGGTAAACGCTATGCCAAGCTAGGTTGGGTAATGCAACTGCACATTGGCGCACAGCGAAACAACAATACGCGCATGTTCCAAATGCTTGGTGCAGATGCCGGCTTCGACTCCATCAGTGACCGTACCTTCGCATTCGAATTAGCTCATCTTCTTGATGAAATGGATCAAAGTAATGAACTACCTAAAACCATTCTTTACTGCCTAAATCCTCGTGATAACGAAATGATGGCGACGATGATTGGAAACTTCCAAGGTGGCGGCATTGCGGGCAAAGTTCAATTTGGCTCTGGTTGGTGGTTTAACGACCAAAAAGATGGAATGCAGCGACAAATGGAACAGTTGTCTCAACTGGGTTTACTAAGCCAGTTTGTTGGTATGTTGACAGACTCTCGCAGCTTCCTTTCTTACACTCGCCACGAGTATTTCCGTCGTATCTTGTGTGACATGATTGGTCGCTGGGCGGAAAATGGCGAAGTACCAAACGACCTATCACTGTTAGGTCCTATGGTTGAAGATATCTGTTTTAACAACGCCAAGCGTTATTTTTCCATCAAGTAATTGGGAGACTTACGATGAAACATATCGCCATCATTGGTGAATGTATGATTGAACTAAATGGGAAACCATTTGGTGAGATGCATCAGACGTTTGGTGGAGATACGCTTAATGCCGCGGTTTATTTGAACCGTGGCTGTCAGCTTAACTCTGAGGACACCTTAATAAGAACCTCCTTTGTCAGCGCTTTGGGAACCGACGCGATCAGCGAAGGAATGATTGCGCGTTGGCAAGATGAAAATATCGATACGCAGTTCGTGTTGCGTGACGGGGATCGAACGCCCGGTCTCTATCTTATTCAGCTAGACGAACAAGGGGAACGGACGTTTCTCTATTGGCGTAACCAGTCAGCAGCAAAATACCTGTTACAACACCCTAATTTTGACACCATTGCTCACGCTCTAAAGTCGACAAATATGGTCTTTCTCAGCGGCATCAGCTTAGCTATTTTACCCACTGAGGATCGAGTCAAACTTTTCGGCTTACTTAACGAGCTAAAACGAAATGATGTCGAAATAAGCTTTGATAGCAACTATCGTCCAGCTTTGTGGCCTTCAGATGAACTTATTACCGTCAAAGAAAACTACCGCCAGATGTATCAACTTACTGATATAGCATTAGTCACCTTTGATGATGAAAAGCTAATTTGGGGAGACCTCAACCCTCAAGTAACCATAGAACGACTTCATAGTGAGGGCATCAAAAATGTTGTGCTAAAACTGGGCTCAGAGGGTTGCTTAGTTTCAGAAAACTTTGGCAAGCAATCCCTAACCGTTCCCACGCAGCCCGTGAAAAATGTTGTAGATACAACATCGGCGGGCGACTCATTTAACGGCGGCTTCCTCTCTTGTTATCTCGCTGGCGGCTCAATGGAGCACTCTTGTCAGAGAGGCAATCGCCTCGCGGGAATCGTAATTCAACATAAAGGGGCAATAATCCCCAAGACTGCGACTGATGTCGTGACCAAAAAAAATTAAGGAATTTACATGTCGACTATCAACGAACAACTACAGGCGCTTAAAGTCATCCCTGTTATCGCTATCGACAAAGCGGAAGATATCATCCCTTTAGGCAAAGTGCTGGCTGAAAACGGCCTACCTGCTGCAGAGATCACTTTCCGTTCTGAGGCTGCAGTCGAAGCGATTCGTTTGCTAAGAGAAGCGCAACCAGACATGTTGATTGGAGCTGGTACGGTTTTAAATCGCGAGCAAGTGATTGCAGCAAAAGAAGCAGGAGCGACATTTATTGTTTCACCTGGTTTCAACCCAAATACCGTTAAAGCGTGTCAAGAGCTTGAGATCGACATTGTACCCGGAGTCAACAACCCAAGTACGGTTGAGGCGGCGCTAGAAATGGGGCTCACTACTTTAAAATTCTTCCCAGCGGAAGCATCTGGTGGCGTTAGTATGGTGAAATCACTGTTGGCACCCTACGGTGATGTTTGCTTAATGCCAACTGGCGGAATCAATCCTAAGAATATCAAAGACTACCTAGCGATCCCTCGTGTACTCGCTTGTGGTGGGACATGGATGGTTGATAAAAAGCTAATCGAAGCTGGGGAATGGGAAGAACTTGCTCGACTTACCCGTGAAGCGGTTGCATTAGTGAATAATTAATCTGTATTGTTGAGGCTCCAGAAGGAGCCTCCCAAGCAATAACGAAAAGGATTTTTATGAAGATTTTGTTCCTGCACACTTTAGCGAGCAACATCACCCTCTTTAAACCTCTAGCCGCAACATCGCTCCCTAAACATGACATATTCCACGATGTCCAAGAATCATTTCTAAGCAACATACGCAAAACAGGGCCAACTCCCTCTATCGTCAAGCAGATTCAAGGTTATTTAAACCATCAGCTTACTCAAGGCTATGACTTTATTGTCTGCACTTGTTCAACCCTGGGCCCAATTGTGGATGCTTACCCTGATAACCGTGTTTTTCGAGTCGACCGACCGATGGCAGAACAAACCATTGGCTACAGTCGGATACTTGTTGCTGTTACGCTTGAAAGTACGATAGAACCCACTCGATCTTTACTAGAAAGCTCCAACAACCATTCTCAATTCGAGTTTTTATTTATTCCAGCGGCGTGGGAACATTATGTCGCGGGCTCAATGCTGGCTTTCAATTCAAGCATTGCAAACACTATCACTGAGCATCGTATACATTCTACAAACCGTTATGATGCTATCGTGTTAGCGCAAGCGTCGATGGCATATGCATTAGCGGAGTGTCAGTTTGACATTACCGTTTTATCCAGCCCACAAAGTTGCCTGAACTATCTGGAGAAGCAATTAGAATGACGTTAATGCTATTCGCCCAACTTGTTGGTGGTATTGCTTTTGTCTTTGGGATCATGGCATTTTTACAAAAAGACGACCTTCGGTTCCGTTACTGTATGGTCGCATTTTGCTTCATCATGATGATACATTTTGCCATGATGGGGGCCGTGGTTGGTGCAATAGGTGTCGCTATCAATGGTATTCGTGCTTTCGTCTCCATTAAAACTCGCTCTAAGCGCGCTATGTGGTTCTTCATTGTTATTCTACTTGGCATGACACTCCCCAATGTCTCCTCTCCTGTAGAGCTCTTACCAATTATTGGTTCCGCAGTGGGTACATGGGCATTATTCTCCGCATCTGGTATCAAAATGCGGAGTTTAATTTTATTCAACTCCGCATGTTGGTTTACCCATAATATATGGATTGGCTCTATCGGCGGTTCACTAGTCGAAGGTACATTTCTGATAGCTAATACCACCACGATATATCGCTTGTGCATGAAAAAACACGAACCAGCATAAATGCTGGTTCAACACTTTGCCTAAAGTTATTAAAGCTTCGTCATCGTTTTCGGACAGGTATCGAGGTGAGTAGTGACAACTAAACCCGCTTCCGTTAGACAAATATTACCCGGTGCGCCTCCTTCCTCAGCTATAGAAGCGAACGAACACATAACGCCTAGCATAAAAATAAAGACTGCTTTCATATTATTCTCCATGTCATTACGTTCAAAAATGACGATTTCCTTTACTTCGTCATTTATAGCTTAGTCGAAGAAATCAACTCGCAAACTGATTTTTATCTTTATTTTTCAGATAGATAAACCATATCAATATGTTAAATGGCAAGATTTATCCGCTGAATCATATAATCGGTAATTTCAGCGGCAATCGTTCTCCGGTTACGGAACAAAAGCCGTTATAGAAAATTTGACAAGCACTTCTTCAAATTAGCTGACTTGAGGGCACAACCTTTATAAACCATTCAGGTAGAAGAACTATTTTCCAAACATCATTCCCTGAATAAATTTTAGGCACACCACTTGCTTTGTTATTGATACGCAACTCAATAATTGCGTATTTATTATAATAATTAGGATACGAATGTTATGAATTTGTCTATTCGAAAGCGGTTGTATGTCTTAACGATACTTCCTTTACTACTCGTTACATTAGGAATTTTAGGAGTCACTTACTCAAAGGTTTCTGAACTCAACCAACAACAATTTGATGATACCCGAGAAAGCTTGCTGGTTAATAAGAAACAAGAACTGCGCAACTACTTACAACTTGCTAAGTCCTCACTTCTCCCTCTAATTGAGAAAAAAAGCCAGAGAGAAGAGGTGCTTCAGCTACTTAAAAATCTTGAATATGGAGAAAATGGCTATCTATTTGGCTATGACTCGAAAGGCAATCGTCTGCTTGTAGGCAAAAATGGTTCAGGTCTAGGCCAAAACTTTATCGATGCTAAAGACAGCAAAGGCAACTTGTTTATTAAAGATCTTATTAATAACGCCAAATCTAATGCATTTACTACCTACTATTTCCCTAAACCAGGACAAACCAATCCTGAAGCTAAATTAAGCTACTCGATATATATACCTGAGTGGGATTTGATACTCGGTACTGGTTTTTACATAGACGATATAGACACCACTATTTCTGCTATGGAGCAGCAAGCAACAGAAGCGCTTAATGCGAAAATTATCACTATCATTTTATTATCTGGACTGACACTGGTTGTGGTATTTGGTATGGCTACCTTCATCAACCGAAGCATTATGAAGCCACTTGATAAATTCGATGCTTCGCTAAAAACGTTTGCGACAGGTGATGCCGACTTGACTGCAAGAATGGAGAGCTTCGATGCACCTGAATTTAAACGTCTTGGAGAGAACTTCAATGCGTTTGTGAGTAGTCTCCAGGAGATCATTACCAACGTCTCGGAGACCAGCCATATTGTTGTGGAAGAAACTCGCGCAATGAAAGGAAGAGCAATGCAGGTGGATAGCCTTGCTACCAATCAGCGAGAAGAGACCGAACAAGTAGCCACAGCTATGACTGAAATGACGACAACATCCTCTGAAATTTCATCTAACGCCACTAGCGCTGCAACATCAGCACAGCAAGCAGACGAAAATGCCCGAGATGCCCAACAAACGGTGAATACAGCTGCAACGTCGGTACAAGCTCTAGCTGATGAAGTCCTCCAAGCAAGTTCAGTTATCAGTAAGTTAGAAGAAGATGTCAAAAACATCTCTACCTCTTTGACCGTTATTCAAGATATTGCCGAGCAAACTAATTTACTGGCATTAAATGCAGCTATTGAAGCAGCTCGAGCGGGTGAACAAGGACGAGGTTTCGCCGTCGTAGCGGATGAAGTTCGACAGTTAGCTAGCCGCACACAAGACAGCACAGGCGAAATCCATCAGATGATCGAGCAACTCAAAAGCGCTTCCGATGAAGCCGTCAGAGCGATGGACTCCAGCCGAACTAGAGGAGATGAAACGGTACGTCAAACCAATGATGCCGCTACCGCCATCGAAGAAATACAACGAGCAATCGCTAATATTCACGATATGAACGCGCTAATTGCAACGGCAACGGAAGAACAAGCGATTGTCGGTAAAGATATAGCTCAACGTATCGTGGTGATTTCAGACCAAAGTGGTGAATCCGCACAACTTGCAGGTCTAAATAAGAGCGGGAGTGACAATCTAAATCAACGCGCAACGCAATTAGAGCAACTGGTATCCCGTTTTACCGTATAAACCGTTTCTCCACTTTAAAACCAAACGAACCAGCGATATATCGCTGGTTCGTGTTAGCTTCTCAATCATACATATGATCAGAGTTTGGTTGTGTTTTTAGGACAACGCTCCAGATGAGTCGTAATCACTTGTCCTGACTCCATCTGACAGATGGTACCTGGCGCACCACCATTTTCAGCAAAGCTTGAGAATGATACGAATATCAAGCTAAGTGTCACTAATAATGTTCTCATTTTGTCACTCCTTCTGTACTAGAATTAGACAGAAGCGCCGCCTCCCTGCCTCTGCATAACATAGACTAGGAAAAAACAATTCGATTTCAAATTATGCGCTTCTACAACCAAGCTAAATGAAAAAGTGAGGGATCTAAAATCAAGTGTTCATAAATATTCTGAATAAAAATTAACCTCAAAATCACACACGTTTATTAATAACTTTTTACAATCCACCTTTCACTTACCATTTAGGCTGCACGTTATGAAAATGAACAAGGCGATCGTTGCAATATTTGTTAGCGTATTTTTGCTAACTGGTGCTAGTATCATCACTCTTGATACCCCACCAACTAAGCAACATTTTCAGGCGTCAGCAAACGTGGTTAAAGACACCTACGAGTCACAATTATTTACTCTGTCTGCCTACAAACAAGGTCACTTCGGACTGCGTATGTATAGGCAAACACAAGACCCTAGATACAATGCTGTCGTTTTAGGTGATCTTGCCAACGTAACTTCTAGAGTGAATGAAATTGCGGCTGATGTAACCACGCCTAAAGCCATTCGAGCGTATTCTCTGCAAAGACTTAACGACTATAAAAAAGGCAAAGATGAACGCAGCCAACGTCGCTACGAAGCAACTAAAGAGCAACCTGAATATTTCTATATGGGACTGGACTTGTTGCGCTATTTGGCACGACTGAATGAATACGGTGTAGTTCATAAAGACGATAAGAAACTAAGGTCGATTTTACAGCAATACGATTTTGAAACTGTATTAACTGACCCAGAAATGATTACAGCTTGGGCTGCTCAACTAGCAAATCAAGCCTATTGGCTGAAGCAAATCGGTGAACAAGATCTTGTTGATGAATTTATCGCTGCATTTAGAAAAACTTACCCTGATGGTGAGGACTACCGATTAAGCAATCAGCAATTCGGTAATAAACTTTACGGCATGACGCATATTATCCTCGCAGACTCGGGTTATTACCAACGATTGGTCGACGAAAAAGAGCACCAGTGGATCTTCGACTACTTTAGAAAAAACATCGATGACATCATTTTGCATACTAAAGAAGACGTCGTAGCAGAAGTCGGGTTAAGTTTCTTGCTTGCTGGGTTAGATGATGATCCTGTTGTAGCGAAAACAAGAGTGTCGATACAAAAAGCCATCGACAAAGATAAAGGCATGATCCCATCAGTTTCCGGCGACTTTGATTTTGCTTATGGGGAACATCGAAATGTCCTTGCTATTATGCTGCTCGATTGGCAACCGCCCAAAGAGGGACCAAGCACAGTCACAGTTCCAAAGCTGTTCTCTGAACTCCCTTACGGCGTAAAGAAGATTTCAAAACCTCAGTAGCACGTCGAATATGGCGATTAACTAGTAGTCTAAATCTCGAGTAAACATTCAACTGATGGAGTGGTTAATCGACCACCATACACCTCACTTATATAATTAATCGTTTTTCAACGATAATGCAGTAGTTTTACGGTACTCAGTCGGGCAATTATTAGTTACAAAGTAGTTCAGGTTAAGGAGTACTGAATGTCACTAGCAAAAGAGCGAGCCAAACTTCGCTTAAAATCCGATATCATTAATTATCAATTTCCACCCGGTCAAAAACTCAGAGTAAACGAATTAGCAGAACTTTATGATGTAGGCCTTTCTCCAATGCGAGAAGCCATAATTGCATTAAGTAGCGAAGGTTTCGTCGAATATAAAACGCATTTGGGAGGTTTTGTTTCAAACCTAACATGGAAAGAGTTCATCGAATCCACTTCCACTGCAAACTTCATCTTGTCACAGCTTTTATCTCAACGAGAATACCCCCTAGCACCTGCACAGCTGAAAAAAGCGAAGACCTTGGTTACTGAGTTATCTCACGCATTATTAGAATCACCATTAACACTCAACCATATCGATAGAATAGAGCAACTTTATCAGCGATTTCTGCTGACTCTCACTGAAGAAAAATCAAAGACTATTTCCCACCAACTGCTTAAGACAATACTTGGTGTACTATCCCGATATCGCCGTCTGTATTACCTGAAAACCAAAAGCTATAAACAGATGATTGATATTGAGTCACTATTCAGTCTACTGAATGGGTCATTCAATCAAGTAAGCTATGAAAATGAAGAGATTATTCAGCGCGCTGTACAAGCTAATACAAAAACGATTCAAGAAGTTTTCTGTTTAGAACAAAGTTACGATCACTAATTTCATCTACGTGCCTATAATTATTTTTAGTGTATGTTGAAAAGCTAATAAGTCTTTATGTCGAAAATGAATTTTGAGTCTTTGATTTTATCTCAGTCCCAAAAACTGCATGCTGGAGAAATCGAGCAATTTGTTGGCACATGGAATGCCTGCGCCTCAGAACTACTTGAGTTTTATGGTTTGGATAGACTAACGGTTTATCCAAACTCTCCAATACTACTCCGAGATCAAAAAACTCTCTCCAGTGCTCGTGAAACTATTCCCCCTCTGCATAAGTTCGATTATCTGTCGGATGATGATAGTCATTTACACTACTTGCGCTTGCTCAAAACGAAATCACTTTATCGAGTATTTGATGAAGTAGAATTAGCGACATCCAGTCAATACGTTTTAAAACGTATTTTTCGTCAAGGCGGACGTTGGCACGCCATTATTCCCCTAAGTTTCTTTGCCAAACCGTGGGGAGCAATATCGTTAACCAACTTTGAACGAGGTTATGATGAGTTCACAGAGACTCTAGCTCGACAGATAAAAATGGTCGCCGAAATGTGGTTGTGTTATTGGCAGCATGCTGATTTACGTTTAAGTTTACATGGCAATGCTGGCAGTATGGCTCAAGAGTCCGACAATGAACGACTCATTAAACTGACGCTAAAGCAAACGACCATCTTATCGTTACTTGCTCAAGGTAAATCCGCTAAAGAATGTGGAGAATTGCTTCATCTAAGCCCAAGGACCATTGAATCACACAAGTACCGTATGCAGATTGGTCTTGGTTTGGATAGCAAGGCGGAGCTCATTCAATTTGCTTTAAGAAACGGTTTAGGTTCACCTCTTAAAAGTTAAAGAGCCCCTGAAAGGAGCTCTTTGAATAATTGCTAACAACCTCTATTTAAAGATATTTCAAAGAAATACCCTCTTCATTAAATAAGTGAATTTTCTCTGGTTGCGCTTTTAAGTGAATGGTTTCACCTTTGTGGAAATCAAGGATACCTGGTAACTTTGCCACGACCGTTTCATCATGTCCTTCAACATTAATATGTAGGAGAGTCACTTCACCCAAGGATTCGACAAATAACACTTTCCCAGACATAAGTGCATCGGACTCTTCAGCGACTAAAAAGTCTTCCGGTCTGATTCCCAATTGTAACGTACAGCCATTGAGCTCTTGTGCTGCTGCAATTGGTATTTCTACGTTGTGGCCACTCTCTGCAGTAACCAAGGAGTGCTCACCTGCCTTCTCCATACGCGCTTTACTAATGTTCATCGCCGGAGAGCCAATAAACTGAGCCACAAACACATTCGCCGGATTGGTATAAAGCTCAAGTGGCGTGCCTACTTGCTCAATCTTACCTGCTGATAAGACAACGATTCTGTCAGCGAGCGTCATTGCTTCTACTTGATCGTGAGTCACGTAAATCATCGTGGTTTCCGTTAACTCTTCCTTCAAGTTGGCAATTTCGATTCGCGTTTGAACACGTAGCGCTGCATCTAAATTGGAAAGCGGTTCATCGAATAAGAACACCTTAGGTTGGCGAACAATCGCTCGACCAATCGCCACCCTTTGTCGCTGACCACCGGAGAGCGCCTTAGGCAGACGATCAAGATACGGTTCAAGTTGCAACATACGAGCAGCTTCCATAACACGCTCATGTATAGCGTCTTTCGGCTCTTTCGCTATGCGCATCGCAAAAGCCATATTGTCGTATACGGTCATATGCGGATAGAGAGCATAAGTCTGGAATACCATGGCAATGCCCCGCATCGCGGCTGGCAACTCATTCACTCGAGCCCCTTCAATACAAAGCTCACCTGAAGTGATGTCCTCAAGGCCCGCAATCATTCGAAGCAGAGTAGACTTACCGCAACCTGAAGGCCCAACGAATACGATGAATTCGCCTTGGTCGATGTCCAGATCGATGCCGTGCAGTACCTGAGTTTCACCGTATGATTTTTTAACGTTTGTTAGAGATAATCCTGTCATTTCTTTCTTCTCATCGTTGAATCAGGAACTGCTTACTTAACAGAACCAGAAAGTAGGCCACGAACTAGATAACGTTGCAGCGTAAAGAACACGCCCAAAGGCACAGCAATCGAAACAAATGCAGATGCTGTCAAAATCTCCCAGTTACCACCACGAGAGCCTAATAGTTCACGTAATCGTGCTGTGAGTACCATGTGCTCTTCGCCAGTGCCCAAGAATACCGTTGCAACAAGAAGGTCATTCCATACCCATAAGAACTGGAATATCCCGAATGATGCTAGTGCCGGGAACGACAGCGGCAGAACGATTCTCATGAATATTTCGAAGTCAGTCGCACCGTCCACTTTCGCCGACTCGATAATCTCTCTAGGCAAACTGGAGATGTAGTTTCGCAGCAAATAAATCGCCAATGGCAATCCAAACCCAGTATGCGCTAACCATATTCCCAAATAGGTTTTCGCCCCGACACCGAAGAAAGCCCCAATGTCGTTATAGAGTCTTAAAAGAGGAATCAAAGACATTTGCAGAGGTACAACCAACAAACCAACCACAACTGCAATAAGTAGGTTTCTACCCGGCATTCTCATCCAAGACAACGCATAAGCCGCGTACGCCGCAATAAGAATTGGGATGATTGTTGCGGGAATAGTAACGGTTAAAGAATTAATAAACGAACGACCAATACCTTCTGCCGTAAGTACTTCACGATAGTTGTCTAAACCAAACTTCGGCGGCACCACAGCGGTAAAGAAAATTCGTTTCCCTCGTTTGCCTTTGAACGGTTCGAGTGCTGTCATTTTGTAGTGGCCATCTTCCGTTACCGTTAGCGTGCCACCCTTTCTCATTTCAGCAACATCACCAGGGACGAATTTTGTCGGTTCGCGAGAAGAGAAACCAAAGGCATGGACTTCAGCAGGCTTACCATCGACGAGTAATTGCCCCTTGAGAACATAAACGTCACCTTCCTGAACTTGGGTGTCGGGCGCTCCAGTGCGGTCTACAAGGTTCTGCTCGGAAGCGGTTAATGACGTCCACCAGCCTGATAAAGCAAGCTGATCTTTGTCCCTAAACGATGAGATAAAAAGACCTGCTGTTGGTAGAGTCCATAGAATCACAATCAGCAACACCGAAGCGTGGACCAAAATAGTCAGTGGCGAACGTCGTAATTTGCTTAAGCTAAAGCGTGCGTTACTCTCTTCAAGACTTGGCGCTGTTTGGGCTTTTTCAGTCATTATCGCCCCTCCATTTGAGCGCTAGCTTGGCGCATGTTCCATACCATGACAGGAATTACCGCCACCATGATCACGACCGCAATCGCTGCGCCACGGCCAAAGTCACCGCCACCACGGAACATCCAGTCAAACATCATATTTGCCAGAACCTGAGTACTCCACTGGCCGTTCGTCATCGCTAACACGATATCGAAGACCTTCAGAACCAGAATGGTGATTGTGGTCCACACTACTGCAATCGTTCCCCATATCTGTGGAATGAGAATTTTAAAGAATATTTGTACTCCATTGGCTCCATCCAGTACCGCCGCTTCCACCGTTTCTTCTGGAATACCGCGCAGAGCCGCAGACAAAATAACCATTGCAAAGCCGGTTTGAATCCAAATAAGAATGACCATCAAAAAGAAGTTATTCCAAAACGGGATGGTTATCCAAGCCTGTGCAGTACCTCCAAAGAACTCAACCACGGCATTCAAAATACCTATCTGCTCCGACCCCGGCGCACGGTAGTCGTAGACAAACTTCCAAATGATCGATGCACCAATGAATGAAATAGCCATTGGCATAAAGATTAAACTCTTAGCAATATTCCCCCAGCTCACTTTGTCAGTCAGTGCTGCGATAACCAAGCCAAAAAATGTGGAGGCGGCAGGCACAACCAATAACCACAATAGATTGTTAAATAGTGACTCTCTAAACTCAGGATCGTTGAAGAGCCAAATGTAATTTCCTAATCCTACAAATTTGTCAGCATTTCTGTCGTGCATTGACAGATAGAATGACTCAAATACTGGATAGACAAGATAGAGGCCTAAAAACGCCAAAGCAGGCCCAAGGAATAACCAAGGACGAATCGCTGCCGCTCGTCTAAGGTTTTGTGCCATCTTTTGGTTTGAGACATTTCTGGTAGGAAATAGGATAGTGAGAAGCCAGTTGCTGCCTACGAAGTAGACCACACATCCAGCGACGCCTAGTGCCATGATAAATAAAGAGGAATAAAGCTGTTCCATCATTACCTCGCTTTATAGAGAGACTTAACGAATATCAAGATTGCGAAAGCCGATAGACGACCCAATGAAATTACGTCTACCGGCATCGCGTTACTTCGCCAAGTTACTTACTTCCTTGGTTACTTAAGTGCATCCCAAGTTTTTTGGATGTCATCAGCGACCTCTTTCGCAGGTTTGCCGCCACTGTAGTCGACCATACCTGTCCAGAATGCGCCGGCACCGATCTTACCTGGCATCAAGTCTGAACCATCGAAACGGAACGTCGTCGCATCCAACAAGATTTCACCTTGTTTCTTCAGAGTGTCGTTGCCATAAGCATTAACGTTGGCACCTTTATGCGGAGTCAGGAAGCCCGATTGAGCCATCCAGATTTCATGTGCGATTGGTGACTGTAAGAACTCCATAAATGCGCGTGCGGCTTTAGAATCTTTGGTAATGCTCCACATAGTACCTGCGCCAAGTACTGGCTTACCTAAGTCTTTTGATTCATACGCTGGGAAGTAGAAGAAATCAACGTCAGCACCTAGCTCTGTACCTTCTGGGAAGAAGCTTGGAATGAATGATGCCTGACGGTGCATGTAACACTTAGCTGGCGATGTAAACAAACCTTTTGGTGAATCACGGAAGTCCGTTGCAGCTACTGCACGTGCACCGCCGTCGACGAACTTATCGTTACGTACAAACCATCCAAACTCTTCAATAGCACCAACAACTTTCTCATCATTGAACTTGAGTTCGTTTGTAGTCCACTTATCGTAATCAGCTGGCGATTGAGTACGAAGCATCATATCTTCCACCCAGTCCGTTGCAGGCCAGCCCGTTGCACCACCAGAACCTAGCCCAACACACCACGGTGTTTCGCCATCTTCAACAATCTGTTCAGTCAGTGCTTTTAGCTCTTCCATTGATTGAGGTACTTCATAACCGGCATCTTCGAAGTTTTCAGGCACATACCATACTAGTGACTTCAAATCGACTTTATAGAAGAAACCATACAGATGATCTTTACCGTCTTTACCAGCAAATGTACCTAGGTCAACCCATGAAGAACCAGCGGCGTAGTTGTCATTGATCCAATCACCCATTTTAGGGTCAAGTGGAGTTAGGAAACCTTTAGAGGCTAAGTCTGCCGCTAAACCAGGCTGCGGGAAAATCGCAATGTTAGGTGCACTACCTGCTTGCACATCAATCGCAATTTGCTGTTCAAATGAGTCAGAGCCTGAATATTTCACATCGGCACCAGTTGCCTCTTCAAAATACGCAATGACACTTTCAACAAGCTCTTTATCTTCTGTTAACCAAGGACCAAAAATGGTGACCGTTTCACCTTTCAGATCCATATTTTTCAGCTCTTCGTAGCTTTGCCAGTTAAAGCGTGCGTCTTCGCCAGGTGCGAATTTTAAATCAGCGGCGAATGCGGAGGATGCAGAAACAGCAAGAGCTACTGCGCTAGCAAGTAGAGAGGTTTTCATCAGTAAGACTCCATGTATTCAGATACTTTGTTTCGTTTTTATAGTCAGTTCTTATGTCCTCGACTTAACTTCTTACTTAATTACTTAATCGGTTAAGCCGTTAATGAATACCATAAAACCTTATTGACAATTCGACCACTTTCTTGCCAAATCTTGTGCCTTTGATCATGTTTTGAAATACCTTGATTACAATTAAGTGACAAGCATCAAACAAATTATAATGGCTATGAAATTTTAATTTCGCATTCCTTCTTAATCGATTTAGACTCAACTGATAAATTTCGCTATTCTAGATCGCAGATAATATAAATATGGACAATGACTGATATGGAACGGAAGAAACCTACATTGAAAACCGTCGCCGCTCACCTAGGTGTATCAACGGCTACCGTATCAAACGCTTTCAACCGTCCAAACCAACTTTCGAAGGCGCTGAGAGAGAACATTCTGCTTGAATGTGAAAAACTCGGTTACACTGGCCCAAGTATCACTGCACGAAGCTTACGCACCGGAAAGACCGGCGTAATCGGAGTTTTGCTCGCAGACAACCTCGCCTATAACTTTACCGACCCAGTAGCTACTCAATTTTTAGCTGGAATATCAAAGACTTTAGACGAGTCTCATGTCAACATGCTGTTGCTGCCTTCAAGCAGTGATAACTATCAGAATACGCAGGTTGAAACTATCCCCGATAGTTTCATAGTTTATGGTAAACCTGTGGACTCAAGCATAATCAACCTGATACTACGCCAGCATAAGCCTGTCGTGGCAGTCGATTTCGCCTTGCCTGACATTCCATCCATCAATGTCGACAACCGCAAAGCAAGCTACGACATAGCCATGCATGCCATTCATTCATCCGACGACAATGTGCTTATCTTGGGGCTGCGTCTTGAGCCATCAACATCGTTATCGCTTGCCAACCTCGACAATCTTTATACCAGCGAAGAATCCGTTTCTCGTTGTCGTTTTGAAGGTTACAAAAAAGCTCTCGAGGAAAACGGCATACCATTGTCATTCGAAAATGTCTGGCAAATTCACGATCTTGACGAAACAACGTTAAAAACCATGTTGCGTGGCACACTAACGGCCCCTAAGCGCGTGGATGTACTGCTTTGTATGAGCGATAAAATCGCTTTGGCCGCTCTGGAAGTGGCTAGAGAAATCAGCATCGATATTCGAATTGTTGGCTTTGACGGAATACCCAAAGCTGCAGAAGCCGGCTTAACGACTATTCAGCAGCCTATTGAGAATAAAGGCCGAATCGCTGCAAAGATGGCGCTCGGCCAACTACCCTACGAATCTATCCAACTGGATACGGAGCTTATTATTCGTACCAGCAGTTAGACATTACCTCACTTGCTAAGGAGAATTGATCCATGAGGACGGAACAACTTGAAAAGCGTTGGTGGCATGACGCTGTCGTTTATCAAATCTATCCAAGAAGTTTCAACGACTCTAACGGAGATGGCATTGGTGATATCCCAGGTATTATAGAAAAATTGGATTACATCAAAGCCCTTGGCGCGAACGTCATTTGGCTCAGTCCTGTGTATAAATCTCCGATGGATGACAACGGCTATGATATTTCTGGCTATCGTGAAATTGCACCAGAATTTGGCACCATGTCCGATATGGAAAAGCTGCTATTCGAAGCGGATAAACGCGGTATCAAAATTGTCATGGATCTCGTGGTAAACCACACCTCAGATGAACACCCTTGGTTTATCGAATCCAAAAGCAGTAAGGATAATCCAAAACGCGATTGGTATATTTGGAAAGATCCCAAAGAAGATGGCAGTGAACCCAATAATTGGGAATCTTTCTTCAAGCCTAAAGCGTGGACACTTGATGAAGCGACCGGCCAATACTATCTGCACCTGTTTAGCAATAAACAACCTGACCTAAACTGGGCAAATCCAGAGGTACGTGAAGCGGTCTACGACATGATGCACTTTTGGCTGAAAAAGGGCTTAGGTGGTTTCCGAATGGACGTCATTAATATGATCGGCAAACCGTCAGACTATCCAGATGCAACTATTTTTGACGCAGGAGTAGCAGGTTGGGAGCATTGGTCAAATAACCTACTTGTGCACCAATATCTGCGTGAAATGCACGATAAAGTTCTGAAGCATTACGATGTACTCACCGTAGGTGAAACTCCCTTCACCACAACACTGGATGGCCGTTACTACTCTCACCCTGATCGCAATGAAATTAGTATGATCTTCCAATTCGAACATGTCAGCATCGACCGCGAAGAACACAATGCAGTGAAAAAAGATTTTGACTTAGTTCAGTACAAAGAAATCATGTCGCGCTGGCAGGAAGACTTATACCAGAAAGGTTGGAATAGTGTGTATTGGAGTAATCACGACCAACCTCGTACGGTATCGCGTTATGGCTCTGACTCTCCTGAATATCGCATCATCAGTGCAAAAATGCTCGGCACGGTTTTACATATGATGAGCGGCACCCCGTATATTTATCAAGGTGAAGAAATCGGCATGACCAATAAGCACTTCAATAACATCGAAGAGTTTAATGACCTCATGGCGAAGTTCCATTACCAGAAAATGATTGAACGTGGCGTTTCCAATGATGATGCCATTGAGTTTTTAAACTACTTCTCTCGTGACCATGCCCGTGTCCCAGTGCAGTGGGATACAAAAGCTCATGCAGGTTTCACTACAGGCACGCCTTGGCTCCCAGTGAATGAAAACTATGTGGAGATCAATGCAGAACAAGCGGTTAACGACGAGGATTCCATTTATCATCATTATCGCCAGCTTATCCAACTGCGCCAAGGTGAAGAATATGGGGATGTTGTGGTTTATGGCAATCATACGTTACTCGACCCACAAGACAGTGAAGTCTACGCATATATTCGCTCGAGCGGCGAAAAATCTTTGCTTATCATTGCTAACTTTACTGATAGTACCTTAGAGAGAACCTACCAATACGGTGTGAAACAAGTCATACTAAATAACTATGATGATGCACCAAGTTCACTACACGAGCTAGTATTGAAGCCTTATCAAGCCATGATCATTGATATTGAATAACTAAGGCAAATTTAGCAAAAGCAGCGATTAACAACATCGCTGCTTTTTTGTTGGGGTACAACAGTTATCGTGTTGTATCAATATGGCTACAGTGCACCAAGCCTGGCTCTAACGACACGCTCACATCGACTCACTTCAGAAGCCTGTTTCGGGATCACTAGAATCGTATCATTGCCACCAATAGTCGCCAAAATATCAGCGTGCGGGTCAATATCAATCAAGCGAGCAATAAGCTGGGCACTTCCAGGGTGAGTTTTCACGACAACGAGAGACTGATTGTTAGTGATCAGCTCGATCTGTGACGAAATAGAAGAGTCAACACGAACAGGGCTGTTCTCCGACGTTAGACAATACGCCTTTTTACCGCAGGCATTTTGAACTTTGACTACTCCCAGGTTGGTCAATAGGCGAGAGACCGTCGATTGACTAATCCCATCATAACCAAGGTCTACCAGTGCTTCGCGGAGCTTATTCTGTGTAGTAAAGCTCTGCTGCTGAAGAAGCTTCTTACATACATCTGTCAGTTTTTGATCAACATCGAGCATGTCGTTACAAGTTGGAGTTTCATACATGTTATCACCTGTAAAATATTGAAACTCATCCATGAGTGGGTTCGTGATCTTGTATTTGTTTCGCTGGTATAACGTAACAATTAATCGTTCTGAAAAATCCCGATCCAATCGCATTGTTACAGCAACTTATTGCTACTTTAGTTAAGATGAGAGGACATTCCTGTTCCTCTCATGCAATATGCTAGCCCTTTAGCTACCTAAGGTCGCGACCATTACCGCTTTAATCGTGTGCATACGGTTTTCCGCTTCATCAAAGACAATAGAATGCTCGGATTCAATCACTTCGTCGGTCACTTCGCAGCCATCAGCTAACATTGGATATTCTGCTGATAAAGACTTACCCACCGTCGTATCTTCGCCATGAAAAGCAGGCAAGCAGTGCATGAATTTCACGTTTGGATTGCCTGTCGCTTTGAGCATTTCCATATTGACCTGATAAGGCAGCATCAACTTGATACGTTCAGCCCAGGCTGCTTTTGCTTCACCCATAGAAACCCAAACGTCTGTATATAGGAAGTCACACCCTTGAACACCTTCACGTACGTCTTCCGTGAGTATAATTTTCGCTCCGGTGTGTTTAGCAATGGATTGACATTCCGCAACAAGTGCTTCTTCAGGCCAGAACTGTTTTGGCGCAACTAAATGGATTTCCATACCCATTTTTGCCGCGCCTACCATTAACGAATTGCCCATGTTATTACGAGCATCCCCTAAGTAGGCAAAGCGAATATCTTGCAATGGACGACCTGGAGCATGCTCTATCATGGTCATAAAGTCTGCAAGAATTTGAGTTGGGTGGAATTCGTCTGTTAAGCCGTTCCAAACCGGTACACCTGCATAAGCACCAAGCTCTTCAACGATAGATTGACCATAGCCGCGATACTCAATCCCGTCGTACATACGCCCAAGTACCCGAGCGGTATCTTTCATTGATTCTTTATGGCCGATCTGCGATCCCGTAGGCCCAAGATAAGAAACTTGTGCTCCTTGATCGAATGCCGCCACCTCAAAAGCGCAACGAGTGCGGGTCGATGTTTTTTCAAAGATGAGCGCGATATTTTTGCCTTTTAAACGAGGTTGTTCGTATCCGTTGTACTTGGCTTTTTTAAGTTCAATAGACAGCTCAAGCAAGTGCTGAATCTCACGAGGAGTAAAATCTAGAAGTTTAAGGAAGTTGCGATTGCGAAGATTGAAAGCCATATTGTGTTCCTTTTCTATCTATGCGTGTCAGTCACGACATCACTCTGCTACTGACACGCTCGTGCTTTAATTTAAATACGTATTCGACGACAAAATTAGTGTTTTGAAATCGTGGTCCCTGCGGTCCCTTCAAGAATGCGAAGACCATCTTGTAGCGCGCCGATCCCCACCATTTGCCCACCTTGATTAATAAACTCACACGAGGCATCAATTTTAGGCCCCATTGAACCTTCATCGAACTGGTAACGTGACAGTTCTGATGGTGTCGTGGCTCTCAACGCATGTTGAGTTGGTTTACCCCAGTCTAGGTAAACGGCGTCGGCATCAGTTAATATCATTAATCGGTCTGCGTGAAGTTGTTTGGCAAGGAAAGCTGCCGACATGTCTTTATCAATCACCGCCTCAACTCCAACCAGCTTGCCATCTTTATGCGTGACCGGAATACCACCCCCACCAGTGCAAATAACAAGGTGCCCCTCATCAATAAGGGAGGTGATAGCTTCGTGCTCAACAATGCCAGTTGGTAATGGACTTGGGACCACACGGCGGAAATAATCACCATCAGGTTTCACAGTCCAATTATATTTCTCAGCCAGTTCACATGCCTCCTGCTTGTCATAGACAGGGCCAATAAACTTGGTAGGATCTTTGAATGCCGGATCGGCTGGATCCACAGTCATTTGGGTCAACATGCAGGTGATATTCTTGCTGGGCATTTGATTCTTGAACTCTTGCATCAACATGTAGCCAATCATGCCCTGTGTCTCGCTACCCAATACATCAAGTGGGTAAGGACTCACTTTCTTATATTCCAGTCCTTGCAATGCCAATAGCCCGACTTGAGGGCCATTTCCGTGCACCAATACGACGTTATATTGCAGGGCAATTTCCGATATGGTTTTAACCGCGATTTCAATATTGTGGCGTTGTACTTCTGCTTCGAGTGGCTCTCCGCGCTTTAGTAAGGCATTACCACCCAAAGCAACAACGATAGTTTGTTTCTTCATAATCTTTTATCCAATACAGGTAATGAAAAGCGAAGTGACTAAATACCATCACGTTCAATTGGGCAGCTCATACAACGCGCACCACCGCGGCCGCGGCCAAGCTCATCACCAGGGATTGGTAGTACGGTAATGCCGGCTTTATCGTACTTCTCGTTGGTATAGGTATTGCGTTCGTAACCAATAACAACACCGGGTTTGACCGTCAGGACGTTATTTGCATCATTCCATTGTTCACGTTCAGCTTCGAAGTTGTCGCCTCCAGTAGTGATAAGATTTAACTTGTCGACCTGTAACGCTTTTTCGATCGTCGTAATGTACGAATTCTGCTGCGTAGCCGTTACTCGACCGGATTCATCACCAGTAAGACTCCAACATTTCACGTCATCAGGAATAACATTAGGGTAGATGGAGAACGTATCCTCACGCATGTGTGTCATAACCGTATCTAGGTGCATGCATGAACGATCTTTCGGTAGTTCTAAAGCAATAACCTGCTTAGCTTGGTTATTCTTAAATAAGCTCGATGCTAAATGCTCTACACCCTGTGGCGTGGTACGCTCAGACATGCCGATCAACACAGAGCCTTTGCCTATGACCAGTACATCTCCACCTTCGATAGTCGAGTGATCATACGATTGCTGCTCATCACCAAAGTATTTAATGAAGTCTTGTCCAGCAAAGGTCGGATGCCAGCGATATATTGCACGTAAATGATTTGTTTCCCTTTGACGAGCGACCTTCGCCATCGGGTTGATAGAGACACCACCATAAACCCAGCATGATGTATCACGAGTAAATAAGTGATTTGGCAACGGGTCGATAATGAAATCGTTAGCTTTATATAAAGATTGCAACATTGACGAAGACTCAAGCGGCATTTCACCAAATGACAAGCCCCCAGTAAGTACTTTAGCTAATTCGATGTTTGGCATATCACTCAAATAACATCTCACATCGTTGGCAAAGGTATTGCCATAACGAAAATCTGAAACCTGAATATTTAGCAGCCAATCTTTTGCTTCTGAAATAGCGAGAGTTTCAGCAAGTAAATTTGTTAGAAGTAAAACCTCAACACCTTGTGATTCTAGTGTTTTGGCAAAAACATCATGCTCTTCGCCAGCCTTCTCTACCGCTAGTACATCGTCAAACAACAGTTGATGGCAGTTAGAAGGCGTTAAGTGAGTGAGAGCACGTCGTGGACGATGTATTAAGACACGGCGTAACTGACCAACTTCAGAACCAACATATAGTTTATTCATAATCATGTCTCTCTAATATTATAAGAACCAAAATCGTTCTTTATGGAATATATTAATAGCTTCGTTGTGGTGTAATTAATATGTACCAATCATTCAAAATAATATTGGACACCGATCACACAAATATATATGTAAACAAAGACGTCATAAAAGTGGCTGTTAACAATATTTATTCCTTGATAAATATAATTACCGAGAATTAATCTCGCATATTAAATGAAATAGTATGCATGGATTATTCGTGAAGCAGTCATAGTTACGTTCTTTTAAGAAACTTGATTCGCATTATTAATTCTAATGGATATGATTACTTGGAAGAAATATGCATTGGCTTTTGTTAGTTACCTATTCCTAGCTCACCTCCTCTGTATCCATTAACAATTTTTAGTCTATTTTCGTGATAAATATCACATTCAAGAGACCGTCGGACATAAGCGATAGAACGCTGCTCATATTCAAACAAAAAGGAGAAAAATTGGTATTTCGTCACAAGGGCATAGAAGTGACGACTATCTTTCGCAGCTAACTCAGAAACTGCAACAAAAAAAGCCCACTGCTAATAGCAATGGGCCAGTATAAAGACTAGGCAAACGAACATTTAACCGACAAGCGTACCAATACTAAGCATTACCACGCAGAATACGGTCAGAATAGCCATTAGTGGAGCCACCCATTTCAGCCATCTCACGTAAGGAACCCGAGCTATAGCAAGACCTCCCATCACAACAGCAGAGGTTGGAGTTATCAAATTCACCAGCCCTGAAGCGGATTGATACGCTGTAATAACCAACTCTCGACCAACACCGGCAAAATCACCTAGAGGAGCCATTATCGGCATCGTCAACACAGCCAGTCCAGAAGTCGAAGGCACCAAGAAAGACAATAATATTTCTAGGAAAAACATAACATTAACAAACACGATCGAAGAAAGACCAGTGACAATATGTTCCGCAGAATTCAATATGGTATCAGTGATCATCCCTCGGTCCATCACAACAACGATTCCTCGAGCAATACCAATAATCAAAGCTACTCCGAGTAAGTCTCTCGCTCCTTCAATAAAGCTATTGATGAAAGATTCTTCACTCATTCTAGCGACAAGCCCAACCAAGATTGACGAGGCTAGGAACATCGCAGAGATCTCTGCCATCCACCAACCAGCAACCGAAACACCGTATATCATTACAGCAAATGAACCACCAAAGATCGCTAAAATCACTTTTCTCGTTGTAGTGAAATCGAGTTTTTCCTCTCCTTTATTACCGAGGAAATGAGCCTTGTTCTCCTCGTGTTTATCATAAACAATGGATTTAGACGGGTCGGCCTTGACCATTCGAGCATATCTCATGACATAAGCAACACAGATGATCCACCCAAGCACTAACATGGCTAGACGCAATAAAATACCATCGGTAAAAGGAATACCGGATGCATTCGCAGCAATCACTGTAGCAAATGGATTAATTGTGGAACCCAGAACTCCAATCCCAGCTCCCAATAAGATGGTAGCGGCCGCAACAAGTGGGTCAAATCGAGCTGCCATCATTACTGGGACGAGAAGTGTGTAGAATGGTAGAGATTCTTCTGCCATCCCATAGACAGTGCCACCCGCGGCAAACAAGGCCATAAGGATGGGAATCATCAACTCTTCTCTACCCTCTAACTTGTGAGTTACACGCTCAATTCCAGCATCTATCGCTCCGGTCTTAGTCACTAATCCCAAGAAGCCACCAATGACTAATACAAATAACGAGACATCAATTGCACCTGCTTCATAACTATTGTGATCATAGAAGCCATCAATAGGAGCCATTAAGACGTCGATTGGAGTTTGTGGATTACTTTCTACGCTAGAATAAGTTCCAGCCACTGGAACTTCTCTGCCCAGATCTTCATTCATCACTCTCTCATATTGACCCGCAGGAATAATCCAGGTCATGACTGCAACGATAGCAATCAACACAAATAAAATGGTATAGGCTGAGGGAAACTTGAAATTTGCAAAAAAGCCTCCCGACTTTTTCGGCTCGTGAACGACGTGGGTAGTCATAGTATTCTCCTTAGTAGAAGGGCTATCCTGCTACTTTAGCTGTATGTTTTACATTCAATCACCACATTGAAGCCATAAGAATTACTAATCATAATTTCAAAGAAAATATACGCCTTTATTTACTGTTATTCTTGTGCCTTGTTCACACTTATTCTTGCAATAGTTAAATGGCCGCTGAAATAGAATTATTTGTCTGGATTAATAATTAGATATTTTTGAAGAATATTCGCAAACAAAACAATATCAAATGATAACTACTTTTGAATTTGGATATTTATTCAGATATATAATTATAAATATCTAATGAAATGAATTTTCTATTTTTTGAAGAATGTCACTCAAAATGCGATTAGCTAACGAAGTCACGAGACAAAATGCCGCAGCACTAAAGAACTAACACTATCGTATCGTTCTATAATGCTACGTTATTTCGATTCGAACTTATCGGTCTCAATAAAGTTCAGTACCAATGAGGTTACATAAGGATCACGACGTAGCCTATCGTGTTTGATATCTACTTCAATAAAGTCTCGCATACCATCAAGTTTTGTCGATTCCACTGAGACTAGCCCATCGTTGCTCTTGCTAAACATGCCACTAAAAACCGGGTAGCTTTGCGTACCTGCTATGACACCGAAATCGTAGTTTGGAATTGGCAAACTGTTTGGGAATGAATTAGGACTGGTTGTTAGCGATTCAGCGGTACCACCCACTAGAGATAGCATCCAAGTGTCCGAAAAGAAATCAGCAACATCACTACCATGGTTGGGAGTACCAACAAACACCACTTTTCCCATCTCCGATGAGTCGACAAAATCAGGGTGCTGTGCCAAGTACGAGCGGATCACCAATCCACCTAATGAATGCCCAACAAAGTGAATTTTCGACTGATTAGTGACAAGGTTTTTTGAGTGATTAAATTCGTCAATACATCGAGAGAGCTCCTTGGCACTCTCGGCAAGCGTATTTTCAATAGGCTGGCGAAGCGTTGGATAATCCACGACACAGACTTGATAGCCTTGTTTGGCAATACCTTTTGACATATTCTGCATCGACCAAGCGCTTCTCGCTAAGCCGTGCACTACAACAACTTGATCTAAGTGGTGTGCATTTAGTTCATTATCGACGGTTTCTATCTCCGGCTTACTGCAACCCACTAGAGCAAGAGCGGTCAATATTGCCATACTGACTTTCCACTTCATTCCACGCCTCCTAACCTCGATACCACCCCCAGAATATCAAAGTGGTTTAACCACTTCTACACCATCTCTGTAAGACTTTCATTCCAATTCTAAGTAAATTTACAAAAAACCAAAAACCACTGTACCGCTGAGTTTTTAATCGGCTATTCAATATGCTGCAGTGTGAAAGCTAACAATTTAAAACTTATGCGCTCATTACTCGCCGAACGCAAAGAAATCTTATTATATTCACTGTTTTTATGTGTCCATCACTAACAAAACTACTGCCGTATTAACCCTTGGTATCACGTATATATTGGCTAAAGAACTTATTCGTAAATTTTGAGCCTTAGTCGCTATTTTTCTATCTAATGCGTAGAAATAGCCTTTCTTTCCCAACATACATTCACCTCATCAATATAAAACCTGTTTGATATGCATTCCAAACTTTCTAAGGTGTTGAAGAGTGCACTCATTTAATTCCAATTTGCTCCGCCTATTACATGTTGCGACCAGAGCTCGTAACAGGCGTAAATAACTAAGGAATATATTATGAGAACAAGATTAAGTTACCCTACAATGATTCTCCCCGCATTGATGTTGGGGATGCTGCTGAATACCTCACTGACCTTCGCCAATGTCGATTCTGATGGCGACGGAGTTCCCGACCTTGAAGATATTTATCCTTGGGACGACACCAAGTCTGCCTTACCTATTCACCGATTACCTTCCATTGTGGAAGCGGAAGATTATGACCTTGGTGGACAAGGCATCGCCTACTTCGACAAAGAACCAGAGAACCGAGGGGGAAAGCAATACCGTAACGATGGTGTGGACTTCTCTACTCACAGTGATGGGCAGGTACACGTTGGCTGGTTTGCGCGCGACGAATGGATCAACTACACCGTACAAATCGAAGAGGATGCCTACTATGAATTCTCTGCTTGGTTGGGTTCTTCTGCCGACAAAACCAAACATGTAGAACTGCGTAAGGGCACAGAGGTGTTGTTCCGGATTCCGTTCCTTTCCTCCACCCAGATTACTCGCGAATTTGAGCAAACCTCACCTCAAACCATTTGGTTAACTAAAGGGGAACATACGTTTACGCTCGCAGCAGTAGAAGGTTCAATCCGTATTGATCGCTTGCAGTTTGACTTATCGCCCCTTTCCAAAGACTCTGATAACGACGGTGTCGTTGATGCCGAAGATGCCTTTCCCTATGACCCCAACGAATCTGTCGATACGGACAGCGATGGCATTGGAAATAACAAGGACATTGATGATGATGGTGATGGTGTTGTCGATATAGACGATGATTATCCACTTGACCCAGAAAGGTGGAAAAATGAGGTCACCATTATCTCTCCAGATAGCTGCAATGGTTTAGAGAACCAAGCGCTACTATGCAATGTGTTAGCAAACGACCTAGACCCTGAAGGTGATGAACTAACCATCGTCATTGCATCTGAACCAAATTATGGAACAGTTACCGTTGTCGAAGGACAAATACTATATCAGCCAAATGCTGACTTTGTCGGCTTAGATGGCTTCTTCTATCATGTAGAAGACGGATTTAACCGATCGCAACCAGCTTGGGTCGACATTCAAATCGACCGAACCACGACAATCGAAAATCCAGCCACCATATACACTGCTGGTTGGGAAAACGGTCTAGCAGATTCCGGCTTACCTGGGGAACTCACCCCCTCTTTTTCTAGTAGTTACGACTCACTCACCAAAATACCCGCCAGCTATCACTATTACGAGGTAGCTCAAGTAGACTGGGCTCGCACAGGTAATCATGTGATGAAGTTTTACGGCGAGCCACCAGCTTATCGAAGCGAGACAGCCTTTATGGATGGCCGCTATCAGTACGCACCGGGAGATGACTTCTATTTTAGTGCCAGTATTCGCCCCGATGCATCTTGGCAGACCATCACTAAGTACTCCATTATCTTGGCACAGTGGAAGTCATTCAGTTCTGGTCCTCACGCCGCAGTGCGTCTAAGCAATGATGGGCTTTTCAAACTCAGCTTCCACGCACCTAACTATCCGGTGATCGATTTAGGCGTTGCACCACAAGACCAATGGACTGATATTCGTATCTACTTTAAAAAGTCTTTAGCCGACGATGGACGAGTAAAAGTCTGGGTCAATGGTGAGCTGAAGCTCGACCGGAAAGGTAAAAACATGCTGATTAGCAATAATGGCTACACCAAGATCGGAATGTATACAGAAATTCGCAGTCCTAGGACAATCTATTTCGACAACGTTTCTGTCTCTAAAGCCATTAATAGAGAGTTGGATGCTTGGGGACGCTCCCCCGTGGATGGTATCTATAATGACAGTGACGATGACGGTAAAAGTAATGGCTTAGACCCGTATCCATTTGACACAGAACGTTAGCCTTCGTCACTCTTGCAGCGACGGTGAGAAAACCGTCGCTAAGCTAACCCAAGGTACGGTTATCTACTCAAGAATCTAGCCACATACCAACAGTCGGCTTCAATCTGATAGCCTTGCTCTCTAGCCCACGCAAGACCCTGATCGACTAACTGTTTTGCAGCGCCCTTTCCACGCAGTGATTCTGGTACAAAGGTGCGAGTAAAATTAACCGTATTACCCGAAAGCTTGTAATCCAATACCGAGTCTTGCCCGTTCGAAGAGAGTACAAATCTCTGTCTATCTTGTTGATGTTCAATCATGATATTTCATGCCCTAATTGCGCTAGATATTGTTTCATAAACGCCACTCTACTGATTGCTTCCTGTTTACCCGCTTCGGTTTTCATTGTGTCTGCAATGGAAAATAGCTTGATGTAAAAATGGTCAATGGTGAACTTGGCATCGTCAGCAGAACGCTCAATGCAAAAAGGGTCATCAGTACTATACAAAGTTCGACCTAGACTGGTCGCAACCTGAATACAACGCGTAACACCTATAGCACCCAATGCATCTAATCTGTCGGCATCTTGTACTACTTTAGCTTCAATAGAATCGGTTGCGATATTAGCGGAAAAACTGTGCGCGACAATCGCATGGTGGATGGCATCAATATGCAGCTCTGGGTAACCTATTGATCTCAAAAACTGACACGCCTTGTGTGCCGCGATAGTTGAACTGCTCGCACGTTCTGGATGATCTTTCGGATAAGTAAAGCAATCATGCAAATAGGCCGCTGGAATAACCACATCCAAATCAGCGTTTTCTGTCACTGATAAGCGTTTAGCACAATTAACGACCCGTAATACATGGTTAAGATCATGCGCCGCATCAGTGATCATTTCCGCTCGAATAAAGTCCAGAAACTGAGGAACCCATTTCTCATTAAACACTGATAGTACCTTTGATAAGCGTAATCGCTTGACCACTAAGCTCAATACGGTCTTGTTTCAACATCATACCAACGTAGCCTCCGCGCTCAGAATCTTGGAAGCCAATTAATGAACTCTTATTGAGTTTATCGGCCCAATAAGGAGCCAATGCACAATAGGCAGATCCAGTAACAGGATCCTCATTGACTCCAACCCAAGGAGCAAAATAGCGAACGATGAAATCCACATCACTACGCTCAGATTTAGCCGTTACCGCCAATGCTCGACCTTCACATTGGTTAAGAGCGTGAAAATTTGGAGTTAGATGATGCAGGCGTTCTTCACTTTTCATCACCAATAAGTCTTTACCACCTTCGAATTCACCCCAGAACTCGATATCCTCTTCTTTCAGACCCAGAGCCTCCAATTTCGCAAGCGACATGTTAGCCTCATTGGCAGGATAAAGTGGAAAATCTAAGGAAATACGTTCACCAACTTTCTGCGCATGAAGCTCCCCAGAAAGCGTATGAAAACTGCATTTTCCATCTTTTTCTAACAGCCCTATTTCATCTAGTACATTAACAGTAGCCAGTGTGCCATGGCCACAAAGCGCCACTTCCAGTTGAGGTGTAAACCAACGCAAGCGGTTATCGGATAATGATAGAAATGCGGTTTCTGAGATCGCCATTTCCTTAGCGATAGACAACATTAACGATGCGGGTAACGGTTCTTGAGTAATACACACACCAGCAGGGTTGCCCTTGAAGGGCTCACTGGAAAATGCATTTACCTGATAAATATCTAACTGCATGACGACTCCTTATGGACCGTTACTACTTTAAAGGATAGATAAAATAATCGCGAGAAGAGTTTAAATGTTATGGGTGATGATCTCGTCTGTTATCAACTCGTAGATATCAAAAAGAACCAAGACGCGATCAATATGCATCGAAAATCACATCTTCCGAGAAAAATCTGTGGTCATTGTGACAAGCCTTTCACTTGGCGAAAAAAATGGCAACGCTGCTGGGAGCAAGTTCGCTATTGCTCAAAGCGATGCTCAAGTAAAGCGCGTGGAGCTAAGAAAACGTCAGAATGTTAAACATTGTCACCACCGAATATCACTGCCATCGTAAGCAATGAACCGACCGTTGTCTTCTGGTCTAAGATTTTCCAAAACGTGGAACAGTAATCCTGCGGTTTTATCTGGCGCGAATAGCTGTTTTTCTGGCACATTGGCTTGAAAAGGCAGAGAAAGTTCGGTGTCCGTCGTTCCAGGATGTAAAGCTATCGTGCAGGAACGTTTGATTAAGCGACCCCATTCAATACTTATGTTCTTCACTGCCATGTTCAACGCGGCTTTTGAGCAGCGATAGCTATACCAGCCACCTAATTCATTATCGTCAATGCTACCTACTCTTGCGGATATAGTAGCGAAGCGGGGGGCATCCGACCTTCTGATAAAAGGTAAAATGTGCTTTGCTAACAGCAAAGTAGGCAGAGTATTGACTTGAATACTGGTCATAAGGTTGTTTGAGGTAACTGCCTTTAAACTCTTTTCAGGAGTAAGCTCATTTATCGACAAGACACCAACACAATTGATGACCCAATCTAGATGGTCAACCTCAGCATCGAGTGACGTCGTTAACGAGCTATAGTCATCTTCTACGGTGACATCCAAAGCATACCAGCGCAATCGCGCGTGCTGCACTCTAGGCTGAGCACGGCGATAAGTAGCAAAAACATTGGCATTGGTGTGAGTCAGAATATGTTGGCTTAACGCACTCCCTATCCCTCCAGAAGCACCAACGATCAAAACATTCAATGGCTGCATCTATACCTCACAGGCGCTCTATTCGAGCTATATTTGCTTCGGCAGTTGTAAGATGTTCATCCTGTACTTCGGGAGCCAATCTGTCCCAAGTCCGATAAATCATCGCTGTGCGGGGGTTCTTACTCAACCACTCACGATGCTTATGCATAAACCGCCAGTAGAATCCGTTAAAAGGACAGGCTTGTTGGCCTGAACGCTCTTTGACGTTATAAAAACACCCACTACAATAGTCACTCATTTTGTTGATATAGCCACCACTGGAACCATAAGGTTTGGTCGCAATAAGTCCTCCATCTGCGTATAAAGCCATACCTCGGGTATTGGGCATTTCTACCCACTCAATCGCATCAACATAAATACCAAGATACCATTGCTCTACTTGGTCTGGGTCCAACTCTGTGAGCAACGCGAAGTTACCAGTCACCATTAAACGCTGAATATGATGAGCGTAAGCGAAATCAAGAGACTGAGTGATGGCTCGCTTCATACAACTCATCTTTGTCTCGCCATTCCAAAAATATTGAGGTAGCGCCCTAGAGGCTTTTAACGCATTGGCCGTCGCGTAGTCTGGCATATTGCTCCAATACATGCCTCGAATATACTCACGCCAACCAAGTATCTGTCGGACAAAGCCCTCAATCTGTGCAAGCGTGATCTGCCCATCAGAGTGAGCATACTGTTCAATGGCTGCATACAGCACCTCTAAAGGGGAAAGCATCTTACAGTTAAGCGAGAATGAAAGGCGGCTATGGTACAGACTCCACTGACTCTCATGCTGTTCCGTCATCGCATCTTGAAAACGGCCAAAATTGGGCAAACAAACTTGGCAAAAGTGTGCCAGTAGAGTGAGAGATTGAGAACGATTAATCGGCCAAATGAGTTGTTCACCAATTCGTCCTATCGAAGTTAGGTTGTGACGCTCTATCCGAGACACCGTCTCCTTCGTCGGTGACGCAAACAATAACGGTGTGGGTAGAGCTTCTATGTCGGATTTTTTTAGTTTGTTGCGATTATTAGCATCATAACTCCATTTACCGCCAAGTGGTTTGGTTTCACTTTCCATTAACATGCCATGTTTCTTGCGCATCTTGCGATAAAAGTGGTCCATGACTAATGCTTTACCTCTAACGAAATAGGTTTCTAATTCTGGAAAAGGCAGTAAAAAGTGTTCAGACTCCACCAAGGTGGCTGAAAATTGTGGGTGAGAAAAGCGAGACAACTGGTCAAGCAGACGATATTCGTCTGGCCTTTGATACTCAAATCTAACGATGTTGTGTTGCTCACCGACTGAGGCAACCAGCTCCGTTAAAGAGTCAAAGTCGCAAGTGTCATCTAGAGTGAGATAGTGAACGTGATGCCCTTGCTGCATTAAGCTTTGCGCAAAACTTTCCATCGATAGGAAGAACGCCACTTGCTTTTGAATATGATGCGTCACGTATTCAGATTCTTGCTTTAGTTCGGCGATTAGATAGAGGACATCATTGTCCAGTTGAGAGAACCATGAATGTTGGCTATCCAATTGGTCACCCAAGACGAGTCTCAGCGTTTTGTATCCCATTTTCATTCCTATCAGTCCTGAATTGGCCAATCCGTCATATCCACCGCATTCAAACTGGAATTAGGCCGGTCACCCTTCCACTTACGGATGAAAACACTTTCAGGATCATAGAGTTGGCTCTGTTTATCTAAATCAAACTTTCTGTTCCCCCTTGGGTCAGCACCCACCCCAGCCAAATATTGCCAATTTCCCCAGTTCGACCCGACATCATAATCAATAAGCATGTGCTGGAAATAGCATGCACCATAGCGCCAGTCGAGTGACAATTCGTGCACCAAACAGCTCGCGACCAGTTGCCTCCCTCGGTTAGACATGTAGCCTGTCTCACGGAGTTGGTTCATACAAGCATTCACAATGGGAAACGGCGTGTTACCTTCGACCCACTGACGTAATCTTGAGGCATAAAAAGTGGTCAGGGGACGCTTGTCTTGTATCCCACCAAATGCAAACAGCTTGGCGCCATGTTTGTGGCTGTACCAATGAAAGTACTCGCGCCAGAGTAGTTCAAACAGAATCCAGTGAGTGGACTCGTTACTACCATGCTTTTGCTCGAAACGGTGTAGTTGATTCACCACTGCTCTGGGCGACACATTGCCGTTGGCTAACCAGAGAGAAAATTTGGTCGAGCTGCTCCAGTTATCGAGTTCGTTGCGTGTGGATTTGTAACTAAGCGCCGCCTGAGTAGCAAAGTAGTCTCGCACATGCCCTAAGCCCGCCAGTTCACCTCCACGAACGCTGCTATGAAGCTTCAAAGAAGACGGTTCGCACCCATAGCTGGCAGGGAGGCCATCTCGATTATTCATTGGAGGTGGTAGCTGGGTCGTAGTTTGAGATGGGGACGGCACTACAATACTTTCCATTTTATTCTTAAAACGAGTGAAAGAGTGTGGCAAGTCTTCTAAGTCAAAAGGCAGTAACGTTTGGTGAAATAAGGACTCGATATCATCACGATGCAAAACGATATCGGTGCGCTTGAAGAGCGCTTTAGTAACCACATAGTCAATGTACCAGCTTGCACTGTTCGCTACATACAGGTCAGTAATCGAATAATAGTCGAACATCTGTTCTAGCTGGCTCACGGCCTCATCAAGGCTGGTGACGGAAACTTGATGTAGTACTTGCCCGAGTTGCATCAGAGATTGGTTCAGCTCACCCAGCGCCTGCATTTTGAACTCTCGCTTCGCTGAATCGTCTATCTCTACCGACAGAAAGCGTCTGTCGTACATGGTTTTCAGCTCATCAAAGTACACGCAATGCAGTCTGTCGACGTGCTCACTGGCCTTTTGCAATAACTTATTGTCGTGCAACCGGAGATCATGGTTGAACCAATAAATTCCTCTTCTTTTTGACATACCATTTCCCAATGTCATCTTTACCCAGACATCTGATACGCAGTAACACCCTTGATAGCTTAGAAGAGAGTTGGTCATTCTGTGATTTCATCACGTAGAAACTTTGTTGAAGCTATAAACAACACCTCAAGGAGGGCTTTGGGATGTCATTGAAAAAAAACCTCGATAAACTCGCTCCTCATTTTGAAGCTGGAGGCAAATACCAAACTTTTTATCCACTTTATGAGGCAGTCGCCACGTTGTTTTACACGCCTGGGCACGTCACTCGAGGACAGACACATCTGCGGGATAGTATTGACCTCAAACGCATCATGATAATGGTTTGGATCGCTGTATTCCCCGCTATGTTCTGGGGGATGTTTAATATTGGCAACCAGACTGTCGCAGCACTATCGGTCACCTATTCTCCAGAAGAAATCAATCAAATGATCACCGAAAGCTGGCGCCTATCATTGGCATTTGGTTCTGCCAATGATCTGATTGCGGCGGGCTGGGCAAGTAAAATGTTGTTTGGCGCTAGCTACTTCTTACCAGTCTACCTCACCGTATTTATTGTGGGCGGTTTTTGGGAAGTCCTTTTTGCTATCGTCCGCAAGCATGAAGTTAACGAAGGTTTCTTTGTCAGCTCAATCTTGTTTGCTCTCATCCTCCCGCCAACTATCCCGCTTTGGCAAGCAGCATTAGGGATAACCTTTGGTATTGTGGTCGCTAAGGAGGTTTTCGGCGGTACAGGGCGCAATTTTCTAAATCCGGCTCTCGCTGGACGGGCATTTCTTTACTTCGCCTACCCCGCTCAAATGTCTGGAGGGGCCGTATGGGTCGCCGCAGATGGTTATTCGGGCGCTACACCGCTAAGCCAATGGTATGAAGGTGGGGAGAGTGCCCTTTATAGTACCCTAACCGGACAGCCATTAACGTGGTGGGATGCTTTCTTTGGCAACCTGCCTGGGTCTATGGGCGAAGTATCAACATTACTGATTATGTTGGCGGGTATATTCTTGATAGCAATCGGAATCGCCTCTTGGCGAATTGTGGCGGGAGTCTTAATTGGCCTCACCGTAACCGCCACTTTACTGAATGCCATTGGTTCGGATTCCAACCCTATGTTTTCGATGCCCGTTTATTGGCATTTCGTCATTGGTGGTGTCGCTTTTGGTACCTTTTTTATGGCAACCGACCCAGTGTCCGCTGCGTTTACTGATACAGGGAAATGGGCTTATGGTTTATTGATAGGAGTTATGACTATTGGTATCAGAGTGCTCAACCCAGCCTATCCGGAAGGTATTATGCTCGCCATATTATTTGCTAATTTGTTCGCACCGCTATTCGACCACTTCGTGAAAGAGGCCGTAGTTAGACGGCGAGAGAGACGCATTAGCAATTAGGCGCTACAAATTTACACAGCCAACAAATAATGGCGTTAATTTTAATGCATTTTATAAATAGCGCCATTATTGAACCAAAATCACGTTAATATTTGAGTCCGTTTTCAAAAACTGAACTTTCTAAAGTGACAAACTACTGAACTCGTTGGATAATTATAAATAATCGGACCAGAAGAGTCTGAGTTCAAATTAAGTGCAAGCCTCGCCAATCAGAATGAGCCAAGGACAATAGTTAGATCATGAAAAAGAACGATTTTCAGAAATCGGCGGCTAATTTAAAAAAAGCAGTACCATTGATGGTAAAACACCACGTTCCCGCGACGCCTGCCAATTATGCACTTTGGTATACTTATGTCGATCAGACCATTCCAGAACTGAACGCTGAAGTTGACGCTATTCTCAAAGATTTCGACATTTTACCGCCCGCAAACACCAATCTACTTTATCGCGACCATATTGCCGGCAAAGCCGAAGTCAATTTGCAAGATCTCAAGCACAATATGGAAGCCCTAGTTACTGAAGTTTCAAGTTCAATGACGGATGCCATCGCCGATACATCACAGTTCTCCAAAGTACTTGAGCAAAGTTTTGACGGATTAAGCACGCAAATAGAATCGCAGCGCGATCCGACACTTGATGAAGTAATGCCTTTGATTCAACAGTTGGTTGACGAAGCAAACGATATTCGCCATTCAACCGACTTCATTCATAACCAGTTAAAAAACGCCAGTGATGAGATAGCACGCCTAAAATCACAGTTGGCTAAGGTTCAATGCAATGCGTTATTCGATAGTTTGACGTCATTGTATAATCGCGGAGCGTTTGACGCCGACCTCAACATGTTCTGCGATGCTAAGCAGCCAATGAGCCTCATTTTTTTGGATATTGACCACTTTAAGAAATTCAATGACGAATTCGGGCACCTATTTGGTGATACGATTTTAAAAGGCATTTCACAACGTCTAAAACAAGCTTGTCGAGGTGGGATAACTGCCTACCGTTTTGGCGGAGAGGAATTCGCATTGATCATTCCTAATAAGTCCTTGAGAGTGGCAAGACAAATGGCGGATGCACTGCGTCTGGCCATTGAAAAAATGACGATTAAAGATCGAAAAAATGGTTCAAAGGTCGGCAATATTACCGCTTCCTTTGGTGTCGCTGAATTTACAGCAGGTGATACCTACACCTCACTGGTCGATCGGGCAGATAAGATGCTTTATGATGCCAAACGAGCAGGCCGCAACCGAGTTATGCCTTTTTAATCGCTCAGTAAAAACCCTAGTCATAAATTAGAATAACAAGGGCAGATAATTCACTCTCTGCCCCTTTTATTACGTCACGATAAATACTGCTCTATATCTACTTCATCAATCTGTTCAGGGTTTAAGAACTTCATGGCAAATGTTTGGTAAACCCCAGACGTCAAGAATAGCTTAAATAACTCTGCATCAAGGTGTTGGTCTTTGACCATAAAAGACATGATCTTAATCGACTCTGATAACGTCTTGGGTTCTTTATAAGGTCTATCTGCACTGGTCAACGCTTCAAAGACATCGGCTAACGCCATCACTCTGGCAGTAAGCGGCATTTCATCGGCTTTGAGCCCCATAGGGTATCCAGTTCCATCCACTTTTTCATGATGACCGCCAGCTATAGCAGGAACATTACGCATTCCTTTTGGAAATGGCAGACTCTCCAGCATCTTAATGGTTTCAACGATATGGTTGTTAATCACATAACGCTCCTCATCGTTTAACGTGCCTTTGCGAATCGATAAGTTATACAGCTCTCCCAAATTATTCTGATACATCGGTTTTTTAAGCGTAAATCGAGTCGAAGGCTCTGTTTCAACTGCCCATGGAATGGCATGATATGGCTGATCGGCCAACACCGACTCACTTTCACCAGGTTTTGTTTCAGCTTGCTCATAACGTCGACGCTCTTCCCAAGACAACCCTTGGCCTTCATCAATAGTTTTAGTCCATTGCCGCTGAGCGATAGAATGAAGACGTGTCACCGCATCATCCGTCATAAACTCACCGCCTACATTCGTGGCGGCAATAAAGGCAAAGTCGTCATCAATGCGCTGCCATTTAGCGTCAAGCTGTTGTTGTAATTCAAACGATAAAGGTTCACCTAGGGCCTGCTGTAATATCAAGATATGTGCGTCACGTTTAAGCACCTCGAATCGTGTTCTTATTTCGTGAATGCGGTTATAGATTGTCTCTAGCTTCACTGCTTTATCAACCACATGTTCTGGCGTCGTTACCTTGCCACAGTCATGTAGCCAAGCTGCAAGCTGCAACTCTTGCCACTCTTCAGATGACAGCTTAAAGCCTTTAAATGGCTCAGTTTCAGACTGCTCGGCGGCTTTGGTCAACATTTCTGTTAGTACTGGAACACGTTGACAGTGATTACCCGTGTATGGAGATTTCGTATCAATCGCGCCCGCCATGACCTCAATAAACGAGTTAAGCAACGCTTTTTGATTAGCAAGAATTTGCTGAGACTCAATGGCAACAGAAGCGTATTCGCTTAATGATTCAATAAATGGCAAACGTGTGGTCGACAACGTATCAAGCTGTTCACTTTCAATAATCAAACCGAAGCCACCTAACACCTGACCACCTCTGTCTAACAACGGTAAAAACAAGAACACGTCATGGGTTCCTATTTGCGGAATAGCATGCTTGATGTCCTGATATTCGACCGCTAACGCTTTTGGTCGGGTGCCATTTAAAGATTCGAATAAATACGCTACATCGCGGTTCTTTGCATCAAGTGGTGACAGTTCAGAGAGATCAAACTTATCGTCCGTTTTTGAAACCGCACTGTGCGGAATCAACACGTTGTCATCATCACTTAGATACAACAAAGCACGCTTCGCACTGGTCGCATCTAGTGCTCCGTTAGCCACTAAATCCAACAAAGGTTTCAACTCGTCTTGCCTTGCAATCGCATTGGTCAATAGCAAGAATCTAGATAGTGTCTGCTGCATCCCAAACAGAGCTTGAGATAAATCATGAATCTCTTTGATATGTGACTTTTGCGGTGTCTTTCTAGAAAAGTCAAAGCTCTCTATTTTCTGTGCTCGTAGCGTTGCCCTTCGAATTGGCGCAGAAACACGCTGCGCTGCAATATACACAAAAGGAAGGGCAATCAATAAAACGATGAGTGAGGTCAGGATTGATCGCTTGGCGATAACTTGAGACTTATCCAACAACTCTGTGGATTTCACCACCATCATCAAATACAAGTCATGACCGGAGTTATTGACCGACTTGGTTACTTTACCTATCCATTTTTCACCGTCGACATAAAATTCATGTACGGTATCTACCGTATTGCCAAATAATAGAACGGCTTCGTGAACAACAGGGTTATCAATATCTTCAATAAGAATGGTGGCACTATCCAAGGCGCCTTCTTGAATAATTACTTGTTTTGGGTTGCTGTAGGCGTACAAGCGCCCACTTTCATCATAGAGCACCCGAAATGAAGATTTACGACTGATGGTTTCAGCAAGCACCTGAGAAATTTGATCCAAGGTGATATCCGCGGCGACCACTGCGCCACTCTCGGAACGCCTTGACACTGTGACACCAATCTTTCCTAACTTTTGGAAATAGTAGGGTGCAGACATAGATACGGAGTCGGAGTTAGCAATACCAAACCACTCTCGCTCTCTTAAGTCGGTCTGATATCCATCTTGTGAGGTAAAGTTAACCAATTCGTGCTCTTCATCGTACTCGTATCTATGTAATTGTTGCTGGTCAGCATAGTAACTAAACACCACATAATGTGCCTCAGGAGAAACCTCAAACCCCTTTTGGATCTTACGGTCAAATACTCGATAGACACTGAAATGGTCACCATTAGGTAGCGTTAAGGTATAGGAAAAAATAGAAGGGCTAGCGGATAATAAATAGCTGATTTCGGGAACGTAACCGAGACGTTCGTCATGCGTTGAAAAACGACTCAACTGCCCTTTGGAAAATGCAGTAACGGTTGAAAATGCAGGACTATAATGGTGAAGCAAATTGGCTCTCGCTTCACCAGAGATTCGGTCAAATAGATGGTCATTAGCGTCAACCAATACTTTATTTAAGCTTGAATACGTAAGCCATAACTGCACACCGCACACCAACATCACAATGATGATAAACAAACTCGATATGTGGATGTGCAGTGGGTAACGGAACCAGCTTTTGCCCGCACTTTTGAAATCCATTTCACGTACCTAAAACTAATTAACTGATAATTAATAATAGGTTACGCCACCGATTTTAGTAGCTTAACTCATCCACATACTGAGAAATATCCACGTCATCTATTTGCTTACTATCAATATGCGCCTGCGCATAATCACGATAGACACCAGAGGTTAAAAACAGTTTGAACAAAGCTGGGTCCAAATGTCCGTCCTTTACCATAAAACTCATGATTTTGATGGCTTCAGAAAGCATCTTTGACTTCTTGTATGGTCGGTCACAACTTGTTAGTGCCTCAAAAACATCAGCGATAGCCATGGCACGAGCAGGGAGGGGAAGTTCGCTGGCTTTCAAACCTAATGGATACCCGGTTCCGTCCACTTTCTCATGATGACTACCAGCTAAAAGAGGCACATTTTTCATATGTCTTGGGAATGGCAAGCTCTCTAGCATTCGCAGTGTCTCTATCATATGGCTGTTTATGATGTAGCGTTCTTCAGGGTTCAACGTGCCTTTGCGAATCGATAAGTTGTACATCTCACCTTGGTTATTTTGATGCTCACCAGCCTTTAAAACAAAACGTTCTTCCCGAAGAGGCGCTTTTTCCCACGCAACCAAGTGCGATTCATTATCTGCCAACACGGGAACATGTTTACCTTCAACAAAAGGATTGTCCGAATAACGTGCGAGCTCCTCCCATGAAAGACCTAATCTAGGATCAATCGTGCTCTGCCATGTTCTTTGAGCAATAATTTCTAAACGTTTTACTTTGTCGTCATCTAAAAACTCAGAGCCCAAATTGATTTCAGCAATCAGTGCAAATTCCTTATCTAACTCTTCCTGAGCCAAGCGAATCGCTTCCAAGTCCTGATTATCTATTTGACCACTAAATTTAGCTCGATAAGTGGTTAGTTCTACATCGCGCTTTAATACCTCAAAGCGAGTCCTGACTTCATGAATTCGATTGTAGATGGTCTCCAGTTTGGTGGACTTATCGATAATATGCTCAGGTGTGGTCACTTTCCCGCAGTCATGTAGCCAAGAGGCAATATGCAGCTCTTCCCACTGTTCTTTACTCATTGAAAAATCGGCGAAAGACCCTTTAGTAGAGTCCTGAGCTGCTTGAGTCAGCATTTCAGTCAACACTGGAACACGCTGGCAATGGTTGCCGGTATAGGGTGATTTGGTATCAATAGCTCCTGCCATCACTTGAATGAATGAGTCCAATAGCGCTCTCTGGTCAGCCAACATTGTTTGAGTTTCAATGGTAACAGAGGCATATGCGACCAACGTCTCTAGATACTCTTTGTTATCCATTAATACTTGAGATTCATGCTCTTCATCAAAGCCTAAACCCAGCCCACCAATTACTTTTTTGTTGCGGTCTATCAAAGGAATAAACAGTAAGTTGTCGGTTTCATTTTCCTTAACAACAAAAGGCCTAGCCTCGTAATACTTAGAATAAACCGGTTGCTTTTGATTAAAAAATACCTCTACATCTTGAGCAAGCCTAGGTTCATCTAGAGGTAATCGCGGCTGTGTAGTGATATCAATAATGCCTTTGGTTTTGAGCTTGATAAACTTAGGTTCGAGATATTTCTCATCTTTACTCAATAAATACAAATATGTACTGTTTGCGCTCGTTGCATCTGCGGTTTCGACACAAACCAATTCAAGTATCCGCTCTAGGTCATTCTCTTTTGCCATTGAATTGGTCAGAGAAAGAAAACGCTTTATTGTCGCCTGCATCACCGTCAATGAATCCGACATAGCTTTGATTTCAGTGACTCTAGAGTGCTCCTGACCACCATCATCAAAGTTGAAATGTTGTATGGCTCGTGCTTTCTGAGTAGCCTGACGAATTGGCCGTGCTAGCCATTGCGAAAGATAGTAAATGCAGGGTAATGCGATTAATAATGCGAAGAACGAACCTATCAGCGAGCGTTTCGCTACAATATTGGCATCTTTCAAGAGCTGCTCTGACTTTACTGCCATCACTAGGTTAAATAGCTGGTCACGAGTGCCACGCAGCTTATCGACTTTAACGACCCACTTTTCTCCTTGATAGTTGATTTCTTTGGCTTGCGGACCGAACTCGACGATGTTTGTTGTTCCTGAGATTAAAGGGTGGTTAATTTCTCCCAACTTGAGAGGTGCCGACTGTCTTAAAGCATCTCTTACTTCAAATAATTCAGGTCGGCTGTAAGCAAATACATTAAAGTCGTCGTCATACAACACTCTAAGTGCATCGCGGTTTTCATCACTGTCCCTTAATACTTCAGATACTTGATCCAATAAAATATCCGCTCCAAACACCGCTCCATTAGCTGCTTTTCGATGAATAGTGATACCGGTTCGCGACAGTACCGGCATAAAATATGGTTTAGATACGTGAGCGTGTACCAGCGATGCTGTGCGAAACCAATCTAATTTTCGTGGGTCGCGAAGCGGGCTACTCATTTCACGAGATTGCAGCAAGGCAAGGTGAGCACTGTAAGTTCTGACCTCTAGCTTATTTGTATCTGTATTAAAGTTTAACGCCGCATACTCTGCACTGTGGTCAATCCCTAAATGAGTCCGCATCCGGTCATCCGCTAAACGAACAACCGCTAACCACTCACCATCAGGAAACGCTGCTTTTAGCGAGAAGATATGTCTATTTGCTCTTAAGAGCGACACTAACTCCGGGACAAATGCAAAACGCTGCTCTGGGTCTACTTCCCGAACCAGTTCTCCAGCTGAGTAAGCATCGACAATGCTAAATGCTGGGCCGAAGTGATAGGACATATTACTGCGTGTCTCGCCGGCGATACGTTCAAATAAGTTTTCATTCGCATTCAATAGAACTTTATTCATGCTCGTTTGAGTAATCCATATCTGAACACCACTTATCACCAACACCAAAATGACGAAAATTGCGGAGATATGAATATGCAAAGGCAGAGTGAACTTTTTACTGGATTGCGAGCTGGTTGGCATATCGACTAACACTTTGAATTGACACAATATAAGACTAGTCGAGTTAGCTATTGACGAGAAGTTAAATATAGAAAAATAATATAAAAAAATACCCCACTGCTCGTAAGTGGGGCTTCACTACCAAAGGAAAACGGTATTTAAGTAAAAGTGCTAGCGGGTATTAAAAGGCGAAACTAAATCCGAGGTTATAATCGTCACCGTTTTTCGCCGTAAATTCTTTGTCTTCACTACAAGCTCTAGGACGGCCTTGGTCATCACCTTGAACTAGGCTAACCCAGTGGCGAATACCAGACGCATGGCATTGCTCTGTTTGGCCGAAGGTTGTGCACGTTTCTAGTTGGATATCTTCAATTTCTACAAGCTCTAGATTACCGGTTCCTTTGCGCTTACCCATCATCACTTCTACGTGTGTCCCACTCTCATCACGGAATAGAATTGCTTCAGGAGCACATTTATCACCGGCGTAAGCCACAAAGTGTTTTGCGCGCTTCAACCCCGTATGCTCACCATTCTTAAAATAAGCTTGCACGTGACGATAATCTATTTCGTAACTTACCACGTCTTCGTGTGAGCCATTTTCTAGTGGAAACAAAGTATCAAGCAGCTGTTTCGCCATCTTTTGTTTCTCTATTTGCTCGTCGGCTTTCACCATTTCCACGGCAAAGACAGCTTCTGCGATAAACGTTGAGTGGTTTTTATGTAGTTCTGTTTTATCGAATGTCAGCATGTTCATAGTCTTTCCCTCATACGGCCTTTTGTTCTATTTAGAGCAAATATCCTAAACAAGTGTTTAAATTTATATTCGTTTTGTGATTTGTATACTTTGTAGACTAGCCTGTTTTTGACTACAATTTCACAACAAAAATTTTACAATGTGAATTTTACAAAATGCCTCTGTCAAAAAGTCTAATCCGTCAGTCCCATTTTTTGGGCACTAAGGTAAGAAACCTTAGAAAACGCAACCATTTAACAATGGAAGACCTCTCTGCGCGTTGTATTCGCATCAACCCAGAGTACGCTCCTTCTGTTTCGTATCTATCGATGATTGAACGAGGAAAACGCGTCCCAAGCATCGATATGCTTGAAGTCATCGCCGAAGTTTTCCAAAAAGATCCAGCATGGTTTTTAGATAATGAGCCTGAGCAAGAAGAAATTACTCCGGTTAAAGGCAATCGCGGAGGCATCAGTGGCATGGCTTTAGAGCCAAGCTTTTTATTTTCAAACGACATACTGCAAATTGCCATTCCGGAAATGTTGTCGCAAACCGGAATCACCGGAAGACAATTCGCCCATCTTTTGATCCGCGCTCACCAAGAAAGTTTGCAAAACCACTTTCCCGATCTAGAACGGGCTGCAGAAGAAGTGGGACTGAAGCGATTGAATCTATCTGTAGAAGATCTGATCGATATTGCTGGCGATTTAGGTTTGCGAGTTCAATGGGTCAATCGCACACCGAAAGATGTGGTGGATGAGTTAGGAATTAATGCCAAGCAACTCGTTACCTCGTTTTTTGAGCCTCCAGGTACCATCTACCTAAACGAAATACTCAAAGCATACCCAACAAGACTCAAATATGATCTAGCGGTTTATATCGGACACCGAATTTTGCACAGTGAAGAAGGGCTGAAAAGCGTACTCAGTGTTGGTCATCACAATAGCTGGGAAGACTCTGCAGCCAACCAGTCCACATCTGCTCTCAACTCACAAGATATTTTGCAAGCATGGAGAGATTTTGAATCCAGCTTTTTTGCAGGAGCCCTACTTTGCCCTAAAGTCCCATTTAGACAACTACTAGACAGAAGTGGGTATGAAATCGACGTTCACAAACGTGCAGGCGTATCTCCGTCTGTCGCCATGCGTCGTATGACCGTGGTATCTCCCTATCCACATTGGCACTATTTCGACGCCTACGGGCCTGGAAAGCTCAAAGCCGTCTACCGAGGAAACGGTATTCCGCTGCCATGGGGAAATATGCGGATGGTGAACGATCCGTGTCAACACTGGGCGGTATTTAGGCGCTTATCTGAACCTCAAAACGGCTCTTCTGCACAAATCTCTATTCTTAATGTGGGTGATGAACCTCGTATTTATTGCTGTGAATCCATCAACATGACCGACCCGGCTGGAAATAATCGAGTACTCTGCGCGGGTATTGATCTAAATCCTGCGATAGATGCTCAAGGCGGCAACGCATTGGAGATAGCCAGTGAACTAAAACGATCATGTGTCGAAGGGGGTGGCAGTGTCAGCATTCCTCGTTCTATCAAAAAGGATCTGCAAACAGTGGCTAAAATCCTCAATATCAATTGGGTTGAACGAGGTATTGAAGGCGATGCACGGTTAATTTGTTCGAGAGGAGCAGCATGTCCGAGAAAACCAAGCTGTTATGAAGGCTGTGCTGAAAGTAAGGGAGTTGAACTAGGCGATATTGTGTAAGCCTTAGTGATTTAGCTCTTAGCCTAAAAATAAAAAAAGCCAGCCACCAAATAGTGTGACTGGCTATATACAAGTGTGAACAATAGAGGTTCACTAACAACGTCAGTTGGCTAGGTGACCCTCGGCTTAAAAAGGGTCGCTCTAAGTAATGCATCAAGCGTGCCAACTTTTTAAATCGTTGTTTTCAGATAATTCTGGTCAGATAAGTATCGATTTCATGTAAACCATACTCATATAGTATTTTCATTTTGCAAATACAGATGCATTTTGCAATTAGCCCTTATCTATATTTGCAAAAACGCATTAAAAAAACCATAGCAATATGAAATCAGTATCTAAGCAACCTGCTATTTATAAAACAGTACCAATAGATAAGAGACTAAATACCCTACAATGCTCCAACATTTTAGGTTCTCTGTTGTGTTAGAGCTTAATTCCTTCAAGCTCCAGCAGCTTTCTTTTTCGTTCAACTCCGCCAGCATAGCCTGTCAATGTACCACTTTTCCCAATTACGCGATGACAAGGAACGATAACTGAGATGGGGTTTTTTCCATTTGCAGCTCCAACGGCTCTTACGGCTTTAGGTTTGCCTATTCGATTCGCTAACTCTTGGTAACTTATCGACTCTCCGAAAGGGATATCACACAACGCTCGCCAAACAAGCTTTTGAAAATCAGTTCCTTCAGCTGCTAAGGGGAGATCAAATGACTGTACCTTGCCTTCAAAGTAACAAGAGAGCTGTTTAGAAGCTTCAGCCAAAATTGGATGCTCGGGAGCTAGTGAGCCCAGAACATCGGGCAATGTAGTATGCTCTTCAAACCAAAGTCCTAGCAGACCATCATCGTTCGCTTGAATAGTGACATTCCCAAGTGGGCTTGGTGTTATTAGGTAGTAGTTCATGAAAAATGACTCCAACAATGTAATGTAGCGTAGCTTCCCCAAGGTGACACATTCGCAGCGTTCAATTGTGGGTGCTCAGCAAGGTATTTTTTAACGATCAAATCTGTATCAAGAAACAAGTTGGGCTCGGAGGCTCCCCTCATCTTTGCATAACTAATGGTCCATGGACCTATGCCTTTTAGAGCCAACCAGTTATCTGGTGTGTCCTCGGGCGAATTGGTAATATGATGAGCCAACCGGGCTAATGTCTCTTTTCGACTGTTTGGCATTTTAAGAAAACTAAGGTCGGAACAGGCGACGACATCCGCACTAGGAAAAACTCGCTGCCCAGATACCGTATGATCCAAAGTGTCAGTCAGCAAGTTAAGCTGCCCTATAGCTGCTTTTACCGAAACCTGCTGCCCAACTACAGCTCGAACACCCGCTTCCCAAGTCGACCACACACCAGGAAGCCGCAGCCCTGATTTAATAACTAATTGGTCGTCGTACTTCGATAGCAACTCTTCAATCAAAGCCACATCGGTGTTTAAATCGAAGACTCTTTTTATATTGCTCATCAACCAAGACAGTTTTGTGACATCTTCCAATTCAAATTCCACTTTGATTGTTTGCTTGCCCTCCACATCAGCGTGTAACTTGAACCAAGCTAAACTACCATCAATCTCCACATAACGAGCGTAGCTGTATTGCGTCACTTCTTCTACGCCTTCTATTGCTCTTAAACGATAGAAATCGAGTAACGACTCCCAGTGATATTGACCTCGGTAAGCCAAATGAATCACATTGCGACCGCTGTCATCTTGCCTTGCATGGTGACGCCTCATTTCTGAAGGCGTCAATTTAAGATACTTCTTAAAGGCATCATTGAATCGTCGAGTACTATTAAAACCGCTGGCAAAACCAACATCAGTTATTGATAGTGAACTGTTGTGAAGCAGTTGTTTGGCAAACATTAATTGATGATATTGAGCATACACCTTGGGTGACATACCCAGGTGGTTTTGAAATAGTTGTCTTAAGTATCGACTGGTAACGCCGAGCCTATCTGACAACGTTTCCAAATTGGAGTGCTGTAATGCCCCCTGCTCGATCAAACTTAATGCTCGTCGAAAACTGGTTTCTTTACCAAGCCAGGCCCACGAATTAGGCGCACTATCCGGACGACAGCGCAAACAAGGTCGATATCCTGCCTGCAACGCTACAGGCGCCGTAGAGAAATACTCAACATTCTCCTCTCGTGGCAAGTTTGCTGGACAAATAGGGCGGCAAAAAATGCCCGTTGTCTTCACTGCCACAAAAAATACGCCATCAAACCTTGGATCTCTTGATAATCGGGCAACAGAACATTGCTCTCTACTAAGTGACTCCATACCTGCCTCTAACCTTGCCTACTCTATCGCCAGTGTAACGCACATTTTGCATCTTACTAGCCACTTTCGGAACTCAAGGGCGACATGAAATCTTCATCAAACCATCACACAATATTAAAAAACCCAAGTAAAAGTAGCGTCTAACCAATGAGTTAATGAACAAACCAAAAAACGTTGAAAAAATCGATGGGTAGAATTTCAAAAACCTTACATCCTCTGTCTATACTGAGGCTGAGTTCGATGATTAACGTCATTTTATGAGGGTGGCTATGTCAAATGTAGATTTTCGTCTTGGAAAGAGACCTTTTTACGATAACAAGCGGTTTCGACGTGGATTTGCTAAATCTGGCGATTTTACTTTAGCTGAAGAAGATATCTTGATTCGCTTTGGAGATACGATGAGTTTGCTAGAAAGTGGCGAGCTATCTCCGGAATCGGATTCAGAAAAACACTTTCTAGAAGTGCTCCAAGACGAAAGTCATGCAGAGAGCAAACTAGAAAAAACATGGTTGAAATACATACACCTTGCACGCGATAGGAAAAGGTTTCATGCATTAAATGGTAAGAAATCTGAGCCAGAGACAATCAATGAAGATGTGGACTATGACGATTCAGATGTGCTCAGTGATGACATAACTGATGAGAATATAGATTCTGACAACTAGTTTTACAGGGAAACCAAGGCTCTCCAGCTTGTCGTAAATATATGTGATAGCTTATACAACTAGCTGTCACATATAGCTTTTAAACCTATTTCTCGATCTCAACCTCAGCTTTTTCTATCACCTTTGTTATTTATTTTTTGCTTATATACTCTATTGTTAATAAAGTAAATTATAAAAATATTCGTGGAAGAGCATGCTTACTGAATTAGACGAAGTATATGAGGTGCTTTCTTGTTTACCTGACCCTGTCTTCATAATAAGTGAAGAAGGAGAATATGTTGATTTTCTTGGCGGGACTGATACTCAGTCGTATCATGACGGCAGTGTACTGATTGGGCAAACTCTGCACTCGGTAATGCCTTCCGAGCAAGCCGACTGGTATATCAGTCAAATCATCACATCACTCGATAATAATCAGGTCATGACTGTCGAATATGATCTATGCGTTGAAGATCTTAACGGCATTGACCCCAAATCGGGTCCAGCAGGCACATTAAGGTTTGAGGGCAAGATCTTTCCGCTTTCTTTTACCTGTAAAAACCAAAGGGTAGTTTGTTGGCTCACTCGAAACATATCGAAGCGCCATCGCCTTGAACTAAAGCTCCGTAAACAGAGTGAATCCGATCCACTCACACAAATAGCTAATCGCCGCTATTTTTTCTCCACATTAGCAACCATAACTAAAAGCACGACCCCACACTGTTTATTGTTGATGGATATTGATTACTTCAAAAAGGTCAACGATACCTATGGACACCTAGCTGGGGATAACACGCTAAAAGAAGTAGTTGCTCGAATACAAGATATCATTCGGCCTGATGATACTTTCGCCCGAGTAGGTGGCGAAGAGTTCGCACTGCTTCTACCTGATATTGAAGAGCACACGGCTTACGAGATTGCGGAACGCATTCGCTGTACCATAGCCGATACTCCTTTCCACTATGAACAGCAGACCTTTTCGATAACATTGAGCGTTGGCATAACCCAAGCTCGCTATCAAGAGCGAAATAATCATATTTTTTCAAGAGCGGATGACGCGTTGTACATTGCAAAGAGCCGAGGTAGAAATCAAAGTATGGTATTAAGTTAGCCGATCAGAACAGAGTACTCGGCCACTAAAAAAGCGGCCACTTGACCGCTTTGACTTTACCTTACGAAATTTCCTGACAGGTTACTTGTTGCTATTCACTAATACGTAAGTCGGCCCGGCACTATCAGCGGTAATCAATTGCAACTCAGAGGTGTTTGCCCCTGCTCCTTGGTATTGATTAAACCCGTTTTCCAAGGACATGTTTGGAAGTGTTAGTGAGTAATTTTCTAACTGCTCTTGCCCTACTATAGTTGAGGTGTAAAACTCATTATGGTAACTGGCATCAACCAGAGGAAACTGCTCTGTAGCTCGTACACTCACAAACTCTGGGTTTTGTGAATTGTCGACGACATTGTTGTTAAATCGAATATCAACACCAGCAAAAATATTGTCTACTTCGGCATTATTGAACAAGCTAACACGGTGAGATTGATTACCGTAGACAATGCCCCACTCGGTATCAACAAACGTGTTGTTCTCTATGTCGATGTTCTTTGGTGTCCATTGCTTGTTTAGCTCTTTTCCTTTTACAGACTGGTCAAGCTGCTCGCCGTTTTTTACGTCGATAATCCCTGTATTAATGACAATACCACCTCGAAGATCAGCGTTACCTTCAATTAGTCCATCACGCCCACGTGTGTTAGCAAAGTAGTTATTGCGAATCACATGATCTTCATCGTAGATGCGCACACCACCTGTTAGCAATTTCTTGTTTCCAAGAATAACGTTGTTCTCTACCTTATTACCTTTACCATGTCTCAATGAAATCAACGCTGCACTTTCGAATATTGTGTTACCCGAAATCTCGTTATCACCCGACTTGATCGAGATAAGTTCACGTTCTCCATCCATATCTACGAGCAAATTATCGACAAACTTAGAACTAGAATCCCATTGCGAAGATTTCGAGTCACCAATTCGAATCGCTTCCCAGCTGTTACCGTTGTAACGAACGGCTTCTTTTATATCTAACTCATTAAACTGGTTCTGTTTTTGGTCAACAAAAATATTATGAGCAATAAGGTGGTTATCTGGCGTCTCATCTTTCTGAACACCAATCAAAGTGCCACGTTTTTGCTTTCCTTCAAATCGATTATTGATGACTTTTCCATCTTTACCCCATAAGGACACCCACAGGTATTTAGGATATTCAGAACGACGCTCATCAGGTTCGTACGCATAATCATGATTGAAGTAATAGAATGTGGAATTTTGCAGTGTGTTTCCGTTACCCATCATGCGAACTCCGCCGAAACGTTCCGCCGGGCCGCCTTCAGTGAACACCAAACTATCTAGCGTCACGTTGTTACCTGTTAGTTCAAATTGAACCAGACCAGTAAACCAAACCGCTCCTGCAGTTTCGGCCTTAATCGTCACACCATTTGCCGCAATTGTTACATGCCCCAAATTGGTATATTTTCCATCTGGAATCGTAATCACCTCACCATCTTTTGCATTCTCAAGTTGAGATTTAAGTGCGTTAACCTGTTGGTCTGACTTGGACTCAAGCATCGCACCATCAACATCAACCAATCTGTCACTCGACAAAAGGTAATCGCGTGTCACTTCATTAAACGCCATAGGCACAGACGCTTGAAGCATCGTTTTATTAGCGTGAGTAGTGTCAGCATTCGTGTTACCGCAACCAACCAGCGCAACTGAGGCGAATACTGCCGTTAAAGATAAAGCGAGGACATTTTTTTTCATGTGATTCTCTTTATGAATTCTTGTTGGATTAGATTTAACAATGGACTTGCTTGAACGTTGCAAGCATTAGAAAGGTTGAAAGCGGCTGGAATCAGCCGCTCAATATTTATGAATAAAGCACTCTAGTTTTCGGTAGCTACGTTGGCTTCAGCCGCACTTTCCACTTTGTCATCCACTGCTTTGACGAGCAGTAAGCCGACTGCAAAGACGATGCTGCCGCACAGAACAAACACGAAACGCCCCCACAATGGATTTGGCAAGACGAACATCGCCATTACACCAACACCAGCAACGGCGATCAATGAACCCAACATACGACGTTGTCTATTATCAAGCTTCTTCTGTTCAGTACTTTCTGCCACAAGAGGTGTCGCTAGATTGTTGAAGAACTTGTCGACGTCTTTTTCACGATGCTCAGGTAAAGGCTTATAGAACAACGTTGAGAGTACAAAGAAACCTGCGGTGAAAATCATGTGACCAATCAAGCCAATAGCGACTTTTAAATCAGCCCATTCACGACCAGTCAACTCATTAAGACCGAACCAGTTTTGAATCATGTCTGCCGTAATGACAAAACCGACGAAATAAGAGACAAAGCCACCGACGACTAGCGTTCCCCAACCCGCCCAATCCGGCGTTTTACGAATGAAGAAACCACAGAATGCAGGAATAGTCATTGGGAAGCCGATCAAAGCGCCCACGTACATCATAGTGTCGAAAAGGCTTAAACCTTTAAGGGAGTTAATAAACAGAGCGACTAGAATAATAGCAATGCCGAAGAAAGTAGACGTCAGCTTAGAAACCACGACTAGCTCTTTTTCATTGGCATTTGGACGCAGAATCGGCTCATAAAAGTTCTTAACAAAAATCCCTGAGTTACGGTTCAGACCAGAGTCCATGGAAGACATGGTCGCTGCGAACATCGCTGCAATCAAAAGACCAACCATGCCCACTGGCATATACTCTTGAACGAAGTAAAGGTACGCAAAGTCGCTCGCTTTAGAACCAGCTTCTGGGTATTGTGCCGCCAAGTCCACACCTTGACCTGCAATAAACCATGAAGGCATAAACCAAATGATTGGCCCAAGCGTCATCAACACACATGCCAAAAGTGCAGCTTTACGAGCGTTATTTGAGTCTTTTGCAGCCAAATAGCGATATGAATTCAACATGTTGTTAGTAATGCTAAACTGCTTTAGGAAAATAAATACAGCCCAGATACTGAAGATACTTAAATAGTTGAGGTTATCACCGGTAACAAATGACTCGGTTGGGAAGTTCTCAACGATATTTGAAACACCACCACCATGATAAACCGCAACAATTGCACACGTTACCGTTACGGCCATGATAATGACCATTTGCATGAAGTCAGAGGCAATGACGGCCCAGGAACCACCGGTCACAGACATGACAAGAACCACAAGGCCGGTAAGAATAATGGTTGTGGTCATATCGAATCCAAAAATACCAGAAGCGATGATGGCGAGACCATTCAGCCAAATACCTGCCGAGATAACACTGTTAGGCATCCCTGACCACGTAAATACCTGTTCATTTACTTTGCCAAAACGCATACGTATCGCTTCGATGACAGTGACGACACGCAACTGACGGAATTTAGGAGCAAAGTATAGGTAGTTCATTAAATAGCCAAATGCGTTGGCAATAAAAATGATGGCAACGGCAAAACCATCGGTAAACGCTTTGCCCGCAGCTCCGGTAAATGTCCAAGCGCTAAACTGCGTCATAAATGCCGTTGCACCAACCATCCACCAAAGCATGCTACCGCCCCCACGGAAGTAGTCACTTGTAGTGCTAGTAAATGTTCGAAACATCCAGCCTATTGCTATAAGAAATAGGAAATAGATGCCTACAATTAGGGTATTGAGATCCATCTTGAAACCTTTTGATATGTTATTCGGTTACGTTAACTATACGTCCACACCTTACAATTTGTAGTACAATATAATTATTACGTGAACAAGATCGTTTATTTAGCCATCATTATTGTATTACATATGATCCGTATCATATTTTAAAGAATATCGAGATCCACATCACAATCGAGAGACAACCCCACAATTTAAAAAGCAAAAACAATCAGTTAAACAAAACCATAATCGAAACTAATGATTTATAAATTAAGGAAATCATAAGTAAGTGAGACAATTTATTGTAAGACATAAAAAAACACCCTCGCATCACCTGTAATAATGCGAGGGCTAAAACGACATTAGGAGATCCATTGTCAATGTAGAGTGACGTCGACATTAACTCCGGGGGTGTTTGAGTGAGGTGGTAAACAACACTCTTATACTTATCAAGTAGGTTTTGGAGAATCATCCCATTCGCTTGGGGTCGTATGGAATAATCTGAACGCTTGGCTGCTTTGCCACATCCAAGCTAATTCTGACACTTCGTGTCGTGCTCTACCAAAGCAAATTAATATTAATGTATTACAAATAAAATTAATGCGACATGGATCATGTTTTGGAAAGGTGTAGAACTCTTCCGCGACTGCCACATCAAAAAATCACATTAAAACACTGAAATGAAACAATTTAACTCTCAAACCTCTCAACCTAAGTCTCGATAGAAAACTCTCTTCCAAGTATTTTTGATACTGTCACCTCTCTTTCAACACGTCAAAATCTGCACATTTGTAGTATTTATAAAAGTCGTGAGTGTATTTTTGTGCATACTCTGTCTCTATCCCATCATTAACAACAAACTAAATCACCAACAGTTTGTTGCTGTGGTCTGAGAGCAAATCTATTCGACAACATTCCAACTTTAATGGTATTCGAGTTGGAAGTAGAAACCTCCCTCAATAGGATAATTCGAAGGCTTCAATTGGATAAAAATCAACCGCACCACAGCACTATTGTGATTTAATAGTATAAATATATATAAAAATTACTTTACCTACATCACATATCTTATTGTTAAATTCGATAGAGGCACAACTACACAAAAACAGATAAAAACCTATATATCAATAGCATAGTTTAATTTATTGCAGTAAACCGTATGAAAGGCATTGCCAAAGGACGGCCAATCCCGATCCGTATCACATTAAAAACATAGAAAACCCCTTATCATATTTGTCATACATTACCACAAACTAAAAATCTTAAGGGTTAAATAAGATGAGCACTTTAAACAAAGTAACAGTGGCATTAGTTTCTGTGTTCGCGACAGCAGCGGTAAGCGCAGCTTCTTTAGATATACGTACTGAGTACAAGCACACAACGGAGCAACATGCGACGCGCATCAAAATGGGAGACAGCATCGGTAACTTCTACTATAGCGGTGAGTTAAAGTTCAAAGGAGAAGATGGCGCGTTTCTTAAAGACTTGCAAAATAATGGTTGGGAGCTGGATTTAGGTTATCGTTTTAAGATTAACGACAACTGGACTATCCAACCAGGTATGCCTATCGAAGCTCGTTCGGCGGGTATGACTTACAAACCACAGCTTCGCGTGACTTACGCACTGGATAGTGTTGAAGGACTCAGCTTAAGTGGTCGTTATCGTTATGACATTCGTCAAAACAACGGTGAAGACGCACAAAATGAACGCCGTCATCGTCTAACAGCTAACATCAATTATTCAGTAAACGAGTGGCGCTTTGGACTTGAAGGTAACTACTATAAAGCAGCAACAGATGGTTATATCTTGTACAACGGCAAAGACACAAACTACGAGCTAAACGCCACAGCACGTCGTAGCTTCGGCCAATGGGCACCGTACGTTGAGTTTGGTGATGTGAACGTCGATTCTGTTACAGATCGCCGCGAACTACGTAGCCGACTGGGTGTCACATACAGTTTCTAAGGCGTAATTCAAGAATCAGTAAATAGAGGTGTCTTGATAGGCACCTCTTTTTTACCCCCTTATTGGCTCAGTCGGTACAATTTTCCAATACAAGGGTGCTGTTTGTTAAAAAGTCGAGTCGACTGAGCCAAAAACAACTCTGCAGTTGCAATGGCATCAATTAAGGCCTCATGCCCATTATACTCAGGTAGTCCGTATCGCTTCCTAGTCTCAGACAGACGAACATCGATCTCAGCATCTTTATTCACCGCTAACGCCATCGACTTTTCAATAGCTAGTGTATCCAGCCACATCACTGGCAGATCTGACACTCCATACTTCTGAGTTAAATATTCATCAACAAATGCCGCTTCAATCATCGAACCGTGTGCAATCAGTATTTTGTTTTTTGCTGCTTGAAATAACTGTGTCATCGCAGAATCTAATGAAATTCCATCTTGCAACATTTCAGGCATGATATGGTTTATGACCGCGGTTTCCGCCTTAACCTCATTTGGCGACTCAATAAACAGCTGTTTTGCACTAGCAACATTGACCGTAAAGTTGGCAATTTCTACCCAACCTAAACTAAGAATGGTGTTGGTATTGGCATCTAACCCAGTCGTTTCAAAATCCAACACTAGGTACTCGACTTCTGTTGCTAATACCTCCATTCTCGGCGGTTGCTCACTTAACAAGTTTCTCAACTCATTGGGTATCTTTTGATTGGCGAGATATCGCTGCCTTTGCTTGAGATAATGGTTATAAACGTGAAATTGATTCATCACGCTTTTCAAAACACCAGCCACTAGTTACAACCTCCCACCAAACCGGAGTTTAACCGCATCTTGCAACGTAGAAATGATTCTAAATGCATCTTTCAAGTTGCCACGTTCAAAACTGCCAAATGAATCGGGATTGATGTGATTATCCGGCTGCTCACCTCGTTTTAGCGCTTGTAGCTGATGATGCTGTCTAAACATAAGAATGTAATGGTAAGCATTGATAATGTTTTTATATGAGTCATCACTTAACATGCCTTGCTCATTGGCTTGAGTGAATCGTTCGTCGGTATTCGACGAGTCGCATTCTACGGCAAGACCGTAAATACGCGCTAAATCAATAACGAGGTTTATCGCGTATTTTTTTATATTCAGAGTTTTCTTGTTCTCGCCTGTTTTTTCCAGCACTAGGCTGTTAAAAACACCAAGAGGGGGTGACGTATTAATAGCATCTCGAGTCAAAATCCCTAAAAACTCACGGTTGCTACGAATGTTGGAGTGAAGTTCATCGCGTAATATATCGGCATAGCTCGCTTCACCATAAACACAGCGAATTTCCAAGAACACGCTGATATTCAAGAGTCTTTCGTACTCAGGGTTCGATACCCATTTTTTATAATAGTGTTTCCATGTCGACAATGGCTGACACCATTTGGGCGTAGCTGCCATATATTTACCCGGACACAAGGGATATCCGCAAGCAGCAAGCCCATTTGAGACATACTGTGATAAGTGCCGGAAGTAGACTTTGTCATTCTCGGTCGCCTCATCACTAAGAATGATTGCATTGTCTTGATCTGAAAGCATGTGAACTTCATTTCGAGCGTGAGAGCCTGCAACTATCCACGAAAACTGACATGGTGGCTCCCCCAGTTTATCAATCGCAATCTGAATAATTCGACGATTGTACGCATCCATAATCATCGACATTACCCGACCTATGGTCTCAGGTGCGACATTTCCTTCTACTAGGGCTTCAAATATGGCCTGACGTTCCGTGGTGAAACTCGCCATGTTACGAACACTGGTAGCGTATTTGATTTTTTCGATAAGAAATATTGCTTGCATGCGATGATTCTGCACCAAGTGCGAAGTGGTCAGCAGGCCCACCACTTTACCCTCAGAAACAACGGGTAAACCCCGAACATTATGTTGCATCATCAATGATGCGGCATGCAAAACCAGATCGTTTGGGCTGACTGTTAGTGGATTAGGCGTCATCACATCCCTAATCGGAGCGCTGTTATCATGGCCTTCTGCGATGACTCGTTTGGTCATATCACGATCCGTCATTAGGCCAACTAACTTGCCGTTGTCGCACACCACCGCAGTTGAAGATCGTTTAACAACTCGCATTTCGTGTGCGACATCTTTAATCGACATAGAGGCATCAACAATCGCAATGACTCCACTCGCCACGTCAGACACCTTTTTAATAAACAGACCTTTTTCTTTATTGGACCAAACAACATCTAGTGCAGATTTAAGGCGAACTTGCGCTTGAGAAGCAAAGTGTTCCGCGTACTCTGGATTACGTTTAAAGATGGTTTCAAGCGTAGAATGAGGGATTAAATATAGAAGCGTATTTTCGATGGCAACCGCTTGATAACCCGACTCTTTAGAAACTTGATCATCGAGAAAAGTAAAGCCAAACAAATCTTCACTTCCCAGTCTTGCGCGAAGAACGCCATCGGGTTTGCGTTGCTCCATAGAGCCAGTTCGAATGACATATAGAAACTTCTGTTGGCTTTTCGGCAAATTCTCCCCTTCTCCACTAAGCCCAGATTGCCCGTTACAAGGGTCAATCACCTCACCCTTACCCAAATAAGTGATTTTTATTTCCGCGGCTACCTTACGAACCAGCTCTTTGGGAAGTTTATCGAACGGATCAACGCTACATAGAAATTGCGTGATATTGGGTAGAAGCGCGTGAGGCATGTGAAGTCTCCAACTGACATTTTGTATTATTATATCAATAGAAATTTCACAATGGTGCACTTTGGATACAAAAAAGGCAGCTTATATGCTGCCTTTTTCTTCAAATTGTTAACAAGCGCGCTCATCTCTTGGTGTTAACTTGCTACAGGAAGCCTGTGGTTTTCTTCGCGTAGATGGTTTGCTGACGCCTCACGAGCTTTGTCACTATCCCCTGCCATGATCGCTTCGTAAATAGCTCGGTGTTCGTTGATACACGTCGAGCCGCCGTCTGAAGAGAACTGGATAAAGTTAACGAACATAGTGGTAAGAATATTGCCAAACGGGAGATAAAAGTCATTGCCCGTCGCATTAAAAATCAAACTGTGGAAACGAGTATCAACATCTAACCATTTAGACTGCTCAAAGTTTTCTTCTTTAGACACTTCGACCATTTCTTGGAAGGTCGCAGACAACTCGATTCGTTGCTCTGCAGACGCGAACTTGGCCGCTAACGCACATGCTTCTGGTTCAATAGCACGGCGCAGTCCAAGGAACTGACCGCAGAACTGTTCTACATCGTTAAGACCATCCATCCACTCGATCAACTGTGGATCGAGAAAGTTCCAGTACGCGCGATCAACAACACGTGTACCAATTTTAGGTCTAGATTCAAGCAAGCCTTTTGACGTCAATAGCTTAACTGCTTCACGAAGTGCAGTACGGCTTATACCAAATTGTTCACACAACGCCATTTCGCCTGGAATAATTGAACCTTCCGGCAAATCACCAGAGAGAATACCTCGAGCAATTTCACGAGCGACCTGGACGTGGATACTGCGCTTTGAACCCGTAATAGAATTAAACTTACCTGACATATCTTTATCGCTTACTTAAAGTGTTTATGTATTATTTTAGCAGCTATTCTATCACTAAACTTTCCAGAATAGATGTGATACATCGCATTTATTCAGTGTAAATGTCTTACGTTTTGCCCCAATTAACCACCCTATTACCCAATAACCGGCTAATTTACGTGTTACCCATCACATAATCCGAGTCTCATGCTCAGTTTGCGACCTAGAATTGTTTTTTTACTATTTTGTCCATTGACGCCATTAAGTGATATTGTATGATTATATGGTTACTACACAAACACACGTGAACTTAATTGACGTGTGAACCTAACAACCAACAAGGTCAGAACTATGGCTACGTTCCATACCGTGGCAGACTCTAGCAGAAGAATTCACGTTCAAGTGGCAAAAGAAATCGCCAGCAAAATCCTTACCGGTGAATTAGAAGAAGGTGAAAAGTTACCGAGCGAGTTAGAACTTTGCGAGAAGTTTGGCATCAGCCGTACTGCACTTCGTGAGTCCACTAAACTACTTTCTGCCAAAGGCTTAATCGAGTCAAAACCTAAAGTCGGGACCAATGTGACAGCTCGTCACCATTGGCACTTTCTCGACCCTCAATTTCTTGACTGGGTAAAAGACACTGAGAATGTCCAACGCTTCCTCACCCAATTTTTGGGACTTCGAAAAGCGATTGAACCAGAAGCCTGCTCCATGGCAGCGAGAAATGCCTCTATCGAGCATCGCAAGGCACTGTCTGTCTGTTTTCAAAACATGAAACAGGCCGCGTTTAATCACGACTACACAGCGTGGACACATAACGATCATGCCTTTCACAAAACGATATTCTTAGCGACAGCTAATCCGTTTTACGTCCCTTTTGCCAATATTCTTGAATCGCTTTTTAAGACTTTTATCGATGAAGCTGCCGTGGGCGGGCGATTCTGTATTGAAGAGCATGGGGATATTTACGACGCAATTATGACTGGCGATGCAGACTCTGCAAAAATCGCATCACGCCAATTATTAGATGATCACAACCAAAGACTTGCCCTATTAGAGGCGGTTTAAACCTGATTTAGAGGAAACAGCAATGTTCGTATACAACAAAGATGTAGCATTAGAAGATCAAGGTGGCGGCCTACGCCGCAAAGTGTTGGCGCATTGTGAAAACATGATGACCGTAGAAGTGCACTTCGAAGATGGAACGGTTGCACCAATGCACAACCACCCTCACGAGCAAATTACCTATGTTGTCTCTGGTGAATTTGAATTCACAGTAGGTGAAGAGACAAAAATCGTCAAAGCGGGAGATACTGTTTATAAAGTGCCAAACATTATGCACGGCTGTAAGTGCTTAAAAGCCGGTATCTTAATTGATAACTTTACCCCAATGCGTAAAGACTTCATTTAAACGCTAACGCAATGGGCAGTAGAGACTCTCTTAACTGCCCATTGCGCTTCTCCAAATGACCCTTCTTAGTGACTCTCTTGCGTTGTTATTTCTTAATAGTTCGTACTCTAAATATTTATTGAGCCAAGTCAGCCTACTCAATATGGTTTTTCCGCTGAACCGAAATTCCAAACCTTTCACTCCCAGACAAATTACAAGCCAAAGCAATCATTTTAAATCAATGAATTAGATGGCAACAAATCAACTATACAGTTTGGTTTAGCACTTTTATTGACCTGTTTCTTTGGTGTCGAATGATAGACCCACTCTTTGATTGTGTTAAAAAATGTTTACTTACTGGTTACGCAAAAAGTGAGATTTAATTTGAACTCAAATCTTTTTTCAGGCATTTTATATTTAACTGAACGTTCAATTAAAAATAAAAAGGAGTTCAAATGCCGAAGGTTGGCATGCCATTAGTCAGGAAACCACAGCTAGTTCAAGCAGCCATGTCTGTTATAGATCGTGTGGGCTTGCACGCCGCGAGTATCTCGTTAATTGCCAAGGAAGCCGGCGTCTCTACAGGTATCATCAACCACTATTTTGGTGGTAAACACGGCCTTCTCGAAGAGACCATGCGAGAAATCCTAAGGCAGCTTTCTAGAACCGTGACATCTCACCTGAGTCAAATCCCCAAAACAGAACACGTCAAACGTATCAATGCCATTATTGACGCCAATTTCGTAGGATTTCAGGCAGAAAATAAAGTGGCGAAAACTTGGTTAGCGTTTTGGTCTTATTCAATGCACGACGCCCAGTTGAAGCGCCTACAACGTGTCAATGAAAAACGCCTGTTATCGCACCTTAAGATTGAACTCAACACTTTGCTCACACCGGAACAAGCCGATGTCGTTGCTAACGGTATCGCTGCGCTTATCGATGGAATTTGGCTAAGAGGCACCTTGACACCAGAAGGTATTGACGCTGAAAAGGCCCGTTTCATCATCAACGATTATCTAGATAAGCAACTCACTTTTTACTCATTAAAATAATCATAAGTCAGACTTTCAAATGGATATGAAAACACTCTACATCGACGGACAACTTCAACAAGGCTCATCCGACGAATACTTTACGACCTATAATCCTGCTAACGGTGAGCCCTTAGCTGAAATCGTCCAAGCAAATTCTGAGGACTTAGCGTTTGCTATTGAATCTGCTAAAAAAGGCTTCGCCATTTGGTCTGCGATGAGCCCCATTGAACGCAGTCGAATTCTTCTCAAGGCAGTGGCATTGCTGCGCGAACGCAATTCTGAACTCGCTGCTCTCGAAGTTACTGACACCGGAAAACCACTACAAGAAGCCCTTGAAGTGGATATTGCCACTGGTGCCGACGTCATCGAATACTACGCTGGTCTCGCTCCAGCATTGCAAGGTGAGCAACAACCACTTAGCGAGAATCAGTTTTTCTACACCAGACGTGAACCTTTAGGCATCTGCGCGGGAATTGGCGCCTGGAACTACCCGATTCAAATTGCTATGTGGAAGTCTGCACCGGCACTTGCTGCGGGTAATGCCATGATTTTCAAGCCTTCGGAAGAAACGCCTCTAAGCGCACTAAAGCTTGCGGAAGTCTATAGTGAAGCGGGAGTACCAGATGGTGTGTTCAATGTGATTCAAGGTGATCATCGGGTTGGTCAGATGCTGACAGCACATCCTGATATTGCCAAAGTTTCCTTTACCGGTGAATCAGGTACAGGGAAGAAAGTCATGGCTGATAGTGCTCGAACCCTTAAACACGTCACCATGGAGCTTGGCGGTAAGTCTCCAATGATCATCTTTGAAGACGCTAAACTGGATGACGCAGTATCTGCCGCTATGGTCGCGAATTTCTATACCCAGGGCGAGGTCTGCACTAACGGCACCCGCGTCTTTGTACATCAATCTATATACTCAGCCTTTATTGAGCAGCTGAAATCCCGCACTGAAAAACTGATCGTTGGCGACCCGATGGACAGCAAAACTCAAGTTGGTGCCCTCATTTCAAAAACACATTTATCTAAAGTTTTAGACGCCATTGAAAGTGCTAAGAAAAGTGGCGCAACCCTACTGACTGGCGGTTATCAGGTGACTGAAAATGGGTTAGACAAAGGTAACTTCGTCGTGCCAACTGTCTTCGTCGATTGTGACGACAACATGCCGCATGTACAGCAGGAGATCTTCGGACCTGTAATGTCAGTACTTACTTTCAATGACGAACAAGACGTTATTGCACGCGCTAACGACACCGATTATGGATTGGCCGCTGGACTTTTCACTCAAGATTTATCACGAGCACATCGCGTTATTCATCAAATGCAAGCTGGTATTTGCTGGGTGAACACATGGGGTGATTCTCCAGCAGAAATGCCCGTAGGCGGATATAAGCATTCTGGTATTGGCCGTGAAAATGGACCTGAGACCTTAAGGCATTACACCCAAACTAAGAGTGTTTTAATCGAGCTTGGCGAATACGTCAGCCCTTACGCCTAACGATGAGTTTACGGAGACAGATTATGGAACAACGCTACGATTATATTATCGTCGGCGCGGGATCGGCTGGCTGTGTGTTGGCAGACCGACTAACGGAAAGCGGTGAGCACTCTGTATTACTGTTAGAAGCAGGTGGCAGCGATAAAAGTATTTTTATTCAGATGCCAACAGCCCTCTCTTACCCAATGAACACCGAAAAATACGCTTGGCAATTTGAAACCACTGAAGAGGCGGGTCTAGATGGACGCAAGCTACATTGTCCTCGCGGTAAAGTGCTTGGCGGTAGCTCATCCATTAACGGAATGGTGTATGTTCGCGGGCATGCTTGTGATTTCGACCAATGGGAACAGCAAGGTGCAAAAGGTTGGAACTACCAGTCTTGTTTACCCTATTTCCGCCGCGCAGAGTCTTGGGATGGTGGCAGCGATGAGTATCGTGGTGGGGACGGCCCAGTTGGCACTTGCAATGGCAATAACATGACTCGTAACCCACTCTATCAAGCCTTTATCGATGCAGGCAAAGAAGCCGGTTACCCTGAAACTCAAGACTATAACGGTTATCAGCAAGAAGGCTTTGGTCCGATGCATATGACCGTTGATGGTGGGGTCCGAGCTTCTACATCCAATGCCTATCTAAAACGTGCCCTCAAGCGCCCTAACCTCACGCTGATTAAAGGTGTCGTGGTTAATAAAGTCCTATTGGAAGCTAAACAGGCTGCCGGCGTCCAGTATGAAAAGTCTGGTATTGTCGTCGATGCCAAAGTAAACAAAGAGGTCATTTCTAGTGCTGGTTCTATCGGTTCAGTGCAGCTCTTGCAGCTTTCCGGAATCGGTCCTAAGAAGGTGTTGGAGCGCGCAGGCGTGACGGTAGAACATGACCTCGCTGGTGTAGGTGCTAATCTTCAAGACCACCTTGAAGTGTATTTCCAATACCACTGCTCTCAGCCAATCACGCTAAACAGCAAACTCGGTTTGGTGAGCAAAGGGCTTATTGGCGCAGAATGGATTCTTACTCGCAAAGGCTTAGGTGCGACCAACCACTTTGAATCTTGCGCGTTTATTCGTTCTCGTAAAGGACTGAAGTGGCCCAACATTCAATACCATTTTCTTCCAGCTGCCATGCGCTATGACGGGCAAGCGGCGTTTGATGGGCATGGTTTCCAAGTGCATGTGGGGCCTAATAAACCCGAGAGCCGTGGCACCGTAGAGATTCGTTCGGCAAATCCGCATGACAAGCCATTAATTGAGTTCAATTACATCTCGACCGAGCAAGATCGCCAAGATTGGCGAGACTGCATTCGCCTGACTCGTGAGATTCTAAATCAACCCGCAATGGATGCCTACCGCGGTGATGAGATTCAACCTGGGCTCCATATTCAAAGCGACGACGCTATCGATGAGTGGGTAAAGCAGAACGTAGAAAGCGCATATCACCCTTCTTGCAGCTGCAAAATGGGAGCCGATGATGACCCACTAGCTGTACTCGACGAGCAGTGCCGCGTTCGCGGTATCAAAGCACTACGCGTGGTCGATTCTTCCATTTTCCCAACGATTCCAAACGGCAATCTTAACGGTCCAACCATCATGGTTGCCGAGCGCGCTGCCGACATCATCTTGGGCAAGCCTCTTCAACACGACAAACAACCTGTTTGGCTCGCCCCGAACTGGGAACAAACACAACGAATAGGCTCTCCATTGAGAGAGCTGGACTAAGTCCACCAAAGTCAGCCAAAAATAAAAAGGAAATAGCATGTCAACGATGACAAAAACACTCTCAGCACTCGCTCTTAGTAGTCTGGCGATGAACGCCTATGCCAACCAATGTGAAACGGTACGTTTTGCCGATGTTGGTTGGACAGACATCACTGCAACCACTGCGGTCACTACGGAACTACTAAAAGGGATGGGTTATAAAACCAAAACCGATCTTCTGTCAGTACCTGTCACTTACTCTTCAATGGCGAACGGTGATATCGATATCTTCCTTGGCAACTGGATGCCTACGATGGAGGGAGATATCGCTAAATATCGTGAAGCCAAAACCGTAGAAACCGTTCGTGCCAATCTAGAAGGTGCTAAGTACACCCTAGCCGTGCCTAAATATGTCTATGACGCTGGCGTAAAAAGCTTTGCTGATCTAGCCAAACATGCCGACAAATTCCGCGATCGTATCTACGGCATTGAACCAGGCAACGATGGTAACCGCCTTATTCAATCCATGATCGACAGTGACGCTTTCGGCCTCAAGGACTTTAACTTAGTCGAATCTAGTGAAGCGGGCATGGTATCTCAGGTTTCTCGCGCTGCACGCCGCAACCAATGGATTGTGTATTTGGGTTGGGCACCACACCCAATGAACAGCAATATCGAAATGGAGTATCTCTCTGGCGGTGACGATTACTTCGGTCCTAACTACGGCGGTGCCAACGTTTACACCAACGTGCGTGCCAACTATCTATCTGAATGCCAAAACGTGGGTCAACTGCTGAAAAATCTAGAGTTCAGCCTTGAGATGGAAAACCAATTGATGGAAGCCATCTTAAATCAAAATGTACAACCGTCAAAAGCGGCACAGCAATGGATGAAGGCAAATCCAAAGCAAGTAGAAGCTTGGCTATCTGGCGTAACAACTCTATCGGGTGAAGACGCAAACGCAGCAGTACAAAGCTACATCGACTCAAAAGCGTAATTCAAAATGAGTGGGCATAACTGTCCACTCGAAAACACTAAGGTTGTATTGTGAATTTTATTACTGACAACAAAATCCCTCTGGGTCAATGGATGGAAGCAGGTGTCGACTGGCTGACATTCAATGCCGCAGGCCTATTCGACGCAATTTCTATCTTCCTTGAAACCATCATTTTGTTCGTCATTGATGTGTTTAAATGGATGCCACCTGCAATGCCGATCATTATGACCGCAGCCATTGCTTGGTATCTGCACCGTAGTATCCCTTTGGTACTATTTGTCATTGGTGCTTTGCTGACGATTTTGAACCTTGGCTACTGGCAAGAAATGCTAGAAACCTTTGTTTTGGTGTTTGCCGCGACAACGATTTCTGTATTAATTGGCGTACCTCTTGGCATCATGGCAGCACACCGCCCTTGGCTGTATACGTTGCTGCGCCCCATTCTTGACTTAATGCAAACCGTCCCCACTTTCGTCTATCTGATTCCAACTTTGGTTCTGTTTGGGCTGGGTATTGTTCCTGGATTGATCTCCACCATTATTTTCGCCATCGCCGCGCCAATTAGACTAACTTACCTTGGCATCACCAAAGTACCGGAAGAGTTGGTGGAAGCAGGCAAGGCATTTGGTGCCACACGAATGAAGCTGTTGTTTAAAGTAGAACTGCCAGCGGCCATGCCCAGCATCATGGCTGGCGTGACCCAATGCATCATGCTGTCTTTATCCATGGTGGTCATCGCCGCTCTCGTCGGTGCGGATGGACTGGGTAAACCCGTCGTTCGAGCCCTAAATACGGTCAATATTTCTCAAGGATTTGAAGCCGGATTAGCGATTGTCCTAGTTGCTATTATCCTAGACCGACTCTGTAAATCGCCGAATCAAAAGGAAGCCTAGTCATGGATGCCATTACGATTAAAAACCTAGACGTTGTCTTCGGTGATAAACCGCAATTAGCGCTTGAGCAACTTGACCAAGGCAAGACTCGTCAAGAAATCATCGACCAAACCTCGCAAGTCGTCGGGGTCGATAATGTGTCGATGAGCGTAAAAGAAGGTGAGATTTGCGTCCTGATGGGACTTTCAGGCTCAGGTAAGTCCAGCTTACTCCGTGCAGTCAACGGCTTAAACACCATCTCCCGAGGCTCATTAGCGCTGAAAAATGGTGACGATTATGTTGATTTAGCCACTTGTGATGACGAAACGTTACGTCACCTACGTACTCATCGTGTTTCTATGGTCTTTCAGAAATTTGCTTTGATGCCTTGGCTAACCGTGTTGGACAATGTAGCTTTTGGACTTGAACTGCAAGGCATGTCGAAGTCGACAAGGCGAAACAAAGCACGCGAGCAGCTAGAGCTTGTTGGTCTCTCTGAGTGGGAAGATAAGTACCCGCATGAGCTATCAGGTGGTATGCAGCAGCGTGTTGGACTCGCTCGTGCATTTGCCATGGATACTGACATCTTATTGATGGACGAACCCTTTTCTGCCCTAGATCCATTGATTCGAACCCAGCTTCAAGATGAGCTGATTCTTCTCCAAGAGAAACTCAATAAGACGATTCTATTCGTCAGTCACGATTTGGATGAGGCTCTAAAAATAGGCAACAATATTGCCATTATGGAATCTGGCAAACTAATTCAACATGCGAAGCCAGAAGAAATTATCCTCACACCAGAAAACGACTACGTCCGTGACTTTGTTGCTCACACTAACCCACTTAACGTACTTAAAGGCCGCTCATTAATGCAACCAGCAAGTGAGTTAAAGCAAGAACATGATCGTTTGCAGATCTGTTCCGATCAATCGGTTTGGGTCAATCAAGCGAATGGCAAACTCAGCATTGTTAAAGACGAGGAACTAAAGCTCGTCCATTGGGATGCAAATCGAGGTGATCTGACCCATATTGATCAAAGTACCGTCGTGGTCGCCAGTCCAGACATCGGTATGAGAGAGGCAATAGAACTTAAGCAGCGTAGTGGGTTACCGATTTTGTTGGTTGAGTCTGGTAGAGTCGTTGGCATTCTCGATGACAGCGAATTTTATGACGCATTGTTAGGTAACTTTAGTACTCACCAGGCAGCCTAACATGGCCAAGAAATGATCTCCTCCTTGTTGAAGCTTGGAAGAATCTCTCAATTTTATTGGCTATCACTTTGTTTTATAACCACAAAGTGGTAGCCAAAAAATTGACACTCATCAAACCATTGACGCTTCTCGTATCGTATCAAAGTTCTAATACCCTGACGTGTAATACGTGTATTGAACTCTGTAAAATCTTTAGGTTACGCATCCAGTTTTTTATACACGGTTTATACAATGCCTAACCTTCTTAAGTTACTTAATATTAAAAACACCATTCTCTTGGTTTTTCTAATTCCAACAACACTTTTGATGGGACTCATCGCTACCCAGATCTTCAAAGCCCAAGAACGTGCCGACCATGCCCAAGCATCACAAGAAGCAGTCGAGCTGTTCCATCTGTTCGATAACATTGCTCATCAATTTGCTGTTGAACGAGGATTAACGGCAGGTGTGGTAGCATCCAAAGGACAAGGGCCGCAAGTCACAGCACTTAAACAGCAAAGGGTGAAAGCCGATCAGGCGTATCAAAGTCTATTGGCCTTTGCACCACAAGTGTTGGACAAACAACTGATAGACCGTTTAAGCCAGGATGTTCGACAACAGTTGGAACAACGCAATAGCATTCGCCAGCAAGTTGATACTCTGAATATCAAGGATTCACCCTTTGCGTTTTACTCCAATATCAACCGCATGGCGCTTGATAATCTATCGGTAATTTTAACTCAGGTTGACGCACCAAAACTTGAACAGCAGTTACGTGGTCTACACGCCTTACTAGCTATGAAAGAGGAAGCCGGTAAAGCTCGTGGCGCTCTCAATGGTGCATTTGCCGGACAACGTTCAACACTGGATGCATACGCCAACATCACCAGTTATATCGCAACCGAAGCCTATGCCCTTCGTCAAGCAACGCTTCTGTTTTCCGCCGAGCAAGCTCATCAGCTATCCGCAATGACTAACAGTTCAAACTGGCGTGACGTGAATGCCATTCAACAAGATTACCTGTCACAGAAAACAACGCTGGACAACTTGCAAGGACCAAGTGCTTCTCTTTGGTTTGAACTTGCTACTAAGCGTATCGGACAGATTAAGTCTATGGCCGATTCCATTGCCAACGATATGACAGCACTGGCGTTACAAAACCAGCAACAAGCACAGCAACTAGTCTATGCGTATATCGCTTTAACATTATTTGTGGTGCTACCTCTCTCCATCATCGCATTCATGTCAACCAATCGCCTACATCGCCGTGTTAGTCGTTTTGTCGAACAAATCGATACCATTGCGCGCAGCAAGGATTTGAGCCTAAAACTGCCTTGTGAGCAAAAAGATGAACTTGGCAACATCGCTCACCACTTTAATCAGCTAACGGACAGCTTTGCATCGGCATTACAAACCTCTCTCGATGTCGCACAAAAAACTGAGCAAGAAATGGCAGAAATGAGTAGGTTGGTCGCCTCGACTCAAACCGTGAGTCAGCAAACTCATCTGCGTTGTGACAATATCGCAACGGCTATGACAGAAATGGCCCAAACCAGTCAAGAAATGGCGGGCATTACCGTAGAAGCCCAACAAAGCGCTGATAGCGCTCAGAATGATGCAATGCAGTGTCAAAGCCATGGGGAACATTCACTCTCGACCACGACCAAGTTAATTTCGAGTGTTGACGACACTTACACGTGTCTAGAACAGTTGGAAGTGAAGATGGCGAACGTGTCTGAGATTCTCGACAACATTAATGCCATCTCAGAGCAGACCAATTTGCTGGCGCTGAATGCCGCTATTGAGGCAGCACGAGCGGGTGAGCAAGGGCGTGGGTTTGCCGTGGTAGCAGACGAGGTTCGTTCACTTGCTCAGCGCAGCAAAGAATCAACTGAAGTCATCCGCAACCTTCTGGATGATATCTCTAGTAACGCGAAAACCTCATTTGAGAACATGCAGCAAAGTCGTGATGCCAGTTATTCGGCACAATCTATGGTATCGGAAACCAATGCCATGATCGAAACACTTATTGGCACCACCAAGAAGATCACAGACTACAACAGCAGTATCGCGACAGCGACTGAAGAACAAGCACAAACCACACAATCGGTTGAATCAGATATCGATAACCTGCTCTCTATGGTGGAGGAAACCGATAGTAATATTCAGAAAATGAACAAAGAAATGCACATTGTGAAACAAAGAATGGAAGAGTTAGTGTCGGAAGTTTCTCTATTTAAGCTAAACACCTAATCAAGTATAAAAGCAAAGGCCCTAATCAGTGATGACTAGGGCCTTTTGGATCGTCGTGACAATGCGTATTAGTCTTCAATTTTCGAGCGGTAAACAAAACCGCCGATAAAGACAACCAATACCAATGCTAGCGCTTCTAGAGTCGGGACATCGAACATGTATTTGCCTTATTGATGAGCTTGCCAAAACACTGCTGAAAATCCACAAACAAAAGCTAACGCTAATCCAATGAAAGCAATCGCTTCGTGTTGCTGCTGAAATATTTCCATAATGCCAAAACTGTATGAGGAAAAGGATCTCAATAGTGAAGCAACTATTTCAGCCCCTCAAGATGATAGATCTTTACCGACACCAGTAACTCTGATAAATAAAATTCACTCAAATTCTATCCTAGAGTGAAAATTCAACTAATGTATTGTTAATACGGTAATTTTAATGTGAAGTCGCATCTTCTAACTTGTCGTCATTATGTCTGGTTCGATATAAATGAGTACCAGCCAACACTATAAGAGCACCAATGACAACAAAAATACTGCCATCACGTAACGAGTCAGTCGTCATTGAAATAAGCACCACCAGCAATCCTAGCACTTGACACATTCTTCCTAGATAAGCGCCTTGACGAAAATCTACAGGTGCCTCTTCTTCTTTACTAATCGGCGTGAGTAAATTCTTTTTCAGCGTATTCAACTCACCTAATCTCGCACCAATCGGCTTTTGATAAAAATAACGTGTCATCATGAAGAACCCGCCGGTAATAAAGAGGTGAGCTAACATGGTCGCTGCGACTTGCAGATCCACTGTTTCACGATGGCTAAAGCTTGCTGTATCGAACAGTGGTAACAACCAATCCACTTGGAATATGAACTGCATAAATGCTGACACACAGAGTCCCACAGCAATAGTCGCCCAGCCAGACCAGTCTGGTGTTTTTAACGTCACAAACGCCAACAGCGATGGAATAGAAAGTGGTGTCTGTAGTAGCGCACCAAATAACATCATGATATCGAAGAAACTGTATTCTTTAATCGACGCAAACATCAAGGCAGCAAGAACGCAAAGCACACCATTCACTAATGTGGCTACTTGCCCCACGCGAAGCTGCTCTACTTCGTTAGCTTGAGGTTTAATAATGGATTGATAGACATTACGCACGAAAATACCTGCATTACGGTTCAATGCTGTTGTCATTGGAGAAATCGTCGCAGCAATCATTGCAGCTAATACCAAACCTAACATCCCAGCAGGTAAGAAGTGGTCAATATAGTAAACATATGCAGCGTTATTGGCACTCGTGCCTAACGTTGGATAATACGCCATCAAGTCAACACCCATTGCTGCTGTTGCCCATGGCGGCACGAACCACATAACAGGTCCAACAATGAAAAGAATACCCGTAACCAGAGCCGCTTTTTTCGCTTCTTTCTCATTGGTTGTCACCAAAAAGCGGTAACAGGATAATGCGTTATTGGTGTTCATGGTTTGCTTCATCATCATAACCACGACCCATAACCAGAAGATCTGCCAATAACTGATGTCATGCCCCATATACGTTTCAGTCGGGTATTGACTAATTAGTTCAGATGGACCACCAATTTCAATGAGTGCGTAAACGCCAACCGCCATCGTAATAGCCACCAGCAAAATCAGTTGAATCACATTCGTCGCTGATACCGTCCATGAGCCGCCACTCACCGCAATAAACGTCACCAAGCAACCAACACCAATAATGGTAACCATTAAATCGATATTAAATACCGCAGAAGCAAAGATCCCTAAGCCATTGAGCCATATTGCACCAGATAAAATGGTAAGAGGAAAAGAAATCCAAGTGTAGACCTGCTCTGAACTACGACCAAAACGAACCTTAATCACTTCCATCGCCGTTTCAACGCGTAGCTTTCGATAGCGTTCGGCAAAATACCAAGCCGCTACAAAGAAACCGAGTGCGTTGCCCCAGAAGATAAATAGCACAGTTAGGCCATCCTCATAAGCTTTTGCCGCAGCACCAGTAAATGTCCACGCGGAGAACTGAGTCATAAAGGCCGTCGCGCCAGCCATCCACCACATCATCGCTCCACCACCACGAATAAAGCCAGATGAGTCAGTAGTAAAACGCTTGAAAGCTAACGCAGCGAACAGCACAAAAGCAAAATAGCCAATGACAATCACACCATCAAGAGTGTCCATAGTTCCCCTTTTAAATTGCTAAAATCGTCAACGCAAAAAGCCGGGCAATGCCCGGCTAGAAATAGATATAGAGTTAGAGTTGAGCAAACGAGCCAGTAAAACTCACGCTTTCGTCGCCAATCGTCATTTCATGTAATAACTCTTGTTGCCCCGCTTCGCGGTTACTGACGGCAAATCGATATGCATTACCTGTTGTGGTTGTCACTTCAATGACAGTCGCATCGTCATTATCAGCCAGCGTTGTCACCGCTTCGACAAGACCACGGGCTCCCACTGAAGCCTCAAACTCTTCGTTAAAATAACCATGAGTTTCAAGTACAGAAGCAAATACATGATTCTGACCAGATTGACGCAAGATAAGTGCAGGCTCGCTGCGTAGATTGAAGTCTGGATCGTTAGCACCTAGGCGCGCAAAGTACACTTTTGAATCTGCTACTGCACTTGTTATCAAGCTGTAGTAGCTGTTGCCGTGTAACCAAGATACAAGAGAGCTACCTTCAACGTTACCACTAGCTAAGTTCCATAGATGCTGATAACCAGAGTTTTCACCCATTGGGCGCAATGTAGGTTCTGTGCTGTATTCAAAGTCGGTACGAATGATTTGACCAGAAAAGTGAACGGGGAGATCGTAAGAGTGCTCTTTGTCCGCTTTGATACGGTAAACGTCAATAACCAATGGTTTCTCGAATTCTTCTATGTCAGCCAGTAGCACTGAACGCTGCATATCCACGCCTTCATAGTACTCGCTGATTTTACCGCTCATACCTTGCAGTTTTGCATCATCAGCTTTAAAGAACTGCTTCGAGCCAAAACGAGACTCCGCGGTTGCCGTGTCGAAGTTGTTTTGCGTTCTTTGATCAACTGTTACTGTGTTATGCGCGACCGTCTGCTTACAGTACGACTTGTTCTCAGGGATATAGCGACCACCAAACTTAGGCTCTACGTTTACCCAACGACCGAAACCATAATCGTGCAGAACTTCTTGTCCACGATTAAATACGCTTAAATGAAGCCCATCGTAATGACCGTGGTCAAGAGCAGAGTGATACTGGTGATCAGAGCCGTGTTGACCAAACCATAGAAGAGCCATCGTATCATCGTCTTGAGCATCGCGATGACGGAGAATAGTAAGTCCACCTTTCTCACCTTTAGGACCGTCAGTGACAAACAAGCTACCCCAGTTAAACGGCTTAATTTCATCCGCAGCATCAACTGCATCAGACAGAGTTTTACCTGCAGATTGAACCCAAACGTCTTGTTGGTGGTTTGCCATGCTAAGCAACGTTTCGCTTTGCTCATAGCGGTGGTAGCACACGCTTGTCGCCATAATAACGCCTTCATCATTAATGCTGATGGTTTTCGACGAATCGTTTAGTGCTGGTAGCGTGCCGTCAGGGAAAGCTGTAGAGAATACCGCGTAAGAAGTCGTCTTGATCACTGAGTCGTTAAACTCATAGATACCGATCTCTGGTTGACGACGCTCAATCGCTTCTGCGAACAGATAGATTGGACGCAGCGAGAAGCGGTGGTAGTAAGGACCTTCCATATAGTAGCCGTCTGGCGAGAACAGTTGGTCTAGCTGAGCTAGGAAACCGCCGCTTACTTTGTCAAGCTTCAGACCGTAAAGCGCTTTATCAACAGACTGTTGATCGTTGATCGCATAGCCACAAATACCCACAGCGGCTACTGCCCACAGACCGTGGTTGTGGACGATGTCGAAGTCGTGACCATAAGTCACAACGAAAAGGTCGATCATCTGTTTGAATAGGTCTGTTTCGATGTGTTGCTTTTGCTCATCCGAAAGCGTGCGGTACACGCAGCTGTATGCGCAAGATGCGTAAAGCATCCACATGTTTTCGTTTAGCGTTTGGTGGAAGATTTTACCCGGTGGGTTAGTATCACGGCTAACGTTGCTTTCCAGTGTTGGATAAACATTCGCGTACGCGGTTAGCATCTCTACGATGTAGTCACGGTATTTAGTTTCCTCAGTGATAAGGAACAAACGACCAGCTAAGTCGATATGAATATAGTTTTGCTTATGACGGTTATGCTCGTAACCGCCGCCTTCACCGTGGCCAGGGACTTCAATGCCCACTTCAGCCATGTAGTCATTCACTTGAGCAATATCACGCGCTAGTTTCTTACCTAGCAAGGTTTCCTTACCTAGATCTTTGCGCAGCTCCGCTGCTTCCTCAAAGTTCAATAGTAGTGGTTGATAGCTCATTTATAGTGTCTCCTGCTCAATCGCGAAACAGCCAACCCAAGAGTAGGTTTTGCCTGCGATCTCAGCATTGTTGGTTGTATCTTTAGTAACTTGTGGGTTGTTGCTCACCATTAGCGTAAAGCGAGAGGTTTCCGTCTCAATCTCTACCACTGACGCTTGCGCGTTGTGACCAACAACTTGAATATTTTTAACGCTGCCACGGGCACTGACCGATTGCTCAAACTCTTCGTTGAAGTAACCGTGTGTCTCAATTACCGATGCGAATAGAGTGTCTTCGCCCTTAGTGCGAAGAATAAAGCTTTGCTCACTACGTAGGTTAAAGCTTGGGTCATTGGCGCCCGTGCGAGTGAAGATAACCTCGCCATTGTCATTCGAGCTGGTACCTAGCCAAGTATAGTAGCTGTCTTCTTGTAGCCAGCTGACTAGCGCCGTCTCGTTTGCTTCGCCTTGTGCTACATTCCAAAGGTGGCGATAGCCAAGCTCTTCGCTCAATACGTTGAGCTCTTTATGTGCCTGGTATTCAAAGTTGGTGCGGATCACCTGACCATCAAACTGATACGAGTAATCGTACTGGTGCTCACCTTCGCCTGTTAGGCGAAATAAATCGATGAGTAATGGCGCTTCAAGATCGTCATGTTTCAACATGAACACGCTGCGCTGTTGCTGTACACCGTCGTAGTGCTCATTAGCAAAAGCACTCATACCAACGATCTGCTCGTTGTCTGCAGCAAAGAAGTGTGGCAGACCGTGTACGCTATCAGCACGCTCTACGTCAAAGTAGTTTTGGCACGTTTCGTCAACCGTCACTGCGTTGTGAGCAATCGTCTGACGAGCATAGGTTTTGTTCTCGTCTAGGTAGCGTCCACCAAACTTAGGTTCAACGTTAACCCAACGGCCAAAGCCGTATTCACGAAGCACTTCTTTACCTCGGTTGAAGTAAGAAATACCCAGCGTATCAAAGTTGCCATGTCCCATGCCGTGCTGACCATAGTTCATCACTAGCTGAAATACGTCTTTGTTCTTGTCTTGGACACGCATAAAGCCTTGCGCACCACGGTCACCATTTGGTCCTTCGTTTAACTCAACGCTTGGCCAGAATGGAAGACCAACATCAGTTGCTTTTTCAAACGCTTGTGATAGCTCTAGACCACAACCGTGAACCCACACAGAGTCTTGGATGTTCGCCATACCGAGTAGGTTATCGTTGATACCATAGTGCTTCGCATACTGACTTACTGCGACCTGCACACCCGCATCATTGATGCTCATGGTGCGAGATGCATCGTTAAGTGCTGGGAACTGACCATTTGGGTAGGCCGTTGCTAGCATCGCCTCAACCGTGTTACCAATCACACCATCTTTGTAATTGAAGATGTCGAGTTCTGGCATATGACGATGAAGAACCTCAGCAAACACACACAGTGGACGAATCGCATAGCGGTGGTAATAAGGACCTTCAATGTAGTAACCCGACGGAGCAAACAGCTGAGTGATCTGCGCTAGGAAACCACCCGTGCCGTTGTTCTCAAGACCAAATACGGATTTCTCTAGGAACTCACGACGGTTAACCGCTAGGCCACAAATACCAACGGCCGCTACTGCCCAAACACCGTGGTTATGAATACGGTCGAAATCATGGCCGTATTTCACAGTGAACATGTCCAGCATTGGGTTAAACAGACGGTCAACCACGTTCTGGCGTTCTTCTTCACTCATGGTTGCGGCAACACATGAGTATGCAAGGCTAGTAAACATTAGCCATACGTGTTCGTTTAGAATTTGGTGGAACAGACGCCCTGTTGGGTTCGTGTTCTTTTGAACATGAAAATCGAAGGTGAGATATAGGTCTGCATACATTGCCAGTAAATCACGCACAAACTTAGCGTAACGATCATCCCCCGTAATGAGGAACATACGACCCGCTAGGTTCATGTAAGTATAGTTTTGCTTGTGGCGGTTGTGCTCGTAGCCACCTGCTTCACCGTGACCTGGTACTTCAAGAGGAAGCTTCATGAATGCTTCAACATCTTTGATGGCTTTTGCAATCGCTTTACCCATTAAGGTATCGCGACCGAGCTCTCTTCGTAATTGCTCTATTTCGTCTTCGTTTAACAGTATGGGTTGAACCAATGTGGACATTTTCACCCTCAAAATCTATTGAATCTATAAATCCGACCCATATAAAGTAATACAATATGCATTATTGTCATACAAGAAATCAAACAAAAGTGGACATTAGTCACATTTAACCAAGGATGTGCGATATGAACACTACTATTCACGGGCACAAACTGGTAAATTACACATTATTAAAACGGCGTTTTAATAATAAAACAGATCAAGCTCACATTGCAGTAAGCTTATTGTATTACAAATTAATAAATCTGCTTATTATGACGTCAACGAATTTAAGAGTAGACATTAACTTGGTCTAGGAGGCAGTTAGTGCACCGTTTTTTCTCTGCTGATGAACACCCCTGGGAACAGGTGAGTCAAGGCATCAAACGTAAGATTGTCGGCTTTACCGATGATCTGATGGCGATGCATCTTTGTTACGACAAAGGAGCAAGCGGTACGATACATAGGCATGAAATACACGATCAGATTGTTTATGTCGTTAGTGGCCGTTTTGAAGCTATCGTCGATGGGCAAAAGCGTGAGTTAAAGGCGGGTGATGCATTTATGGTGAAAAAGCTTCTTGACCATGGCACCACCGCACTAGAACAAGATAGTGTTCTACTCGATATTTTTTCTCCTTCACGTGAAGACTTTTTAAGTTAATCACTCCAAAGTGGGATCGCACACAATGAACCAATACAAAATCGCCATCATCGGCGAATGCATGGTAGAACTACAGCGCAAAGGTGACCTTTTAAAACAAGCCTTTGGCGGTGATACGCTCAATACTGCACTATATCTATCTCGGCTAACTCATGCTCACGACATTAAAGTAAGTTACATTACAGCACTAGGTAACGATCCGTTCTCGGCTGAGATGATGGAGAGCTGGAATCAAGAAGGTATCGATACAAGCTTAATTCTGCGCCTTAATGACAAAATGCCGGGCCTATACCACATTGAAACCGATGAAACTGGTGAGCGTACCTTCTTTTATTGGCGAAATGATGCAGCGGCCAAATTCGTTTTCGACCAACAAGAATCAGAACAACTCATCGACACCTTATTAGGTTACGATGCGGTTTACTTAAGTGGTATTACCCTTGCGATCCTGACTGATTCAGGACGCGATAAGTTGTTCGGCTTCCTAAAAGCATTTAAAGAGAAAGGAGGGCATGTCTTCTTTGACAACAACTTCCGCCCGAAATTGTGGGCAGATCAGCTCACAGCAATCAATACTTACAAAGCGATGCTTAGCTATACCGATACTGCCTTGTTAACATTTGAAGATGAACAGGCGTTGTTTGGTGACATGTTTGTTGAGCAATGTATTGAACGCACAAGCGAAGCTGGCGTCTCGGAGATTGCTATTAAGCGAGGTGCGAAAGATTGCTTGGTTATTGTGAACGATCAGGCTAATTACGTCGCACCTAAACCAGTTGACAATATTATCGACACCACTGCAGCTGGCGACTCGTTTAGCGCAGGTTACCTAGCGAAACGCCTAACTGGCGGCGATGCTCTAAAGTCAGCCGCAATGGGTCACAAAGTCGCAGGTACGGTTATTCAGCATCGCGGTGCCATTATTCCCAAGAACGCAACACCAACTCTTGATTAGTAGGACAAATAAAATGACGACATTAAACGAACAGCTAGCAAGCTTGAAAGTAATTCCAGTAATTGCCATCAACAAAGTTGAAGACGCTATTCCACTAGGCAAAGCGTTGGTTGACAACGGTATGCCATGCGCTGAAATTACGTTCCGCACTGAGTGTGCAGCTGAAGCTATCGCTGTAATGCGTAAAGAGTTCCCTGAAATGCTTATCGGCGCAGGTACTGTGCTGACTAACGAGCAGGTTGACCAAGCAATTGAAGCGGGTGTTGATTTCATCGTAAGTCCTGGCTTTAACCCACGAACAGTCCAATATTGTTTGGATAAAAACGTACCAATTGTACCGGGCGTAAATAACCCAAGCCTTGTTGAACAAGCAATGGAGATGGGTTTACGTACACTTAAGTTTTTCCCTGCAGAACCTTCAGGTGGCGTAAACATGCTAAAAGCACTTACGGCGGTTTACCCAGTAAAATTCATGCCTACAGGCGGTGTAAGCCTCAAGAACGTCGACGACTATCTGTCTATCAAGTCAGTATTGGCTTGTGGCGGTACATGGATGGTTCCTACCAACCTAATAGACGAAGGTCGCTGGGAAGAACTCGGTCAACTGGTTAAAGATGCAGTTGCACACGTAAACTAATCCGTATTGACCTTGCAGTTTAATTCGGGAATTAGCGAGCCATTGGCTCGCTTTTTTTGTCCCACAATAAGTGCATATCTGCCCACTTTCGCTTGAAGTCTTCACCGTTTGAAAAAGCATAGGCGTAACAACCTCACAATAGGCAAAGCAAATTCAGATATAACTCGTTCATAACTCGTTGATTTGTATTAGAGTTAATTTGTGAGGATTTATGTATCGTTTTCCACACAAAATAAAGATGCGTCTCCCATCACACTTTAAGCTTATTGTAATACAAAACTACAAGAGGATTATTTACTATAATCGTCAGTATGAATGATATAAGGCTGAAACATGACTATTGATACTCTTGTAGTACTCGCCTACTTCTTTTTCCTGATCGCTATCGGTTGGATGTTCCGTAAATTCACCACGTCGACCAGTGATTACTTTAGAGGTGGCGGTAAGATGTTATGGTGGATGGTAGGTGCTACCGCTTTCATGACACAGTTTTCAGCATGGACGTTTACAGGTGCCGCAGGACGCGCGTTCAACGACGGTTTCGTTGTTGTAATCCTATTCTTAGCCAATGCATTTGGCTACTTCATGAACTACCTCTACTTCGCACCAAAATTCCGTCAGTTACGAGTAGTAACGGCAATTGAAGCGATTCGTCAACGCTTCGGTAAAACTTCAGAGCAGTTCTTCACTTGGGCTGGTATGCCAGACAGCTTGATCTCAGCCGGTATTTGGTTGAACGGTCTAGCAATCTTCGTGGCAGCTGTATTCAACATCCCAATGGAAGCAACAATCGTTGTTACTGGTCTAGTACTGATGCTAATGGCAGTAACAGGTGGTTCATGGGCGGTCGTAGCGTCTGACTTCATGCAGATGTTGGTCATCATGGCTGTGACAATCACCTGTGCAGTTGCAGCGTACTTCCACGGTGGTGGTCTAGGAAATATCGTAGATAATTTCCAAGGCGACTTCATGATGGGTAATAACCTGAACTACGTGAGCATCTTTATCCTTTGGGTAGTGTTCATCTTCGTTAAACAGTTCGGTGTTATGAACAACAGCATCAACGCTTACCGTTACCTATGTGCTAAAGACAGTGAGAACGCGCGTAAAGCGGCTGGTCTAGCCTGTATCCTAATGGTCGTTGGCCCACTAATTTGGTTCCTACCACCATGGTACGTAGCAGCATTTATGCCTGACTTTGCTGAGCAATATGGTTCAGTAGGCGGTGACGCGGCATACCTAGCATTTGTGCAGAACGTAATGCCAGCAGGCATGGTGGGTCTACTTATGTCAGCTATGTTCGCGGCGACTATGTCTTCGATGGACTCTGGTCTAAACCGTAATGCTGGTATCTTTGTGATGAACTTCTACAGCCCTATTGTTCGCCCTCACGCGTCTCAAAAAGAGCTAGTTATAGTAAGTAAACTTACCACTATCATGATGGGCTTTATCATCATCGGTATCGGTTTGTTTATTAACTCGTTGCGTCACCTGAGCTTATTCGACATCGTATTGAACGTTGGAGCGCTTATCGGCTTCCCAATGCTTATCCCGGTGCTACTTGGTATGTGGATTCGCAAAACGCCAGATTGGGCTGGTTGGGCAACACTTATCGTCGGTGGTTTCGTTTCTTACATCTTCGGTATCTCACTACAAGCAGAAGACATTGAGCACCTGTTCGGTTTGGAGCAAGCTCTAACAGGTCGTGAGTGGGGAGATCTTAAAGTTGGATTGAGCTTAGCAGCACACGTTGTGTTCACTGGTGGCTTCTTCATCCTAACGACTAAATTCTACCGAGGACTATCGCCTGAGCGTGAGAAAGAAGTAGAACAGTTATTTACCAACTGGAATACCCCGATTGTTGCAGAAGGTGAAGAGCAGCAAAATCTAGATACTAAACAGCGTTCAATGCTAGGTAAACTTATCAGTGTGGCTGGTTTCGGTATCCTTGCTATGGCTCTAATTCCAAATGAACCAACAGGACGCCTATTGTTCCTACTTTGCGGTTCAATGGTACTGACTGTGGGAATCCTATTGGTTAACGCATCTAAATCTGGTTCAACGAAAAAAGCGCAAATTGCCAGCTAATCATTGAACTCAACAGAAAGCCGCGCAGAGTCTTCTCTGGGCGGCTTTTTTTTGCTAAACGTAAGTGAAACTTAGTCCATCATTTCCTTCATACACATCTCACACAACTTTGGTTTCGGCCTTGTTCGCTGATACTTTAACCAAAACTCAGGTTCGGCTTTGGTGACAAAAATCCCGCCAAGCAAAGGTAAAAGTAGACCCACAGATACTAACGAGATCGAGTTCCCAGCAATCCATGTAGAAATACTCAATGCGATAAGCGGAAAGAACAGAAAACAGATCGAAGCAGTAAACGGCGTAGACACCTGGCCTAATTTGAAATACGCCACAATGCCGCCGACACTGGCAAATACCCCTAGGTACAACACCGCTGTCATCGAGTCCAATGTGAACAGGCTTATGTCTGGTTGCTCAATCACCCAAGAAGTGAACAACAAAAACAATGACGCAAGAAAGCTTGGTACCGCATTATAGGTCAGCACTGGCGTGCCTTTGCAAAACCGTTCCACAAACACATACATAACTGCATGAATCGCTACCGCCCCCCCTAGGGCAGCAAAGCCAACCAAGTAGTTTTTGCCTCCCAATTTCATCTCTGTCGCCAGAATCAGAATGAGGCTTAACACCGCAACTAGCAGTCCTGCGATTTGAACTTTTCGCAGGCGTAAACCAAGAAACAGGCTCGACATAACCATCACCGCAATTGGCATGTTGGCGAAGATAATCGAAGCCAACCCAGAGGAAATATATTGCTCGCCAAATATCATCAACGTAAACGGAATCGCGAAGTAGAAAATTGCGACCACATACATCCACGCTCGCTTTCCTTTAGGAAAGAATAACGGTTGTTTTAGGTATTTCGCCAGCATCACCAATAGAGGCGCAGCGATGAGAAAACGCATGCCCGTTGCGAAAATTGGTGGAATAGTCTCAACGGCCACTTCCATTGCAAACCACGTCGTTCCCCAAATAAGGCACACTGAGACAAACAGTAAAATAGGTAGCTGTTTATACGACATCACAACCTCCTAATTTACTACAACGAATGAGATAGCACAGAGGCGTGGCATTGAGCTTGCCACAAGCTTTGGATTTAGTTTTCATTTTTTATTCCCATCACAGGATGGTGCAAATAGCTCTATTTGCACGCACAACAAGTCCGCGTGAGTAATCACGCAATAAAATTGTTAACAGCGAAGCGCTGTAAGACAGGAACTAGGCGATGGGAGGTCGGTAGAGCGAGTGCATATCTGCGCTCGTATAAAGACTAGCCAGTCTTTGTGTGAGTTCATAACGATACGGAGCAAGGCGAGAATCTTGTGGCGTCTCAACTAAAGCAGAGCCTGATGCGTGACCATGGGAACAACACTGCTTTTCGAAGCAGGTTCCTCCAGGCTCACAACAGCCTGAGTCCTCAGTTTGCAATGTATCGGAGGTGATACCGCAGAACTTCACATGCATGACTTGCGTCATGCTCAGTGTTGATTGCGGTAACGAGACATCTGCACGCACAGCACCACTGGATAATACGAGTACTACCAGGATCGCGAGCAAGCTACAGATTGTAGATACGCTTTTAGCGAGCATCACAACGTCTCATTCAAGTAAGTAGAAAAAACACTTAAAAATTCTGAGTCTGAAGATACCTATCCAAGTTGCAACACACAATAGCCTTTGAGACGACTTTACATTTTTTTACGCGAATTTGGTGACCTGTATTAGTGCAACGATACCTTTGTGTGAATAACGCTACTTTGTAGAAATAACGTTAGGTTGAACCATCGCTCTCGTGGACCATTACTAACAATAATCCAACTTGCGTACCCAATCATCAAAACGTCGTAGCCAATCGTCGGCATCACTTCCTTCTCGGACATAGACGCCAAACCCATGCCCACCTCGCTCAAATAATGTGAGTTCACTAGACACAGATGCTGCTACTAGTGCATTGTGCAGCTTAAGGCTATGTTCGACTACAACAACATCATCGTCTTTAGCGTGCATAATGAGCATAGGGGCAACGTCTGGGGAAATACGTTCATCAATAGACAACAAACTTATTTGTTGCGAATCGTTTAAGGCATTAACGACATTCTCATAAGAGCCCAGATGCGTGACACCAGAGGTCATCGACACCACAGGATACATTAAACAAGTGAAGTCTGGTCGGTTAGACCGCGTATCGGTACTTAACCATCCTGCTAAATGACCACCTGCGGAAAAGCCCATGATACCTACCCTTGCCATGGGGACTAGCTGGCGAATCAAAGTCAATGCTGCTCTTGCATCGACGATGGGCGCAAGCTTTTCTATGTCAGAGCCATTGTTTTTTATAGGCAGTCGATAATTTAAACAGAACGCATGATAACCCATTTCGCTAAGGCACTTTGCCACCTCTACGCCTTCATTATCAATCGATACAATTTGATAGCCTCCACCAGGAATAATGAGAATGGCGTGACCGTTGCTTCGCTCCGGATGAAATTCAAGTAGTTCAGGGTGGGATATCTCGGAAATGAGCCGATGAGGATAGCGGAGCGGAGTTTGCGAATCGTTTACTTCCATTGGAGAGCGTTCCGAAAAACCATCACCTTGCTCTAGGGAATGGACTGTGACCGCTGGGAATAACTCCGAAAGGGAATAAATAGATTGCATCAAATTACTCGTTATTGTTCTTTAAGTTAAATACCAAAGTAAAACGCTTCTTACATGTCCACAAGCGTTTATTGTATAAACAATGAGCCGCTTCTCAGTACAAAAAAGCCGACCAAACGTCGGCTTTTAAAACTTCAATGCACAATATATTAGTCGATAAGTGTGCGCACATATTCTGCCAGTTCCGGTTCTTGGCAGTTGGAGAAAAAGCATTCCTGAAACTGAGCACTACCGACCGCCGTTTTCACCAACTCTTGGTCAATTGCCTTCAGTGACTCCACAACATCTTTGCAAACTGCAGCTTTTACTTCTGACAAAATCGCAGCATTTTTCTGTTGAGGTTCTGCACGTTCAATAGGGTAACCTTCGCCGCGATTACCAGTGAAGGCCTTTTCAAAGATATAACGTACATTCAGTTCACCGGCCCAGCCAAAGCCTTTCGCAAACGCCAGTGAAATCGCATTACCGTTGTTAATTTGATTGAAAAGAAATGCATCAGATGGCTCTAGGCAGTAACCACATATCACTCCTGGGTGAAGGTTGCTTGCCATCATCGCGCCCTGGCCTGTGCCACAGCCAGTCACGATGAAGTCTACTGCTTTTGAGTTCAGTAGGATGCTCGCCATGATGCCAAGGTGAATGTAAGTTAGGTGGTGATCGTTTTCATCAGTCATGCCGACATTGAATACATCGTGGCCTAGATTGCCAGCAACAAGGTTTAGCTCAGAAGCAACCATCGCATTTTTTGGTGCTTGGCTGTTTTCCATCATTAGTGCAATTTTCATGTTCTTTCCCCAACGGCCTTATAAGCCGCGAATTTTCCTAAAACTAAATAACTGTGTCGTCGACCAATACATTGACCATGCTGCAGCTCAAACAACATGAGCCGTGCGCTGACCATCGCGAGTTAACCTAAAAATAGTCATTAAATTGGTTAATAGAAGCGTAGCTTCGAGCAGGACGCCGCCAATTGAACCCACCATAATGTTGTTTGTTAACCAGCACATTGCGCCTAATAAAAAACCGATTCGCATCGCAATGCCCTGAAGCATAAACAGCGAATACGTACCAATTGCCGCTCCTATTATTGGCCAAAGCTGCGATAAGTCTTCGGCAATCATTCCACCTAAGAGGAGACTTAACGCAATGAAAATCAGAGCGATAATTTTGGAGTTTGTGTAAATGGCAGCTGTTGTTCTGACCGCGGAAAGCGCAGCAGCTAACGCAGAAGTTAACGAACCTAACAATAAAAAGTGGATAAGGTGATTAACGTTCAGTGCCAGCATCAAAATTTTAAGTCGTTTATCGTTTTTTTGGTAAAAGGTAGCAATACCTAAACCATAACTTACAAACCCTAAAATCTGCCCAGCAATGTACGCGTCCATCACCTAATCGTCTCCGGTTAGCGTGCCAGCCATCCACCATCAACTGCAATGGTATAACCATTAATATAGTCCGATGCTTGTGAAGCTAAGAATATACAAGGACCAGCAAGATCTTCTGGCGTGCCCCAACGGTCTGCAGGAATGCGCTCTAGAATTTCTGCATTACGTTTTTCGTCTGCACGTAGCGCCGCAGTATTGTTCGTCGCCATATAGCCAGGTGCAATTGCGTTGACATTGATGCCTTCTTTGGCCCACTCATTTGCCATTAGACGCGTTACACCCATAACGCCACTTTTCGAAGCGGTATATGATGGAACACGTATGCCACCTTGGAATGAAAGCATGGAGGCAACATTGATAATCTTACCGCCCTCGCCTTGAGCAATGAACTGCTTGGCTACCGCTTGAGACATGAAAAACACCGACTTGATATTGATGTTCATCACGTCATCCCAGTCTTGCTCTGAGAAATCGATAGCGTCGTTACGTCGGATAATACCTGCGTTGTTCACTAGGAGATCAATTCGACCTAGTTCGGTAACTGCACGGTCAACAATGTTCGGAATATCATCAAGCTTCATCAAGTTAGCACGAATATCGATGAACTTTCGGCCGGTCCCTTCGATAAGCTCGATCGTTTCTGTCGGCTCAACAATATTCACACCGACAATATCACAACCCGCTTTAGCAAGACCCAATGCCATACCTTGGCCCAAACCAGTATCACAGCCAGTTACGATTGCGACTTTCCCGTCTAATTTGAATGAATCAAGAATCATTTTTTATTCCTTCATAGATGTATTCGAGGATGAACCTTAGAAAGTTCTCACTGTTGTTAAATTAACCATACACAAAAAATGAATCGCATTAAAGTTATTTTTGAAATGACGTTTCATTTTTATCTTTAACTTATGCAAGTTTGTGAAGGCAATCTCACTATTCGGTTCTGATTTTTATGAAAAGCCTTTTTGAAATTACTGACATGGTAAGGTTGCAAAGCTATAATCGCGCCCACAACAGAAAATCAAAGGAAGATAGATGGATAAGTCCACGCAGCCAGAAGCCGTGTCCTCGGTACTCAAAGTGTTCAATATTCTGCAAGCCTTGGGCGAGCAAAAGGAAATTGGCGTTTCAGAACTATCACAAAGACTCATGATGTCAAAAGCGACGACCTATCGTTTCCTACAAACCATGAAAACACTCGGTTACGTTTCTCAAGAAGGAGAAGCAGATAAGTACGCACTTACTCTTAAAATGTTCGAACTTGGTTCGAAATCATTGGAGTTTGTCGACCTTATTGATATTGCAGATAAAGAAATGCGTGAGATTAATAAAGTGACTAATGAAACGGTTCACTTGGGTTCTATTGACGATGGTTCGATCATCTATTTACACAAAATAGATTCAAGCTATCACTTACGTATGCATTCTCGGGTAGGCCGCCGCAATCCACTCTACAGCACAGCGATAGGTAAAGTGCTACTTTCCCACCTTCCTGACGCAGAAGTTCGTGTAATATTAGACACGGTCGAATTCATCAAACACACAGACAAAACCCACGATAACACAGAGCAACTGATTGAAGAGCTGAACACCGTTCGTGAATGTCATTATGGTGAAGACAACGAAGAGCAAGAGCCTGGACTACGTTGCATCGCTGTCCCTGTTTACGACCGTTTCGGCCATGCTATCGCTGCAGTCTCTGTCTCCTTCCCCATAATCCGTTTCGACGAAGAGAAGAAAGCAGAATACATCACTCTCCTACACAATGCCGGAAGGACCATTTCTGAGCAGTTGGGTTATCACAATTATCCTGTTTAGAAAAAGGCTAAAAAAGCCCTCATTTAATCTTTGAGGGCTTTTGGTATCCAAATACGTTCATATACTTTCATTCTACCAATATTAATGAATCGTGCTTTGAACCATTGCTTAGCTATTTGGAATTATACATTTGATTACAGCATCTCGAAGCTAACCCTGAGTCTATATTGAATGTACCTTAGTTAACTACTTCATAAGCTTGTGTTCAATTGACACCGAACAACTGCGGTAAATACATGGTAAAGAATGGAAAATAAGTTATTAACATCAATCCAATAAATTGCAGCGCAAAAATAGGTAATAAAGGTTTAATTATATTTGTTATTTTTTCTCCCGTGACGCTGCAAGAAACAAACAGTACTGTTCCCACTGGCGGTGTAATTAATCCCATACAGAGGTTATAAACAATTACTACGCCAAACTGAACCGGATCAATACCTAACATCATCGCGACAGGGTAGAAGATAGGGGTAAATATCAACAATGCGGGTGCCATATCCATAAAGATACCCACAGCCAACAAAGTTAGGTTCATCAGCAATAACAGCAACAGTTTGTTTTCAGTCACACCGATGAGCATCTCACCAATCGCATCAGGAATGCTCGCGAACGTCATGCTCCAGCTCATCAATCCGGAACAAGCGATTAAGAACAGAATCACAGAAGAAGTCAGCGCCGAATCAAACAGTACCTTTGGCAGCGATTTCAAGCTCATGGTGCGATAAGCAAACGACAGAACCAGGCTATACAGCACGGCAATACCACCAGCTTCAATTGCGGTGAATACACCAGACAAAATACCACCGATAATAACGAAAATCATCGTAAGGCTTGGTAACGTCTTCCATACCGTCAATGCTATCTGCTTCCAATGGTACTGCGTATTGTCGACGGGGTATTTGAGCTTTTTGGCATAAAAGTAAGCCACAATCATCACAGACAACCCCATCATGATTCCAGGTAAGTAACCTGCTAGGAACATAGCGGCGATCGATGCACTTCCACCGGTGATCATGGAGTAGATAATGAATATCCCCGTCGGAGGTATCATCATCCCTGTTGGCGCGGATGCGGCGTTAATCGCAGTTGAGATAGGCATGTCATAGCCTTTCTCTTTCGCCATTGGTGAAATAATGCCACCAATAGCGGTAGAAGCCGCGATGCCCGAACTGGATAGACAACCAAACAACATGTTAGACAGTACATTCGCTTGCCACAGGCTTCCCGGAATACGTCGGCCTAGCAACATCGCTAAATCGATCAAGCGTCTCGCAATCCCGCCTTGGTTCATGATATTGCCTGCCAAGATGAAAAATGGCAGAGCCAAGAACCCAAAGCTTTCTAGGCCACCGAACAACTTTTCACTCGCGGTCACCATCAAGACATCGGCATCAATTTGCAGCGACAATACCCACAAGCCAGAGAAGGCGAGTCCTACAGAAATGGGAATATTCATTGCCAACAAAAAGAAAAACGCACTAAATAACAAGATAGTAGAGGTCACTTCTAAATGCTCATCAACTAAATACTCATACCACTGCGTTTGCTGCAGAGCTCCCCACACCCAATAGCTAAGGATACCAATGGAGATCATCACCGCTGCGGTGATCACGGTTGAGCGTCCAAGCCCCACCAGCTCAATCACTCTTTTAAGCTGCATCAGTACAAAAAACACACCAGACAGCACCAAAATGCTTTGCAGAACCGACATAGATATCTGCAACATCGGAGAGGTAAACGCCGCGTTCTTCTGCATCGCGTTATACCCACCGTAGATGATGATTGCCGCCAACAGCACGGTTAACAGCGCGCTAAAGATAGTGAGCCATTTCTGATGACGCTCAGAAAGCGCGTCATAAATGATAGGCAGACTTAAATGAAATCCTTTGGAAAAGCATATCGATGAACCGATAAAGCTTAACCAAATCATCAAGTAGATCAGCATCTCCTGTGACAACCCACTTGGGTCATTGAGCACATAACGGGTAAACACCTGATAGATGATCAGAACGCTCATGATGCCCAATATGACAGTGACAGTTTTTGACAACGCCACTTCACAGAGGTGACACATTTGATAAAGAGCACGTTCAAATCGAGCCAGCGCAGATTCGTTGGGGTTATCGTCTAATCTCATGAGCTTTTCACGCATAACACACTCCTAGATTGCGCAAAGAGGAAAAAGGAGTGAAGCCATTGCTGACAATGACCCCACCCCAGGGGGTTAAAGAGAACGCTCTTGAAGCTCAAACATCTCTTTCAAGAATGGGCCTTTGTCGGGGTCTGCAAAAGCTCTTTCATAGATGGGCTTCATTGAATCGATCAGCGGCTGTTTATCAATTTCGACAAACTTAACCCCTAAATTCTTCTCGGCAAGATCCATAGACTTTTGTGCGTCAGCCATGATGACTTCTAGCGATTTATCACTGGTCGCTTGCATGATTCGTTTGACGGTCGCAGCATCTTCCTCAGACATCTTGCCCAGCGCCTTCTCATTGATGACAATGAGATCAACCATGCGAGTTTGCTCCGTTAGCACACCGTACTTCGCGTACTCACCAAACTTGATATCCCAAAGCGTGCCAAGGCCACCTTCACCACCATCAATCATGCCTTGCTGCATTGCTGAATAAATTTCCGTAAAGTCGAGTGGCGTTGGAGATGCCCCCATCAGCTTAAGCATCTCCATATAAGTCGGGCTTGCCATGCTTCTTAGCTTAAGACCTTTGATATCTTCGACGCTTTCAACAGGCTTGGTTGAGTAAATGCTGCGTGGACCAGTATCCATAAACCCAACCACTTCAAAACCTTTCGAATTCGTGGTCTGGAACAGATCCTTTTGCACCAAATCACTGTTCATCACCTGCTTGAACTCATCAAAGCTACGGAAGATGAACGGCAGATTGAGTACGCCAAACTTAGGCTCGATGTTTTCCATCATCGCACTATTAACCAGTCCCATATCCACTACACCGCTTTGGATCTGTTGCAGATATTGCGCTTGTCCGCCTAAAGTGCCATTGGCAAAGACTTTAATTTTGACGCGCTTATCTGTCTCTTTGGTGACGTTTTGAGCAAACTCCTGCAGCAGTTTACCTGTCGCACTGTCCGCTGGTACGTTAGATGCCAGCTTAAAGGTTTTGGCTATCACGCTTGGTGCTGATACCAGCAGTAGGGTCGACATAATCACTGTCGCTAGGTTCTTAAATTTCATAATAATGTTCCTTATTGGATGTAAGTGATTGTACTATCACCAAAAAAAGTTCGTGTGCCCCATAGCACGCAATACGGCTTCGTAGTAGTAGTAATCGCCGTATGGCAACATTGAGTTGGCCAGATAATCGAGGTCAAGATCATGCGCGACATGAACAAACGACGCCGCTTGATTGAGTAGCCCTTGAGCTTCTGGAATATTAGTGAGATCGCACTCGTCTCTGAGCGCACCAAGCATCTTGAGTCCAAACTGATGGTATTGCTGCGCTCGCTCACCATCACCGAATTTCTCCAACACTTGGCTAAGCAATAACGCCCCTGCTGACGTCACCGATCCGGCAGAACTGTCTTTGTAAGGTACTTCATGCTCTGGCAAGCGGTAGTCCCAAATAGGGATACAGTCATCGCTAATATGTTCCATAACAAAATCAAGCAGCTTGGCACTGATGTCGGCATAGCGCTTTTCACCCGACATTAATGCCAACTGAGCAAAGCCATGGATAGCCCAAGCCTGCCCTCTCGCCCAGCAAGATTCGTCAGCGTAGCCTTGATAATTGCAGCCGCGGATAGGCTCATTGGTCGTCGTGTCAAAATCGAAGGTGTGATACGAGCTCCAGTCGTCACGAATGATGTGTTGGATCGTGGTTTCTGCTTGAGCGATAGCGACAGTTTTAAATGACTCAATGTTAGTCTCAGAATACGCCCACATAAGAAGCGGCAGGTTTTCCATGCAATCAATAATAATCTTGCCCTGGATTTGCTCTGCGTGCTCCTTGCCCTCAGAGCCCGCTGTCCACGCGACTAAATAGTTACCATTCCAGTTAAAACGGTTTCGCAGCGCTTCTGCAGCGCGCAGCGCCAACGCTCGTGACTCTTTATTACCTGTTAACTTGTAATCCGCGACAGCACTCAAGCTAAACTGAAATCCAAGGTCATGGTTCATTTGAATAGGTGTTGCCAGAATGCGCTCCAAATGGCCGTAACGCATTCTTGCTAAATTACGATACTTACTTTCGCCGGAAACCATGTAAGCCAACCATAACTGCCCAGTCCAAAAAGAATCGGTCCAAAAAATGTCTTTGTGATAACGCCATTGATAATCGGTTGGGCTCATCCCCACCATTGGATTGCGCAGTCCAATGCGCGGCGCATTACGCTCAATGCTCGCCAAAATATCTTGGCTCATCGTTTCATATAAAGAACTCATGATTCACTACTTCCTAATCGATTCATTGGTTTGATTATTAGGTTAGTGACTTCGTTATCGATAAACCGTGACTATCGGTGAGTTTGAAACAAGGAGATCCACTGAAACGTTTCATGAATTGTTTCAGTAAAAACCTCGTGTTCTCGCTCTGTTTCAAAGTTTTGGAGGCGTTACACTATTTGTACTTCGGAAAAGATCGAATTTTGGCAAGTAACTAACTCATTCTAATTGGAATTTTTCATTCGAATAGTGAGAACAGGTAGCCGATAAGAGAAGCAGAACATGGCAAAAAGAAACAAAACTACTCTGACTGATATCGCTAATATGTGTGGCGTATCGAAAGCCACGGTCTCTCGAGTCATCAATCAAAGTGAGCTGGTCAGTGATAATGTGGTAAAACGGGTTCGTGAGGCTCTTCATGCCAATGGTTATCGACGCAGACAACCAAAGATCAATATCCCAATGCCTGTCAGCAAGATAATGGTTCTTGGCGAGCAAGACCTAAACTCACCTCATAGTTTCTTCGGATCGATACTGCGAGATCTAAAACATCATTGCATGGATTTAGACATCACCATCGAACTGGTATTTCGTTCGCAGCTCAGTATCACTGATACCGAGCAAGTCCTCACACGAGCTCAAGCAATCATCGTACTGGGGATGGATGATGAAGAGCTGCTGACTATGTTACGCGCAACGCACTTGCCTGTTCTACTCATCAATGGGTACGACCCCAAAATGCAGTTCCCCAGCGTGACTCCTGATTATTACTTGGGTGGTCAACTTGCAGCTGATTATCTTTTTGAGCTCGGGCACAAGAAAATAAAATGCATCACAGCCAACATCAAACCCACCGTCTATCAACGAACTGAAGGTTTCAAACGCAGTCTTTGGAGCAGAGGGATTACCTCCCCAGGCTCTGCCATTGTTGACCTAGCTCCGTACATTTTAGAAACGGGCAATTTATCTGAAGACGTAAAACACTTAGGTACCGATTTTGGCGCACATAAGTGGGTCCCAGAGATGATAAGAAACGGTGAGTTTTCGGATTGTACGGCAATATTCTGTATCTGTGATATGGTCGCGATGACGTTAATCGAAGCACTGAGAACCCAAGGCATACGTGTACCTGACGATATCTCTGTACTGGGTTTTGATGATGTCGATATCGCCGAGCTGTCTACCCCACCACTAACCACCATACGTACCGATCATAAACGGATTGCCAAAGTTGCTATTCACAACCTTATCCAATCAATAAACGAAGGTGGTGATACCGTCACTCGAACCTGCGTCTCAGTGTCATTGGTTAAAAGACAAACTTGTCGGGAATATAAGAACGGCTGATACTCCTAATGCCAGTTATAAATACAACAAAGGCGAGTATTCAATCATGAATGCTCGCCTTTTCAGTTATAGGCAGCTTAGCTTATTGATACTCGGGATAATCGATATACCCCTTCTCATCACCACCATATAGACTCAGCCTTGCATCGGCATCAAACTCAGCAAGTGGCCAGTTGTTTTTAAAACGCGCCACAAGATCTGGGTTGGTCACATACGGTGTGCCAAACGCCACAAGGTCGGCGTAATTGTTTTCAAGCAGTGCCATGGCACTCTCTTTAGTCAACTTGCCTGCAATCATGACTGGGTTTGGGTAAATGTCACGTACCTCTTTACGGAATAACTCTGGTGCTTCAACATAACGCGAGATGTTTTCAGAGAAATGCACATAAGCAAGATTCATTGGAGCCAGCGCGACAAGTGCCTTTTTCACCACTTCCACAATCTCTGGTTCTTCTTCAGAAAAACCTTCCATGACGTGCGGCGAAACACGAACCGCGACTTTGTCACCACCGATTTCATTCACTACCGCTTGCATCACCTCAACAAGAAAACGGATACGGTTTTCTTGAGAGCCACCATATTGGTCAGTACGTTGGTTGCTAGAAAGTCGCATGAACTGGTCTAGCAGGTAACCGTGCGCCGCATGAATTTCAATGCCATCAAAACCTGCTTCGATAGCGTTTTTCGCGGCTTGCACATAATCAGCAATAGTTTGCTGAATATCTTGCTCAGTCATCGCGCGCGGTTCGCCGGTTTCAATCATACCGAAGCCACCTTCTGGTAGCGGACCAAATACTTGGTCAGCCTCTTTAATGGCCGATGCCGACAAAACCTGCTCACCTGTGATGGATTCATGGCTGCGACGCCCCACGTGCCAAAGCTGAATGAATACTTTACTGCCTTGGTCATGAATCGCTTTAGTGATTTTTTTCCAGCCATCGATGTGCGCTTGGGTATAGATACCCGGAGTCAGAGAGTAACCACGACCAATAGCCGAGATGGGCGCACCTTCTGTGATGATAAGACCCGCATTTGCACGCTGTGCATAGTAAGTCGCCATCATGTCATTTGGCACATCGCCTGGCTGAGTGGTGCGAGAACGAGTCATTGGTGCCATCGCAATGCGATTGCTTAGTTCAAGTTTGCCGTAGTTGAAGTGAGAAAAGATCATGTCGTATGCCCTCAATATCGTAATGGGGACATTCTAGCGACGAGTCACCTCTAGATTGAGAGCAATAATCACAAATGGCTTTTGTCAAAAATGCAAAAGCCACGGCGACAAAAAAACAAAAAGGGAGATAAGACTACAGCGATAGTCTAGGCTGAATAAATTCAATAAACGCCGTAATGCGGCGCGCTACCGACGACGAACGGTAATAGACGGCGTTGACTTGCTCGCGACCTGTCGTAGTGAGTTTTTCTGACTCTAGAAGTGGTACCAAAAGCCCTTCTTCAATATCTTGTTTGACCATAAAGCCCGACATACACGCAATCCCATTACCCGCCAGAGTTAACTGGCGCACCGTCTCACCGTTACTCGACACCATACTTGGCCGAATCGTAGGGTTGCCGGGTAGTGGCCATTGGTTGAGTACTTTCGCTCCGACAAAACCAATCAAACTATGAGTGCTCAAGTCAGTAGCTGATTTGGGATAACCACGCCGTGCAAGGTAATCGGGTGACGCGACGAGATACAATAGACTCTTTCCCAACGGCTTGGCATGCAATGTTGAGTCGGTTAATTTACCTATACGAATCGCAACATCAGTGCGCTTCTCAAGTAAATCAACAAAACCCTCGTTGGAGGTCAGCTCAAGCTCAATATCTGGGTACTCTCTATTAAACTCAGCGATAAGTGGCACCAGTTGATGCAGTACAAATGGGCTTGCAGCATCGACTCTCAATCGCCCTTTTGGCAGCTCACCTTTAGCCATAATCTCCTCTTCGGTCTGCTGCAGAACACGCAGCCCTTCACGGACTCCGTCGACAAACTGACGACCTTCGTCGGTGAGCTCAATGCGGCGAGTCGTACGGTTTAAAAGCGTGACACCAAGTTGACTCTCAAGCTTACTAACACTGCGAGACACCTTCGCCACTTGAATGTCGAGCACTTCTGCGGCAGCGGAAAAACCGCCACTATCTACGACAGAGAGTAATATTTCCAGATCATCGGAACGAGTGAGCATATTTATTTCATAAATTGCAAAAGTTATGCCTTAGAGTATATCAATTCGGCAATGATCGGCGAGAAAGATCACGAGCTAAAATCAATGCCAGCCCGAGAATTTGCAGAAATACCGCGATGTTTTTGTAGTACACCATGTCTTCTTCGACGCTTGCTAACGTTTCGGACAGCCCTAAATTGTCGAGATAAAGCTCATCAATCAAATCACGCTGCGTGTCCTGCGCGCTATTGATGATAGTCATTAATTCAGGGAGGTGTTTACGATGAATAGGAGGAACATGAACTGTGACCCATTGAGATAGCTGCCCTCTCAACATATCTGCTATATCTGTATAGATATCATCGCCATCAAGATGCAGTAGTAGCGCTTCGCGCTTTCGTTCAAGCGTTTCCACTTGGTTCCACGCGAGCTGTATCGAATACAGATTTGTCTCTTTACGCTCTTGAATCAGAGCAATATCGCTCGACATTTTGTCTAGCACTTGGCTTGAAAGCACAATAGCCATTACATTAAGGATAAGACCAATGGAGACCATCATCCAAGCTGGCGGCAGTAATGCTCTTGTCATCTTTATCTCCCTCTGTTTTTATTCAGTGTAGGCAACAATCGTGATTCGTCACACAACAGGTATCGAAACCAACAGGGTATGGGATTTGGCAATACGGTCGAAGATAACTTTACTACTTACAGTATTCGCTGTGATGAATGATTGAAATTGCTAATCACCTTAGATCTTGCTCAAGACTTAGATGAAGAAAACGCTATAGTGGATTCGGTATTTAAAGTCGACAACAACATACTGCAGGCTTTTGAGAGACAACTACTCTCAAACAGCAACTTCAAGATATGAAAAAGAAAATTGCCGAGATTGAGGCTAAGTACTCTACTGGTTTTAGCCTCTTATCACCGGGAAATAGAAAGTAAAATCGCTGCACTACCAAAGCTTATCAAAAGGAAGATACACAAGGTTTGAGACAATAAGACCTGCCATAGCAAAAATAGTGATTTGCATTCCCCTAACTCTACCTTTGAAGCGTTTGTTAAGTATCCCGTAGGCGTGAAGGCAGCGTCCCACAACAAAGCTCACCCCAATAACATGAATCCAAATCGCGGGCGCTCCGTTATACTCCACAAAAGCCATGAGCATTAGAGTAATAGGAATATAGTCGACAGCATTCCCTTGTGCGCTTCTCGCAATTTGCAAGGCTTCCACACCACCATCGGCATAAGCGATCTGATTCGATCTTCGCTGTTTGATTACCTGAAATGACAGCCAGATCATTAAAGAAGCAAGAAGAGAGCCGTACAACGCAGTTATCATCAATAAACCTTATTTTTTATTAAGTTAAGTCTATTGAGTGTAGACAATAATCTCTGTATCTCCACTGGTAATGCCAACAGCTTTAAATAAGACTCAAAAGAAAAAAACGCCGCGAAGCTCAAGAGCAGCGGCGTTAAAGACAGGGGGATTTACTCATTAAAATTGGATGCTTACATCGTTCGCTAGGCCGAAGTCTGTAAATCTAATGGCGCCAATAAAGCATCCGATTCCGCAAGCCATTGCTCGACTATGCGATTAAATGTCTCAGGTTGCTCGGCCATAACCCAATGATGCGTGGACAATCCCACCACTTTATTTCCTTCGATATTCGCCATTTTTCTCTGCCAGGACTTAGAATGAAACATTCCTACTTTCTCTCTCCCGTAGATAAACAAAAATGGCACCTGAATATCCAAAGGAATCGTACCAAGTTCGCGCCTCATAAACGCAGAACTCCAACGCCAATGGTAAGGATAATTCATTCCTGAATGAATCTGTGATGCTTCACCCGGTGCCCCAAATACATGCGCCATTTTACGTGTCATCCAATCTCCAAGCTTTCCTCCCAAGTTCCATGCAAGCATCAACCAAAGTTGATACCCCAGCAGGACAACTTTAGCTTTTGCCGATAATTGCAAATCCTTAGAGCTTGCATCACCAATATCTACGCCAATAATACGTTCGACCTTCTCAGGGTTTCTCATCGCGTACTGATAGCCAAATACGCAGCCCCAGTCATGAAGAAGTAGCGTCACCGGTTTACCTTCGGAGATTCTGTCAATGATGCTGTCGAAGAGCATCAACATAGTATTCAAGTCATAATACTGACGTGGTTGTCCATGCTCATATCCTGGTAGTGAAAATCTCACACAACGGTAGCGCGACTTGAATCGCTCTACTTGGTGATCCCATAAACGATAGGTATCAGGCCAACCATGTATCATTACAATGGTATGCGCTCCCTCACCTTCAATATGAACATCTATACCCTCAATAACTTGTCGTTGTTCCATTTTTACCTCCTGCCCAGCAGATAGGGTCAGTTATTGTTATTTATTGATTTAGTATGCAACAACCTATTGAGATAGCATGGCTTTTTTCAATGATTTATCAGTCGGTTTGTCACCCAACCAGACCGATAATAGTGCGCGGCGAAACGCGTCACCTTCCACTAAAACAAGCATTTCACCATTTTTGTAGCTATAAATACCTATTTCAGGTGCACTTACTAAGGTGAATTGGTCACCCTCTGATATATCATTTGCAAAGGTCATTTCGACAAACTGATTAATACTGGAATCTATTGGTGTGGTATTCCCATCAGTCGCATTGTTAAAACCTTCATTAAGTGCATCAGCTAACTTTTCCTTGGTGATCATGCTAGAAGTAATATTTAACCGTATTGCTGAAGGTTGATCGCCTCTGATAAGAGAAGCGGCCTCGGTAGAAGGCAAAGAGGTGAAAAGCGATCCAACGTACAAATCCATAAAGAACTTACTGCGTACCCCCGCCCCATTGAGCTGTAGTTCTGTCTGTTGAATCGCCAGAGTGTCTGGTACATCTACGCCACTAACGATTTTTGCCTCGGCGGTAACCGATACCACAGCAGCAAGTAAGGTTATTAATCTCGGAAATTTCATGGTTGCTCCTTGTGACCCCTAGTCCTAGGGGTCATGTGGTGGAATTAAGTCTGCGAAAGTTAAAACGCGTAGTTATACTCCAGCCAGAATTTGTCAGATGAACCACTTTCCGAATAACTATGGAAGTTGAGACGCAAATTTTGGCGATTGGTGATCTGATAACCTAGGGTCAGTTCAATTTGCTGCGGGCTGAGTTCTAAACCGCCCTCAGAAACAGGAGCATCCCAGCTCTTACCACCAAACGCATCGGTATAAGTCCATGCACCTAAAATCCACCAAGTGTCGTTAAACTTATAGCGCCCATATACTTTGACGGAGTAGATGGTAGAAGCCCAATCAATACCGCTACTGCTCAGGTTATTGGCAGCAACCAATCCCGGGTCATAGCTAGCAAGTTTACTGGTGTTATCTTCCATAATTACTCCTCCAGCCATCAACACTGGCCAGATAAAGGCGTTATCACCAATCGGTAATGTTGCCACCGCACCCGCTTGTACTACTGCTGTTTGACCATAGAATGGGTGATCTTTGACGACCGCATCGACCATATGTCCTAAACCATTAGTTGTGTTTACCGAACCATAACGAAAACGGTAATTTCGATTAGTCGTTTTGTCGTTCATTTGAGGAACCACCATTCCCCCCATGACCGTTGTACCAGAAAACTTAGGCGCCCCTCCTTCTTGGTCGAATACATCGTTAAACTCTAGAATGAACCCCGACTTACGATCGGCATTCGGGTCAGACAACATGTACATGGCTTTAAGGTTCATTCCTTCGTTGCCATACCCCACGCCGAGTGCGGTATATGCTTCGGTTGGACTCGACATGTCAATTTGCTGTTCACTCTTTTCATCAGCAAGCACAGCACCAGAACAAACAAGAGCGATTGAGGTCATTGGAATTAGGTAAGATTTCATAATTAGGCTCCACTACAATATTTAGTCATACAATTGATTTATTTAATATTTTTATAGTTAGGAAAGAACTGACGCTATGCGCTGTTCGCGCGTTTTTCTAAAGAACAACCAGGCATAGATACCGTTTGCCACAAAGCTCGCCAATCCCGCTAATAACATGAGCTCATCGTTGCGCGGCAGCACCACCACGTTGCTTTCGTACATAAATGGACAACTGAAGTAATACATAAAGGAACCCGCAAGCGTGAAGGCGCGCGCCTGCAACCAAGTACCTTTCTTGATAAACAGTGATGGCAAGGTCGCCGCCACCAGAACCATGGCCTGTGCTGTGGCACTGCCAGGGAAGTTGAGGTAAACAAACACGATGTTCCAGATGTCGTAAGCGATGATCCAAAACGTGGTCATAGCAGGCCACACCATGTCTCTTTGTTTCGATTTGTCAGCGTGGATCTGTGCCCAACCCGCCAGAGTGATGATGGAGAGCAAACCACCAGTCGCATTGAGAATGTTGGCCATGTTGCCCATGGTGAAATCTTGCAGCACCGCTTCTGAAATATTCAGCGCCAAGAATGCAGCGGCGCCAAAACGTGCCCACTTTTTATCGCCAATAGGGGTAAATCGGATAAGGGTAAACAGCGCGGCGGCACCGACTACCGAGTAAAGCTTGACCCACTTGAACCAGTAGGTAACGCCATAACTACTAAATAGTGGGATTAGTGCAATCGGCAGTACGAACCAAAGTAGGTAGTTCGCCCACTTCACATGACGGCAAAGCTCATTGAGTGCAATCAAGCCAACCAGGACAAACAGCACATGCAGATAAGCACGGGTTTGATACAGTTTATGGAAGTTGCAATGATTGCCATCCTTGGTAAAGCGCATCTGATCGCGATCGGTATACGCAAAAGTAGCGTTATCAAAGTCCGTGATCTCATCACCAGCATTGCTGCGGATCATGACTTGACCCTCTTCAATATGCCAATTCTGAACTTCAGTTTTGTTAAAACCACCAGACTGTCTAAGCACTTTGACTTTGCCGTCCGCCAAAAACTCAAGGCGATAAAACAGACTGCCCTCTCCAGGGTCGCCATCAAAAGTCCCTTGCCAAGTTTCGCCAATAAGTTGTTGTTCGTTATAGCCTTGGTCGGCGGCTGCAAGCGGAGACATAAACGCCGCGCACAGTAGTACCAACAACGCCAAAATCTGTGTTGTTAATCTTTTCATACCATCACCTGTGTCAGGTTTTGAAGTGGTGGCCTAATAACGTCGTCATCAACTAGGCCTCCGGGGGAAAGCTCTTTAGCTACTTGCCTATAAGCTATGTGCCTCTAAGCAATCTGCTTTTAACTATTTGGCGAGCGCCACTTTGTCGGGAGCTTCGTCGTACTCATTGACGCAGTCCGTTTTCAATGGAGGCTGATTGTCGCCATACGGTGGCTCCTTCTGCTCGCGCTGCTTTTTGAAGTACCAAATGACAAATGGAATGTGCATTGCGAGGTTGATAGCACCCCACCAATAAAGCACGCTTTCGTTACGCCACGCGCTGGAGTCCATGACTGGGGTAAACACATCGTGAATAGCCCGCACGAAGATGTGAAACGCCAGCGTATAAACACGAGCAATGATGTATAGCTCTGGACGTTTTTTGATGACGGGATACAGCTCAGCAGCAATCAAAATACAGAATGAGCTAGCGAAGTAGCCGGTATTCTCACCATACACAAACGCAAGATTCCACGTGGTGTATAGGAAGTTCCAAGCGGCAGTGGAATAGAACAGCAGATCATTTGGCTTATCTTTCGAGATAAGCCAGTATTGTCGCACTCCGTTCTTGTAGCGTGGGAAAGGGATGGTGATGCATAAAATCACGCCACAGATAAAGTTGAAGTAGTTGCCGGTTACCAGATCTTTCAGTGTCGCTTCAGCAATATTGAGAAATAGCACTCCGTACAGTACTTTCAATACCCAGTCACCACGAAAGAAACGTAATATCACGTTAGGGTTCTCTCGGTAGTACCAAGCGAGCCGAGCAAGGCCGACCACCAAAGCCGTAGGAATAAGCACACTCACTGTTTTTGCCCAGCGGAACCAGCCATCCAACTGTTCAACCCACAATGGCGCGGTAAATAAAGTTGCAATCCAAATAAAGGCGGTTAGCCGGGGTGTCCGGCGCATACCTTCGATGAGTAGTAGCAAAAAGACTATATACGAAGACATAGATACCACGTAATGCCAGGTTGGTATGTCCATAATACCTCCACGTTATTTTTTATATAAAACCAATATCCAACTAAAAATCCATTACTATTATTCTTACTTATCAATATCTTATAATAGAGCATTTACTCTACGTTTGAGTAATTACTCTAATTTCATTTCGTGTTACATGTTGAGATCTTTTTCACGTTTTCAAAAATGGAAGCTAAGGTTGATGGTGATTTTTTAAGCTAATCACACAAACTCTATGAGGTTTATATAAAGCTGTGATCGGATTCACAGAAAGTTTTCAGACGAATGATTGGAGGAGTAAAAAAGTGGCATTGAGCCACCTAAAAATTCTTGGGAATGACTGAAAAGGGACAACTATATGTATACACTGAAGTTGCGATAGCAAGGAAAGGAGCAACTTCGAGTTCTAACGTTAAGTTGGAGACTGATATTTGAGTTTCAGCTTAGTGAGTACTACTTTGCCTTTGTCGGTACTATAAGGCCATAGTAAGACGATAAACTTACCAACACCTCGATTAACATCTGCTTTAGTGATCGATTTGCTTACTGAATTTGCCATTAAGTAACTTACCCAAAAGCCACCAACTACACGCATCAATTCAATCAACTCATCAATCTGGCTATCGTCGATAATAATAAACCCATCACGACGTAAATTGAGCACTGACTCACGGGCTCTTGCAACCAAAATATCGTGTGCTTGCAAGTAATCCCTATGCAGAGATTTGTCTCGCATTACTATTTCAGGCATGCTGGCATGAAAGAATCGAAATCGCCAAATACTACCAAACACTTCTTCACAATATCGCTGTAAGTATACTTCGGCGGGTGTCTCACTCGATACTGGCACAAAGGATTCACGCACATAAGTAATGTATTCATCAAAAATCGATTTGATGATGTCTTCTTTATTGCGAAAGTAGTAGTAGAGATTACCAGGACTCATACCTAAGTGGGCAGCAATATGGTTGGTAGTAATGACGCGCTCGCCTTTTTCATTAAATAGCTTCAAGCTGGCTTGGATAATTTTGTCTCGGGTTTTCATACTCAATTACGAATCGGGCTCGCTCGCGAGGCTTTACTTGCGTTGTAATGGAAAACAAAAGCCCCAACAATTTGCTGGGGCTTTTGTACTCTTAACCTTGATACTTATAGAATACCGTTGAAAGCGGTGGTAAGCGTAACGACAACGATTGTGGTTGTGCTTCACTTTCCATTTGCTCAGTCAATGCAGTTTGCACCGCACCAAACCCACTACCAGCATAGATAGAGTCATCGGTATTTAACATCAGCTCATACTTACCTGCTAACGGCACACCTAAGCGGAAAGCTTCATGGGGTACAGGGGTAAAGTTACTGATCACTAACATACGTTCGCCTTCTTCACTGATACGTTCATGAGCGAGAATACTCGCTTCTGCCGCATCTTGAAGACGCCACTCAAAGCCTTTAGGTTCTGAGTCGAGTTCGAACAGTGATTTCTCATTACGATACAGTTTGTTTAAGTCACGCGTTAGAGCTTGCACGCCCTGATGACGGTCAAAATCTAACAAGAACCACTGTAACTGGTCATCGTGGTTCCACTCACCGGTTTGCCCAAACTCAGCACCCATGAAGTTAAGCTTCTTGCCAGGTTGCGCATACATATAGCCTAAATACGCTCGTAAGTTGGCAGTTTGCTGCCACTCATCACCCGGCATTTTATTGTGAATAGAGTGCTTACCGTATACCACTTCATCGTGTGATAGTGAAAGAACATAATTCTCACTATGGGCATAAACAAGCGGGAACGTGATGGTATCGTGATGGTATTTGCGGTTAATAGGATCTTCTTGAATATAAGAAAGGCTGTCGTGCATCCACCCCATATTCCATTTAAACCCAAAACCTAAACCACCCATAAAGGTCGGAGCCGATACGCCAGGGAATGCGGTCGATTCTTCAGCAATGGTCATCGCATTCGGGAAGTGCTTGTAGACTTCTTCGTTCATCCACTTAAGGGTTGCGATAGCATCGTAATTTTCGCGACCGCCATCGACGTTTGGAATCCACTGATCGTGGCTACGCGAATAGTCTAGATACAACATCGACGCAACGGCATCAACGCGAATACCATCAATATGGAACTGCTCAAACCAATAAAGCGCATTGGACACTAAAAAGCGACGAACATGTTCACGACCTAAATCGTAAATATAAGAATTCCAATCTTGGTGCCAGCCGCGACGCGGATCAGGATCGTGGAATAGAGGCGTACCATCGAAATTCGCCAAACCATGATCATCTGATGGGAAGTGTGCAGGTACCCAATCCAGTACAACACCTAAGCCTGCTTGGTGGCACTGATCTACGAAATACTTAAAGTCATCTGGGGAACCAAAGCGGCTCGTCGGTGCGAACAACCCGACTGGTTGATAGCCCCAAGAACCGTAGAATGGGTGTTCAGACACTGGCATTAACTCAACATGGGTATAACCCATATCGGTCAAATAAGGGATAAGTTCGGTGGCCAATTCACGATAAGTCAGGAAATCACCATTGTCATTGCGCTTCCACGAACCTGCATGCAACTCATAAAACGACAGCGCCTCTTTACGCTTTTCGGTGACAGGTCGAGATTGCCACTTTTCATCTTGCCAATCGTAGCGGTTATGATTGTAAGTCACTGATGAAAAAGAAGGGTATTGCTCGGAGTAGAAGCCCCAAGGATCCGCTTTATGCGGTAAGCCTTCACCATTCGGTCCTTTCAATTCAAATTTGTATTGTGCTCCTTCTGGCAGATTTGGAATAAAAATACCCCAAATTCCATAATCCAATCGCTGCATTGGATTACGGCGCCCATCCCAAGCATTGAAGCTACCGACTAAACTAACCGCTGTAGCATGTGGGGCATAAACCAAAAAGCGTGTCCCCTCAATGTTCTCACCGTCTCGCTCAAGCGAGATAAATTGTGAGCCCATATGGTGATACATCTCTTTTGGTGTATGTAACTCATCGTATTCAGCGTACAAAGCGTGATATTGGTATGGGTCATCCAGCATTTGCTCAGTACCATTCCAATCTACCGCTAACTGATAGTGAGTAAATCGCAGGTCCAAATCAGATTTGAGAACAAAACCTGACGCCTCTTCTCTCACCATCGGTAGTCTTTCACCTGATGCTAGTTCAACGGCTACCCCATCGGCACCTGGCATCCATACTCTTAAGGCAATACCTTCTTCCTGTAGATAAGGTCCTAAGAATGAAAATGGATCAGCAAACGATGCACTCGAGAGTCGATCGTACGCCTGTTTTAGTTTTTTAAGCCCTTTATTATTCAACGTTCATCTCCCTCGACCTTAAATAGCCCCATGATTATTTTTTCGAAACCAATAGTTGGTTTCACTGACGTTTGAGGCACTATAAAAAAGCCCGCAAAGCGCGGGCTACCAGCAAGGTTTCATTGTACTTGATTGCACCTATACGGGAAGTGATTTAACCCTAATTTTCGGGTGCAATACGGTATTTTTACGCACTTCTTTACAATATAAATCCCAATAGTGACAAGCGATAAAAAGAAAAGCACGACTCCCAGAGATGACAGAACAAATCTCTGAAGAAGCCGTGCTTGATTTGCGATTTTGAGGCGGATTATTTGCTTGCGTTAGCGCGCACTTCTGTTAGACGTTTCGCGATACGATTCACCCCTTCTTGAGTAAAGATTTCCTCAAGGTTCATCGACAGTTTGCGACGCCAGTTCGGGTACTCATTCACCGTACCAGGAATGTTAACTGGCTTGTCCATTTCTAACCAATCTTCAAGCTGGACACTCAATAGCGTTGATGCGCCCGCAGCAACATGCAGCTGAAGTGCTTCACTTAAATAAGCGTCCATCGGCACTAGGCTAGCATCACGACCAACACCTTCTGGTAGATAACCGTGCCATGCTACGCTATCAAGAATGCCTTGTTTACATTCCAGACGGTCATCAAACAATCCTTCAAGTTGCTCTTTATCGGGGTAAAGACCAATCTCGCTACCCATTTTTAGGTCGTCACAATGCCAGAAGCCACGTAATGTCGGCATGTCGTGCGTACATAGTGCTGACATTGACTGATCGGCGTAGTGCGCTGGTGAGATGAAACCACCATCTTCTGCTGTTTCGAAGAAGAACACCTTGTACGAGTGGACGCCTGCTTCACGAAGGATTTCAACGATTTCATCTGGCACCGTACCCAAGTCTTCACCAATCACACTACATTGATGACGATGTGATTCAAGCGCTAAGATGGCTAGCATGTCTTCCACTGGATAGTAGATATAAGCACCTTTAGTGGCATTTTCACCTTTTGGAATCCACCATAGACGCAACAGCCCTAGTACGTGGTCAATACGCAGTGAACCGCAATGTTTCATATTAGCGCGCAGTAACTTGATGTAGGCATCATAGGACGTCGCTTGCAGTACTTGTGGGTTCAGTGGAGGTAGACCCCAGTTTTGACCTAACGGACCTAGAATATCAGGTGGAGCACCAATGCTTGCATCCATCACAAGGTTGCCATTGTCTGCCCAAGTTTCAGAGCCAGAATCTGCAACGCCAACCGCCAAGTCACGATATAGACCTACAGCCATGCCTTTTTCTTCGGCAAGTGCTTGTGCTTCGTTGATTTGAACATCAGCGATCCACTGTAAGTACATGTAAAGCTGAACTTTATCGCGGTTATCAGCGATAAATTTCTGAGTAGCGCTATTTTCAAAACGGCGATATTTCTCAGGGAAAACAGGCCACCCCCAAACACTTGAATCTTCTGCGTGCAATTCGGCATGAATTGCGTCAAATGCCGCCTGATGCAGAAGGCTTTCGCCACCCTCTTCCACAAAATCTAAGAACAATCTTGCGCGCTCAGACTGCTTATCCAAATGACGAGATTTAAACTCTTCAAAAAGAAGAGGTAACACGCTCATTTTCAGATCCGCGACTTCAGTGTAATTAACCCAGTGGGAATCACGCGCCTTCTGAAGGCGAGCTTGGAAGTCAGAGCTGCCGACCATTTGCTGAGCATCAGCGCTCAAAGCGAATTCAGCGACAGAGCTCACATCGATATAGAGTATGTTCAACCAACGACGAGAAGAAGGACTGTAAGGGCTTGCTCCTTCTGGGTTGGCTGGGAATAGTGAATGAATTGGGTTTAAACCAACAAAGTCACCACCACGCGCAGCAATGTCTGCCACCAACTGTTTTAGATCGCCGAAGTCACCAATACCCCAGTTGTGCTGAGTGCGTAGCGTATAAAGCTGGACACTCGGACCCCATAGTTTCTTGCCATGGTCAATGGCACTCTGTTTGAAACAGGCACGTGGCGTACGAATCAGTGTCATTTCATAAGGGGCTTTGCGACGCTTACGCTCTAGGTAAAGCTTATGGTAACCCCATGGTAGGTCACTAGGTAACGAAAATACTAAAGGGCCACCCTCAGCACGCTCATCACGAACGATTTGAGATTGAAGATAGCCTTCAAGTACTTCTCCCTGCTCGGTCTCTAAACGCCAGCTGAAATCGCTTTCGCGAGCGCTAACACCTAAATGAAGTTCGACTTCAACCGCATCCTCGTCTTTAACAACAAGAACTGGTTCAATCACTTCTTTTTTATGCTTTTTCTCAGCAGATTTAAGCAAAGTTTCATCATTTGTGGTGTCATAGCCTAAAGACGCTAGCAGACGAAGAATTGTTTCGTCTTCTACTTTCGCTGGACTGCCCCACGCACTTACGTAGCTGTCGGCTATTTTTGCCATTTCAGCAACTTGTTTTAATGCTGTTTGTTCTGTCATCGCTCTCTCCGAAGGACTTCTTTAACCTTCAAAACGGTAGGGTTAGTGTAATTTTTGATTCGAGCTTATTATGCCGCTCGACAGTCTATTTACGTCATTCCTGCTCATCGCGCATTTACGCGGGCAGAAATCTACTCAAAGTATTCATTATCGCTGTTAGAAGATCCCTGCCCGCGCAGGGATGACGCTAAAACAGAGATGAAGCAATTAAAGCGACCAAGGCACTCTCTGAGCACCTTGGTCATCGTGATTAACGAGAAACTGCTTCTAGTTTCCAAATGTTATTCACGTAGTCTCTGATGCTTCGGTCAGAGCTGAACTTACCAACTAGAGCAGTGTTCAGAATCGCTTTCTTAGCCCAGCCCGCTTGGTCACGGTATTGCGCGTCCATCGCTTCGTGTGCTTCAACATAAGAAGCAAAATCAGCAAGACATAGGTAAGGGTCACCGCCATCTAGTAGGCTATCGTAGGTAGCACGCAGTAGACCTGGTTGACCTGGAGTAAACTCATCACCTAGAAGTAGGTCTAGAGATGCTTTTAGTAGAGGATCCGCGTTGTAGTAGTCGTAAGGGTTATAGCCCGCCGCCTTCACTTCTTTAACACCGTCAACATCTAGGCCGAAGATGTAGATATTTTCGTCGCCTACTTCTTCACGAATCTCAACGTTCGCACCATCCATCGTACCGATAGTTAGAGCACCATTTAGAGCCATCTTCATGTTACCTGTACCCGATGCCTCTTTACCTGCCATAGAGATTTGTTGAGACACATCTGCTGCTGGGATGATGATCTCAGCCATGCTTACTCGGTAATCAGGGATGAATACCACTTTCAGCTTACCGCCAATACGTGGGTCATTATTCACTTTCTCAGCAATCTTGTTGATTGCAAAGATGATTTCTTTCGCTAGGTGGTAACCTGGCGCTGCTTTCGCAGCGAAGAACACAACGCGTGGAACCATGTCGAAAGAAGGATCTTTCAGTAGGCGGTGGTAAAGCGCTAGTACGTGTAGAAGGTCAAGGTGCTGACGCTTGTACTCGTGTAAACGCTTAATTTGAACATCAAAGATAGCGTTAGTATCTAGCTCGATACCCATGTTCTCAGAAACCCAATCCGCAAGGCGCTGTTTGTTTTGCTTCTTAACAGCCATATATTCCTTCTGGAATTTAGCGTCATCAGCAAACTTAGCGATGCCTTCAAGCTGTTCCAGTTTCGCAGGCCACTCGTCGCCGATCTTGTCAGTAATCAGAGCAGATAGACCAGGGTTACAGAACTTCAACCAACGACGAGGCGTAATACCGTTAGTCACGTTATGCAGACGCGTTGGGTACATTGCATCGAACTCTGGGAATAGGTCTTTCTTAACCAATTGAGAGTGAAGTGCAGCTACACCGTTAACCGCGTATGAACCAATAACACATAGGTTCGCCATACGAACCATACGATGGAAGCCTTCTTGGATGATAGACAGTTTCGCTTGCTTCTCACCATCACCAGGCCACATTGCACGTACTTCTTGCAGGAAGCGGTGGTTGATTTCAAAGATGATTTCCATGTGACGCGGAAGTAGACGCTGGATTAAGGACTCAGGCCATGTCTCTAGTGCTTCTGGAAGTAGTGTGTGGTTAGTGTATGCGAATGTCTTAGAAGAAATCGCCCACGCGTCATCCCAACTCATGCCTTTTTCATCAAGAAGGATGCGCATTAGTTCAGGAATTGCGATCGTTGGGTGCGTATCGTTAAGCTGAATAGTTTCTTGCTTAGGTAGAGATGCTAGTGTGTAACCCGCTGCTTCATGACGACGCAGGATATCGCGCACTGATGCTGCTGAGTGGAAGTACTGCTGCATTAGACGCAGAGTCTTACCTTTTTCATGGTTGTCGTTCGGGTATAGAACCTTAGTGATGTTACCCGCGTCAATTAGCGCGTGCTGTGCTTCGAAGTAATCACCATTGTTGAAGCTTGCCAATGAGAATGGTGCAATAGCTTGGCATTCCCAAAGACGTAATGGGTACACTGTTTCTGACTCGTAACCTACGATAGGTAGATCCCAAGGCATCGCTTTTACTGTCATGCCAGGAACCCATTTACGAACTTCTTTACCGTTCTCGTTGACAACTTCAACGTGACCGTAAAAGCCAATTTCTTGCGCAAGTTCTGGACGCGCCACTTCCCATGGATAACCTTCTACACCGCGCCATGCGTCTGGTGCTTCTTGTTGACGGCCATCTTTGAATGACTGCTTAAATAGGCCGTATTCATAGTGCAGACCGTAGCCTACCGTTGGGTATTCTTGAGCGGCGCATGAATCCATGAAACACGCCGCTAGACGCCCAAGACCACCGTTACCAAGTGATGGGTCGCGCTCTTCTTCAAGAAGATCGGTAAGATTATGACCTAGCTCAGCCATTGCTTCAGTGATCTGCTCATACAAGCCCATGCTGATCAGGTTGTTACCCGTCAAACGACCAATCAAGAACTCAAGAGATAGGTAGTTAACACTTTTTGCTTTTTTGATGCGCTCGTCCGCTTCAGTGGCAAGAAGGTCAAACGTAGTTAATTCCGCTAACGCTCGACCCATTGCTAGATACCATTGGCGCTCAGAAGCAGCCTCAACAGTCGTTGCGTAAGTAGCAGACAGGTGCTTTTTAACACTTTCTTGGAAAGAAGCTTTATCAAATTGTTTTTGCTGAGTAGGTTTCATTAAGAAATCTCACTTTAAGTTTTTATCCATCTGTCCCATATCGTGCATGGTGACGTTTCCATAAACATCCTCCTAGTTCCGACTCCATGGAGGATGAGTGAGGAGGGCGTAGAGGGCGTACTCCCCTCCACTTAGTGATCGATCTCCCATTCCGGTTAACCATTCTGTTTTTTCTGGTGATAACGATCACGCCAAGCTCACATTTCACTCTAAGCGTTAATTAAGAAACATTTGCTATCCCTTATCGGACTAAATACAAATTCTGCTGTTCAGATCACAATTAGCCTCGAAAAAAGCCGCAAATCACCAGGTTTTTTTGTATACATGACAGGCCATTCACACTCCACACCAAGCAATAAAGGTGACATTAATCACATTTATAAGGCGTAGTAGCTGTGAAAAAAGCTTAAAAATCAAAATATAGCCCTCGATCAATAAATGTAGAGCTCACTCTCTCATACCATCGAACGTGCAATAAAAAGCTTTGGTGACTCGCTCCCTACTCCCCGACGGAGTAGAACATAATAAATTGGTAGGAAATATCTATGTGGATTCCTTCAAAACTAACTCGACCTGGACGCTTACATAACGCGATTGTGCGTCCACGAGTATTGGACCTGCTAGCACAGGCTCCATTTTATAAGCTTGTACTTTTTCGCTCGCCCGCCGGTTACGGCAAAACAACGATGGCAGCTCAATGGCTATCAGATAAACCAAACGTTGGCTGGTACAGCATCGATGAAAGTGACAACGACCCGTTCCGCTTCGTCAACTACCTATTGCAGGCCATCAACAAAGCCACGAATAACACATGTCCAAATGCACAAACCTTGGCAGAGCGTCGTCAATTCTCTTCACTCCACTCCCTGTTTAGTGAAGTGTTTGCTGAACTGACGAGCTATCATAACGAGTGCTATATCGTCCTTGATGACTACCATTTAATCACTGACGAAGAGATTCACGAAGCGATGCGCTTTTTCCTTAAGCACATGCCAGATAATGTTACTCTCGTGGTTACCAGTCGAGGTAACCCTCCTTTAGGCACAGCGAACCTCCGTGTGCGTGACTTAATGATCGAGATTGGCAACGAGCTACTCGCTTTTGATACCGAAGAGACCACGCGTTTCTTTAGCCAACGACTCGCAAGCGATATCGACAATGAGACCGCCGACTCATTGCGTACTTACGTTGAAGGCTGGCCATCTGCATTGCAGTTATTTGCACTACAAGCACAGCACCAAAAACGTACTCTTGCCCAATCGGTCGAGACTATTTCTCAATTCAACCATGCACACCTTTGGGACTATTTGGTTGAGGAAGTGTTTGACCTGTTAGATAAAGATACCCGCAAGTTCTTGATGCAGTGTTCAGTACTCGATCACTTCAATGACAGTCTGGTTATCGCCCTAACCAAGCGCGACGATGCGCTAAGCATGATTGAATCTCTTAACCGATTCGGCCTATTTATCTACCCACTTGAGGGAGAAAATAACTGGTTTAGATTCCACAATCTGTTTGCCGAGTTCTTATCCCATGAGCGCAAAGCGCGTATTCCTCAGCAGGAGCACGAGCTTCATTTGGCAGCAGCCGAAGCTTGGCTAGAGCAAAAAGTGCCTCACCAAGCACTGCGTCATGCTCAACTGGCCAATAACAGTGAGTTGGTTGCGAAAATTTTAAGCGAGTTTGGCTGGAAAATGTTCAACCAAGGTGAGCTTGCAACTCTGGAAGGAGCCATTGCGGTCCTGACCCAAGACCAATTATATAGCCAGCCAAAGCTGTGTATGTTGCAGGCGTGGTTGGCGCAAAGTCAGCACCGCTACAACGATGTTGGCGAGCTGATTGCTAAAGCCGACAAAGAAATGGAAACGCGCAACGTTGAACGCTCGAAGAAGCAAGAAGGTGAATTCCACGCGCTGCTAGCTCAAGTTGCCATTAACCAAAACTCACCAGAAAAAGCGCTTGAACTTGCCGAGCAAGCATTGAGTGAACTCGACCATTCTGTTTATCGCAGCCGTATCGTGGCAACTTCGGTGGTGGGTGAAGTGAATCACGTCATCGGTCAGCTTAGCCGTGCTTTGTCGATGATGCAGCAGACTGAAAAGCTCGCGCGTCAGTACCATGTCTATCACCAAGCACTGTGGGCCCAGCTTCAGCAGAGTGAAATTCTGATTGCACAAGGCTACGTACAAGCCGCGTTCGAAATTCAGGATAGCGCACTGAAACTCATCGAAGAACAGCAGCTACATCAAGTCCCATTGCATGAGTTCTTACTGCGTGTTCGTGCGCAAGTATTATGGTGCTGGAACCGATTGGATGAAGCTGAGGAGTGTGCTTATAAAGGGCTTGATGTACTTGGCAACCATTCACCGAGCAAGCACCTTCATAGCTACTCAATGATTGCACGCATCGCAATTGGTCGCGGGGAGCTCGATAAAGCCGCTAAGTTCATTGAGCAGATCCAACATCTGATGAAACAGTCAACTTACCATGTTGATTGGACCGCAAACGCCTCATTATCGCTGCTCCTCTACTGGCAAGCACGCGGTGACGTGGACTCCATCGAACAATGGCTAGAAACTGCGATTCGACCAGACAACGCTTGTAACCACTTCGAGCAGCTTCAGTGGCGAAACATCGCTCGTGCCCAAATCAACCTAGGCCAGTTCGAGCAAGCTCAGCAAACTCTAAACTATCTCAATGACAAGGCAGAAGCCCACCAGTTAGTGACCGATCGCAACCGCAACCTGATTGTGGAAGCGGTACTCAATGTGCAAAACCAGGATGAAGAGACCGCCAAAGCTCTGCTAAAAGAAGCGTTAGTCTTAACGAACCAAACTGGCATGATTGGTAATTTCTTAGTCGACGGTGCAACCATCGGCCATCTGCTTGAGAAACTGGTCTCTAAGTCTGAATTAGGGGATTTGGAGCGTCATCGCGCACAACTATTGATGAAAGACATCAATACCACGCAGCGTAGCCGTTCCGTCCACTTTAACGAAGAGTTTGTGGAAAAGCTAATCAACCACCCGAATATCCCTGAGTTAGTACGCACTAGCCCTCTAACACAAAGAGAATGGCAGGTTCTTGGTTTGATATATTCCGGGTTCAGTAACGAGCAGATTGCTCAAGAGCTGGACGTCGCAGGTACAACAATTAAAACACATATCCGTAATTTGTATCAGAAGCTCAATATCGCAAATCGTAAGGAAGCAATCAGCACCGCTGAGAATCTCTTGCAGTTGATGGGATATTAGTAAGCCAGCCAACAAACAAAGCCCGAGCGTATAGTTCATACACTCGGGCTTTTTCATGAAGTCCTTACTGATACAGTTTAATCTACACCGTATCAACACACTCAAACCAAGCCAATATTTAATTTAATGGAATATTTTGTTTCATTTTTTATAATTTAATAGTATGTTAATTGTACAGTTTCTCATGCGAGATCCAATGCTTGTAACGTCAGATCTCACGCCCAGAACCACAAACGTAGAGGAGAGCATGTATGGATTTACAATCAAACCATTACCAGCAAGAACATTGCTTAATTAACACTTCTACTTCTGAGGTGATTCGGGGCAGTGTCTTTGAATTAGCGCAACAGCTAGGCTGTCGCGTGGAAACCATTCAGGCTTTAGTCCTTAACGCAAAATCGAATAACAAGTATTGGGGACAGAATGGGTTTTCAGGGTACGAACCTTACGTACCCTGAGTCTGGTAAATTGTGGAAGTGATTACCAAGTAGTGGTTGATGTTTAAGAAAAGCTGGAGTGTGTGCCTGAGCCTAATTGAATCGTTTGGACAAACAAACAATACCTCGACTCTCTCCTAATTGATCTCCCATAGGAACCTCTACTGCGTCCATGGCGTTATCACCGAAAGTCAATTGCCAAACTCGATACCCATGAGGCTCGTCTCGAGATAAGAATACTTTTTTGGGAAGTTCTGCAATTAGCTGATGAGCCCCTAGGAAGTCCCATAGCTTTTGATACTCAGCCTTCTCTGCGAGAATTCCACCATAACTCTTACATGTATTTCGAATGTCCCAGGCATTGGCTTTATAATTCAAAAGTTCATCGGCCAGAACCTTATAGTTTGTATCTCCAATTCGGTATGTCTTAGAAGGTATAAGATCATCTTTCTGTATAAGAATAGTTCCCATATAATCATCTTCCTTACCTTTCGCTCTAACATACAAAGGAGCCTCCGGTAGTTTGGAGAACTTGAGCACTACTGAGTTAGTTCCTTTGGAATACGAAGATTGAAAACTTACTTCAGACGCAGATAAAAAGTCCACATCAATTGTGTCATCCTCATCTTCACCTACTGGTCGAGAAAAGGTTAGCATCACTTCGTTCTTTGCTAGCGTCTTTTTCTCTATAAGAACGGAAGGTAACTTCATTTCGGTTACGTTCTTTCTATCATGCTCTGTAACATGAGTTTCCATATAAGACTCGCCTTTCCCATACTTATCTCCCGTAATGGCACTCCATGCCCATGAAGCTTGGGCACCATAGGTCATTCCAGACTCATGACTGAAACCATAAGCATGAGCTACTTCATGCCATATGACATTGTAAGCTTCATTCGTATAAGGCCGATTAGAATCAACCGTTGGGTCCACTACCTCCCACCAAGCTGATGCCCATCCCCCCCTATTTGACAAGGCTTTGGTTATATCAGGTGATGTCCCTCCGCCCATACCGTGGGCAGCATAGTGAGCGGTCATCACACGCATTGATAGGCGATGGCCTTTAGAGCCATACTTTAAAAATGCCATTTCTGAATAGCTAAGTTTTTTGTCTGTCCATGACTTACAATCATATTTCTGGCATTCCTCTGGAGTGGCGAAATATTTGTTCAAGTTGTCTAAAAAGCTCTTACGATTAAATGAATTATGCATATTCGTTAGCATGGTTTCATAAACTTGTCTTTGCTCTTTCGTTGGCGTGGCATAACATGCCTGGCCAGGACTCTTTAAAGAACAATCTTCACCGCTCATGGTTACTTCAGGTGTAAACAGTCGCATTTGGTTCACAACCTTGATATGTTCTAATGTCGTCGTTCCGGAGGTCAGTCTCGCTTGGCTATACGCTGGAATTTCTTGGTCCAAAACAATTGTGACAAGACGCTGGTCGTCGCCTATCCGCGCTATAAAACGATTTACCGGCTGCGGAGTGCTATTCGTCAATAGAGCATCTACGCCTTTTTGCTCTATTTTCATCTCGGAGAATGCGAACGTATCAGGTGTAGCAATTGGTGTGATATCTCGTGGAGTTATATCCACTCGCGGAAGTTGAGCAGGGCTAACTTCATATTGAGTGCTGAAACTCTTTTCATTTATCGCTCGCCCCGTATGAGAATTAGAGTGTTGACTACCTTGATTGTTATGGGCATCAAAATACCCATCATCGCTATAATTACAACCAACCAAACTAACCGCACTGCCTAACATTGTTATTAATAGTTTATTTTTCATACACATCCCTCATATAGGAACGCGATTGTCATTCGGCATACATTGAAAATAAAGATAATATATGGAATGTGATTATTTAACTTACTGATAAATATTTATCTCAGATTCGAATGATTTAAAATTATCTCGGCTCTATTCAATAATAAAAAGGGCCGTGACTCAATTAGCCACAAATTCAAAAAAACATTTCGCCTCTGAAGTTACATCCTATTGTTTGGTGTTTAAGTAAGAGGTGGAGTGTGTTGTGTGAGCATTGCAGAAACTCGAACTGGCAGGTCATCGAGCCATGCCTCGACGGTTTGTTTGAACTGTTCATTGCTTGCCACATTGGATGTGGTGGGAAATAGGTCGACACCAACTTGCTCCAACATTTTGAGAGTCGAGCTTTGATATTGACTATGTGCTTGTGCCTTTTTCACTCTTGCGATGATCAGCTGTACCTTGGCTTTGTACACTTCTAGTTCATCCATTAACTCGTAACTCAAACGATCTGAACGAAGCTGCACTATTTCCTCTAACGTTTTTTCGCGTTGAGATTGAATCTGCAATCGCAGCCTATCTGATTGGTAATCAATATTCGCAGCACGAACTTGCCCGATGATCGCTACCGCATTGGCTAGCGAGGTTAACTTCTCTAATGCTTGTTTCTGCTCCAACTCGTCCAGTTTTGCAGGCAATGTCAGCAACTCGATCACCTTAATCGCTAAATTTAAATCTACCTGAAACCACTCATTATTACGCAAGTTAGGATCAGAGTCGTAGTAACTGGAATAACCCACTGAGAAATTTGGCAGTGCCTCAAGCCAAGCTCTTTTGATCTCAAGACCGGCGTTGCGAACTTGATACATCGACTCCATTAAGTCAGAACGATGATAGAGCGCGAATCGTTCAAGCTCCGGAAGGGCAATATCCTCAATGTTCAGCCCCAACGTGTTGACACCTTTGTGCTCAAGAGGAATATCTAGGCTTGGCGCACTTATCAGTACCATGAGGTCTTGCTTGGCGCTCAGAAATTCCTGCTCTACATCTTGCAGTTGTACCCTGAGGCTTAATATTTGCTCTTGATATTGCAATAGGACTAAGGGGTCAACCAACTCTGTCTGCTCCAGCGCTTTTGCTTGGTCTAACATCTCACCTAATGTCTGCAGCGTTTGGCGAGAGATCGACACTTCTTGTTCCATGGCAGAAACTATTAGGTAGGCACTTAGTACTTCTCTAACAATGCGGCTCATCACCCTTCTTTGTTGCTGCTGTTCCATTAACAGGTCATTGCCAGCTTGCTGCGCGCGTAAATATGCTTGACCAAGATCTAACGAGGACCAAGAAATAGTAGTGGATGACGAATTTTTGTCTCGGGCAGGAGGAAGTACGTCTACTGCGCCACCATCGTTGTTGCGCACATAGCGATTGGAGTTCGAATCTAGCTTGGGTAAAAAGCCAAACATGGCGTTATTTAACGCTGATTGACCGATTAAATTCTTGTATCTCGCTTGCTCAATTTCCAGATTATTTTTCAGCGCTAAAATCACCGCATCCGACAGTGTGAGAGGCTTGTTAATTTCTATCTGCGTGTTTTGAATCCAGTTAAGTTGCTGCAGTACTCGCAACTCTATTTGTTCATCAGATACTTTGTCTGGTGTTACTGAGCACCCGGCAAGCAACACCACCATTACCACCAATAATCTATTCATTTATGGCTCCCTAAAGCTCTCATCGAGCGCTCTCGCAATCGGGAACAAAATGTACGAGATCAATGCTCTTTTGTCGGTTTGGATATTAGCCTCAAGCGACAAACCAGGCTGTAATCGAAATTCCTCCGGTTTATTTCGAATACCATCAACACTAGTGATATCAATCCAACCTCGATACGCTAACCCTTCTTTCCCATAGACATCGTCAGTTAACACATCCTCACTTACTTGGCGCAGCTTGCCTTGCATGGTGCCGTATTTGGTAAAAGGTAACGAATCCAACTTAATGGTCACCTCATCCCCCAATGTAACTTGGTTAATATCGGCTGGATTCAAATCAACCACGATTTCCATTCGCGTGTTAATAGGCACAATCTCATATAGGAATTCGTTTGTTGCCACATAGGTTCCCGAAGTCTTATCTGCGACTTTAAGGATAATACCGTCAATGGGGGCATGGATTTTTGAAAGTCTCTGCTGACTTTGCGCCGACACTAATTGCTGCTTCAACGCAATGTACTCTCGCGTAGCACTAACCAGTTGATCGGAAACGTCCACTTTGTGCTGACTGATGTAGCGCTTGAGATCACTAAGCGTCGTTTTTGCTTCAGTAGTCAGAGAGGTAATGCCACTGAGAAGTGACGTCTTTTTTCTTTGCAGTTCAAGGAGTTGTTTTTGAGAATCTAGAAATGCCTCTCGCTTTGGTCCCGTGCGTCTGTACTTGTCCTTTTCCTGCTCATATAAACGTCGCCTCTCTTTAACCAGCGACGTTTGCAAACTGATTTGTTCGATGACCACCGATTGCTCTTGGTGCAAGCTTTGGATTCGTTCATCCAGCGACAGCAAGGTCTCTTTTTTGGCCGCAATAGTGGCACCGTATGCCCCTTTTCTCGCGTCAAACAGAGTCATTTCTAATTTCTGCGCTGAGCGAGGCGGGTTTTCTATTAAGTAAGGCGTCTCGGCAAGCTCTGCCTCCAAGCGACGAATGCGTTCTTTAAGGCGCGTCATTTGATATCGAGTAACGTGAATATCCGAATCGATCGCTCGACCATCGATAACAGCAATAAGATCACCTTTTGCTACTTGGTCGCCAACTTGAATGACAAACTGCTCTAAAACGCCCTCGGCTTGACTTTGAATGACTATATTTTGTGCCATAGGTTTAACGTGGCCACGAGCAACAACAAAGGTGTTTACCTTAGATACACTGGCCCAAATAATCAGTAGAAATAAAGCACCTAGAATCACCCAAACAGAAAGCGAAACCAGCCGATTAGGGTAAGAATGACGAATTTGTTGCCATAAGGGAGCATGGTTTAACAGCTCATCCTTGTGCTTAATATTCATGAGGCCACGATCTCCTCAGGTTGTTCGAAGCTAGGTTGTGCAGACTTATGCTCAATGGACGCATGCTGTTTATGCCACAACTGCTGATACAAATCGCATCGTGCTAACAGCTCCTGATGAGGTGCAAAATCTACTAGCTCACCATCTTTGAGAACAAGGATTTTGTCCATGTAAACCATGGAAGATAAACGATGAGAAATGTTAATTAGCGTTCGCCCACGAGCAAGCGCATGAAGGTTGTTAAGTATGTGCTGCTCACTGTCGGCATCAAGTGCACTCGTAGCTTCATCCATTAACAATATTGGAGGGCTATTTAGTAACGCACGCGCAAAGTTGAGTCGCTGCCGCTGACCTCCCGACAAATTGCTGCCATTTTCTTCCAACACCGTGTCGTAACCCATAGGGAGTTTATCGATAAAACTATCGGCGCCAGTGAGTCTGGCAACATCGATGATCTCTTCCAACGATTTGCTCGGGTTGGCTTTAGCGATATTGTCTTTTATCGTCCCTCGAAACAGGAAGCTGTCTTGCAATACAATGCCGATTTGGGAGCGAAGATACCCCGGTTCATATTCGCGTAGTTCATTATTATCAATACGAATCGAGCCTTGATTCGGTCGATAAAATCCGAGTAGCAAACGAGTTAATGTGCTCTTTCCTGAACCACTAGGGCCTACAATGCCTATTTTCTGGCCTTGATGAATATGTACGCTGAGCTGATTAATCGCGGCAGGCAAATCAGGTGCATACTGAAATCCCAACTGACTGATGGCGATTTCCCCCTTGATTGGCGACGTCACTCCTCCTTCTCTCACCCGCTCTGGAGGACTATTAAGCACTCGACCTAGCATATCAACACTAATGGATATCTGTTGAAACTTGCTAGTTAGTCCAATGAGTTGCACCAAAGGCCCTGCAATACGGCTCGCCATGATGTTAAAGGCAATTAAAGTACCTATCGTCAGCTCCCCAGCTAATACCAACTGAGCACCAAGCCAAATGATCACCAATGACATAACTTTTTGCAAAAAGCCACTGATCTCATTGATGTAACCACTCCACCGGCCAACGGTGTGCTGACGAGACACTACATCAGCCGTTACATCCAGCCACTCTTGTTGCTGACGTTTTTCTATCGCCATACTTTTTATGGTTTCCATGCCTTTCACATTTTCAACCACTATGGATTGTCGCTCTGCTTCCGAGAGATAAAGCGCCTCTAGCTGGCGTCGATAAGGCCGAAGAATTGCGAATAATGCCATCATAATGACGCAGCAAAACCCAGCCACAATCCAAGTGAGCGTAGGGCTGAAAAACCACATCACAGGAAGCAACACCACCACTGACGTGAGTTCAATCAGGGTAAACAATAGGTTGCCAGTGATAAACTCACGAATGCCACTGGCTTCTTGAACTTGCTTGGCGAGCTTGCCGGATGCCACCTTGTGGAAAAAAGCCAGCGGTAGCCGAAACAACCTACGGCAAGTCAAGTGTGCTATTTCGATATCCAATCGTGCCACTGAGTGTAAAACGATCAGATTGCGGATGAACGCCAATACACCACTGATTGCAAGAGCGGCAATAGCAGCGATGAAAAGCACGTGTAAAGTGGCGTAGCCGGAATAGCCAATAACCTTGTCGAAAACAATCATGGAAAATAACGGTACGACAAAGGCGATGATATGCAGAAAAAGAGACACTGCTCCTATAGTGTAAAGTAAGCTTGGCTGCTTAAGTGCTTCGTGGAACAACCAGCCAAAACCAAAGGGTTGTTCGATGCCAACATCCACACCGAGAGGTCTAACAAAAATCACATCTCCTTTCCAACAGCGACGAAAGGTAGCTTCATCAACCGACAACAATTCTGTTGATTCTGCCTTAGGGTCTTGAATCAGAACTTCTAGTTTGCCTTCAGACGTAGACTGAACGCCAGCAGCGATAACAAAGTCACCGTGCTTCAATTTAAGAATAACTGGGAACGCAGCGCCCAACTTAGATAGTTGTCGCCAACGCAGTTTTTCGCATTTGGCATTAAGCCCAGTTTGATTAATCAGCAGCGTTAAATCGAGCGAACTCATGTAATCTTCCTTGATTTCATGATCCCGCTTTAAAGTATCGACAGAGTGATAAACCTGATAATACCTAGCGATAAGAACGTACGCCTCCAATGCTGTGTTCATATCTATTCCTACTATTTCAGTGATGATGCAATTAGCTAAAACTTGGCGCTAATGTGGTTTTCTCTTGGTCGCTACTTGTACCTTCGGCCGGCTTCTCAGTAATCAAACCTCTACTTTTCAATTCTTCGAGTAGCTGAGTGTGGGTTTGCCAGCTTCGTAAAAACGCATCGGGAGACATCACCAATCGCAAGTTATGCTCCTTTGGAGGCTCTTTACCGCTAGTCTCTGGGTCTACCGCAAAGGTGTAGAAATCCATGCGAATATTGCCCGCGATAATTGCGACGTTTTCAATACCATCAATGTAATGTTGATCTGCCATGATTTTGCTTTCCTTATTTAGAAAAAAAAGGCCTGACTCAATCACTGAGTCAGGCTCCCGATTACGCAAGATTTACTGCGCTATCAATTTTCGATTTAGAATCGTGCATGTCGCCAAGTATTGTTTCCACAACGCTCGACAGCTCGTTGTTTACATCTCCAAAGTCAACCTTATTTGCCTCTCCATCTTGTAACCAAGCTACCGTTGCTTCAGCTCCTGCCTCTAACGCTGCAACTGAATCAAAAGCAGCAAAGCCACGCAACTGTTCAGATGCCGACGCATCCATACTATCCCAGTGCTGTTTTAGCTGTGCGAAGGTTAGGCTGGACAATCCTTCGACTTCAAACACGTCGTTATCGCCCCAGTTGTTTAAGCCAATTTCACCAAGCGACTCATTGCCAAAAACAATATCGAGCTGAGAGTGATCTTCAGAAAGAACTAGGTTATCCAAGGTAAAATTCAGGTCATTCTGAGTGTTGTTGCTGTTGATAAATAACGAGTCAACTTCAGACGCAATATCCGACTCATAAATATCAAAACGGCCGCTTCCCAATGTAAACCGATAGCTGTCATTGCCTTCGCCACCAGTTACTTGAGCACTACCGAATCCAGACACGAACACGTCATTTCCTGAGTTCCCTATAGATACAGACTGATCATCAAAGCTGAACAGAGAAGCGATACTATCGTGCTTATCACCACCAAAAGTACTAACAACGTTACCCATAAAGTCGGTAATACCACCTAACACATTATTGATGATTGTTGCGCCGCTTGAGGTTAGTAAGTCGAAGGTCTCCCAACCTAGGTTGAGGAAGACATCATTACCTTCACCACCAGAGCTAACACCAGCTAAACCGATATTAAGTACGGTGTCATTGCCATCTCCCATGGACACCACATTGGCCAGTCCCATGTTAATCGCAAAGTCATCACCTAATCCTGCGGTCACCGTGTTAGCACCACCAATAGTAGCAATCACATCATTACCACTACCGCCGCTGACAACCGACTTACTGCCCATGGCAACTATGAGGTCATCACCATTACCACCTACAACATGGTTGAACAGGCCACCAACAAATATACCGTCATTACCTCCACCACCATCGACTAGGTTACGTACGCCTGCGGCAAACAACACATCACTTGCAGATCCAAACTCATCGACATAGTCACCATATACTTTGTTATCAATACCCATCACGAAAGCAACGTCACTACCTTTATGTAAGGAGACCGTATTTTCCACGCCGATGGACACCACATAGTCATTTTCAAACGTCGTACTGACATTATTTTTACGACCCACAACAACGGCGGTTGTTACGGCGAAACCACCTTTCACGGTATTTTCATTGCCTAGAGCAAAAATGACGTTCTTCGAGGTCCCCCCCGGAAGGCCGGGTGCAGTATCGCCTTTAATGGTGTTTTTGTTACCTATCGCTGCCATCAAGTTCTCACCAGTGCCACCAGCTAGGTTGTTCTCATTACCAATCGCCAGCATCACGTCATTATCGAAGCCACCAGCTAAGGTATTTTCAGCACCAATCGCGAGCGCCACATTGGAGCCATAGTCGTCACGCCAGATATTCTTCGCGCCAACCATCAGCGCAATATCGTTACCACGTCCGGTGTAGACTACGTTCTCGCGTCCGACACCAATGGCTACATCGTCACCACGACCGCCCATCATGCGGTTGGTATCTCCTAACGCCAACATCAAGTCACCCCAGTCACCTTCTTGATTTTGTTGCAAGAGATAGTAGTCATGGTTAAACGATGGCAACCTCTGTGACCAATCAATACCAATCACATTGGGAATGGAGAACGCAGGGATATTCACCGTCTGAGATGGTATCGTCAACGAGTCCATTTCCACATAATCGCCCAGGCTAAAATCTGGCACGCCAAACTCTGGTATCTCAAAATCTGGGATTTGGAAACCGTAAAATTCGCGACCACTCAATGCCGTTCCAAACAAGCTAAAGCCCGATAAATCAAAACCATTCAAATTGAACTCTGGCACTTTAATTTCAGGCAACAATAAGGTAGGCAGTTGAACCGTAGTAAATTCTGGAGTAGGTGCAGAATCGCCAGAACTGTCCGCCGTAGAGTCCGAGGATTCACCGAGGGTAATATCATCCTTATGACGAAGCTCAAAGTCGTCCGGCGTGTTCCAAGTTCCCACAGAGGTGTCATTAATCAGATGATTATTGGTTCCCGCTTCTGCTGGAGTGTCTTCATCTCCGTACAAAAAGTAATTGTCTGAAGCCGCTTTAGTTGCGGTGTCGATATTACCCAAATCTGCCGACTGGTGTGTGTAGGTATTGAGGAAAACACCGTTGTCGTTGATTCTCGGTTTAAACTCCGCTTGAGAGTTGAGAATGTTGCGACTCTGACCGCCTCCCGACTCATAGCCAGCAATATCACCAATCAACGAATCCATACCGCTGAATATCCCTGAATTCACATCCAACTCATAAGTGAGCTCAAGATCAAACCTATCCACTTCAACACCAAAGCCACTTAATGAAGGCATGCATAGCGATGGAAGCGTGATGCTTGGAATCTCAATTTCAGGAGTACTTAATGTAGGCAGATGAATTTCAGGTAATCCATAGTTGCCAAGAGAACCGTATTTGTATGATGGTGCAGACTTCACCTCGGGAATAGGTGGAATCTCAAAATCATATTGAGGAATGGTGAAGGAAGGGGTTTTCCAATCAGGCACACTCGGATCAGAGAAGTCTAGTTCAGGGAACAGGACATTGAAGTTAGCGGTCGCTTGCAGTTCTGCTTCAAAACTTGCAGAACCTAAGCTGCCTTCAACGGGATCACCACTGCGCTCACCTTTCTCATCCTTATCTTGGAACATATTACCAGTGCCCTTTTTGAGCTCGGTAATCTCTTCCGTAGAAAAAGTAATCTCATTGTCCGCGGCTATCATATTGCGCTTACCGACAGCGAGAATAATATCGGCCCCACCACCTGCGGCGATCCAATTCTCTTTGCCGAATGCGGCAATAACATCGTTACCACTGCCAGACATAACGACGTTATTTTGACCAATAGTCAATACGACATCGTCTCCACCTTCGGTAAGCATGATGTTATGTTGCCCTGCAGCAGCAACAATGTCATTACCCCACCCTGTGAGTGCCACATTGTAGCGGCCCCCCATAATAGCTACATCGTCACCACCACCTGAGTGAACAAAGTTGGTGTAACCAAACGCGTAGATGGTGTCGTTACCTGATGCTGTAGAAATAATGTTCTTGGAACCGAGCGCCGCAACAGAATCATCATCACTACCAGTCAAAACGATATTGTCCATTCCGGCCACTATCACGCTGTTTTCACCGTCACCGGCTAGCATCACGTTTAGTTGACCTAACGCAATGAGTGTATCGTCACCATCGCCAGACCAGAATAAGTTTTTAGCTCCTACGCCCAGCAAGAAGTTGTCACCATTGCCAGCGAGCATAGCATTGAGATTACCTAACCCGGCGAAGGTATCGTTACCACTCGCGCCTTGGAAAAAGTTATTCGCGCCCACTGCGATAGCAATATTGTCGCCGCTCCCCATCACCATGACGTTATTGGCGCCGCCAACCATTACATCATCGTTACCACCAGCGCCAAGGAACACATTATTGGTGCCTATGGCCGTCATAGTGTTATTGCCATCACCAGCAATAAATATGTTGGCATCACCCATAGAGCAAAGGGTATCGTCGCCAGAACCACCCCAGATGATGTTATACATTCCCAAGGTCGTAATATCGTTGGTGCCATCACCAGCAATAATCAGGTTAGCGTAACCAAAGGCGACAATGAGGTCGTTACCTGAGCCCGTTTGCACTAAGTTGCCGCCACCATATGCTTTGACAACATTATTCCCTTCTCCAGCCAACACAATGTTGCCAGCACTGGTAACGTTGGCGAGATTTTTTAGATGGTCGACACCAGTGTCTTTGCCAAAGTCATCACCATCTTCGGTCACGATCGATAGTAATCCACCTGCTCGAATTTTGTCGTCGCCATCACCGGACAAAATAAAGTTACCGAAGCTATAAGCTCGGATTTCATTACCTGCGACTTCACCATGCGCAACTTGCCCGACTGAAGAAGCCCCCGAACCACCGCCATTACCGGTACCAATAATATTAAAGCCGCCCTCTGCACGGATAATATTCTTACCGTCACCAGCAAAGACGATATTTAGACCACCCGCTGCGTGAATGGTGTTTCTGCCATTACCCGTAAAGACAAAATTTCCGCCACCAAAGGCATCAATGTTATTTTGGCCATGACCTGACAACACAACATTCATACCTCCAGCGGTATAAATTGAGTTGTCTCCGTGCGCCACTTGAACCACATTAAGGCCACCACGAGCATCAATAGTATTGTTGCCCCAACCCGCAGAGACCACGTTAACCCCACCATAAGCTTTGATAGCGTCATTACCGTTACCTGAATCTATCGACTGACCACCTATAGACAGCGATTCAATGACATCATTGCCACTACCACTACTGATCTCCGCTCCAGCTGCGCTGACAAAAATCGAGTTGTCACCATTCTTTGCGTCTATTTTTACGCCGACCGCTTTCACTTCAATGCGGTCGTCACCATCACCGACAAACACGTTGCCACCAGCTGCATGTAAGACAACATGGTTGTTACCGTGACCAAGATTGAGCAAACCTACACCCGCACCAACGTACGCGTAATCGTTGCCGTTTCCTGCGGTAATACGAGCACCTGCCGCTCTCACATCAATATGGTTATTGCCCCCTTTCGCATCAATATTGACGCCAACGGCTCGAACGTTAATACGATCGTTACCATCACCGACACGCACTTCACCACCTACCGCATGAAAATCAACGGTATTATTGCCATGTCCTAAGTTGAGCAGGCCTACTGCCGCGCCAACATAGGCATAATCGTTTCCGTTCCCTGCGGTAATATTTGCGCCTGCGGCTCTAACGTCAAGGTGGTTATTACCCTCTCCAACATTCATACTGACACCGACGGCTCGAACATTAATACGGTCATTGCCATTACCAACACGTACCGTGCCTCCCACAGCTCGATAATCAACCGTATTGTTACCGTGTCCTAGGTCCACTAACCCAACACCTGCCCCGACATAGGCATAATCATTACCATTTCCGGCGGTGATATTGGCTCCTGCTGCGCGAATATATAAATCGTTATTGCCACTTCCGGCATTGACCGTGGCACCCACAGCATTGATGTTGATTATGTCATCACCGCCTTCAGTGCGGATCTTGGCGTAAATGCCTCTCGCATCAATTTCATCGTGCCCATTACCAGTCCAAATGTCAGCGTGAGCCCCTCCAGCATAAACATAGTTGTTGCCATTCCAGCCAGTATGAGCCTTGACCGATGCGCCTTTTGATACAATCCAATCATCGCCATCACCACTGTGGATATAGGAAGAGACAGCGCTGCTTGTGATGGTATCGTGACCACTGCCTGTCTTAACGTTAACCCCGGCACCTTCAGCGATGATGTTATTGTTGCCACCCCAACTTTCCACTTTGCATGAGAACAGACCAAAGGCGTACACCGTATCGTTACCATAGCCAGTCGTGACACTGGTGTTGGCAGACTTCACATTAATATCGCGGTCATACCAATAACCCTTTTCAACTAAGGTAGCCTTCGAACCAACGTAGTTAACCGTAACATCCTTCTCACCTGTACCTAGCTCAATATACACATTGCTACCAGACGTCACTTTATAGGTATCATTGCCCGAACTAGCATAGATGTTTACGTTGACAGCACCGACATTAACGTAGTCATCTCCCGCGCCATCCCAGATGTAGATTTGATTAAGGGCCTTGTTGTAGTTACCAATGACATCGTTGCCATCTCCCGCGTAAATCCACGACTCCCATGTTGTGTGTCCAGCATTCAAATCGTCGTTACCACCTCCGCCAGAGATGATGCTTTTGTGTGTGGCGTGACCCGCATGGAGCCTATCCGCGCCATTGCCACCTCGGTAATTTCGAGTACCCATATTTCTCCCTTACTTTTAGGTTGCTTTACATTGATGTCACCACTCGATGAAAAATCTCATCGAGTACCATCAATTCAAATATCCTTCTTGTTCATCCGTTAAATGACCTTTGCGGTGCAAGAACACGCGATCCGCTCGCTTTTCATCACCTATTCGGCGACACCATGCTTTTGTTTTATGTCGAAATTGAGCACTGAGCGAACGGCGAATAGATGTGCAGTTACCAAATGGAGCAATGAAGTCCATGAACCATAAATAGTTACCTCGGTTCCATTCTTCTTCAGGTAGCCATTCATCCTGTTCCATCAGTTTTTGATGCCAGGCTTCAGTCACTTGAGCCCAAGTCACTAGCCCAATTGGACCCTTGCTATCGTAGTAAATGCGGCATTGCCCCAGTCGAATCGCGTTAAGGAAGCGACTCTCCAGGACGTGAAGGGGGTATTCTCTGTGTAAGGGAGATTGCAGTAACAACCACGTCACTTCTCCTATGAGTTGCATTTCCTTTTCATTCGAAACAGTTCGTTCCTGTGACATGAAGCGACCTCTAACTGGTTATATTTTGAGCATATCTATATTGTTAGTAACTTCATGGAATTCAATCAATATAAAATGCAGTAATTGTTATAATTTGTTTTAAATACCATGACACAGATCTATATAATCAATGTATATGAAACAAATTGTTCCACTATTGTGCTTTATGTGAATATAAAAGAGGAATTTAAAGGGTTCGCTACCAACCAATACAACACGGCTGATAGCGATGAAGAGGGGGTGATGGGATTAAGATGAAGCAGTTTTAACGTAATAGCCCACAGCGACAAGTTTATTGTCGATCACACGGTAGTATGTATGTTTGGTTTCAACTTTGTTCGACTGAGGGTTCAACCATTTATAGGTATAAACGCCGCGTCCTTTTTCCTTAGCTAGAGTCAGTAATTCGGTAAGAATAGGTTTGTTATCTGGGCTTAGGATCTCATCATGTGAGCGGCCCACTAATTCAGGAGACGCACCATGAGCAAGAAACTTACCCGAATTCATATCCATCACAAATACGTATAAATCCCCCTCCACGAAACTACCGTCGGTGTCGTTAAACTCATCGATACTTTTCTGCTCAGATTCCACCATGGCTTTCATTGCCCTAGCCAGTAATCGTTTCGCCTCAGCTGCACTGGAACGCTCGGGGTAATAGCCCACAGCAACTATTACATCACCTACACGTTCAAAGAACGTAGTTTTAGGTTCCCCCATACGGTCGGTAGGATTAGCCCAGTTGTACTTCACTTCACCGTAACCATCATGTACCGCTTTCGTGATCATCTCTCGGAAAAACGGCTTACCGTAAACATCTTGAGTATCAAGCACACTGTCACCAACCAACACCATGGACGAACCTCCACTGGCGAGAAATTCGCCATCAATACCTAAGGCAAAGACATAGAGCTCTCCATCAATGTATTCGGGGTCACTCATGAAATCTTTAACACTCTCATCCCCTTCGGTTTGTACATGTATCACCGCTTTCGCCAACAAGGTTTTGGCACGCTTTTCTGCGTCACTGGCGACATGAGGCTCAGTAATATCCAAGACATTGACGGCAGTGCTGCTTTCAGCTCTTACAACAAAACTCGTTAACATGCCGGACAAGGCACAGCCTATCACCATCAGTTTCAATACGTTCATGGATATCTCTCCTAATAGCCGACTAATGACGGAAGCCATAGCGTAATTTGTGGGAAGAAGGCAATAACAAACACGCCAATTACCGAAGCCAGCACAAATGGGTGGATCTTCGCGGTAATCTGTTCCACCGTGGCTCCCCCTATCCCTGAGGCGACAAAAATATTCTCCCCGAGAGGTGGCGTCGCAAACCCTATCGATAACGTACATACCACAACAATACCTACGTGAGTTGGATCAGCGCCAAGCATGTACATAATAGGTAGCAGAACAGGCACGATAATCATGATTGCCGCTAACGTTTCCATAAACATGCCGATAAACAGCAATAAAATGATAGTTAATGCCCAAACGAGATACATATTGTCGGTAAAGCCAAGCAATGACTCGGCGACCACTACTGGAATCTTTTGCTCAATCAGTAAGCGACCAAACACGGTTGCCGCGAATAAGATCAATAGGACGCGCCCAGTAATCCATGTTGTCGTCGACAGGGACTTAAGGATATTTTTGAATGACAGTTCGCGGTGAATAAATAAACCAACAAATAGCGAGTAGAAAATAGCAACCACCGCAGACTCTGTTGGAGTAAACATACCGCTATAGATACCACCGAGAATCAAAAATGGCGCTAATATCGACCAAAGTCCTCGGCGTAATGAGTGTCGAATCTCACCAAATGACCAGTTTTCAGTCAGCCCTTGATAGCCTTGTTTTTTGGCAATCATGTAATTGGTGAACACCAAGGTTGATGCCATGATCAAACCAGGAATAACGCCCGCGACAAACAGTTTAGGAATCGACAGCGAGGCAAACTGGCCGTGCTGAGCAATAGCCTCAGGCGGCGCCATCAAACCCATTGCAGAGATACCGAAGATGACCAACGGAATCGACGGTGGAATAATGATCCCAAGTCCACCGGAGGCCGCGGTAACCGCGGAAGCATAACTTTTTTCATAATCACGCTTCACCATAGCCGGTACCATTAACATACCTACTGCTGCAGTGGTTGCGGGTCCAGAGCCAGAAATGGCACCAAAGAATAGACACGCCATAACGGTTGCCGCTCCGAGGCCGCCGGTTACAGGCCCCGCTAAGCTTTCGGCAATGTCCACCAAGCGTTTAGATATACCAGCAGCTTCCATCAAAGCACCAGCCAGTACAAACGATGGTAATGCCATCAACGGGAAGTTACCCACTGAGGTAAACGCAATTTGCACAAGTGCAATCGGGTTTTTATCCAATATCAAATACGCGGCCATGGAGGCACCTGCGAGCGATACGGTAATTGGCGCGCCAAGGATTAACAGCGTTAAAAAGCCACCAAATAAGATTAGAGTTAAATAGGATTCCATAATTACATCTCTCTGTTACGACTATGGCAGTGATTTTTGAGCGGTCATTTTGCGAAGCTCTTTTACTTCGGGGTCTTCATTTTGAGCCCCTTTGAATAAACGCTCATAATTGTTCCAAATGATTCGAACCATCATTAGGGAAAAGGCTATCGGCAAAATCATGTAGAAGTACTTCATTGGGATGCCAGTCGTTTGCGATTTCCAAAATAGATTCATTTTGTTGAAAACAAAGTCGTAACTGAGGTAAACAAAGTAACCGTTGAACAGCAGCCATAAGAAATCTGCGATGGTTTCACTGATGGTCTGAACAATGGGTGGAAAGAACTTGAAGTGGAAACTCACTCGGTTATGAGCGGACATTTTCGCGGCAACCACCGCACCTAAATAAGCGAACCAAACAAACATGTAGGTGGCGACTTCATCACCCCAAGGAATGGAATAGTCAAACAACTGACGAGTTAAAATTTGCGTGAACAGCAGTAAGACAAAGCTCGCTAGTAGTAAACAACAGGTGTACTCCTCAATGTTGTTTAGGTGTTTTCTAATTATTTTAGCGACTGACATATAACCTCCAATGTTGATTTTTACATGACAACCAGTCGCTCAATATGTATGAACAGATAAACGAGTAAAGCCATGCAAAAACCCTATCTATCAGGTCACCAATAGATAGGGCGTAACTAATCGTTATTGTCTACCCAGTAGCTCAAGAACGTTGTCTAGCTTCTCTTTACCTCCGATGCTTGAGTAGAATTTTGGCCAAACAGACGTTGTGACTTTCTCGATCCAATCTTTTTCACCATTGGCAGGGTCGGTAAATACCATGCCCTTGTCTTCAAGGTCTTTACGAATCTTGCTCTCAGTTTGCTCAAGGTAAGCGAAGCTATGCTCTGTCGCCTCTTGGCCTGCTTCCAGAATGGTTTTTTGCATCTCTGGAGTTTGTTGCTGGAATACAGTTTCACTGACAATCAACGGCTCAAGAGAGAAGATGTAGCGAATATTAGTGACATACTTTTGTACCTCATTAAATTTCATCGCATACACTGTGATGTATGGGTTATCTTGACCATCTACCACGCCCTGTTGCAGACCTGTAAAAGTCTCAGACCACGCCATTGGAGTTGGGTTTACGCCCCATGCTTGATAAGACGCGATCATGATTTCGTTACGAGGAACACGAATAACCAACCCTTTTAAATCTTCCGGTGAAGCCACTGGTTTCTTCGAGTTGGTCAAGACTCTAAAGCCTGAGTACGCCCAACCTACAATGCGAACGCCTGCATCACGAATGGTGTTTTCAACCAACTCCTGACCAACCTGGCCTTGTGTCAATAGCACTGCTTCTTCAGGGCTTTGAATCACATATGGCATGGTAAGTAGGCCAACCGTTGGTGAAAATGGGGTTACGTTGTTTATAGCTAGAACAGAGAAGTCTAATAGACCGATAGCCGCATCATTGACGGTGTCTTGTTCATTACCCAATTGTCCATTTGGAAATAGGTCAATCTTTACTTTGCCATCCGTCTTTTTCTCCATTAGCTCGGAGAACGTTGTGGCTAGCTCCCATTGCGTTCCACCAGCGGCATCGCCAATAGCCATTTTGAAATTTGCTGCCGCAGCCGTATATGAGAACACTGCCGTCGCCGCAATTGTCATACCCGCAATGATTTTGTTCTTAATAAGTTTCATAGTCTTAACCTTTAATATCGTACAGACATCCGCTCTGTACTTTGCTCACAAGGTGACCTGGTACAACTTTCCTGGTCGTCATTATTTCCCTATTTTGGAAACATATTTTGAGTGTCACAGCACCTCATCCTTTAGCGAATACCACTGATAAAGGAATCGCTGTCCTACTCGTCGAAATGGTGCAAACATCTCTGACTCCACCACTTCCCTCACGTTTGGAAACGGAAGTTTTGATTCAAATATGGGTAAATCCAGTTTGTGTCCTTCTCCGCCAATCCATTGAGCCAGACGTTTACCGGCTTGTGCGGAATACATCACACCATTACCGCCGTAACCTAAGGCGTAGAATATGGATTGCGATGGATTGGGCTGATAGATCCTTGGCATCATATCGTGGCTTACATCCACCCATCCCCACCATGAGTAATCGATTTTGATCTGATCTAGGGCTGGGAATTTACGCGTGAGATCGGCGCGCAACATATCTTCATATTTCTTCTCTGGCGCATTTTTACCTGTAATGGCACTGCGAGTTCCTATCTGAACTCGATTGTCTGGTAGCAAGCGATAGTAATGACGAAGAACACGCGTATCTGTAATCACCTGATTGGTTTTGAAATTACACGCGGCAATCTCCTGTTGCGTCAAAGGGCGTGTAACCATTGAATTGGACAGCACTGGCAACAAACGGTTTTTTAGCTCAGAGTGCAGACCTTGACTAGTGTAGCCACCAGTGCAAACCCCCACTGAACGAGCCTTTACCACACCACCTGGTGTTTTGAGGTAGTGCACGCCTCCGCGAGTTTCCCATCCCATAACAGGGCTTGACGGATGAACTTTCACACCCAATGCTCGTGCTTTTCTCAAGTAGCCAAACGCTAGTTTACCTGCGTGAATGCCGATGCCTTCTGGCTCGTGCATTGCACCTGCGGCTTCTTGATCGCCGACGTAATCGCGTTTTACTGTCTCAGCGTCCAAAATTTGCGCATCGTAATTGAAGGTGTCACGCAGCAGTTTTGCTTCTTTCTCTAAACCTGGCATCATTTTGGGTCGGTGCGCCACATAGAGGTGACCACCAGGCTGTGGGTCGCAGTCGATATCTTTGATTAACTCTTTGAATGTGTTCATACCATCAACGCATTCGCGGTGCATTTTCAAAGCCGTTTCTAGACCCCAGCGTTCAATCCACTGAGAGCGCTTTAGCCTCCCTGAAGCACATTGAGCCTGACCACCATTTCGAGTACTGCAGCCCCAACTTAAGCGATTCGCCTCAATAACGGTTGCTTTAATACCGTACATTTCGGCAAGGTGTATAGCCGTACTCAGCCCAGTAAATCCAGAACCAATAATGGCAACATCAACGTCCATATCGGACATTATTGGCCCATCATCTTCTGGTGGTGCACCTGCCGTATCAACCCAGTATGTTGGCGCATACTCTTTACCGTGACCTGGCGTTTTGTCTTTTAGAGGATCATATTTCGGGTCGTATTTATCTTTGGCTTGGGTACTTTTCGCTTTAGCTTCTACAGCATCTACTGCTGGTTGTTCCATTACTAAACTCATAATTCGACTCTCCTAGTCATAACACGTGAACGAACAATGGTTGCCGCGTTTACTTATTGGGAGTGATTACTGGTCGAGTTTTTCTAAAGGCGTTCTTAACACTGATCTTCCCTTCACGTAGCGTGAAAACGTCCACCATACGAGCTTCGATAACAGTGCCATCTGGGTTAGTTGCGGAGAATGTAGATTCTGTTACTGCTCTATCGCCGCAAACAAAGTGCACAGGGTCGCTCCAAGCTGCATCTGGAAAGTTTTGCCATACCAACTCAAAACTATTGCGAACCGCTTCGTACCCTTCAATGGTGTTTCCTAGCAAGCCATCACCTGCAACAGTGTGGAACACACAATCATCGGTCATAAATGACATTAAGGCTTCGATATCGTGGTTATTCCACGCATCACTAAAGGACTGTAAAAATGTCGTATCGACTTGGTTTTCCTGCACTAATGTCGCGGCATTGGTTTGCATATTCATATTCCAGGGTCCTTTTATGTTTTCGTTATTGATTTAATACAAAGCAGTTTTAGACTGCCGTTTTATTAGAGTATTTAAACTAGAATTACAGCAACTTAACAAGTTTGTAACATCACTCCAACTCTAACTTTGAGTTATGGTATGTACAAACTTTAAGCTCACAGATTTAGTTTTTTTTATAATTTAATTATTGATCTCGTTAGATTTAAAAGCATTTATCACTCACTGATAATTCAAACGCTCGTTTGCTTTCTCTGCTAATTTTTTCTAGTCGAAATCAAAATCTTGATGATACTTACGTCCATATTGTTCCAGTTTTCTATCATGAACAATTACTTCAAGGTCGTTATTTATTTCACCCTTATTAGTCTTACCGTTATTATCTAAATTATGTTTGGAATCTATATTCGCCATTTTTTCTTCAACTGTTATTGAAGTTTTGTTTAATGCACTCATAGATATTAGCTCCTTTAATAAGTTATTTTTTACCGATGGCGATATGTAAATAGATATCAAATCCGTTACATATCGCTGATCATCATAAAGAGAAAGAAGGCTGCCATTTCTTTCCTTTTCAAATGGATGAATTGAGTACCATTCATCGTTTTTCGTCGTTCTAAAATCGCAGTCGGTCGCTTTAAATATTTTCGTATTTTCAATGTCATGGGGAGATTTTACAAAATTCACCTTATGGCAGTCCCGGACCTTAAGAATATTTACACAGTCCTCTGTTGAGCTATTACAAACCGACCACATTACGTTAAACAGACTGTCAGTCCATTCAAGTAAACGCGTTGGAAACCCTTGCTGATTGGATAAACACATTAATAGCCATTCATTGATGTCACGAGAGTCCAACATCGGCACACCGTAAACTTTCATAGTTGAAAGAAGCTCTTGTTCTACTCGCCTTAGATTATTACTATTTACTTTACCCAAGCTTGGAATTAGTCCGCCTTTTGAACATTCTTCCGCTCGATATATCAAAGGGTCATTATTATTGCATTCAGAAAATAAATTCACTATTTCATATAGTTCGTCTATTGTATTTATATAATGCTTATCATTCATAATGAACACTCTTGCTACCGAAATATGAATTAGCTAATTAAATCATTCTCTGGGTGTAAATTACCGCCAACATATACCCGGCAATGAACATTGCATTTAGTAAAAGCAATATGATTGGTTTCCACCCTAATGAGAAAAGCTTCTCAAATGATGTCTTTACGCCTAAGGCTGCAATTGAAATAACCAAGCACCACTTAGATATTTCTGACATACCTTCCGAGACAGAATCAGGGACAAGATTAAAGCTATTGACAACAATCAGAGCAATAAACACCAATAGGAAAAAAGGGATTATTGGCGCATTAATATGGTTTTCCTTTCCGTCACTTTGTTTTTGCGCTCGAAATGACAATGCGATTAGCAGTATCACTGGCATTAGCATGGCTACTCGGAACATTTTCGCCAACGTTGATGCATCACCGATCTCTGTCGACAACATAAAACCTGCCCCAACAACCTGAGCGACATCATGAATTGAACCACCTAAGAACATGCCTGCTTCACTGGATGACAACTGCAATGAGGTCACCACTAATGGGTAAAGCACCATAGCAATCGTTGAAAACGCGGCCACACCAATTGCAGTCATTAACGTGTACTGCTCATTCTCTTTGTTTTGCGGTATCGTAGATGAAATGGCCATCGCCGCAGAAATACCACAGATTCCCGTTGCGCCACCTGCAAGTAATCCAAATGTGCCAGAAACATTCAATAGCTTGGCAAAAAGTAGGCTGAACATGATGGTCAACACCACCGCACCAGCAAGAATACCAACGCCATCTAATCCGATAGTGCTGACATCGCTGTATGCAATGCGTACCCCTAATAAAGCAACACCTATGCGCACCAATTTTTTAGCTGCAAACTCGATACCTGCACCACATTTTTCATGGTCAGAAAGAAAATGCAGAGAAATACCAAGCAACAATGCATAAAGAAATTTGGGACCACCATAATGGTCGGAGACGAACGTCGCGGCCGCAGCTATTACTATGCTGAGTAATAAGCCAGGTGCGATACCCGTCGCTTCTCCATACAGCGTTCTCGGCATTTTCATGGTTTTCGAAATCATCGCGCTCACCTTTCCGTGTGTTCGTATTGTCCGGCCAAACATTGGCCGGACAGTCTTCCCGTGACCTATACGTAGTCTTTGTATTTATCTAGGAAGCGAACCGGTTTTGATAGCGCATCACGACGGAACGGGTCGCCCAGTTCTTGTGTACACATGATTTCAATAACCGTCGTTTTGCCTTCGTTCATCTGCATGTCGATGGCTTTTTGAAGAGTAGGGCCGACATCTTCTAGTTTATCAACCGTGATCCCTTCAGCGCCCATCGCACGTGCAATTTCCGCGAAACTTTGGTTATCTAACTCGCCTGCAACGAATCGGCGGTTGTAGAAATCCACTTGGTTTTTCTTCTCTGCACCCCACTGACGGTTGTGGAATACTACTGCAGTCACAGGAATGTTGTGACGAACACATGTCATGGTTTCCATCAGGCTCATCCCCCACGCACCGTCACCAGCATAAGAAATAGCTGGACGATGCGGTGCAGCAGCCTTCGCACCAATAATGGTTGGGAATGCGTAACCACAGTTACCAAAACTCATTGCTGCAAAGAAACTACGTGGCTTTTCAAAACGCAGATAGCTGTTAGCAACCGAGTTGATGTTACCAATGTCGGTAGAGACCATGACATCTTCTGGCATCGCCTTTTCCAACTCACGAAGCACTTGGCGAGGGTGGAGATATTCACCACCAGAGAACGGCGTTTCTTGCGCGTTTTCTTCAATCATATCTAGGCTGAATGGGTCACGTTCGTGCGTCCACTCATCCAATTCCTTCTCCCAGAGTGCTTTTTCTGTTGCGACTGTGTCTTGGCGAGACGCTTTATTTTCGTCACATAGCAGTTCGCGACCTTCCAGACGCTCTGTTAATGCAACTGCTGCCGCTTTAGCATCGCCACAGATGCCCACAGAGATTTTCTTAACCAACCCAAGCATCTTGTTGTCGGCATCGATTTGGATGATCTTCGCGTTCTTCGGCCAGTAATCCATACCATGCTGAGGTAAAGTACCAAATGGACCAAGACGGGTACCAAGAGCAATAACAACGTCTGCTTGCGCCATCAACTTCATGGCTGCTTTTGAGCCTTGATATCCAAGAGGACCACACCATAATGGGTGACTTGCTGGGAAGGAATCGTTGTGCAGGTAGCTGTTTACAACTGGTGCACCAAGTCTTTCTGCTAATGCAGCACATTCTTCGACAGCATCTGCCATCACCACACCACCACCAGAAATGATGACTGGGAACTTCGCTTCAGCAATAAGGTCTGCAGCTTCATTCAGAGATTTTTCGCCACCTGGCCCTCTATCTAAACGAGCGGGTTTTGGAATTTCCGTTTGAATCTCACCATAAAAGTAGTCACGCGGAATGTTCAATTGCGTTGGACCCATCTCACTCATCGCACGGTCAAAACAACGCCCCGTATATTCCGCCATACGATCGGGGTGCGTCACATGACCTTGATATTTAGTGAACTCTTGGAACATAGGAAGTTGGTTACACTCTTGGAAACCACCCAGTCCCATTGTTTTTGTTCCGGTTTCTGGCGTGACGATAACCACTGGGCTATGTGCCCAATAAGCTGCTGCAATCGCAGTAACACAGTTACTGATACCCGGACCGTTTTGTCCGATAACCACGCCATGACGACCAGATACTCGTGAGTAACCATCCGCCATATGAGCAGCGCCCTGCTCGTGAACCACTGGAATTAATCGAATGCCAGCAGGAGCAAAGATGTCCATTGCGTCCATAAATGCTGACCCCATGATGCCGAACATGTCAGTAACATCATTGGCGACCATAGTTTCAACAAACGCTTCTGATGGTGTCATCGTTGTATTGCCGGAAACAACCGTGCGTTTTTCTTGCTCGCTCATCCTTCCCTTCTCCTTGAGTTGAACTAAAATTTCATTTTTCGGAATGAATTGTCTCTTTTTTAAATTCACATTCACCTTAGTAGTAGAATTTTTGCGCGTCAATTTTTTATCTTAAATTGGAATAATTCATTCCAATTAATAAAACTAGATCACATTATTGATAGTTTTTTGTACAAAAAGTATCGTTAACTCAAGCTACGCTGTTCATAATCGATGAACATTACCAACCGTTACCGGAAATTTGCACGCTATATAGAGGGAATGAGCAATGAAAGAAAAGGAATGGGTACCGACTAAACAGGTTAGCGTTAGAGAGTACTTCGGTATTGATAGTGACTTAACAGTGTGGGCGTTTGAGGAAGCTGGAGAATACGTTCCACAAATTGACCCCAACTATTGTTTTGATCCCGAAGTAACGTTGGCCATCCTAGCTGGCTTCTCATCTAATCGCCGAACTTTGATTCAAGGTACGCACGGTACCGGTAAGTCTTCGCATATAGAACAGGTTGCAGCCCGACTCAATTGGCCTTGTTTGAGGATCAACCTTGACGGTCATCTAAGTCGATTAGATTTCATCGGCAAAGACAGCATAGTTATAAAAGATGGAATGCAAGTGACCGAATTTAAAGAAGGGATTCTGCCACAAAGTATCCAACAACCTATCGCTTTGGTATTGGACGAATACGATGCAGGGCGACCAGACGTGATGTTTGTGATTCAGCAATTACTAGAGCAAGATGGCAAATACACGTCTCTGGAGCAAAACCGTGTCATCACTCCGCATCCTTATTTCCGGTTGTTCGCTACCTGTAACACCCTAGGTCTTGGCAACTTCTCTGGTTTGTATTCCGGTACTCAAGTACTCAATCATAGTCAACTAGATCGATGGAATATCATTGCGACTCTGAACTATCTCGACCCTAAACACGAAGCTAATATCGTGTTATCCAAGAATCCGGAACTTAATAATGAGCTTGGCTTAGCACTCATCGAGCAAATGATTGCGACAGCAGGAATGACGCGCAATGGATTTATGGCAGGCGATCTTTCTACCGTTATGTCCCCCAGGACCGTGCTGACTTGGGCAGAGAACATTCGAATCTTTAATGATGTCGCAACAGCGTTCCGGCTGTCCTTCCTAAATCGATGTGAAGAAGAAGAAAAGCAACTTGTTAGCGAGTACTACTTCCGATGCTTCGGCGAACCTTTGATTGCGAGCACTTCCTCCTCGACTATGGAGCAGACAAGCCATGGCTAATGTGTCGTCTCGACAGAAGAAGATTCTTGACCTAAGCGTTTCTGTTGCCCGCGCAATCAGCGGTGATGCCACGCTAAACTACCGTGGTGAGCGATTGTATAAAGGCGACCAACCTTGCTACTTTCTCTCAGCGCATGCTAACGATCTCACGTTTGTTTCTCGACATGAGTTAACAAAAAGTAAACTGGCGATGCAGGGAAAGATAGACTCTTCAGCATTCCGACTATTGATTTCTGACGCAGAATTACATTATTCGCTGCGTCCAAGTCATGAAGTAGAACGGCTCCTATTCGACTTTTGCGAACAAGTTCGTATCGAGTCGCAAATCCCGCATTACTTAGCTGGTATTCAGACCAGCACTCGATTTAATTTCAGTTATTGGAGTGAGCAGTATCATCAAAACGGCTTTACCGAGTCTCGTCTCGGGATGCTTCTTTTCACTCTTATGCAAGTCATTTACACACGTATGATTGGCATGCCGGTTTCAGAGCCTATCGCCGAAGCGATAGAATCTACTCGCGCAGGGATCGTGCCTATAATCGGCACCTGTTTAGTTCAGCTTAAAAAACACCGTTGCGATCAACAACTATATGCTGCTTACGCTAAGGAGCTTGCCGCGCTAGCCAGTGAACTCATAAAGCAAGAGCAGGAACAATCCAACAACCAGCCCACACCAACAGTAGAGGAAGACATTAAAATCCTCGCGCAACTTGCCTTGATTGTAGACGGCGATATTGAAGATCATGACGTCGAAGCAGACATCACTGGCAACAGTAAAGCTTTTCAATTGGCTGGAGCAAATTACCAAGTGTTTAGTCGGGAGTTTGACAGAGAGGTTAGAGCGGACACTTTGGTTAGACGAGCATTACTACTGGATCTACGGCAAAAACTCACAGATGACATGATGGCTAGGCAAGTGAATACTCGCCGGTTGGCCGCTATCTTATCTAGTATTGTACAAATTCCTCAGTACACTAAACGTCAAAACCATCTCGAAGAGGGAGTTGTCAATGCCAACACTCTCACGAAGCTGGTTACGTCCCCCCTTGAACGCAACATCTTTTCACAGCCAGAATTAGGCACCTCCCACCAATGTGCAATTACCTTTCTAATGGACTGCTCTGGTTCTATGCAAAAGCACAGTCACAAAATGAGCTTGTTGATGGATACTTTGCTTAAATCGGTAGGGTTAGCCGATATCCCTTTCGAAATCCTTGGTTTTACGACCGGTAACTGGAATGGTGGAAAAGTATATCGACAATGGCTTCAGCAAGGCCAGCCAAAACACCCTGGCCGTCTGAACGAGCTTAAACATATCGTATTCAAAGACTTTGAGACACATTGGCGACGCGCTCGACTCGGCATCGCCAGCTTGCGAAAGGCTGATATTTTTAAAGAGGGCATCGATGGAGAAGCCGTCCAGTTCGCCGCCCAACGTTTAACCTCACAAGGGGCACAACGAAAAATCCTCATCATCTTCTCAGATGGTTGCCCTATGGACACTGCCACCAGCACCGCCAACGATCAGTTTTATCTAGACAATCACCTGAAGCAAACCATAGAGCGAGAATCCCACCGTAATAACATCGAGATCTACGGCGTCGGCATGGGCGTCGACCTGAGCCCCTACTATCGCAACAACATCACCCTAGATGTGCAAGAAAGTTGTTTGTTTAGTTTATGCCGAGAGGTGTTTGGAATGTTGAGATAATAGCTACTAAAAAACCGTTCACTCTATATCCCATAAAACTCTCACCCAAAGAATTACCTATTGGGGTAGCTAAGATCTGACTTTGTCGCTGCTCCAACACGACTTTCAATTCAACCAACCCACTTCAATTTTATAACGTGCCGTAAAACTACGGTTTAAACGTCCCACCTCTTCTGCCAAAGTTCTCCCCGAAATCCTTATTTTCATCAAAATAAACTGCATAACGTCGATCTAGAACACATTAATTGTTTCGCATTACGGAATTTCAGAATCTTTTTATTCCTTTTTTTAACCAGTTAACAGTTATTGGCAAAAGACTTAATAGCAGAAATTTTCTCAACTTGGCTCACAGTTTTATTTTGGAATCTTTCGCATAATTAATTCCGTATTATGGAATTTAACTTAGCGGAGAGCTCAAATGCCATTGGTATCCACAGAAAAACTACAACAAGAATATGAACGAATTCTTTTAGCTCGCGACATGAAACCGGAGATGGCAACTAAGCTAGCGGCAGGTTTTGTAGAGATGGCAAATGAAGGGACGTATTCACACGGTATTAACCGGTTCCCAGTGTTCATTGACCAAGTAGACAAAGGGCAAATCAAGCTTAATGCCGAGCCAGAGTGTGTGAATAGTATGGGAGCGTTAGAGCAGTGGGACTGTAACTTTGGACCAGGTGTACTCAACGGATTAATTTGCGCGGAGCGCGCAATGGAACTAGCCCGTGACTATGGAATCGGCATGGTCGGTATGCGTAACTCCAACCACTGGATGCGTGGTGGTGCTTATGTACTAAAAATGGCGCGCGAAGGCTTCGCAGGTATCGCATCAACTAACTCTATTGCTGTTATGCCAGCTTGGGGCGGTAAAGATCACCGTGTCGGTTCTAACCCATTGATAATGGCCATTGCAGGTGATCCACCAGTAGTTGTTGATTGCTCAATGACCCAATTCTCCTACGGACAACTACAGAATTTCGTTCTGGCAGATAAAGAACTGCCTGTAGTTGGCGGATTTGATGACAACGGTGAACTAACCAAAGACCCACATGTTCTTTGGGAAAACAAACGTCTTCTACCAATGGGGTTCTGGAAAGGCTCTTCAATGGCCATTGTTCTAGACATGATGTTAACGGCAATCACAGGTGGTCACTCTGTTCCAGCTTTAACTGAAGATATGGGCGGCGAATTTGGTGTTTCTCAGTTCCTGATCGCTATCGATCTCAGTAAAACCATGGACGAGGGCCGTTATGGTGAAGAGATGAAGCGAATTCGCGACTATGTCCTTGCGTCTGAGCCAGCAGAGACCGGCTCTGTAATGATCGCGGGTTCTGAAATCCAGAACTTTATCAACAAACACGAAGCAGCCGGTGGCATCGAAATCAACGATGGCATATGGGATCAAATTACTTCTCTGTAATTCGCCTAAGGTAGGGAAAGCTTTATGCAAAGTGTATTTAAGAGTATTTGGAAAAGCATCGACGTCATCATGGCAGTCATACTGACTTGCATGATTGTTCTCGTATTTACCAACGTTGTATTACGTTACGGCTTTTCATCTGGTCTTCGTCCCTCTGTAGAACTATCTCGCCTTGGTCTTGTATGGGTAGTTATGCTCGGCGCCGCGGTTGTGCTGCGCCGAGGTGAGCACCTAGCTGTCTCGGAGTTTTCAGAACGACTATTTCCAAAAGCAGTACCCGTATTAAGACGACTTTGTTGGGTAGTAGTACTCGTATCGGTAGGCATGCTCTACATCGGTTCTTACCGTCAGATGATGTCTAACTGGTCAGATATTTCTCAATTAACGGGGCTTCCTTCAGCGTTATTTTACTTGGCTGGCGTGGTGTCGGGTGTGCTTATGGGGGTGATCGCGTTTGTGCGAATCTTCAAGCCAGACTGGCAACTAGATAGCTTAGAAGAGGAGAAAGAATAATGACGCTAGCCATTTTCTTATCGGTATTGATTGTCTCAATCTTATTGGGTCTTCCAGTGGCGTTTGCTTTGCTGTTGTCATCAATAGCACTGATGCTTCACATGGACTTCTTTAGTGCAGACATTCTTGCGCAGTCTTTAATTAATGGTGTAGACAGCTTTACACTGCTCGCGATTCCATTCTTCCTCATTGCAGGTGAAGTTATGGCGTCTGGTGGTTTGTCACAACGCATAGTTCGTTTAGCCACCACTTACGTTGGTCATCGTCAAGGCGGTTTAGGTTACGTCGCCATCATGACTTCGGTTCTACTGGCAGGCCTATCAGGCTCCGCTGTAGCAGATGCGGCAGCGTTAGTGAGTATCCTTTATCCAATGATGAAAGCGGCGAAATATCCAGAAGCTCCATCAATGGGTTTGCTTGCATCAGGCGGCATCATCGCCCCCGTTATTCCACCTTCAATTCCGCTTATTTTAGTGGGTGTTGCCGGCGGCATCTCTATCAAAAACCTGTTCCTTGGCGGTATTGTTCCAGGGCTATTAATGGGTCTGACATTGATGTTCGTTTGGCGTATGACAGTTCGGAAAGAGAACTTAGAAACATCTGAGAAAGCAACCAAAGCAGAGAAACGAGCTGCGCTTAAAGATGGTGTATGGGCATTGTTGCTACCAGTGATCATCATTGTTGGCATTCGCTTCGGTATCTTTACTCCAACGGAAGCAGCGGTTGTTGCGGCAGCGTACGCGATTTTCATCTCAACCTTTGTGTACAAAGAGCTGACGCTTAAAAAGTTCTACGACATCGTCATCAACGCAGGTCGGTCAACGGCAATGGTCATGTTCTTGGTCGGTTGTGCCATGGTAGCAGCGTGGCTGATTACGGTTGCTCAACTCCCTCAGCAATTGGCAGAACTGTTAGGCCCACTTGTGGATAGTCCTCGTCTACTAATGGCGGTCATTATGCTACTCGTACTTTGTGTAGGCATGGTGATGGACTTAAGCCCAACTATTCTAATTCTCGTTCCACTATTAATGCCTGTAATAAAAATGGCTGGCATTGACCCAACTTATTTCGGCCTACTGTTCGTTATTAACTGTTCGATAGGTTTGATTACGCCTCCTGTAGGCACCGTATTAAACGTAGTTTGTGGTGTAGCTAGAGTGCCAATGTCTACTGCTGTGAAAGGTGTATTGCCCTTCATTGGCGCTTACATGGCCCTACTCGCATTGTTTGTCATATTCCCAAGCATTATCACTGTGCCAATGTCATTTGTCATTGGTTAACCCTCGACGGAGAAAATCATAATGAAAACCCTACTAAAACTCACGTTACTTGCTTCAACTATCGCAATGAGCTCTAACGTACTTGCTGCAACAACACTGAAATTGGCACATGCAGCACCTGAATCTGATTTACAACAAGATTTGTCGTTGTTCTTCAAAAAAGAAGTAGAAGCACGTTCTAACGGCGACATTAAAGTCAACATCTATCCACAAGGTCAGCTAGGCAGTGATAAGCAAATGATCGACGGTTCTCGCGCAGGGATAGTGGATTTGGCTATGGTTGGCCTAAACAACTACAACGGTTTAATGCCTGAATCGGCAGCATTTACCCTACCGTTCATGTTCCCAAATCGCGAGACTGCGTATAAGGTTCTTGATGGCGAACCAGGCAAAGAAGTTCTAGCGAAGTTTGAGAAATTTGGCCTGAAAGGTCTAGGGTTCCCTGAAAACGGTTATCGCAACATGACCAATAATGAGAAGCCTATTCGCACCCCAGCCGACGTAAAAGGCCTTCAAATGCGAGTCAACGGCTCTAAAGCACTGAATGATATGTTCAACGAGCTTGGCGCTAACCCACAACAACTTCCAGTATCTGAGCTTTATACTGCACTTGAAACAGGCGTTGTCGACTCTCAAGACCACCCAATTTCTGTAACGCTTTCGTTCAAGTTCAATGAAGTACAAAAATACTTAAGCCTCACTCAGCATGCTTATTCTCCATTGGTTCTAACTATGAACCTACGTAAGTTCAACGGCCTAAGCCCAGAAGAGCAAAAGATCATCGAAGAGGTTTCAGCAGAAGCGGTAGCGATGCAACGCAAGCTCAGCATTGAGAAAGAAGACGAGATGATTGCAGAGCTTGAAGCACAGGGTATGCAAGTAAACCGTGATGTTGACGGCGCTGCATTCCAACAAGCTATCCAACCAGTTTGGAGTGCATATATCGAGAAAAATGGCGACACCATGATCAACAAGATCAAGGTAGCGGCTAAGTAACCATTGTCAGGGTTGCTTAGAGCTTATCTGAGTAACCCTTCTTTTAACCTCTTCCTAAAACACGAACAACGGCAGTTTACTTATGTACCAAGAATTAAAGCAACGCGTACTCGCTGCAAATTTACAACTACCTAAATATGGTCTTGTAACCTTCACCTGGGGCAATGTATCAGAAATTGATCGCGAACTTGGCGTGATTGCAATCAAACCATCAGGTGTGGAATATGACGTTATGACAGTCGACGATATTGTCGTTATCGATCTTGAAGGCAATCGTCTCGAAGGCAGTCTGAATCCTTCAAGCGATACTGCAACACACATTGAGCTTTACAAAGCCTTCCCAACCATCGGCGGAATTGTTCATACCCATTCACGCAATGCGACGATTTGGGCACAAGCAGGTCGAGATATCCCAGCACTCGGCACTACTCATGCTGACTACTTTTATGGCGATGTCCCTTGCACGCGTTTACTTAGTAAGGAAGAGATCGAGACTGATTACGAAAAAAACACTGGACTCGTCATCATTGAAGAGTTCAACCAAAGAGATATAGACCCTCAAGCAATGCCTGGCGCCATCATAGCTGGTCACGCTCCATTTACGTGGGGTAAAGATGGTTCTGACGCTGTACACAATGCCGTCGTCATGGAGGAAATTGCAGCGATGGCAACTGCAACTCGTGCTATCAGCCCAGAGGTTGCCATTCAACCCGAATTGCTCGACAAACACTACAACCGTAAGCACGGTAAAAATTCATACTACGGGCAGAAGTAAGGGTAATCCTATGTACAGATTATTGGCGTTAGACCTAGATGGGACAGTACTTAACTCAGAGCATACTATCAGCGAAGAGTTGATCGAAATCATACAACAAATCGCGGTGAACACACATGTGGTGATAGTGACAGGTCGCCACCATGTCGCCGCGAAGCCATACTACGACCAACTCGGTCTATCGACGCCAATCATTTGTTGCAACGGTACCTATATCTTTGACTACCAAAACAACTCCGTGATTCAAGAAAATGCCATCGACAAAAACACAGCTTATCAGTTCATCACGCTATCACACGCACATGATCTAAAAATGGTGATGTATGTTCGTAATGCCATGCTCTATTCACGAACACGTCCTATTGACTATATGGAGGCTTTGCTTACCTGGTCACAAACATTCCCAGAAAACGAGCGCCCGAACATTCGAAAGGTAGATGATTTTCAACTTGAAGCAGAACGCTCAGACTACGTGTGGAAGTTTGTCGTCGAGGGTGAAGTAGATAGCTTTGCAAAACTGCCTTTCATAAAAAACCATTTTAATGGTGAACGTTCTTGGATTGACAGAGTCGATTTTGCCGCAACAGGCAATAGCAAAGGTAATGCGTTGTGTCAGTATATTTTGCCCTTAGGCATCGAACTTGATGAGTGTGTGGCCGTTGGTGACAACCACAACGATATCTCGATGTTGAAAACCGTGGGGATGGGTATCGCCATGCAAAACGCTGACGACACCGTGAAAAGCACCGCCGACCTTATCACCGAAAAAACCAATGACGATAAGCAGGGTTTGGCACAGCTATTAGGGCAACTTTTTCTCAATACTCATTAATAGAAATCGAGAACTTTATGTTAGTTGGAAACACTCAAACCTCATCAATAACCAAATCGTATCCTGTCGTTATCCAAAACGTCTTGGAATACTTAAATGGCCTAGATCACGCCTCTCTCTCCTTAGGTCGTCACGAACTGCCTGGTTTTGACTCTGATAAAGCGTGGTTTGTTGTACTGGAGTACCACAAAGAACCGTTGGCGAACTTCAAACCTGAGGTTCATAAATATCATTCTGATTTGCAAATCGTATTAGAGGGCTGCGAGACCATGGCATGGTCAATCGATACGGGAAAACACACAAACGCAGAGCCCTATTTGCAACAAAGAGATCTGCAATTCTACAACCATGACGGCATTGCACTGAACTTCATTCACGCGACCCCAAACCAATTTTACTTGTTTACACCCAATATCGTGCACATTACCAATATCCAAAATGATGATGACCAGCCAGTAAGGAAACTTGTGGTGAAAATTCATAACGACCTACTGGAAGCCAAATAATGAACTATTACATCGGTATTGATTCTGGCGGCACCTTTATGAAAGCCGCGTTATTTGACGCTAAAGGCACCCAATGTGGACTCGCTCGCGTTTCAGCAAGCGTCATCAACGATCAACAAGGTTGGGTAGAACGTGATTTGAATGCGCTGTGGCAAAACGCAGTTGACGTCATTCAACAGTTGTTAGCAACCACTGACGTTGACCCAAACCGTATCGAAGGTCTAAGTATTTCTGCGCAAGGCAAAGGCGTGTATCTGCTAGACAAGCAAGGGGAAAACTTAGGCTATGGCATCATGTCTTCCGATTCGCGCTCGTTACCGATTGTCAAACATTGGTTAGATCAAGGCATTGCCGACACCATTTACCCAATGACTTTGCAAACGCTTTGGACAGGACACCCAGTGTCCATTCTTCGCTGGATCAAAGACAATGATGCTGAGCGTTACCGCAATATCGGTGCCGTGCTAATGTCTCATGATTATTTGAGATATCGCCTCACCGGAGAAGTCGCCGCCGAACTGACCAATATGTCAGAGAGTAATCTCTTCAACTCCATTACTGGTGAGTACGATAAAGAACTGCTGAGTCTCTTCGGTATCGAAGAGCTTTGGGATGCCCTGCCCCCAATCGTTAAACCGCAGCAGCAAGCAGGAAAAATTACCGCCGCGATCGCTAAAGAGACAGGCCTTACAGAAGGCACTCCGGTGTTCGGTGGGCTTTTCGACGTCGTCTCAACCGCGATCTGTTCTGGCATTAACTCATCCGAAGACTCGCTCAACTATGTGATGGGCACGTGGGCAGTCACCTCTGGCATCTCAAAACATGTCACTAGAGAGCGTCATAACTTTGTCTATGGTCACTACGCCATTGACGACGAATACATTATTCATGAGGCTAGCCCGACTTCCGCAGGCAACTACGAATGGTTCGCCGATTACCTTGGAGACGGCGGTGAGCTTGACCATGCACAAAACCAAGCATTGGTAGCAGCCCTAGCACCAGCATCAAGCTCGGTCTACTTTGTGCCTTTCCTTTATGGATCCAATCAAGGCTTAGGATTGAAATCCGGCTTTTATGGTCTTCAGTCTCACCACGGTAAGGGACACTTAATTCAAGCGATCTGGGAAGGGATTCTTTTCTGTCACAACCTGCACCTTGAACGGATGCGTCAGCGTTTTCCAAAAGCAAACGTACTAAAGGTAACGGGCGGCCCAGCAATGAGTCCCGTCTGGATGCAAATGTTAGCCGACCTAACCGGTATGACAGTAGAGATTTCTGATGTGGATGAAACTGGCTCTTTAGGTGCGGCCATGATGGCTATGGTTGGCTCAGGAGAGTTTGCGTCACTTCAAGAGTGCACTAAAAGTATGACCAATTCGATGTCTCGCATCGAACCCAATTTAGAAAACTATTCACGTTACCAAGAGAAATACCACAACTACCAAAAACTGGTTCAGTTATTCAAACAATTTGAGGATGAAATCGATGCCTAAACCTTTACTGCAAATGGCACTTGACGCAACCGACCTCGATACTGCTCTGATGTCAATAGAACATGTTGCGGACAAGCTTGATGTCATTGAAGTCGGTACTATTTTAGCGTTCGCTCATGGTGTGGACAGTGTAAAGGTCCTCCGCGAAAAATACCCAAATCATACCGTTGTCTGCGACATGAAAATAACCGATGCAAGCGCCATTTTAGCGCGTTTGGCGATGGAGGCTGGCGCTAACTGGGTCACTGTGAGCGCTGCAGCTCATATTGAAACCATCCGTTCAGCAAAAAACGTGACCGATAAGTTCAATGGTGAAGTGCAAATAGAGTTATATGGACACTGGACGTTGGATGACGCCAAGACATGGGTTGAAATGGGAATTACCCAAGCCATTTACCATCGCTCGCGTGACGCAGAGCTCGCTGGTGTCAATTGGACCCAACAAGATTTAGACAAAATGCAGGAATTATCGAATTTAGGAATTGAACTATCCATTACTGGTGGTATTGTGCCTGACGATCTGCATTTGTTTAAGAATCTTTCTGTTAAGTCATTTATTGCTGGTCGAGCGTTAGCTAGCAGCAATGGTCGTGAGGTGGCAGAAAGTTTTCACAATGAAATAGGAAAACATTGGTAGCACGTATATGAGTGAACAAATTAAATCGTTGTCTAAAGCGTTGAGTGTACTCGAATTTCTAGGGAACTATCCGAACGGAATTTCTCTACAAAAAGTGTCCGAGGGCACTGGCTTTAATAAGTCTTCAGTCCATCGCATTTTGGCAACATTTGAAGCCTCAGGATACGTTGCTCAAATGAGTTCTGGTAAAGAATATCGTCTTACTATGAAGCTGGTACAGCTCGGTCATGCTGCGATTAACTCTGACGTGACAGGAGCGGTTAAGCCTTTCCTATCAGAGCTACTTAACGACGTAAATGAAACCGTTAATTTTCTGTCGTTTGATGCTGACAATATCATCTTTAAAGACAAGTTCGAGCCAGTCAACGCCGCCTTTCGAACTCGTACCTATGTTGGGTTGCATTCTCCTATGTACTGCTCAGCTGCCGGGAAATGTTACCTCGCATTTAGCACCGATGCGGTACGAGAAACTTATTGGCAACGTAATGTCAGTACAATGAAACCATTAACTGAGAATACCATTCTGGACAAATCTCAGTTCTTCAGCGTTCTTGATCAAATCAAAGCCCGTGGCTATGCCTTAGATGATGAAGAAAACGAAGCCGGTATTTCTTGTGTGGCTGTTCCTATTTTTGACAAAAACAACACCCCTGTATACGCCGTCAGCGTTTCTTCACTAACTCCAAAAATGAAAGCATTAGGTTATGAAGAAATTGCCAGTAAAATTCAAGACATCACCGCGCGTATAGAGGAACAACTTTTTTAAGGAAAAAGTATGTTCAACTCTCAAAACAAATTCAGATTAGGTATTTACGAAAAAGCAATGCCAGCGTCTCTTTCTTGGGAAGAACGCTTAATTAAGGCCAAACAAGCGGGGTTCGACTTTGTCGAAATCTCAGTTGACGAAACAGACGAGCGACGCGCCCGTTTAGATTGGTCAGATGAAGAAATCTATCAACTTCGTCACTTATGCGAAAAGCATGAAATGCCCTTGCAATCCATGTGCTTGAGTGCGCATCGCAAATTCCCATTTGGTTCAATGGACGAAAGCATTCGCGCAGAATCCCATGTCATCATGGAAAAAGCGATTGCGCTGGCCTTCAAGCTTGGCATCCGCTGCATTCAGATGGCCGGCTATGATGTTTACTATGAACCTCAATCGGCAGAAACCCATCGCCTTTTTATTGAAGGCATGAAACAAGCAACCAAGCTAGCAGAAAGAGCGGGCATCATGCTCGGTGTGGAAATTATGGATACTCCATACCTAAACTCGCTCAGCAAATTTGAAGTGCTCAAACGTGAGATTCCGTCCCCTTATTTTATGGCCTATCCCGACGTAGGCAATATTTCAGGTTGGAACCACGATGTGTGCACTGAGCTCAGATTAAGCCGCGATCATCTGGTTCAAGTCCACTTGAAAGATACACTACGCGTCTCAGAAACCTGTGATGGTCAGTTCCGTGACTTGGTCATCGGTGAAGGCCAAGTCGACTTCGCTTCGATTTTTAAGACGTTAGCTGATATAGACTATCGCGGACCTCTCGTGATCGAGATGTGGGCTCAAAACGACAACTGGTTCGAGGATATCACTAAAGCCAAAGCGACCCTCAAATCCATCGCTAACCAATCTGGTTTTGAGCTATAAGGGGACAATGTTATGACGATTATTCGCACCGCTTTCTTTGAAGCCGAGTTAACCGAAGAACAGAAACAAGATTTCTATCAGTATATGGAAAATGAAGTGGTGCCTATTATTCGCACCTTTCCAAATAACCTTGGCGTCGTTGTCAACAAACCTGAAGCCATCGAAGCCGATAGTCATAAGAACTTGCTGCTGATGATGCAACACAGTTATGAAGACGAAGCGACGATGCTAAAAGCTTTGGATTCCGATGCACGTATTAGGAGTATGCTCGCCACCAAAGTCATCATTGAAAAATACAATATCCATGTTCATCACATCAACTTTGTGCGTAGCTAGATTTTCTTAATTGAGGCGAAAAGCAGAAGGATATCTTCTGCTTTTTTTATAGGTACAGGAGGCACAATGAGAGCATTTCATCTAAAAGATGCCCCACTTGTCTTATTATCACTGATATTTTTTATTTGGGGCTTGATTACCGTTTCAAGTAATTCTCTTATTCCCTACTACAAAGATGCGTTTGCTCTGGACTATAAAATGGCCATGTTATTTCCTATGGCCTTTTTTATCACGCGAGTGACTGTCTCGCTTCCAACGTCATTCGTTATGGCGAAGTTTGGTTATCGAACCACCATGCAATACTGCCTTTGTTGGTGTTTAGTGGGCTGCTTAGTCATGGCTTATCTTGTCAGAACAGAGTCACTCTACCCAACCCTACTCGGCATTCTACTTATGGCGTCAGGCATCTCTGCCATTCAAGTGGTGAGCTCACCTTATGTATCGCTACTCTCGACACCAGACAAAAGCGTGGTTAGGCAGAGTATCGCTACGGCAGCGAACTCAGTAGGAACAGTGTTAGGGCCCTTAGTTTTGACCGCTATCATCGTTACTGCTACGACGTTGGGGTTTACCGATACCTCGCTTCACGTATCGATTCTGTTTCTGCTGATCGCAGGCTTTTTCTTTGGTCTTCTGCTGTTTTTCAGCAAAATAGAGCTGCCTGATATCAAACCAAAACAGATCTCAGGGTTTTGGAAAGGTCTGTTCTGTTTGCTAAGCCATAGAGAGTTTATGACGCTTGCCACGGTACTATTGTTCTATATCGGTGTTGAAGTCAGCTTTGGGACCTTCACCATTACCTATCTTGCAGATGAGTCGTATGGTGGTTTAGGGCTTATTCTGGCGACGCAGTTAATTGCTGCTTATTGGGTTGGTATGTTCCTTGGCCGCTTACTATTCGCGAAATTCGGCCATAGGGTCAATCGGCATGGTTTATTCACACTCGCATGCCTTGTTGCCACAATGATTAGCTTGACCGCACTGTTTGAACAGGCGGCTTGGGTAGGGTTTCTATTACTATTGGTGGGGCTGTGTAATGCAACGCTCTACCCCATCATATATGCACAAGCATTGCAGGCTTCGGGAAAACATAGCTCACAAGGTGCTGCTATCTTGATCATGTGCTCAATTGGGGGAGTCATCTTGCCCTTCGCCCAAGCCACATTGATTGACGAATTATCACTAAGCACAAGCTACATTGCACCCGCAATCGCCTACTTGGTCATGACCACTTTGTATTGGTCTAGCCTGAAAAAGCGTGATAAACCCTGAAACACAGAAAGTGTCTCTCGGGATTAGATTGGATTAAACAACAAGAAGGTTGAAATTAGAGCAGGCTGAATAGCGAGGGGATATACCCCCGACATCAAAAAAAGTGCTCAGGGAAGATTAAACCCAAGTAGACGCCACTAAAAGGACAATCGCTGCCATCACTAAGCTCGCCTTAGCAAAGAAAAACACTTCATTGAAAAAAGAAGGTTTGATTGGTGCTTGGCTGCTTTCGTTACTAATTACTGTAGCATTCATACTTAATTCCCATACTGGCGTGATATAAGGTCAATTTTGCGCCAGTATGTGATCAAAGTCAAAGATATTTGTTGTTTTATTACACCATCAAGAGCGCCTTACTGTAAACATAAGCATATATTCAATATGCGGGAATAAATGCAGTAATCTCACCAGATTCAACCATATAACAGTCCATGCCCGCAGCCATCGCCGCATATTGCCCAATCAACGTATCTTCGAACACAACGCAATCTGTTGGGTCTAGATCTAACTGCTCAGCTACCTTTAGGAAAGTATCAGGATTGGGCTTGTGGTTGTCTACATCATCAGAAGTAACTATCGTGTCGATCAATGACGGAATATCTGTGGTAGCTAAAATACCATGAGCGTGCTTAGCTTGAGCACCAGTTCCTATACCAATCTTTTTGAGTTTGTGCTGCTGTCGAAGAATCGTATAGATAGTGGGTATCACGTCGCCTTTGTATTCAATGGCTTCAAAGTTGGCAATTTTATCTGTTGTTATAAGCTGTGGGTCTATGGACAAATTATAGCGTTTCAAAATTTCGAGTGTGACTTTCCTAGATGGCATTCCACCGAGTTGATCCAGCCACTCTTTGTCATAAGGAATATCAAACTTATTACAAGTCTGCTTCCAAGCACGAGCATGTGCCACCATAGAGTTCACTAGAGTCCCATCTAAATCGAAGATGATTCCTTTATACTTATTTAGGTCCAACATATTAAATCTAACTAAACACCACTATACATTAGGCGAAATCGTAACGACCGATATGAGGCTTGGCTAATGCAACTTCACTGAATGTGATCTGAACGTCACCGTTCAATATCGGCCAAGCCATGTAACTAAGAATCAACCCAACGTCGAAGCAGATACCCCCATTAAATACCCTCCAATAACCATCAAGACACCGAACACCGTCTTTCTCAACTGATCGTTTGATAATGGAGGCGGATAACGCCTAGCGATTAGAGTGACCAAAGCCACCAGCGGAACGGCAATGACAGATAACCAAAGGATACTGACACTCAAGCTACCGTCGAAATACACGTAAGCGGTGCGCGAAGCCGAGGTACAAGCGAAGACCATCAACAGCGTGCTGCGCACTAATTCAATAGAAAAAGGCTGCCGATAAAGATGGTAAACAATCGGTGGGCCCGCCATACCAAATAGGCCGCCAGTAAGCCCCGAACCAAAGCCAGAAAATAGAAAAGACGCTGCAGCAGAACGCCGCATTAACGTTTTCGGTTTAAACATGAAATTGAGTCCAGCCGCTAAAATCATGACACCAAGAAGACCGCGTAACATATTGGTTGCCGATTCACTGAGTTGATCAAGCAAAAATACTCCAGCAACGACACCCGGTATAATGCCAATTACCAGAACCAACATGGTTTTAAGATCACCAGATAATGGTTTACCTACCAACGCCACCAAACAATTGAACAAGGTAACAATACTCACCACCGCTGCAATCACAGGTAAAGCGACCAGATTTAGGCTCACCGTCAAACCAATGACAATGATGCCAAGGCCAAAGCCAGTTACTGTCTGAAAATAGGTGCCAATAACTATGGTGGCAAGAATGGCGAGTAACGTCGGTAATTCCATTTGTTTCCCTAGTTGGTTATCCCTTCTTTTATTGAAGCGGGTGGAGTGTGTTTGATGTTTCGATCTTGTTGGGCTTGCACTGCAGTAACCGCAATAACATGAAGAATATCCTCGGCGCTGCATCCCCTAGATAGGTCATTCGCAGGCTGATTTAACCCTTGCAACAACGGTCCTATAGCTACTGCACCACCTAATCGCTCCGCCAACTTGTAACCTATGTTTCCCGCTTCCAAATTGGGGAATATCAGTACATTTGATTTGCCCTTGACTTGTGAGTCAGGCAGCTTCTTTGCAGCAATTTCAGTAACAATTGCCGCATCCAACTGTACATCTTGATCAACAGCGATGTCAGGGCAGCGCTGCTTTACAAGTTGTGCGGCATTGCGAACTTTGTCAACGGACTCATGTTTAGCGCTGCCGTTGGTGGAAAACGACAACATGGCAACTTTAGGTTCTTCCATTAATAGCGATTTGGCGCTGGCTGAAGCTGAAATCGCAATAGACGCCAGCTCTGCTTCATTCGGATCAATGACTAATCCGCAATCACTAAAAATCAAACCACCTTTGAGGTTATGAAAAGGCTCACATAACATCATTAAAAAGAAACTCGATACTAGCTCGCTATCTGGAGCAGGACCGATGATTTGAAGCGCTGCACGAACCACATCAGAAGTAGTGTACACAGCACCATTCACAGTACCGTCGCCTAGCCCTTCTCTGACCATTAGGTTGGCGAAAATAAGTGGGTTTTGCACTTGTTCGAGCGCGTCGTTGTAAGACATACCTTTTGCTTTACGCAGCAGATATAACCGCTCTGCTAACACTTCTTTAAGCGGTGAACTCTGTGGTGAAACAATATGAATACCAGCGAGACTCACATGATACCGCTCCGCAGCCTCTGCAATGGTTTGTTCGTCACCAACTAAGGTAACGTATGCCAATTGCTTATCGACAGCCATGCGAGCAGCGGTAAGCACACGAGGGTCTTCTGCTTCACTCAACACCACCCTCTTACGATCTAAGTGAGCTTTGTTGACAATCCTTTCTATCGCCTTCATATAACAAACTCCATTTATCGAGACATATTGTTCCATAATTTTATTTCATGTTAATGACACTAATACAAAAGATCAAATTTTATTCAGAAAATGGATATATACTAAATTGGAATGTACAATCTTAGACTTCGACGTATCGCAAGGATGAATGACTCTATGCCAACAGAAACACCACAAGTTCAAGGAGATACTCCTACGCTCAGACTTTTTGCACTATTAGAGGTGATAGCGCAAAAAGACGAGTTCATATCTCTTCAAGGATTAGTAGAAGAAACGGGATTACCAAAGCCAACCCTACATCGTATGCTGCAGCAATTAGAGGCCGCAGGCATCATTCAAAAAGATGGGGATGAAAAGCACTATAGCTCCGGAATTCGTTTGAGAAAGCTAGCCGAGAATTTGTTGCTAAACAGCACCATGCACAGTGCCCGCCGCACGATTCTTGAGAACCTACGGGCCGAAGTGGGCGAAAGCTGTAACCTGACAGCGCTCTCCAGTGGCGAAATCATTTACCTCGATAGAGCAGAGACAGAAGCCCCGCTTCGCTTCCACTTACATCCAGGTTCGCGTGTTCCTGTTCACTGCTCTGCAACAGGCAAACTGTTTCTCGCACATATGTCGAAGTCACAGCGTAGACGCCTGATTGAAAACGTTCCGCTTACTCAATATACCGTGAACACCATCACCGAATACTCAGAATTGGAAAAAGACATTGAGGAAGCAAAGATTCAAGGTTTCGCTATCGATGATGAGGAATTCTTACCTGGCTTGGTGTGTATTGCGGTTCTGGTACCCTCTCCTACCGGGCAATCTAACCTCGGTTTAGCGATACAGGCTCCGGTGATTCGCGTTAAACCGGATGAAGCCATCAAGTTCTTGCCTGCACTACAAAAAGCAGCGAAGGCACTGGCAAAAATAGAAGCCGATAATTGGGGTAATGATTAACCCCAAACCTGATGAAAAGGCACCGAGAGCACTTAGCCCGGTAGAACTACCAAACCCAGTGGCTCTAAAAGCTGCTCTTGTTGCCAGTCGCAAATTTTTACCCCGGTGAGATCCACTCTTCTGGGGTCCAGCCCCTCAAGATCTACATGACACAAATCCGCTCCTTGAAACCGAAACTGCGACCAAGCGTCCGCTGAGAATACCCCGCGGCTGAGATCTGATTCTTTTAATGACGCTCCCATTAAGTTAGCCCCAATCCAACGGTTCTCAAACAACTCGCACTTTTCTAAAACCTGTCGCTCTAGATTGGCATAAGACAAGTTACAACCCGTGATATACGCAGAACAAAAATACATAGTGTGACTGACTTGATTGGCAAATCTTGCACGCTGGAAATTCGCCCCTTTCAAGTCACATTCACGTAGCTCTATGCCAAAACAATCAGCTCCTTCAAAATTACACATGGCTAACTGGCAATTATTAAAACTGGCATCCTTCAGATTGGCATAGTCAAAATGACATCCTTCTAGGTCCGAGGTTTCGATGAATTTACAACGCTCAAACCTTGCATCCATGAGATCTGCCCGAGCAAAGTCACAGTGAAAAAACTGACAGTTTTCAAAAACGGCTCCAGAAAGATCTTGCCGAGAAAAGTCATGGTGACGGTAGACTTTATCTTTTATATTCATACTGTTACTCCTTCGTAGAGCCGAAAGACTAACATCGATAACGCTATTATTCGAGAATAATAACTCCATTAAAAACAACATGTTAAAACATGCCAAAATCGTCATTTTAAGGCACCTAGAAAGCGTCAGGAGAGCGAATAAATTCTCTTGAGAACGCTCAGGTGTTGAAAAAAGTTTTGAGATATCTCGAGGCACACAGGAGCATCACTCATAATCATATTTGAACGGTCGCTCAATTCATAAATGAACGGATGTTCAAATATGAATATGATCAATAAATATAAGGATAAAGAATGAGATAAAAGATGTGAGGCATACTTATAAGGCTAGCCTAGACTGACTAGCCCTTTACTATTCTGCTAACGCTTTTCATACAGCGGGACATTCTCTCCCACAATGTATTTCTGTCTCAGAATACTCGATACCTTATCCAGCCCCATGATGATGGCAACAAGAACCAGTGTAATAAACGTCACTACGTCCCAGTTCCACAAACGCATGTTCTCCGCATAAACTAAGCCGATACCGCCAGCACCGACAAAACCTAATACCGCCGCAGAACGAGTATTTGATTCCAGTTGATACAAGGTCAATGCAAGAAAAGTCGGAAATGACTGAGTAAAGATGGCAAAACGATGTTTCTGTAGATTATTCGCGCCCAACGCGGTTAAGCCACGTGACGGTTTCTTATCTGCTGATTCGTGACTCTCTGCATACAGTTTTCCGAATAGCCCTAGATCTTGAACGAATACCGCCATTACACCAGCAAGAGGCCCTAAGCCCACAGCTCGCACAAAGATCATGCCCCAAATCGCCATATCAATTCCGCGTAAAACATCGAACACACGGCGCATGAAGGTAGCAATAAAGCGAAATGGTCCCGTCATCACGTTACGAGCAGCCATAAATGACAATGGCAACGCCACAAGAGATGCCGTTAACGTGCCGCCAAATACAATCGCCAGTGTTATCGCTATTTGCTTAAAGTAATAGGCAAACGGCCAATCCCAAAAATCTCTCCATACAAACATATGCAGGAAATAGCTCATAATTTTGCTATTGCCCATTTCAAACTGCTTTGAAGACACGCCAAAAAACGTAAAGAACAAGAAGTAATACACCAAAACGCTGCTCGCAAGCACTGCAACAATGGTTAAATAACGTTTTTGTTGCGAGAAAATCGCTTTATTTTCTTGTTTGATTTGCTCTAACGTTAGTTCCGTCATTTTACATCTCCACTGATAACTTTTTTGCGTAGCACACCAGACGTCATGTCTATGAGCGCGACGACAATGATGATCAGCAACAGCGTGATGCTGACCTGATCATGTCGACCCAAGCTAATATTCGTCATCAACTCTTGACCAATACCACCCGCCCCAACTAAGCCAAGAATGGTCGATGAGCGAAAATTGATTTCAAATCGAAGAAATATATACGACAGAACTGTTGGCTTAATCTGCGGCCAAAAGGCAAAACGTAGTCGTTGGACTGGTGTTGAACCACACGCCGTTAAACCTCGAACTGGCTTATCAGAAATGGTCTCGATGGATTCATAAAACAGCTTGGTCAAGCTACCTATCGTATGCAGTGTCAGTGCCACGAACCCAGGGAACGTTCCGACACCATAAGCCATCACAAACATCACCGCCCAGGCAAGCTCCGGCATGGTGCGCAAGAAGGCAACAAAAGAACGCACTGCCACTCTGACAGATGCTGGCGCATAACCATTACTGGCGGCTAAAAATGCCAAGATAATCGCGATAACTGATGAAACTAGAGTCGCGGCGATCGCAACATTAATGGTTTCCCACAATAGAGGGATTTGAATCGGTAGTCGGTAGCCCCAATAGATGAGTGAACCCGGAACCGCGCGACCAGTCTCATCGCGACTGGCGAATAAGACATCCCATGACAACTGCGGAAGTGTGTCGTAGATATAATCAAAAAGTGCAGGCGCGTTATGTAGAATGGTTGAAAGGCTAAACTCTGCATAATGCCCAGAAAGCAAGTAAAGCAGCATAAACATGGAAGACCACATAAGTGCATCCATCTTCTGCTTACGACGAGCCTGTTGGTAATATTGTTCAAACTGCATGAAATTGACCGTAGAAGTAATAAGCTGGCAGCGCCTGCCAGCTTTTAATTGGAGGGGGGATTAACGCTGAGCGAATTTAGTCGCTTTAACTAAGTCGATGATTGACTGGTATTCAGCAACACTGGTCTCTTCTAGGTGAAGCGACCCACCTGCCGCTTTGCTAAAGCAAGCGTTGTCTTCTCGGTCCAGTTTCTTCACAGCAGCAACAAGCTTATCTTTGAAATCGGGGTCTAGGCGGTTGCTAACAATAGTTGGGCCATTAGCGATAAGTGGCGATTCCCAAATAATGCGGATTTTTTTCATTAGGTCAGCGTCGTGGTCCATATAACGTAGCAACGCCCCAGCGCTATACCCTTTATCTGCATCGCCCACCATTGATGACCAAGTTACCGCAGCATCAAACTGACCGTTAAGAACACCAACGATATCTTGCTCATGTCCACCAGAGAAGTTGACCGATTTGAAAAAACCATCAAATTGATTATCCATATTTCCACCCAGAGTGTTTTCTAACTGGTTGTTTGGAATAAGGAAACCTGACGTTGAATTTGGATCAGCGAAGGAGAACACTTTGCCTTTCAAGTCTTCAATGGACTGATAAGGGCTATCTTCTTTAACCAAAATAACCGAATGATAGCCGCGAGAGTTATCGGTGTTATCTACTGTAATACCCACCAAATCTACCGCTTTAGGGTCGCTCAAATATATTTCAGCATAAGATTTTGGTGACATGTTGATAACCAGATCAATCTTCTCACCTAACAAACCTTGAATCACAGCATTGTAGTCACTTGAGTTGCGGATATTAGTTTTTACACCAAGCTCGGCATTGAGAAAATCAGCAACGCACTGGTTATCACCAATTTGGTCTGCTGCATTTTGACCACCTAGAATACCTAGATTGATTTCACTTGGAGCAGCCGCACTTGCGTTAAAAGTCATAGCAGACGCAACAGCGATACCAATAGATAGAAGCTTTTTCATCACTTGTCCTTAAAATTTATTGTGTCCAGTTTTCCGATTGGATTAGTTGATTTGGTCGATCTCATCGCCATAAAGACGATGTAAAACATCATCATTGAGGCCAGAAGGATGTCCGTCGTAAATCACCTTACCTTTGGCAAGACCGATTACGCGGGAACAATACTCCTGAACCAGTTCGATTGAGTGAAGATTTACCATTACCGCCACACCGTCACAGCTGACTTTTTGCAGCGCTTCCATAATGCGAACGGTATTTTTTGGGTCTAACGAGGCCACTGGCTCGTCGGCAAGCAGGATCTTGGGGTTTTGCATCATCGCACGGCAAATCGCCACACGTTGTTGTTGTCCCCCTGAGAGGTTTTCTGCTCGTTGTAGTGCGTACGGCAACATGTTGAGCCATTTAAGCAGTTGGATAGCTTGAGCTTTGTCTTGGTCGCTGAAGATTTTAAGCAGCGATTTAAGCGTCGAGGTATGGCTCAAACGTCCAAGTAAGACATTGGAAATCACATCCAAACGAGGCACTAAGCAAAAATCTTGGAAAATCATGCCACAGTGAGTACGCCACTCACGGATTTCTTTTCTCGACATCGATAGTACATTGTCAGTCGATAAGTCTTTATGCACATTAAGAATTTCGCCGCTGGTCGCGGGTATGGTGCCATTCAACGTATGCAGCAACGTAGACTTTCCTGCTCCAGAACGGCCTACCACCGCAACAAATTCACCAGCGTGAAGATCAAAGCTGATTCCATCTAGAACCACTTTTCCCTGTTGGTAAGACTTAGTCAAAGCGCGAGTTTCAAGAACTTTTCTACCCAGTTGCGGCGATGCAAACTCTTCTGCATCCGATACAACCGTCAGTTCAGGCATGGTCATGGCCATAAGTTTCATTCCAGTCAATAGTAGTTATTGATTGAATATTAGAGCGTGGATTTTTGACGAATTCGGGATAGTTTTGTGACTAATTTATGAACAAACAAAGTGCACCATTCAATAGAACTACACCAATAACTACTTTTAATTCAATATATTAAAGAGCAAAAACTGAGCATCTATGATTTTTGTTCTTAGAACAAAAACTCAAAACTGTGACTAATTAGTTGATCTAATCAACTAATTAGCTAAAATGGTTGACTAGATCAACTAATTGGCCTTCATTGATGACAATAGACTATCGAGCAATTAATCACGCATTACGTGAAATTCGAATGAAAACCCGCGGCAAGATGGTGGCGGAGATCACCCGTCAAAAAGTCGAGTTTTCCCCCCTTGAGCATAAAGCTATGAGTGATATTCGTGCCTTCGGCGGCGCCTCTCAGCAGAAGTTAGTCGAGTCAATGAACCGAGATAAAGCCCAAATTGCGAGAATTATCGCAAGGCTTCATCGTCAAGATCTCATCATCAAACAAAGTTGTCCTAACGACCGACGCTCCGTTGCACTATACCTCAGCCAAAAAGGGGAAAAGCTGCTAGAACGCCTCGACCAAGTCGAAATGGAAATGATAACGGAAATGCTAACTGGGTTTTCTCAGACCGAAGCAAGCACACTGAAGCAGCTATTAGAACGCGTTAACGACAACTTGAGTTACTAATTTCACCCACAGGAGAATCATTTGAAATCAACACAACCCATCCTTGGGCAAAAAGGCACTCTATTTTTTCTCGTTATTATCAGTGCATTTCCACCATTAACGATTGACCTTTATCTGCCAGCTTTGCCTACTATGGTCGATATATTTAGTACCACTGAATCAATGGTAAACCTCACGTTAAGTAGCTATTTCGTTACTTACGCGATTGGTCTTCTATTCTGGGGGCCGCTAAGTGAGAAATTTGGTCGCAAGCCAATTTTATTGATAGGTATCGGTGCTTACATGCTTGCTAGTATTGCCTGTGCGATGGCAGGAAGCATTGAGCACCTCATTGGCTCAAGGGTACTACAAGCGTTTGCTGGCAGTGCCATTACTGTCGTCTCTACCGCCATCGTCAAAGATATGTTCGAAGGACGTGAGCGCGAGAAAATCATGGCCACTATCATGTCGCTCGTGATTATTGCGCCAATGGTCGCTCCCGTACTCGGTGCGTTTCTTCTCAAAGTCGCTTCATGGAGAATGATGTTCGTGACCTTGGCAGTATTTGGCGCGTTTGCCTCCATCTTAGCCATGTGTTACCGCGAAACACTGCAAAGTCAGTATACAGGCTCTTTAGCTCGCTCTTGGACTCGACTTGGCGTGGTAATGACGAATCCAAGATTCGTGATGTTGCTGTGTATTTTCTCAATCGCACCCATGGCCCTTATGGCCTTCTTAGCTGCCGGTTCGTACATTTACATCAATGGTTTTGGCCTGACTGAGCAAGAGTTCAGTTACTATTTCGCATTCAATGCAATGTGCGCCTCTTTAGGCCCTTCTATTTACATGAAGTTATCCCGCCATATTTCAGTACAAAAAGTGATTACTTTGTGCTTTTTTATTTTGGCACTGATGGGTGTGTTAACGCTCAGTATTGGTTCTACCGCGCCTTGGGTCTTCGCATTAATAGCCGCTCCAGCGACGCTAATGGTTATTATGATGCGAGTGCCTGGTACCAACTTGATGCTTGATCAGCAAGACAAAGACACCGGCTCCGCTGTGGCATTGATTCAGTTTTTTGCCATGATTTGTGGCTCAGCGGGCATGTTATTGGTTTCCATGCGTCCCGACGCACTCATCGCTAATTTAGGTATGATTCAACTCTCAATCGGCATTGTGGGCGGTCTACTATGGTTTGTGGTTCGTAACCGAGCATTTGTCACTGACAAGCTGGTCAAAAGTGTCTAATTAGACTCCTAAAAATCAGAAAAGGGGCAAGCGCTCCTTTTTTTGTGACTTCTCATTGCAACAAAATCCAGACCCTTTAAGCTAAAACGAACAACATCAGAAAACATTAGGGAAGTACTAGATAGTGAAGTTATTGATTTTTCTCGGCTCTGTAAGAGAAAGTACCCCACCTCGCCCCGCACGACTGGGCGCAAGAGTCAGTGATGCCTGTCAGTCTCTGCTAACACGCTTTTATCCCGAGATTGACGTGGAAATCATCGATCCTCTTACTTTGAGTTTTGATGCAGTTTTTAAACCTGAATTTGCTTACAGCCGAAGTAAAGTACCAGAAGACTTAAAGCAGCTGGCAGCGAAGATTGAACAAGCTGATGGCTATGTGATGGTCTCACCTGAGTACAATCACTCTATGAGTCCAGCACTTGCTCACCTTCTTAACCACTTTGGCAGCTCTCTGTTTTCTTATAAACCCAGTGCAATTGTGACCTACTCTGCAGGACAATGGGGCGGCGCTAGAGCAGCCGTTTCAATGCGAACTTTTCTCTCCGAGCTAGGCTGTTTGCCAGTATCTGCCATGATTCACATTCCCAATGCTGCTAGCGTATTCAATGAAAAAGGTGAGGTGCTTAACGAAGCATCTCAACAAGAGTGGGATAGCTATATGAATCGAACGCTTGCTCAACTTATTTGGTGGGCGGAAGGTGCCAAAGTTCAGCGCAGTGCCAGCGACCCAGCCGAACTTATTCATGCGTTTCAACGCGATCCTTCACAGAGGAACGCGCCAAAATAGTCAGCACTTGAAGCTATTTTTTGTACTTATGCAAAATCGCCTTGGGTATATGGCAATAATCATTGGGGTGCAGCGTGAGCCGATCTTGATGCTCGTCATCACTCTTTACATAGTTACTAAGTGGCAACACCTCTACCACGATTTTATCTGCATCGGAACGCTCGGCAATGTAGCGTTTCGCTCGCTCAAGATGTTCTGGATTTACACTATAAACTCCAGTGCGATACTTCTCTCCTACATCTCCCCCTTGCTTGTTGACGCTATAGGGGTCAATGATTTCAAAAAAGAAATCCATAAGCTCCTCAATTGACACTTGGTTCGCATCAAATTGAGTTCGAACACACTCAGCGTATCCATCGTAATCACACTGTGTGGTACTCGCACTGCCATTGGCTCTACCCGCTTCGGTATTTATGACCCCAGGTAAATGTCGCATAAACTCTTGGACGCCCCAAAGGCAGCCACCAGCGAAAACTATCTCTTGCATCGTAAATTCAGTCATCCACGTCTCAAACTGTCGACTACTTTAGCAGAATTATGCCAACATCAACTCCAACCTGTTGTTAAAGTAATACAGAAACTCTACTCCTCGACCCAGACGCTCTTAATATCCGGCCAGCCCCAGATAGTCATGGATACACCTTGCAGCTGGTCAGCAAAATTCAGAGTTTGCTTATGGTGAAACAGTGGGATTATCCACCTATCAGAGACTAACGTCGATGCGATCGGTTCAAGGGCCGTCATGTATTCCGTAGATTGATTCTGTTGTCTCACTTGTTCAAGCTCATGTTGCAGCCATTGCTCCGTAGACGGTGTCAGGCACTGTCTTAACACTCTATCCGTCGCAAGCCAAATAAACGCCGAAGACGGTCGGTTGTCATCCAAGCTCATGCTGGTGAGGATAATCTCTTCCTCAAGATTATGACGCGCACACAGTTCGTAAAAGTCGGCATAGCTGTATTCGTTAATCTGACAGCTCACACCAACCCGCTGCAACAAATCGGCAACTACTTGGGCGCTTGCGCGTAAAGCATGATGTTGGTAGATGGCGATATCTAGCTGCTTCGGCAAAGGAGATGTCTCTGCTGGAGGAATCAATACTTTCATCCAGCTTGGCAAAAGGTTGTATGCCGCAATGCCCTGAACTCTGGCTGCGTCGTTATTGGACAACTGCTGCAACACCGGCCTTGAATTCATCAACTGACCAAGATAGTGACGCTGCGTGCTATCCAGAGCTGCAGAGTGGTTGAACATCGCCAGTAAGCAGCCATCCTCAATCCGGCTCTGAGGAGTCGCCTGAGTTGATGGTTCAGTACCGCTTTCAGTTGAGACCAAATGACTACAAACAGCATCATAGGGTGTAGGTAAATCATAAGTAGCAAGTGAGGTAGAACAACTGCTTGTTCCTGCTTTTGGGAGTTGCCAGATCGTCACGCTGTCTGATAGTGCACAAAGGCCGTGATAATGTTCAAACGCCTGTAAATCAAGCTGTTCCTGAGAATGCTCGACTAGCTTAAAGGGACCACTACCAATGCGAACGGAATTATTTTCTAATTGAGCGCTCGGTAATACAGAGAATCGGTAATCCGCTAGCAGTGCAGCAAAGCTTGGCTCTGGCTGAGACAGAGTGAACTCAATACACAATCGCCCCACGGCGCAGATCGCCACAACATTAGCTAACAAAGAACAATAATTAGGGTGCTGTTTAAGACGCATGAAGAGTTCAGCAATGGTCTCTGCATCTATTGGTGCTTCGTCATGAAATCTAAGATGAGGTCTTAGATAAAATCGCCAAGTTAGCGTCTGCGAGTCATAGCGCCAATGATGAGCCAGATCGGGTTCGACATTTCCCTCACCGTCACAGCGCGTCAAACAAGAGAATACTTGTCGGGTTAGGAATCGCTCACTATTTCGTAACGAGTTGGTGGTATCCAACGGTGACAATAAGCGGTCATAAGTAAGCTGAATATGAACTACGCCTTCTCTTACTTGCGGACCGGCAGTTTGTTGTAACACTAGTCCGAATAACGCTTTATCCCCACCTAACAGTTGCAGTGCTTTTTCATAGTGACCTTGCGAGATATGCTCTGACGCAACATTGACGACCAACGTGCTCTCAGAATGGTTGAGATGAAGTATCGAGCGTTGATTCCGTCCCACTTTGGGTTGCCAATCGATCCACCCTTTCTCATCAAGCTGTTTAAGTAAGGTTCGACTATGCCGCGTACTGGTAAACATCAGCTCCGCAAGCTTATCTATTGTGGTACTGATGTCTTTATTCGTTCCTAATACCGCTAGACGTTGATAATACAGCAGTGCTCTATCGTTACTTATTTCCGGCATTTCTATATCACCTTAGTTCCACATAAGACCAAAAATCAGGCAAACATAACCTCATCCAGACAAATTAACGTTAAATGTGGAACTAAACAACACCAATTACTCAGTTTTTGCCCTCCTATTAATTGTTCATAATCTATCTCGAGTCTTGAACACCGACAGCTCCACACCACATGACTGTGCCACGATTAATGAGGACTAAATTATGTTGAAAGCCATCAAAAACGCACTCACATTCAATCTTTCTGAAACCGATCTCGATGAAGCGATAGTCTGTATTGAGCAAGCCGTCAGCGAATACACAAATTCATTAATGGCTCTATATGAGTGGGAAGAAAACACCAATGAGAAGCGGCTGTCAGATTCGAATTAAACCTTTCGAAGTCTGTGGCTTATGGATAAATCGTAGTGCTAGGATATCGATCATTATCCAATACCAGCTTAATAGTGAATACTTACATGAATCCAATGTCAAAACTGCACAGTCAAAATGTCTATGCTTATGATGAAGCGCTTGCTGAACGTCAAACCGAGTGTTTAGAAACACTGTATGACTTTAATCATACCCGCCCTAGTGAGACCAAAAAACGTGAGCAAATAATGCAAATTTTGTTCGCAGAAGTTGGTGAAGATTGTTATTTAGAGCCTCCTGTACATGCTAATTGGGGTATCCATACCCATTTTGGTAATAACGTCTACGCTAACTTCAATCTCACGCTGGTTGACGATACCCACATTTACATTGGTGACCATGTAATGATTGGGCCTAATGTAACCATAGCAACGGCTGGACACCCTATTGAGCCAGAGCAGCGCAAGGTTCTAGCTCAATTCAATATACCCGTTCACATTAAAAATAACGTTTGGATTGGTGCTAATACTGTCGTGCTTCCGGGCGTGACTATTGGAGAAAACAGTGTCATTGGCGCTGGCAGTGTGGTGACGAAAGATATTCCTGCCAATGTGGTGGCAGTTGGTAACCCTTGTCGAGTACTCAGAGAGATTAATGACCGCGATAAAACCTACTTTTACAAAGATCGTCGCTTTGATGAGTAGAGCTTAAAACACTTGAGTGACCTTATGACTGAAAGAGAGAAAATGCTTGCGGGACTTCACTATGACCCAAATGAGCACACCTTGGCGACGCTGCGCACGGCAGCGCGCGATCTAACCGAACAATACAACCGTACTTCTCGTCACCAAAGTAATGATAGGAAGCAATTGCTCCAGCAGTTGTTTGGCACTATTGGTGGTGAGATTAAAATTGAACCAAACTTTCATTGCGATTATGGCAAGAACATTCATGTTGGCACCAATTTTTACATGAACTTTGGCTGTGTCATTCTCGATTGTGCCGAAGTACGAATCGGCGATAACTGCTTTATTGGCCCTCAAGTAGGGCTATATACCGCTTGCCATCCACTGGCCCCTACAACTCGGAACACGCGTATTGAGTTCGCTAAGCCCATTACGATTGGAGATAACTGTTGGATAGGAGGGCATGCAACGATTAATCCTGGCGTTATCATTGGTAATAACGTTGTCGTTGCCTCAGGTGCAGTCGTTACAAAAAGCTTTGCAGATAATGTCGTGATTGGTGGAAACCCAGCACACATCATTAAACATCTCGAAATAGAAGAGGCGTAGCCAATGAAGAGTCAACATATTGGAGAGCTGGTTCTCAGTACAGAGCAGATACAAGATGGCGTGATTGCGATTGCGGACGTGCTTAATAACGATTTTGAATCTGCGGTCATCATCAGTGTTGTTCCCGGAGGCATACTGTTTACTGCCGATCTCGTCCGTCACCTCACCTTTGACATAAAAATGGACTATATTTCCTGTCCTCATACTCCTGGCGATAGCAACAACTCTTCAGAAATTGTTTATCATCAGAACATAAGCATTGAGGGTCAAGACGTCATTGTTATCGACGATGCGATTGAATCAGGAGGGACGATGAAGCGACTGGTCCAGTATCTTGCTGAGAATTTTGCCCCGAAGTCGGTCTCTATTGCCACTCTGTTCGTAAAACCCGGTCGAGTGGATATCCCATTCCAACAGTTTTACGCCTATGAAATGGAAAACGACGACTTGCTCGTTGGTTATGGCTTACCGTGGCAAGATAAACTCAGAAATGTGCCTTATGTTTCTAAGTTGGTGAAATAGCCTAACTCCTTACTAAATTACAACAGGTAGAGGAGAGCTAAGGCTCTCCTCTATTGATAGATCAAAATTAGATTATTTCTCAATAACCGATGCAAATTCTTCAGCAAAAGCACGGAAGGTTCTTGGCTTTTTGCCGGTAACTTGCTCGACGGTAGTTGTAACTTCTGCGTAATGACCCTCACCAAACCACGCCATTATCTCCGCAAGTTTTTCAGCACTCCAGTCATCCATCCCCGCCTCTTTCATTGCCGCTTCTGCTGCTTCTTGTGGTACAGCAACGTAGTCAATTTGCTTTCCGGATACTTGCGTTAATATCTCTGCTTGCTCGGCAAACGTTAAGGCCTCAGGACCGGAAATAAGATAAGTCTGATTCTCATGTCCAGGTTGAGTTAATGCCGCAACCACAACAGCCGCCACATCACGAATATCAATCACACTCTGTTTTGCTTGCGCAATCGGTAAGAAAAATTGTCCCATTGCGTTGATCGTCCCAAGACTGCCATATAGGTTTTGGAAAAAGGAGTTAGGTTGCACGATGGTATAGGCAATGCCCGATGCCTTTACAATATCGTCTGTTACAACATGCGTGCGAATAATTTCTGACCCCGCGTCAGCTTTTGCTCCCATACCAGATAGTTTTACAATAAGCTCAACACCTGCTGCCTTGGCTGCCGCAACCGTATTTTTCATCCACTGCTGATTGTTTGGATGGGCTGGCATTGCTACATAGATCTTTTTGATGCCTTTCATTGCCTCAGTCATGGTATCGACATCGTCGTAGTTGCTCACGCGAACTTGATCTGGGTTGAGATCTAACTTGGTAGCAGCGTCGAGATTTCGTGCCATAACACCAAAGTTTGCACCAACCTGTTTAAGTTGACGAACCACTTCTGAACCTGTGTTACCTGTTGCGCCTAGTACTAGAATTTCCATCGTGAACCCCTTAATCGTCTTATCTATTGAACCTTATAGTGCAGCATAGTTTGAGAGTGCCGCGTCGGTATGTCGTAACTATAGCCAATACCAAAAACATTGATTAGAAGGTTAAAATGAACTTTACTATCCCATATATGGGATGAATAGATAATCAATACAATGAAAGAACTCTCGGCTTTACCGTTGTTTGCCAAAGTTGTAGAACTCAGTAGCTTCGCTGAAGCAGCACGACAGCTCAATGTGCCCACTACAACAGTCAGCCGCAAAATACAGCAACTTGAACATGATCTTGGTGGCAAGCTGTTGAATCGTTCCACCCGCTCCCTGTCTTTGACCGAATTGGGTATTCAAGTTCTTCCAAAAGCTCAGCTTATCGCCGACACGGTCGCCGAACTATATAGCGATGCAGAAGACATGGCCAATCAGCCTATTGGTACATTGACCATCACCGCACCGAAAGCTCTGAGCCAAGATTTACTTGCTCCTATGTTTGCTGAGTTCAGAGCCCTATATCCAACCATTCGCATCAACTTGGCATCATCAAATCGCTATCAAGACCTTACCAAGCAAAGTATCGACTTCGCTTTTCGGCTTGGTCCATTGCATGATTCCAGTCTCGTGGCGTTAACTTTGTCTCCTGTGAAATACGTATTAGCCGCTTCAACGCAATACATAGATAAATATGGAGAACCCAAACACCCGTTAGAGCTATATCAAAAACCGTGTATTAAGAATCACGTCGAAGGCTATTTTCTCCCTTGGCGTTTTGCTCGCAATAGCGAAGAAATAGAAATCGCCCACAACTCAGAGTTGATATCCGATGACTTCAACGTCACAAAAGAACTCGCCCTTCACCATGCTGGGATCTGTTACTTACCCTACTCGCTGCTGCGCCAAGAGATCCAATGCGGTGCTATAAAAACACTTCTTGAACCTTGGGTTCCACAAGATCGAACCATGTTGTTGGTGTACCCTGACAAGCGTCATTTGCCACTTAAGTCTCAGCTTTTTATTGAATTTATACGTAACAAGCGCAGCGAATTTAGTAAAAAGTTGGCAGGGACAACAGATTAGAAATTCAGTTGTGAAAAACTCGTGACTTCATGATCTCATCACCTATTTCGCTGGAAACATTTGCTATATGATTAAAAGATACAACACAGGTGATATTATATGACAAATATTTTTCAGCAAGCTGCCTCTGAGCTGCTAAGCCGCCGTGTAGCGGGAACCAAAGCACCACGACTGAATGAACTGCAACGTCCAAATACCTTGGATGACGCACTACAAATCCAATCTTCAATGATCGATATGCATAGCGATGAAGTTGGAGGATGGAAGTGTCTCCTGCCTCTATCCGATGACCAATTTATCGTTGCACCAATTTTCTCTAATAGCGTGCAAAAAGGAGAAATCTGTGAGCTCTTTGCCGACAATAATACCGCTCGGATAGAGCCTGAGATCGCATTCCTCCTGTCAAAATCGTTACCCGCAAAACCTGATGGCTATAGTGAAGAACAGATCAATGATGCCATTGGCTCTTGCCATATGGCATTGGAACTTATGCAATCTCGCTATGCCGACGATAGTGGCGCTGAGTTTTATGAGAAATTAGCAGACTGTTTGGTTAACCAAGGATTGTTTATTGGGCCAGAAATTGCTCGTGAACAAGCTTTTGATGCTGCAACCATCCAAATCACCGTATCTCAAGATAACAATGTGCAGACGTTCGCTGGAAAACATCCAAACAAGCTAGCACAGACTCCGATCTACTGGCTCATTAATGCAATGACTCGTCGTGGTATTGAGTTTAAAGCGGGTGAAGCAATTATTACTGGATCTTATTGTGGTGTTGTCGAAGTAGACTTTGGAGTCCTCACAGCAATAAAATATGATGGTTTAGGTGAATATAACGTTCTATTTACTGAGAAGAATTAGTGACGGCATAAAGTTATAGCGATTAAATAATTTTCGCTATAACTTTTTATATATCCCTTTTGATGTTTCATTTAATTAAACTCCACTTAACTCTGTATTGAGAAAGTAACCGAGATAGATATAACAACAGATTTTTTATTTTTTTAGTACATTATAAATCACTAAAATCAACAACATTTCAACACAGATGATAATGATATCAATTTTCATTACCATCTGTGAGAACTTAGTTTTTGCTTGAAATGACCGATTACAACATGAGTGAAATTTAACCACATCAACCAAATGGTTTAAATTCCATTGTTATTCAATAAGTTAAACGAAGACCATCAAAATCAAAGTTTAATATCATCTCATTTATCACCCTTCACCTTTATAATCTCTAACATTGATAATGAGAATGACTTCCATTAGCGTACAGGAACACCTCTTGTTCACGGATGTCATATGTTAAAGGCAATTAACAATTACCGTCGTTATTTTCTAGTATTCTTCCTACTTATTATGCCGCAAATCTCTTATGCCATAGATTACAAATCTGCAGCAAATGAAATAATCTCTCGACTCGAAAAAGCAGAAGAACTATATCGAGAGGGGCAACAAAACGAAGCTAAAACTACAGTTCAAATGGCTTACTTCGAAGTATTTGAAAGCTTGGAAGGTCCCGTCCGCATTAATTATTCACGGAAATACGCGTACCAATTAGAATCTAAATTTGGCGAGATACGAAAAATGATCGTCGCTAGAGAATCTATTGAAAACGTTCAAAGTGAAATTGATTGGTTAAAGCAAGAGGTAGCTAACTTACCGAGTATTCTAGCTTCTGGGCATAAGCTCATCGCCGAAAATACCAACCTTCATACGGATGATATTCTTCCTTTTTGGCGAGATGCCGTAACCTCTATTGATACACAACTGAATGAGGCACTAACTGAGTATCGAGAATCTGCCGAACAACCTGATGAATCCACGAAAAAACAGCAACGAGCTTTCGAGTTGGTTCAGCAAGCGCAATTCAAAGGCTTTAAAAATACCGAGCTCGAAATCACAATAAGATTGAACCGTTCAGCGGAAAAAGCGGCTGAATATAATGCAGCATTTCGTTCATTAGCGAAAATAGCCAAACAAGAATATAGCCAAAAACATCTCATTCAATTTAGCTATGAACTGGCAACCTTAGTACAAGATCTAAAGGATGAGTTACCTGGCCTTCCCCCAACTCGCGATTTTCAGTCTGTCTCAGACTCCTCTTCCGAAGCATCATCAGTTCAATCAAAAGATTGGCGGCCTGTTGTCAGTAGCATTATTCAAGCTGTCGACGGTGCTATAGAGATCTATAAAAATGGCGATACCAACGGTGCAATGTTGGCAATGCAAGATGCCTATTTCGACTACTTTGAAGCCTCAGGAATGGAGAATGCCGTTGGCTCTAGAGACAGTAACTATAAGTCAGAGTTAGAAGGCTATTTCACTCGAATCGTCAGCATGTTAAAGGCAAATCAAAAGGTTGATGATATACAAGTGCAAGTGAAGCTCTTGAAACAAGGATTGATGGACGCCTCTGACACGCTTTCTGAAGGAGATTTAGGATGGTGGGCCATGTTACTTGCAAGCTTCACCATCATCTTCAGAGAAGGGCTTGAAGCCATGCTTATTGTGGCAGCAATTACAGCATACCTAATCAAGAATGACGCATCCGATAAGCTTCATGTCGTTAAAAACTCAGTCGTGGTAGGTCTTATCGCCAGTGCCATTACGGCCGCGCTATTTCAATGGTTGTTCGAGAATGCGGGCGCAAGTAGAGAGCTATTGGAAGGCATCACCATGCTGATTGCCGTAGTGATCCTATTTTCAATGAGTTATTGGCTTCTTTCAAAAGTAGAGGCTGTTCAATGGAAGCGCTATTTACAAAGCAAACTTTCAAACTCAATTACGACAGGCTCCCTAATAGGGCTTTGGTTAGCAAGTTTTCTAGCGGTTTATCGCGAAGGCGCTGAAACCGTGCTGTTCTATTTTGCATTGGCGAGCGATGCCACTGCACAAACTATGACGGCGTTAGTTGCGGGCTTCCTTGTTGGCGTCGTTGTACTTGCTGTCATCTTCTTCATCATGCGATATAGCGTAGTCAAACTCCCACTTAAGCCATTCTTTATTTTCACCGGCGGATTTATGTACTTAATGGCATTTGTATTCGCAGGTAAAGGCGTGTTGGAGCTTATCGAAGGTAAATTATTCGACCCAACACTTATTGCTGGCGCGCCAGAATTCGCAGCGTTTGGAATCTATCCATACTTAGAAACCTTGTTACCTCAGCTCATCTTGGTGCTGGCAGCACTGTTCGCGCTCGTGCTCTTAAAGCTCAAAAATAAGCAAGACATGACTATCAACGCGAACTCATAGTTCAATTAAAACTTCGTAAAATCAAACAAGTAAAGGACATTACTATGTTTAACAAAAAACTCATCGCCGCAGCAGTGGCTGTACAAGCAATTTCAGGCATAGCTATGGCTAACGACCTACCATTCGTGGAACATCCAGCAGGTGAACCTGTTGAAATGAACGGAATGGAAATTGCCGCAGTTTACTTAAAACCAGTGACCATGGAGCCACAAGGCATGATGCGCGCAGCATCAAAATCGGAGGTTCATCTTGAAGCAGACATTCACGCCTTAAAAGGCAACAAGAATGGATTTGCGGCAGGGGAATGGATCCCGTACCTAACCATAAGCTACACACTGAAAAACATGGATACAGGTAAGACTCAAGAAGGCACATTCATGCCAATGGTTGCAGCGGATGGTCCTCACTATGGTTCGAATATCAATATGTTGGGTGTTGGTAACTACAAACTCACTTTCCATATTGACCCGCCATCAAAAGCAGGACTACTGCGCCATACAGACGAAGAAACAGGTGTAGGTCGTTGGTTCAAACCGTTCGATGCGAGTTATGAATTTAAATACGTAGGTATCAACTAACCATTGCTATATCAGCTCAGGCGATTGCATTAGAGCCTGAGCTGATCTTGTTTGGTTGTTTAAGTTTTCTCTGCCGGTCAGATTACAGTATGAGTTTCTATCTTTCCCAAGTCTTACTTGTCTATTTACTACCCGCACTCCTATTTGGTGCCATTTGGGCAACACACAGTACCCACATGTATAAGCATCAAATCGGATGGTTTTTGCTATCGCTACTTTCCGGAGCATTACTGTTCTTCCTGTTACCTTTTAGCCAGGTCAACATATTAGCCGTCTCTACTAGCTACTTAGCGATCTTATTACTCACCGCTATTGTTAGCCTTCTGTTCTCAATATCACCGCGAATACTGATAGCTTTACAGAGCCTAACAACTCTGCTTGCCAGCTTTATGTGGGCGAAAGTAGCTAAGCTGACCATGCTAAGTACGACAAACGTAATCAACACTGAGCTTATCCTCAATGTTACAGCTATCATCTTAGGTTTTTTGGCCATTGCGTTTATTCATGTTACGTCGAGTTTGACTGTCACAGTATTAAGCAAAGGTGCGCGACGATTTTTGATTGTGCTGCTATTGGTGATTGCCGCCCTACCATTATCTGGTGAAATCATTCTCGCCAGTATGAAGCTAAGTATTGTTGGCTTAGATAGAGGCTTATTGGCATATGTTTCGAAAGTCACTAACTTTTCTTGGGTGACGTCTTATGCGGTTTTAATCATTTCATCGTTGTGTTTGTGCTATTTCTATCGTTCTCAAATCCAACCGCTAAAAACACAAATATCTCATACCTCTCTTGCCATTGAACGACGCAAACAACAAGCACGGCTGAACTCGGCAAAACACAAGGTCACATTTAATCTCGCCACTCTTGCTGCTGTACTTATCGCCCTACTCTATTGGGATCTTGTCGCTTCACAACCCATTCATCGTTCAGAAGCACAAAGAATGGAGATGGCAACGGATGGTCGGGTTCATATCCCGATTGATGAACACTTAATAGACGGTAAGTTACATCGTTTTGACTGGGTAGCCAGTGACGGCAAGGTCGTTCGCTTTTTCGTTATTGACCGATTTGCAGGTGAAAAGAAATTTGGTGTTGTGTTTGATGCCTGCATGTTATGTGGCGACGCAGGTTACGCTCAAGTAGGCGACCAAGTCGTTTGTCTTGCATGTGGGGTGCATATTTTTATTCCATCTATTGGCAAGCCAGGTGGATGTAACCCTATTCCAATGCCTGACTGGCGGGTTGAAAACAACGAGATTGTTGTAACCCAGGCGACACTAGAAAGCGGACTAAAGTACTTCAGTGAAGTAGTAGAAGTTATGGCAACCGATCCCGTTAACGGTAAACAAATCAGCAATATGGATGCTGAGCACAGCTATTCATTCTCCGGAAAAACGTACTTCTTCACCTCGGAAGACTCATACGAGACATTTAGAGAAGACCCCTGGAAGTATTCCGATGTTAAACCTGTTAACCCACTCGGAGATTAGCAATGTTAATTCGAATGCTACGTCAATCATGGCGTCATGACTCCAACAGAAAAAGACTGGCTGTCATTACTGTATTCTTAGCAGCAAGTCTAATTTCGGCCTTATTAGCAATATCAATCAATATTGGCAACAAAATGTCTATGGAGATGAAAAGCTACGGTGCGAATATTGAGATATCACCTGAAGGGCAAGTAAAGCTGCCCGAACTCCTCGCTCATAACGTCAATAAACTGGAAAAAGACGATCTGCTTGCCGAAAGCGAGTTACCTAACATCATGGATATATTCTGGCGCAATAACATAATTGGCTTTGCTCCATTCGTGAAAGGTCAGGTTAAAGACGTAGAGTCGAATCGCACCATTCGCATCATCGGTACCTTTTTTGACAAAAACCTCCCAGTTGCCGACGACCACGAATATCGTACCGGTAACAAAGTCATTTCTACCTATTGGCATATTGATGGGCAATGGCCCAGCGACGAGAAAAACGAAGTACTGATTGGTAAAACGTTAGCCAAGCAGCTGTCATTGTCGGTTGGAGATACCCTCTCCCTCGCTGGTGAGAGTAATGTTAAAAACGACTTCAAAATCACTGGCATTCTCACTAACGGTACCAGCGATGAAAGCTCCGTTGTGATGCCGTTAAATAAAGGGCAGCAACTCCTAGGTTTAGAAGGCAAAGTCCAAAGTGTAAAAGTGTCTGCTCTGACCGTTCCGGAAAATGCTCTGTCTAAAAAAGCACGCGAAGATCTGGAGTCACTCGACTCTGATGAATATGACTTGTGGTTTTGCACTGCGTTTGTTTCTTCTATTTCGTTCCAACTAGAAGGGGCGATGAACAACGCCTTAGTAAAACCGCTTTGGCAAGTAGCTGCATCTGAGGGTGCCGTTATCAGTAAGATTCAGGCACTATTGTTTGTTGTAACTTTTGCTGCACTGATTGCTTCAGCAATGGGTATCGCATCTCTAATGACTAATGCGATCCTGCAACGAGCCAAAGAAATCGGGTTAATGAAATCACTAGGAGCGCATAATTGGCAGGTTTATGCCTTGTTCTACTCCGAGTCCATATTGTGTGGCATTTTAGGTGGATTGTTGGGCTGTTTGTCTGGTTGGGGGTTATCCAAAGTCATCGGCTACGCCTTGTTTGGTTCTTCTATCTCATTTGACTGGATCATTGTTCCTGTCGTTCTACTTATCTCTACTTTGATTACTGTTCTTGGAACCTATTTCCCATCTCGCAGAATCGCATCACTGTACCCAATAGAGGTGTTATATGGCCGCAAATAAACCTCGTTCAATGTTATCAACACTAGTATGGCGGTCGCTAAAACTGCGTGCACAGCGCGTCCTGGTGGTTTTTCTCGCACTCACCGTTGGCTCGGCAATCATTACCGCAATGGCAGGCGTATATTTCGATATCAATGAAAAAATGAGTCATGAGCTTCGTAACTATGGCGCTAACTTCTTTGTTGGCCCTGAAGCCACTAAAAAGCTCACAACGCAGCAATACCAAGAAATAAAATCACTTGCCCCTAAAGATAGCCTCATTGCATCTAGTCCTTACCTATATGGCATGGTTCAAGCCGAGCTAGAGAAGGTCGTATTGATGGGTATCGACTTTTCACAACTAAAGAAGCTCGTACCTTACTGGCAAGTTGAAGGTCAATGGATCGGAGTATCCTTTGATGACCGTAACGTCATGATAGGTAAAAAGCTCGCTGAGAAGTTAGAGCTGGGCATAGGCTCAGAACTTACTGTATACGGAAAACAAGGTAGTTACAGCTTTAGAATCAAAGGAATCGTCGAGTCAGGTTCAGACGAAGACAATTACTTAATCGTAAATCTACCGTTTGTGCAAAAGTGGCTCAATAAAGGTGATGAGATTAATTTCGCCATGTTTAGCCTAACCAACGACAAGCAACAAGTAGCTCAGTTCGAGCAGACGTTGAAACGTCATTATAGTGATCTTGTGATCAGGCCTATTCGCAAAGTCTCCGCCTCAGAAGGCAAGGTGCTTGATAAAATAAAACTGCTTATGGGCATCGTTGCTTTGGTGATTTTGGTGTTGTCGACGTTGTGCGTAAATACGACGATGACTTCTATGATCGCGGAGCGTCGTTATGAATTTGCGCTGCAAAAGTCATTGGGCGCATCGAATCAATCCATTAAGCGCCAAATCGTTCATGAAACCTTAATCATTACTCTCGCCGCTGTCATTAGCGGTTTGGTGATCGGCTACATTCTGGCTCAGTTTCTCGGACAGTCCGTATTCGGCTCAACCATCGATATTCGAATACCTGTTCTATTGATTACCAGTTTACTTTCATTTTGCGCCGCCTTAGTCGCAGCCACTCTTCCGACAATTCGAGCGATACGAATCGACCCAGCCAAAGTCCTGAAAGGAGATTAATATGTCTACATTCGCTATTAAAACAGAGGGACTTTGCAAAGTATTCGATCAAGTCCATGCACTTGACGATATCAGTATTGAAGTCAAAAAAGGTGAGTTTGTCGCCATTATGGGGGCGTCAGGTTCAGGCAAAACCACCTTGATGAACATTCTTAGCTGCCTAGACAGTGCAACATCAGGAACGGTTATTTTGGATGGTGAGGATGCTGGCTCTCTCGATGAAGAAGGACGACGTGCCTTTCGCGCCGAGAAAATTGGTTTGGTGTTTCAGCAATTCCACCTAATTCCTTATTTGACGGCGTTGGAAAACGTCATGTTGGCTCAACATTACCATAGCGTTCCTGACGAAGACGCTGCGAAAGCGGTGCTGACACAAGTGGGATTGGGTCACCGTTTTGATCACCTTCCGAGTCAACTGTCAGGCGGGGAGCAACAACGTGTATGTATTGCTCGCGCGATTGTAAATGAAAGTCCAATCATCTTCGCCGATGAGCCTACCGGAAATCTTGATGAAGAAAATGAGAATATCGTCCTTGAGATTTTCAAAAAGCTTCATGCTCAAAACAAAACTATCATCATGGTCACCCATAACCCGAGTTTAGGGCAATTTACTGACCGCATTATTCGCTTACAACACGGTAAATACATCGGTGAGGAAATCCAGGATGTGGCGTAACTATTTACTGATTCCACTCCTCAGTACGGTAGTGATAGTTACAGGATGTAAAGAGCAAGTTGCCCAAATTGGGGCTGAAAGTCCCGACATCGTGGCACTAGATTCTCGCGACACCGAACTCAGCATTCATGATTATAAGGGTAAGAAAGTCGTGCTCGAATTCTGGTCTTCTACCTGTGGTGCCTGTATAGCCATGATGAAAAAATGGCAAGACATTTATCAAAGACGCTCAGATGAAGTCGCCATAATCGCTATTAATATTGACCAGTACGACGTCGACCTTGATGCATTTCGTCACAAATATCAGTTCACGTTTCCCATTGGCAAAGACCAACTAGGAATATCTAAAGAACGATTCTCTATTGGCGTCACACCTACCACTTATTTGATCAACCAAAAAGGCACACTGGTAGATATGCATATTGGTTACTCAGCAAAACTAGATTTAGATAAAGTTATTAACACATTGTAAATATAAGGAATATTAAGATGTCACTGCGAAAATTCTTGTTGCCCCTTGTCGCGTTATTCAGCCTACTGTCTCTCGTGCCTGCAGTTAATGCAAGCACTCCAACGCTTCAAGACAAGGTCCAAATAGACTCTCCTGTCATCTTCCAATTAGCCAGCGGAGCGAAAGGCACTGGGTCTAAAATGACGATTTACAATAACAGCGACCAAACACTGATTATTACTGGGTTTCATATCAACGAGTTTGACAAAACCATGCTTCACAGCACCAAATATGAAGCAGGGAAGCGTGTCATGTTCATGGTTAAAGACATTACCATTCCAGCAGGAAAAAAAACCGCATTAACCCCAAACACTCACCACTTTATGATGTTCGGCCCTAAACGCACCTTAAAACTGGGGGAGTTTCTAACCATGACTGTCGATACCAACCAAGGTCAATTTAAGGTCATCGCACAAGTTGTTCCTCGCAAGCTTAAATAGGTTAAGACCATGCGTTTTGTCACTACACTTGTTATCACTGCCAGCGCAACCCTTCTTGTTGCCTGTACAGAACCTGACCTAAAAAAGCAGCCACCTAAGCCAACCGAACTCGACCAACGCCTTACTTTGTTGGAATCTGCTGGACTAATGCAAAAACGGTTACCCGTCTCGACACTCATCGACAAGTATGTTGATGTGAAAACCGTTGACCTCAATAGTGGCGAATTTCAACCGTCGAAGTTCGATGTCGACGAGTCACTAACCCATTATCCACTCTCAGCCACTAACGCGACTTCCTTATCGGCTAAGGATGATATAGCGGGCATAAAAATGCGCGAAAATGCGCTGCCTGTTTATTTTATCCATGACGAAAACGGGGTCACTTATCGTCTTGTTATGCCTATTCGGGCTCAAGGGAAATTCGGGCTGATTTACGGATACTTAGGTCTAAATAGTCGTGACTTTAGTATTGCGGGGCTTAAGTTCTACAAGCACCAAGAGAGTAAAGGTCTTGGCGCGGAAATAACCGACAACCCAGATTGGTCAACACGTTTCGCTAATAAACTGATTTTTAAAGACAATAAACCATCAATAACCCTAAGCCAAAAACATAGCCTTTCTCAAGATCCCTATAGAGTAGATGGTATTAGCGGAGCCTCTTACACCAGTAAAGGCGTAGAGCACGCCATTAACTTTTGGACTGGAGACCTTGGATTTGGCAAATTTCTTAGAAAGTTCAGGGCCCAAACGCAATAGCACTAAGGGGGAACGAAGAGTTAGGCTTCCCCTTCCTTCCAGTTGGAGAAAATTATGGCTTTAGAGCGTGGAAAAGTAACGGAAGAACAGTTAAGCCTGTTACTTAAACTTACGAAGATCAGTTCAAGAAAAGTCATCACAGCGTTAGAAATGTATCTGGTCGAGGGTTTAACCCAAAAAGAAGCAACCAGCCGAGTAGGGATAAATCAAAGTTTTCTGAGTATCCGCCTAAATACGCTACGCAGCGTTGATAGAGTGGTCGAACAGTTACAAGAGCATTATTCTTGACCAAATCTACGAGTGAGATGCGGCTGAGGGAAAAACCCAAAGAAATACATTATCGGAGCGCTGAACGAAAGAGGGAATTTTGCCTCCCCTTGCCAAAACTGTGCGCTTTAGGTTGATAACACAAAGCTGTATACAAAACCGCACCGACTCATGAGGGTAGAACGAGACAGGTTCATGGAGCGTAATTAGTGTTCGACGATATTTCGAGGATTTATTTTGGTGCTTTACGACTAAAGCACCAAGGACCGAATAAGCTTCTTATTCAACAATGCCCGTTGTCACCGTAAACGCTCTTACTTCCTTTGGTTGCAATCGAATAAGCGTATCGTTCTTTTCAGCCGCTAAGTAACCTTCTGGTCGACAAGTTGCAGGAAGGACATAGGCTCCGACTTTTTGGTCGCCATTGTACAATATCCAACGTGTCGCATAGTTAAATTCAGTGGTATCAAATCGAGTGACTAAAGTCTTACCATTGGAGATAGTCATCTGAAACTCAGCTTTATCGGTATACTGAGACAAGTCATCCATGAAATAGACAATTTCAGGGTCATACATGTCTGGTGTCGAAAGCTGTTGAATTGGTGTCGATTGCGCTTTGAGTACATCATTAAACTCGAGCCATTGCGGTGTTGGCTTAACGTGCCCGGGAATCGATTCTCGCAGCTTAACCGCTTTGTCTGGAATGTTTTGTGTCATCATCGCTTCTGGGAAATACGCCGTGTTCATGTGGCACATGTATTGAAGTGGCATCGGGACCGAAGCTAAGTTCTGCACTTTCATTTTGATCTCAAATACTGATGCGTCTTTTCCGATAGAAACTGACGGCGTCGCTATGTAATGGTCTCCGAAGCCCATCACATACTCATATTCACCCTTTAAAGTAACCTGATATTCATCCACTTCTATCCACGCCCTGTCCATGCTGGCACACGGCATTTCACCGTGCAGAGGATGGTCATCATCAGCACTTGGACAGCCGTTGCGAATCAAACCGGAATGGAACGCAAAACAACCGTATGTAGCGACAATCTCATTGCTTGGTTTGGGCTCAGAGAACATGTTCTCCATACAAAGATTTTCACCTAGAAATTTCGCATCCCAGATCATTTGTCCCATGTAAGGTAAGATAGTCAAATATCCTTTAGCATTTTCAATCTTTAGTCCTTCAACCCCAGAGTTATATTTGAATGCTGATACTTTAAAATTCTCAGATTGAATTAATATTGCATCTTGTTGATTAAATTGTGTTTTATTTAGTGGGATGATATACATAACTTTTCTCCGAAACAGAAAAGCCACTTATACAGTGGCTTTTTGCGACATTAATTTGTTTGTTCAGCTAATTGAGGTTGTTTTTCGTTAAGATTCTTATTTTTCATTTCACCTAAGAAATAATAACCAACGTATCCAAAACAGATAAAGTTGACCAAAAACGATAACTGCATACCAATAGCATCAGCAACCAAACCTTGAATGGCAGGTACTACTGCTGCGCCTACAATAGCCATAACAATGACCGCACCCGCCGTTTCAGTGTATTCGTTATCTACCGTATCTAACGTTCCAGCGTAGATAGTCGCCCAACAAGGACCGAACAAAACACTCACACCAACCGCTACGTAAACGGCACTAAAGTCATGAACTAGTGAGACATAAGCTAGGAACGCCATGCCAATTATTGAATAGGCAATAAGAACCTTCTCTGCCGAAAACTTAGTCATCAATATATTGGCAATAAATTTGCCGATAAAGAAACAAACAAATGAATACACCATATAATTCGACGCTGCACGCTCATTAATATCCGCCATCTCAAGAGCTAGGCGTATGGTGAACGACCACACTGCAACTTGCATACCGACATATAAGAATTGTGCAATGATCCCTTTTTTGAAGCGCTTGTTTGTCGATAAGTACTTAAGTGTTTTACCAATGGAAGGTGCTTTTTTACCACTTTGTTGGGCAACTTTACATTTAGGGTATTGAGTGAACATAAACAAAGCTAATACACCAATAAGGATAAAAATGATGTACTTATAAGGTTTCAAAGTATGTTCTAGCATCTCCAAGCGGAACGCATGAATCTGATCTGGAGACATCGCCGCCATTTGTGATTCTAAACTCGCGCCTTCTTGGAAAATAAGATATTTACCAAGCAAGATACCTGCAATCGCACCTACTGGATAGAAAGTTTGGCTAATGTTTAGACGTAAGGTTGCGTGGGATTTTGGACCCAACATTGAAGAGTAGGTATTCGCCGCTGTTTCAAGAAAAGACAGTCCTACCGCAATCGCAAAGATTGCCGCTAAGAACATCGTATAAGTTGCCATGTGAGAAGCAGGGAAGAATGCCGCACAGCCAAAAATATACAGCGATAAGCCAATCATGATCGCTACTTTATATGACGATTTTTTAATAACTAAAGAAGCAGGGATCGCAATTAAAAAATAACCACCATAAAAAGCACTTTGAACTAAGGCACTTGCAAAATTAGATAATTCAAAAACAGATTTAAATTGAGTAATTAGAATATCGTTTAATGCAGCGGCACACCCCCATAAAGGAAAAAGGCAAGATAATAGTATAAATTGAAACACTGGTGTTTTATCCAAATAGCCATCAGAGCCTTGGATAGTATTATTTTTTATCATTGTAGGGTTCCTTAAAGAACAAGTTATCTTTGGCTCATTATTTCTAATGAGCCAGTTTTAATTGTTAGTTCAGACCATTAGTATTATTTAGTATGTTTTGTTTCAAACTCTTCAAATTGTTCAATGCTCGGATAGGAAAACTGTGTTCCTTTTTCCGTCACGCTGAATGCAGCAAATAGTGAAGCTTTTTCCAAGGACTTCTGTACATCACCAGTTTGCATAAAGTAGTGAGAGAAGCAGCCAATGAAGGCATCACCCGCACCACTGGTGTCCACTGCGTTCACTTTAGTTGGTTCAATAAATACGTCTTTACCATCTTTGCTTAGCCAAAGAGCCCCTTTCGACCCCATGGTAACGATGATGTTGTTTAAACCTTTATTTAGAAGAATAGTGGCAGCTTCTTTAATCTGCTCAACCGTTTCAACAGGCTTGTTCACCAAAATTTCGAGTTCAGTTTCGTTAGGAACAAAGAAGTCGCAGCGACAAGCATAGTCAATGTCAAGCTCAGGTACCGCAGGGGCAGGATTTAGCAACACCGGAATATTGTGTTTGTTGCCAAATTCAATAGCAGCATAGACAGTTTCAAGCGGTACTTCTAACTGAAGCACTATCAAACTGCACTCCACCAAGGTACTTTCCGCTTTATCAATGTCAGCTGGTTTCAAAAACTCATTTGCCCCTTTAATAATTAAGATGGAGTTCTGCGAGGTAGAACTTACGAAAATTGGTGCCACACCACTTGAAGTCTGAGGTACTTTGCTCACATATTGAGTATTAATGCCGTAAGATTGAAAGTTTCGAATCGTATTGTCGGCAAACATGTCATCACCAACTTTACTCACCATCACAACATCTGCGCCCATTTTAGCGGCGGCTACGGCTTGGTTAGCACCTTTGCCACCACATCCCATTTTAAATGACGGTGCTTCTAACGTTTCGCCTTCTTTCGGCATACGATCGGTGTATGAAATGAGATCGACCATATTGGAGCCGATAACTGCGATTGTTTTCATTTTTTATTTCCTCACTCATGTTATGAAACTAACATTAATCGATCTCAATGACTCTTTACTGAGATCAAGATCACTTTGATGATGTTAATATCGATTAAATTATGAGAAAACCCGTACCAAATCACACTTTAGAGTTAACATGATAACATTGTAACTTTGAAATGTTATTAAAGTAACATACACTCAATTCCATGATTAACGCATAAGGTAACAACATGAATCACTACATTGACCACACACTACTCCTCGCTAATGCTACAACACGCCAAATCAACACCCTATGTGATGAAGCCCACGAGCATCAGTTCTTCTCTGTTTGTATTAATCCTGACTTTGTTGAGCATTGTGCTCAGCGCTTAAAAACATCAAATGTTAAGATCTGCACAGTTATCGGTTTTCCTCTGGGTGCAAACACCACTGAAGTAAAAGTGTTTGAAACTCAAAATGCGATTTCTTTGGGTGCTGACGAAATTGACATGGTTGTCAACATAAGCAATGTCTTAGACGAAAAGTGGGATGTCGTAGAAAAAGAGATTACGGCTATCAAAGAAGCGTGTGGAGCGACATTGCTCAAAGTCATCTTCGAAACCTGCTTGCTGACCAACGAACAAATTGTTGAACTGTGTAACATTAGTAAACGTGCAGGTGCTGATTTTGTGAAAACATCAACAGGTTTCTCAACAGGTGGCGCAACTGTCGAGCATATTAAGTTAATGCGTGATACTGTTGGCAACCAAATGGGAGTAAAAGCATCTGGCGGCGTTCGCACTAGGGAAACTGCACAAGAAATGATTGACGCAGGTGCGTCTCGAATCGGTGCTAGTGCTAGTGTGAGCATTGTCATGGGTGAAGCTCCAACGACTAATGGTTACTAAGAGCAAGAAGCCTTCGGCTGTAAAAGGCCGAAAATGGAGAAACATGGTTACAAAGCAGTTAGAAAGACTTCGACGAATTGAAGCATGCCTAAAACATAGCGACAAAATTCATCTGAAAGAAATCGCCCGTCTTTTAGAAGTGTCAGAAATGACGGTTCGTCGTGATTTAAGCTCCAACGCTGCTCATTCTTTCCCTCTTGAGTACTACGGCGGATATATCCGCCGTGGTCACCCGATTGTGCATGATGAGGTAGGCGAAGAGCTTGAACAACCGTCTGCTGAACCAACCTCAGTCGTTACTCCAATTAAGCAAACACATTCCGTGACCGCTTTCCCTCCAGTCAAAGTAAACAACTATATCTCGGCTATCGTCTCTGATTTTATCGAGATGAATGATGTGGTTTATTTCGACAATGGTGTGCTCAACGCTGACATTATTGGTTCTATCCCCGATTATGTGAAATTTACCGGTGTTACTGCTTCAATGAATGTCTTTTTGGCATTAAAGAGCAAGCCTAACTGCAAGGCTATCTTGCAAGGCGGCGATTATAATGCTGTACACGATATCTTCATTTCCACTTCTAATGATGTGTTAACGCCAATGATATTTCAGAAAGTGTTTATTTCATCCGCAGGTGTTCACGATAGGTTTGGCGTTACAGCATCGGATGTGTTGGTAGCAAATATTGCTAACCTCGTTATGGAGAGAAGCATGAAAAAGTATCTGATAGTAGAGAAGAAAACCATCAATCAAACTGCTACATATAAAATCGGTGACTTGTTGGATTTCCACTATTTGATCTCTGATGATGCCTTACCCCATAAGCTCGATGCGGCTTGCAATGAAGCACGTCTACAAGTTTTGATACCAAATAACTGATTAAGTATTGAGGCTTAGTATTCAATACTAAGCCTTTTATCTAAGGGGATATTTCTCTCCTCACTCAGTCCCCTCCTGCCTATCATGAATCCGCTCTAACGCCTCAATCCTTCGCCACTGATTCTTATCAAACAGCGGTTCTCTAAGGTCGTTAATAGCCTGAACTTTTTCTGCATCATTAAATGATGCGTTATTCAATATGTCGGCTCTCGCTACTAGATAAGAGTCGAACTGCTGGTCAAAATCAGCACGTTTTTGGTCGAGCGTCATTAACCTTTCTGCGGCTTCACTACCCACCAGTGCCTCTCGAGCTATGTACTGACTTTGCGTATCCATAGCATTGGTATCATTGAGAGCCGTCAACACAGTGGCATTGCGAAAGCTGTTTTGCAGCTCTGGTGGCAGTTGGCTAAGTTCATTCTCCCAACGTTGTTGATACTCCTCTGGGGTTTGTGCTGACTCTTTAATAGCTTTTTTAGTCAGGGCGAGTTCACGCAGTAGATTCTCTTCACCAAATAAACGCTCTTGCTCATCCGCAGTGAAAAATTCACTTTGCATTAGTAGGATTTGCTGGTGCAGACCTTGAAAATCTGTAGCTTCGCCACCGTTTCGTTTAAGCGCAGCTAGTGTAGCTTTGTATCGCATATATTTTTCGAACAACTCTGGCTCAAGCTGTTCAGAGCCATCCCGTTGCTGACTGTAGTGTTCAAACCGCTGCTCTATCGTATCGGTATCGTTGTCGACAAGCCCCGAGATAAAATACTCGAAGGTATCACGCTCTGATGCGTTATCGATTTGAGTATCAAGCTGGGAGCTCACTTTGACCGAGTCATGATCATCCGCGTCGAACACAGAGAGCAATCCTGCCGCTATCACCACCAATAAGGCCATCACTGCACTTGTTTTGGGGAACCTGTTCATGCTCTAAAGTCCTTGTTGCTGCAGACGGTTAGCATGCTGCCGATACAAGGTCTTAGGATCCGTTTCAAACAGATGGTGGATACCGAGTAGACCATTGATTTCATCTAGGTGGTTCATCTTGTAATCATCACGGATGACTCGACCTAAATGAGTACTGCACCTTCCTACTAATCCATCATTAGGTTCATCAAACGTTAAACCTAGGATAAACATTGCGGGATCAGCCGGGTCTAACACATTAGTGTAAGTCGAAGTCCCGGTCCATGAGTAGTAGTACACACCATTTGCAGCTTGCCATTCACCATCACCACAAGACGACTTTGGCACGCCTTCTGGATAATGCTCATTAAAGGCCAACGACCCTTCTGTGGTGAGCGCCTGCAATGAGCTCAAACCATCTTGTGGTAAGTCACTACCTCCAGATAACACACCAATGATCGTCGTAAGTGCACTAGCCAGTTCAACAGCGATTGCCTCAGACACTGAGTCTTCCGGAACGGTATTTCGCACTATATCCGCGACTTTCGACCCTTTATTCACGCCTCCAATACTGGTAACTGAAGCAACCATTTGCGGTGCAACTGATGCAACATATCTAGCCGTCGGCGCACCATGGCTATGACCTATTAGATTTACTTTGTCGGCACCCGTGATCGCCAAGACATTTTCCACTTGCGCTAGAAGCTGTTCACCCCGTACTTCCGAACTGTTGGTCGCCGATATTTGGGCAACATAAACCTTTGCTCCGCTTTTGCTCAATGTTTGAGGGATACCATAGAAATAATCGAACCCTGCTAGTGAATCAAAACCAAATAAGCCATGAACCAATACGATTGGGTATTTGGTTTCGGTATACCCTTTGCTCGACCAAAAACTTATCGCCTGTGCATTCCATGCGATTACGCTACATAAAATGAATGTGAAGAACGCTTTCATTTAACACCTCCTTGTCAGACCTCCGATGAGTAATTGAGCGTAGATTGCACAATTCTAGCCCGCCAAGTTAGTGTTACAAAATTGTGAAGTTATGCCGAAAAATATGCTGTAGATACACCAAAAGCGACACCCAAGATGATAAGAATTGGAGAAATAGCGTGGTTTATTCTAGCGAATCACACCAATCTTGAATCAGGATCACAATTAAATAACAAAATGAGCAAGTTTTATTTGCTTAATTCAAATTTAACGCTTGAGTAACATTTATCAATCAGAATCATTACTCTAACTCAAACCATGGATAAATAAGATGAAGTTTTCACAGTGGAATCTTTTACTCAGTGGCTTAATCGCCTTGCCAGCCTTGGCAGACACTGATGTGTACCTAACCAATAACTCAGATCAGCCGCTAACAATCCAGATCAGTCATGAAGGCACTGATTTACTGGAAGAGGGAGAGGAATGGCAGCAACATGTTCAAGTTCTAGCCCCTTGGGAAACAAAGTCGATACTGAGCTTTAATCGTTGGGAAGGTGTGAAATCAAATCAGACTTATCGCTTCGAAACCATAGTCTCGAATCCTCAAGGTGAAAGCGTATCGCTTAATCAAGTGATGGAGGGTCACTGGTACAATTCAACCATAGAGTATGGAATGTCCGCTGCCGATGTCGACTTAACCTTAAAAGATGATCGAAATATTCATCGCCAAAACACAAACTCATTTGGCAGTCTCAATACAGAATTGGCGTTCAAATCAGCCAAGACCGCACGCTACGATGACTTGTACTACACCATTACCCCTACTCATGTTGATGAAGAGGTCGATAACGACGAACAAAACTTAAAGCTAATGACCTATAACATCTGGGCACTTCCCGCTATCGCCTCTCATATTGGAGACCGATATGAGCTAATTCCAGAATATGTGAAGGGTTATGACGTACTTGCGCTACAAGAAGTGTTTGCTAGTGGACGCGACGCATTCTTAAGAGAGCTTGCCAAAGAATACCCTTATCAAACGAAAATGTTGGATAAGGAAGGGATCAATATTTACGACGGGGGCGTCATCATTGTTAGTCGCTACCCCATCGTTAATGAAGCTCAGTACGTATTTCCAGATTGCTCCGGAACCGATTGTTTTGCCGATAAAGGAGTAAACTACGCAGAAGTCATTAAAGGTGGTCAGGCTTATCATGTATTTGCAACACATACCGCATCATTTGATACCGACACCGCTCGTGATTATCGTCAGCGCCAGTTCAAACAAATACGTGCATTAGCCCAGTCTCTCGATATCCCAGCAAATGAAGCGGTAATCTACAGTGGTGACTTTAATGTCAACAAACTCAAGTTCCCAGATGATTATCAACAAATGATGACAAACCTAAACGTCTCTGAACCGCAATATTCTGGCTATACCGCATCAACATTCGACCCTCGGATCAATGATTTCGCCGGTGGGGCACTGTCAGGTGGTGCTAATGTTGAATATCTCGATTACGTCATGGTCAGCAATGAATATGGTACAAAATCGTATAACGACAACCGAGTTGATGTGCCTCGCACAACGGATGAGAGTCTATGGAAACACTATAATCTCTCGGATCACTTTCCCGTTACGGCTGTTATAAAGCCATGAACAAATTCACGCTAATCATTGTGTCCGCCATCTTGGTGGGCACGGTTTGGTGGTCATTCGACAACAACCATCCACAAGTCAAACAAGCTACGGCATCCGTTGACATTACCTCAACGATTTCAAAAACAACGACAGCCGACATTCTAGTACCTGTAGAACAAACATCGTTTACACCATCCATAAATAAACAAGGCGAATCCGACATTCAAGCGACCGCAGCAGCTTTCAATAAGGCGAGAGGTCGCGATTTAATCGCTGACATCGAGTCGTTTTGGCGTCAATGTAACTTAGCTGATAACTGCGATGTGTTACTAGATAATCTGGCTCTATTTCTCACACCAGAACGGTTTTATCTTATTGAAAACTATCAACAACTGAACAACCAATGGCAACAAACGCTCGGCAATTTATTGTTTGATGAACAAATATCATTAGCTGCACGTATCGAACAATTAAAAGCAGAGGCGAGAAGAGTCTGGGGTCAACTGGCTGACGTCATGTTTGAAGATGAATTTGCGCTGTATGATTTTACCATTCAGAGTAAGCATTTGGAGGTGGAAGCTCCAGAGTACATTTCGGCAGAGGATTATATTCAGAATTTTGAAGACCTGATGCAGGCATGGCAGGAAAGAGCAGAATCATTAGGACTGGTGAGCAACCAAGCTAAGTTTGAACAGGCTGTTGCTCTTGTACCTGAAAATCTCAGTGAATCAGAGCGTGAAGCTTTGATTAGCGAGCTAGAACACCATTTCCTGACCCCCCAACAGAGTGCAGAGATCGCAACTCGGCAGCAGCAGGTCACTCAACAACAAGCCGTCGTCAGTAACTACCAGAGTGAACTACAGCGCCTAGAAGCTTCCCTTGAACAACAAAGAGTGACGCAATTTTCGGGGTTATCACAGGATGAGTGGCAACACTACTATGCCCGGCAAGTTGCTGATTTTCGTCGGGCGTTTTTTTCTCAGTAACAAAACGAAAAAGCGCTGCTCTCAGTTGAGAACAGCGCTATGAAAATAGGTTATTTAACCTTAAGCCGTTTCAGCTTGCTTCACAGGAGCTGGATTACGAATCAAGAAATCAAACGCTCCCAAACTAGCTTTTGCCCCTTCACCCATTGCGATGATGATTTGCTTGTATGGAACAGTGGTGACATCACCTGCCGCAAAGACTCCCTTCATGCTGGTTGCACCATGAGCGTCTACTTCAATTTCTCCGCGAGGTGACAACTCAACTTTTGTCCCTTTCAACCATTCACTATTAGGAACTAGGCCGATTTGTACGAAGATGCCAGCAAGTTCAATATGCTTGATTTCGTCCGTATTGCGATCTTTGTACTCAAGACCAGTAACACGCGTACCATCACCCAGAACTTCTGTGGTTTGTGCCATCGTGATGATGTCTATATTCGCCATGCTATTCGCTTTGTCGATAAGCACTTGGTCAGCGCGAAGTGTATCAGCAAACTCCAGAACCGTTACGTGCTCCACAATACCCGCAAGATCAATGGCTGCTTCAATACCAGAGTTACCACCACCGATAACCGCGGTACGTTTACCTTTAAATAGTGGGCCATCGCAGTGAGGGCAGTACGCCACACCTTTGTTACGATATTCTTGTTCACCCGGTACGTTCATTTCACGCCAGCGAGCACCAGTACTTGTGATCACAGAGCGAGCTTTTAGTACTGCGCCGCTTTCTAGTACTACGTGGGTGTAACCGTCATCGGTATCTTCTGAATCGATGATGTTTGCAGCACGCTGCTCAGTGATGACTTCAACGCCGTACTCTTTAACGTGCTCTTCAAGGCTTGCCACCAGCTTAGGACCTGTGGTCGCTTTCACTGAAATAAAGTTCTCGATTGCCATGGTGTCCATCACCTGACCACCGAAACGGTCAGCAACCACACCAGTGCGAATACCTTTACGAGCTGCATAGATAGCCGCAGAAGAGCCCGCTGGGCCGCCGCCCACGACAAGGACATCAAACGGTGCTGTTTCATTTAACTGATTAGCTTTTTTCTCCGCTGCACCTGTGTCGACTTTGTTTAGGATTTCATTCAGTGACATACGACCTTGGCCGAACAGTTCACCATTAATGAACACGCTTGGTACTGCCATGATGTCACGCTGCTTCACTTCATCTTGGAACGCTGCACCGTCTATCATAGTGACGTTTACCAGCGGGTTAATTGCCGCCATCATGTTGAAGGCTTGAACTACCTCTGGACAGTTCTGGCATGATAGAGAGATAAAAATCTCGACATCTAGCGGTGAGTTCAGCTCTGCGATTTGCTCAATGGTTTCCGCTTCTAGCTTGATTGGGTGGCCACCTGTGTGCAGTAGCGCTAGCACAAGTGACGTAAATTCGTGACCCATTGGCAGACCGGCAAAACCAATAGCGGTGCCCTTCTCTGGGTTAACAACACGCATGACTGGCTTGCGAGGGCTTGCAGCATCATCGCGAATTACATCGATTTTGCTGCTTAATGATGCGATGTCATCGGCGAGCGACTCGATCTTGCTCGCAGTATCACTGTCATCAAGGCTGAGAACTAATTGAACTTGGGTTTTTACGTTTTCTAAATACGCTTTTAGCTGCTGCTTCATTGCTTGATCTAACATACTGATACCTATTCTATAAGACTGCTTAACATCAGAAGGAATTAAAAAGGGAAAAATAAAAGGGGACCCTTTTGATGTTTGGTTATTCACTAAAATGATGGTTTAAGGGTGCACGCCCCCACTATTACCTGCCAATGGTAGAAGCAATAAAAGTGACGACGGGGCGTGCAACACGGACTCGATATTCCGCTGAGCTAGTGTGTGATTAGCTTAGATTTTGCCAACTAGGTCTAGAGACGGTGCTAGTGTTTCTTCACCTTCTTTCCATTTCGCTGGGCAAACTTCACCTGGGTTAGCCGCTACGTATTGTGCTGCTTTCACTTTACGCATTAGGTCTTCTGCGTCACGGCCGATACCTTCTGCAGTGATTTCCATTGCTTGGATAACGCCTTCTGGATCAACTAGGAAAGTCGCGCGGTCTGCTAGACCTTGACCTTCGCGCATCACACCGAAGTTATTAGTGATAGTGCCCGTTTGGTCTCCGACCATGTAGTAATTAATTTTACCGATAGTGTCTGAGCTGTCGTGCCATGCTTTGTGAGTGAAATGGGTATCTGTTGATACTGAGTAAACTTCTACGCCGCGCTCTTGGAGCTCTGCGTAATGGTCAGCAAGATCACCAAGCTCAGTTGGGCATACGAATGTAAAATCTGCTGGATAGAAGAAAAATACTGCCCACTTACCTTTTACATTTTGCTCTGTAATTTCTACGAATTCGCCCTGTTTGAATGCAGTTGCTGAAAATGGCTTGATAGTTGTGTTGATCATAGTTATTACTCTCTCAAAGTGTTCGTGTTGTTTGTTTTGGCACTGTCCTGCGCCGATGTATGTATATTGCAATGAGAGCGTGTTTTTGAAAATTCGTCCTTTCCTATCTATTTGATAGGGGTTTCCTATCAAAACACTTTCTTGAGTAAAAAGTAGGTAGAGACGAAGAGGGGCAAAAACAATTAAAACAACACACCGTAAAGCTATACAATACTCTCGCTGCACGGTCGTAGCATGAAATACTCACTCACAGAAAAGTCCAAAGTAACTGCCTATGTCTAAAGATTATGATTTCACTACAGAATACACGCTCGACAAGACCTTTTTTGCGGAATGCTTTGATCAAACTAGCCACCCCGCTACATTTCCAAAAGCTTATTATAAAGGGATGCTCTTTCTTATTTTTGGTGTAGTACTCGTAAAATTTGAGCTGCTTCCAAGTGGTTATGTGGGTTGGTTCTTTATTGTCTTGAGTATTATTGAAGCTTTAAGTGTTTATTTTAAAAGAACTTGGTGGTTGTGGAGGCAAACACTCAGTACGAGTTCTGGCGGTAAAGTACTTCTTAAAATTAACTCTGACGGTATGAGTTATAAAAGCGGCAAGAACACCCGAAACATCACTTGGAATGATATTGATCAGCTTGAACAAAGCGATTTGGGTTTTATCCTTCATATAGGCAAACAACGCCAATACGTCAGTAAATCTTGCTTAAATGATGAAGTGATTGACTTTATGATCGAGCAACACTCAGAATCAAAAATGAACTAGCATCGATGTACATAGGATAGGTGCGATGAAATGGAAATGAACAGGGGCGTCATTTCCAATCAGTTAAGCATGTTAGGACAGGCAGTCATTTAGTTAAAGTGGCCGCATCGTATCACTGAGAGTTTGGATGACGGCAACTTTAGAGCAATAGAACTGAGGCACTATGTCGTCTCAACAAAGCTGTAATCTCAACAAAGCTGCCTAAGTTTAGTTATCTTACATGTACCTGAGGAAAAAGTTAGTAATCGCCAACTCAGCTTCTGCTCCATCCGGGCAATGGCCTGAGTTACCGAAGTATGCCACTTCACCTCTTGTTGAAAGCCCTGCTGTATACCTCATTTCTTCCGGCGGGTTCACCATGTCATCTTTGGTATTAATCGCCAATACAGGAACATCGGTTTCATTAGATTTAAAGCCTTTAGTCATAAGTGCTAATGGAATCGTCCATTGTCCGTAAGAATTAAGGTCACTAACGTCTTTGACACCAATTCGATAACCGTAAGACATCGATGACATGAGAGGGGCATGGTGAAATACCTGCGTATCTGTCAGTACGTCAGTCACTACTGCACAGCGAGCAACACCCGCTTTGAGTTGTGGAGTGTTTAGGATGAATGTCATCAATGGAACGCCACCACCCGATGAACTCAGCGCTCCGACATTGTTGCTATCCAGCCTTGAATCAGATTTAACGTACGCTAATGCCGCTTGGTGAGCCTGATCTTCTTTACCCAGCTCAATAATGATGTTGTTGTTCAAGCCGCCACCGGGAATATCAAAAGTCAGCACAGCAAAACCTTGCCTCAAAAGGGTATCAATTGCATCACGGTGTTCAGTCAGAATTTTATCGACTCCACCTGTGTAAAGGATAACGCCGGGCTTCTCGGCACCTTTTGGGATATGTAATAAACCCGTGATCGAACCTCTAGTCGTAAGCGGCATCTCCACGCGCTCTACATCAATAGTAGGGCTCAATGCTTCTGCTTTAAGATACATATCAACCGATCGCTCGATGGCTTCGTGTTCGTGCTCTGTCATGTGGTTTGGGTATGAAGCAATTAAGTACATCATGGATGCCTTACGATACGACTCATAATCACTCGCTGAGTTTGCATAATCATCAGCAGCTTGAGCGAATTCATATGTCCAGTGACCCGCTTCATTTGTGTTGATGAAATCGCGCAGCGGTTCACCCGAATCAATTTTAACCAACGTATCTCGTATGTCTTGCTCGGGTACAACGTGAGTCCAATTTTCCATTCTTAGCTCTCGAAACCATTGTGATTGGTCCACCTCAAGAGCTTGTTCTCCTCGGAATTTCTTATGTGCGTCAATGTTGTTTGAAGTAGTTGCAAAAGCCAGTGTCGACAATGTCGTTAGGCCTAGTAATACGCTTAGGGAGAGATGTTTCTTTTTCATACCATACTCTTTTCATGTCAGTGGATTAATTCAATACATGTAGAGTATTCCTATGGATGTCGAAAAAACGTCGATATTTGACCCTCACTTCGAGCAGTATGTGGAGATTGCTCTAGATATCACCGCTTGCGCTTGTATTTGTCGATGACAAGGAATTTCAAACACTATTGGTGTTAAACAAAATATCGTTAGTATTCGTTGCGCATGCAGTCGATAAAGACTTCCATCGCTGGCGTCACACACTTGCCAGCATGGTAACCACAGAGTGGGGTGATCATTTGCGGTGTCTCGGTTAGCACCAACTCTTGAAGGGTGCCTTCTCGGAGTTCTTGTTCGACAGTAAAGCGAGGCAGGTATGAGATACCAATATTACTTTCAACGCAGTTTTTGATGGTATTGATGCTGCTCAACTCGATCATGTTGTCGATGCTAATGTTACGCTCTTGGATAATGCTTTCAAAGGTTCGGCGGAAAAGGCATGTCGGCCCATTACTGATAAACCCAGATTCGATATGCCGGCCACACTGTAATAAATCCAACTGTTTTAAAAGCGGTGAAGCGACAAGCACTAATGGTTCTTTCGTAAATTCATGGACTTTAAGCGCATCGTCATTACCCACACGATAAAATACTCCTAAATCCGCTTTATCGGCAATTAACTCATCTCGAATCTGATAGCAATTCTGCGACTGCAACGAGAGTCTGACTTTCGGTGCTTTAATTCTAAATTCTCGTAGAACATTGGCCATTTTATAGGCCAGCTGTGTTTCTGCGACCAAGACTTTCAACTCGCCTGTTGGCTCCGAGCCCTGTTTTTGCGCCATCCCCTCTATATTTTCCATTACTCGTATAAGTTCGTAGACGTAAGGTAGGATGTTCTCTCCTGCCTGAGTTAGCACCATCTTACGCCCGATTTTTTCAAACAACCGCAAGGAGAGGTCTTGCTCTAATTGTTTGATTTGAAAGGTTATCGTTGACTGCGTGCAATATAATTTCTGCGAGGCTTTAAGAAATGATCCTTCCTCAACAATGGTTTTAAACGTGAGAAATCGCTTTAGATTCATGACAAATCTCCCAAGTAAATAGTTTCATTAATTCGAACTCTTGATTTAAATATATTCAATTTTTAAAACAATAAAGAGCAAGTATAGTTCAGCAAAAACAGGAGAGATAGAGATGAGTTCCATCTATAGCGCATTTTTCACCTACGTCATCATTACTTCGATCACGCCAGGTCCTAACAACATTCTGTCGCTCAGTGTTGCAACGCAACACGGGCTAACGCGAGCTCTAAAAGTTATTTTCGGAATGTTCTGTGGTTACATCGTCTTAATGCTGTTTTGCAGCGTTTTTTCATACCACATGATCACTCTTTTGCCAGTAGTTACACCTTGGCTAACTTGGGTTGGGGCGGCCTACATCGTATGGTTGGCTTGGGGAATCGCCACGAGTGATTTAAAAACCGCTTCAGAGAGTTCGGGGGGAATTACAGCATTAACTGGGTTTGGTTTGCAGTTCGCCAACGTGAAAATCATGTTATATGGAATTACATCGATCTCTACTTTCGTGCTCCCTTACACACAAAATCTCTACTGGATTTTGGCAACCAGTTTCTTGTTAGCGTTAATCGCACTAGTCAGTAACTTAATATGGGCTATAGCAGGCAAGCTACTTCAATCTCAGTTCCAGAAATATGGTAAAGCCACCAATATTACTTTAGCGACAACACTGCTTTATTGCGCAACACAGTTGTTTGTTTAAAGAGGCGTTGAAACCAGAAGATAGAATAGGCAGTTGTGATGATCACATTTCGACACCCAACGAAGTATCCGTAAATTTGGTCGTTACAATAAACGCACCAATCCAATCAGATTAACGAGAATAAACCATGATTGCTGTGATCTTCGAAGTTCAAATTGCCAAAGGCCAGTCTGACGAATACTTAGATATTGCTAATAATCTAAAACCATTACTATCTGAAATGAAAGGGTTTATTTCAGTTGAACGCTTTCAAAGCCTAACCAATGAAGGAAAAGTCCTTTCTTTGTCATTTTGGAAAGATGAAGGGTCTATTCAAGAGTGGCGTGCTTTAGAATCCCACCGATTTGCGCAATCCGAAGGACGTAACACCATATTTGAAAACTATCGACTAAGAGTGGCAGGTGTCATCAGAGACTATGGCATGAATCAACGCGCCGAAGCACCTGTAGATAGCGTTCACACTCATGGATAACGCGATATTTGGTCTTAAACATTTGATAGTAATTCTTAGTCACTATACAGTGACCGTCTAGGTCAGAACAGCGTGGGTAACCCATACGTGAGTAAACAAAATCCGCTTTTTAGTGAACCTAAAGTCCACAGCCAAGAGGCCAACATGGCAGCATTAGCTGCTGCCATGTCTGATGTCTCAAGGATGAAGATTCTATGTGCTCTTATGGACGGGCGAGCTTGGACTGCGACAGAGTTAAGTGCCGTCGCTGACATTTCCCCATCTACAACCAGCTCACATCTAGCTCGTCTGATGAAAGCCAATGTTGTCACTTGTTTATCCCAAGGTCGACACCGGTACTTTCGCCTTTATAGCAATGGCATTGCTTCATTACTGGAAAGCATGATGAATATTACTTTTCAACCCAACAACCCTGCGCGTTCGAAAATCCCAAAAGAGCTCTTGAAAGCAAGAACCTGTTATGACCATTTAGCCGGAGACATAGCAGTAAGATTCTACAACTACCTAATATCAAACAATTGGCTCGAAAGTGATGGAAGCGACCTAACCCTACAAGGTAAAGAAAAGTTTCTGAAACTTGGTATTACCGTCGATGCCAAAACTAAGCGGAAAAAATGTTGTCCATGTTTAGACTGGAGTGAGAGGACATTTCATCTAGGCGGCTACTTAGGTGCCTCTGTCCTTAAATTTTTAGAAAACAATGACTGGATTGAAAGAGTTCCCGGATACAGAGAGGTGATAATTACACCTAAAGGCCGTCAGGAACTTAAACGGCATTTTTCCATCAGCACATAACTCTGCGCTGGTATTCATCATAAAAGCTAAATAAAAACATGCCCCAATTCGCTATGCGATATTGGGGCATGCAACACGGACCCGATATTCCGTTTAAGCTAATGCTTGTATGACTTAGATTTTGCCAACTAGGTCTAGAGATGGTGCTAGAGTCTCTTCACCTTCTTTCCATTTCGCTGGGCAAACTTCACCTGGGTTAGCCGCTACGTATTGCGCTGCTTTCACTTTACGCATTAGGTCTTCTGCGTCACGACCAATACCTTCTGCAGTGATTTCCATTGCTTGGATAACGCCTTCTGGGTCAACTAGGAAAGTCGCACGGTCTGCTAGACCTTGACCTTCACGCATCACACCGAAGTTATTAGTGATAGTACCCGTTTGATCGCCAACCATGTAGTAGTTGATTTTACCGATAGTATCTGAGCTGTCGTGCCATGCTTTGTGAGTGAAGTGAGTGTCTGTTGATACTGAGTAAACTTCTACACCGCGCTCTTGAAGCTCTGCGTAGTGGTCTGCAAGATCACCAAGCTCTGTTGGGCAAACGAAAGTAAAGTCTGCTGGGTAGAAGAAGAATACAGCCCACTTACCTTTCACGTCTTGCTCTGTGATTTCTACGAATTCGCCCTGTTTGAATGCAGTTGCTGAAAATGGCTTAATAGTCGTGTTGATCATAATTTTACTCTCTCAATATGGTCTTGTAATTCGGATTGGCGCTGTCCTGCGCTGATGGGTTTATATTGCAATGCGGGAGCATATTTGAGAATTCGTCCTTTCCTATCTATTCAATTGGTAAAATCTATCAAAGTGGCTTGGTGGTAAAACTTCGCTTAAAGCGGTGTGTTTAATAAGGAATTAACTGCTACAATCCCCGAGCGGCTGCACACTTCATCAGTCAATTAATCAATCTAATCAGAGAGAACTCTATGATTGTCGAAAATGTGCTTCCCAAAGATTACGCTGAACTGCTTGATGTTTGGGAAAATTCTGTCCGAGCGACTCATGACTTTATAACAGAACAAGATATTGAGTTTTTTAAACCCATCATTATCGAGCAAGCATTCCCTGCGGTAACATTGAAATGTGTTAAGAATACCAAAGGAGCAATTGTTGGTTTTGTTGGTGTTCATGAGAATAAGATCGAAATGTTGTTTGTCCTAGACCAACAGCGTGGACAAGGTACTGGCACAGTACTCTTGCGATACGCAATAGAAAAACTAGGAGCAAACAAAGTAGACGTTAATGAACAAAACCCTAGTGCTGTTGGCTTTTACCAACACATGGGCTTTAAGATCAGCTCTCGATCACCTCTTGATGAGACGGGAAAACCTTTCCCAATTCTGCATATGACGTTGTAATCATCTCGGTACGTAAAACCTTGTCCGTGATTGACAAAATGCCAGAAGAAATGCCCAAAGCTAATAACTTTGGGCATTTCCGTATTGGTTCTTATGATCTCGATCCCCACAGGGTTGCTTGCATATTACATGGTCAGGGAAAATCACAACAAAATCGTGAACGTACTACCTACACCACATTCTGATTTCACCATCAACTGTCCTTCAAGATTCTCCACCATAGCAAGTGCCAACGATAAGCCAAGACCATAACCTTCGATATTGCTTCGGCTACTATCCACTCGATAAAGCCGCTCAAAAATAAGATCTTGGTATTTGGGGTCAATGCCAATACCGGTGTCTTGAATACTTATCTTAGCCTTGATGTTCGAGCTTTGTTCAGCCTTAATCGTCACACGGCCACCGGGTTCGGTATACTTGATCGCATTGTCAACAAGGTTAACCAGTACTTGAGTCAGTTTATCCGGATCGGACTGGATAATAAGCCCATCGGCAACGTCACTGACTAACTGAATCTGTTTATCTTCCGCCACATCGTCGTACCAGCTTACTACCTTGGAAATCACTTCGGACACTTGAGTATCCACCTTTTGTGGCTGGCGCTTTCCGGTCACTTCATCGTTTAGTTTCATTAATGCGGTCAACATATTGCTGGCCTGCATGGCATGCTCTGCACAATCGGCCAAAGCATCACGCATTGCTTGCGGATCAGCGTTATTCAGCAGCGCACTTTGAGACGCGAGAGTAATTCGCGATAGCGGCGTACGTATATCGTGTGCGATAGCGTCTACCGTCGTGTTTAACGTGGTGGTGACATGCTGTAATTTGGCCACGGCAGAGTGAACACTAGAGCTAATAACCGTAAGTCCTTGGCCAATCTCTGGCTCTGGTTCTGCGAACTCTAGCTGTCCTTTTTTTAGCCTGTCTAACAGGTCTCCAAATGTCACTAACGGCGACATGGCACTTTGGATGATTTTACGAGTGAAAACAGTCGTCACTATCACCAATGCAATCAGTGCATAGAATGTCATTAACCATTGGTTGTATGCGATATAGTCTCTGGCACGATTGTCCAGAACCAACCAAAACTGCTGCTGCTCCCCTTTGATGCTTAAGGTCATATACGGATTGACAATAAAGGTATCAAACCAAGAACGACTCTCATCAATCTGATAGTCAGCAAAGGGCAGGTTAAGCACTACATTTTCATCACCCGCGACAAACGTTGGTCGAGACGAATTGTCTTGCGCCCAATAGGCAGCGATGTTGTTGTCGACCAGTCGGTGAGGGTTGGCTTCTAAAACATGGATTAAACGGTCACTCGAATCGTAGGTCAAAATACGCTGATACTCGGTCGACATGGACGTTAGAATCTTCTTTTCTGTTTGAAACAGATCGTAGAAAAATATCGCGCCTACAATTAGCTCCACCAGTAATAAACACAGCAGTAAGGTCGCCATAAAGCGCACCAAAAGATGTCGCTGCGTACCCGCAAGAGCTTGTTCAATACTATGACTTGAGGACATAACCGACACCTCTCAGTGTATGTATTAATGGTGTCGCGAAGCCTTTATCCACTTTGCTGCGCAATCGGCAAACTAACACATCCACAACGTTAGTTTGTGGGTCAAATTGATGCCCCCACACATGCTCAAGAATGGCAGTTTTCGACATGACGGTTTCTGGGTTTTCCAACAGTAACTTCATCAACATGAACTCACGTTGATTGATGGCGATATTTTGCTGTTCCCTTTGCAAAGTATGCTTCAGTAAATCCAAATTAAGAGGGCCATAATTCAGTTCTAATGCTTGAGGCGAAGGTGGCTTGCCCCGGCGCATCAAGGTTTGACACCGAGCGAGTAGTTCAGGAAAAGCAAATGGTTTAACTAAGTAATCATCCGCACCCGATTGCAGTCCTTGCACCCGCTCTTCTACAGAATGCTTGGCACTCAATATGATGACTGGGGTAGCATGTCCTTGTCCTCGCAGCTCCGCCAACACTTCAAAGCCGTCTTTTTTAGGTAGCATAATGTCGAGAATAATGACATCAAAGTCTGCGGTAACAGCTTCGTGCAATCCGTCTACACCATCTGTTGAATGCGTTACCGTGATTCCTTCTTGCTGGAAGCCATTCACTAGAAATTTCGCGATATGGCTATCGTCTTCGATCAGTAGAATTTTCATTAACGTCCATGTACCTCTTAACCTTGGTCTGAATATACTTTATCAATATCCTTTCTCGAATATAACCAAGATTACAACTTTGTAATGTTCTAGAAAGCCTGTCGCAATCCTCCGTTGGTTACTATGAACTCGTTGAATAAAAACACGCTATTAACGGAGTAAACATGAAAACGACAACACTGACTGTATTCGCTGCAACCCTTGGTTTTCTGAGCCTTTCTAACAACGCGCTGGCCTCAGATGCACAAACAGTATCAATCACTCAAATTTCATCAAAAGCGGCATTCGAACTGGCTCATGAAGCGGTAAATCAATGCGAAGCGGATGGCTATAAAGTCTCCGCGACTGTTGTCGACCTATCAGGGAATGTGATTGCTCAGCTTCGTTCTGATGATGCAGGGATCCACACACTGGATAGCTCACGTAAAAAAGCCTTCACAGTGGCGAGTATGAAACAACCGTCAGGTAACCTAATGAAGCTGATTGCCGACAAACCTATCATGCAACCGCTACAAAATATGGACGACAATCTGCTGTTCTTAGCAGGCGGTGTACCCGTTCAAGTTAACAGCGCAATGATTGGTGCGATCGGTGTTGGAGGCGCACCAGGAGGTCACCTGGATGTCGCATGTGCCGAAAAAGCCATTAAAAAGTTCTTCTAAAAAGAATCAGTTATAACCACAGCCTTTAGAACACGCATTTTGTTATGAATGCGTGTTTTTTTGATTTTTATGAAAGAGAATCGACATTGCTACGGTCTGCTCTAATCAACGTATCACCAATTTGCTGTTTACTAAAACGTGAATCACACTCGGGGAAGATTATGTGGATCAAAAAGAATCATCGCTGGGCTCTGTCTGAAAACGAAGCAACGCCAGAGTCTGTCTACAAAGAGCGTCGAGACATACTAAAGAAGCTCGGTATTGCTGTCGTCGGCATGCCTATCGCGGCTAATGCCCAAGCGGGCCTACTGGATATCTTTTCTTCCGATGAGAAACCCGTCACTGATAGTCGAATTGATCTCAAAGCCACTAAACCACAACAATACCAAGCCGACCTTTCGTTAACACCAGAAAGTAAGGTTCTGAAATACAATAACTTCTATGAGTTTGGTACTGATAAATCCGACCCTGCGAAGAACTCGTCGGAGTTTGTGGCAGACCCTTGGACCGTAGAAATCGACGGGCTGGTCAACAACCCAATGAAACTCGACTATGACGACATATTTAGTAAATTCACGTTAGAAGAACGCATCTATCGCCTTCGCTGCGTTGAAGCATGGTCAATGAACATTCCTTGGATTGGTTTTCCACTTGCAGACATCATTAAAATGGCCGACCCAAAAAGTAGTGCCAAATATGTTGCTTTTGAAACCCTCTACGACCCCAAACAGTTCCCGGCTCAAGGTTCATTTAGTAGCATTGAATACCCTTATGTAGAAGGACTTCGCCTTGATGAGGCCATGAACCCTCTAACTCTGATCTCGGTTGGTTTATATGGCAAAACACTCGCCCCACAAAATGGCGCCCCGCTTAGACTGGTTGTGCCATGGAAGTATGGATTTAAGAGCATCAAATCGATTGTTCGTATTCGTCTCACCGACCAAGAGCCACCAACAACGTGGAATCGTCTGGCTCCTAATGAGTATGGTTTTTACGCCAATGTGAATCCTAATGTCGACCACCCGCGTTGGAGTCAAGCCAGTGAGCGTTTCATCGGAGAAGGTAGTGTCCTCAGTACACGCAGGCAGCCAACCCTAATGTTCAACGGCTATGAAGAAGAAGTGGCGCATCTATACAAAAATATGGATCTGAGGAAGCTCTATTGAGAAAGCTAACGCCAAAAACGATCATCGCGCTAAAAGTCGTCATCCACGCTGTATCATTGGCATTTTTAGCACTGCTTGTCATTGCTATTAATACCGATAACTTAGGTGGCGATCCGGTACAAGGCATAATCCATTACACTGGTATTAGCGCGTTGAATACCTTGTTTATTACTCTGCTGGTTTCTCCTTTGGCAAAATGGACTAAACAAGGTTTGCTTCTTCGCGTAAGACGGCTATTAGGACTGTACAGCTTCTTTTGGGCAGTGCTCCATTTGGTCGCCTTCGCGACGCTAGACTTAGGATTGGATTGGAGCTTATTGGCCTCTGAGATCGTTAAACGTCCATATCTCACCGTCGGAGCGGCAGTGTGGGTGATTTTGTTGCTGCTAGCGGTTACATCCGCTCAAGCAATACAACGTAAAATGGGCGCAAGATGGCAGAAACTGCATAACTGGGTCTATTTAGCTGCTATCTTGGCACCGATTCACTTTTACTGGTCGGTAAAGTCAGAAGTGGCAGAACCTACTATCTACATCGTAATCGCTATAGGTCTACTTCTCGCCCGTTGGAAGACATTGAAACAACGAGTGTTTCGAAAAATGCTATCCAGTTGAGCGATTGATGATTCTTAGACTAAGCTGAATATGCAACCAAGGCATTAATCTAAGAGGCGCTCAATGGTAGATTCAAACCAATCCCCACAAGCTCAGTTCCTTTCAAAAGGATGGAAGTATTTTGTTACTGTAGGCATCGTCGTTTCCCTCGCGGGTATTGGGGCAATGGCGTTACCTGTATTTGCTGGTGTCACCATCTCAACCATTATCGGTGCCGTACTCTTGTTTAGTGGGCTTGTGCAGGCTTATCACACCTTTTCGATAAATGCGTGGGGACAAAAGCTGTGGTATGTCTTAAGCGCGGTACTCTACATAATCGGCGGTTTATTCATCTTATTTAAGCCACTTGCAGGCCTGGTCACCATTACTATGTTGATGGTGTTGGTGATGATATTAAACGGACTGACACGAATCTTCTTCGGGCTCGCCAACCGCAGCCTTCCAAGTAGTGGCCTCATCATTTTCAGCGGACTTCTGTCCGTCATCATAGGTGGTTACTTCTTCACGTTACTTGAAGACCCCGCTTTCTCCACTTCATTGCTGGGTACTTTCATTGGCATTTCTTTGCTAATTGAAGGAGTCAGTTTTGTCTTTTTAGGTATGAAGTTAAAACAGCTAAGCAACTAAAACTGGAAACGAGATTGCGAGAGGATTATAGCTTTACATGGTCTAGGTTAAGCTGGTCGAGTTACTTATGACATTGTAGTATTGAGTGAATACACATGACGCGGGATACCAGCCCAGATGGATGATAACCTATTAAGAAGGCTAGACTTTAATACACTAAAGCTGCTGAAAGTCCTTGGTGAAGAACGCAACACCAAACGCGCTGCCGACCGCATGTTTTTATCACAGCCTGCGGTCAGCAAGCAGCTTAAAAAGCTCAGGGAAGAGTTTGCCGATGAGCTGTTTATCCGCAAGCAGTATGGATTAGAACCCACACCCTATTGTTTGGAGCTGCTGGAAAAGCTGCCTGCTCTGTTCGAGCTATTGGAAGATCTATTCTCTCGAAATCAACAATTCAATCCAGCGTTGTATACCGGTGACATTAGCATCGCCATCAATACCACTCTATACAGACCAGTATCCAGGCGTCTGTATCACCACCTTCGTCCTTTGCTGCCTAACGCTACGCTCAAAATCATCAACTGGGGGCAAGATACCGAGCACGATCTTAAGCTTGCACGCCTTCATATTGGCATCAATTACTTACCTCTAGATATCTCCAAACAGGTGATACAGAAAAAACTGACTCATTGCTATTTCAAACTCATTTGTCGAGACGGGCATCCAGTCCTTGAAACACAAAGAACCACACAAGATATTGGACAATATCCACTCGCATTGCTTCAGCTTCCTGACTTCAATAAGAAAGAAAACTTAATTGAAACCAAACTGCGAGAAGTCGGAATTACGCCGCAAGTCGGGCTTAGAGCGGACCAACTCAGTATCTGCCTACATGTCGTTGCTCAAACCGATTCGATCTTGCCTTGTGTCGACATTTTTGATGCTGATTTACCGCAAGGGACTCAGTTCTTCTCAGCTCATAAAGAACACCAACTAGGCAGTGATATTGGTGCCTTGATTCCAAGCAAACTCTCCAATGCGCCATTGGTGAAATGGTTATATAGCGAAGTTCGCACCGTATTTGAACAGCAGGAAAAGACTGAGCAAGAGCATTAATACCACAAACCCCACTGCGAACTAGTTTCCGTAACTAGCTCATTTACAGTGGGGCAAAAAGTATCAGCGTGGTTGTACGCTCAGTTAATTACCATAGTTAAACGTCGCTTTAGGAACCATCAAACTTTCCAGCTCGGTTCCCTTGTAGATAATACTTTGCGCAGTATTACCTGCAAGACCCGCTTGAGGCAGGTAATAGCGGACCACAAAGTAATAATCCTCCCCATCAACTACTGGCATCCAATAAGTCCCATTTTCTGGGTTGTCGCTTGAGAAAGTAATGGTGACATTTCCTTCATCGTCTGGCGTAGTATTGCCACCAGCCCATACTTGACGGTCGGACCCGCCTATCTTCGCTGGGTCCAGCGGTAAGCGCGTCTCATCAGAATAACGCGTCACTGACCAGAACTTACCCACCGCTTGGTCATGAGGCATAGTCAACACAAAATCTTCTGAACCATTCAACTGCTTACCTTCAGGCGTCATTGGAATTAGCTCATAATAAGCGTGCTCAGCAGGGAAGCCTAAGTGACCTAAATGAGTCAACAGCGAACGACGTCGCTCATCAGCAAGGTCATCAGCATGTCCTGGGTGCTCAAAACCGGATAAGTTATTCACCACCAAGCCAGATGTTCCTAGTTCGTGTACGTAATTGCGAACCTCATTAAGTCTTTGTTTATCAAAGCTGTCATCGGAAATAATGGTTTGCATATTACTATGCGTTTGTGCCCAACCATCTGAAATCTCATCGGCAAACTTAATTACAGCATGAATATTGTTGCGATCTGGCAACGCAATCTCAGACTTCGGCGCAAGGTTGTTAACCTCAATCTGTTTACGCCAAGCATCGGCAACACCACTATCGCGATACTCAAATGTCTGGACACGAATGAAAGAGAAAATAAGGTCGTCTTTCACCGTAATTGTATCGATATAATCGCCTTGTGGAATCGTATAGTCAGCGCCTTCTCGTACGATTAGATAAGTACCGCCAACTTCTGGTGTCACTTCGTGATAAACCGAGAAGTGCTCAGCATCCACCAAGTGCAGAGATGCGTAACGCTCTGATTCACGAGGGGGAACCGTCAACTCCACAGGACCTGCTGTTACATCCAGCATCGCTTTGCCATAAATATGGTCCAGTGCAGGGGTAATGACATCCCATGTGTGGTCTGCCAACCCTGGGAACTCAAAAGTATTCACTCCATTTTGCTCCATAAACGCGACCATATTTTCCATATGATGGTAGACACGTTGACCCGTAAGTTCTGCATCCGTAGGAGTGGTATCTGCGGCGCTGACCAGAGAGCCGAAAGACAAAGATGCCACTAATAAAGAGAGTGTTGTTTTTTTCATCGTCGTACCTATAAAACCGTTTGTGATTGCCTTAGCAATTCATTGGATTGTCGTCTTGATGGGTGGTAAGAAAGCCAGAGTTAGAATTGGTAGTTGTATTCCACTCTAAAGTCCGTGCCTTGTAGCACTTCGCCAAAGTTCCAGAATGCTCGCAGGTTACTTCGGTTGTTCAGCTGATAGCTCGCCGCAATTTCATGCTGCCAGCCATAAAAGTTGCTGAAAGACTCCACTCCACCAAGTTGAGTGGTGTACATCGGGTTGTAGTTCAGCCAGATATCATCGGTAATTTCGATTTTTGAGTAGAAACCCACCAGAGCAAAACTCGAGGGGATGGTGTAACCGATAGAACCGTCATAATCCGGGCTCGGTTGAATCAAAGACGAATGAACATCCGCCACATTAATGCCAATTCCCGCTAGTGGATAAAACTGTACGGCGCCCATTTTTGGTAACGCTTGAATCAAGGAATAGGAAGCTGAGCCTACTTTGTTATCAAAGTCCCAGCTAAGATCAACTTGAGAGCCCAGCCCACTATTGATGTCGACATTAAAATGTCGATAGCGTAGTGAGTCGAAACTATCATCCCCCTTTAGCCCCAAGCTGTCTGCAGCAAACCCTTTCGCTTCTAGTACATGCATCGCCATGGTTGAGTCATTATTGGTATCGTAAGCCTGACCAAACTTAAAGTTGATGCCTTTATTGGTCACGCCCATACCCGCTTGCGAATACACGGCTAGTGGGTCAGACATATCCTGATATTCGTCTGCCGTTACTGAAACTGACGTTAAAGAAACCAATGCTGTTAAAATCGTCCAACTCAGCGGACTTTTTGCTGTTTGTAAATTCATAATTACTCTGATTTATTTCAAAAGCCCTCCTTAGCAAAAACAAATTATTGGACTTAATTACTTATTAAATTCAGGCAATTAATTCCAAGCAAACTCAGGCAAGCCATACCTTCACCTGACAGAATGAATAATAAAACAGAGTTAACTGGCGTCTGAAATGACTCATTAAACTTAAAATATTACCTAAAGTAATATCTCAGATTTAACCGTAGAATGGATAGGTAGATGCCGCGAATAATGTGCAGCGACACCAACGATGTCGCGCTTATTCGAGCATCTACAGATAATCAGGTAGGAAGAAAGTGGGTTACTGCATATTTTCAAAGTAAGCTAAAAATTCTCGAGTATCCTTTTGAAACAGCGGCAGCGCCATCGCGATTTGCTCGTCACTCCAGTTCCACCATGCCAGAGCCTCTAAGCGGGGCCCGAAGCTGTCATCATCAAAACGGGGACGAAGGACTCGCGCCGGATTACCGACCACAATTGAGTAAGCTGGGACATCTTTTGTCACTACGCTCCCCGCTCCAATAATCGAGCCGTTGCCTACGGTCACTCCGGGCAAAATGATCGCGCCGTGGCCAATCCAAACATCATGACCTATCACTACCTTGTCTTCTTCACGCCAACTGAACACTTCGTCATCCAATACCGATGGGTTATCTCCCAAACCGTATTTACCTGGGCGATAAGTGAAGTGGTGCAGAGTTGGCCTCCACCATGGATGATTGCTTGGATTGATGCGAACGGCGGCGGCGATAGACGTGAACTTTCCCACCTCGGTAAACATCAAATTGCAATCATTTTGGATATAACTGTAATCACCAACGGTGACGTTATTTAACACGCATCGCTGGGCAATCTCAGTCCAACGACCTAATTCGGTGCGATGTAATTGGCTGCACGGCGATACGCTCGGTTCAGCAGAGAGAGTTGGTGATAGCGGCTGGTTCATAGTGGGATCTCCTGTCCGTCATGAAGAAGTTGAAAGCTGTCAGAAAAACACTGTGGATGTCGCTTGGCCCAAAGCAAAACGTTGTGACCTAAATGAATCAGGCCAATACGCTCAGGTTGACATTGCTCAGCGATGTTCTGCACTTGGTAGATATCGTTATGGTTATTGCTAAGTCTTGTGTGTTCGCACTCGATAGGGGGAAAGCTGCAATCGGTGACAATCCAGTCCACTGTGCGCTGTTTAAGCCACTGCGTCGTCGCTTCTGGCAGCCCATTGGTATCGGTCAAGTAAGCAATGCAATGGCCATTCAGCTCAAAGGCATAGCCCACACAAGGTCTAGAGTGGTTGAGGGGAAGCGGCGTTACAGTGATGTCTTGCCATATAAAGGATTGAAACGGCAGTGAACGCTGCGAGAAATCCAACACGCCGGGGTATTTGTACAAATCATCACACCCTTGCTCGTCCTCAGGTGCATGTACTGGAATGAGCGCCCCCTTTCCCCAGCGAAGATCAAACAAGCTGTGCACATGGTCCATATGAAAATGTGTTAACAGAATCTTATCGATCGACCCAGGTGGGAAACGATCCAGAAGATCGGGAGCATTAGCATCTAACAGCAGCTTACGACCATTGTGTTCAACATAAGCCGAGCTTTTCTCACGTCGCAGAGTTCTAACCAGCCTTGCTTCAGCACATATTTCGCAGTCACAGCCCCAAACAGGCACCATAGCACTGTTCCCCGTGCCCAACATGACAAGCTTCATCACGACTTCCCTTCAAGTTGAAAACGAATGTGGCGGAACTGCTTTGCGCTCGATTGCACGTCACCGCTATTATCAATTGGGTAAAAACCCTCTTGTTTCGATAAGGTGAATTCGGTGGCGCGTTGTAATCTACGTTCAATCTCTTCGCGAGATTCGCGTCCTCGGTTTTGCAATCGAGTCCGCAATACGTCCAAATCTACATTGACTACAACAGGAACCAGATCTGACCCAAAGCACTGTTGCGCTTGAGCCAATTCCGCACGCGAGCCATTCAGCAAAACCGAAAAGCCTTTGTCTAGCCACGCTTTCACCTCTAACCCCACACCGTAGCACAGCCCATGGGCCTGCCAACTCATAGCAAATAGTCCTTTTTGCTGTCTTGATAAATACTCTTGCTCACTAACGGCAACATGGTTTTCACCACCAGCACCAAAAGGACGCGTGATATAGCGATGAGCAACAATAATATCGTCAGGATGATCGGCGCGAATGGCGTCAATCAGGGTATCTTTGCCCGCACCTGAAGGGCCTATCACGTAGTAGAGCTTACCTTTGCGTTTGGTTGAAGCGTCGGCGTAGTCCGCCGTAGATGAAAAAGAAGCATCCGAAGATGCTTCTAATAATGTGTTATTCGTCATCGGCTAAAACACCTTTTTACCTTGTCGCCAAACACGAGCGACCAAAGGATGCCCATCCACTTGTTTTGCTAATACAAGGTCGGCACGCTTCCCTTCTGCAATAACACCGCGATCATTTAGGCTCAGTGCTTGCGCTGGATTCTTGGTGACCAGTTGAACAGCTTGCGGCAGCGTTAACGTGTTGCGCTCATCCCACGATAACTTGTAGATACCTTCTAACAGGCTCATTGGGTAATAGTCTGACGATAAAATGTCTAATACACCGTGAGAGGCCAGTTCGTGCGCAGCGACATTGCCTGAATGAGACCCTCCGCGAACCACATTGGGTGCGCCCATCAACACTTTCAGTCCAAGCTCATGAGAGCGTTTCGCCGCTTCCACTGTCGTAGGGAACTCTGCAATGACCATTCCTAAGTCTTTTGATTCTTGAACATGCGCCTTTGTCGCATCATCGTGGCTCGCCATTGGGATGCTATGCTCTCGGCACTGACGACAAATTTCATTGCGGTTTTGTGTCGACCAGCGCTCTGAGAGCTCTACTTGTTTCTTCTCAAACGCCACCATCTCACTGTCCGTTAAGTTGTGCTTGCCTTGATAGTAAGTACGATACTTTTCTACATCCACAAACTGGCGCTGACCCGGTGCATGGTCCATCAACGAAACCAACTGGACTTCCGGTAAGTCGACATATTTCTCAAACATTCCGACGGTGCTTTCATGAGGTACTTCGCAGCGAAGGTGCAGTAGGTGCTCAGCACGAGTCAAGTTACGTTTTTGGCTATCCACGACCGTATTGATGAACAGATCCAAGTTAGTTTGACGTTTCTCATCTCGAAAATCACCCAGCGCCACGGCATCTAGCACCGTGGTAATGCCTGAGCCAATCAATTGAGTATCATGCGCACTCATCGCAGAGAAAGGCGGCCAATCCACTTTTGGTCTCGGAGTAAAGTACTGCTCTAGGTTGTCGGTATGCAGTTCAATAAAGCCCGGCATGAGAAAGTCACCTTCTCCGTCATAGGCACCTGCCACCTGACTTTGTGAATCTGACATACTAACGATTTTGCCGTCACGGAGCTCTAATGAGCCTTTTACTACTTCGTTCTCAAGAACCAAACTTACATTGGTGATAATCATGCTGCTTTCTCCCGTTATGCGCATGCTGAGATGGAGGTTGCCTGAGCACTGCCCTGCTCGGCCTGTCGAGTGGCTTCGTTTTGTTTCTTCACGTCATACAAACGGTCAGCCACCTGATCTCGAGTCGCTTCATCGTGGAAAATTCCCACAATGGCGGCGCCGCGATCTTTCGCTTCTTGAATCAGATTCACCACAACTGCACTGTTGGTGGCATCTAACGACGCCGTAGGCTCATCCAACAGCAAAATGGGATAGTCGACGATAAAGCCTCGGGCGATATTCACCCGTTGCTGCTCACCACCAGAAAACGTGGCTGGCGCTAGATTCCAAAGGTGCTCTGGTACATTAAGACGAGTCAGCAGTGTTTTCGCTTTTTGCTCGGCTTGATGACGACAGCCACCCATTTCTAACATCGGCTGCATAACGACTTCCAAAGCGCTAATACGAGGAATGACACGCAAAAATTGGCTGACCCAACCGATGGTATGCTTGCGAACATTGATGATTTCACGCGGCTGAGCCTTAGCAATATTGACCCAGCGCCCTTGATGCTCGACTTCGATGTTGCCTGTATCCACAAGGTAATTGGCGTAAAGTGCCCGTAGCAAAGTGGATTTCCCTGAACCGGAACGGCCATTAAGCACCACACACTCGCCACTTGCGACGCTAAAATTAGCGTTGCTCAGCACATCCAAAGTAATGCCATTTTGGTTATGCAGAACAAAGGTTTTGCTTACATCGGAAACGATGATTTTTGTTTCAGTTGTCATGATAGTAATTCCTTTATTCAGCCATCAGTTCTGCAACACGGACGAAACCAGTAATTGGGTGTAAGGGTGCTGCGGATCATCAAGTACTTGGTCCGTCAGCCCAGTTTCTACCACTTCACTGCGACGCATCACCATCAGTCGATGAGCCAGTAAACGCGCCACCGCTAGGTCATGAGTGACAATAACCACAGCCAGTTCCAGTTCTGTGACAAGGCGACGTAATAGATCGAGGAGTTTTGCTTGCACCGAGACATCCAATCCACCTGTTGGCTCATCCATAAAAATCAGTTTTGGATGAGTCACCAAGTTGCGAGCAATCTGCAAGCGCTGCTGCATACCGCCGGAAAACGTGGTGGGCATGTCATCAATTCGGTCTTGAGGAATTTCTACATCAGTGAGCCACTTGGTTGATGCCGTTCGAATATCACCATAATGACGCTCGCCTACGGCCATTAAACGCTCACCAATATTACCGCCCGCAGAAACACGGCCGCGCAATCCATCCATCGGATGCTGATGCACAACGCCCCACTCTGTGCGCAGTAATTGACGACGTTGACTTTCTGCCATTAAATAGAGGTCTTCGAGTTGAGTTACCTGATCTTCTCCGCGACCTCGGATGTAAAGCACCTCACCGCTGTCTGGCGTTTGGCGACCCGACAGTGATTTTAGTAAGGTACTTTTACCTGAACCTGACTCGCCCACGATGCCTAGCACTTCGCCGGGGTACAAATCAAACGAGACATTGGTAAAGCCTTTCCCTGGTGCGTAAAGTTTGGTGAGATTACGAACCGACAATAGTGGCTGCTCACTTACATCAAAGGTATTAGTGTCAAATGTTGGCTGTTTCACCGCTAACGTGCTCATGCGTAACTCTCCGTTTCCTTAGTATGGATGGTGTGTTTTTCGACTTGCTGAGAGCAGTAATCAGTGTCCGAACAAACAAACATATGATTGCCTTTGTCATCCATCACCACTTCATCTAGGAAGGTGTCCGTTGCGCCACAAATGGCACACGGCTCATCCCATTGTTGGATTTCAAATGGATGATCTTCAAAATCTAAACTCTTCACTTTTGTGAATGGCGGAATGGCATAGATTCGTTTTTCACGTCCTGCACCAAACAGCTGAAGCGCCGCCATTTTGTCCATTTTCGGGTTGTCAAACTTAGGGATAGGAGAAGGGTCCATGATATAGCGATCGTTGACGCAAACCGGATACGCGTAAGAGGTAGCAATATGACCAAATCGTGCGATGTCTTCATACAGTTTGACGTGCATGATTCCGTACTCTTCCAGCGCGTGCATTTTTCGCGTTTCCGTCTCTCGCGGTTCAATAAAGCGCAACGGCTCTGGAATCGGAACTTGATACACTAAGATCTGGTCTTTATCGAGAGTGATTTCCGGAATGCGGTGACGCGTTTGAATGATTGAGGCGTCTACCGTTTTCTCGGTGGTTTTCGCGCTTGCTACTGACTTGAAAAACTCTCGAATGGAAACCGCATTCGTCGTATCGTCGGCACCTTGGTCAATCACTTTCAGCGTGTCAGTTTGACCAATGATCGCTGCGGTAATCTGAACACCGCCGGTTCCCCAACCGTACGGCATCGGCATTTCACGGCCACCAAATGGCACTTGATAACCAGGAATCGCAACTGCTTTGAGCAGAGCGCGACGAATCATACGTTTGGTTTGTTCATCAAGGTAACCGTAGTTGTAGCCGGTCACACCTTGCGCATGAGTGTTAGTTTGTACTTGGCTCATGACTGGCTCTCCTGTTGGTTCTGTTCACCCTGAGACTGAATGAATTCATCATGCTCTTTGTGCATCTTACGAAGCAGTTCTAGCTCTGCTTGGAAATCCACGTAGTGAGGCAGTTTCAGATGAGAAACGAAGCCTGCAGCTTCCACGTTATCTGAATGCGATAACACGAATTCTTCGTCTTGAGCTGGCCCATCAATGGCTTCATCGTAATCTGCCGCTTGCAGTGAGCGATCCACCAGCGCCATTGACATCGCTTTGCGCTCGGTGGAGCCAAACGTCAAACCATAACCGCGAGTCAGTTTGGCTTTTTCTGTTTTGCTACCAACAAAACCATTCACCATTTGGCACTCGGTTAACTCAACTTCACCGATATCAATAGCGAAGCCAAGCTCCTCTGGTACCAAACTTAAATCGCAGAAACCGATACGAATTTCGCCTGCAAATGGGTGATTTCGTCCATAGCCACGCTGCGTCGAATAGCCAAGCGCCAGCAAGAATCCTTCATCGCCGCGAACCAAGTTCTGTAATCGCGCACTGCGGTCACACGGATAGTTCACCGGATGCATAGTGATATCTTCTGGGGGTTGTTGGTTATCTTCTTCGGTCGTCATCAAGTCGAGATTTTCAAGAATGCTCATCACTTGAGGGCACACTTCCATCGCTTCAACATCTGAGGTGTCGACTCGCGGTGCTTCACCTTCAGCAATCAAACTAAAGTCCAGCAAACGATGGGTATAGTCATATGTCGGCCCCAATACTTGTCCACCAGGCAGATCTTTATAGGTGGCAGAGATGCGGCGCTCAATGCGCATTTCACTGGTGTTCACAGCCTGTGAAACCGAAAGGCGCGGCAACGTGGTACGATAAGCACGCAACAAAAAGATAGCTTCTACTAGATCGCCGTTCGCTTGCTTGACAGCCAGTGCGGCCAATTCACGGTCATAAATGCCACCTTCCGTCATCACGCGATCAACGCTGCCAGAGAGCTGCTCACTGATTTGTGCCACCGTCAATTCAGCAAATTCAGGATTACCACGACGCTTTTTAGCCTGCAGCTGATGCGCGTTGTTAATGGCTTTTTCGCCACCTTTTACTGCTACATACATGAGTTCACCTCAACAAGTGTGGTACGTGGTAAGCAGGCAATGCTCTCATCGTTTACCAAGATCAAATCAATACCAAGCGGAAAAGCGAAATGCTCTTGGCGTCCTTGTAAGAAGTGCTGAAATGCCTGAGAGGCCACACCAATATTCAACACCGATTGTGATTCGATTCCCGGTCCAGATAGCGTTAGCGTGAGGCCACCTTTAGATGGACTCGCGTCAGAGCCATTGGTTAAGCTGCCTAGCTCAACAATGACCGTCGTAGACTGATCTGGGTACTCTTCACAGCCAAGGCTAAATGTGGCGTTATTCCAATCGAAGTCAGCCAAATCTTGTTCAGCAATCACAGCAAAACTGGCACTGTTTTGTCGCTCAGTTACGGGACTGCCACAGTGAAAGCGGATATTTTCACGAATAGCAGCGTCTTTTAAGTGTGACTCTGACAGCCATATCGGCGTCGCATTGTCGCTTAAGCTCAACAGGGTTTGTGTCGCTGCTTTATGCATCGCACCAAAACCTTCGCTCATCTCTAGAGTGACTATTTCACCCGGTTCAGACATCGCCTTAAGCAGCAATCTGAAGCACTGCTGGCTGTCGTGAACTGCATCTTTGAATGCAGTAGTAATTGTGGTCATTATCGTTGCCTTACTTGGTTAATTCGTTAAACCAAACTTGTTCATGTTCCTTGAATCAATCTTCACCGCGTACCATGGTGAAAAAGTCCACCTTACTGGTCGCCACTTCTTTTGCTCTGAGTTGCTGCTGTTCTTGCTTCATCGCTGCCAAGGGTTCAATGACCATGCGCATTAATTGTTCATGGTGCGATTGGGTCTGCAGTAGGCCATCAATAACGGCAGCTAGCTCTGCTTGCGCTTTATTGCGACCGCGCAAGTAGCTGTAGCCCATCTCCCCACTGTCCAATTTGACGACTGCTCGAGTGATCGTGGCATCCCCCATATTGAACTCACGACCGCTCCCCCCCATTCGAGCACGTACCTGTGCCAACCCTATCTCTGGTTGACGTACCATTTGATAACTCGCTTCAATCTTGGTTGAGTGCCACAGTTGCTCTAACACGCTCTGCTGACTTTGTGCCAATGTTGACATCCAGCTTGCTCTTTCGCTCACAGCAGTCATTTAATGCTCCATTACTATTTCAGTTGCGTCGGAACGGCTATTGGAGGTCGAAAACTCGGCCACCATGTCGGTCCCCTTGATAACATTTTTGGTTTTGACTCTTAGAATTGGTGTGCTTGATGTAATTTGCAGCAGTCGGCACTCTTCACCTGTTGGCGTTTTGGCCCCTACTCGGGTCTCTTTGCGCTCCAGCTCTATATCAAGCCCACGTTTAATGAATTCGTGTAATGAACCACTTTGGTAATTCTTCAAAATGCTCCACCACTCTATATTGGCTAGGTAGTGATCAATGATGGTGCGAGGACACTCCTCGGTTTTTCGCAGTGTGCGGATATGGATGATCTTACTGCCCTCTACGACGCCAAGATTGGCGGCAATGTCCATAGGAGCGACAAACACTCGATGTTGAATGACTTCGCAGCGTGGCCTTGCCCCTTGTTCAATCAGATTCTTAGTAAAGTGCGCGCCCGAATGCACGTGATACTCACTAGGCTGCCTTATCACCATATTGCCTTTACCTTGATGACGTTGAACCATGCCAGTGTTAACGAGCTCATCAATAGCTCGACGAAGCGTGTGGCGATTGACATCAAAGCGCTGAGCAAGTTGTCCTTCTGGCGGCAGGTAGTCGCCCGGAACATAACGTTCACGAACTTCTTGTTCTAATACCGACGCAATGTCTAAGTAAACTGGCATAGTGATCCCCTAGCGAGTGAGTTATCTAGACATGTGCTCAACTTAAAAACAGCAATCCGCTTGCTGTTCATGTCACATGTGTTTTCTCTGATAACTGTACTTTGACGGGGAAAGATGAAAGTTACGTGTCGCTTTGTTTGCAGAATTGCAACATTTCTAAGGCACTTACAACTTATCTAGACAAGCAGAAGGCATTGAATTAATTGAAGTAAAATGGAACTTTTCACCCTAATTGGAGGACATATATACATCACGAATTCACAATAACTTGATACGTGATATCACAACTTTACGGCACTAATTGAATAGTGCATCAAAACAAGCATGCATATATACTCTGCATCAACTTTTTAAACCTAGAAGAAATCATGAAGAACTATCTGACTACATTCTTAAAAGGAATGGCGATGGGTGCAGCAGACGTTGTACCTGGGGTATCGGGAGGTACGATCGCCTTTATTACAGGTATTTACGACACACTTTTGGAAAGCATCCGTCGTATTAACCCAAGTATTTTGGGGATCTGGAAACGTGACGGATTCAAGGCAGCATTCGACCACATCAACGGCTTTTTCTTAATCGCACTGTTTGGTGGCATCCTGACCTCTATCTTATCACTAGCGAAATTCATTTCTTGGGCACTAGAAACTCACCCAGTGCCAGTGTGGTCCTTCTTCTTCGGCCTTATCATGGTCTCCGTGTATCACATGATTAAGCAAGTCGAACAAAAGACACTATCGCGTTTCGTGTTCTTATTACTCGGTGCCGTATTTGCCTACAGCATCACTGTATTGAAACCACTTCAAATGGATCCAACCAGCATCAATATCTTTTTCGCTGGCTGTATCGCAATTTGTGCCATGATTCTTCCAGGTATCTCAGGCAGCTTTATTCTATTGCTACTAGGCATGTACACGCCGGTATTGGGCGCGGTGAAGGGCCTACAAATCGATGTAATGGCGTTATTTGCGATGGGTTGTTTGATTGGTCTATTGTCATTCTCCCATGTTCTATCATGGTTACTAAAACGCTACCGTGATTTCGCATTAGTGTTCCTGACTGGCTTAATGCTAGGTACATTACCAAAACTATGGCCATGGAAAGAAACTATCTCATGGCGCATCAACTCAAAGGGCGAGCAAGTACCTCTTATTCAAGAGAACCTATCACCATTTAACTTCGAGTCTGTAACTGGCCAACCTTCGCAACTGGCTATCGCAATTGTTCTGATGCTGGCCGCAGTAGGTTTAGTGCTTGCACTAGAGAAAATCGCAGAAAGTAGCGACAAGTAACGATGACTTACGCTTGAAACGACGAAAGGGGCTCACAATAGTGAGCCCCTTTTTTGATATTAGGTGAGCGGACCTACGAACTAGAACACAAAATTAAGCATGACGGTGTACATATTGGCATCGGTATCTGTACCAGGGTTACTTACAAATGGTCCAGTCTGTCCACCAAAACTATTAAAAGTTTGCCACTCAGCATTCAATGAGACGTTGTATAACACGTCGTAACGTAACCCTAAGGTCCAACTATCCCCTGTTTTTCCATCATATCGATTATCGCCACCTTCACTATACGTTTGGCCATAAACGACATAAGGCGTGAATTTTTGAATACGATAAGCCGCGCTGCCGTACCAAGAAGAGGCCAAATCATTCTTTTGTCCTTCAGCCGTTAGCTTCAATTGCCCAAAATCATACTCTCCCCCTAATGAATAGAGCTTAATATTCTGGTCGGCGAGTAAGATCTCATTATACGGAGGCGGTAACTGAGGTTGCTTTATCGTTTGGTCAAAATTGGAATCGAGGTAGGCAAAGTTCACTCGGAAGTTATCGCCGATAAGCTGAGCATTGACACCCCACATATTCTTCGTCTCAAACTCTAGCGTTAAGCTCGGGTTAAATTCCACTTCATTATTGTCTTTAAAACCTACAAATGGTGTGAGAGACAATTGTAGCTCATCAGTAAGACTATGGTTCCAAGTAACACTCAGCCCGTTAAATGCAGTTACCCCTAAGATACTGTTGTAAACTTCTTCGTTTGGCCTAGCTGTCGTGTATGCTTGACCAACATAATAATACTCAGATGCTAGAAAGACAGGCAGACGAAGTCGACCCGCACGCCCTTCAAAATCACCGATGGAATAACCAAGGTACGCCCACTCCAGTTGAGGTTCGCTCCAGTTATCTTGTGGACGTTTTACCACCTGCACCGAAGCTTTAAATGCGTCATAGAAGTAGTCCAGCTGAATCCCAAATGTTGTGTCGCAATCAAAACAGTTTTCGTCACTGATGCCTCTATTGATAAGTAGTGGCGTTTCATTATCAGACTTAGCCCAAGAGGTAGAGCCAAAACCACTGATTGAGAAGTTGTCGTTAATATCGATAGCTGAAACCGCAGGAAGACTAATGGCCGTAGTAAGAAGTGCGAGTAATGAAGTTTTATTCGTCATTTGCTATTTCTCCTTACTCACGATGTAGAGCACTTTTGCGTCACTAGGCAAAGCGTCTAACGGGGCATAGCCGATTCGGTTGGGTTTTGCTGATAACCAGGTGATAAGCGCATTGACATTGGCATCATCAATTTCTTTGGGCGGTCGGGCTTTGCCAGAAAACGAAAGACTTGCCCAGTAGGCATTCATTTGTGAGACATCTTTCCCTAGCAAGTATTGATAAAACTCAGAACGCTCAGATGAACTTTCAGGCCAATCGGATAGCTCTATCCGTTTCCCTTGCAACGATTTAGTCTTACCTCGATAAAGCATCCTAGCTTTGCTCCGACTTAATTCATCAAAATTGTCATTTAAGGTGAACACCGCATATTCATTCGCAGCAAAAGCTCTACTTTCAAATGATAAAGCTAACATCAAACCCAAGGCTATTATGGCGCTGCCACGAAATAGCCCTATCCGTATGCCTATGTTTGTCAGTAAGTTTTGAGTCATTTTATTACACTCAGGCGAAATCCTTTCCTAAACTAACAAACAGATTAGTTCACCAAAAACGATGTTCAAGATTATTATCAAGGAATAGTGATATGAATTTGCTAAATAAGATGTCTATTAAGAGCAGGATCATACTACTAGCTATTTTACCTTTGACCGTTATCTTAATATTTTCCGCTTGGGAAGCGTTTAGAACTCAAAACAGTCTGCAACAAATGTCTGTTTTATCGAGTGAAGTGACCGCTCTAGGTTATATTTCCAGATATAGCACATCACTCCATAAATCTCGTCTAGAAAAGCTCGAAAACACATTTGGTAGTAATAAAAATGTCATATTTAGCGAGCTAAATGAATGCTTAGACAAAATAGCCAACACCGTGAAGAGTATTTATTCTGCAGACGCACTCTCAATGGCAAATACTACTCTCGAAGAGCTTCGAGACGCTCAGAGTGAATTGCAATCCGTCACGGAAATGGACGAACTGGAAGAATGGAGTTCATGGACTAATGACCTTATCAATCAACTGATCGCGCAATTAGAAAGCACTAAAGTAGATACCGGAACGATTAAACTGGAATCGCATTTAAACGCTTTATTTACCCTCGAATGGATTCGTCTCTGGGCAACAGAAGAGAATTGGTTAATCCACATTGATATTGTCGAAGGACACGCCGAAGAGCATCATGATTCTCATGCAGCTCATGAACAACTCTCGACTTTATTTGAGCGCCAACAGTATCTTATAGAACGCTTCCTTAATATCAGTGCCGATGCATCTCAAGTCAGTTTACTGCTAAAAACGTTTTCCGATGAGTCTTTTGTGGAGAGCATCCTTTTTAGGGACCGTGTACTAGATGAAAGCCAGCCGGAGCTGGCAACACAAGAGATTACATCCGGTATTGCTGCTCTAGATAAGAGGCTAAAGCTTATTCAGCAAGCGACCGATCAAATCAATGAACAGCTGACCAATGAAATGGCTCAAAGCATCAAAGACTTGGAACAGCGTCTTTGGTTAACCATTGGCCTCACTGTGTCGATTATGGCAGCGCTCTTCATTTTGAGTATAAACATCACTCGTCGAATCATCTTTTTCCTAAACAATACACTAGAAACATTTGAGCGGCTCGAGAATCAAGAGGAATCAGATACTCTAGCCTCAACCGAGGGACAAGATGAGTTCAGTCATTTTGGTAAGAAAATGAACAAGCTCATTCATGAAAGACGAGAAAATGAACACAGAATGCTAGCAGCCAAAGAGGAAGCAGAACGAGCCAACGTGGCGAAAAGCTCTTTCCTTGCCAATATGTCTCATGAGATAAGAACGCCTCTAAACGGCATTATCGGCATGTCTGGCATTCTCTCTGAATCTAATCTCGATCCGATTCAACGCGATTATCTCAACACCATCGACACCTCATCGCAGACCCTACTTATCTTGATCAATGACATCCTAGATATCTCTAAGATTGAGTCAGGTAACCTATTGATTTCTTTGCATAGCTCGAACTTGCGCGAGATCGCTTATGACACGATCGCGATCGTAATGTCAAAAGCGAAGGAAAAAGATCTCCAACTGCAGATCAGTTTCTCACCTCAGATGCCACATATGCTGATCATCGACGATCACCGTTTGCGTCAGATCTTGATGAACTTAATGTCGAATGCAGTGAAATTTACCAACAAAGGTCATGTAAGAATGGAGATCAACGTGACTGAGATCGATGAACAGCGCTGCAGTATTTACTTTGCCATTGTCGATACTGGTATAGGTATCGACAAAGATAAACAAGACTCAATTTTTAAACCATTTACGCAAGAAGACAGTTCTGTGACACGACAATACGGCGGTACGGGCTTGGGACTCGCTATTTCATCGCAATTAGTTGAGTTGATGGGAGGAAATATTGAAATTGACTCAGAAAAAGGTAAAGGAAGCCGATTCTTTTTCACTATCGAATCTAGTATAAATCAAGCCACATCACCGCATATCAATGAATTGGACGGCAGCAATTTTGTTATCATCAGTAATGGACAAACTTATGCAGCACAAGTAAGCCAAGAACTGCATCAGTTTGGTTTAGAAAATCTGTCTATGTGCACTTCTTATGAGGAAGCTTCTCCAAACGATCGCTCTATTATTCTTTATTGTGCAAGCGAAGAGCATGATAGCGAGGCCGACTTGATTGATATTGCTAAACGATCACCTGACAGCCCAATTGTGCTCGTACAGCCACAAAACTCTTCTTCCACTCACTACCCACAACTCATTTCTGGTTTAGTCACTTTCCCTCTGCTGGGCGCTCGGTTGATTGATACATTGAAACATGCACCAAGTCAGCATCAATCCTTGCAACAGCCCACTGCAAATACCCTTGAGATTGTGGGTGACGAAGCTGCTAATACAAACTCAGAAAATGCGCCTAAGTCGCTGCTTAACATAGTGAGCAACCCAGACAGCCAATCTATATTGCTGGTCGAAGACAACCTAGTGAATCAGAAGGTCGCGAGCCTGTTATTGAAGAAGTCTGGTTACGAAGTTGATATTGCCAATAATGGACAGGAAGCGTTGAATTTTCTTTGCGATGACTCCAACCACTACCACGTAATATTAATGGACTGCATGATGCCAGTAAAAGATGGCTTTACCGCTTCGCAAGAATTCAGGCTTTACGAGGAACAATACAACAAAGCACGAACGCCAATTATTGCTCTTACTGCCAGTGTGCTTGATGATGATATCCGTCGCTGTACCGAAAGCGGAATGGACGATTACGTATCAAAGCCCTTTAATAAAACCGTCTTGTTAGAAAAAATCAAAACTATTCGTGACAACGCTGACTAATCGTCGACAAAAAGTGGCTTTTTATAGCGACGTTTTTTCAATAGAATCAGCGCAACGTTATTAATCTAGCAAGACATTATGAATAAGAGTCTCATTACTAATTTCATTGCCCTAGCGCTACTCGCTGCGGGCTATCAACTCGACAACACCCTAGTGCTATATGCTGGCCTGTTCGCTTTTTCAGGTGCGGTGACTAACTGGCTCGCGATCCATATGTTGTTCGAGAAAGTGCCGGGACTTTATGGCTCTGGAGTTATACCAGCACGCTTTGAAGATTTTAAATTAGCGATAAAAAACTTAATGATGGAGCAGTTCTTTACCAATGAGAACATCGATCGCTTCCTCAATAAAGAAATGAGCTCAGGTATTCCACTGGATTTAGAACCAATATTAGAAAAGGTCGACTTTAACCCTGCTTTTGATTCGCTGGTTGAAGTGATCGCGAACTCTCAATTTGGTGGTATGTTGGCGATGCTTGGCGGCACCGAAGCATTGGAACCAATGAAACAGCCTTTCGTTGAAAAGATGCAGCAGTCGGTGATTGAAATCAGCCAAAGCGATTCAGTAAAACAAGCTCTGGTTGAACAACTCGAATCACCGAAGATGTTAAACGAAGTAAAAGACAATGTTGAAGCGATTATCGACCAGCGACTCAGTGAATTAACACCAAAACTGGTTAAAGAAATCGTTCAAAAGATGATAAAGGAGCACCTAGGCTGGCTTGTGGTTTGGGGCGGTGTATTTGGTGGGATTATTGGTATTTTGTCCTCACTATTTGTCTAGCACTTGTCGTGTTGACAATTGCTATGCAGGGCCAGCGGTATATTCGCTGGCTTTTTTGTATCTTACTCAATATAAATGGACATCTTTAATCAAAACTAGACATAAATAAACTTAGGTTCATAACTATTACCTATGTCACGTTACCTAAATGATGAAAATATTACTATACACATCAATAACTTCGGTAAATGGACCTACTAATAATGAAGAACCTCTCCTTCAAACTAAAACTCTATTCAATAGTCATAGCAATTATATTTACTACCATTGGCACCAGTTATTTTGCTGCTAATAGCTTTGTGGAATCCTATATTGAGCGCAGTGGTTCTTCTACAACACAAGAAAAGCTTACCCTCTTGAACCAAAGTGTTACCGACAAACTTAACTACAGTTTTCAACAAGCCAAGTCCCTTAATGTCAGCTTTATCGACGTAAAAGATATTGTCGAAAAAACCGAGTTTGATAACATCACTAAAATGTCTTCTGGTTTCGTTTTTGACAAATCCGGCATTGTGGAAGATGAGAATATTGTTGCGGCATTAGAGGCAGAATTAGCCAAAGCCAACGGACAGATCGTTGCAAACGAAATCGTCAAACAGGATGATAAGCTCTTACTGAATATAGTGGTACCCAATGTTCAAAGTAATGAAGTGACATTCTACCAACTCGATCTCAGCTTTATTACTCAACCGCTCGCAGAAACCAGCGGCAACGGTGACTACCTGACACTCAAAGATGGTGCTGGCAATGTCCTCTTCTCCAATACGACTCCGGGTCAACATATCGAGTTTGACTCAACGATTCCTGTATTAAACGATACTTGGACATTGACCGCTTACTTAGATAGTGCTGTTACAGAGGCTAATGCCGCCACAATCAGTACGCAAATAACCCAAGCACTGCTCGTAGCTGCTGTTATCATTATTCCGTTGAGTATGATGATAATCGCCTTCTTACTAAAACCTATCACACTGCTTCAAAACGTGGTGAGAAACCTCGCAACAGGTAAAGGCGACCTTACTCAAAGACTTACGGTCGACTCTAACGATGAGTTTGGTAAAATTTCCCAAGACATCAATACCTTTATCGCTCAATTGCAAACCTTAGTGGGCAATGTTATTCAGTCTTGTAATGAAACCAGTCGTTCAATCCTACATATCGAGCAACAAGCTAAAGAAAATCAGGCTCTGTTCCAATCACACCAAAATGAAATGGACCAGATTGTTACCTCTATTCATGAAATGAGTGCCTCTTCCGATACAGTGGCCAATGATGCGCAACTAGCATCAAATAATACTGAAACGGCTAACCAAGCCAGCTCTGACTCGAAGCTGATTGTCGAAGAAGCTATCTCAAGTTTGCAGGCTCTGGTCGCAGAAGTGGAAAACACCTCACAAGCTGTTGTAGCTATGAGTGCCGATACACAGAAGATTGGTGACACACTTGAAGTAATCGGTGATATCGCAGAGCAAACCAACCTACTTGCACTTAACGCTGCAATCGAAGCTGCACGCGCAGGTGAACAAGGACGCGGATTTGCCGTCGTCGCTGATGAAGTGAGAGCTCTGGCTTCTCGCACTCGACAAAGCACATCTGAAATCAATGAAATGCTATCTAAGCTTCATGCTGGCAACGAAGCCGTTGTCGCCAATATGGACTCCACCAAGCATCGTTGTAAGCTGTATGAAGAACAAACCAGCGGGGTGACTAACTCTCTCGACTCCATGATGACCTTTACTGATGAGATCAATGGTCTCGTTGCTCAAATTGCATCATCAGCGAAGGAGCAAAGTACAGTATCGGAAGAGATCAATAAGAACATGGTGACGATTCAAGATATGGTGCGCACATTGGTCCAAAATGGAGAGCTGGCAACACAAAATGCCAATGACTTAAAAGGCAGAAACCAAGAGCTTCTCACTACCGTTGAACAGTTCAAAGTGTAGCTCCGGCTCCATATATCGTTGCAAGCTCACTTCGGTGAGCTTTTTTAATGCTAGGACAAGTTTACGACAAGAAAAAAGCCAATCGCGAAAACAAGGCGATTGGCTATATAACGTGTGAACAAGAGGTGTTCACTAACAACGTCAGTTGGCTAGGTGACCCTTAAATCAGAGGGTCGAATCATTCTAGATTCATAAACGAGACAAATTCAAGCAACAATTGCCATTTATATCAGCAATTTATGTACTATTGGATTTACATCACAGCTCAACTTATCGCCAACCCAAGTTAATTACCACTTTATAGTTAAAACCGTGTTGCTCTCATCCCAACCTAAGGTAGGTCAATTCCTACTCGTAATCAGTTTGTCACCTCGAATCACTTATCAATCAATGTCATACTAGACACATCTTTCCTTGCCGCCTATGTGAATCATGAAAGACAAAATTAACTTGGTAACATTACCCAAAGGTCATCCTTGTCAGGTCGTCGATTGCCGTATGGAGTCAGAAGAAGTCTTCTTGGAACCACATCGTCACGACTATTTTGAAGTCATTTGGTGTTTGGATGACTCCGGCTCTCAACGTATCGATTTTGTCGATTATCAGAGTGTAAAAGGGCGGTTTTTTACAATCGCCCCAGGGCAAGTTCATGAGTCAAACTCACTAGGTAGTAACGTCAAAATGCTCATTTTCTCGACCGATTTTTTCGAAAATCGCTACCGCCATCAATTGATGTTTGACGCAATATTTTCTGCTCACCAAAATCAGCACCCTTATATCGATACTCAGGGCAGAGGAGCAACGCAACTTGATGCCGTTTTCGATTTGCTGCTGGAAGAGTATCAACGTGAAGACACCGATTGGGATTTGATCGAATCCTTGCTTACCTGTTTCTTGCGCTATCTTGTTCGCTTTTCGGTGGACAAAACCGAAGCAATTACTGTGCGGGATGAACGAATTTCACAGGTGACAACACTTATCGAAACCCACTATCAGAGCGAACGAAACGTGGCGTTTTATGCCGATAAACTTTCCATTACCAGTAAGCGCCTTAATGAGCTAAGTAAAGCACACCTAGGTAAAACCATTACCAAGTTGCTTCATGATAGAGTACTTCTGGAAGCGAACCGTGAACTTATCTTTTCGACGAAAACCGTTAAAGCCATAGCACTGCAACTTGGGTTTGAAGACCCCTCTTATTTTGGCAGATTTTACCGTACGAACATGGGTGAATCTCCGGCTGAATTTCGAAGAAGAACGTCCAAATAGTGCCAGATTAAAGGCAGATAATCCCTTTTTAATGTCAAATTTCGTAACGATAATACCATTATCTCTGTTCATCAATTTATAGGTATTGTCGTTTCCAATGAGCATAAACCTCAAGTCCGATCCAATCCAGAAATCGTTCATTCAGTATCTTCTACCAGCGCTATCAGGCATGGTCATTAAGTCCATTTTCATTATGGGTGACGCTTGGTTTGTGGGGAAAGGTGTCGGCGCTGAAGGTCTTGGTGCTATCTCTTTGACGATTCCTGCCTTTTCCTTGTTCACTGCGATTGCAATGATGATAGGTATCGGTGGTGCAGCGCTCATGTCGATTGAATTTGGAAAGGGCAATCTAAGTGTTGGCCAAACGCTGTTTAGTCAGGCGATGCTTGCCACAGCCATTATCTCGACAATTGCTGTATCAATCGCACTCTTTTGCCTAGACGATATTATCCGCTTGATGGGCGCTACTGGATACATGGCACAACTAGCGCATGACTATTTGGGTGTGATGCTCAAGTTCTTTGTTCTTTATGCTCTTGCTTGGGTTATGTCTTGCTTTATACGTAATGATACCAACCCAAAACTCGCTATGTACGCCATGTCAGCAGGCGCAGTCACCAACTTGGTCTTGGACTACTTCTTTGTGCTTCAGTTTGGCTGGGGGATGAAGGGAGCGGCATACGCGACTGCGATTTCTCAAGCGGTCATAGCACTGATTCTTCTCAGCCACTTTTGGCAAGCTAAAGGTCAGCTAAGGCTGACCTTACAAGGTCTTGGTCTGGATAAGGTAAGACAGATCCTAAAGATAGGCACCCCCACTTTCTTTATTGAGATCACCTCTGCGCTGACGATACTCTTATTCAACTACGTACTGCTTAGCCAATTTGGAGAGAGCTACATCATCGCTTACGGCTTAACCGCAAATGTGGGTGTATTTGCGTTATTTGTTATCGTTGGCATTAATCAGGCGTGTCAGCCTATTATCAGTTTTAACCATGGTGCTAACTTGCCGGAACGAGTGAAAGCTACACTCAAACTTGGGCTTGTTACGTCAATTGGCAGTGGCTTACTATTTCTCGCTGTGATCGGATTGTTCTCAGAGACAGTCGCACGTTTCTACCTTGGCGATAATATCGAGCTCGTTGAACTATCCGCGACTGCGCTACTGTTTTTCTTTTATGCGACACCGCTAATGGGACTAAACCTTGTCGTCGCCAACCTGTTTCAGGCCATTGCAAAACCCAATCAGGCAACCATAATCTCTCTTGCTCGTGGGTTTGTATTTGTTGCACTAGGCGTCATTGTCTTGCCAAGCTTGTTCCCTATTAATGGCATTTGGGCGAGTATTCTATTTGCAGAGGCCATGACAGCTATCATCAGTTTGGGACTGTTACTAACTTTTATAAAGTCACAGAAAATGGCGGCGATTCGTACTTAAATAAAGTGGGAGTCGCCACTTTTGTCGACTCTCAGTGACCGAGGTTTAGCTCAGACAGGTAGGAGAGCAGCTTTTCCCGAAGCCATATATTGGCTTTGCTGCTCTGCTCTCGACTATGAGCGACCAACTTAAAGTCGACAGGGATCGGGCGAAACGGTGCTTCGATAATCTGAATATCAAAACGCTCCGCAAACAAAGTAGCCACGCTACGGCTCATCATTCCAATGCTCTCACTACTTGCCACTAATGCCATCAACACCAAAAGAGAATCGCTTTCTGCAGCTACCTTTCTCCCTCTAATATTCTCCTCAGTAAAATAGTCCGCTAAGAAGGCGTTTTCTCGTCTGAGCTTAAGAGTGATGTGCTTCTCCTGATAGTACTGCTCAACCGTGATATTGCCGCTGATTCGTGGATGTGATTTGCTGGCGATCAAACAGATTTGGTCAGTAAAGAACGGCTGTGAAAAACACAGCGAAGGTGTACGTTTGGCAAAGTCTATCGCTAGGTCTGCTTGACGTAAATTGAGCTTATCGAGCAACTCCTCTTCGGTCGCTAAGGTAGGATGAAGTACGATCTCACGTTCTCTCAAGGTTTTATCCGCTTCAATTTTCGGTAATAGCATCAGCATCACTGGTTCTGACGTGTAAACGGCAAAACGCCTTTTTCCTTGCACACTGAAATCTTTAACACCATCAATGGTGCTCTCTATGGTTTCCAGAGCTGGCTCAATATGGCGAGCTAATTCGTGAGCTAAATGCGTCGGCGCAATGCCTCGACCATCACGAACAAAAAGCCGCTCACCGAGTTGAGCTTGAAGTCGCTTTAAAGCCCCACTGACACCAGGTTGGGTCAAGTTAAGTACCTCTGCCGCCACGGTTATCGACTGATAACGATATACGGTCACGAACACGCGCATCAGGTTAAGATCAAAATCAGAGGCATTCATAAACATCACCATTAGTTATGTATTAACTAAATTAAATTGCATATTTAGTTATGAGTCAAGCCGCTATATTGACCTTAATTCCTGTTCTAACCGTGTGAGGTCAATTATGTACCGCAAACTTGTGCCATCTACTATCACCATTGCGATTCTTGCATCATTCAACGCTAGTGCTGATTACGTTGGCCTAGAAGACTATCAAGGCAAACCTGCGACTAGTCATACTATTGAAGCTAACCAAGCGTTAGCCGCCACTCTTCCTTGGGAAGATACTTCTGCTTTTGAACGCACGCAAAAGGGGCTGATTGCTGAATTTGGTAATCATGCTGCAGGTGAGCTGAAAAATCGCTTCGAATTTATGGCTGAAATGTCAGTCGAAGACATCCCACCGACGGTAAATCCATCGATCTGGCGCCAAGGTATGTTGAACTACGCTGCTGGTGGACTGTACGAAGTGACCGATGGCATTTACCAAATTCGTGGTGCCGACCTGTCTAATATGACCATCTATCGCACTGACAACGGCTACGTTATTCATGATCCATTGCTATCACGCGAAGCCGCTGAAGCATCTTGGGACTTTGCCAAGCAACACCTTCCAAAGATCAATGGCGAGCACAAAATCACCGGCATGATCTATTCGCACATGCACGCTGACCACTTTGGTGGCTCAAGAGGCATTGTTGAATCTGGAGATTTTGCTGACAATGCAAAGATTTATGCGCCAAAAGACTTTATCAAAGAGCTAGCAGATGAGAATGTCATCGCCGGTACAGCAATGGGACGCAGAGCAAATTACCAATACGGTACGACACTGTTGAACGATGCGAAAGGGATCGTTGATAACGCGTTAGGTCTTGGCACATCGCGCGGTGAAGTGACCTTAGTAGCTCCAACAACAGAAATCCAAGAACGCGAAAAAGTTATTACCATTGACGGCCTAGAATTCCACGCTATCAATATGCCGGGCGCGGAGGCACCAGCTGAAATCGTCTTATATGTTCCGCAGTATCGCTCCCTTAATACCGCAGAGCTAACCTATGATGGTATGCACAATATCTACACCTTCCGCGGTGCAAAAGTACGTGATTCCTTGGTTTGGACTAAGTATTTAACCGAGCTGAAGCTACGCTATGTTGATTCTGGCTTAGTCGATAACATTCACGCCGCGCACTCAGCTCCGGTTTGGAACGATCCAAACACGGAAGGTAACGAGATTTCCGCTTATATGGCGTTGCAACGCGACAACTATGGTTTCATCCACAACCAAGCAATGCGTCTTGCTAACCACGGCGTCACCATCCATGATGTGGGCAGAGAAATTGAACGCCTAGTACCAGAATCACAAAAGCAAACCTGGCACACCAATGGGTATCATGGCTCTTATAGCCACAACGCGCGAGCTGTTGTGAACTTATATCTTGGTTATCATGATATGAACCCCGTAAATACCAACCCACTAAAATCTAAAGAGAAATCTTGTGTATACGTAGAAGCAGCAGGTGCAGACACTCTATATCAAGCAGGACTGGCACATTTCAACAATGGTCAGTATCAAGAGGCGTCCCAACTGCTCAATGACTTAGTGCAGTGTGACCCGAATAACATTGACTATCGCTTTGCACTAGCAGACAGCTTTGAGCAACAAGGCTACCAATCAGAAACTATGGCATGGCGTAACTCCTACTTACAAGGCGCAGTGGAGCTAAGAACTGGCGAGATATCACCTTCAATCAAGCTGGCATCAGCTGACGTAATTGCTAATACTCCTACAGGCATGTTCCTTGATTTTATTGCAGTTAAACTCAACGCAGAAAAAGCAGAACAAGCTGAATTGGACTTTAGTTTCGGTTTATATCACCCAGATGTGGCAGAGCGTTACTACGGTGAAGTGTCTAATGCCAACATGAGTAACATCGAAGTGGACACTCTACCGAAAACCGATGTTGAGCTCATCGTACACAAAGCGGATTTAACACGAATTGCATTGGGTCAAACGACATTAGAAGCTTTGTTGAAGTCGGGACAAGCAGGAATCAAAGGGGATGGCGAGTTAATCGGAAAACTTGCTGCCACCTTGGACGAATTTGACGGAATGTTTGAAATACTTCCGATGCCAACCAAATAGACACATAAGCCCAGAGCCAAGCTCTGGGCTTATTTTATTCCATCTAAAACACACTATTTAAAACACACGTCAGCCCAACGCGCTAACCCTGCCGTTACCGAACCAAAGTAGTTGCCAGATACTACAGGGATGTTAGGTAGCACTTCTTGAACCGCATTGCGTAATACTGAAGAGCGTGCTGATCCGCCAGTCATATAAATGACATCAGGTGAGGTCGCAGATTGCTCTACTGCTTCTTTGACTAACGCCTGGATTTTTCTGGTCGGGTTATCAATGGCTTCTGCCATTTGAGCATGGCTGATATCAATGCCAACTTGTTCAGAGAACAAATCAATCATAGCGCGATATTCTGCTGAAGATTCAAGTGCGATTTTTGCTTTCTCAGCTTCGCGAATAACGGCATAACCTAACGTGTCTTTGCGCAGTGTGACCAGTCTCGATACTTTGTCTTGTTCAATGGCTTCTTTAGCAAGAAGTTGTAGCTCTTTTAAATTGTCATGAGCGTAGAACTTACGTTGAGCTTGAACATCATTAATCGCTATAGGGTTCCAAAATTGCGTCACAGGAATGTCTAACCCTGAGTGGCGCTTAGTCCCCATTCCGAATGCATGCATAAAGCGGCGAAAAGCGATGTAAATGTCCAGATCGTTTCCGCCTACAAGTTGGCCGGTATGGGCGATGAGTGAAGAGTCTCTATCTGCTTTCCCCACCCAACTTGGCCCCATTTGAATAAATGAGCAGTCCGTCGTACCACCACCGATATCGACCACCAGCACATTTTTATCTTCAGTTAACGATGACTCGTACTCAAGCCCTGCAGCTACAGGTTCAAACTGAAACTCGACATCTTTAAAGCCCGCACGCGTTGCCGCTCGCGATAAAATACCTTCCGCCTGACGGTTAGAGGCATCACCGCCACGACCTAAAAAGTTAACAGGCCTACCTATAACCGTTTGGCTGATGCTTTGTCCCAAGTGCAATTCCGCCTGACGTTTTACATTGCTCATCATGGCGCAAACCAAATCTTCAAAAAATGATAGCTGCATATCTCGAAGCCCCATCGCGCCCAAGAAAGATTTCGGCGATTTAATGTAATAGACGTCTTTAGGGTCTTCGAGGTACAGATCCAGCGCTGCTTCACCAAACAGTACATCCGTAGGAATCACTTCAATCCCTTCTTCTCGATTGAGCTTTACCGCACGTCGAAGCACGGCTTCACCTACTTCGTTGGAAGGTCGAATATCCAAGCAACGAAACAAGTACTCAGACACAGTTTCAGCCGTCGGAGCACAAAGCGTTGAGGGGATATAACAGTTATCACCCACCAGTGGGATCTGCTCGATGGCGTTATTTACAAGATGAGCGACAGAACAGTTCGCGGTTCCGTAGTCAAAACCAATGGCCATGGGTTACCTCAACATAAGAAAAAGGGCGGCAAAGAATAGCAGCCTCACAATGAAGTTCAAGGGGCAGAACCTTAAACCCTACACATGTAGACAGGTCAAAAGAAATTTTGCGCTACACTGTAGACATCGTTTTTACAGTGTAAAGCAGAATAAAGGTTGTGTGATGCATGAACCGCCGTTCACTTTAGAGCGCTTCGAACCTAAGCACGCTAAGCAAATCGTGACGCTTTGGCGCCGTGCTTTCTTGCTGGCGTTAGGCATAGAGCCTATTCATTCTGTTGAATCTCAGTTGTATTTTTTAACCAATATTTTGCCGCACAGTCATGACATCTGGGTGGTACTCACTCTAGAATCGAAACAACCCGTAGCGTTTATGGCAATTGATCGGAATGAAATTAATCAACTGTATGTCGCACCTGAGTTTCAGAGAAAAGGCATCGGACGTTTGTTAGTCGAAGAAGCACAAGCTCGCAGCGGAGGGGAGTTATCACTGAGAACATTTCAAATCAATCACAACGCGATCGAGTTTTATCGTCGACTTGGATTTACCGAACACGAAGGTAATAGCGATAACGAAGAAGGGCTAGAAGATATAGTATTTCGTTGGGAGCAGGAGAAATAATTCACAACGTTCGTTACTATGCTTTGACTTGAACAAATTTACTGTAAGTACTGACCTTACCGTTTATGTACTCTACACCATCGTGAATATTCTGCTCAGAACTACCTGCGATTTGATATTCAACGATGAACTCGCCGCTGATCACTTTAATAAACAGTAACCCATCAATGACTTTCCACAAACCCGATAACGACCGGCCGCCAAACATATCACGCTCAACTAAACTACCATTAGGACATAGCTCAATAAGCGAACTAAAGCCATCTTGGTTAACCTTGACCCATGATTGTTGATGTACTTCAAAGCTTAGGATTTTCCTACGTTTTTTCATCCACAGTTTGAAATCTCGCTGCTGTTGCTCAGTCAAAGCTGGAAGATCTTCCATTTCTAGCAACGTATTCTGTGTTTGATGCCAAAATAATTGGAGATGCAGAAGTTTCATAGCAGGCTTAGTGTCGAAAATGGAGGGCTAACTCTGAGGTAATCAACGAGGGATGTCAATAGATGAAAAAAGACGCAGCTTGGAGGGAAATCGCTGCGTCTTACTTCAGGAGCTCATATTAACCAATGTTTGCCAACTAGCTAAACAGCAGAGGTACCTCCACGCTCTGACAAACATGGTTTAATCGTTGCTTGGCTATCTCAATATTTTCGCGCCAGTTATCATCTTGCGCCCACATTTCAATCACCATTGGTACAACACAATCGGTACGTTTAAGTGTCTCGAAAATCGCCTCAAAATCCACTTCACCATCACCAATCACCAAATCCCTAAACTGACCTTGGTAATCGTTGGTAACTTTATAAGTGTCTTTAAGGTGAATTTGCACAATGTGCGGCATACTCAAGGCCAATTCCGTCGATACGTCATAATTCCAACCTGAGATATTACCCACGTCAGGATAGGCCGTGAGAAATGGCGAGTTTACTTCACGATTAAGCACTTCAAATTTGCTTAATGAGTTGAGGTAACAGGTATCCATTATCTCGACCGCTAGCATCACACCAGCTCGCTCTGCCATTTTTGCAGCTTGCTTCATCCCTTGGATAAAGTTCTGGTGCGTCTCTTGGTTAGCTGGCTCATAATAAACATCATAGCCCGCGAGCTGGATGGTTCGGATACCCAATTTAAACGCTAACGTAATCGCTTTCTCCATATGTAGGTGTGCTTGTTGACGTACTTGTGGATCCAAAGAGCCATAAGGGTACTTGCGGTGAGCACTAAGACACATTGATTGCAAAGGGATCTCGTAGCGTTCGCATAACCTTTTCAGATCGTAAATGGTCTCGTCATCCCAATCTAAGCGGCTTCTTCTTTCATCCGATTCATCGACGGAAATTTCTAAGAAATCGAAACCGAGCAGCTTGGTTTGTTGCAGTTTTTCTTCCCACGACAGTTCATTAGGCAACGCCTTTTCATACAGTCCCATCCGCGGTCTATCTAGCATCTGAAACATAGTGGCTCCTTAGTTCCAGAAACGGTCAATTTGCGCACGCAGTGCTTCTGCGGTCGCTTTTCCGTTCTCGCCAGCGAGTGCACGACCTGCGATAAACGTTTTTGCCTTAATGCCTTCAAATAAGTACAAATCTTCTGGCACGATACCACCTGTAATGGAGAGCTCGATGCCTAAGTCCGACAATTGACGCATTTTAACTAAGTCTTCTTCAGTCCAACCAACACCCGCAAGTTCTGCATCGCGAGAGCGGTGATAGATGGCTTGCTTGATACCTAGATCTACCCATGCTTGCGCATCTTCCATGGTCCAGTTGCCGTAAATTTCAATTTGAATTTCACCGTTAAACTCATCAGCAACTTTCTTACATGCGCCTATGGTTGCAATATGAGCGGCAGCTGACACCGTGATCCAGTCTGCACCAGCTTCAAATGCCATTTTAGAAAGAATTGCACCACCATCAGTAGTTTTCATGTCGCAAACAAGTACATGCTCAGGGTGGTTCGCTCTTAGTGTTTTTACTGCATTCATTCCTTCTGCAAACGCGAGAATGGTGCCTACTTCAATCACATCCACAAAGCTCTCTACATTGTCTGCTACTTCAATCGCTGCAGATAGATTGGTTTGATCTAGAGCGATTTGAATCATTGGTTTAGTCATCTTACTTATCCTTTAATTTTTTCACGTATTAAACGGGCAAGGCCGTCTTCGTTGTTATTCGTTTTGCAGGTGATTTTGGCGCTTTGTTTTACCATCTCATCGGCATTTTTCATGGCGATGCCAAGCCCGGCATACTCAAGCATGGAAATGTCATTGTGGTTGTCACCTGCAGCAATGACATGATGTGCTTCGTAGCCAAGTCCTTTGACATAATCAGCCAATCGTTTACCTTTGCTATTCCCTTGAGCGGCAAAATCAATACGATTGGACCAAGAGCGCTCACCATTAAAATTGCGCTTTATCCAAGAGTGTTCTGAGAGACGCTGAACCGAACTCGGCGCGCCCTCCACCACAAATTTCCACACATAATCAGTCTGTTGTGCCAATTGGCTGAACGAATCTATCTTGCGTATTTGTGGCTGATGCTGCTTCGGAAATTGCATTGCCCAAGACTCCAGCGCTTGCATATAAGCAATAGGATTGGCTCGGCTATACGTCATCTCATGCGTTACGTACATCACCATTTTCATTTGAAATTCAGTGGCTAGTTCAATGAACTTCAACGCATTGTCTTTATCGATAGCGTTATGCTCTACTACCTCATCTCGTTGGTAGTCATACACATAGGTACCGTTGCAACATATGATTGGCGTCGTCAGCTCTAGCTCATCGTAGAATGGCTTTGCTGCGGTATGATGTCGGCCAGTAACAATGACGACATGACATTGCGTTCGAGCCATGTGGATAGCAGATTTCACCTCCGGGTGAATCGTGTGGTCATCCGTTAATACCGTGCCATCTAAATCAAGAGCTAGTACTTTATACATAGGCTTACCTCTGGCCGTAATAGGCATTCTCACCATGCTTACGCAAGTAATGCTTGTCTGACAGTTCTGGTTGAATCTTGATACCGCTATTGAGAGAACGTGTCGCTAATGCCATCGCCGAGATTTCTTCAAGCACGACAGCGTTGTGAACCGCATCGTGGCCATCTTTGCCCCAAGAAAATGGCGCGTGTCCAGCTACAATCACACTTGGAATCGACATCGGTTTGATATTGCGTTGGTTAAATTCCTCCACTATCACCAAACCAGTATTGCGCTCGTACTCCCCTGCGATCTCCGCTTTAGTTAGCTTACGCGTACAAGGAATGTCGCCGTAAAAATAGTCTGCATGGGTCGTACCCAGTGACGGGATATCAATGCCCGCTTGAGCCCAAATAGTAGCGCTGCGTGAGTGCGTATGAACGATGCCACCAATTTCCGGAAACGCTTTATAGAGTTCAACATGCGTATCGGTATCACTGGATGGATTGAGCGACCCTTCCACTCGGTTGCCATCAAGATCAATCACTACGATGTCATCCACCTTCATGTCATCGTATTCAACGCCAGATGGTTTAATCGCAATGACGCCACGTTCGCGGTCAATTTCAGAGACATTGCCCCAAGTAAACGTCACTAGTCCATATTTTGGTAATGCGAGATTGGCAGCGAGAACTCGTTGTTTTAGTGCTTGATACATAACGCCTCCGTTAAGCCATCTCAGCGGCTAAGGCTTCATCGATAACGCGGTAGATGTCTTCTTTTGATTGGCAGCGGCGCAATTTATCGAGATCAACGCCCGTTTCACTGTCTTCATCATCGAGTACCTGGGTAACTTCCATTAAGCCTTCCATATGCTCATCAGACGAACTACCCGCTAAAGTAATCAACACATCGACAGGCTCATCTTCACCTTCGAAATAGACTGGCGTGTTTAGAGTCACTAGTGCAAACGCGGTTTTAATCACACCGTCTTCTGGTCTCGCATGAGGAAGTGCAAGATTCGGAGCGATACAGATGTAAGGACCTAATTTTTCTACACTACTGATGATGGCCTCATGGTAAGAGGGCTTGATAGCACCAGAGGCAATAAGCATGTCGGTACCAATGGTAATCGCTTCACGCCAATCACCCGCATGAGCGTGCAATTTGATAGAGTTGTTTTCGATTAGGGATTGCTTCAGAGCCATGATTTATCTCCTTCATCGGGCCAGCCATTACGCTGGCCCTTTTTGGTGTGTCGTTATTATTTTTGTGTTGCGAAGTTGGTGTTTATGATGTCGAGTAGCTCATCACCAAATGAATTTGGGTTAAGCATGTTTTGTACACCCAGCACAAACTTGCCATCGCCTGGATCCATCTCAGCAGAAAGGTGCTTAGATGACACGATGATGTCGGTAGATGCGAGTTTCGATTTGTAGTCAGACACGGCACATGAATCCATCACGTGGGGTATGCCTTTCTTCTCAAGATACTTACCAATCTTCATCTTCATCATCATTGATGAACCTTGACCGTTACCGCACACAGCAAGGATGCTTACTGGACGTACACCGTCGCTGGCTTCTACCGCTTTAGCTACAGCTTCAATCACTTCTGGTTCTTCTGTAACCGTTACCGAACCTTGAGCATCTTCTTCTGCACGCAATGCACGTGATGCGTAGAACATGTACACACCAGATAGCGCGACAAGAACGAAGAAGAACAAGTTAGATGCAGATAGACCTTGCATGATTGGTGGGAAAATTAACGCCCAGTCCGCCATACCCATCCAGCCGCTGAACTCAGTGCCTTGTTGGGTGAATAAGTGGATAGCCCAAGCCGAACCCACAACTTCGATGATGCCCATTACGAAACAGATCTTCATTACCGCTTTCCAGCCACCGAAGTGGTTAGCAAACACACCGATCGTTGCGTTAGAGAAGAACATTGGAATGAACCCAGGAATGATCATTATTGGCGCATCAAACGCTAACATCGCAAGAACCGCGACGAACTGACCAATCGCACCCCACATGAAACCAAATACCATTGCGTTTGGAGAGAATGCGTAGATAGCCGCACAGTCAATTGCCAATACCGCGTTTGGAATTACTCGCTCAGAAATACCTTTGAAAGCTTCTGACAGCTCGGCGACAAACATACGAACACCGGCAACAATAACCTGAATCGCTACCGCAAACTTAAGACCAGTCTCAAGGATGTAGATTGTCCAGTGCGTGCTTCCAGCCATGGTTTGTAGGTTATCGAGGCCAAATGAAAGAAGGATAATACCGAAGAAAACCGTCATCACGATCGCTGTTGCCGCGATGCTATCGTGGAATATGTGCAACCATTTAGGCAGTTCTAATTGGTCAACGCTATCATTTTTGTCACCCAGTTTTGGTGCCACTTTGGTAGCAATCCAAGAAGCAACCTGTTGTTGGTGACCAATTGAGAACCCAGCGCCACCGGTGACGGCTTCTGTTGGCTTAAACATGATATTGGCGGAGATACCCCAATACAGCGCCATCAGAATTGCTGAATAGATGATCGTTTCCCACATACTAGCGCCAAGCACGAAGTAGAATACTGCGATCAAACCCGCTTGTTGGAACATGATATGTCCAGTAAGCATGATAGTGCGAATACCGGTATAGCGGCGGAAAAGAACTAGTAGAATGTTGATGCCGAGTGCTAAAAGAACGGCATAGCCTACCCATGAGTAGTTATCACCCATCGTCTCCATGGTAGCCATCATTGATGTGTATGGGTCAATGACCGAACCGGTGAGTCCGTGGAACTCAGAGAGTTTTTCAATTACGGGTTTGAAACCTGCGACTAAGGTTCCCGCCCCGACTTGTACCAGCATAAAGCCGACAATAGTTTTGATTGTACCTTTGATGATGGTGGTGCCGTCACGTCTGAGTAGCCAGTAACCAATACAAGTTACCAGACCCAGTAGCAGCGGCGCTTTGGTCATTACTTGACTGTAAAATATGTAGAAGATGTCGTATAGAAACTCCATATTCTTGCCCCTTGGTAATGTTTTATATTTATGTGTAGGTCAGAGATTGTCCGTGTCGTTCACTGATGTTCTGTTCAGTAGTTGCTCACAACACAAACATTACCAATCATAAGTAATCATTCAATGCTCATTTATGATTATTTTGATTTTTATCAATTTTCGCGTTCTATAAACTGTATTTTTGCCAACACGATCACACACAGAAACAACAAATCATTTAATATCAATAACTTAATCATTTTTAGTGATTTACTTAGCACTTTTAGGGCGAGAGAATTTGACAGTCAGCCCTGAGCAAAATAGAATCATTACAAATCAAAAATAATCACCAAGTAATCACTTGATGACAAATTAAGGTGATAACCATGAATGAATTACAAAGACATGATGGAATCTTGTCTCTACTTGATGAAAAGCGAGTCATCAATGTGGCTCACATCATCGAGAACTTCGATGTTTCGCCTGCAACCGCCAGACGTGATATCGCAAAACTAGATGAGCTAGGTAAATTAAAAAAAGTAAGAAATGGTGCAGAACGTATTGAGATTAAGCGTAAGGCTTGGAGCCCGCTCAATATTGATACCACCGATCATTACCACGAAAAGTCACGCATTGCAGTGAAAGCCGCCTCCTTGTGTCAACCAGGCGATAGCGTTGTGATTAACTGTGGTTCAACAGCTTTCTTATTAGGACAAGAGTTATGCCAGCAAGATGTGCAAATAGTGACGAACTATTTTCCACTCGCCAGCTATTTAATTAATGAGGATCATGAAGATGTCATCATTATTGGCGGGCAATACAACAAAGCACAGAACATATTTCTTAATCCGTCACCAAATTCTTTAGGCGGATACGCCGGCCACTGGATGTTTACCAGTGGTAAAGGGCTCACTGAAAACGGTTTGTACAAAGCGGATATGTTAACCGCAGTATCTGAGCAGCAAATGGTAGAACAGATCGACAAACTCGTTGTTGTGGTAGATAGCTCGAAAATAGGTAATCGCACTGGCATGCTTTTCTGCCCAGCAGACAAAATAGATATCTTGATTACTGGCAAAGATGCCAACCCTGAAGTGATAGAAGCAATAAGAAGTAACGGCACCGAAGTGCTTCTCGTGTAAATAATTAACTAAACAAGTCCAGAAAAAATACCCAAGTACCTCTTTGCAAAAAGAGGTGCTAGGCACCCTACATCCAAAATTTGACCAATTTATTGAAATAAAAGGTATTGTTATGAGCAACGTAAATGAAATTACTCGTGAATCATGGATTTTAAGCACTTTCCCTGAGTGGGGTACTTGGCTAAATGAAGAGATTGAAAATACTGTCGTAGAGCCAAACACATTTTCAATGTGGTGGTTAGGCTGTACGGGTATTTGGCTTAAGAGTGAAGGCGATACTAACGTTACTATCGATTTCTGGTGTGGTACTGGTAAAAAAACACAAAAGAACCAGTTCATGAAAAACCAGCACCAAATGATGCGTATGGGTGGTGTTGAAGCACTTCAACCAAACTTACGTACAGCAATTTTCCCACTTGATCCCTTTGCGATCAAAGATATCGACGCAGTTATGGCCTCTCACGATCACGCCGATCATATCGATGTTAACGTGGCAGCGGCCGTACTACAGAACTGTGGCGATCATGTAAAATTCATTGGTCCACAAGCGTGTGTTGACCTATGGATGGGCTGGGGTGTTCCAGAAGATCGTTGTATCGTGGCAAAAGTAGGTGACGTTCTTGAAGTGGGCGATATGAAGATTCGCGTTTTGGACTCATTTGACCGCACTGCTCTAGTAACTCTGCCAGAAGGTACTTCTTCGTATGATAAAGAGATCCTAGATGGTATGGATAAACGCGCTGTAAACTACTTGATTGAGACCACAGGCGGTAGCGTATACCACTCAGGTGATTCACACTATTCAAACTACTACGCAGCACACGGTAACGAGTACCAAATAGATGTAGCCCTATTGTCTTATGGTGAAAACCCTCGCGGTGTCACCGATAAAATGACGTCATCTGACATCCTTCGCGCAGCTGAATCTTTAGACTGTGAGGTAGTCATGCCGTTCCACCACGATATTTGGGCTAACTTCCAAAACGATCCTAAAGAAATCGAAGTACTTTGGAATATGAAGAAAGACCGTCTGCAGTACAGTTTTGCACCTTTCTTCTGGCAAGTCGGTGGTAAATACACCTATCCAACAGATAAAGGTCGCATGCACTACCAGCATTTCCGCGGCTTCAAAGACATCTTCAAAAATGAGCCGGAGCTTCCATATAAAGCATTCCTATAAGGCGAACCGGGGGCGATATTCGCCCCTTTTTTTATCTGAAGAAAGGAACATCTGAATGCTGCTAAAGGAATTCAAACATCATTTTGCAAGAGGTGATATTGAAGGGGCAATAGCCCTTAAACCTCGCACGGCAAGGGGCTACTATCTGCTGATTATGAGCTCAAAATGGGGAGTCAACAGCTTCTTAGAAACAGGACGCGATCTCACCCCTCGCGTGTTCATGACAATGAGCGCGCTAATCAATGCCGCAACAGCGATTGGTTTGCAACCTCATCAAGTTGAGGTACAACATGAAGTATAAGCTCATCGCCATTGATCTAGATGGAACGCTACTCAATTCACAAGGGGAGATTGATACCCAAACCCAGCAAATAATCCGCTCCATAGCTTCAACAACAAACATCATCTTAACGACAGGTCGCCACCACACCACCGTCGCCTATTATCACCAACTGCTGCAATTGAACACTCCGGCCATCTGTTGTAATGGCTCTTATGTCTACCAGTTCGAAAACCAACAAATTACTTTTGCTGAGCCTATAGACAAACAGCGAGCGGCGCACTTTGTTTCTCAGTCTGAGTCTCTCGATCTGATTGCTTATGCTGACGACAAAATCTTGCTTTGTTACCAACATCCCGCTAATTACATCTCAAAATTGGAGTCATGGGGCACCACGCTCGAGCCAAACATCCAGCCCAAAATAGAGCGTGTTACTGATTTCGCGAGCGCGCTGAGCAATTGCAAGCATATCTGGACGTTCGTAACAGAAGGTAGTCCAAATGATATTGATGCCTTTATCTCTGACCCGCTGATTTATGAAAATTTCAGCTACGAACAATCCTGGTTTAACCGGATTGGCTTTAACAAAAAAGGCAATAGTAAAGGCGCCATGCTTTCACGCCTAGCCACTTCGTTAGGCATTAAGCTTGAAGATGTTGTGGCAATAGGCGATAACGACAACGATGTATCTATGTTGCAGTGTGCAGGACTTGGCATTGCGGTAAATAATGCGACCGAGAAACTTAAAAACTGTGCGGATATAGTAACCAAAGCCTCGAATGACCAAAACGCTATCGTTGAAGCCATAAAGATAATTTCTTAGCACTAGGAGAGCGTGTCTCTCCTAGTTATGTCTTTTTGTTATCAATCGAAGATTGCGATGCTCTGACGACTGACTGCCACCAACTGACCTCTATTGTTCCATATATTGGCCTGAGCATGAGCGTACCCTTGAGCCGCCTGACGAGTATGAGATTGGTAAGCAAACCAATCTTCTGGTTCAACAGGTTGGTGAGGATGGATAAATTCCAAGTTCCACATCATGCTGCTGGCAGGCGCCGGCGTTGACATCATTTGCAGTACACCTGGAGGCCATGCGTCGACCAAACAAATAAGATGTGCATCTGTAATCTGTTTTGGAGCTTGCTTGAATCGCATCCAACCCCAAGTATGTGAGTCTTTACTTGCAGTAAATGGCAGATGACCTCTAGCCAAAGCAAGATCGATATGGGAGGTATAATTAGGTGCACCTTGAGCCACTTCAGGAAATCTAGGTAGTTCATCCGGCAGTGGCATGATGTGGTTATCGTTGTTGTTAACACTAATATTCGAGTCGCGATCTGCCCCAAAACACCCTTGCTGAAAAACAGCAACCTGACCATTTTGAATCAATCGAGCACTCATCTGAGACACGCTTTTTCCTTCACGTAACACTTCGACTTCGAATGTGAAAGGCACATCGACAAGCAGCGGACCAACAAAATTGGTGTTCAATGAACGCAATACACGCTCACCATTAACTTGGGATTGCATGATGGTATACAACAGAGAGGCAGATAAGCCACCAAACACCGTTCTGCCTTGACCCCACGAAGATGGAATGGCCATATGCTCTCCAGTTTGAGCACATTGCTTAGCTTTTTCTAATAATTCATCGAAATGCATGCCGACCACCTCATGTTAACAGCTTGTTAGTTAAACGATAACTGGTCGGATAAGATAAATCAACACGAGCCTTATTTTTCTATAACCAAAGTCATATTTGTTATAAAAATAAACATTATTTGTTAAGCATGATAATAATTGACAGATGTAGAACAATTATTCTACCCTATGGGTAGTACAAACATTCTACCTATAGATTTTATGATGTCCCAACAACAAATAGCCGAGAACCTAGAACGTGCTTTTGCGCAAAAAGGGTTTGCAGAACCGAGTGTTGCTGAGCTAAAAGCACTTTCTGGTGTCAGTATGCGAACGCTTTATAAATATTTCCCTTCTAAAGAAAGTATGGTCGTGGGAGCGCTGGATTATCGTCATCAACGTTACCTATCGTTACTAGAAAGCTGCCGCAGTGCCCCTGGCTTAGCTGCCACCTTATCGGCGTTTGATACGCTTAGTCACTGGATGAGGCAGAACGCACCAAAAGGATGTCTTTCTGCAAATGCTCTAGCGGCATTTCCTGACAATGCAGAAATTCACTCCGCTGTTGAAACCTATAAACATGCGGTAATTCAACAATTGGCGCAGATAAGTGGTCGTGAAGATCTAAGTCAGGCGTTATATGTACTTCATGAAGGTATCACGGCCGCTTACCCTATTCTGGGAGAGGCTGCCGTGAGTGCCGCTAAAACGGCAGTCAACGCTCTATTCGCAGCGACAACATCAAACAACTAAAAAAGGAAACCACACATGAGTTCAATTATGACTGGCGTTCAGCTCATTGGGCACGGTGACTTAGAACAACTTGTCGTTAAATCAGACATCGCGGTTCCTAAACCAGCCGCTAATGAAGTTCTCATTAAAGTCAGCGCCGCAGGCGTAAACAACACCGATATCAACACTCGTATTGGCTGGTACTCCAAGGGCGATAACGATAGTGAAGACGCAGGCTGGTCTGGCAATGCTCTTTCTCTACCAAGAATTCAAGGTGCGGACGTTTGTGGTCATATTATCGCTGTAGGAGAGCATATTGACGATGCTCGAATTGGCGAACGCGTGCTCATTGATCCTTGCCTTCGGTACTCCGATGGAGAACGCCTTGATCACTTCTGGTACTTTGGCTCTGAGTGTGATGGTGGTTTTGCAGAATATACCGTAGTGGATTCTCGCCAGGCTTACAGTGTAAATTCAAGCTACAGCGACATTGAGCTCGCCTCTTTTCCGTGTTCTTACTCAACCGCAGAAAACATGCTCACCAGAGCATCAGTCACAGCTAATGATACTGTTTTAGTCACTGGCGCATCGGGCGGTGTGGGTTCTGCAGCAGTGCAGTTGGCGAAAGCACGTGGTGCTAAGGTGATTGCAGTAACTAGTGAATCGAAGGCATCAGCCTTACTTGATATCGGTGCCGATAAAACGGTATCACGTGGTGAAAGCTTGGTGGATACATTGGGTAGAAACAGCGTTAGTGTTGTCGTTGATCTCGTTGCAGGTCCTCAATGGCCAGAGTTACTTGAAGTGATGCAACCCAAAGGCCGCTATGCCGTCTCTGGTGCTATTGGTGGCGCGATGGTCGAACTCGACGTTCGAACACTGTATCTAAAAGATCTGTCTTTTTTCGGCTGTACTGGGCTCGAAGATGAGGTATTTCCAAACCTAATCAGCCGAATCGAACACTCACAAATAAAACCACTGGTGGGGAAAGTGTTTGCATTATCAGATATCAAACAGGCACAACGGGAATTTGTAGAGAAAAGCCATATCGGGAAAATTGTATTGCAAGTGACACAAGGATAATACTAAAAACAACCAACTCTCCAATGATGCCCCCTTGCTTTAACAAGTGGGCATCATCTCTTGGTAACAAGACGTTCGATATTGGTTATTTCTTGCGGGGAGGTAACATATCGGTCATAGAACCTTCAACCAATTCGGCAGCAAAGGCAAAGGTTTCTGCTAATGTAGGATGAGCATGAACAGTATGAGCGATATCTTTAGCACGCCCCCCTAGCTCTAACATCGCAGCTGCTTCGTGAATGAGTTCCCCAGCATTTTCTCCACAAATCCCTGCACCTAAAAGCGTACCTGTTTCGGCACAGAAAAGCGCTTTGGTGACGCCATTCGTCGCCCCAACACTCTGAGCTCGACCACTGACCAACCAAGGCACTTTGCCTGTTTGGAATTCTATACCTTGCTGCTTAGCTTCCTTCTCTGTCACACCGACCCAAGCGATCTCCGGACTGGTGTATGCCACCGATGGAATGGCTACAGCATGAAAAGTTGAATCCATACCAGCGATAACCTCTGAGGCCACCTTGCCTTCGTGTGTTGCCTTGTGAGCCAACATCGGTCCTTTGACGATGTCACCGATAGCAAAAATATTAGGGACGCTGGTTTGCATCTTGTCATTCACAGGAATAAGCCCCTGTTTATCAACCTCAATGCCTAGCAAATCCAACCCTAAGTTGGACGTGTTTGGCCTGCGCCCAACAGCCACTAATACAGCATCAAAACACTCGCTTTCTGGTGCTTTCTTACCGTCAAAAGATACCGTGATAGCATCAGTACCCGCTTCAATGCCAGTCACCAACGTCTTGGTCAGCATTTGATAGCGCTTCTTAACCGACTTAACTAAAGGTTGAACAATGTCTTTATCTGCTGCAGGAATCACTTGCTCTTGTGCCTCGACAATAGTGATCTGCGATCCCAATGCTGAATACACTTGTGCCATTTCTAGACCAATAATCCCGCCGCCAATGATCAGCAGTTTGTTAGGAATCGTCGTCAGCGCTAGTGCGTCGGTAGAGTCCCAAATCCTCGGATCATTAGGCGCGATAGGAAGTGATACTGAATGTGATCCGGTTGCGATGATGGCATGCTTAAACAAGATTTGCGTTTCTGATTCACCAACCACTGACAGTGCATTGCGTGAGGTAAACTGACCAACACCTTGAACGCGTGTTATCTTGCGAGCTTTTGCTAGGTTAGCAATTCCTTTCGTCAGCTCTGATATCGTGTTTTCTTTGTGAGATCGTAAACCATCAATGTCTATGCTTGGAGTACCAAATGCGATACCCATTTGCTTTCCATGCTGGGCATGTTCAATTAACGCCGCTGCATGCAATAAGGTTTTGGATGGTATACAGCCTACGTTTACACACACGCCACCCAAAGTATCTTGCTTCTCTACTAGACATACAGACAGTCCAAGATCAGCCGCGCGAAAAGCTGCGGTATAACCTCCAGGTCCACCACCGAGTACAACTACATCTACGTTGATAGAATCCACCATCCCTATTCTCCTCATTTTTCAGAAACGTCACTACCGCAACACGATAAATTCCGTCCAGTATAGATCGTCTAAATGTCTGAGCAGTGTTAATTTTTGCTGTTAGGTGACCTGTGTTTAAAACTTCTCTTTATCTGTCTCAAATAGTGTTTAGTATGAGCGTTTGCGCACAAACCTAGGACAAACCACTAACTGCTATGAGAATAAAAGCACTGTTATCTTTCACCTTGCTCATCATGACGGGCTGTTCGTCATATCAAATGAATCAGCTTGGCCTTCGCTCCTCATCAGTTAATACTTACCCTAATTACATGAACACAATAGAGCTATGCGAAGTTGCCAACGGCTATCGAGCAACCAATCAAACTCGCATCTCCGTGAGCAGCGAGCAATGGAAACGTAATCTAACAACTGAACGCTGCGACGAGCTGGTAAAAGAACTCTACTTCAGTCGATTCATCCGTAGTATTACCATATCCAAACCCGAAGAAGCAGCGCAGCCTGTCCCAACGCCATTACCGGCAAAACCTCAATAGCTTTGTAACGTATGAGTATTATTTTTATCTTTATACAATAACAACATACCCAAAGCGGCTAACATCATCACAACGGCGGCCACCGCAAACCCAAGCTCCGTAAGATCGTAGTGAGTCAAATAGGCGATAAGAACATAACTCATACTTTGAACAAAAGTAGAGAATAACTTCATTCCACCATCTACTCTGCCTCGAACTCTATTATCAATCGTTTCATGCAGCTTATTTACTCTAGCGATTCGATTGGTCGCATTGAATAAGCCAATAAATAACGCAAAAATAACGAGACTAAGTGCTGACATCGAGCTAGCTAGTACACTCAATAACACCGCTAACCCGACAACACTGACAATCATTAGTTGTTCTTGTCGAAAACGAATCAGTAGCTGCGTAATGATAACTCCGCATAACATCGCGCCTAAACCATAATTTATTTGCCACCAAGCAAACCAATGACCTTCAATGTTTTGCTCGGAAAAATAGATAGGCACCAACTTAGACAAGTAAGTCATCATTGGGTAACTCAGACAGGACAGAGCAACAAACAAGAAAAACATCGGTGAGCGTGAAAACATGGCTTTAGATTCGCTCAGCTGTGTCATAAAAGATACATGCTTGGTCTCGCGTTGCTTTGGTTTGTAATGGATACTGGCATAGCAAATCATAGCGCTGACAGAAAGTAACATGGCCAGCAAGGCAAAGTACTCGATTGACCACAGTTCCAATAACAATACGCCTAAGCCGCCTGCAGTCAGGGTGGTCATCTGTAGGACGATCTCTTGTTGTCCAGAGATTTTTGCATAATCTGATCTTTTATAGAGCTCTTGAGTGAATGCACCGTTTGTCCCCCATGCAAGATCGTTAGTTAACCAAAAAACCAGTTGAGCAACAGCAAGGGGCCAAAGTGCATTCGGTTCAATATACCAAGTAAAAACAACGAGTAATGCAGCTAGCGCCTGTAATAGTTGGACCAGTGCTAAGATATGCTTTCGCGAAAAACGGTCAATAGCCGTAGCAAAGAATGGGGTCGCAAAGAACGATAACGCCGTGCAACATAACGTGAGTATAGCCAAGAATGTACTGTTGTTTCCTTGCGTCAAGATGCTCCATGGGAGCGCCATTAACATCATCCCTGAAGCGATACCATCGAACAGCAGTGCAGAGAGATGTTGCAGCGAAGTCCTTTTCATCATCATTCCTTTATCTTTGTGAGTTGCTTCAATGCTAAAACCTCAATATTACTTGAGGTCAAGCTATACTTGAGTGTAGAAGGAGAATGAAATGGAATTATCAGTCGGTCAGGTAGCAAAGCGTGCGGAAGTTGCTGTATCAGCACTGCATTTTTACGAGCAGAAAGGAATGATTTCTAGTTGGCGAAAACAAGGGAATCAACGTCGCTATGACAGCTCAGTCTTGCGACGTATAGCGGTTATTAAAACAGGACAGCAACTCGGGCTCAGCCTAGAAGAGATTAAAGAGGCATTGTCGGTGCTTCCTATTCATAGAGCCCCCTCTCAAGAAGAGTGGGAGTCTATGGGCAAAAACTGGAAGCGAATATTAGATGAGAAAATTTGGCTAATGACCAAACTTAGAGACGAGCTTGGGGAGTGCATTGGTTGTGGTTGCCTCTCGCTAAGTCGCTGTCGACTAAGAAATCCTGACGATATATTGGCCCAGCAAGGAAATGGCGCTTTGCTGTGGAAGCAAAGCACCTAAGTCATAGTCTAGGCTAACAAAAACTTGGTTCTAAACTGCAAGGTCTTCTTCTTTTAGCTTTGGAGCAAAATGGATAATATGCTTATTAAAGCTGAATGATGCAGGGCCGTGCGTATTTTTTGTCGTCACCTTTTCTTCGTCAAACGCGACGGTTACACGTGTGTGAGTTTGAACCAAAGACTCTACCGTATTGAGCTCTAACTTAGCAAACAGCTCCAGCTCCAATCTCTCTTTTTCAGCATTGAGTTCATCTAACGCTTCGGTGTTTGAACTATTTAATGCTTCGAGCTCTTTATTCTGTTCTTCCGTTCTTGCTGACTTAGGAACCTTCTTAAGCTCTATTTCGCGTCGGATTGCTTTCATTTTACTTTCTTGAAGCTCGGTATAACGTAGTTGCAGTTGTTCTAGTCCATCTTGGTAATTTTGGAACTGCGCAAAAGCTTTTATGTAGGTGGCAGTATCACCTTCCACACCGAGTTGATTACAAACCACTTTGCCACCGACTATCGCTTCTCCACCACTTAAAATCCCTTGTTTCTTCCCTGCGCCAGTCACTATTAAATCCCCGCCACACACGATGTCGTTGTTTAGACTATGCACCGTAAAGTGAATATCTCCTTGTGAGCTGATATTGGCAAACTGAGCGTAATTAGCGACAACATCGCCGCCAGACTCAATGAGACAAGATTTGGGTTCGCCATCATCAACATTATGTCCGATGATACCTTTGCTGACGATGATATCCCCTTTCGACTTCAAAATTGCCGACTCAACAAATCCCCCAACAGTAATAGTCCCTGTCGCTGTCACTTCCATATTGGGTTCAATATTTCCAGAAATCACCACACTGCCCTTAAATTTGATATGTCCGGTGGATATATCCACTTTACTCAGGCAAAGGGCTTCATCAATCTCGACACCCGATGATTTAATTACCGGCATTCCTGACATCGTAGACAACAATGTATTCGGGTTATCAGCCGAGAACTTGGTCCCTGCTCCCGGCTTAAGTGGATTGTCTTTGACTGCTTTAGGAGGGATGATGGCTCCAGTGACTGTGAATCCATTCTCACCTTTGATGGCCGGTATTCGCTTCATCACTTGCTCATTTTCACCTACCGTAACAATGGCTCCTAAATCACGCATATCCACTTTGTCTCCATCGCCGGTAGCTTGCGGTTTGAGTACACGCTTTTTAGGGTCAGCTACTAGTGGAATAAACTGCGCATCTTTACCTTCTTTCGGCCTTTTTCCTATCGCCACAGGTTGGGTATAGCTCTCACCAGCTTTAAGCTGACGACTGAGTAGCAGTACTTTCTTTAACGCTTTTTTGTTAAGTCCTTTAACTACTCTGGATTCTGTGAGTGATTTGATGATGTCATTAGGCTGAAGTGGATTGCCGCCGTATGCTCCAGTGACTTTAATACTAGCAATCATATCTTGCTCGGTTAGTATCACTTCAGCGCTAGCATCTTTAATTTGGGCAATAGTGATGCCAGAAAAGGCTTCACCTTTTGCACTTGCAGCACACTTTATGAATTGATTGACAGCAGATTCGTCAAGAAAGAAATGCTGGGCATTAAGCTCACCCAACATGTTGTTTAGCAAAGAAGCTTCTAATGCCAGACCTTGCTCATACTCACTCGGTAATTGGGCAATAACTTCATTACCATTTGACGATATTTTGAGAACACTTTTCCACATGATGGCTAGACACTTCCTTATGCTCATTACACAAGCTCAAACTGAACAATGTGATCATGCTTCAACAATTTTAATTATCTTAATGTAGTCTCAGTAGTGAGACTATGTTCAATATCGAAAACTCCGGTTGGCGTCACGGTAATTCGGTTGGTTCTTTGACTCTGATTCAACTATGAACGTGTGGTAGATGAGAGAGAACTGAATTTGAGTTTGAAGAGGATTTACAGTGTAAAAACAGGATTCTGGCAATTTACACTGTAAACGTCGGTGGCTTTGTTTACAGTGTAAATCCAAGGTAAGAGAAGTTTAAGTCAATTTACACTGTAAACGTTCGATGAGTGAACAGAGTTCCAGCCTAAATTGAGCTTCAGCTTGTTTACGTCCCGCTAGACTCAATTGATGGACAACGTGTTCCCAAGGCCATTCTTGCAACACGACGGCCGTGACAATCGGACTATCAACATCTACTGAGGCATTTGCGAGAGACACCATGAAGTCGAACAAATCGCTACGGCTGGAAACCAATGAGTTGCCACCTCTTGAGTACAGAATGGCGAGCTTCGATGGCAACGCAGCGCTTCTCTCTATAATTGAAGTAGAAAACAATAACCATGCAAGCGATGGATGAATATCCCGATTGACCGATCTCAATTGATAAACCAGATTTCGGCTGAACTGTTGTTTAGCTTGGGAAAGCCAATCTTCGCTATTTTTAGATGTTGGCAATACCAAAGTAAGGCTATAGGTACCACTGGCTTTATCTTTAGCACTACCCAGTTTAAGCGGAACGAATTGGTTGCTTTGCCAGAATCTAAACAGGTCTGTCGTCACTCCAAAGCTGGTGGCAAGATAATCTACCTGATCATCTGTTTGTAGTTTCAAACGACGCAGCATCTCAGAACCGACACCGGAGGATTGTACTAGAGGATGAACCGCTATGCGCATCACTCTGCCACAACGTTGCGTTGCCGGCTCTGATAGAGCAAGGTGATTAGCTAGCTCAACCGGCGCCAAGTTACCCGGCGGACGAGACTGCCCTAGTTGGACTCTCTCTACGATATCAAGAGACAAATCCCCTTCCCTATTTAAGAGAACAGCGCCGACAACCTGACCATCGTAACTCATGGTATAAAGCGTCATTGTTTTTGACGAGAGCAATAACATCAGATCGTTAGGAGAAGTCTGGTAGTGCGCATTAACGAGTAAAGCAAAGGCTTCAGACAATATTGATTCATTATTGCTACAATCATTTGTTGCCACTGAAGAAAAAGACCAACGCTTTGAATCAAACGAATCAAACTTAACGTCACTTGCCAACTGTGTTAGCTCAGCTTGTAACAGAAACGCACCGGCGCACCACTTCTCTAAAGCATCGTTTTGGGCCCATCGAATCGGCTGCTGCATATGATGTAGTTTGGTTCCTTTACGTACCTTCTGGAGCCAAGGAAGGAACTTAAGACTAAACCCTCTTCCACACCCTTCATAACCGTGAACAGTTGAACTGATAACTAGACGATGGTAATGGGCAACAATGGTTTTCAAGAGTGGAACTGGAATCGCTGCGGCTTCGTCGACAAACAACAAATCACAAACAGGCTTTGACTTTATCAGCTCATCTGGCGAAACAAACTCAATAGATGACGAAACGCTTTGTTCTATCTGACTGAAATCAAATACAGGCTGAACAGCAGCTTTGCTTGGCGCAGTGACCAAGATTCGACACGGACGTGAAGCGGCTATTCTTGCCGCCGCTAGTCCTAGGGCACTGCTTTTGCCACGCCCTCGATCGGCAGTAATAACCAAAGGACGTTTTCTATGTCCCGTAAGGACTCGCTCGATGGCCTCGATGGCTTCGTTTTGTTCTACATAAATATTGCTACTCTCACGCGCCTGGTGTTGATTTTGCCAATAAGCCAAATCATTAATCAGGTTACGGCTTGATTGTTTCAGTCGAGGTAGCAAAGCGAGGTGTCGCTCTAACCAAGGATGTACATCACTTCCATTACTTAACAGAATGAGTACACCGCCTCCTACGAGCGCACCAAGTGCAGCATTAAAACTATTAGCATCAAAATCATCGCTAAGCGTCACGACGAGTAGCTTAACTTCCCTTCCTAGTAGACGTTTTCCTTGTTTAACCGGAATAGCGTCTAGAGAGCCGATAGATTCTTCTCCTAGCTGAAACTTAGAGTCTTTAGGAAAGCGCATCGAGAATTGCTCAATCAATTCATGCTGCCATGCCAGTGAGCCTTCTAAAATGAGCGCACTTCGTTGAAAGCGCTCATCCGCTATTGCATGTTGTTGCTCGAGAAGATGAAGCTGTGAGGAAAATAAAGCCGTCATGGGTATCATTGCTGTGGGGACTTACCACAATATTAACACAAAAAAATACCTCGCTATGGCGAGGTATTTTGAAAGTTATTTAGTTCATCTTAGTTTTTATGAACTCTAGGATTTCATCCATTGTTTGGTCATCGACCTTTTTAAGGTTGAGTGCTAAATTTGGACCTTTGCGAGTGTAACTTGCCCGTCCCTTAACGAGATCAATTTTCGCGACTTTAGCTCTCTTAGGTGGCGCAAGTTCATGCATCCAGTTCTCTAGAGTTTCCGACACATCTTTGGTAATGCGTGCAACACCTTGAGCACGACTTTTCTGCCACACGTAACCTTCATTCTGGTGACAACGCTGAATCAATTGGTTTTGTTTGTCACCATCAAGCTCGCTAAATTGTTTATGTAGACGCACAATCGTTGGACGCCCTAAATCACTCACGTTAGGGTATGCTTGAAGAAGTTCTAGTGGTAAGTCTGCAGCTTTCAGAGCTCCGCTTACCAGTGCTTCGCTACATTGAAACATTTTCGCTAGCGCTTTTTGGTCTTCAGCTTCGCCGCTTTCAAGCTTAGCTAGCATCTCTTTACCTTTTTCATATAGAGACAGCGGCTTATGGGCGTTCGCAACATCAGACAAGAATTTAGCGTGGTCGCCATTGATGTTTTCAGCAACATAAATCAAGAACTCTTTTTGAGCCAGAATACATGACATACGACGACGGCTACCATCAAGAACTTCAATGGTTCCGTCTTTTTGACGGCGGCCAACTGCTGGATACTGTTGCCCTTTATCTCTTAAAGTTGCCAGTACATCAGAGAGTGCGTGCTCGTTTAGGAATGATTGCTCACGTGCATTTTCTTCAAATACGAACGTCTTCGATTCCACTTCATTTGCAGGAATACGCACAAGTTCAAATGAAACTAGCTCCTCCCCTGCAACTGATAACTCAATATATTGGGCTTGTTCCTTGGCTGCGGTTTGCGCTTCCTGAGGGGTAGTTGCACGTCTCTTATTTGCTTTTCCGAAAAGCTTAGCGTTAAGTTCAGAAGTTTTAATAGCCATATAACGTTACCCTTGATTCAATGATGACCAGTTGCTGTGAAGCACTCTTTCTAACTCTAGTGCACTTTTGTGTACTGCGTCTTGTGCTGTCGCCAGCGTTTTTTTACCACCTTCAAAGTCAGAAGCCGTTAAATCAAATACTGTGCTGTAGGTATCTGCACAAGTTTCAAATGCCCTACTACGAGGAATTGTCGCCATCATAACTTGGTCACCAAGTAGGTAGTTCATCTCTGTTAAGACAGACACTTGTTTTTTATTATCATCTTCAAACATGGTCGGCATCAGACGAACGAATTCTAATCCTTTCCAATCTTCTGGGAACATCTCATAAACAGTCGGAAGGTGCTGGAAGAAATTGACTGTTGAAGCCCAATCTAAACGTTTAGCTGCACATGGAATAAGCAACGCATTAGATGCATACATAGCGTTCCAAACTAGTGGATCAACGTGAGGGCCAGTATCAATCATGATGACGTCGAAGTCATCCGCGATTTTGTCAATCAACTTCTCTTTTAGTAGTTTAACAATATCGAGAGATTGGTTTTGAGAAAGGTTTTGCCATGCTTCCGCGTTAAACATCGCATCTTCAGGGAAGGCTGAAATCGTTTTTAGGTTAGGATACTGAGTTGGTAGCAAAACGTTGCGGCGTAAAAAATCAATATCAATATCAGTCCCTTCCGGTACATTTTCTAGCATTACATCTACCGCAGAATAGATGTTTTCATGTTCGGAAATACTGATTTGTGGATTCAAGAACAAACGAAGTGAACCTTGAGGGTCCAAGTCAATTAGACAGATACGATAGCGTTTGTCCAAGTTTAGCGCTAGGCAAGCAGCTAGATGAACTGCACTCATAGACTTACCAGTACCACCCTTTTGGTTTTGAACGTTAATAATCCACGGTTTATTATTGGCGCTTTGTTTACGTTCGTGAAATTTAGGTACCGCAGCCGCATCCATCAACATGTGTGCTTCTTGCAACGAAATAGAATAATGATTGGCATTATTTTTAGTAAATTGATGACCATTTGCTTCCATCTTACTGATAGCATCATCCAGTTTACGACGAGTCAGTCCAGAACGAGTTTCCATCATTGCTTTTGACATTGCAGGAAAGTGATCATCGCTTCGTTCTTCTAATACAATTTCGATGCGATCTGCTTGTACTTGCTGAGTTTGTTCTGCAAGTTGGTAGAGATTATCTATTGTTTGTTCTCTTTTCATACCTAAGTTCCAACCAAGTAACCTAATGAATTAATGTACAGCTATATCGTACATTCACATCAAAAAGCTGTCCACTCACTTAGTGTTGTTTTTTACAATAAATTGACCACATAAAAGCCAAATCGTGATTTTGTCTACAAAGCTGATGAAAAATACATCAAACAATCCAAGTTATAATGAAGTGAAAGACACAGAAAACCTCCTCAGATTTCAAGTGTTACCACGTAACTTATTTACAATGTAAATAGAAAACATCTCGGAACGATTATAAATATTGGATAACTTACGGACTTTGTTGTTTCTATCTCAGCTATTTCAAATTAAGCGTCTTTTTAGGCACACAAATAATTGTTCATTGGTCAGTGAAGAAACGTTAGAGCACCAAAAGACAAAACTCATGATCATAGTTCCGAGAATATAGAAGCATGATCAAGGGGAGTTTTAGAAACAGACATTGGATTATTGGTCTGTAACGTCGATCATTTATCTTGGAAGAATGATCAAGTACTTTGTCACTACGGAAGCATGTAAATCTCCGACCAAATTACGGCTTATGCCCGATAGAACAAGGGATAGTGGTAAGATTCAGTGATTAACGACAGAATTCAAAATGCAATAACAGGTTCAATAAACTTACTTGATCATGCTTCCTAATATATAAGGGTTAAAGCCATTAACGATGAAAAAGCGTCTGTTCGTTTATCTTTATTCAATTCGAGTAATATCTGAACAATTACTTTCATCAATTGCCTAAGACGACAAATAATTCTTCCACCTTGATCATGCTTTCGAGGTAAATTTATGATTTAAAAGATATTTACATAAAGCTATTCACAGCTTTTCTACTTTTTCTGTGGATAAGTTGTGATGACTTCATGATCATCTATCCGTAAGCGTAATGATCATATTTTCGGGCAGATGATGATCATGCCTCCAGAGTTCTATGATCATGCATTCGAAAAACAATGATCATCGTTTCGTAATTACTATGATCATGCGTCCGAATGCTTGTTAAATCTTTGCTTTTAAAAACATAGAGTTACAATCCACAAAAGTGCCAGATCATAAGATCACTTAATCATATTAGATCAGTATTATCAGTAAAGATCAGTTTATTAAGAGCAATAAAATAGATCTTTATTTATTCGGCATTATTCTTTATTCTATGGAACAATATCGAATTTACGGATAGTGTGATATAGATCCAATCATGAGCAACGATGAAAAATTATTGATCCGATCTCCACGAGATCACAAAGGCGGACATCTTTTTGAAGTGACAGAAACGTCTGTCGATTGGATTGAGCAGTATCAGCACTTCAAAGGCGTGACCAAGAGCATTTTGGAACTGCTGAATCTTATCTCTTTACGCGGATTCAGTTCTAAAGATGGTTACGTTTCAACTACCGAGTTAATCGACGCCACTGACGGTAAACTAACTCGTGCAGCTATTCAGCAACGTTTGAGAGCCGCAGTAAATATTGGTTTGTTTAGCCAACATGGTGTTAAGTTTGAGGAAGGCCTCGCTGGCAAAACGATGCTTCATCGGTTTATTAATCCCAATCAATTAGTATCCGTTTTGGGCGCAACCAGCCTGGTAACCGAATCGGTTAAGCAATCTGAAAAGCAAAAAAAATCAAAAGCATTGGCTCAAACACAAGTGAATAAACGCTTGTTGAATGAACATGGACTTTATACGCCACCAGCTATGCGCGATGAAGCAGATCAGTTTGTAGTATCTCCAACAAACTGGGCAGGCATTATCGATCAAGCACTCGCTCCACCACGTACACGTAAAAGCTATCAGAAGTCGATGGTATCCATCTCAGGTACAAAAGCGGTGATTGAAACTCGATCATCTAAGAATATCATGACTGTTGATGATCTTATGACGCTGTTTGCATTGTTTACGCTAACGGTGCAATACCATGATCATCACCACGAAGAGTATCACCTTGATGCTAAACATGTGCCTAACAAGACCCCTTTATATATCACTGACATCCTTTCCCTTCGAGGTAAAAAAGACAGTGGCCCAGCACGTGATTCCATTCGTGACAGTATTGATCGAATTGAATTTACCGATTTCCAATTGCACGAGCTTACAGGTCGTTGGCTCAGCGAAAATATGCCTGAAGGATTCAAGAGTGATCGTTTTAGGTTTCTAGCCAGAACGATCACTGCATCTGAAGAGGCACCACGTGAAGGCGCGGATGGTGAGATCAAGATCAAGCCTAATTTATATATCTTGGTGTGGGAGCCGTCGTTCTACGAAGAGTTATTGACGAGAGACTATTTTTTCTTGTTCCCGCCTGAAATTCTAAAACAGCATACCTTGGTATTTCAGTTGTATTCGTATTTCAGAAGTCGTATGGCCCGACGTCATACCGACACTCTTCTTCTTTCAGAGCTTAATCAAAAGCTTGCGCGTAACATAGAATGGCGACGCTTCTCGATGGATCTTCTTCGAGAGCTTAGAAAACTAGGGGAAGGATCCACAAGCAATGATCAATTTGATGTCAACTTATGGGGCTATCATCTGACACTACAATGCATAGATCCTGATGCTAAGCTACCAGATTATCAGGTTGATATTCGTTGTGATGTGGAAGAAGTATTGCGTTACTCAAGAGCAAGAACGACGAATGCAGGTAAGCGAAACATGGCACCAACCTTACCTAACCCATTACGCAACGAGTTGGTAACTCGTAAGCAACTCGATGAGCTGTCGACAATCATTGACGGTGAGTTTGAGCCAATTCAGCGTAAAGCACCGTCTCCAAGAGGAAACCTGGGCCGTAGAGTGAAGCAGAGAAAACACTTAGTTGAAATCAATGCGGATGAAATAACCATCATCTTATCTAAATATACTTCATCAGAAGCTCTAGAACGCAGTGTAACGGCATTGTCTGCCATGACAGGGCATTCGGTCGCCTCAATCAAACAAGAGTGCTCAGAGCTTATGGAGAAGCTGGATTGGTTGCGTGTTGATGACCAGGTCATTCCCTATGAAGTGCTAAGTCGTGTTGTGGAGTTATATAACTCTCGACAAGAAAACAAGCATTTGTCGATTGAACGACTGATCTCAGCGTTGGCCGTCCGTAAAAAAGTGTGTAAACAAGTGCACGAAGGGCATATCGATGAAACGGTATTTCGCGTGCTAGATGAGGTCGCTATTTAGCGCTAATTAACCCCTTGTTACACTTAGCACTAACTTGTTAGGAATAACACATAACGCTGACAATAAGCTGACAAAGTAACAAGTGTGGTTGGCTAATATTTATTCCGAATAGACAACCTTTTGTCCTTTCTAATGAAATAAGTAGATTGGCTCATATTGTTACATTCATTCTGATATATTTTGGCGAGTTCAATTTGGACTCGCTTTTTTTTGTCTGAAATTCGACGATTCCCTCATTTCTGGGTGAGGTGCAACTAATATCTGGTGTGGGCTTAGAGGAGAAAAAAGGAGATCTCGATCAAGTTGATTTTCTGAGGTGGAATCTCCTAAATGTAATCCCACCGCTGATGGATTTCAAAGTTTAAAAACCGCTTTCTAAAACTTCTGTTTAGAACTATTGCCCCTATCACATTCTGACTCAGTTTTTCTTAACAACAAAATTGTCGTTTGCTACAGATTAGGTGTTCAGACATGGTTCATCAGGAGGTAACAATGTCCATTAATTCAATCGACCATGACGAAATGACATCCATGACAAGTAAGTGGGATCACTCTGAAGAAGTCCAAGAAAACATACGTCCTGCGAAACAGGGAAAATCCGCAGAAGCTAGACGTCGCATTGAAGCGTTGAGGGAAATCAGAGAAAGTGGTCTAACTCTCGAAGAAGCAAGAGAGCTAGGCTTGATTCACTAATATTGGATAACCAGATAGGGTGGCTAAGGCCACCCTTTGTATTTTCTATCTATCCCAAATCACACCCTTTCATTTGAGTTTAATACTTCATCAATGGTATATTCTGCTCCCTTGCCAACATCAACTGACTAAATACCATGTCCCATAATTTGTCGCTTCTCCCACCCTCTGAAAAGAATAAAGTTGAACTTGATAAACAAGCTTCTTTTGTTGTGTGGCAATTAAAAGAAGCCAAAGCGGGGCCTGAAGCTATACGCGAGCAACTCGAAAAGATAGCGGATGAGGCTGAACAAGCATGGTTTGAACAGTGTGTCGACAAATACAAACGAATGATGGGAGTGATGTAAGCGCCATTCACGGCGTTCACAATTGAATTGTACCGACGATTTGATAAAATCCTCCGCGTTAAAATGAATTAGAGAGAACATCCCGATGGGAAGAAGTTTTGAAGTGCGCAAGGCCTCAATGGCCAAGACTCAGGGCGCGAAAATTAAAGTTTATTCCAAGTATGGTAAAGAGATCTATGTAGCTGCTAAGAACGGTGGTGCAGATCCAGAAATGAACCTTTCACTTAAGCACCTGATTGCTAAAGCTAAAAAGGATCAAGTTCCTGCTCACGTTATCGATAAAGCACTAGACAAAGCTAGCGGTGGTGGTGGTGAAGATTACCAGCCTGCACGTTACGAAGGGTTTGGTCCTGGTGGCGTTAGTGTCATCGTTGACTGTCTAACAGATAACGGCAACCGTACTTTCCAAGATGTTCGTCAATGCTTTGTTAAGACTGGCGCAAAGATTGGTAGCCCTGGTACTGTGGCTCACATGTTCGATCACCAAGCGGTGTTCCAGTTCAAAGGTGACGACGAAGAAGCGGTGCTTGAAGCTCTGATGATGGCAGATGTTGATGTAACTGATATTGAGCTTGAAGATGGCGTCATCACGGTATTTGCACCACATACTGAGTTCTTCAAAGCGAAAACGGCATTGAATGCAGAATACCCAGACCTAACGGTTGATGTAGAAGAAATTACGTTTGTACCGCAAACTCATACTGCAATTGCTGGTGAAGATGCTGAGAAATTCCAAAAATTCCTCGACATGCTAGATGACTGCGATGATGTTCAGCAGGTTTACCATAACGCAGAACAATAATACGCTCGTTATGAAGAAAAAGAGTCGACATAGTCGGCTCTTTTTTATTGCCGTCTTTTCGGTTCTAAACGGCGATTGAATATGATATCTCCAGAAGCATGATCAAGGTACTTTCCCATGATCATGCTTCCTTGCTCTTGATCTTTCTTGGAGTGCATATCCATGCTGCGAAGTTTCTCACTTGAGGCAAGACCGTAAGGTTCAACAACAGAGCACATGGCCAAGCAATAAGAAAACTCTGTAGCCATATCGGTGGCCATGCGCTACTAAAGCCCATTTTGTATCCTGAGATAATACCGGACATCATGATTCCCATAGTGAGAGATGAAAGTAGGGCTGAGATCCAAAATTGTTTTCTGCTCATTGTTATTCTCCTGTTGATTTTTGTTATAAGAAGTATAAACCTATTCATAAATAGATAATATTGGGTAATTTAGAATTGTGGATTCCATATTTGGGTATATAGACGACGTCTACTTGTTTTGTAAGGTCGTGGAACACGGCTCAGTCTTAAAAACCGCTAATCTATTGGGTGTGCCTCAATCGACGGTATCAAGACGTATCTCATCGCTTGAGGAGCGTTTAGGGCTACGTTTGCTAGAGAAGAAGGGTAGGGAATTAGCTGCGACTGAAATTGGTAAGCTTGTTTTCGATCAACTGAGCAGTGGTATTGAGCAGATCGAAATAGGGTTAGGTAATGTAACGGAGCAAACGGAGCAGGTTGCTGGTACGGTACGTTTGTCCGCCCCTCACAGTTTCTACCATTCTTTCGTAGCACCTGTGGTTGAAGGGTATTTAAAACAATACCCTAAAGTTCACATCGATCTCGCTTTAAACCATGATCAGCTAAAACCACAAACGAATCGAGAATTGTTGATTACGTTTGACATCAGTGAGATGGATGATCTCATTGCTCGACCACTGTTTACTGCACGTCACGGCTTTTTTGCTAGCGCTGAGTACTTAGCAAAATGTGGCCAAATTACCCACATTGAGCAGTTACAAGAGCTAGATTGGCTTGCCATAGATAATAGTCAGAAGCTGGCGATTTACCGTGATGACGCTCTTGAGCAAAGCATGACGATAAAACCTAGGCTTGTTGTCAATGATATCCAAGCGTTACTCGATGCAGTTGAGCGAGGCTTAGGAGTTGCATCACTACCTTTACGCCATGTGCGTGGCAACTCAAATTTAGTTCATCTGCTGCCTGAGCACTATCGTAGTGACCGACAGGCGTTTTTGGTGTACAAAGATAGGAAATACCAACCAAAGGCCGTCAAATCGCTAATAGACGCGATTTTATCTAGTGCAGATACAATGGATGCCGCGGTAAACCCCACCAGCAATTAAAGGAGTACAAATGAAAGTTAGTTTTATTGGATTAGGTGTTATGGGATACCCAATGGCTGGTCATTTGGCTAAAGCAGGATTTGAGGTTTGCGTATTTAATCGCACTACAGAAAAAGCGAAACGCTGGGCCGAAGAATACAATGGTCGATATCATGAAACAGTGGCGGATTGTGTTAGAGACGCCGATGTGGTGGCGGTATGTGTGGGCAACGATGATGACGTTAGACAGATGACCACATCCGCTTCTGGTGCCATTGCGAGCATGAAGAAAGGGGCTATTCTCGTTGATCATACGACTACATCAGCGCAGTTGGCAGAAGAGCTTGGAGCTGCGTGTGATAAAGCGGATGTCCGTTTTATGGACGCGCCCGTATCTGGAGGACAGGCTGGCGCAGAAAATGGTGTGCTGACCATCATGTGCGGTGGCGAACAAGCAACTTTTACCGCTTTGCAGCCAGTATTTGATGCTTACGGTAAGTCATCAGTCTTGATGGGGACTGTTGGTCAAGGACAACGAGCTAAAATGGTTAACCAAGTATGTATCGCTGGAGTTCTAACTGGATTGTCTGAAGGGTTAATACTCGCGCAAAAGAGTGGTTTAGATATTCCTTCATTAGTTGATTGCTTGAAAAATGGTGCGGCGGGTTCTTGGCAGATGGAAAACCGTGCCAAAACCATGGATGAAGATAAATATGACTTTGGTTTTGCCATCGATTGGATGATTAAAGATCTCGGTTTTTGTTTGGATGAAGGGGCTCGTCAGGGCATTCGACTTCCATTGACGGAACAGACGGTCGAAAGATATAAAGCACTCTCTTCGCAAGGTGAAAATCGTTCAGATACGTCTGTTTTACTTAAAGCAGTTCGCAAAGACGCTGAATTGTAACGTTTACAGTGTAAATAATGCGCTGAGCGGTAGTCGATTAATCAAGCCGACACCGCTCACATTGTTTCTTTCCAGTTAGCCAGCCCGATATTTGGTAGCGATTACGAGCAAATTTCAGGTATGCCCAATCGCAAACAGGCTTGAAGATTCGCCATCGTGTGAATCCGTAAAGATGTGGTTTTCCTACCAAGCTCCATGCTCTATGAGTAACGTCCAAGCCGAGAAGCAACTTTCCTTCTGTATCGTAGGCATGAAGGCGCTCTGAGGCCGCTTTAGGATCGATATCAGGGTAGGCCTCAAACTCTGGAGAGAAAATGTCGATAAGTTTAATGGCTAGTGCTTTGTCATGATGCTTTAGAGATTGCATTTCTTTGACGCAAAGTGGGCACGTACCATCAAAAAATACGATGAGCTGGGTCGCCATATCAACTCCTTTCTTTGTTTTCAGCTTTGCTCTTCTTGTATTCCTAATACTTGTTTCCAGTTCATATCGATCTGTTGGAAAGTCATTTCACATTTATCTTTTTGCTCGTCTCTATAGTCTTCTTCTATCTCATCCAGAAGCGTGGCATGGTTCTCTGGGTCACTACCATATACCAAACAAAGTGTGCTGAAATAACGTTGTAGATCAAAACTATGCTCGCCGATGTACTCGGCAAAATCGTAATAGTCGGGCCGGTCTTCGGATTCAAAGGAGAACATATCTGCAGCGCTGATAGTGGCATCGGCACCGTTTTCTACGTAGTTGAGCATTAACACTGCCGCAAAGTTATCTACGGCATCTTCTTCTTTGCCTAGAATAGGAATCCCATGATCTGCTACGTAAGCATGTCCTGCTTCATGCAACAATGTATGAAGTAGAGTATCAAGCGCCCCATCTTTAGCTGGTTTGCCAAACTTCTTTTGGTAATCGTTGTTTAAAAAGTAGTTGAGTGAGTCGGTATAGAATTTATACGGAATATGCACGACATGAGCTTGAGGATCGTAAAGTGGTCCGTCATCACCGCCATATTGAATCGTTAGGTCGTTGTTAAATGGAAAGTAAGCATCGGAGAGCTGTACCACCAGCTCATTTATTTTGCTTTGTGCGATTGCAGTTTTCGCTTGTTGTTCTGACGTTGTATTTGTATCGCCATAGCTAATATTGACAGCGCCTATCGCCGCGAATGGTGTCAATAGAGCGACTGAAAAAACAGTCCTTGTTAGTATAGATTTCATTCCGTTATCCATATATTCGATGGTTCAATTAGTCGCAATGGCCTGACTGTGGTACACTGCGCGATTAATTTAGTGTAGTTCTTCTTTTTATATTCATAAACTCAATGTAGCCAACAGGTTAACAGTGTTTCTGTTAATTAACTATGGCCACATATTTGCCGATTCTTCCCGGCACCTTAAGAAGTGATAGATAGTCTAAACAAGGTCGTTTGGTGTCTGCGTAAAGCGAGTCGCCATCTATTCTATTTCTACTACACTTTACAATTTAGTCGAACCTCATTAAGGAAGATGAGCGATAAAGCAAAAAAAGAGGTTATATGAACAACACCATCTCTGTTGGCACGTTAGAATCTTTTTTGATCGCTATCAGCGTTCTTTTTCTGGGACACATCATTAATAGTAAGCTCCCTGTTCTAAAAAAATACAACATCCCTGAACCCATCGTTGGTGGATTAATCGTTGCCCTTATCATTACGGTTTTACACTTTAACAACGTTAATCTTGAGTTCTCGTTGCCCTTGCAGAAAACATTTATGTTGATGTTTTTTAGCACCGTAGGATTGGCGGCTAACTACACCCAACTAATGAAAGGTGGCGCTAAAGTCTTTGTCTTTTTAGCGGTCGCATCGGTATATATTATTATCCAGAATAGTGTCGGAGTTGGATTAGCCACCATGCTCGGCTTAGAGCCGTTAATGGGGTTAATTGCGGGCTCTATTACCTTGTCGGGCGGACACGGTACTGGGGCTGCTTGGGCTCAAACCTTTACTGAGACTTACGGCATCAGCAACACACTAGAAATTGCGATGGCTTCTGCAACCTTTGGTCTAATTATCGGCGGTATTATTGGTAGTCCGGTTGCACAACGACTCATTGATAAGAATAACTTTGAGTCAGAGTATGGCCGAGGCAATGATACTCATGAGCGCTTCCCTGAATTGGTAACTTATAACGAGTACGAAAGAGATCGCGTGACTGCTAAAAAGGTTATTGAAGTTCTGTTTATCTTACTCATCTGTGTGACTGGAGCGAAGTATTTACATGCGTGGGTTAATACATTTGAAATATCTTGGTTAATGATTCCTGACTTCGTTTATGCGTTATTTATCGGTGTTTTCATTACCAACATCTGCGAAGTGACCAAAAGTTATAAAGTGGATGCAGAAACGGTCGATATTCTCGGTACGGTGTCATTATCGCTTTTCTTAGCAATGGCATTGATGAGTCTTCAGCTGTGGAACATCTTTGATCTGGCTATTCCTTTCTTAATCATACTGTCTGTTCAATCGGTTATTTTGGGGCTGTTTGCTTATTACATTACGTTTAGAGTGATGGGCAAAAACTACGATGGAGCGGTTATAGCCGGTGGCCACTGTGGGTTTGGTTTAGGGGCTACGCCGACAGCGGTTATGAATATGGGGTCTATTGTTAATCGATTCGGTCCATCTCCTCAAGCCTTTATGGTAGTGCCTATTGTGGGAGCGTTTTTCATTGATATTGTGAACCTAATCATCTTACAAGGATTTATCACTGTAATCGGCTAAGATTAAGCTTAAAACATTCATCAAAAAGTCTCGTATTTGCGAGACTTTTTTCGTTTTTGAGACAAACGAAAAATACTTCCCCAAAAAGTTTCATTTCGTCAACTAATCTGATATCTAAATGTAAAATAAAAGTAAAATTTCGAGCTTGGGCATATGTCCATCCGCGCAAGCAAGGCTGGCTAGAACTGATAAAAGATATTGTTTCCTGGCGTCGGAAGCAATTCAAGGAGTAAATCATGAGTGCGTTGTCTCTATTTGGGTTGGCAAAAGTGTCTGGTACGTTAGTAATAGATGCTCAAGGAAAACTCACCATCCTTCCTGAAGGAACAGAACCAAGACCTGGGGACGTTGTTATCAACGTTTTGAACGATACAGAAGTCGGAGAGGATATAGACCTTGTATTGATTCAAGAAGATGGGGAAAACCAAGAGATAGATGTCTCTGATATTGATGCCGAAGAAATCATCGCTGCCATTGAGGCCGGAGAAGATCCGACTCAAAATGAAGAACAAGCTACTGCTGCAGGTGAAGCCAATGGTTCAAGCCCAACGACTACTGGCGCTATCGAGCGTGATGATTCGCAAACTCTAGCTAAAACTCAGTTCGACACCTCTGGCCTTGAGGCGCAAGGACTAACCGCGACGCAATCTAATACTCTTCTTCAGGTACTCGTTAACTCAGCTCCGCAAATTCTTAGTGAAGCCTTAGCTGGAAACGTTGTGGAAGCAGGTCATAACTCTGACGGTAGTGATTTTGACGGTACGGCTGAGCTGACAGGTCAGCTTTCAGCAACCGACCTTGAATTTGACGATGCAACGTTAACATGGGATGTGATTTCTACTCCGGACAATCTATCTGACTTCGGTGAGTTTGAGCTAGCTGATAATGGGCAATGGACCTTCCGTTTAAATAATGACTCGGATGCCACACAAGCTTTAAACGTCAATGATACTGTCACACTCTCCTTTACCGTCCAAGTCACCGACCCTTTAAACTCCTCTACGTCACAACCATTTGTAATCACTATTACTGGCACTAACGATAAACCTGTTATCAGTGCAAATAGCGAAATCAGTGGTGACGTTGTCGAAGCTGGACACAATGATGACGGTTCAGAGAACATAGGAACGGCATCGGTGAGCGGACAGTTGAATGCCACAGATGTAGACTCTCCAGTCGAAAGTTTGGTTTGGTCAGAAGATGGCGATGTGTCTTCTACATATGGCGATTTTTCGATTACAGAAGCCGGCCTCTGGACATTTGAACTAGACAACACTGCTGATGAAGTTCAAGCCTTACGAGAAGGGCAATCAACTTCTCTTGAATTCAAAGTTAAAGTCACTGACGACCAAGGTGTTGATGTCTTTCAAACGATTGTTATCAATATCCAAGGTACGAACGACAAGCCAGTAATTGACTCAGAATTGGTTACAGAAGGCGAAGTAAGAGAGTCTGGGCATTTTGACAATGGTACTGAGGATGCCGGAGCACCAAGTACAGGTGGTCAACTTTCAGCGACAGATGTGGATTCTTCTAACCTAACGTGGAGCTCAGTAGGCGACGTTAGCAACCCGTATGGCACGTTCAGTATCACTAGCGATGGCTTATGGAGTTTTGTTATTGATAACGAAGCGGATGCTGTAGAAGCGTTAGCTGAAGGTGACGAAGTTCCTCTGAGTTTTACCGTTCAAGTTGAAGACGAGCAGGGCGCGGTGGTTACTCAAACTATCTCGGTGACTGTTAAAGGGACGAATGATGTACCAGTCATAGACGATGTTGACAGTAAAGGTCGAGTACGTGAAGCCGGTGATGATGACAACGGTAAAGCTGTCACAACGGGTTTCATTGATGCGTCGGATGTCGATAACGGAGCGGAGCTGAGTTTCACACTCAAAGAGCCAGCAGACACCACTTACGGTACATTCACTGTTGATGAAGAAACCGGTGACTGGCGTTATGAGCTGAAGGATGATCTGCCTGCGACCGATGCGTTGGCAGAAGGTGAGAAGAAACGTCTTGAATACACGGTAGTCGTGGAAGATGAACATGGTGCCAGTGTTGAGCAGACGATTCGAATTGTTGTTAAAGGCAGCAATGATGCACCAGTCATAGACGATGTTGACAGTAAAGGCCGAGTACGTGAAGCCGGTGATGATGACAACGGTAAAGCTGTCACAACGGGTTTCATTGATGCGTCGGATGTTGATAACGGAGCAGAGCTGAGTTTCACACTCAAAGAGCCAGCAGACACCACTTACGGCACATTCACTGTTGATGAAGAAACCGGTGACTGGCGTTACGAGCTGAAGGATGATCTACCAGCGACCGATGCGTTGGCAGAAGGTGAGAAGAAACGTCTTGAATACACGGTAGTCGTGGAAGATGAACATGGTGCCAGTGTTGAACAGACGATTCGAATTGTTGTTAAAGGTAGCAATGATGCACCAGTCATAGACGATGTTGACAGTAAAGGTCGAGTACGTGAAGCCGGTGATGATGACAACGGTAAAGCTGTCACAACAGGTTTTATTGATGCGTCGGATGTCGATAACGGAGCGGAGCTGAGTTTCACACTCAAAGAGCCAGCAGACACCACTTACGGTACATTCACTGTTGATGAAGAAACCGGTGACTGGCGTTATGAGCTGAAGGATGATCTGCCTGCGACCGATGCGTTGGCAGAAGGTGAGAAGAAACGTCTTGAATACACGGTAGTCGTGGAAGATGAACATGGTGCTAGTGTTGAGCAGACGATTCGAATTGTTGTCAAAGGCAGCAATGATGCACCAGTAATTGACGAAGACGAAAGCGACCTTACGGGTGCAGTTACTGAGTCTGGTGGCATCAATGTAGGGTCACCTGAAGCAACGGGGACCATAGTGGCTAATGATGTAGATACTGGGCACGACCTCACTTTCTCAGTTGCTGATGGTACCTCACAGTACGGTCAGTTCGTTATCACTGACCCAAAAACGGGGGAGTGGAAATTTGTTTTAGATAACGAATCAGACGCCGTTCAGAAGCTAGCTCAAGGTGAGACATTGCCAATTGCCTTTGACGTCATCGTTGAAGATGAGTGGGGAGCAACTGACACTGAAGTGGTAACAATTACTATCAACGGTACCAATGATAGACCTGACTCCGAAGACTTCTCAATTACACTCTCCGGAGAGGATGCGATTCCAGTTATTTTTGATACTGGAGAAGGTTCTATTGAGGGTGATGGAACCGACCATATCTCCGACTATGAAGATGATCGTAGTTCCACTGATGGAAAGTCACTGTCAGTTGTAATCACTGAGCTGCCTTTAGGCGGTACACTTCTCTACACTGAAAACGGTGAAACTCGAGCGATTGTTGAAGCTGACCTCCATGTCGAAGGAGGGGCTAATGGCACACCGTTTAATCCAGATAATATTTCCTATCTACCTGATGAAAGTGCTCAAGGCTTTGTTTTAGGTGTTAAAGATTCGCAAGGGTTGGACAGCGAAGCCAGTTCGCAAACCGATTTCTTAAACTGGGGGTCTCCCGGTAATAATCCTGGAGAGCGCATTTTAACTTTGGGTGATGACTCGATCAGGATTACCTCAATTGGTGGGGATCTCACTCAGTACCGGGGAGACGCTAACCACGTTGGATTTGGTCTTGGTGTCGGTGGTGGACAAGGCATCAATGAGGGAGAGACTATTTCGATTGATTTCTCCGAGAGACCAGCCACTTCAGTGACATTAGGGCTAGATGGTCTAGGTGGCTATTTTGATGAAAATCTCAACAATGCCAACGAGTCATCAGTACTAGTTACCGTTACCTTAAGCGATGGTTCAACGAGAGTTCTAGATCCGATTCAAAAGACGACGTCTGGTAATAGCGATCTTGATTTAGACATTACGATATCAATCGATGATCTTTCTGGCGCTGAAGGGTTACAAATATATGGTGTCACGGTTGGAACTGAAGGTAATGGAAACTGGGAACTAAGATACCTAGAGACGAGTTTAGAAGACTCCTTTGATTATAAAGCACTTGATTCTGATGGCGCATATAGTGATGAATCAACAGTGACTATCGATGACCAACGTACCAACCTAGCACCAGATGCGATTGATGATCCAGAGTCTTATAGCCTTGTTCAAGGTGATATGGGAGCGGGCGATCAAGGTTGGGATATGGTTGACAGCATTCAGGCGAAATATGATGGCCAAACTGTTAACTACAATATCGACGGTACTGACCGTATTGGTATTCCTGACGGCACTACCAACGGTGGCCCTGAATCTCAAATTCAATATAACCGAAATGAAGAAGAGTCTGAGCAGCTTATTATTACGCTCAAAGAGCCAGCTGTAGATGGGGCTTTTTCTGTAACCAACTTGTTCGCTAATGAGGGCGGGGCAGGTAGTCATGAACAAGGTAAGTGGAGCGCTTATTTAGGCGATACTCTGGTTGCCAGTGATTATTTCCATAATGAGTCAGGTAATAAAGGCACGTTTGATATTGAAACGGGCGGTTTTGCCTACGACAAATTGGTATTTGAGTCTGTTGATTTTACAGGTGGCCCTGCACGTGGCACTGACTCTTCTGATTATTTCCTTCAGGGCATTGAAGTGGTCGGTGCGGGCGCTTATGTCTTTGACCATGATGAACCTGTCGTCATTCCGCTTTCAGAGCTTTTATCTAACGACGATGCCGTGGATGGTGATGATATTCGTATCACTTACGTGTTCGGTGAGACGCAAGGTGATGCGCGTATTGAAGGTGGTAATGTCATTTTCGATTTGCCTGAAGGCTTTGCGGGTCGCACTGAGTTCCAGTACCAAATTACCGACGATAAAGGTGGCTTTGACACTGCAACAGTGAATGTTCTGGTCAACCCTGGACCGATTTCAGTCAGCGGGTTTGAGATAGGTACGGCTAGTGTTGAAGAAGGGGAGAGCTTCTCCTATAACGTGACTCTGGACGGTTCTACCAATGTGAAGACTTTCTTTGACATTGAGTTTGGCGCTAATGGCGATGAGGCTTCAGCTAATGATGTTGACCCATCGACTATGACCTTCAGCAATGGGGTCACTTACAACGAGGTGACTGGAGAGCTTGAAGTTCCTGCTAACGTTTCTGACTTTACGATTACGTTGCCGACAATCGATGATAATCGTTATGAGGGTGACGAAGGCTTTACTCTGGTAGTCGACGGCCAAACCGTGACTGGAGATATTCAAGATAACGATCCAATCACACTCTCATTGAGTGGTGGTGGGGAAGTGAGCGAAGATGCGGGAAGTGTTCCGTTCACTCTGTCTTTAAGTAATCCTTCTGATGTTGACCTCACGGTAGCGCTCGATCGACTCGATGTTGATACCGATGATGATGACTTTACTACTACGACGGCGAGCTATAACGATGGGACGACCAATGTTCCACTGCAGATTGTTAATGGCCAGATTACCATTCCAGCTGGTGTTACATCCGTTAATATCCAAGTAGGTATCCAAGATAACGATGTCTATGAGCAAGATGAGAACTTTACGTTAAAAGTGACTGAGCCAGCTGGTCTGACAGTTAACGGTAACGTAGGCGTATCTGCTGGTGCCACTATTTCTGATGATGGGCAACTAGGCGGGCAGTCTGGTGGTGATAATGATAATTTAGCCCCTACCATTGACTTAAATGGCGAAGATTACGAGATTGTTTTTGAGAGTGAAAGAGCGGGTTACTCTAATGTGTTTGGTTATTTTTACACCGACTCACAAGGTAATCCAACCGACCCTGTAGTGTTAATACATGATACTAATGCGGGACTTGCCAATGATCAGTTACTAGCTGAACTGGATTCTAAGGAAGGGCTGGAGTTTTTCCTTATTGCTAATGGTGCAAATCAAACCCCAGATGATGCAGTACTGAGTTTCAATGCTCAAGGCGACTTGCTGGTAAACGGCCAGATACCAAGTAAGCCTGTCTACTTATCAACAGAAGATAGTGTTCAGTATCAATTTACGGTTTCTGGAGTTGATGACGGTGCACTAGAAATCCGTGTTGAAGATATCGCGTACGATGAGAGTGATAAAGACTTTAATGATCTAGTCGTCACCCTGCGTCCGACTAATGCAAGTGATGGTACGGGTTACACTACAACCTTTAGTGAAGGTGATGATCCTGTTGTCATTGTTGACCAAGACGTCACTGTCACAGATGATATCGATGTGATAACTAGAGCTGAAATTACCCTTACCAACGCTCAGTCTGGTGACTCAATTGCACTCGCAGCTGCGGCGGTACTTGCTTCAGGTTTGACAATCACTCATGCATTAGGCTCCGATACTATTGTGATAAGTGGCACGGGCAGTGCTTCAGATTATGAGGCTGCACTGAAGTGGGTTGAGTTTAGTAATGATAGTGAAGATCCAAGTGCGATTCCGAGACAGATAGAAATCAAGGTGTTCGATGACCAAAATATCGAATCAAACACGGCAATTTCAACGATTAATGTCGTTCCTATCAATGACGGACCAAAATCAGAAAGCTTTAGTTTCAGTATCACTGATAATGATGTTACAGCCGTCGTATTTGATACTACGAGAGCTGCCGTTGATGGTGTAGATTCTGGAGACGGCGATGACCATATTTCGGATATTGAAGATGACTTAAATTCTGAACAGGTTCTAGTTGCGATCACCGAGCTTCCTATTGGTGGTACGCTCTATCATGATGGTGAGGAAATCACTCAGACAAATGTTGCCAATGGTGATACGTTTGATCCAACTAAGATAACCTATGAGCCTGACTCTGATGCTCAAGGCTTCATTCTTGGTACTAAAGTGGTGCCAACATCGAGTGATATGGAAAGTACTCAAGATGAGTTTTACAACTGGGGAACTGAAGTCGATGGTAGGAATAGAGTATTAGAGCTACCTAACACTGACGGCAGCACAGACAGCATCACCATTAACAGTAACAAAGGTAATCTCACTCAGTATCGAGGTGATGTCCAAGATAATCATGTTGGTCATGGCCTAGGTATTGGTGGTGGCCAAGGTATTAACGAGGGGGAATGGCTATCGATCAACTTTGAAGATCGTCCTGCCACACACGTTAACCTTGGCTTGGATGGCATGGGAGGCTATTTCTATAGCGACTTAGGTGGCCGAAACGAATCTGCTGTGACGATTAAGGTCACACTCAGCAATGGCGATACCGTCGATTACACACCTGATGTACAAAAAGATACGTCAGGAAATGACGTCTTATTCCATGAACTGAGCTTCTCTGTTGATGATTTAGGTGATTTTGAAGGACGGGTGCTTATTGAGGGAGTGAGTGTTGGTACTGATGGTCGAGGTAATTGGGAGCTACGCTATCTAGAAACCGCACTGAACGACAGCTTTAAATACAAAGCGGTTGACTCTGATGAAGGTGAAAGCACTGAATCTGTTGTTACTATTGTTGATGAGCGTGAAAACAATATGCCACCAACGCTCGATCTTGACTTAAGTGCTGACGGTACAAGCTTCGATACGAATTACCAAGAGGGTGATAGCGCTATTGATGTTGTCGATAGTGACATCACTATTTTTGATGAGAAAAATGTCATTCATGAGGCAGAAATTGTCTTAACCAATCCAAAAGCGGATGACAATTTTGGGATTGGTGGTGCGACTAACCCACTGCTTAGCGGCATTAGTTATACGACAGAACTTCTCGATTCTGGTGCAATTAAAATCACTCTGAGCGGAGAAGCGACACCTGCTGATTATGAAGCTGCTATTCAGCTAATTGAGTTCTCCAACTCCTCACAATCTCCGGATGATGAGGACAGAATCATTGAAATCACGATCTTTGATGATGCAATGCAACCATCAAATACCGCAGTTTCAACTATTAACTTTACTGCGATCGCTGATCTAGTTGTTGCCGCCGCGATTGGTGACGAAGACAACAAGATTGCGTTGGATATACAGTTGCCCGCAAACAGTGATGCAACAGAAGTTGTGATTAGTGGTATTCCTGATGGAGCAACCTTATTCTCAGGTACTGATGAGATAGTCGTGACCAACAATGCGGCAAATATTCTGCCATCACAATTAGCGAATTTATCCATTAAGCCACCACAAGATAGCGATGTCGATTTCACTTTGTCGGTGTCCGGTCGTGATGCAGATGATAATGTGGTAGAGCAGCATGATTTGGCGGTTACTGTCCGACCAATAACAGATGCCCCAACATTAATTGTGACCGGCGAGAACATTGTTTCTGCAATCAATTTTGAAAATGTCAATCTGGGTAATAGCAGTTGGAAAGGCAATATTAGTGGTGCGCAACTCAGTGTGGATACTCCTGATGACTTAAATAGTGGGGATTGGGGTGTTATTACCAATAGAGGTGAAGTCGGTAAAGAAGGCGTTTATCTGGGTAATGGTGAGCAAAACCAGATCTTTGAAATAGAGGGGCGTAGTGGTCAACAAGACTCTTTATTTACTAGCTTCAAAGGAACTCCAGGACAATTCTACGAGTTAAACTTCGATGCTGCGGCTAGACGTAGCGATTCACCGATGGATATTAAGCTTGAAAAAGAGACCTCATCAGGTGTTTGGGTTGAAGTTGAAACATTGCGATCCTATGGTAGCGGAGAAGAGCATAGTTTGGTGGTTAGAGACTGGTCTGAAGATGAACAGCTGTTTTTCCAAACTCCGGATAGCTTTAATTATCGAGTTGTTTTTGAGTCGCCTGAGCAGAATAGCTATGGGGCATTGCTTGATAATATAGTACTTTCGACACGAAGCAATGTAGGTTACGAGGACACCTTCATTGATATTAGTGATATTTCTGCCAGTCTAAATGATACCGATGGTTCAGAAGTACTGACTCTACTGATTCAAGGGTTACCACAAGGCGCTATTGTCACCAATGGTACTCAAACTTCGATCATAGGACCTTCTGGAGAAGTCGATATATCTGATTGGAGTGACCTGAATGATCTGCAAATTAAAGTGGCTGATGTTGGAACCTATCCTATTACAATCAAAGCGATTGCCTCTGAATTGGACGGTACCTATTCTCCGGTAGATGAGGTTGTTTCAGAATCGATTAACCTTGTCGTACTAGATAATCCAGAGCCATCTGCATCAAATACACCTCCTGAAGTCATAGACTTTGAGTTTTTTGCTCCGGATGACACTATTCCACTCAATTTTGCAGATTTTGCTACGGATAGTGAGGACGATGCCAGTAATACAAAAGCAACTCTTGTGGAAATCACAGATGAGCCAGAGTATGGTCAACTTTATTTCCTAAGTAATTCTGGTGAGCGCTTCGACTTAGACGTTGGCGATGTGGTGGAAGATAGTGTCGATATATTTTACGACCTAGAAGTTGGTTTTGATGTTTCAGCGCTGGGCTATAATCCTCAAGGAGATGAGCCGTTTGGTAATGACATTGTTGTTACTGGAGGAACATACGATGGTGACAAACCTCATCTTGGCGTTGAAATGGAAGAGATAGCTTTTGATAGCGCAGGCGCAGCTAAGCAATCTGGTTTCTACACTAAACGTGATGATGAGCGAGGTCAGGGGAAAGAAACTGAAGCCAAACAAAGTGAATTTATGTCCATTAAATTTACGGCAGGCATGATGACAAGAGCTCTTGTCGGCGTAGGAAGCTTAACTGGACAATTTAGTGCTGCGGCTAACGGTAATGGTGCGGCTCAAGTCTTTGTTTACCTATATGCTGGTGGTGTTTTATTAGATGATAATCCAATCGTGATGGATAACGGCGTTATCGACGACCATCAAGCAATTATTGAGGTAGCATCGGATATACCATTTGATGAAATGCGCATTATGCCATTTAACGCTGAGGGCAAAGACGCAGGTTTTGTGCTTCAAAGCGTGAAGGTTACCGATGGTGAGGTAGCGGATCAATTTGATTATAGAGCTATCGATTCAGATGGACTTCCAAGCCTAGAAACGGCAACCGTTAACGTCAATATCATGCCAAATGGTAATGTGGACGAGTCTGAAGAAGTCGATTATGCAGTCCAGGGAGGCAGTGGCGTCACAGTTATCCATGGTACGGATGGTGACGATGTTCTATCCGGTGGACTTGGTAATGATGTATTAACTGGTGGTCTTGGAGATGACACCTTCAAATGGAGCGAAGGTGACTTAGACGGCAGTCATGATGTGATTACTGACTTCTCTCAAGTGGAAGGAAACCGCGACGTTATCGACTTGTCAGAGGTATTTGAAGATAGTAATACATCATTAGAAGCTCTGTTAGATAATGTCGCCGTCGGCGGAGACAAGATTACACTCACTGAAAACGATGATAATACGAGCACCTTGGTTAATGTCACCAAGGGCGATAAGAGTGTCACCATTGAACTTGAGGGTGTAACTGGATTGTCTGAATTGGATGTTCAACAGTTAAGCAATATCATCATTATTCATGACACTTAATCTACGTGCATAGCGACAAAAAGGCCGCAGCTTAATCGTTGCGGCCTTTGTGTTTCTGTTGTGTCGTCTGAAATGATTTTACACATTGAGTACGAGGAGACATAGTTTGGCTTTAACTTGCAGCGCGAACTTTACCTTGTCTCAAATCACTCAACACCTGCACTTTAGGACCATCAGCAATAATTGCCCCTTTCTCCATGACGATGACTCTGTCTACCACATCTAGCATTGATGTTTTATGAGTAATTAAAATCAGGGTCTCGGATTCCTTAAGCTGTTTTAACTGTGTCTTGATATGCAGTTCGGAACGGTTATCCATTGAACTTGTCGGTTCATCCATAATCAAAATAGGTGGACGCGCTAAAAATGCTCGTGCAATAGCAACGGCTTGACGTTGACCACCGGATAACAGCAGACCACCTTCACCAACCTGACGCTCAAGACCAGCAGGATCTTGCTGAGTGAATACGGTCACCCCTGCACGGTTTGCTGCATCCATAACATCACGGTCGTCGACCAATGGTCGCCCTAGCGTAATGTTGTCGCGAATAGAGCCATAGAACAGAGCACAATCTTGCGGCACACAGCCTATATTGCGTCGTACATCCACGTGATGCAATTGAGCGATGTCTGTCTCATCAATACGCACGTGACCCTCTGTAGGCTGATACAGGCCCATTATGAGGCGCTCTAGCGTAGTTTTACCTGAGCCAATACGTCCAATAATCGCGACCTTTTCACCAGGTTCAATAGTAAGGCTCAGATCTCGAATGGACGCCATTGGAGAATCAGGGTAGTGAAAGGTCACGCGATCCAATTCGATTTTGCCGTGGATGATTGGGCGATGAATATAGCGCTTTCCTTCTTCTTGCTCGTCGGGCATTGCCATTACTTGTTCAATGATGGTCATCGACGACTTTGCTTGATTGTATCGTGTAGAAAGCAATGAAAGCTGCACCAAAGGGCCAATAGCACGGCTACTTAGCATGGTTGCAGCAATCAGGCCACCCATCGTGAGCTCACCCTCTGCAATAAGATACACACCAAGAATGATCATTCCGATATTGGAAGATTGCTGAACAAATCCTGCGGTGTTTTGAATCCCATCCGTAATGCGCTTACTTTTGATGTTCCAGTTCGCCATGTGGGCCACAGCTTCTTCCCAACGATACTGATATTGGCTCTGTGCACCGAAGATTTTTACGGTTTCTAGGCCAGCTAAACTTTCAATAAGGTTGGCGTACTTTTGAGAAGCTAGGCGTGAACCTTCTTCAATCGTTTTACGCAGCGGTCCTTGTATCAACATCGAGTAGATGATTAATATCAACACACCGATGATTGGGATAATGACCAGATTGCCCGCCATGAGCCAAATAAGCACCAAAAATAGCAATGCAAACGGCAAGTCGATTAACGAAGCAATCGTTGCAGAGGTAAAGAATTCACGAATTGATTCAAATTCTTGTAAGTGACGCGCAAAGGCACCGACAGAAGGAGGACGTGATTCCATTCTGATGCCCATAACCTTGCTAAATAGCTTAGAGGAAATCAGGATGTCCGATTTTTTCCCTGCAACATCAATAAAGTAGCTACGCATAAGCTTAAGTATTAAATCGAATCCGAAGACAATAAATATCCCTGCCGCCAGTACCCATAGTGTTTCAAATGCTAGGTTAGGCACCACTTTGTCATAAACAAGACGAGTGAACAGTGGTGCGGCTACAGCAAATATATTGATCAATAGCGAGGCAATGAGCACATCACGGTAGATGCGTTTCGATTCCCACAGAGTGCCCCAGAACCAGTGGCCATCACGAGTTTTTAGGACTTCCGGTGAGCGCTCGTCATAGCGAAACTGCTTCTTGACCAAGAAGTAGCGGCCAGTGAATTGTTCTTTCAAATCCTCGAGCGGGACGGAAATGGGGACCATGCCGGACTCAAGCGTAATCACTTCTGCTTCATTGGCATCGGAATCAATACTGTTTAGTACGCAAGCATCGCCACCTTTCAACAGCAGTATCACAGGAAATACGATGCTTGGGATTTTATCTATATCAGAGCGATTCTCCTTCGCTACCAATCCAGCGCGCTCGGCTGAACGAGGAAGTAAGAATGGTGTGAGCTTACCTTCCGATAGGGGTAAGCCGTTCACCAATGCTTCTGGGGAATTAGCTAAGCCGTAGTATCGGCTGATATAGATAAGCGAGTTTAGTAACGGATCCTTCATGGATTCTGCACCTATTATTTGTCCACGATAAAGCCTTGGAATACATCCACAAAGTGCTCAGACAAGAAGTCGAGCTGAGTTTGTGTTTCCACTCGTGAGGCAATAGTTTTAATACCCAAATTGTGCGCCGTTCTCGAAATCGATGTTAGCGTAAATTTCTGTTTTTCATCGTCAAGCTGGTGGGTATAGAGATAATCCAGTTTCACATAATCTGGTCTGAACTCGTTGAGGTACTCCAGTGATTGGAAGTTCCGACCATAGTTATCCACACCGAACTTGGCACCTTCATTGCGAATAGCGTTACAGAAGAGCGCAGTATGGTGCGGATTATTGATAAAGCAGCTTTCTGGGATCTCAAAGTGTAGTTTGTCGTTAATGTCACGATGCTTGGCGAGCACTTGGCTAATCCAGCGAATGAAGCTTGGTTGAGCGATACTAGTTGGGGTGATGTTAATCGCTATTGAATCAGACATTTCTTCTCGCTCAAGCTTGTTAATCACCGACATGATAACGTGCTCATCAAAGATATGGCTGGCATCAAGCTGCTCTAGAGCAAGTAGGTATTGATTGGCTGTATAGCGTTCGCCATTCATTTCGATGGCAGAGAACACCTCTCGGTGATACGTCTCACCACCACTGCTGTTTGCCGCTTGGAATCTAAAGGTCACTGCATCGTCGCTGATCGCTTCTTCTACCAGTGAACGCCATTGCTGTTTACCCATGATGACGCCAGTATGCTCACTCGAGATATAACCATAATCGATTTCCGGATTAGATTTCGCTTTGGTCAGTGCGTTATCGAGCACGGAGAGCATTTGTGTTGAGTTTTTACGCTCTTCGTTAAAGACAACACCTAGCGATGCGTTAGCTTTGCTCAGACCTGTAGGATCGGCGTTTAGATCTTGAATACAAGTAATGATGCTATTTGCCGCGAACTTCAATTCGCTTTCATCAATGTTCGGGAATACAAAACCGAACTCATCGGTTGATATACGGGCAATGACGGTGTTGGGAATATTGATGGTCATCGATAAGAGATCAGACAGCTCTCTCACTAATCCATCGCCAGCCTCGTAGCCATCAGCTTTGTAGGTTTGTTTAATGAACTCAGCGTGTAAGATAGCCACACCGCCTAGCGAAGACTCTGAAAGCCATTGATTTAACTGGCCCATAAAGAAGGCGCGGTTACCAAGTTGAGAGACTGGATCCATATAAGCGCGTTCACGGAGCTTCTGTGCTTCTTTCGCTTGTTGTTTGAACGACTCTTCAACATGCGCGGACATGCTGTTTATACCATCAACGACGGCGATCAAGTCTTTCGTATTGGGACGAAGCAAAGGTTCACCAAACTGCTTATTCGCTACCTGTTCCATTTTGTTTACGATAGCTCTAAGTGGCGTGAGAGCTCGTCTCAGGATAAAGGCTATAGATAACAAACCTAAGGTAAAGATAACAACGAATGCTCCAGCAAGGCGCTCAAACGCTTGCCAAAGCTGAGCGTAAGCTTCACCGGGATGACTGATGATTTCTACTTCAGCCAATTGCAGCCAACCGCTAGTAACCACGCGGGAATCATGAATGGGCGTAAATAGGTTTAGGTTGGTAAACCAATCTGGTACTCCGTTGGGTTTGATAGGATAGCTGCGGACAATCTCTTCATCGGTCTCTAGGAAAACGAGTTTTACTGTGGAATAAGTACTGCCATCAAATAGCGCATTAATCACAGATTCAACCGCAACCTTGTCTTGTGTCTTCAAGTAAGGTGCCAAGGCCAACCCCACGGTGTTAATCGTGTTGTTTACCTCTGAGCGTTGTTGCTGCTCTAGGAAGTTTTTAGTCGTGTTGAACTCGATGATAAACACCGACGTCAATAGCATAATGAATACTGCTATCATGCCGACCACTAGCTGTCTGTATAGTGTCATAATTGTTTACTCGTCGTAATTTACCTTAGGTTTCCTTAACGTCAATGAACGCTCTCGGCTTCGCAAATCATTCCATAATTTCAGTCTCGACGACTTTCCGGCTAATTTGCCCTGGGTTGTTTTCATGGTCCACAAGTTGCGACCATTAAAGCTGTAGATCGGTAGCAAATCGCCTCGCTTAGAAGCGGGTTTGATCTCACCAATCAGGTTATCCAAAATCAGCGGCTGTGAACGCGGTGTCTCGTAGTAGGCGAGTACCATGTGAAATTGGTTCAATTCGATGGCTTTGACGTATACAAGCCTCAGTTTTTTGTCGGGAATACCGAGCTCAAGCAGTGAGAAGTACTTAGCAATAGTAAAGTCTTCACAATCCCCTGCATTACTGCCCAAAAATTCTAGTGGTGTGGCCCAGTAGTCTTTCTTACCCCATAAATGTATGTCGTCGACAAAGTTGAGTTGATTGAAAAACTGATTCACTCCAGCAAGTTGCTCTTTCTCTGATTTACCCTGTAAATCTTCGATAACAGTGCGCCAAGTTTCGACTCGTTTACCGGCTCGAGGTCCATACGTTTTTGCTACGGTGCTTATCCAACGCTGCTCTTGCTTGGTATAGGCGTCACTATATCCAGCCAAAGAAATAGCTGTGATTACCCCGCATACCAACAGTGCGGTTTTGAACTTAGTTTGCAGACTTCCTGTCCGCTCAATCCGTAACACTACATTCCTTTATTCTTTCAGTGCGTTGTTTTGCGCACTTAGTATTGGCTTGAGTAGATAATCCAGAACCGTTCTCTTGCCTGTAATAATGTCCACGGACGCTGTCATACCTGGAATGATCGGTAACTGCTCATCGTGTCCAAAATTGGTTTTGTCAGTTCTTACTCTTACGATATAGAAGCTATTTCCTTCTTCGTCTTGAGTCGTATCGGCACTGATATGCTCCAAGGTGCCATCTAATCCGCCGTATTTGGTGAAGTCATACGCACTGAATTTGACGATGGCATGAAGATCGGGTCTTAGGAAAGCAATATCCTGTGGTGCTATTTTGGCTTCCACTAACAAAGTGTCTTCCGTTGGCACTATCTCTACGATATCCATTCCAGGTTGAATAACGCCGCCTACAGTATTGACGTTCAGTGTCTTAACGGTGCCGTTAACAGGAGAGACCACAACAGTACGGTTTACACGATCTTCCAACCCTACGGCTGACTCAGTCATAGAAGAGAGCTTATCTTGAGCTTGATTGAGCTTTTCTTGCTGTTCTGAACGGAACTTCTGTGCAATATCAATGCGGCTTAGCATGGACTCTTGAATAGCAGATTTTAAAGCTGGGACTTTCAGTTCTGTGGAGGTTAACTCACGTCGAGTGTCATTGACCTGACGCTGAAGCTTTAATAGTTCGACTTTAGGAACAACTCCCTCATCGGCAAGAGGCTTGGTGATATTCAGTTCATCACGTGCAAGGTTATAGCCTTCTCTGAGGTTATGGACTCGCGCTTGGATTTCTATCAGATCTTGTTGTTTTTGACGAACTTGTTGATCAATAACGGAAAGCTCATTGCGTAGCTTGTTGAGGTCCTGACGGTATTCAGCGCGTTGTCTGGCAACCAGCGCTTTGTTCTCTTCTTCAAAAGTAGGTGGGAACGCGAGTTTGTTGAAATCCAGGGTCACCGACTTTTGCCATTCTTTATCTTTGACATCTTCATTGATGACCACACTGGTTAAGGAGGCTGAGAGTTGTAGGACGTTGGCGGTCAAATTGAGAACTTGTTGCTCTCGTTCGCGGTAATCTGAGCGGAAACGCGTATCGTCAATAAGCAGAAGTTGCTGACCTTTCTTGACCGTGTCACCTTCTTTCACCAAAATTTCTTTAACAAGGCCACCTTCGAGGTTCTGGATCACTTGTACTTGTGATGAAGGAATGACTTTGCCTTGCCCGACCGTCACTTTGTCTATTTCAGCCCAAGATGCCCACACTGCCGCACTAATAAAAAAGAGCACCATAACCCACAGCATAATCCGAGCACTGGTGGGGGTATTAAGGAGTAAGGCCGCGGTTTTGTCATCGATGTAGTCGAGTTCAGCGTCAGAGACCTTTTTGTATTCTTTTTTATCCATGTTCAACTCGGAATCCAGATGGCTAGGATTTATCTAATAATATGATTTTATTACCATCGTTAATGAAATGTAACCTTTTCAACAACAAAGAGTCGATCTATCCTGCATATTTATCAACAATCTAATATTTCAAGAATTGCATCTATCGGCATGTTTTCAACGTATTTAGAAGTTTAGCAGTGGATTCTTGTTTATAAAGTAATGAATTATCGAAAATTTGTCTGTTATGGCTGCGTGTGTCATAAGCTCGAATACAAACTAGGAGATTGGATTCAAAAATCGATAATAAGATACCGTTAGCGGGTTGTTTTCTAGTAGTTTAGAGCGCAGAATTCAAGAAAAACGTGAGGAGTGGTTATGGGAATTGAAGATATCCGCCGAGAGTATTCTCAAGGGGGGTTACGTCGAAAGGACTTGAATAGCGATCCTATTGTTCAATTTAATCTTTGGTTGCAACAAGCTGTCGACGCTAAATTGACCGATCCTACGGCAATGACAGTGGCGACGGTTGATGAACGCGGAATGCCGTTTCAACGCATCGTGTTATTGAAAAATGTGGATAGTGAAGGCTTCGTTTTTTACACCAACTTGGGTAGTCGTAAAGCTCAACATATAGAGCACAACAGTAAAGTAAGCTTACACTTTCCTTGGCATCCATTAGAACGACAAGTGCATATTACGGGTGTCGCTGAGAAATTGACGGCAATGGAAAACATGAAGTATTTCACCTCTCGCCCCAAAGAAAGCCAACTTGCTGCTATCGCAAGTAAGCAAAGTAGTCGTATTTCAACTCGTGGCGTACTTGAAGGTAAGTTCCTAGAGTTAAAGCAGAAATTTGCTAAAGGTGAAATTCCTGTACCTTCATTTTGGGGTGGTTATCGCATTCGCCCTGAATCGATTGAATTCTGGCAAGGTGGTGAACACCGACTTCATGATCGCTTCTTATTTAGTAAAGACGGTCAAGGTCAATGGGATGCAGAGCGACTCGCTCCGTAACCATTAGTGCAAATATTGTTTCTAAGCTGCGGTTTTCGCAGCTTTTTTTATGTCTCTATCATCTATATCGCACAAATTACAACCACCGTAACTTATCGCTTCATGATCATGGTTCCGGAAGCTTGATCAAGTAAGGATCCTTTTCGCAGTTCTAAGCGGGATACAAAATCATCACTCCGTGCCCGTTATCACAAGCTTGGTGGCGATTACTTTTTCCAATTGCTATTGAAATGGGTATACTCGGCGGATCGAATCTCATTTTACAAGATGGCCGGAAACATGGTGACACGAAACAATGACATCCTTGATCATGCTTCCCCAAAACCAGCAGAAATCGTTCGGTTACCCTCTCATATGGACTCACACGAGCACCAATACACCCAAGTTGTGATTGGGTTGAAGGGGAAATCTGAGTTTGATGTAGGTGGTGTGGGTAACCTCGTCGGCCCGGGGCAAGGGTGCGTGGTAACGTCAGGCCTTGATCATGCTTTCGGAGGTGTGATTGATCAGCCAGATATTCTCGTGTTGAATATGCCTCTCCCTAACAATGACGATCCGGTACTTCTTCAACGAATCAACGAGTTATCTCAATCCAAGACTTATTTTCAGTTGGATATCCAAATTCAAAAGCTGATACAAATGTTAGTGGCGGAAATGAAAAGCAGTCCTGATGATTTGCTGTTAAGTCGTGCATGCAATGACACGGTCGTAGCATTATTACAACGCCATATCTCGGATCTTAAAACATCACTTCGTGACTCACGATTCGATCTTGAACAGATCGATCGTTACATTGAACAGCACCTGTGTCATAAGATCTCTGTGGCTCAATTAGCTGGAAGCGTATTTTTAGGCGAAAGCCAATTTCATATGCTATTTAAAGAGCAAATCGGTATTACTCCTCATCAATATGTATTGAACAAACGTGTCGATGCCGCAAAACGCTTAATTGAGCAAGGCAACTTAAACCTTGGTCAAGTCGCTGAGTTAACAGGCTTTTCAGGACAAAGCACTTTTACGCATGCCTTTTCACGTTTACAAGGTGTTTCTCCTTCGCAATATCGAAAGCGCTTCTCTTGATCATTGCGACTCGCTATCAATACAAATCATCATGGCATCTGGTCGCCAATACTCAAACTCACAATCCATTAATACCCCATATTGGTTAAAGTTCACGCGGCAAATTTTGACAACGGGTTGTCCCTCCACCAAGTTAAGGGCTTGTGCCACATGACTTGGAGCGGACGTAGGGATGACGTCGAAGTGTGAACGTTGGGTATGGAATTGGTATTTCTCTTGGTAGCACTTAGTGAGCGATAGTGTCAGGTTCTCTTCCAGTATCTTTGGGAACAGGGCAGCGATCAGGCAGTTCTCTACAAACAGCACGACCCGACCATCGATATACCTTAAGCGTTCAATAATATGGATGGGTGTAATGGTATCTACGGCCAATGCCTTGGCGTACATTCCGCTCGCCATTTCACTTCTTACACTGACTAGCTTAGTTTCGGCGATACGGTGCTGTTCGCGGATCATCTGATGAAAGTGACTGCGCGACAATGGGTTATAGCGAATACGTTCTGGAGAGACAAACCAACCTCGACGTTCCTCTCGATAAATCAATCCTTCAGTTTCTAGTGAAGTCAGAGCATCTTTAATGGTAATACGCGTCGTAGAAAACAGGTCGCTAAGGTCTCGCTCGGATGGCAGTTTCTGGCCTGCAATCATGATATTACTTTGGATTTGTTCTCGAATAGTCGTCTTTATTTTACTGAGCTGTGTTGTTTGGATTGGCATTGAGTGATCTAGTCCATGATTCATCGGCATGAACAAGATACGACAGGCGAGTAACAGTTTCATGACAACAGAAACTGACTTATCAGTCACTGGCTTTAATAAATTTGACGTATAACTGCCATCTAACCTCAATAAAAACGTCAAATACAGGCACATAAATTGTCACATTCCCCAAATAGCATAAAAAGTGAACTTACTGACCTAGTCCAGAGGGATAGAGACAATGAAAACTTTGCTTAACCGTGCAAGTATCACCGCAAAACTCAGTGCTGTGACACTTATTGCCACTGCGATTTCTTCCACTGCTTTTGCTAACGATAGCGTCACTGCTCTTACAGAAGCGGCGAAGCAGGAAGGTGCGGTTTACAGTGTGGGTATGCCTGATAGTTGGGCAAACTGGAAAGATACTTGGAATGACCTTAAGTCTGATTATGGACTTAAGCACCGAGATACGGATATGAGCTCGGCACAGGAAATTGCTAAGTTTGAAGCTGAAAAGAAAAATGCGACAGCAGATATTGGTGATGTCGGCTTTGCGTTCGCTCGAGTGGCGGTTCAAAAGGGCGTAACGCAACCGTATAAGCCTACCACATGGGACGAGATTCCTGATTGGGCCAAAGATAAAGACGGCCACTGGGCACTGGCGTATACAGGGACTATCGCGTTTATCTCAAACAACAACTTGGTCAAAGATGCCCCAAAAACGTGGCAAGACCTTCTTGAGGGCGACTACAAAGTGACGGTCGGCGATGTGGGTGTGGCAGCGCAGGCTAATAATGCCGTACTGGCGGCGGCTTTCGCTAACGGTGGCGATGAGTCTAACCTTGGCCCAGCGATTGAGTTTTTCTCTAAGCTTGCCAAGCAAGGGCGTCTATCATTCACTGACCCTAGCATTGCCAACCTTGAGAAAGGTGAAGTAGAAGTGGCAATCCTTTGGGATTTCAATGCGCTTAATTATCGTGACCAAATTGACCGCTCACGCTTTAGCGTCAATATCCCGCAAGATGGCTCGGTGATCTCCGGTTACACCACAATTATCAACAAGTATGCGAAAAACCCTAATGCTGCAAAATTAGCTCGTGAACACATCTTTAGTGACCGAGGGCAGATCAACCTAGCTGAAGGTTATGCGCGTCCAATTCGTTCCAACGTTAAGTTGCCTGAATCAGTACAAGCTAAACTGATTGCCAACGACCAATACGGTAACGTTCATCCTGTCACAGACTTTAAAGCTTGGGAAAAGTCAGCGCGTCGCCTGCCTCGTCAGTGGCAAGAAAACGTACTGATTCACCAACAGTAACTTGAGACTTTTATACAGAGGTAAGTATGAGCAATAAGGTTATCCTTGTTGTCCTCGATGGTCTCAATTATCAAGTAGCCCGTGATTGCATGGGCTACTTGAATGGCTTAATCGAGCAACAAAGAGCGACGTTGTATCCCATTCAATGCGAACTCCCTTCTATGTCCAGACCACTTTATGAGTGCATTTTGACCGGAGTTCCTCCTGTCATAAGTGGCATCGTAAACAATGAAATCGTTCGCTTGTCGAATCAAGAATCGGTATTCAGCTTGGCGAAATCTCAGGGTAAAGTGACCGCGGCCGCGGCTTATCATTGGGTTAGTGAACTATACAACCGTGCGCCTTATGATGCAGTGCGCGATAGATTCACTGACGATGAATCGTTGAACATTCAATATGGTCGTTTCTATCATTGGGATCATTATCCTGATGAAGCCTTGTTCCTTGATGCCGAATCCTTGAGGCAGAAATATCACCCCGACTTTTTGCTGATACATCCTATGAATATCGACAATACTGGGCATAAGCATGGTCTCGACTCTAGGCAGTATCGAAACAGTGCGAGAGCCGCCGATATTTTCCTATCTAACTACCTTACGACGTGGGTGGAAGCGGGCTATCAAGTGATGATCACTAGTGACCACGGTATGAATAATGACTTGTCGCATGGTGGTATTTTGCCTGAAGAGCGCGAAGTGCCGTTGTTTGTTATTGGTGAGCAGTTTACCCATACCGCAACAGATGTGAAGCAAACGGAGCTTTGTGGCGCCTGTTGTCAGTTGCTTGGGCTGGAACATCGCAAGCCTTACTCACCGGAATTGATTGCATTATGAGTGGCGCAGCATTAACACCTGCTTGTCCAGATGAGCAGCGAATAAGCAGAAAACAATCACTGTGGAACAAGTTCAAGCCTGTACTTTGGCTTGCGCCATTTGTGCTGTTTTTCTACCTGTTTCAGCTTGCTCCTATGGTTTGGGTCTTCTTCAATAGTTTTCAATATGATGGCGTGTTTTCGTTTGAGAACTATTCAGAGGTCTTCGATTCGAGTTTTATGATGCAGGCCTTTAGCAACAGTATTTGGCTATCGATTTGGTCGAGTGTCATTGGGTTGGCTATCGCAGCATTGTTGGTGTCATCACTGCGCCGAGTGGACAGCAAGCTTCGTGATGGTGTGATTGCTTTTACCAATATGAGCAGCAACTTCGCCGGTGTGCCGTTGGCATTTGCGTTCATTATTATTTTAGGGGTTAACGGTGCAGTCACGCTACTGCTGAAGCAGTATGGGTTGATTGAAGGTTTCAACTTGTATGGCAAGTGGGGATTACTGGTTATTTATATCTATTTCCAGATCCCGCTTGGCGTGTTGTTGCTCTATCCTGCTTTTGATGCGCTGCAAGATGATTGGCAGTCGGCATCTGCGTTGCTCGGTGCCAAAACGCATCAATATTGGACTCAAATAGCACTTCCGGTGTTATCACCAGCTCTACTTGGCACCTTCATTATTCTCATCGCCAATGCCATGGGCGCGTATGCGAGCGTCTACGCACTAACAACCGGTAACTACAACGTGATTACGGTACGAATTGCGAGTTTGGTGTCTGGAGATTTGTTCTTAGAACCGAACCTTGCTGCAGCAATCTCGGTGATTCTCATGGCCATTCTAGCCTTTATCACCATCATCAATCAGTGGCTATTGTCGAGGAGTTATCATGCATCGAAATAGCAATGTGAGCGTTTACTATCACAAAACCGTTGTCTACGGAATTGTTGGTATCATGCTGATTCCAATCGTCGCTACTTTGGTTTACTCGTTGTCATCAAGTTGGGGGGCGACCATATTACCAGATGGATTTACCTTAAATTGGTATGTTCAACTACTGACGGATTCTCGCTTTCTCGCCGCCTTTGGGCGTTCATTACTGGTGTGCTTTGCGGCACTTGCACTTAGCGTGGTATTAATCCTTCCAGCGATCTTTGTGGTGTTTTACTACTTTCCAAAGCTCGACAAGCTAATGAATGTACTGATTTTGCTGCCATTTGCGGTACCTCCTGTGGTGTCATCGGTAGGTTTGCTTCAAATCTACGCCGATAGCGCCATTCCATTGGTTGGGACTCCATGGATCCTTATCGGAACCTATTTCACCATCGCGCTGCCTTTTATGTATCGAGCAATCTCGAACAGCTTTGAGGCCATTAACCTCAACGATTTGATGGACGCGGCGCACCTGCTAGGAGCGAGCACCACAAAAGCATTTCTCTTGATCATCGTTCCGAATTTGAAGAAAGGATTGCTGGCGTCGTTATTTCTATCGTTCTCGTTTTTACTCGGTGAGTTTGTGTTCGCCAATATTTTGGTGGGAACTCGCTACGAAACACTACAAATCTATCTTTACAACATGCGTCAAACCAGTGGTCACTTCACCTCGGCCTTAGTGATGACTTACTTTTTCTTTATCTTCCTACTGACATGGCTTGCCAGCCGTTTTAGCAGTAATCAACAGAAGGGCAAATCATGAGTTACGTATCCGTCAATCATCTTACCAAACGATTTGGCAGCAACACGGTGTTTGAAGACATTGAATTTACCATCCAGAAAGGTGAGTTCATTACCTTACTTGGCCCCAGCGGTTGTGGTAAGTCGACATTGCTACGCAGTCTAGCAGGTCTGAATCCAGTCGAAGGTGGGCAGATCATTGTCGATGGAGTAGATATTACCCATGCCGCGCCTCAGCAACGTGGTATCGGCATGGTGTTTCAGTCCTATGCCCTGTTTCCGAATATGACGGTGGCGGGCAATATCGCTTTTGGACTTAAGATGCAAAGTTTGGGTAAAGCCGAAATACAGCGTGAAGTTGCAAACGTCGTCGAGCTGGTGGAACTGCAGGGTAAAGAAAACCACTATCCACATCAGCTTTCAGGCGGTCAAAGACAGCGCGTGGCATTGGCTCGTGCTCTGGTCGTCAAACCAAGAATTCTCTTGTTGGATGAACCTCTGTCTGCGCTGGATGCTAAAATTCGTAAGAACCTCAGGCAACAAATCCGCTCTATTCAGAAAGAGCTTAATCTAACCACTATCTTTGTCACTCATGATCAAGAGGAAGCGATGATTATGTCAGATCGAATTTTCTTGATGAATAAGGGCGAGATTGTTCAGCAAGGTGCACCCGAAGCCATCTATACCCATCCAGAAAATGAGTTTGTAGCAGGCTTTATGGGTCACTACAATTTGGTGGCAGCGGATAAAGCAAAATCGTTATTTGATATGGATGTGAACTCGAAAGTCGCGATTCGTCCGGAGTCGATTTATGTCAAAGAACAAGGACGCGAGTACGCTAACCATATCTCTGCGCCGCGAACAGGCGTGATTAAAAACCATCAGTTGCTCGGTAATGTTATTCGCTATCAAGTCGACATTGATGACTGTGAGTTGACGGTGGATCTCCTTAACCGTTCTTCGGAGCGATTACTCGCAACAGGCAGCCAATTAGAACTGCTATTTAACCTTAACGAAATTCAACCTGTGAGAGCCGAAAATGTCTAAACCTCTATATGTATTCGACATGGATGAAACCTTGTTTGATGCTGACTGCGCCGTGCTGTGGAATGAGTTTTTGGTAGAGAAAGGCATTGCCATGCAACCTGATTTCCTTGACCAAGATAAACGGCTAATGGCGTTGTATGCGGAAGGGAAGATGGATATGGAAGATTACCTCGAGTTTTCTATTGCACCGTTGACCCACGTTCCTACTGAGAGAGTACAGCAATGGGTAGAACAGTGCATCGATGAAAAAATCCTGTCCCGCCTCTTTCCACAAGCGCAGACTTTGCTTGCAGATCTAAAGCGTGACGATATCCAAACTATTATTATTTCGGCCTCCGTTAGCTTTTTAGTTGAAGCGATAGCTAAGCGTCTTGGGATTGATGTAGCGATGGGTATTGATTTAGAACTCAAACAGAACAGTTTCACCTCCAAGATAAAAGGCATTGCGACCTATCGAGAGGGCAAAGTGGCAAAACTCGCGCAATGGTTATCTGCGCAAGATAACAGCTATACCGAGATTCATTTTTATACCGACTCCATTAACGATCGACCTTTGTGCGAGTTTGCTGATTACGCTTATTTGGTCAATCCATGTCCAGCACTAAAAGCATTAGGTGAAAAGCAAGGATGGAAGCAACTCAAGTGGTCACTATAGTGCCCCTGCCTTGATACTAGAAATCCGCCGCTGCTATCTAAGCCAATAGCGGCGGCGTCATGGCGTATTCTTAAGTAACGATATTGTTTTTGCTAGAGCGTAAGTAGCGGTACAGCAAACCAACAATCGCTCCCGCCATTAGGCATAAACTGACTATCACCAACGATTTAGAAAGTAGTTCTTGGTAGTCATTAAGTCTTGGATGAATCATCAACCATTTACCAGAGAGCATAAGGATCAAGCACCAAATAACAGAACTGCTCATGCTGATAAATAGAGTTCGCATGAAATTCAGCTTCGATAATCCCATAAGCATCGGTGTCAAGACTCTCACAAATGGGACAAATCTGGAGATGAATAAAGATAAGAATCCGTAGCGACTCAGTAAGTGTTTGGCCTTAGGGAGTGAATCATTCGGTAACACGCGGTGCAAAAAAGGCACAAGCCGAGTTTGGTTTAAAACTCGTCCTTGAATATAGGCATTAATACTTCCCAATGACGCGGCTAAACAGAGTGCTCCAGCTGCGGGATAAAACTCCAAAATTCCTACTCCAACTAATCCGCCGACAAACAGTACTAAACTGTCTCCCGGCAGTGGTAAGAAAACGAAGCTGGATTCAAGTAATAAAATAAACGCAAGCAACAAGAGAAAGCTATTGAGTGAGCTTACTTGAGCCAGAGTGTCGAAATCATGGTGCCAAATAGCAACGAATATTTCTTGCATGATAAAAATCCTTAATGGTCAGTTAAGTACATCACTCAAACATCAAGATGATGTAAGCAAAGAACAAAATGAGGTGGGCCATCCCGTTTAAGGAGTTGGTTCTGCCACTACTAAAGCTGACGGCGGTCATCATAAGTGTGGTCGCGAGCAAGACCATTTCAGCGGGTGCCAAGCCCAGTTGAACAGGTTGTTTTATGACCTCAGATATTAGAAGGACAGCCGGTACGGTGAGTGCGATAGTTGCCAGTACGGAGCCAAAGAACAAGTTCATCGCGCGCTGCAGTTGATTGTTTAAAGCGGCTTTTACAGCCCCGACTGCTTCAGGCGCAAGAATCAAGATAGCGACGATCAGACCACCCAGTGCTGGTGGTGCACCAAGTAAGCTGACGGTGCCTTCGATAGGGATAGCCAGGCTCTTAGCTAGCAGAATCACCACGATTAAATAACCTATAAGTAACAGAGAGTGGTAAAAGTTACTCTCTAGAGGGCCATGAAAATCGTGGTTATCCTGGTGGTCCTCATCCATGAAAAAATGGGTGTGGCTGCGAGTCTGAATAAACAGAAATACGCTGTATAACACCACTGAAGCCAAGACTAGCGTGATGGTGAGCGCCTTAGACATTGCTCCTGATTCCGTGACGCTGGTGAAATTAGGTAACACCAAACACAGCAACGATAAAGGAATGATGGCGACGAGATAAGACTTCAGACCATCAAGGTTGTACTTCTGTGTGTGGTATTTCAGCCCGCCGATGAGTAATGTGATACCGACTAAACCATTGAGGACGGCCATCACAACTGCAAACATAGTATCTCTTGCCAAAACGGAGTTGGCTTCTCCCGTCAACATGACAGAAGAAATCATCACTACTTCCAAGAGGATGACTGAGAGGGTCAGAATTAATGTTCCATAAGGGTCACCTAACTTGATGGCTAAAGCATCAGAATGGCGAACCACGGCAAATATCGAAGCCATGACCACTGCGAACAGAGCCGTGGTAAGTACCATACCGATAGTTGAGCTCATTTGAGCCTGCAAGATAGTGTCACCAGCAAATTTAAACAATACAACGGTAATGATGCCAAGTAGCAGTACGAATTCCTGCTTCAAGAACTGCGTCATGGCATTGCCTCCTCTGGCTTCGGTGTTGCCACTCTGTAGTGTTCAGGTCGGACACCCATCATTTGAGGTAAGGTGACACCAAGTGAAATTGACGACCATGTACCACAGGCAATACCCACACACAATGCAATCGCGAAGCCTTCTAACGCAGGTCCTCCTAGCAACCACAAACTAGAAACGGTTACCAATGTGGTGCCTGAGGTAATAAGAGTTCTCGAGAAAGTGGCACGTACCGAGTTATTGATAAGTGTATCCGCTAACTCGTTTGGCTTTGCTTTGAATAGCTCGCGGGCTCTATCAGCGATAATAATGGAGTCATTCAAAGAGTAACCAAGCACTGCAAGTACAGCGGCGAGTATGGTGAGATTGAACTCCATCTGGGTGACGGCAAACAGACCGAGTACGATAACAATGTCGTGAACCAGTGCCACTAATGCGCCTAGAGCGAGCCGCCATTCAAAGCGGTAGCTTAGATAAAGCATGGTCAACACAAAACAAGCTAGTATTGCCACGCCACCTTGCTCAACCATATCTTGGCCGACTTGAGGGCCTACCATGCTGCTGTTTAGGATCTCTACGGATGTGCTGATGGACTCTAATGCTGGAGTTAAGGACAACACCACATCATCGAGTTGGTTATAGCGTAAGATCCAACGGCCGGGCTCTGTCGAGCTCACCACTTGGACATCTTGCATCAAGGCGTTATCAAGTGACGCTTTGAGCTCCGTTGCGACAATCGATGCGTCTAAGCGTACTTCAGCCACGAGACCGCCAGTAAAATCCAACCCCCAGTTAAAACCTTTAAAACTGATAAAAGCGACGGCTAAAGCAAAAAGCAGCGCAGAAATTGCCGACATGCTAAAGCGAACTCGGCTAAGAGAATGTTGTGAAAGAGTCATATCTAAATCCTCACTTCTCGGCGCTGATCACGCCCCCAAACAAGATTGATGATGGCGCGCGATAAGAACACGCCGGTAAACATACTGGTTAATAGACCAAGCCCTAGTGTGATGGCAAAGCCCTGAACGGGGCCATTACCAATGGCATACAGTGCAATGGCGACAATCATGGTGGTGAGGTTGGCGTCGAAAATAGAACGAAAGGCACTGCTAAACCCTTTTTCAATACTCTGAGCTAGCGTTCGCCCTTCGCGCATTTTATCTTTGATGCGTTCAAAAATGAGTACATTGGCATCCACTGCCATACCGACGGTCAGCACCATACCTGCAATACCAGGTAAGGTAAGTACAGCTCCGGGAAGCAGCGCAATTAACCCAAATAAGCTCATCATGTTGGCGAGCAAGGCAACATTTGCGACCCAACCTAAGCGTCGATACCAAAGTGCAATGAAAGTTAGTGTTAGGCCTAATCCTAGCGCTAATGCAGCAAAGCCATTTTTGACGTTTTCAGCACCCAGTGAAGGACCGATGGTTCGTTCCTCAATAATGGTAACTGGGGCTGTGAGTGAACCAGCCCTTAGTAAAAGTGCTAGCTCTTGTGCGTCTTGCATGGTGCCAACACCGGTAATACGAAAACGGCTACCCAACTGTGACTGAATGGTGGCAACACTGATCACCTTACTGAGCTGTTCGCTATCGCCCGCAGCATTGCGGCTGTACTCGCTGTAGACCGTCGCCATCGGGTTACCAATATTGCTTCGGGTAAACTGAGACATTTTTCGGCCACCCGATGTATCGAGCGAAATGTTAACTTCAGCGGTTCCCATATCACCGACACCCGCGCGCGCATCGATAATATGCTCTCCGCCAAGAATGGCGCGGCGCTCCAAATTAACTGGGATTCCGTCATTGTCTGGTAGAACTTGGGTGCGGTTTCCTCGACCATCTGTGACTGCATGAAAGGCTAACGAAGCTGTTGCACCGATAACGTCTTTAGCCGCTGCAGGATCCTGAACTCCGGGTAATTCTATGCGAATGCGATTCTCACCTTGTCGTTGTACCGAGGCTTCGGTAATGCCAAGCTCGGCAATACGCTCTCGCATGATCTGCAAGTTTTGCTGAACCGTCAGGTTGCGCAGAGTGCTTTTCTCTTCATCTGTCAATAAGAGGCGAATCGTGTTGTCTTGGATTGACGTGTGCCAGTTAGGAAACTGCTGACGTAAAAAGGCTCGTGCTTCTGCGGTAGAAGTTCCACCAAACAAATTGAGCTGAACGCTATCGCCCGTGATTCGACCTCGGCTAGTTCGAAACTCCGAAGAGAACTCATCGATAACCATTTGTCGGTGTGCTTGATAGACGGGCTCCATATCGACTTCCAATAAAAATTGGACGCCGCCTCTCAAATCAAGGCCCAGAGCGATAGGCGAAAAACCTGATTTTAGTAACCATTGAGGCGCTGCTGGCTCCATCGCTAGTGCGACGGTTGTGGATTCATCTAAGTGCTGTTTTAGCAGTGTTTGCGCTGCAGCTTGTTGTTTGGGGCTTTTTAGAATCACGATGGTTTTATCACCATCTTGTTCAATGCTAGTGGGGGTGATGTTGGCATGTTCAAGGTATTGAGCGATTTGACTCGCATCAGAAATTTGCCCTCGATGGTTGATATGAAGGGCGGCATTTTCACCATACAAAGAAGGTAGAGCACTTAACAGCATGACGAGCAAGCTGAATATAAGTACCACGTACTTCCACTTGGCGTAGCGGTTGATTGGTTGACGTGATGGTTTTTTCACAATGAAACTCTCTAAAACGGATCAAAATGAGCGCATGGTCATCATGAAAGAGATGAAAGCCGTAACCAAATCAGTCTGTGAAGACATTTATTTCAGTCATCAGCAAGTCGCTACTCTTAATGTGCTGCGCGTGTTGAAGCGTTCAGGTAGTCCTGAACTTGATCTTGAGAGTTAGTTTGAGTGAGGCTGTCTGTGAGCGTACAAAGTGTTGGCTTCTTTCCAGCCTGCCACTCTTGAGGGAGCGCTTTGTGTGCGACTCGTCCAATGACGTTGCGGTGGAATAAGTGAGGTGCTTCTTGTGGCGATCGCCAGTAATGGAGGTGCTAAGAAGGCAATTAATAGGTGGTAATCAGGCGCTGCTTTTTGGTCGGCATCCCAACTATCACTAATGACACGTCTGGATGAAGAAAGAAACAGTGGACCCATGTAATCATTAAGAATCGACCCACTATCATCTGCTGGGGCATTAAAATCATCAGATGGCGTCGTCGAAAGATCGACGGTGATAACAGTATTAGCGAGATTGGAAGTATTGGGCGTGAGATACTCGTCCGCGCTTACAGTATGTGTGCAAACTGCAATCATAAGCGCTAGAAATAGACGATACCAACGTTTAACCAATGAATAACCTTTACGTGTAAGCGATGACTTTCTGGTTCGCGGGCAGTATACCGGATGCTGGTCACAAAATGGGCGAATAGAAAAGGTAAAAGTGTTAGCAATTGTATCTATTACTGAAGGGAGCTTTTGGTAGGCTGTTGATTAGTATATTGCCGCAACGCAATCGGACTGTTGTTTACGCTGCGGCAAATTAATTAAGCCATACTAACGTTGTTAAAAACGCTCTGTTCGAGTTTGTTGAGACGTTGATACAGATGCACTGTTTCGCGAGCACTTTCTATTGCTTGTATGGTGGTCATCAAATGGTCTTGAGCATGAACCATCACTAGTGTGACCGGGATTTTACCTTCACCTTCATCGGCGCCTATTAATTCCGTTTGAACTACATGAGCTTGACGAATTGCTTCATCTGCTTGATCTAGGTAGCTTTGTGCTTGTTCAAACTGTCCGTTACGGGCACTTTTAATAGATTCCATGGATAGACTTCTCGCTTCTCCTGCATTGCAGATTAAGCCCATGATGGTGATCTCAAGATCGATATTTGATACCCCTATTTAAGCTGTTTCACTGAGTGCTTCAATGGCTGTTGCCAGAACTTTCTCACCGCGCATTGCACCGTAATCCATAGGATTGATCGCTAGGACTTTCTTGCCTTGCTCTGCCGCCAAGGCTGCAAATTCTTGTTGGCGGAATTTCACTTGTGGACCAAGTAAGAACACATCCCAGTCGGCTAGCTTAGTTTCGAATTCAGCAATTGGCACAGCCAATATTTCAGCGTCAATAGATTGGTTTTTAGCAGCTTCTTCCATTTTTCTTACTAGGATAGAGGTCGACATTCCCGCCGAACATAGCAATAGAATTTTCATCGTTGTTTCTCCTGTTATTGACACTTATTTGTGCTTTTTGTTGTTCCTAGTGTTACGGGTAACTATCAATTCGGCAATACGTTATCTATCAAAAGTGTTATCTAGCTCAAATTTGATGAGTAATTAGGCTTTTTTTCGTGCTCAAGCTAACAATTATCCGGATTTTTCTTTGTTTTCTAGTTTTGTTACCCGTAATGTTACCCGTAACAAATATGAACGACACGAATGGAAGGGGATACCTCGTGCTTAATAATGCGTTTACAGAAAAGCTCAATTACTGGGCGGGCTGGTTTACCAGCTTGAAATACGTGATGGCTATCAAGCAAGCATTTGTCATGCTGATGCCAGTCATTATCGTTGGTGCGTTTGGCGTACTGATTTCTAACATGGTTATGGGTACTCAGTCAGGTCTTGCTGCCTTTGAAACATTTGCCTTTTTGGCTGAATACCGTCCAATCATGGGACAAATAAACTATGCAACACTGAACTTCTTGACCATCGGGGCCATCTTTATGATTGGTCTTGAGCTTGGCAAGCTTAATGGTCAAGTTAACGCTTACTCAGGTTTGCTTGCTGTTATCTGTTTCGTGGCGGTCATTCCGACTACCTATGAAGTGGTTGTAGCGGGTGAAGCGTTTGAAGTGAGCAACGTTATTGCTCGCCAATATACCGACACTAAAGGCTTATTCTTGGGTATGTTTATCGCAATCCTATCGGTTGAGGTATACAGCAAGCTTCTGAAAGTTAGCGCTTTACAAATCAAGATGCCTGATTCTGTGCCACCAAATGTGGCGAACTCGTTCTCTGCATTGCTGCCGTCTATCATCACAGTTACTGCGATTGCTACGTTTGGTTTTGCGTTCTACGAGATTTCGGGAATGACGCTTTATGATGCAACGTATGCAGCGATTCAACGTCCGCTTGAAGGTGCTATCCAAAGTCTACCTGGTGTGCTTCTACTGATGTTCCTAGCTCAGGTTTTCTGGGTAGTGGGTATTCACGGTAACCAAATGATCAAGCCACTACGTGAGCCGCTGCTGCTTGGTGCGATTGCCGCAAATATGACAGCTTATGAAAACGGTGAAGAAATTCCGAACATCATTACGATGCCTTTCTGGGACATCTACATGAGTATCGGTGGTTCAGGTGTCACGATTGGCCTACTTGTCGCAGTCTTCTTAGTATGTAAGAAACGTAAAGATATGCGCGAGATTGCCAAGCTTTCTGTCGGTCCAGGTGCATTCAACATCAACGAGCCAGTGGTGTTTGGTATGCCTATCATGCTAAACCCGATTCTAGCGATTCCATTCATTATTACACCGCTAATTACCGGTATGATTGGTTACTACGCAACAGCGATTGGTTTTGCAGGTAAGGCTGTGGTGATGATTCCTTGGACCTGTCCACCGATTCTGAGCTCATGGCTGGCGACGGGTGGTTCACTTGGTGCAGTGGTGACTCAGATCGCTTGTATTGTTACCTCGATTCTCATCTACCTACCATTTGTGAAAGTGTGTGAGAACCAGTTCAAAGAGCAGCTCGATAATCTAGAAAGCGAGCAAAAAACGGAAGCGAAAGAAGCGGTAGCTTAAGGACGCATAATGACTCAATACTCTATGAAGTTTCCTGAAGGTTTTATTCTTGGTGCAGCAGCGTCTGCATGGCAAACCGAAGGTTGGAGTGGTAAGAAAGATAGCCAAGATTCTTATATTGATGCTTGGTACAAGAATGACCGAAAAGTCTGGCATAACGGCTATGGGCCAGCTGTCGCGACTGATTTCTACAACCGTTATGTTGAAGATATTGACCTCATGCAGGTGGTGGGGTTAACCCACTACCGCAGCTCCATCAACTGGTCTCGTTTTATGCTTGATTATGAGCAAGGGATTGTAGATGAAGAGTATGCAGGCTACGTTGATAAGGTCATTGATACCATGCTTGCCAAGGGTATCGAGCCGATGTTCTGTTTGGAGCATTATGAGCTGCCCGCTTATTTGCTCGAACATTACGGTGGCTGGAGCTCGCCTAAAGTGGTTGATATGTTTGTTCACTACGCGGAGGAAGTGTTCAAGCGTTACGCTCATAAGGTGAAGTATTGGTTTAGTTTCAATGAACCTATCGTGGTGCAAACCCGAGTGTATCTTGATGCGATTCGTTACCCGTACGAACAAGATACCAATAAGTGGATGGTGTGGAATCATGCCAAAAACTTAGCGACGGCAAAAATCGTTAAAGCTTATCGTGACCAAGGCTACGACGGAAAAATCGGCGTGGTGCTAAACCCTGAAGTGACCTATCCACGTTCTAGTGCGGTGCATGACAAACGAGCGGCTGAAATCTACGATTTGTTCTACAATCGTGTGTTTTTGGACCCGGCTATCAAAGGAGAATATCCGGCGGAGTTGTTAACGTTATTGAGAGGCAATGGCATTGACTTCGCACCAACGGAAGAAGACCTTGCGATCATCAAACATAATACTGTGGACTTTATTGGAGCCAACCTCTATTACCCACACAGAGTGAAAGCGCCGGAAGCGGAATGGCCAAAGCACGTTCCGTTTCATCCGAAAAAGTACTTTAGCGGCTTTGACTTACCGGGTAGAGAAATGAACTTCTCACGAGGTTGGGAGATCGATCCGGCTATTGTTTATGATATGGCGATGCGCATTAAAAATGAGTACGGTAATATCGAGTGGATCTTGAGTGAAAACGGTATGGGCATTGAAAATGAAGCTGAGTTCAAAGATGAACAAGGCCAGATTCAAGATGACTACCGTATTGATTTTATCTCAAGGCACTTGTTCCATTTGCTAAGAGCGATCGAAGACGGCGCAAACTGTAGAGGCTACATGCTTTGGGCGTTCACGGACAATGTCTCACCTATGAATGCTTTCAAGAACCGCTATGGCTTGGTAGAGATTGATCTGGAAGACAATCGCAACCGTCGGGTGAAAAAATCCGGCCAATGGTATAAAACCTTGTCTGAGACTCGATGTCTAGATATCGATCTGGATGATGAGTACCGCTAAACCCTAATATCGGCGAGTTTACATACTCGCCGTTCTTTTCTCCCAATTTTGTTTGCCCTGCCTAATATTACTAGCTATCTATTTGAATCTGATATAAAAATCGTTATTCTTCAACCGTCCCTACCTAGAGATTTGGATAACAGTTAGTTCATTAACAGCAAAAATGTTACAGTAACATTCACTACTACTTGAGAATTCGTTGAATGACTATGGAAGCAAAACGTTCACGCCCAACTTTGCAAGATATTGCTGATAGAGTGGGTATCACTAAAATGACGGTAAGTCGCTACATGCGCAATCCAGATTCGGTCGCCCAAGCGACTCGCGATAAAATCGCTCAAGTGGTTGAAGAGCTTGGATATATCCATAATAGAACGCCTGCGATGCTGTCGAAATCGTCGAGTAAAGCGATTGGTATACTGTTGCCTTCATTGTCTAACCAAGTATTTTCTAGCTTCGCGCAAGGTGTTGAGCATGTGACTAACCTCAATGGTTACGATACCTTGATCGCTCACTACAGCTACGATCGTGATGTGGAAGAAAAGAAAATCGAATCTTTTCTTTCTTATCAAGTAGATGGCCTAATTTTGACGGACACCAATCATACCGAGCGCACGCTGCAAATGATAAAAACCGCAGGTATTCCTGTGGTAGAAGCCATGGATTTACCGGTTAATCCTATTGATATGGCGGTCGGTTTGGACCATATGCAGGCGGCTTATGAAGTGGTGACGCAAATGATAGCCAAAGGTAAGCGCAATATCGCTTATTTTGGTGCTCGCCTAGATACCCGAACTCAGCTACGTATGCACGGCTATGATAAAGCGGTCACTGAGGCAGGGCTGGAACCTCTACACGTATTAACCAAAGAGCACTCTAGTTTTGCTTTGGGTAGTACTTTGCTCGACAAAGCTCTGCTAATTCAACCAGAGCTTGATGGCGTATTCTGCACCAACGATGATATTGCGATTGGTACTATTATGGCGTGTCGTGCTAAGCAACAACGAGTTCCTGAGGATATTAGCGTCGTTGGTTTTAACGCTCTGGATATGGGTAAAGTGATTAGCCCAACCTTGGCAAGTATTGATACACCACGATTTGAGATTGGAAAAAAGAGCGCCGAGTTATTACTATCGGCGCTATCAGGAGCCCCAAGCGAGCAAAAAGTTTTTGATATGGGCTTTACGATTACTGAGGGAGAGAGTCTCTAACTCAGAATCTCGCCTTAATGAAAACTCGGGGGTAGGCTCGCGGGGTCAACATGGTTTAGTCGGCAAAGAGGAAACTCGCTCCTCGGTCTGCTGCTGAGACGTTCTGGCGACAAGTTGCAAACAGATCTCTGCCCCAAGTCTGTTGATGGATTTCGGCATCATGAGCCTCTAGAGGGCGACTCTCGATACCTTCGAATACTTTGAGTTCTCCACGGTGGCAATCTAATCGAACCCTATCGCCATCTTGTATACGTGCAATGTTTCCACCTCGCAGGGCTTCTGGCGATACATGAATCGCTGCGGGGATTTTCCCTGACGCGCCAGACAGCCGACCATCGGTCACCAAGGCGACGTTAAAACCTTTATTTTGGATATTGCCAAGCAATGGCATCAATTTATGCAGCTCAGGCATGCCGTTAGCTGCTGGGCCATTAAAACGCACGACGACCACGCAGTCGCACTCGAGTTCGCCTCGCTGATAGGCTGCTTCCACTTGACTCTGATCGTTAAATACTTTGGCTGGTGCTTCGATAATCTGGTGCTCTGGTTTTACCGCCGACACTTTAACGATAGCTTGCCCTAAGTTACCTGATACTTGCTTTAACCCGCCCGTTTTTTGGTAATACTGCTTGTCATTAGCGATGACCTCAGGGTTTTTCGTCCCATTAGAGCGTAACCAAGTTAGGACCTGATCATCAGATTGGCTGTCTAATTCTGGGTAGCAAAGTTGATCTTCAAAACGGCCAAATGCCGTCACGGTATCGCGATGCAGTAACCCTTGCTGGTTGAGTCTGGTTAATAGAGCAGGGACACCGCCCGCTGCATGAAATGCATTGATATCACTGGTGCCATTCGGGTAAATATTGACGACCAGAGGTACGATGTCGGAAAGATCGTTGATGTCTTGCCAAGTTAGTAGCAAGCCTGCAGCTCGGGCGACGGCAATCATATGAATGCTGTGATTCGTGCTACCACCAGAAGCGAGTAGGGCTACCACACCGTTAATCAAGTTTTTTGCTGAGACTACGTCACACAATGGGCGATAGTTTGCTGAACCTGCAATGCTACTGGCGATTCGCTTCGCGGCATCTTGTGTTAATGCTGTTCGCAGCGGGGAATCTGGTGGTACAAACGCGCTGCCGGGTAGCATTAACCCCATGGCTTCAAACACTAATTGATTGGTATTGGCGGTGCCAAAGAAGGTACAGGTACCACTGCTGTGGTAAGCACGACATTCCATCTCTAGCAGCGAATCTTTACCAAACTCTCCAGCGGCGTGCTGTTGGCGAATAGTGACCTTCTCTTCATTAGAGATTCCCGTTGCCATTGGACCTGCGGGAATAAACGCAGTGGGAAGATGGCCATACGCCAGCGCGCCCATTAATTGACCGGGCGCTATCTTGTCGCAAATACCAAGCAGTAAGTTACCATCAAACATATTGTGGCTGAGTGAGAAGGCGGTGCTTTGGGCGATAAGATCGCGTGAAAACAGCGACATATCCATACCCGGCTGTCCTTGTGTGACTCCGTCGCACATTGCGGGAACACAGCCCGCGACTTGCGAGGTATGGCTTAACGGACTTAACGCTTGTTGGATGAGTTCCGGATAACTCTCATAGGGCTTATGAGCGCTCAACATGTCGTTGTATGACGAGATGATAGCCAAATTGGCGCTAGTGTTATTGAGTAAGGACTGTTTGTCCGCATCGCACGCCGCAGCTACGGCGTGTGCAAGGTTGCCGCACGAGAGTTGCGAGCGCCCTTTGCCTGCCAGTTTTTGCTTCGCAATATTCGCTAAATATTGTTGTCTTAATTTTTCACTGCGCTGCTCGATACGCTGCGTAACGGCTAGTAAGGTTGTATGAGTCATGATACAACCTCAAGCGTGGCATTAGATAATTGGCTGCGGATATCACGAACGGCGGTATGAATCACACGTTCTAGTGGCATGTCGATAGGTACAGTCACGACATCCAGTTCACAATCAGGGCGTTCTAGAGCTTCAAACTGACTTCGCAGGAGGGAGCCTTTCATAAAATGCCCTCCTCGTTGTTCGACACGTTGTCGAATGAGTTCAAACTCTCCATCTAGGAACACAAAGATAAGGTTATTGTTGCCAAGTCTTAATGTATCGCGGTACCCTTTTTTAAGTGCAGAGCAAACAATAACACCATGCTCATTCTTGCATCCTAGGCTGTACGCGGCATCGTTAATACGCGTCAACCATGGCGCTCTGTCATCATCACTCAGCGGTATGCCTGCGGCCATTTTGTCGATATTGCTTCTCGGGTGAAGATCATCGCCATCGATAAACTTTGCGCCTAATACATCGGCAATCCCTTTGCCTACTGTGCTCTTACCTGAGCCAGAAACTCCCATAACAATAATGCACTTCCCCAAGTTCCCTCCTCACGAATCAAAATTTGATCCAATCCGCACAATTCAATTAATTCACAAACTGGACTTCATATTATCGATGTTACTGGTAACATGATACCGGTAACTTTTAATGTTGTGAACAAGAGCACATCCAGTTAAAAAACTTAATTACAGCCGAAATGAGGCTGGCATAGTGTTGATAAAATGCTAGCTCATCGGTTCACGATGTACTATTTGAGGGGTAACAATGTCGGTATTTCCAGAGAACTTTTTATGGGGCGGAGCTATCGCTGCTAACCAAGCTGAGGGTGGGCACCTAGAGGGCGGTAAAGGCCTAACTACGGTCGATATGATTCCGTACGGTGACAATCGTATGCCTATTAAGCTGGGTCTACGTGAGCAAGTAGCGCTCGATGAATCGGAGTTTTATCCAAGTCATGGAGCTATCGATTTCTATCATCGCTATAAAGAAGACGTCGCGCTATTAGCGGAAATGGGCTTCAAAGTGTTCCGGACTTCTATTGCTTGGGCAAGAATTTTCCCTAAAGGCGATGAGCTAGAACCTAACCAAGAAGGGATTGCTTACTACCAAGATCTGTTCCGTGAATGTCAGAAGCATGGTATTGAACCTCTTGTTACCTTATGCCATTTCGACGTGCCAATGCACTTGGTAAACACATATGGTTCGTGGCGCAGTCGTGAAATGATTGGTTTTTTTGAGCGTTATGCTCGCACTTGTTTTGAAGCATTTGATGGTTTGGTTAAGTACTGGCTCACATTTAATGAAATCAACATCTTGCTAGCAAGTCCATTCTCTGGTGCTGGCCTGCTATTTAAAGAAGGTGAGAACAAAGAGCAGGTGAAATATCAAGCGGCGCACCATGAGCTTGTGGCAAGTGCTCTAGTGACCAAAATCGCCCATGAGATTAACCCTGATAACCAAGTGGGTTGCATGTTAGCGGGTGGCAACTTCTATCCGTACTCCTGCAAACCTGAAGATGTCAAAATGGCGCTTGATAAAGATCGAGAGAATCTATTCTTTATTGATGTCCAAGCCAGAGGCTATTACCCATCTTATGCTCAAAGAACGTTCCGCGATAAAGGTGTAGAACTAGAGATTCATGACGGTGACTTGGAGATTCTAAAGCACACTGTGGACTTTATTTCTTTTAGTTACTACGCCTCTCGCTGCGCTTCCGCTGATATGAATAAAGGCAACACCAGTGAAGCCAATGTCGTGAAGTCGGTTCGCAATCCACACCTTGAAGCCAGCGATTGGGGCTGGGTTATCGACCCTCTCGGTTTGCGTATCGCCATGAATACCCTTTATGATCGTTACCAGAAGCCGTTGTTTTTAGTAGAAAATGGCCTTGGAGCCAAAGATGTGGTGGAAGCGAACGGTGAGATTAACGATGACTATCGCATCGACTATCTGCGCGCTCATATCAAAGCGATGGGAGAAGCCATTGAAGATGGTGTGCCTTTGATGGGCTATACGCCTTGGGGGTGCATTGATTTGGTCGCCGCATCCACTGGAGAAATGAGTAAACGCTATGGCTTTATCTACGTTGACCGTGACAACAAAGGTAATGGTACGTTGAACCGTTCTCGTAAGAAGTCGTTCTTCTGGTACAAAAAAGTGATTGAATCCAACGGTGAAGATTTGTCATAACCTCCGTTTCTCATTGGTGATTATGAAGGGGTGCCTATGTGCATCCCTTTTTTGTGTTTTAAAACTGAGGGGAATGTTTAGCGAGAACGAAACAATATGTTAATTTGGTTGCGGATTGTAACGGCTCATTTTGTCTAACTCGATGTGACCTTGTATTAATTTTGTTAATAAGCGTAGAAAACAGCAAAAAGCTCGGAGTTTTTGACAAGTAATTCCTTAACACTCAAAATACACTGCCTGCCATTGTAGTAGTCCAGTCGTCTTTTGCGGCTGAGTAGAGATTGAGGAACACACATGTTTACAGCAACAGATGTGCTAAAAACGGAGTTTGTTGAGCAGCCGCTTGAACAGCTCTGGTCACTGATCTCTCCACTTTACATGGTGGATGAGTCTCAATGGTTGAAACAGCTTTTACCTCTGGCGACGCCGCAAGGCGATGAAGCCCAGCAAATCCCACAGAAAACCACCGAGCTTATCGAAGCCATCCGTGCCGATAAAAATGCCATTCAAATGATTGATGCTTTGCTGCTTGAGTACAGTTTAGATACTCAAGAAGGCATTTTGCTGATGTGTTTAGCAGAAGCGTTAATGCGCATTCCTGATTCTGCAACGGCTGATGCGCTTATTCGCGACAAACTGAGTGTCGCTGATTGGAAATCTCACCTGAAAAATTCTGACTCTGTGTTTGTCAATGCGTCAACATGGGGTCTTATGCTGACGGGCAAAGTTGTCGGGCTTGCTGAGTCTGAATCACAAAGCCCAGCAAAAGCGGTGAACCGTTTAGTCAACAAGTTCTCAGAGCCTGTGATTCGTAAAGCCATGTATCAGGCCATGAAGATCATGGGTCATCAGTTTGTTTTGGGCCGCAGCATTGGTGAAGCTCAGAAGAATGGCAAAAAGATGCGTGATCGCGGTTTTACCTACTCTTATGACATGCTAGGTGAAGCGGCGCTCACTAAATCTGATGCTGACAAGTATTTTAAAGACTACCTGATGGCGATCGAAGCAGTAGGCAGTGATAAATACGGCTTAGATACTAGTCCAGCACCATCAGTTTCAATCAAGCTGTCGGCACTTCACCCTCGCTACGAAGTCGCTAACGAAGAGCGCGTGCTGACTGAGCTTTGCGATACGTTAACTCAGCTTCTCACTCGAGCACGAGAGCTGGATGTGGCGATTACGATTGATGCGGAAGAAGCTGACCGTCTTGAGCTATCACTTAAATTATTTGAGAAAGTGTATCGTAGCGACGTGGCAAAAGGGTGGGGCAAGTTTGGTCTGGTGATCCAGGCTTATTCCAAACGTGCACTTCCTGTTTTGGTTTGGGTTAACGCTTTAGCGAAGCAGCAAGGCGACCTGATTCCACTCCGCTTAGTGAAAGGTGCGTATTGGGACAGCGAAATCAAATGGTCTCAGCAAGCGGGCTATGATGCGTACCCTGTCTATACCCGTAAAGAAGCGACCGATGTTGCATACCTAGCGTGTGCTCGATTCCTATTGAGTGAAAACGTGCGTGGCAATATTTTCCCGCAGTTTGCGAGTCACAATGCACACACAGTGACGGCCATTGCGACAATGGCTCAGCACACTGATTACGAATTCCAGCGTTTACATGGTATGGGTGATTCACTTTATGACCATGTGATGGATACGCATAAACAGCCAGTACGAATCTACGCACCAGTGGGTAGTCACAAAGACTTGCTGCCATACCTAGTGCGTCGTCTGCTGGAAAACGGTGCAAACAGCAGCTTCGTCCACCGCCTTGTTGATGCGCGTTGTCCTGTTGACAGCTTAACTGTTCATCCGGTAGATGCATTGCTTGCCAATGACACCCTACACAACGCTAATATCGATCTACCTCCCGCTATTTTTGCCGATCGTAAAAACTCCGTGGGTGTGAACGTTGATATTGAGAGCGAAGTGAAAGACTACGAGCACAAAGTTGAAGTGTTCCGAGCTAAGCAGTGGCAAGGTGCTCCGATCATTAATGGTCAATTGCAATACGAAAGCATGATCAAGGAAGGTGCTAACGTTGATACGATCACTGCGCCTTATGATCGCCGTCTTGTCGTGGGGCAAGTGGCTATGGCTAAACTTGATCATGTTTCCGAAGCTATCCGAGTAGCAGAGCAAGGTTTCACTAGTTGGTCGCAGACGCCATATGTTGAGCGTAGTCAGTGCTTACTAACACTGGCAGACAAGCTAGAAGAAAATCTTCATGAGTTGGTGGCGATTTGCCATCAGGAAGCAGGTAAGACCATTCACGACAGTATTGATGAAGTGCGCGAAGCGGTCGATTTCTGTCGTTACTATGCGAAACAACCACATATTTTTGAAACGCAATCGGTACTTGGTTTTGACGGTCAGTCAAAAACATTGACACGCGGCGGACGAGGTGTGTTTGTTTGTATTAGTCCGTGGAACTTCCCACTGGCGATTTTCCTAGGTCAGGTCACGGCAGCATTGGTTGCGGGTAATACCGTTGTGGCTAAACCTGCGGAGCAAACTTCTCTTATCGCTGTACGTGCTGTTGAGTTAATGCTTGAAGCAGGCTTCCCTGCTGATGCGATTCAACTGATTACTGGACGCGGTGCTGATGTAGGTCAGGCGTTAACCTCGCACCCAGCGATTGCTGGCGTTGCCTTCACTGGCTCTACGCCAACGGCCCAGCGCATCAATAGCACGCTTGCAGCACGTCAAGTTGCGCCAGTACCATTTATTGCAGAGACCGGCGGTCAAAATGCGATGATTGTTGACTCGACCGCACTGCCTGAGCAAGTCGTTCGCGATGTTGTTCGCTCTGCCTTCGCTTCTGCCGGACAGCGCTGTTCTGCATTGCGTGTTCTGTTTATTCAAGAGGACATTGCGGAGCGTGTTATTAACCTGATTCAAGGCGCAATGGATGAGCTTAAAGTGGGCTTGCCATATCTGCATGCTACCGATGTGGGCCCAGTAATTGATGCCAATGCGAAGCAAAAACTACTGGCACATATTGATGCGATGGCAAAACAAGGCAACAAAGTGGCGCAACTGTCGCTTGATGCTGAGTGCCAAGAAGGGGATTTTGTACCGCCTTGTGCGTTTGAAATTTCTGATATCTCTGTGCTAACGGAAGAACATTTCGGTCCCATTCTCCATATCGTCCGCTTCAAAGCATCTGAACTACCAAAAGTGGTTGAGAGCATTAACTCTACAGGCTTTGGCTTGACGCTAGGTGTCCACAGCCGTAATGAATCGACGTACGAGTGGGTGGAAAAACACGCTCGAGTGGGGAACTGCTACATCAACCGTGATCAAGTCGGTGCGGTGGTAGGGGTTCAACCATTTGGAGGACAGGGTCTCTCCGGAACTGGACCAAAAGCAGGTGGCCCACACTACCTATATCGCTTTACTGATGTCATTAACGCCAACGCTAATCAAGCGGCGAAATAAGGAGAAAAATCATGGTCAATAACGCAACTATTTTCTCCGATGTTTTGACAGCATGGGAAGGTTGGAATCTTAGTGATTTTGCTGAGCAACGTGAGTGCTTACTTTCTGCTCAGCGTAATATGAATGAACTGAACGCTACGCTCGCTAGCGTGATGGCATTCCATATTCAACAAGCTAACGTGTTATTAGCTAACCCGCATGTGATGCCAGGGCCAACGGGTGAAACCAATGAGCTTTATGCGGCGGGGCGTGGTGTGGTTTTAGTGGTTCTAGAGAGCGAAGAAGCACAAGCTAAGATCGCGGCAATGGCGCAAATTACCGCAGCACTTATCGCTGGTAATGGTGTCATTGTTTGTTCTGGTAACGACAAGTTTAATCAAATTTTAAAATCGGCAGTCGAGCGTTCTCAACTGCCTACTAACCTAGTTCAATTTGTGGCTTTAGAAGAAGCTTCCACCTTTATCGAGTTCGATGTACGAGTGGTTGGTCTTGTTGGCTCTAAAGACACTGAATGGCAGGTTAACCATCAACTGGCTAATCGCGATGGAGCGATAGGTCTTTTGGTGTCTGAGACGGATTTGGTGCTGCTGCCTGTGGCGCACGATCCGAATCTCGTGTTGAGGTTCATAACAGAAAGAACAAGAACCATCAATATTACAGCAGTGGGGGGCAACGCTACTTTGCTTGAGCTTGGTAGCTAGTGACATAAGGTTACGGACCCCTACCAGCCTCCAATATCACCGTTATGTTGGAGGCTGTATTCTAGGATGAGGAAATAATAATGATTCAAAATAGCTTCGCTATTACAACTACTTTCATCGCTTATTTGGCGTTGATGCTCGCTATCGGTGTGATTGCTTACAAGCGCACGGCCAATTCTAGCGACTACTTTCTAGGTGGTCGTTCATTAGGACCATGGCCAGCGGCTTTGTCTGCAGGTGCATCGGATATGAGTGGCTGGCTACTGCTAGGTCTTCCTGGCTATGCGTATGCAGCAGGTATTGAAGCTTTCTGGCTTGCTGGCGGCTTGCTGGTAGGTACATGGCTAAACTGGCTAATCTGTGCAAAGCGACTACGTACTTACAGTATTACTACTGACGCACTGACCCTGCCTGAATATTTGTCTCGTCGTTTTAACGACAATTCAAAAGTGATTCAGGTTGTATCTGCGTTCTTCATTTTGCTTTTCTTCCTTTTCTATACCAGTTCTGGTCTAGTGGCAGGTGGTAAACTGTTTGAAACAGTATTTGGCTTGGATTACACCATTGCCGTCATCATCGGTACGGTATGTGTTGTCTCGTACACGTTATTCGGTGGCTTCCTAGCAGTATCTTGGACTGACTTAGTTCAGGGCCTATTGATGGCAGCGGCACTGATGATTGTTCCTGTGATTGGTATGCAAGGTGGGTTCGGTCAGCTAACGTCTGATCTTGAAGCCATTAACCCAGAGCTTCTTACTCTATGGAATGACACGAAAGGCCAGCCGCTATCTGCAATCGCTATCATCTCTCTAGTGGCATGGGGTCTAGGTTACTTTGGTCAGCCACACATCCTCGCGCGTTTTAAAGCATCTCGTTCAAACAAAGACTTAACGACTGCTCGTCGTATTGCTGTAGTTTGGTCTGCGTTGTCTATGCTTGGTGCAATGCTAGTGGGTGTTGTAGGTCTGGTTTACACTACAGGCACTGGTGGCGATGTACTGGCAGATGGTGAGAAAATCTTCATGTTACTAGTTAATGCGCTATTCCACCCAGTAGTCGCTGGTATCCTTTTGGCTGCAATTCTCGCGGCTATTATGAGTACAGCGGATTCTCAGCTATTGGTGTCTTCGTCGGCGTTGGCAGAAGATTTCTACAAGCAAATCATCAACAAAGATGCGACATCTGAGCAAGTAGTGATGGTAGGTCGTGTCGGTGTTATCTTATTGTCAATTATCGCACTGGTTCTTGCGATGACTCCAGACAGCTCGGTACTTGGACTAGTGTCTTATGCGTGGGCTGGGTTCGGTGCTGCCTTTGGTCCTGCAATCCTACTAAGCCTATACTGGTCTGGTATGAACCGTAATGGCGCTATCGCGGGTATTTTAGTTGGTGGTGTGACTATCGTAGTTTGGAAACAGCTAACTGGCGGCATCTTCGATATCTACGAAATCGTTCCTGGGTTTATCCTATCTTGGATTGCGATTATGGTAGTTAGCTCAATGACTGGTGGCCCAGACAAAGCGGTTCAAGCTCAGCATGAAGCATTTGAGAAGAACCTAATCGAGTTAGACTAATCACCATGTTTGTGATTTAGCATAGTTAATACATCAAATGGCCCTCAGTTACTGAGGGCCTTTTTTTTAGTTCTATTAATACAAAAAAGTGTATGCCAATCAGACAATTGAAGATAAATCTCAATAACTGAATCATATTTAATCGACTTCTAAATTCTGCACTATCGTTCAAGCGAATCGGTTTGATTAACATGCACCTCGTCAGCTTAACAAAGCAAAATAATTTTGAACGAGGTATCCATGAAACAGTCAACTAAAACGCTCTTCACACTCCTTCCGCTTACTATGGTTATGGCCCAGGCACTCAATGCCGCGCCATTAGATAGTTATGACTTCACTGCTAACTCAAAGGGTGCAACGTCATACACGGCAAAGGCCAACCAAGAGGTTTACAAGCAGTTAGACTTCAACAATAAAAAAGCGTTTGAAGAAGTAGATCGCGGCTTTATTGCTCCCCTAGATAATGGTGGATTCATCAAAGGTATTGCTGATGTGCCAGCAATGCAATTTGTGCAAGGTAAACAAGCGCCAGATACGGTGAACCCGAGCTTATGGCGTCACTCTCAGTTGGTAAACCGTGGTGGTTTGTACGAAGTGCTACCAAACAAAATCTATCAGGTACGCGGTAATGATGTGTCTAACTTAACCATCATCGAAACGGACAACGGCATCATTCTTTACGATATCGAATATTCACCAGAAACCATGAAAGCGGCTTATGAGCTTTACGCGAAGCATCGAGGCAACCGTCCGTTAAAAGCTATCATCATTTCACACTCTCACACCGACCATTATGGTGGCATTGAAGGTGTTATTAAGTCAGGTCTTGCATCTGAGGAAGATATTGCGAGTGGCAAGATTCCAGTATATGTACCACAAGGTTTTGTTGAGCATGCCGTAGGTGAAAACGTACTGTTTGGTAACATTATGAGTCGTCGTGCTGTGTACCAATATGGCTTCCTGCTACCGAAAAATGAAAAAGGTATTACCACAGCAGCGCTAGGTCCGCTGGTGGCTGCGGGTGCTAATGGCTTGCCAACTACGGTTCACGAAATCACTAAGCAAAAAGAATCGGTTACCATTGATGGTTTGCAATTCGACTTCCGTTTGGTTCCTGAATCAGAAGCGCCATCGGAAATGGTCTTCGAAATCCCAGCTTGGGGTGCGGTTTCTATGGCTGAAGACGTTAATCACCTTCAACACAACATTTACACGATGCGCGGCGCTAAAACGCGTGACGCTGGTAAATGGGCGAAATACATCAATAATGCGATTGTTGAATGGCACGACAGTGCGAAAGTGCTATTTGGCCCTCATACATGGCCAACTTGGGGTAACGAAGAAGTCATTAACTACATGAAAGGTCAGCGTGATTTGTACAAAGCGATTAACGACCAAACCACTCGATTAGCTAACTACGGTTATCGTCCAAGAGATATTGCTAAGAAGATCGAAATCGCTGACCCGATCATGAAACAGTGGAACAACCGAGATTACTACGGCAACTTCGAAAACAATGTCATTGCTACCTACGTTAACAACCTAGGTTGGTTCGACGGTAACCCAGTGGAAATAGCTCGTCACACTGATGCAGATACCGGTAAGCGTTATGTTGAGAGCTTTGGTGGCGAGGATGTCGTGATTGAGAAAGCGCTGGATTACTACCAACAAGGTGATTATGCATTTACTGTTCAGCTGCTAAACAACATTGAGTCGTATAACAAAGACAACAAGAAAGCCAATTACTTGATGGCTGATGCGTTTGAACAACTAGGCTTCCAAGAGGAAACCGCGCTTAATCGCAACTGGTATTTGACGGCTGCAAAAGAGCTTCGTAACGATAACTTGTTGCCACAAGTTGTGAACTCAGCAGGTCCAGATGTGATTAAAGCCATTCCTTCTGATTTGATGATGGATGTGTTCGCAACACGTATCGTTCCTCAGAAGTCATTAGACGCAGGCCGAATTGCCTTTGATTTTGAATTAAACGGAGAATCATTTGGTGTAGAAGTCGAGAATGGTGTAATGAACTCAGCGCTGGATTATCACCCTCAAGATTCAATGGGTACGATCAAAGCCGATAACATGACGCTGTTTGGTATCATCAGCCACAAACTGACAGTAAAAGATGCCCTTGCTACTGGTGCGTTAAAAGTAACCGGAGACCAATCGGTACTGAACAAGTTTATGGGCGTTCTAGATAGCAATATCCCAGCAAACTTCAACTTGATTCAACCGCGTATGAACTAATCGTACAAAATAAGTAGACAAACGAGAAAGCCCACGACAACGTGGGCTTTTGTCTTTTCAGACAATGGATTAACCATCCATATCTTCTTTATTGCGTTGCTCTAACCACATCGCATTGATGACCCCGAAGGAGCATGCGAGCAACACACCTAGAACCCAACAGATATACCACATACGTTTTATCTCCCTAGTACAGCGATGTGCTGTTGTCTTCAATGAATTGCTTGTCGATTCGGCCGAACATCTTGTAATAACACCAAGTCGTGTATCCAAGGATTACAGGGACAACCACAACGGCGACCACTGAGATGATGCTGAGCGTTTTGTAGCTTGACGTGGCATCCCACAACGTCAAGCTGTGAGAAGGTACTAAACTTGATGGAATAATCATTGGAAACAGCGCAATGCCTGCGGTCAATATGATGGTTAGAATTGCCAAACTCGAGCACAAAAATGCCCAGCCACCGCGCTTCGCCATGGACAGCAGCGCCGAGAAAAGTAGCATAGCGCATGCCCCAAGGGGTACGATAAATAACGTAGGGTAGCGAATAAAGTTATGCAGCATATTATGGCTGACAACCGAGACCTCTTTGCTTACTGGGTTTGAAACGCCATTGGTATCGATAAGGCTTTGGATGATATAGCCATCTTGGCCATTGGCGATGACGCCACCGACAACGAACATAATCAGCGCGGTACACGCGGTCCACACTGCGATGGATCGCGCTCTTTCATTAAGCTCTCCCACCGTTTTTAGTTGCAGGAAGGTAGCTCCTTGAAGCAGAGTCATGGTCATCGCGACGACACCGCACACTATGGGGAGTGGAGTAAACAAGCTCCAAAATCCGCCCTTATAACTGATCATCAGCAATTCATTGAGCTCGAATGGCAGACCTACAAATAAATTACCAAAGCCAATACCAAATACTAAAGGTGGTACGAGACCACTGACCGTTAAAGCAATATCACAAGCGCGTCGCCATCTAGGGTCGTCAATTTTGTTTCGATAATCCATGCCAATAGGGCGTAACCATAGCGCGGCAAGAACCAGAACCAGCGCCAAGTAAAAACCAGAGAAAGCCGTAGCATAGACGGCAGGCCAGATGGCGAAAATCGCTCCCCCCGCAGTGATCAGCCAAACTTGGTTACCGTCCCAATGTGGCGCGATGCTATTGATCATAATCCTACGTTCAACATTACTTCTTCCGGCAATAGGCAGTAGTGCGGCGACGCCCATATCGAAGCCGTCCGCGATAGCAAAGCCGATGATCAGTATGCCGACGATCGCCCATGTGAAGAGGCGGAGTGTTTCATAGTCAAACATATGATCTCCTTATTTGTAGTTGTCTATAACATTGTCGAGTGAACGGTTTTGTTCGTGATAGTAACGCCCGGTTTTCAGTACACTTGGCCCGCGGCGGGAGAATTTCACCATCAAATACATCTCAGCGATAAGGAACAGGGTATAGAGCACGTAAACGGCTCCTAGCGAAATCCAAATATCACTGGCCGCCAAGTCTGAAGTGGCCATACTGACAGGCAGAACTTCACCAATGGCCCACGGTTGTCGGCCATACTCAGCGACAAACCATCCAGCTTCACAAGCTATCCATGGCAATGGAATCGCCCAAAGTACTGATTTAAGTAGCCATCGTTGGCTGCCGATTTTCTGACGGCAAACTTGAATAAACGAAAAGCCAATCAGCGCGAACATCAAGACGCCACACACCACCATAATTCTGAAGCTCCAGAACAGTGGTGCGACTTGCGGAATGGTGTCTTGTGTAGCCATTTTTATTTGTTGTTCGCTGGCATCAGAGACATTGGGTGCGTATTTCTTCAGCAGAAGACCGTAGCCAAGGTCAGACTTAACGTCATTGAACTGAGCGATGTTCTCGGCGGTTTTATCACCATTTCTTAAACGCTGGAGTAAACCATAAGCGATCATTCCGTTGCGTATTCGTTGTTCGTTGATTGCCATGAGATCACTGATACCCAACACAGGTTTATCCAAAGAGCGTGTTGCGATAATGCCCATGAGATAGGGGATCTTAAGCGCATAATCGGTTTCCATGGTTTCTTGATTGGGAAGTCCGAAGACGGTAAATGAAGCTGGTGCTTCTTCGGTGTGCCATTCCGCTTCAATCGCTGCGAGCTTAACCTTTTGAACATCGCCAAGTTCATAACCAGATTCATCGCCCAGCAGAAGTGTGGAAAAGATGGCAGCCATGCCAAACGAACAAGCGATAGCAAATGAACGTTTTGCAAATGCTACGTCCCGACTTTTCAGCAAGTAGTAAGCGCTGATACCCATGATAAATAGTGCACCAGTGGTGTAACCTGCGGCGACGGTATGAACGAATTTCACTTGTGTCACTGGGTTGAAAATCACGTCGGTGAAACTGGTCATTTCCATACGCATTGTTTCAAAATTGAACTCAGCACCGACAGGGTTTTGCATCCAGCCATTAGCCATCAAAATCCAAAGACCAGAGAAATTTGAACCCAGTGCAGTAAGCCAAGTAACTGTGAGGTGTTGACGCTTACTTAACCGATCCCAACCAAAGAAGAACATCCCGACCAATGTCGATTCAAGAAAAAAGGCGACTAGTGCTTCAATCGCAAGCGGGGCCCCAAAGATGTCACCAACGTAGTGAGAGTAATAGGACCAGTTGGCACCAAATTGAAACTCCATGGTTAAGCCGGTTGCAACCCCTACGGCAAAGTTGATCCCAAAGAGCTTGCCCCAGAACTTGGTCATATCCTTGTAAATGGTTTTGCCCGTCATTACATAGACCGATTCCATAATGGCTAGCAAGAATGATAGCCCTATGGTGAGAGGCACGAATATAAAATGATACAGCGCGGTACTAGCAAATTGCAGACGCGACAGATCAACGACATCTGTTAACATAGCATCCCCTTCCCGCTACGAGCGTAGCGGGTAGAAATAGTAGAAAGATTGGTTTTTATTTGGTGATTAAGCGTTTGCAGGCTTGTTTAGAAAGGGCTTTTTTAGCCAGTAATCGAGGCTTAGATAACGACCACCGCCGTAGACAAAAAGCACCATTAACATCACGAAGTAGGTGGCAGCGAATTCCATACCGTTGTTGAGCATAACAGGGTCACCAAGTTCGGTGATGTAGTTGTAGCGGCCCGGAAAGTTTTCCGCTAACCAAGTGATAAAGCCGTTTAGACGAATGGTTGATTCCATACTCCCTGTCGCAATCGCATCCCAGCCATGTTTCCAATGCACCATGGCACTGGCCACACTCATCATAAAAATCATAGGAATCGCGATAATGCGAGTAAACAAGCCTAGGGCTATACAGATACACCCGACGACTTCAGTTGCAGCTGCGAGGAACGCAAGAAGTTCTGGAAACGGGAGGTTAAGTCCACCGTCTGCTACGGGGGCGCCAAACCAGGCAACCGTGCCTGCGAATCCCAGTACTTTAGAGCGCGCTCCGACATAGATAACCGGAACCAAGAAAAGACGAATAGACAGTAGAACCAAAAAGTCGATTTTTCGGCACTTGTCGATAAGGTTGTCATACCAAGTTAAGACTGACTTAATCATTTTATTCTCCTAGGGTGTTGATGTTTAACAGCCCGAGATGGGTGAAATGTTGTATCCAAAGACGTACATCGAAATCGGCGAGTTGAGCTTCAGTTTGTTGTTGGAATGTCTGTAAGCTCGAACAATATGAGGGTTGAAGGGTCTGAATCAGTGCCACATCGATGGGCCGAAGTTTTTGTGAGACAACATGGTGTTGAGCGTTTCGAAATACCGCGTAGTAGTTTGGTGGAGTGCTATCGGTTATTTGTATTGAGTGACTAGACACCTCAAAAGGCAACTCCACTAAGTGCAGAGTGGGATTGCAGCTCAAGGTGTATTGCTCAGGGTTCTGATACACAATGTCACTGCAAGACTCGATATTGATTCGAGTTTGGTCAATTTCTGCGCTGAAGGCGATCCACTCGTATTCAAGTACCATAAGGTCAAGTTGGTTGACCCAAGTACCATGCTGAATGAACTGCACGAACTCTGTCGCGATGTGATGAAACTCAGGTTCCATTGCACAATGCTGCAACAGAAAGTCTTCCACTAACTGAACCAAAGCTTGATGACCGACTCGCTCAACGAAAAAAGGAAAGGTGTTGTTTACGACACCAAAAACGTTGTCGCGAATAAACTCACCGTATTGGCATCCTTCAGTGCGACCTAATCGTATCTTCTGCGCAAGCGCTTCAGTTTGCTGAAGCATCAATCCTGGAGGGCTAAGCATAGAGGACCCCACTTTCAGACAGCTGGACTTGTCGTTCAGCAGCTTTGACAACTGCATGGATGTCTCGTAGCTCTTCAGTAAGGACGACCAGTGGTGGCACGTTGTGGTCTCTCTCTAACAGCAGTGGTTTGTTGCCGTGGAGGTTAAACACATAATGAGCCAATTCAATTACCGAGTCAGGGACTGGTTTGCCATGAGTATCGAGTAATGATTGATCACTCTGCTGCAGATGTCCTGCAATGTGGTAATAGCGAATTGCGTCGCTCGGCAAGGTTTGCAGCATCTCATAAGCATCAAAACCGTGGTTGATGCTGTTGACGTAGACATTATTGATATCCAGCAGCATCTGACAGCCAGATTTCTCGATAAGCTCTGCAAAGAACTCGCCTTCAGGAATGTCGTTGTCATAATTGTGATAAAACGAGATGTTTTCGAGCACCAAAGGCCTAGCGACCACGTCTTGCACGCGTTGGATTCGAGAGGCTAGATAGTCGATATTCTCTCTGCTTCTTGGGATCGGTAGTAGGTCATAAAGATAGCCCTGACTGTCCCGAGAAAAACTCAAATGGTCGCTGTAAATCTCGATATCAAACTCATTAAGAAAACGGGCGACATCTTTCAGGTAGCTTTCGTTTAACGGCACGCAATCACCAATGGATAGACTAAGACCGTGAGCAACCAAGGGGTATTTGTCAGCGATTTGCTCCAAACGCTCCCGTTTTGCGCCACCAAGATTCATCCAGTTTTCAGGTGCGAGCTCAAGAAAGTCGATATCGGGATGCTTAGGCATGTCACTCAGCATATCCACATGCTCCATACGCAGACCCAATCCCTTGCTGGTGTTGGTTATTGTCCGCATACTCCACCTGTCACCTTACTGTTTGCTGATGTCACTGCGTCCGCAGGCGCATTGATACCTTGACCAGAGAGGCCGCACTTCCCGTCACGCGCGCGCACTAACTTATCTTGTGGATCGCTATCGAGCTCTTGTTTTTCAAAGCGTTTTTCGGTTCCACATTTACCTGCGGCACATTTACCGCCATGCTGTTCTGTTGGCTGAGCGGTAACAGGAGCTTCAGCAGATTCACTGATAGCAGCGAGTGCCGAGTTCATTGATACCAGTGAGCTGAGTGCGATTGAGATAGCCATTTTATTGTTCATTTGAAGTCTCCTTGAAAGACGCCATTGGGAAGCTCGACAGATCACGAGCAGAGAATATTTTTCCTTTGTAGTACTTTTTCACGATCTCCACTGACTGTGCTTTACGCTTGAGGCCTAGCCCCATCCAGTGATTTAAAATCAGTAGCTTAGGATTAATTTCAGCGGCAATTTCCCCCACGGTCGAAGGTTTCGCATGCATAAACGATGAGATAGCATCGGCTTCTTCGTGAATGGCCATAGGCATGACTAGAATGTCAGCGCCTTTGGCAAAAGGAATGAAGGCGGGATTACTGCCATTTTGGTCTGCAGAAATAACAATGACGCCGTCCTCACTTTCAATTCGGTAGGCCAAAGTAGGTACATCTCCATGAGGGATGCCGAGTGCATAAACAGTAAGCCCATCTAATTGGTAGATTTTTTGTGGTGTGGTTTCTTGATAAGAAACATCGGTGAGGGTGATTGGGAACAGGCCATCTGAGCCATCATAAAGTCCATTAAGGTAAGCGTAAGCTCCGTGTTCCTGATTGAACATCGCATCCATATAGCCTGTTAAACTCGGAAATGCAGAACCAGCTTCTGGACCGGTGATATCTAGTGCGTCCTCACGTTCGAAAAAGTAAGCGCCTTTAAGCAGAGCTGGAAGATCGGCAACGTGATCGGTGTGGAAGTGAGTGATGGCTAAAAGATCGAGGTCTTCGAGTTTGCCTCCTGCTTGGCCAAATCGTAGGTAGTTACCGCCACCCGCGTCAATCATGATTCTTGATTTGCCTTTCCACCAAATCAATTCTCCCGATGAGGCGCGCATATCATCAGAGATGGGACCTCCAGAACCAAGGATTTGTAGGGTAAAGTCTTTATCTAGGGGTTCGAGATTGATTGCAAAAGATTGTGTCGCCCCAAGTGAGCAACTTAGCGCGACTGCCAGCGCTTTTATCGGCCATTTCATAACCATTTCCTATCGTTTTTGTCATCGACTACTTTTGGTCAAAGCGTGAAAGTGCAGACAGGGAATCATCAAGTTTGTTGATCTCTGTCAAAGCACGCCGATACGATAAGGAAAAAATAAGGTTAAGTATGTATGAATATATTTAATGTTACGTTTAGTTAATATGAACGAAAAATAGCAACGGACCTCCAGTTATCCTGTAAGGTCCGTTGTGCTTAGAGGTTGTTTTGTTGAGTCAAATTCAATTGTTTTTCAACAATTTTAGTAGAGAACGGCTTTCGCTTTGTCTGAGTCAATATTGTCTTTGGTTACATAAACAACACCGGTATCAATATAAGATGCGACTTTCTTTCCGCTCAGGATTTGAGAAACCGTTTCTACACCCATGTTACCCATGCCGTAAGAAGACTGGACAACGGCACCGTCTAACACACCATCACGAATAAATTGTTGGATATCTGAGTTACCATCAAAGGCGACCGCAACAATTTTTCCAGTGTAGCCGCGTTGTTGAATAGCACGTGCCATACCTACCGCTGTTGGTTCGTTAGAACCGAAAATGCCTACTAAGTCATTATTCGAAGCTAAGACGTCAATAGTTTGGTTTAGAGCGGTAACCATATCCGCATTGGAGTAGTAAGGACCGATAACTTCGTAACCTGCCGCTTCAATGGTTTCTTTAAAGCCACCGTCACGCTCCATAGCAGAGCCAGATCCAGCAGTAAAGCTCATCATGGCCACTTTGCCTTTCTTGCCATTGAGTGACTTGATCATTTTTTCTGCGGCAAGTTTCCCTGCTGCACGGTTATCAGTAGATAGGAAAGCTTGGTGATACTTACCGTCGTCATTAAGGCCTGAGTCGATAAGAGCAACAGGAATTCCTTTCTCCCATGCTGCCTTAAGTGCAGGTACTAATGCGTTAGGGTCAGTAGGTGCAACTACAAGCCCAGATACTCCGCGGTTTAGTGCGTTTTGTATCATGTTGACCTGCTCATCAACCGCAGTTTCTGCTGCTGGTCCTTGGAAAGTGATGTTGTATGCAGGAAGCTCTTTAGAGGCATCAACTGCACCACCTTTAACATTTTGCCAAAAGTTGGAGTTTTCCGTTTTGACAACAACCGCAATCTCTTTCTGAGCAGCAGTAGCATCAGTGGAGTGGCCAGCAAAGGCAAATGCGAGTCCCATCGCAGCGACAGTAGCAATCTTATTAACTTTCATATCTTTAACATCCTTTTTGGATTTTGTAGTAGGGTTTTTCACTTTTGTGGTTTGTTGCATACGGTATTGGTCGTACGCCACGGTAGCGATGATGACGCCACCAATTACGATTTGTTGAACGAAGAAGCTAACGCCATTCATATTTAGGCCGTTTCGCAGGACACCGATAATAAATGACCCGACAACCGCACCAAATACAGTTCCGACTCCACCCATCAAAGAGGTTCCACCGACCACGGCAGAAGCAATGGCATCAAGCTCTGCCATGACCGACCCATTTGGCTGTGCAGTAACAAGTCGACTCGCAATAATGACGCCAGCAAGTCCTGCTAAGAAACCAGAGGCGACATAGGCAGCGGTTTTGACTTTTTGAGTATCGATACCGGAAAGACGAGCGGCTTCTTCGTTTGATCCTATTGCGTATAGGTAGCGGCCAAGGCGCATTTTCGTTAATAGGAAAGAGAATGCTGCAACTACCAGCAACATGACGAGCACGGGATAAGGTATGCCTGCAAATTTAATGATTGGGAAACCATTCTCACCAATCTCAACCATGCGGAATAGTGCGCCATTACCTAAGTAAGAGAAGGACTCAGGCATCCCTGAAACTGGGGCTGCATTAGTGATGTAGAGTGCTACACCACGAGCCATCATCATCATACCTAGTGTTGCGATAAATGGTGGGAGGCGCAGTTTAGATACACATAGTCCGCTAATAAGACCACAGAAGGCCCCTGTCAACACTCCTACAGCCATACCCACGGGAACTGGCATTCCAGCATTTACTGCCATGGCTGCGGTAACCCCTGAGAGCGCCATAACTGAGCCTATGGATAAGTCAATGCCACCTGTTAGTATCGTCAACATTACACCGATACCTATAATGGTGATCGTTGATGTTTGAAGGCCTACGGTCATGGCATTGTCCATACTAAAAAAGTGTGGACTAGTGATGGAGAAAGCAATAATTAGTGCGAATAATCCGCCTAGCGATGCTAACTTCTGTAGCATATCCTTGTGTTTTTCGTTCATCACACTGCCTCCTCATATAGTGGGAACATGTTTTTAACTCCTGTTGCGTATTGCATAATTTCTTCTTGAGTCGTGGCTGCGGTTTCAAGCATTGCGGTCATCACTCCCTCTTTCATGACAATGACTCGATCAGACATACCTAATACTTCCGGCAACTCAGATGAAATCATGATGACTCCAATCCCATGTGTTGCTAGCTCATCTAAAAGTTCGTAGATGGCGTATTTGGCACCAACATCGATACCTCGAGTAGGCTCATCGAAAATCATGACTTTCGCATCTCTAAACAACCACTTACCAATCACTACTTTTTGCTGGTTACCACCAGAGAGGTTTCCAACCAACTGTTCGACGGTGGGGGTCTTTATTTGCATCTTGTCGATGTATTGATTCGCTGCGTCTACCTCAGCTTGATTGGATATTATTCCGAGATTCGAACTCACTTTGTCCATTGAGGCCATAGTTGTGTTCTCTCTTATGGACATTTTGACGGCAATGCCGTTTAGTTTTCGGTCTTCGGAGAGGTAGGCGACGCCGGCCTTGATTGCGTCAGAAGGAGTACGAATGACCTTCTTTTGTCCGTGGACGAAGAGTTCGCCGTCAGTGAGTTTATCGGCACCAAACAGCGCTCTAGCAAGCTCTGTACGTTTCGCACCGACTAAGCCTGTAATTGCTAAGATCTCGCCTTTACGAAGGTCGAAGTTCAATGGTTGGAAGACCCCTTCCCGAGCTACATTCATTACGGAGAAAATGAGGTCGTCTTGAATAACGGCTTGCTTTGGTGGGAAGTGATTATCCAGAGTTCTGCCAACCATTTTGGCAATGATCTCATCCATCGAAATTTCACAAAAACGATGGTTTGACACATACTGACCATCTCGGAAGATAGTTATATGGTCACATATCCGACGTAGTTCATTCATTCGATGTGAAATGTAGACGATGGCGACACCTTTGGCTTTAAGCTTATCGACCAACTCAAAAAGCGCATCGATTTCTTTATCCGTTAGAGCTGAAGTCGGTTCATCCATAATGAGAATTTCAACATCAAAGCTAAGAGATTTAGCAATCTCGACCATTTGTTGTTTTGCTACAGACAAAGTATTTACAATGTCCGTCGGCTCTACGTCTATATCGAACATCTCAAGTAGCTTCTTGGCTTCTGACCTCATGGTTTTATAGTCAATTAAGCCGTTTTTAAGTGGTTCTCGAGCGAAGAAAATGTTCTCTGCCACGGACAGATGAGGAATAAGGTTCAGCTCTTGGAAAATCATGGATATGCCGGCTTTTTGGGCTTCCAGAACAGAATCAAATGCGACCGTTTGCCCTTTATACTGAATATACCCTTCGTCAGCTTTATGCACGCCTATCAACACTTTCATTAATGTTGACTTCCCTGCTCCGTTTTCACCCATTAGGGCGTGCACTTCGCCTGCCCGCAATTGAATGTTCACGTTTTGCAGAGCTTGAACGCCGGTGAAAGCTTTCGATATGCCACTCATCGTGAGTAATGGACTGCTCATATTGGTTCCTTGCAAATTGGAAAGTTATTCTTCTCAGCAGGTGTACCTTCTCTGCTGACGATTTCCTTATGAACAAATAATATACTCGAAACATTTCGAATGGTAACGAAGTCTTACGATTATAAGGGGTCGATCACATAATTGATGACTGTCTCAACAAAGTAAACTGGGATGCCACTAGGTTTTTGGATGTAAAATTTTAATTTAAGATTATGATTTATAATATAAATTATTTATTATTAGCAATGGCTAGATAGTAGGTATATTTTTAGGACTAAGAGAGATATGAAAGTGAGTTAGGCTTTTTTGCTTTCAAATAATTACGAGTGGCGAGTGCCACCCGTAACGTGACATAAGGAATTAGACAAATTGAGCCATATGACGGTTCAGGTGGTATTGGTATGATTCTGCTATTGTCCGGTAGGTTTGAACGTTTTTCGCAATTGGTGTGACAGACTTTTCCTCATCTACCTTAAGCGTATTCGAACATATGTCCGTTATCTGAGTGGGTTGATAAAGGTTTTCGTGAGCCCAACATGCTTGAATTGCAGCACCTACAGCTGCTGCTTCGGTCGAAACTGGACACCAAAGTGGTAAGTTGGTTACGTCCGATATCAGTTGCCGCCACATTTTACTCTTTGCCCCTCCACCTATCACACAGGTCTTATCAAATTTCACTCCCGCACTTTCTAGCACATTAGCTCCTAGTCCTAGGTTAAAAGTAACAGCCTCGACAGTGGCTTTGAGCAGGTTTCCTGGTGTGAGGTTAGTGGCCGTGATTCCAAGAAGAGCGCCATTTGCATTAGGCACATTTGGTAGGCGAGCTCCGTTAAAAAATGGCAAACAGATTAGGCCGTCAGCGCCAATAGGACTTGATTCGAGCAGGGTATCGAACTCACTGATATCACCGTTAACAAGGTTAAGAATCTGGTTGTTCGCAGTGGTGACGTTCATGGTGCTAGCGAGCGGCAAATAACCATTTGTCGAAGAGCAAAATGCGTTTAAATCTTTATGCTCACGACTATCTACTTGCTCAGAACTGTGTGAAAAAAGGGTACCAGATGTGCCTAAACTAATAGTTAGCTGCCCACTTCCAACATTACCCGTCCCTATGGCTGCCATCATATTATCTCCGCCTCCTGAGGAAACGATGACATTGGTATTTAGCCCAAGTCTCTCAGCTATAGAAGGGTGCAGTGTTCCCACTATTTCTTGAGACTGCAAGATGTCAGGTTGCGCTAATTCATTTTCGAATTTGATAAGGGAAAGCAGCTCGTCACTTATCGACTTCGAAACAGTGTCAAACCAGCCTGTTCCAGAAGCATCGCCCGGCTCTACAGTAAAACGACCGGTTAGGCACCAATTAAGGTAGTCATGCGGTAGCATCATTTTGTGGATCCTGCGAAAGCTAATTGGGTCATTCTCCTTTACCCACAATAGTTTACCTAACGAAAATGCCACGGGAACTTGAATGCCTAATTTCTCTACTAAGTTAAGGTCATGGGTTTGTGTAAATGCGCTGAGAGCAGCTTGGGGTCTTGTATCACACCAGAGCAAAGCGTCTCTAATCACTTGATTGTTTTGATCTAATAACACCAAACCATGCTGTTGACCTGAAATCCCAATTCCCTTTATCGCTTTTTTATGTTGCTCGATCCCTTTAAATGCTTTGTCGATAGAAGCTATGAGCGCATCAAACCATTCTTCTGGTCTTTGCTCTCTTTGTCCCAATTGTTCCATTATTGTTGAATGTGGAGTGTAGCCCTGCCCCAAAATGCCACCATCTTGCCAAATGATCGCCTTCGTTCCTTGAGTGCCACAATCGATACCAATAAACATTTTCTAATCCTTTCTAAGTTGTTCGATTTGTGATCTAACACAAACAATACATGTAAATTAGACGAAAATCGAAACTTTCAATTGAAATCCGTAACACATAATACATAAAATCATAAGCATTCGAAAGATACATGTAAGATTCTGAAACTGATTTAATGAAAAGGTATTGAGATGCTTAGTATTGCTGTTAAATCGAACAATAAACTTGAGATAGCCCAAATTTCAAAACCTACTTTGAAAAAAAGTTCGGTTCTTGTGAAGGTGCACGTCTCTGGGTTGTGTGGTTCTGATTTGCCAAGAATTTTCGATGATGGGGCCCATTTCTATCCGATTGTACTGGGACACGAATTTTCTGGGGAAGTCGTAGAAGTTGGAGAAGAGGTCAGTCAACTAAAAAATGGAGATAGAATTTCATGTGCTCCTTTAGTCCCATGTGGCAGTTGCCCTCAGTGTATGAATGGCCGATATAGCTTGTGTAGTGATTACAGCTTTATAGGATCGCGTGCACAAGGCGGAAACGCCGAGTTTGTAGAGGTTCCCGAGCAATGTTGTTTCTTGCTCGATGAGTCTGTGTCATCAATTCAAGGTGCTTTCTTCGAACCATTAACAGTTAGCCTTCACCCTATCCTGATGGCTGGTGGTGTTGAGGGTAAAGATGTGGTGGTGGTAGGTGTTGGTACTATTGGCTTACTGGCGGTGCAGGCCGTAAAAGCAATGGGAGCTGCCACTGTTACGGCGATCGATATAGCAGATGAGAAACTTTCAAAAGCTAAATCACTGGGTGCGGATTATTGTTTCAATTCACTGGACAAAGATATTCGCGAACAAATGCAATCGCTTCCTTTTGCTGGAGAGCATCAACTGATTTTGGAAACTGCAGGTAGTCCAGCTTCTGTCAAACAGTGTTTAAGCATCGCGAGCCCGAGAGCGACTGTTGCTTTAATTGGCACTCTCCATCAGGACTTAACTCTTACTCACCAGCAGTTTGGACAAATTCTCAGAAAAGAACTGACACTTTTTGGAAGTTGGATGAATTATTCCGCTCCCTATCCTGGAAAAGAGTGGGAAGTGGCTCGTGAGCTTTTCTCTAAAAATCTTATTGATACCCAATCACTATTAGATGGCGTGTATGAACCTTCAGAGTTCGTTAAACGCGTCGAAGCGCTGAACGGCAAAAGCCCAGATGGCAAAATACTTTTAAAGTGGAGCTAAGATAATGACTCTAATTCATACCAAATACTTGCTTGAGCAAGCTCAAAAATCAGGCTATGCAATCCCAGCTTTTAATATACATAACTTAGAGTCTGTTCATTGCGTTTTAGACACTGCTAAAGAGATGGACTCTCCGGTTATTCTTGCAGGAACGCCATCTACGTATCAGTACGCGGGTACACCTGAATTAGTGGCTTTGGTAGAAGCTGCAGCAAAAGACCGAGGTATGCAAGTAGCTTTGCACCTAGACCACCATACTTCTTTTGAAGATATCGAATACAAGGTAAAAGCCGGCATACGTTCGGCGATGGTAGATGGCTCCCATGCTCCATTCGAAGAAAACATCGAAATTACTCGAAAAGTTGTCGCCCTTTGTCATCGCTATGGAGCATCAGTGGAGGCTGAACTTGGTCAATTAGTGGGACAAGAGGATGACCTTATCATTGACTCCGTGGATGAACCCTACACTGACCCCGTACAAGCATTTGATTTTGCAAATCGCACTGGCATTGATTCTTTAGCTATTGCTATTGGTACTGCACATGGCCTTTATAAGGAAACACCGAAGCTAGATTTTGAACGACTCAGAGATATAGCCAGCCGAGTTTCCATTCCTTTAGTGTTGCATGGAGCATCAGGAGTGCCTTCAGATGATGTTTCGCGTTGCGTGTCTATGGGGATATGTAAAGTCAACGTAGCAACGGAACTTAAAATTGCCTATGCCGATACTCTAAAAGCTGTTTTTGAGGACGATCCTACTGTTAATGACCCTAGGGTATATAACATTGAAGCGAAAAAGGCGATGGCACGAGTTATTCGCCAGAAAATTGATATTTGTGGAAGTGCAGGTCGAATCTAAAGATAAGGAGTCAAAAATGTTGAAAAATATCAATCCTATCGTTGAACCAGAGCTACTTTTTATTCTCGCTAAAATGGGACATGGTGACGAAATTGTTTTCTCAGACATTCATTTTCCAGCCTATTCATGTGGAGACTATGTATTGCAGGCTAGAGGGTGTGAAGTGTCAGACCTTGTTGAGGCGGTTATCCCTTTGATTGAGCTCGACCAATATGTACCGGACAAAGTCGTAATGATGGCGACAGTTGGAGATGATGTTCACCCACCAGGGTTAATTGAAGAATATACTTCGAAGCTTCCGAATAATACCGAGATCTCATTTATTGATAGATTTGCTTTCTATGAGAGAGCGAAGTCCGCAAAGTGTATTGTAGTAACCGGAACCACTCGAAAGTACGGCAATATTATATTGAAGAAAGGTGTAACCCCTATTCTTTAGACGCAAACCTTAATCGCAGGTCGACAGTCAACAAAGACCAATCGGCAATGCCTTTACAAAATTGATATTGAGCTCAGATTGAGCATGGAGAACATAGCAATGACAGTAGCATATTCATACCAGCCGACAGTTGATATAGATAAAGTACCAACTAAAACACTGTATACGGGTCAAAAAATGCCGGCGGTTGGACTCGGAACTTTTGGTTCAGATCGTTTTGGGCCTGAAGAAGTATCGCAGGCAGTTTATGGTGCCATAAAGGCAGGGTATCGATTCTTGGATTGTGCCTCTATCTATGGGAATGAGGATCAGATTGGTGATGTTCTTAAACGCGCAATGAATGACTTCGGTATTGAGCGCGAGGAATTTTTCATAAACTCGAAAGTTTGGAATGACCAACATGATGATGTCATAAATGCATGTAAGAAGACTTTGAAAGACCTTCAAGTAGATTATCTCGATCTTTATATGGTTCATTGGCCGTTTCCAAATTTCCACCCTATTGGTTGTGACGGAGACTCTCGTAGTCCAGATGCTAAGCCATATATCCATGAAGACTTTATGAAAACATGGCGTCAAATGGAGCAACTTGTTGAAATGGGACTGGTTAAGGCGATTGGTACGTCGAATATGACCATAGCAAAAATGGCGTTGTTAATCAGGGATGCAAGAATAAAACCTGCAGTTAATGAGATGGAATGTCACCCATTATTTCAGCAAGAAGAGTTATATAACTACATGATTAATAACGATGTAGTGCCTGTGGGATTTTGTCCGATTGGATCTCCAACAAGACCTGAGCGTGATAAAACGGCGGAAGACCTCGTGGATATAGAGAATCCAGTTATTGTTGCTGCAGCTGAGCGCTTGGGGGTTCATCCTGCAATTGTCTGTATCAAATGGGCAGTGCAGCGAGGTCATGTACCAATACCTTTCTCTGTTGCCGAAGATCAGTATGTCTCAAACCTGAAATGTGTAACTGAAAATCCATTAACGGCGGAAGAATTGGAAGCAATATCAAGAATTGATGCTAATAACCGTTTGATTAAAGGCCAAGTTTTTTTATGGGAAGGCGCTGATAGCTGGGAACAATTGTGGGATTTAGATGGTAATATTTCCGCATAGTTTGTATTTATATATCATTTACATTGCGGAATCTTTCAAATACCATTGATGTTTTTCGCAATGTGAGCCGCCACGTTGTTTCGAAGTTGTAGAGTGAGGAACGCATGAACCCGTTAAACCGTAGAGAAAAGATACTCGAGCTCCTTAAAAAAGATGGCCAGGTTGCTGTTAAAGAGTTATCAGTATTATTTGATACTTCTGAAGTTACACTTCGCTCGGATCTGAAGTTTTTGGAAAATCAGGGCAAATTAAAACGTTTCTTTGGCGGAGCACAGTCGATTGAATCTCTCCCTCTTACTCAACAAGAGTATGAAGATGAAGTGCAAATCGACAATCGATATCAATTAAATTCAGACTCCAAAGAAAGAATTGCTTGTGTGGCCGCTAGTCTCGTTAGAAAAGGTGATTCCATTATCATTGATAGTGGCAGTACCACGCATCTTGTTGCCAAATGCCTCGCTAAGGAAGGCGGGTATACTATTATCACGAATAATCTGGCGGCTTCATCAGAATTATTGGAAGCACCAGATACGACTCTAGTTATTGTTGGTGGAACATATCGCAGCAAAACGAAATCCCTTCATGGATACCAAGCGGAACAGTGCTTAAATGGTGTTCAGGCAGATGTACTTTTTGTGGGAGCTGATGGTATTGACCCCGAGAAGGGTATCACGACTTTTAATGAGGGATACGCAATTACTGGTGTAATGGCATCTTGTGTTCAAAAGGTCGTTGCAGTCGTTGATTCTTCTAAATTAGGGCGTATTGGTTTCAACAAGGTCCTAGACGCTTCTCAGATAGACACCTTAGTGACTGATAGCGGTATTCCAGCTGATACTAAAAGAAAGTTTGAAAATATTGGCTTGGAAGTAATCGTTGTTGATTAATGCTTATGTTCTTAAAAAGGCCAGCATTGCTGGCCTTTTTAGTTTTACTCACACGCTTTGGAGTACATCTCTACTACTTCTTGAATTTTGTCGATCACCAACGTTGTTGGTTCTAGGTCAATGATTCCTTCGCTAACTTTTTGATACTGTTTCGGCATATATTGACTGAGCATAGACAACGGAATTGGGTTTGCTCTTAGGTTGCTAATTAACAGGTTAAATGCGTTTTGAATCCGTGGCTCAGACCAGTAGTAGCGAATACGATCTGAGAAGCTGTAGTGGAGGTTATTAATGATTGTCGAGTGCTTATCACCATAGTATGACTTCCAGTATTTAGGTTCATCTAGAAGAACATCATCAACCACTTTTTTGAAGCGACTACTCTGTTCTATTGAGACTATTTCTGTTTCCATTTCGGCTAGAGCAAATAGTGCTTCACGTAAAGCAAACGTAAGAGCTGGTCCTACTTTTAGGATAGCGAAATGGTTTTCTACTAAATCACTAAGGTGTTCTTGGGTTTGATAGTCGGTAGAATGTGCTTCATAAAGCCATGGAGTGTCTTCTATAAAGCGGGAAATCTCAGAAGCTTTGTCTTTTTTAAATCGAATGACTTTGCTGTGGTCAAATTCTACCCCTGGCTGAACTACGACCGCTATTACTCTACTCAATGCTTCGCTAATTCCCAGCGCTTCGAAAGCTGTGACATGAGTGTCAATGGTATTTCGGATATCAGTGAGCTTACTTACATGTACTGCTTCGATTTCAGTAGCTTCTCCTCCAGGAACAGGCACCTCGGTACCAATGACGTAGGTGAGTTTTGATTTTAGCTCAGGAGCAATATGCGTTTCTGCTACTTTACACATTTCCGCCGACCGTTTTGCGACAATCATAGGGTCGAGAGGGATATCATCGTCAGCACAAGACATTGAGGCATCTAGGTGTATTTTTGTAAACCCAGCTTCCACATACGCTTTGATTAGCTCTAGGGATTTTGCCATAGCAGAGCTTGCACTCTCCTGCTGCCAACAGTTTGGACCTAAGTGGTCACCGCCGAGAATGATTCGTTCGATGGGGAAACCGACTTTAATTGCAATATCATGAACGTAGTTTACGAAATCTTTCGGGTGCATTCCTGTATAACCACCAAATTGATTCACCTGGTTTGATGTTGCTTCGATCAATACTTGTTTTCCTGACGTAAGTTCGTATTTTAGTACAGCTTCAATGACTAATGGGTGAGCTGAACATACGGAGTAAATGCCCAACTTCTGATTGTCTTCCTTGTGTGATCTTACGAGTTCTTTCACAGCTAATCTCCAGTTAAAATTATCTATTCCGTCTTTCAGCGACGCTATATCGCTGATTGATATCTGTACTAATGATAATTTAAAATCAACCGAATGTCTTCGAATATTTACGAACGAAAGTATTTGTGTGATGGTAGTAGTGTTTAGAAGGTTTTACTAAGTGCAATGCCGCTACATTCTGTTTTTTTGATTCCGTTGTGTTTCTTTTGATTTCGATTTTATTGTGTTAAGGGATGTTCAAAATAGTTTGCGGTGAGCACATCAGCTAACAATATTGCGTACTTCCAGAGTTTACAGAGTGATAATATAGCCTTTGCTTGTTAACTGGAGTTGTTGCCATAGTTCAAGGGTTTGTAGGCGATACGGATTTTGTCGAGGAGATTTTGTGGTTCAGCAACTAATAATTATGCTGGTTCTTATAGGTGTCAGCTTTTTTGTGGGAATGCTTATTCAGCACTATGCGCCGACACGTTCAGAGGCTTTAAGATCATTAGCGAGTCAATCCTCGTTACTATTCATTATTCCTTTTGCTGTCATTAACTCTTTGTGGCAGTTGAGTGGTGTAGATACTGAGTTACTGATAGTGCCGTTGCTGGGAGTTGGAGTTATTGGCTCTGGTGCAGTAACAGCTATCTTCATTTCTCGTATTTTCTCTTTATCGCGGACGAATTTTGCCTCGTTACTCCCTACTACCAGTTTCTACAATATCGGTGCTTTAGGTGCGTTGTTTGCCTTTGTGTTTTTTGGTGAAGATGGTGTCGCCTTGCTTGCGCTATTCAAGTTATTTGAAGAAGCGATCTATTTCGGCTTGATATTTCCTTACTGTCGCGCGCAGGGAAAAACAATGGGTGGTAAAGCTCATCAATTTTGGCGCAATCCTGTTTTTGTAGTTTCTGTCAGTGCTTTATGTACGGGACTATTTTTGTCTGCTACCGATATACGTCGACCTTCCATTTTGTCAGATGTTAGTCAATGGCTTATACCACTTGGTAGTTTGTTACTTGTATTTGCTGCGGGACTAACTTTCCATCTTACTGGTTCGAGAAAGTGGGCTAGAATTGCGATAGCTGCTTCTATGACAAGGATTGCATTTGGTGTTCTATTTGTCTTATGTGTTTTTTGGTCTCTGGATATCTGGAGTGCAGCTAGCGGAGTCTTGCTGCCGCTTTGTATCATGCTAGCCTGCATGCCTTGTGGCTTTATCGGGGTATTGCCTGCTAGGTTGTATGGTTTGAATACAGCAGTGGCAAATACTTGTTGGATAGTGACATACTTTATGTCACTCGTTGTAGGCATGTTTTATTTCTTAGTTTCTTGGAGTGGATGAGAGCTCGTAGATTAACCCTCAATCCACTTCATACATACTCCGTTACCTTGGACACTCACCCCAATCACATTCAACCTGATAAACAAGCTCATCGACCTTTGTCGGCTTCAAACGGTCTTGTTCACCTATAGACAGCTCATTTGCAACTTGTGCTTCGAACAGCGACCAGTGTTTGACCAAACATTCATCCAGATCTGTGGTTTCCTGTGACCATGTTTCTTTGAGCATGGGGAGCATACAAGCAGAACCGTGGGCGAACATCATCAGTTTCCACTTCAGCTCATGCATAATGAGTGGCGTTTGTGGGGAATTTGCGTTGTAGTCATCAACCAATTTGAACACGATGCTCTCAATTTCTCCGGTGCTATCAATAAAGTAGTCGAAGAATTCATTTTCTTGACGCATTGCGTCTGCGATAAGTTGGATCGGTTGAGGAATGACAATGCAGTGCGCCAACATACCTACAGCAAAACGGTAGACTTTGACATTCGCGGGGGTGTCTTCTGGAAGCTGATCGAGAAGATAACGAATGTACTTTTGCATATACGCGTGAAGGTGGTCGCTGATGCCATACCAAATTTGTTCTTTGCTACCGAAGTGGTGACGAATCAAACTATGAGAGACGCCTGCGCGCTCACTAATATTGCGTATGGATACACGCTCATAGCCTAGCTCACAAAACATTTCTGCTGCGACCGTCATGATCAGGTTTTTCGTCTCTTCCGCTGCCGTTGCGCTGCGACGACCTTTTTTCTTTTCCACTCGATACCTTCTAAATTCAATCAATCCTATACAGGGTACTGCAATAATGTGCTCGACGACAAGATTCGCATCAATCCTGTCATCAAGAGCAGTAAATTTACTGAGTTAATGTCACGACTTCTTCATATAACCAAAAGCGATAAAGTTAGTCGTAAAAATTATACTGCACACATGTGCAATATTTATTGATCTCTTTCAAATTATACTTATACTGCACACTTGTAAAGTAATTAACTGCACAAGTGTAAAATATAATTTGGGATAAATATTATGAAAACCCATCGTCTATTCAAAACTAGTGGTTTGATTGTGTTGCCTTTATTGGCAGCCGTCGGCCTGTCCGGTTGTAATCAAGCACAATCGGAAATCAATGAACCCGTGATCAAGCCAGTTAAAGTGGTCGAAGTTCCTGAGTTGAATTTCTCGCCAGTGAGCAGTTATTTGGCGCAAGTGGATGCCACAGACCGAGCACAGCTGTCGTTTCAGGTAGCAGGACAAATATCTTCGATAGATGTGAAGATGGGTGAAGCGGTGAGAGCGGGTGAAATTCTAGCGACACTTGACCCAACGGACTATCAAGTGGCCTTGGATGCTCGTCAAGCTGAGTTTGATCTCGCACAGTCCCAATTAAAACGTGCCGAGCAGTTATTTGCTAAGAAGCTTATCAGTGCCGATGCCTTTGATCGCAATGAAACACAGTTTAAGGCCTCACAGGCGTCGCTTGAGCAAGCTAAGGCGGATCTAGGTTACACACAAATTATCGCTCCGTTTGATGGTGTGGTGTCAGTTACTCATCAAAAACCATATGAAGTGGTCGGTGCCAAGCAGCCCATTCTGAACCTCATCAGTAGCCAAGACTTAGACGTTACGTTCGCTATTCCGGTCACTGAAGTGAAGAACATGACGCTGGATGAGCTTAAGCATCAGCACTTTTTCGTCACGCTAGATAGCCATCGTAACCAGCGTATTGAAGCGTCCTTTAGAGAGATTGCGATGCAGCCTGATCTTGATACCAATAGCTACGCAGCGTCAGTAAAAATCACTAAGCCAGAAAATATCAATGTACTCGCAGGCATGTCCGGACAAGTACATATCCAAAGTGAAACCACAGAACGTGCGTTTTCTTTGCCTGTTGCCGCATGGATTAACCAGAACGAAACCAGCGGTAAGGTTTGGCGCTTTGACCCAGCGACCCATCAAGTTCATCAAATCAAGCTTTCACTTGATGAAAAGGGTGACGTGACGGCTGGTTTACAACAAGGCGACCAAATTGTAGTAGCAGGCGCGGCAAACTTAGCCGAAGGACAGCAAGTCAAATTATGGACTCGTGAGGGTGGTATCTAGTGAAAAAGTCAATATTAGCATTAGGTTTAGCCGCCCTTACGTTGCAAGGCTGTTATTCAGATATCACTGTGCGTGAGCGAGCACCGTTGCAGGTGGAGACGATTGAAGTTCAAAAACCTGTTGAACAGCAATATCGCGAGTTTCGTGGCCAAGTAGTCACAGCTGAGCAGACCAATCTGGCGTTCCGTATTCAAGGTGAAATCTCACACTTACTCGTGAAATCTGGTCAATCGGTGAAGAAAGGTCAAGTTGTCGCAAAGCTTGATGACCAAAAACTTCAGCAACAGTACCGTGATGCACAAGCACAATTTGAACTAGCGACCAAGCAATTGCGTCGTGGTGCGGAATTATATTCAAGAGACATGATCTCTAGCTCTGAGCTGGATGAATTAACGTCCAACAAGCAGCTTGCGAAAGCGCAGTATCAGAACATTCAACATCAGATTCAATATACCAGCTTGAAGGCACCTTTTGCGGGTGTGGTCGCGAGTGTTGATAAAGAGCGTTTCGAAAATGTTGGGCCTGGTGAAACTGTGGTGTCTATCTATCAAGACGACAAGGTGTACGTGAAAATCAGTTTGTCGGACTACATTCTTGCATCGATTACTCCACAGGCTCAAAAAAACGCTTATCAGCCAAGAGCCTATTTTTCTGGTGTAGATCAAAGCTACAGCATGAAGTATTTGGAGCACTCTAGCGAGCCTGACTCACAAAGCCGTGCCTATGAATTGTGGCTTCAGATGCCTCAACCAACTGAGAAAATCCTTCCTGGTACGAGTGTTGCCGTGAACGTGGACATGGTGGCAGCAGGGCTAAGTTCAATCCAAGGCTATCAGTTGCCTATGACCGTGCTTGAGGCCGGTACTAAGCAAGGCGAGTTCTTTGTATGGAAACATGCTGAAGGAGTCGTCACTAAGACGCCTGTTCACGTGGATCAAATAAATAGTTTCGGTGTGATTGTTGATACTGGTGTTACCCAGGGCGACGTGTTGGTGAGCTCTAACTTGAGAAAACTGAGAGATGGTGAAGAAGTGGCTCTCAAGGGGAATAAATAACAATGAGTTTAACGGAATATTCAATTAAGAACCGCGTCATCAGCTGGTTGTTTCTAGTCATTTTAGCTATCGGTGGCGTGCAATCTTTTATGGATCTAGGTCGTTTGGAAGACCCTGCATTTACCATTAAAGATGCAATGATTATTTCTACCTATCCGGGGGCAACATCCACGGAAGTCGAAGAAGAACTGACGTATCCATTAGAGAAAGAAATCCGCAAACTCCCTTATATCGATAACATCAAATCGACATCATCTTCGGGTCTTTCTCAAATCATGGTTAGTATGAAAATGGACTATGGTCCTGATGAGTTGCCACAGATTTGGGATGAGATGCGCCGAAAAATCAATGATCTACAACCGCAGCTCCCAAATGGTGTGAGCTCGGTACAAATCATTGACGATTTTGGTGATGTGTTTGGCGTAATGATCATGCTCACGGGTGATGGCTATGATTATGTTGAGCTTAAGCGCTATGCGGATTATTTAAGCAGAGAGCTTGAGTTAGTCGATGGCGTAGGCAAAGTGGCCATTGCAGGCGATCAGCAAGAGATGCTGTTTGTTGAGCTGTCTCTAGAAAGGTTGTCAGCACTGAATCTGGACATGAATGCGGTGATGGGATTGCTTAATCAGCAAAACAGCGTGCTTTCCTCTGGCGAGATTATGATTAATGGCGAAAGCTTAGCGATTCGTCCAAATGGTAGCTTAGATTCCGTTGAGTCATTGGAAAATCTGATTATCCATGGTCGTGATACCGGAAACTTGATTCGTCTTAAAGATGTCGCGGATATTTCAAAAGGTATTCAAGAGAAACCGTCGAATGTGATTACGTTTAACGGTAAGCCTGCTATTAACCTAGCGATTTCATTTTCGTCTGGGGTTAACGTAGTGGAAGTCGGTAAGGCGTTAGATGTACAGCTGAAATCATTAGAAAGCATCAAACCTGCGGGCATTCATCTTGACTACTTCTACAATCAATCGGCGGAAGTAGATAAGTCAGTTCAAGACTTTGTAGTCAGCCTTGCTCAAGCGGTTGGAATCGTCATTTTAGTGCTGCTGTTTACCATGGGAATGCGTAGCGGCATCATCATTGGTGCGGTTTTGCTGCTAACGGTGTTTGGTACTTTCATTATGATGAGTATCAATAATATCGAGCTACATCGTATTTCTCTGGGCGCGTTGATTATTGCTCTGGGTATGCTGGTAGATAATGCCATCGTGATTGTAGAAGGCATTTTAGTAGGGCTAAAACAAGGCCAAACCAAGAAGCAAGCTGCAATGGGTATCGCTAAGCAAACTCAATGGCCACTGCTTGGTGCAACCGTAATTGCGATTACAGCATTTGCGCCTATTGGTTTGTCTCAGGACGCAACTGGTGAATTCATGGGGTCTCTATTTTGGGTTCTGTGTTACTCACTGTTCCTAAGTTGGATTACCGCATTAACGTTGACACCGTTCTTGGCTGACTTACTGCTGAAGGAATCAGACAAAAACGAGAGCGCAGATGACTCTGACCCATATAAAGGTGTTTTGTTCACGGTCTTCCGTTGGTCATTAAAACTTGCTTTAAAACTGCGTTGGTTAACCGTCGCGGGCATGGTAGCAATGCTCATTGCCGCGGTGATGGCGTTTGGTTTGGTGAAACAGTCGTTTTTCCCACCATCTAATACGCCAATGTTCTTTGTCGATATGTGGATGCCTGAAGGAACGGATATTCGTCAGACACTTAAGCAAACAGAAAAAGTGGAGCAATACATTCAAGCGCAGGATAACGTTGAGTTCGTCTCTACGTCGGTTGGTCAAGGACTACAACGCTTCATGTTGACTTATCAGCCAGAGAAGAGCTACGAAGGCTATGCTCAGCTGCAAGTACGAGCAACTAGTCGCGACAATATGTTTGAGCTACTACATAAGTTAGATGATAACTTAGCGAGCGAATTCGCCGCACCAACGTTCCAGCTACGTTTAATGGAGTTCGGTCCGTCGCCTGCTTCAAAGATCGAGGCTCGTATTATAGGTCCAGATCCTCAAGTACTACGTGATATTGCGGTACAAGTTGAAGATGTACTGATTGCTGATCCAGGGGCGCGAAACATTCGACATGATTGGCGTGAAAGAACCAAAGAGCTAGTTCCTCAATTTAACGAGTCGAAAGCGCGTCGTTTGGGTATCTCTAAAGAGGATTTATCTAACACACTTCAGCTGGCATTCGGTGGCAATACCATTGGCATATTCCGTGATGGCACTCAGATGCTACCTATCGTGACTCGCCTAATTGAAGATGAGCGTGTGGACTATGCGTCTTTGCAGAATATTTCCATATGGAGTCCAATGCTTCAGACCTATGTTCCGGTCGAGCAAGTCATTGACAATGTTACTTTGGATTGGCAAGAACCTATTATTCAACGTCGTGATAGAAAACGTACATTAACCGTACTGGCAGATCACGATGTGCTTGGAGATGAAACCGCAGCAAGTTTATTCGCTCGTGTTAAGCCACAGGTAGAATCACTGCCTCTGCCTGATGGCTACACGATCGAATGGGGTGGCGAATATGAATCATCGAAGGATGCGCAAGAAGCGATGTTCAAATCCTTGCCTATGGGTTATTTATTGATGTTCATTATTACCATGTTGCTATTCAACTCATTGAAAAAGCCTTTGGTGATATGGCTTACTGTTCCACTGTCGATCATTGGTGTCGCATTTGGTCTCTTACTATCCAATATGCCATTCAGCTTTACGGCGTTACTTGGATTGTTAAGCCTGAGCGGTATGATCCTGAAAAACGGTATTGTTCTGATGGATCAGATCAATCTTGAGCTGGAAAGTGGCAAGGATCCGTATTTAGCGATTGTTGATAGTGCTGTGAGTCGTGTGCGTCCAGTGAGTATGGCGGCCTTGACAACTATTTTGGGGATGATCCCGCTGGTGTTTGATGCGTTCTTTGGCTCTATGGCGGTGACGATCATGGCTGGACTTGGATTTGCGACGGTACTGACTTTGATCGTGGTGCCAGTACTGTTTGCTATTTTCTTCAATATCAAACCAGCTAAGTAACTATCTAACGAAATTAAAGCGTCGAGCCCACTCTTAGGAGTGGGCTTTTTTGTACCAGTTAAATGCGCACTTTGTTGATTATTAGTAGTGATACGTGATTTTCGCAGCAAGATGACATAATTTGCTTGCATCTTGTTACACTTTCGGTTTTTTGGAGGGGTTTGTAAGTTAATTTCGAAATCTTGATCAAAAATTCGCAAAATAATGACCAAGAATTTGGAATAGCTGCCACATTTTTTGCAATGATCGTTTTGTAATTCTATCGACCTTTTACACAATATGGTCACGAAATGATCAGACCAGCTGGAGACAATGACAATGCCAACTAACTACTGCGCAGCATGCAAGAAAGATACAGCCCACAAAGCCGTGATGCGACGCAGTCCAAATGATAGTACTTCCATGCTCCAGAGCTTCCAGCAATTAATGTCTCAACTTGTCACAGGTAGTGGTTATTACAAACTAGAGCGTCAGCTGTATTGCCGAGTTTGTAATAAGCAAAACCAAGAAGCGGCAAAACCAGTCATGAGTCAGCAAGCAAACTTAGCGTAATTTTTTCAGGCTCCCTACGTTTAACCTTTTGGTTTTGTTGTGAGTTTGTGATCTGACGTCTATTTACATGCATAACGATTGATTTACAATCGAGAGAATGTCCATTCGCTCGAGATAAATCAATGGCTTCGCTCGCATTAGATAAAATCGATTTAGAAATACTAAGAATACTCAGCCTTAAAGGTCGCATGCCGATTGTTGAGTTGGCTAAACAGGTCAATCTAACAACGTCTCCCTGCTCTGATCGGGTTAAGCGACTAGAAAAAGAAGGCTTCATTCTTGGGTATCATGCGGAGCTCAATCCAGAGAAACTGAATTTGGATGTCCAAGTTTTCATTCATATTAGACTCGATCAAACCAGTTTTTCCATCTTCGAGAAGTTTGCCAAAGCGGTAGAACTGATGCCTGAAATTGAAGAGTGTTACTCTCTATCGGGTGACTTCGACACAATGATCAAAGTTCGCACCAAAGATATGAAGTCCTATCAAGCATTTATGTCCACCAAGTTGGGTACTTTGCCGGGGGTGATTCAAACTCGCAGTGAAGTGGTCATTGAGGAGCATAAAACTGGGTTCGGCGTTAACCCTGAGCTTTTAGACACGCTCACTACCTAAACCATACAAATCATTACCTTTATCCTCTTGTTTTAAACGAAATGACTGCTTGTTTTCTATACAGATGCCTTTTGGTATTTCGTTTTTGAGACTTCCCCTAATTTAATTCCAATTTCAATTTATATAACGATAAATATCTGATATTTACATTATGCATATAAATTAGAAATGAAGATGAACAAACCTATAATGTTTGAATGTGCGAGAGTGCATATCAACTAAATGGTGTTTGGGTATCGAAGTAACAGTTTTTTGAACTTTTAACCAGAGTGAAGTCGGTTTTAAAGGAGCTCGCCATGAGTATCGCTGCATTAATGGGGCTTGTGAATGTCACAGGAACCCTAGTTCTTGATTCACAAGGAAAATTGGTCGTATTACCAGAAGGGGTTGATCCCCGACCTGGAGACGTAGTGCTTGAACAGGTTGCCGAGCAGCCTAGTGATGAATTAGAGGGCATTAAGCTCGCTCAAGTCGACGTTCCAAGTGATGATTTTGGCTCAAGTCTGCTGCAAGGCGATCAAGATGCACTAGACATCATTGCTCAAATTGAATCCGGTGAAGACCCGACTCAAAATGAAGATCAAGCCACGGCTGCCGGTGATGGCCTAAGCTCCAGTATATCCGATGCGGCAACCGTTGAAGCGATAAACCCACAAGTTCAAGCTGCGACTTTCTTCGAAACAACAGGACTTGATCCTCGCAGTCTTAATGATACCCAGACTAATACACTCCTAGATATTTTTTCTAATGCCGCCCCTGTTACTGTCTTTGATTTACGTAACTACGATGAAGAATCGCAAGATGGTCAGTTAAACCTAGACTTTCCTATTGACCCGAATGGTGATGTGCTGACGCTCACTGTCACAGAGCTTCCTAAATTGGGTACCCTAACACTCGCTGATGGCACACCGGTTACGTTAGGTCAGCAGTTAACACAAGCTGAGTTTGAAGGTTTACAATTTGATGCGCCAATGGAATACACCGCAGGTGAAGATGCTGGCCAATTTACCTACACAGTTGACGATGGTCGTGGAGAGATAAACTCTGTTCAGTCAGGTGGTGTAGCCATCACCATCAATCCTATCAATGATATTCCTGTGATAGTCGAACCAGGGGAAGGGAGTGTAACCGAATCTGGTCACTTCGATAACGGCGATATCGACGCAGGAAATGACACTGCGACTGGCCAAGTTGTTGCGACAGATAACGATACCGACTCGGTTCTTGCTTATTCAGTCGCTAACCAATCTGACCAATACGGCTCTATCTCTATTGATAGTAAGACTGGTGAATGGACCTACACCTTAAACAACAGTTCTACCGCGACACAAGCTCTAGCAGAGGGTCAAACTGCTACATCTGAATTCACGGTTTTGGTTACCGATGACAAAGGTGCGGTGGTAACCGATACGATTGTAATTACAATTACTGGAACAAATGATAAGCCAGAGTTTTCGACTTCAAGTAACTTCTCTGGGCAAGTTGTTGAGGCTGGTAACCTTGACGATGGAACAGAGGTGGCTGGTCAATCAATAGTGTCAGGTACGCTTGTTGCGAGTGATGTGGACCAAGGCTCAAGCTTAACTTTTGCTGTGGAAGATGGAAGTAGCGACTTTGGTAGCTTACAAGTGCAACCTAGTGGTTTGTGGGTCTTTAATCTCGATAATAATTCCCCTCAAACACAGGCACTTAAAGAAGGTCAAACACAAGAAATTCAATTTACCGTCAGTGTTACTGACGACAAAGGCGCTGTGACCTCGGAAGTTGTTACAATTACTATCACGGGTACGAATGATCAGCCAACGTTTAATGCCAGCAGTAAGCTTGTTGGTGCTGTGACTGAAGCGGGCCATGATGATGATGGCAATGTTATATCAGGTACACCAACGGCTACCGGTACCTTGACTGCGGATGATGTAGACGCTGATTCACAGTTGAAGTTTGCTGTGGACAATGGCGACAGTCCTTACGGCAAACTTGTGGTGCAAGAAGGTGGCCAATGGACCTTTACGCTAGATAACACCGCGACTGAAACGCAAGCACTCAAAGAAGGCGAAACTAAAGACGTTAACTTTACGGTCAAAGTGACCGATGAGTTTGGTGCGGTGAACACCGAAACGGTGACTATCACTATTACTGGTACCAATGATGTGCCTACTATTGATGGCAACAGCGTAACGGCGGGAGCGGTGAAAGAAGCGGGCCATGAAGATGACGGCACCGTGGTATCTGGCACGCCAAGCGCAACGGGTACCATTGAAGCCACTGATGTGGATGCCGACTCCGTTTTGGCGTTTAGCGCCGAAGGCAGCAGCAACTATGGCAGCTTCGCTATCGATCCGGTGACGGGTAAATGGACGTTCACTTTAGATAACAACGCAGACGCTACCCAAGGCCTGAAAGAAGGCCAATCGGAAGACGTCATTTTCACGGTGAAAGTGACCGACGATAAAGGGGCGGTGACTGAGCAAGCCGTGACCATCACCATTACGGGTACCAACGACCAGCCAACATTTAATGCCAGCAGTAAGCTAGTGGGCGCCGTGACCGAAGCGGGTCACGATGATGCGGGTAACCCTCAAGCGGGCACATCTAACGCTACTGGTACATTAGTTGCGGATGATGTAGATGCCGGTGCAACGCATAAATTCTCAGTGGACAATGGTGATAGCCCTTACGGCAAACTTGTGGTGCAAGAAGGCGGTCAATGGACCTTTACGCTAGATAACACCACGACTGAGACGCAAGCACTTAAAGAAGGCGAAACTAAAGACGTTAGCTTTACGGTCAAAGTGACCGATGAGTTTGGTGCGGTGAACACTGAAACGGTGACCATCACTATTACCGGTACCAATGATGTGCCTACTATTGATGGCAACAGCGTAACGGCGGGAGCGGTGAAAGAAGCGGGCCATGAAGATGACGGCACCGTGGTATCTGGCACGCCAAGCGCAACGGGTACTATTGAAGCCACTGACGTGGATGCCGACTCCGTTTTGGCGTTTAGCGCCGAAGGCAGCAGCAACTACGGTAGCTTCGCTATCGATCCGGTGACGGGCAAATGGACGTTCACTCTAGATAACAACTCAGACGCTACCCAAGGGCTGAAAGAAGGCCAATCGGAAGACGTCATTTTCACGGTGAAAGTGACCGACGATAAAGGGGCGGTGACTGAGCAAGCCGTGACCATCACCATTACGGGTACCAACGACCAGCCAACATTTAATGCCAGCAGTAAGTTTGTTGGTGCTGTGACTGAAGCGGGCCATGATGACGATGGCAATGTTATATCAGGTACACCAACGGCTACCGGTACCTTGACTGCGGATGATGTAGACGCTGATGCACAGTTGAAGTTTGCTGTGGACAATGGCGACAGCCCTTACGGCAAACTTGTGGTGCAAGAAGGTGGTCAATGGACCTTTACGCTAGATAACACTACGACTGAGACGCAAGCACTTAAAGAAGGCGAAACTAAAGACGTTAGCTTTACGGTCAAAGTGACCGATGAGTTTGGTGCGGTGAACACTGAAACGGTGACCATCACTATTACCGGTACCAACGATGCTGCGACTATTGATGGCAACAGCGTAACGGCAGGAGCGGTGAAAGAAGCGGGTCATGAAGATGACGGCACCGTGGTATCTGGCACACCAAGTGCGACGGGTACCATTGAAGCCACTGACGTGGATGCCGACTCCGTTCTGGCGTTTAGCGCCGAAGGCAGCAGCAACTACGGCAGCTTCGCTATCGATCCGGTGACGGGTAAATGGACGTTCACTTTAGATAACAACGCAGACGCTACCCAAGGCCTGAAAGAAGGCCAATCGGAAGACGTCATTTTCACGGTGAAAGTGACCGACGATAAAGGGGCGGTGACTGAGCAAGCCGTGACCATCACCATTACGGGTACCAACGACCAGCCAACATTTAATGCCAGCAGTAAGCTTGTTGGTGCTGTGACTGAAGCGGGCCATGATGACGATGGCAATGTTATATCAGGTACACCAACGGCTACCGGTACCTTGACAGCGGATGATGTAGACGCTGATGCACAGTTGAAGTTTGCTGTGGACAATGGCGACAGTCCTTACGGCAAACTTGTGGTGCAAGAAGGTGGTCAATGGACCTTTACGCTAGATAACACTACGACGGAGACGCAAGCACTCAAAGAAGGCGAAACTAAAGACGTTAGCTTTACGGTCAAAGTGACCGATGAGTTTGGTGCGGTGAACACTGAAACGGTGACCATCACTATTACCGGTACCAACGATGCTGCGACTATTGATGGTAATAGCGTAACGGCGGGAGCGGTGAAAGAAGCGGGCCATGAAGATGACGGCACCGTGGTATCTGGCACGCCAAGCGCAACGGGTACCATTGAAGCCACTGACGTTGATGTCGACTCCGTTCTGGCGTTTAGCGCCGAAGGCAGCAGCAACTACGGCAGCTTCGCTATCGATCCGGTGACGGGTAAATGGACGTTCACTCTAGATAACAACGCAGACGCTACCCAAGGGCTGAAAGAAGGCCAATCGGAAGACGTCATTTTCACGGTGAAAGTGACCGACGATAAAGGGGCGGTGACTGAGCAAGCCGTGACCATCACCATTACGGGTACCAACGACCAGCCAACATTTAATGCCAGCAGTAAGTTTGTTGGTGCTGTGACTGAAGCGGGCCATGATGACGATGGCAATGTTATATCAGGTACACCAACGGCTACCGGTACCTTGACTGCGGATGATGTAGACGCTGATGCACAGTTGAAGTTTGCTGTGGACAATGGCGACAGCCCTTACGGCAAACTTGTGGTGCAAGAAGGTGGTCAATGGACCTTTACGCTAGATAACACCACGACTGAGACGCAAGCACTTAAAGAAGGCGAAACTAAAGACGTTAGCTTTACGGTCAAAGTGACCGATGAGTTTGGTGCGGTGAACACTGAAACGGTGACCATCACTATTACCGGTACCAACGATGCTGCGACTATTGATGGTAATAGCGTAACGGCGGGAGCGGTGAAAGAAGCGGGCCATGAAGATGACGGCACCGTGGTATCTGGCACGCCAAGCGCAACGGGTACCATTGAAGCCACTGACGTTGATGCCGACTCCGTTCTGGCGTTTAGCGCCGAAGGCAGCAGCAACTACGGTAGCTTCGCTATCGATCCGGTGACGGGTAAATGGACGTTCACTCTAGATAACAACTCAGACGCTACCCAAGGGCTGAAAGAAGGCCAATCGGAAGACGTCATTTTCACGGTGAAAGTGACCGACGATAAAGGGGCGGTGACTGAGCAAGCCGTGACCATCACCATTACGGGTACCAACGACCAGCCAACATTTAATGCCAGCAGTAAGCTTGTTGGTGCTGTGACTGAAGCGGGCCATGATGACGATGGCAATGTTATATCAGGTACACCAACGGCTACCGGTACCTTGACAGCGGATGATGTAGACGCTGATGCACAGTTGAAGTTTGCTGTGGACAATGGCGACAGTCCTTACGGCAAACTTGTGGTGCAAGAAGGTGGTCAATGGACCTTTACGCTAGATAACACTACGACTGAGACGCAAGCACTCAAAGAAGGCGAAACTAAAGACGTTAGCTTTACGGTCAAAGTGACCGATGAGTTTGGTGCGGTGAGCACCGAAACGGTGACCATCACTATAACGGGTACCAATGATCAACCGACCTTTACTTCAAGCAGTACTCTCGCAGCTACCGTTACTGAAGCTGGGCATACGGATTCTGGTGTTACGGTGCCTGGAACGGATGTCGCAACTGGGACGTTAGTTGGTACTGATGTTGACGCAGATAGCACGCTGACATATTACATCGAGAATGGTATTAGCGATTATGGAAACATGGTTGTGTTGCCAGATGGTCGATGGACCTTTACGCTGAACAATAATTCAGAGCAAACTCAAGCTCTGAAAGAAGGGCAGACAAAAGACGTCAACTTTACAGTGACAGTTCGCGATGAGCACGGTGCTATTAATAATGAAGTGGTGACCATTTCTATCAAAGGTACCAATGACAAACCAACCTTTGTTGACTCGAGTGAGCTATCGGGCAATGTTGTTGAATCAGGGCATTTGGACAATGGAACGGCTGTTCCAGGAACTCCATCTGCGTCTGGTCAGTTGCATGCAGAAGATATTGATGCAGATGCTAAGTTAACCTTCTCTGTTGAAAATGGAGCAACGGGTTATGGCAATTTAGTGGTTCAACCAAATGGCCAATGGGCATTTGCACTAGATAATAACTCCTCGCTAACTCAGGCGCTAAGAGAAAATGAAACTAAAGAGTTGTCTTTTACCGTAAAAGTCACGGATGAATTTGGCGCGACTGATACTGAAGTCGTCAAAATTACCATCACAGGTACTAATGATAAACCAACGATAACCCAATCAAGTGATCTGTCTGGCGATGTAAAAGAAGCAGGACATCAAGATGATGGCACGCCAGTTACTGGTACTGCAGAGGTTGAAGGCACGCTGATTGGTGCTGACGTAGATGCTGGCTCAAGCCTCACTTTCTCAATTGATGATGGTAGCAGTGACTATGGCACATTGGTTGTCGACGATGATGGTGACTGGAAGTTTACTCTAGATAATACGTCTTCTCAGGTACAGTCTTTGAAAGAAGGTCAGAGCCACGATGTTACTTTCACTGTGAAAGTACGGGATGAATTAGGCGCGATTAACACTGAAACCGTCACCATTACCGTTAAGGGCACGAATGACCAACCGACATTTACTAGTTCTAGTGTTCTTAATGGGGCTGTCACAGAGGCCGGACACTTAGATGACGGAACGGTTGTTGCGGGTGTCGCCGTTGCTGCTGGTACATTGACTGCGACAGATGTTGATGCGGATGCTCAGCTTAAGTTCTCAGTGGATAATGGAAGCAATGATTATGGTGAATTGGTTGTTCAGGAAAATGGCCAATGGAAGTTTACATTAGACAACAACTCTGTACATACACAAGCACTGAGAGAAAATGAAACTAAAGAGCTTTCATTTACGGTTAAGGTCACTGATGAGTTTGGTGCAGTAAATACCGAAGTCGTCAAAATCAATATTACAGGGACCAATGATCAACCACAGATCACTAGCGCTAGCAATCTGACCGGCACTGTAATTGAGGCCGGAAATAATGATGACGGTACGATTGTTTCCGGAGTCACTCAAGCGACAGGTACGTTGGTTGGCTCTGATGCAGATGCCGGCAGTAATCTAACGTACTACGTCAATGACGGTAGTAGTGACTTTGGTAACTTAGTTGTTTTACCAGATGGCCAATGGACCTTTACATTAGATAATAACTCTCCCGAAACTCAGGCGCTCAAAGAGGGACAAACTCAGGATATTCACTTTACCGTTACGGTAAGAGATGAGTTGGGTGCGCTAAATACTGAAGTCATTACTATTTCGGTAAAAGGTACTAACGATCAACCCACGTTCACCAATGCAAGTGACTTAAGTGGTTCGGTGGTCGAGGCCGGAAATTTAGATGACGGAACTTCTGTAGCTGGTACACGAATTGCCACTGGTACATTACACGGTACTGATATCGATGCCGATGCACAGTTGACTTTCTCTGTCGACAACGGTTCAACACCATACGGAAACCTTGTAGTTCAACCTGATGGTCAGTGGAAGTTCGTATTGAAGAATGGTTCGAAAGAAACCCAAGCTTTAAGAGAAGGTGAAACTAAAGAACTTACGTTCAATGTTAAAGTGACCGATGAGTTCGGAGCAGTGAGTACAGAAGTCGTATCCATTGATATTACGGGTACCAATGACGCACCGAAAATTAAAATCAATGGCAATACTAACTTAGTCGAAGATGGTGTTGAATCTCGCTCGGGAGCTTTGAAAGATGGAGACCCTGATGCTAATGATGACCATACTTGGGAAATTACTGATAGTAACGGTGGTGTTGGTGAGTACGGTACTCTGACTATTTTTGAGAATGCCAATGGTGTCACCAAATGGCGATACGATCTTGAAACGTCCAGCGCTCAAAGTGGCAAAGTACAAGCATTGGCTCATGGTGAAGTAGTCACGGAAACATTTACCATCAAAGTGACCGATGAGTTTGGTGCCGTTAACGAAAAAACCATCACTCTAAATATCACGGGGACCAACGATCAGCCAGTCATTAATGGAGACTTTGTAGGTAGTGTTACCGAAGATGATTTCCCTAACAATGACCCCTCTCAGCCTATCAAATTTGTCGGCCAGCTTGATCCAGGAGATGTCGATACCAATGACACACATTCATGGTCTTTGAATACCGGGAAAGGACAGTTCGGTAACATTTCTATCGATCCAGTGACTGGTGAATGGACTTACACCCTCAATAATAGCAACCCGTCTGTGCAAGCATTGAGACCGGGAGATACACCGCTAACGGAAACCTTCACCGTCACGGTTAAAGACAGCTCAGGTCAATCCAATGGTTCTGATACTCAAACCATTACTATCAATATTTCTGGAACGAATGATGCTCCAGAACTTGCGGGTACTACAACTGGTAGTGTTATCGAAGACACTCCAGGACGTGAAGTGGCGACGGGTAACCTTGCCGTATCTGACATTGATTCTAGTGATACTCATTCTTGGCAGGTTCAGGGTGAGAATCCAGTCAATGGGAAAGCGACGGGTACCTACGGTCAGCTGTCGGTTGATGATAATGGTAAGTGGACTTACGAGCTCGACAGTGACTCACTGGCTACTCGCTCAATACCACCAGGCATGACGGTAACAGATACTTTCCAAGTTGTTGTAACGGACGCTGGCGGTTTAACAGACACGATTACTGTTACGGTATCCGTTGCGGGCACCAACAGTGAACCAGAAATTGTTGTTAAACCTGAATATACCGTTATAGAAGATGGAGCCGCTCTGAGTGGAACGATCATTGCGGGTATTCCGACCCAAGATCAACTAGATAACAATGTTATCGGTGGTGGTGATCCAGATCAGGGTGAAATCGTCTCTTGGAGTGTATTGCAAAGTGGTCAATACGGTACTTTCAGTATTGATGAAGCCACAGGTACGTGGACTTATGTGCTGAACAATAACCACCCAGATGTGGACTCGCTTGATAAGGGAGACATATTACCTGGTGGTGACACTGTTCAGATTCGGGTTAGAGATAAGTATGGTGTTGAGTCGATTCAAGAAATCAAGATTGTTATCGAAGGTGAAAATGACGCACCGAACATCACTGGCGCTCAAAATAAGGTTATTTTTGAAGATGCTATAGAAGCGGGTCAATATACAACATCGGGTCAATTAAGTTCTGGTGATGTTGATGCGGACGATGTTCATCAATGGGAAATCAGTGATTCGAACAACGGTCGTGGTGAATATGGCACGCTTACAATGGACTCGAATGGTAAGTGGACGTTTACCTATGACCAACAAAGCAAGCTTTCTGAAATCCGAGCATTGAAACCTGGGCAGATTGTTACCGATGTTTTTGAAGTGAAAGTAACTGATAGTCAAGGCGCTACTTCTGTTGAAACCGTTACGATTCAAATTGAAGGCCAGAATGACGCACCAGTTGTCACAGGAGACGTGTCCGCTACTTATGTAGAGGACAATGGAACAGATGATACCAGCGATGACTCTACACCAATTGAGGGACAATTAGTTCTTACTGATTATGACAATGACGATAAAGCCGAAGTGGTTATTTCTTCAGGACAAAGTCACAACGTCTATAACGGTTTAAGTGGTGAGCTCTCAATCGATAAAGATGGTAAATGGTCATTTGTACCAAAAAATGATGTTTTACAATCGCTTGCCGAGGGTGAAACCGAGACTGAAGTCTTTACCATTTTGGTGACAGATAGAAATGGTGCAACAGTTACCCAAGATATTACGATTACGATTGAAGGCCGAAATGATGTACCAGTTATTTCTGGTGAATCAACAGGTACCGTAGTGGAAGATGGCACGGCAGCACAGTTTGGTATCGATCTTACGCGAACTGATGGTCAATTGTCTGCCGTTGATGTAGACAACAACAGTTCTATTGTAAGTTGGTCAATAGAGAGTAGTGGTGCATCGGGCAGCGCTCCTTCGGGTGTTGGCACGTATGGGACCTTGACTCTTGGCAATGACGGTAAATGGACTTACGTTCTTGATAATTCATTACCTGCGACGCAAGCATTGATTGCGGGTGAAACGGTACAAGAAAAATTCTATGTTGTTGCGACGGATAACGACGGCGGTGTTTCAAACCGTCAAGAAATCGTAATTGATGTTATAGGTCAACAAGATCCAGGTGATGGTTCTGGCAGCGGCGGTATCATTCCTGTTGATGTCTCCGAACTAGAAGTCACGGAAGATCAACAATTGGTTGATAGAGACTCTTTCATTTTCCCTATCCCACAAGGTGCGAACTTTATACCCGTAAACGGTGGTGTTTATGGGCAGCTTGTTAGAACGGCAACTGGCGGTTGGAAATATGAATTGGACAACGATTCTGTGCTTGTTCAAGGCCTTGATGAAGGTGAGACAGCAACTGAGTCATGGCGAATTGTTGTTGGTCCGTTCTACATAGACGTCAATGTCACGATTAATGGTTCTGCGGATAAACCAGAAATTACTTACAACACGGACATTACAAAACCTCAAGATGACACAGTATTGCTCGGAGAAGCGCACGAAGATGTGACAGATTCTATATCGGGTGTACTGGGTGTAGATGATGCTGATCTAGGTGATTCTCACGTATGGGCAGTAGAAGATATACAGGGTGAATATGGTACGTTAACCATCGACCCTGATACTGGTAAATGGACGTACGTACTGGATCCATCAAAAGAGCTTCCTGCCGAAAAAGAGGTGTTTGATACATTCTACGTAACCGTGACTGATACTGAAGCTGGTGAGGGAGCGAGTACTAAATCGGATCGCCGAGAAGTGCAAGTGAAGGTAATAGGGTCAGCTGAAAACTTCGAAAACCCTAACCCGAATGATGAAAAATATATCGTCAAGACTATCACTGCCAATGAAGACAATAGCGATAGTAATGAAACAGGTACAGGTCCTTCTGAGATTGTCATTAGCTCGGATAACGCAGGTGGGCCTTTGGTGCTAGATCCGAGCATTGAGCTTGGAAGTCAGATTACCTGGACTTTAGTTGATGGCAATGGAACGTACGGCAGTATTGTCGTTAATGATGATGGTTCTTGGGTCTTTACATTAGATAATGACAGTAGAGCTGTGCAATCACTCCAAGAGGGAGAAACCAAGCACGATGTTTTTGAGGTTTACGCTGTAGACCAATATGGAAAAACTATTGTTGATGACAATGGTTTGCCACAAACACTCGAGATCGTTATTGATGTGAATGGTCAAAATGATGCGCCAACGCTCAAGGCTAATGTTGAAGAAACCATAGTTGCCGATGATGTTGATCAAACAATATCCGGAAAACTTGCTGTGACTGATATTGATACTCAAGATCAAGGGCATCATACATGGGTTGCTACACCTAACAACGTTAATAATGCCTATGGTACGTTGGTGTTTAATGCTGATGGTACATGGTCTTATAAAGTCGATCCAAATAACCCAGACATTATTGCGTTGGGTGCGAATGAAACTATTGAGCAGACTTGGACAGTCGTCGTTACTGACCCGAAAGGTGCAACAGCAACACAAACTCTAACCATTAACATTCAGGGTGAAAACCAAGCACCTACGATGACCACTGTTGATGGAACTGTGACTGAAGACGTCATCGATAGCGGTGGAACAACCGTATCAGTAACTAAGGCTATTGTATTAGATGATCTTGATACTAACGATACTGTTACGTTAGACCCTACTAATTTGGATGGTACTTACGGCCACTTTACCGTTGACCCATCTACAAATACTTGGAAATACGTTTTATTCAACGACAAGCCTCATGTTCAATCATTAGGTGAAGGCGTCACGGTAACGGAAGAGTTCACAATACGCGCAACCGATCAATTCGGTGCTGAAGTGACTCAAAAAGTAGAAGTGACGGTAGTCGGTTCTAACGATCAACCAACCGTATCAGGCTCGGCTTCAGGCTCAGTAAGTGATGCTTTGGGTAGCACCGCGGCAGGTAAAGTCACGGTCTCCGATGTTGACGTTGGTGACACTCATACCTTCTCTGTAAAACAAGACTCAAATCTTGGTACGTTCACTGTTGATAACAACGGTAACTGGAAGTTCGTGGTTGACGAGAACAATCCAGAGATTAATGCGCTAGCCAAAGGGCAGACTAAAACTATTCAAGTGAGTGTTGTCGCGACAGACAGTTCTGGCGTAACGGCAACAGAAGAGTCCAACGAACATGTCATTAATATCACTATTGTCGGTACCAACGATGCACCGCAAATCGTGGATATTGGCGAACAAATGGCGACGGAAAACACCACGACGCAGCTTACTGGCAACTTTGACTCTGGTGATGTTGATACTGTTAATGTGGCGGATAGCCATCACTGGCAAGTAGTCTCTGGTGATCCAAGAGGCGAATTGACGGTCGATCCGGTGACCGGAGCTTGGACCTTTAATCTGACTGGTGATTTTGAATATTTATCAGAAGGTGAAACGCTGTCTAGTCCATTGAGCTATCAAGTGAAAGTCACGGATGAACACGGTGCCTCAGATACTATTACTGTCAATTTCCAAGTGACAGGTACCAACGATGCTCCAACCATTGTTGCTGCAAATACCGTTGCCACTGGAACCGTACATGAAGATCCAGCAGGCGCAGAATCTGGCACGGCTAATGGTGTGGTGACGATCGCTGATGTTGACCATAACGATACTCACAGCTATAGCTTGAGTAACTCCGGTATGGTGACGGAAATCCAAGGTACGTACGGTACGCTTAAGCTAATTGCAGGAGATACACCGGAAAGTGTCAAGTGGGAGTACGTACTAGACCAAGATAAAGCCAACAGTCTTAACGATGGTCCAGTCACTGAAAACTTTGACCTATTTATTGAGAGCTTGGTTGGTGGTGTGGCTCAAGGCGATGCAATCAAGCAGACAATTGAAGTCACGGTCGAAGGCCGTAACGACGCAGCGATAGTTGCTCCTGAGTCTCAAACTCATGCCGAAACCGATGCACCGCTGCAGATGTCAGGCAATCTCAACTCAACGGACGTCGATAACCCTGACGATACGTTTACGGTTCAAAACAATAAGCAAGGCACATACGGTACGTTTAGTATCGATGCCAACGGCGAATGGACGTTTGTGGCTAACCAAGCATTCAATTCTTTGAATGTTGGCCAAAGTGTTGAAGAAACCTTTGCTGTTACTACTATCGATGGAACGCCAACGAGTGTGACGGTGAAGATCGAGGGTACCAATGATGCCGCTACGGTAAGTGTTGGCTCTGTGGAGCGAGATGAAACGGATGCTCCATTGACAATTACCGATACCTTAACGTCTAGTGATGTTGATAACGCGGATAATACCTTTACGCCTAGCAGCAAAGTAGGGACGTACGGTACGTTCAGTATTGATGCCAATGGTGTTTGGACATTTGTTGCTAAAGAGTCATTTGATCATTTAAACGTCGGTCAAAGCGTCTCAGAAACGTTCGATGTCACCTCTGTTGATGGCACGCCATCGACTGTTACGGTGAAAATCAACGGTACCAACGATGCTGCAGACATTAGTGCTGCTACTGAGAACCTTACAGAAAGTAACAGCATACTAACGGCTAACGGGACGCTGACGGCAGATGACCCTGATAATGCAAATAACGTATTTGTTGCTCAAAATGGGACAGTGGGTAACTTAGGTACGTTTACCCTGACGGCAGCGGGCGTGTGGACATTCACCGCTAAGAGTAATTTCGATAACCTAGCAGAAGGTCAGAAAGCAGAAGAGAGCTTTACGGTGACTTCTATTGATGGCACTACCTCTGAGGTGAAGATAGTCATCACGGGTACTAATGATGCCGCTACAGTGAGCAGTGCAGATGTGACCTTGCAGGAAACAGACGCGGTGCTGAGTACAAGTGGTACGTTAACCTCTTTAGATATCGATAATCCTGACAATAAGTTCCAGGAACAGACCAATGTCGCAGGTAATCATGGTACGTTCTCTATCGATGCTGATGGAAACTGGACGTATATTGCAGACGAGTCATTCAATAGTTTAAATGTGGGCCAATCGGTCGATGATACCTTTAACGTGAAATCTGTGGATGGCACCGTATCGACAGTCAAAGTAACCATCCAAGGCACCAACGATGCGCCAAGCATCACTGGTGATTTTGCCAAAGGTGTTCAAGAAGGTGTGACTGATTCTGTGTCCGGAACAGTGAACATCACCGATGTGGATAGTGCTTCGGTGACTCGCTCGTTGCGTAACGGGACATTGAGTGGTGATACATTTACTGCAACAGGCCAGTATGGGACGCTTACATTCAACGTGGCGACTGGCGTGTGGGCGTACGTATTACTTACTGGCAGCAGTAATGCACTCACTGGAGACCAAACTGCTACAGAGACGTTCTATATTGAAGCTACAGATGGCGCTCCTGGTGGTGATAGCGTACAGCCAATTACCATCACAGTGACGGGGAACAAAGGTCAGATTGGCGATAGTTCGCTTGACGACATTCTTACCGCAACCTCGGATGATGAGTGGCTATTTGGTAACTCTATTCCTATTGGCGGTGGTACTAGTGTGGACACTGATTCGCAAGATACTTTCCGTTGGGAAACAGCGAGTCTCGCTGGAACGGATACGATTAAAGACTTTGATGTACGTGACTTTGCAGCCACTGATCCAAACATGAAACATGATGTGGTTGACCTAACTGCAGTCGACTTTAAAGCTGACCAGCAATTAACAGACCAGTTGAGTGTGTCAGAGCAGTCTGGTGATACGGTTATTGAGATCAGTGATAGTGGGGCAGTGTTACAGTCTATTGTATTGGAAGGTGTGACACTGACATCGCTTCTAGGTGTGTCTCAACAGGAAGTGGACAGTATGACGCCAACTGAGGTGCTACTGGCTCTACATCAATCTGAGCAGCTCACGCTACCCGATCAAATTCGCATTGGTACAGGAGCATCTGAGACGTTAATTGGTACGGATGAGAGTGACATTATCTACGGCGGTGGCGGTAACGATATTCTTACCGGTGGAGACGGCTTTGATTTATTCTTGTTTACTGAGGAAGGTGCTGGCACCACAACCAACCCTGCAGAGCAAACCGTAACGGATTTCCATATTGGTGATGATAAGTTGGATATCTCTGACTTGTTGCCAGATCACGACAATTTAGGTGATTTGCTAGGAAACATTACCATTACGGTTAATGATGATCCGAACGACAACACTGATCCAGCGACAACAGTTATCAGTGTCACCAACAATGGTGAGCAAACGGATATCACTCTTGAGGGTATTGGATGGAATGACTTGGGTATTGCCGATAGTAATGTAATGACTGATCAAGGAAATCATCAGTCAGAGTTACTGAATCAGCTAGACCACTTGAGCATCATTAAGGTAGACCCGTAGAGACGGGTCATTATAAAACGAAAAAGGGCTGCGCGATGCGCAGCCCTTTGTTTTTGTTTGAGTACAATGTTAGCTCAATTTGTTCTGCTCTGCTTTACAAACCGCCGCAGTGAACACTACGTCTGTTGAGCTGTTCAGTGCTGTTTCTGCTGAATCCTGAATCACGCCGATAATAAAGCCAACAGCAACCACTTGCATCGCCACATCGTTCGAAATACCGAATAGACCACATGCTAGAGGGATGAGCAGTAGAGAACCACCAGCCACGCCTGATGCGCCGCATGCTGATACTGCAGCAACAATACTCAGTAGCAATGCTGTCAGGATATCAATTTCAATGCCCATAGTATGAACCGCTGCTAGTGTTAGCACAGTAATTGTAATCGCAGCACCAGCCATGTTAATGGTTGCACCTAGTGGAATAGAGACTGAATAGGTATCTTCATCTAGGTCTAATTTTTCACAGAGCGTCATGTTGACTGGAATGTTTGCCGCACTTGAACGAGTGAAGAAAGCCGTTACACCACTTTCACGAAGGCATTGGAATACAAGTGGATATGGATTCTCTTTGGTTTTTACATAAACGATGATTGGGTTCACAACAAGGGCAATGATCGCCATTGCAGTAAGTAGAACGAATAGTAGTTGCGCGTAACCAGCAAGTGCCGAAAAGCCCGTTGTTGCAAATGTATTAGCTACAAGACCAAAGATACCAAATGGCGCTAGGCGGATAATAAAGCGCACGATCTGTGAAACACCATGACTCAGGTCTTCGAACACTGCTTTTGTCGTATCAGATGCGTGGTGTAGTGCTAAACCTAGACCAATTGCCCAAGCTAGAATACCAATATAGTTCGCGTTCATTAACGCACTGACCGGGTTATCTACAAGCTTAAACAACAACGTGTGAAGGACTTCTGCAATACCTTGAGGTGGTGTTGCACCTTCTGCACCAGCGACGAGGGTGAGCTCCGTTGGGAAAAGGAAACTTAGTAATACCGCTGTCAATGATGCGGAGAAAGTACCAATTAGATATAACACCACGATTGGGCGCATGTGAGTGGTTTGGTTTTTCTTTTGATTAGCAATAGAAGCTGCAACAAGAATGAAGACTAAAATTGGGGCAACAGCTTTCAATGCTCCGACAAACAGGCTACCAAGCATTCCGAAGCTTTGAGCAGTTGAAGGAGAAGCGAGTGCGAGGATAACACCAAAAACGATACCCGCTAGGATCTGGAGAACCAGGTTGCCATTGGCATAGCGAGCTAACAAGCTAGAACTTTGCATTTTTTATCCCTGTATAAGTGGTGCCGGACCTAATGTCGTTTGACGACTCCTATTCGTTTAGATAAGAGTTTTCGACGAAGATTGGTCGGCTTTATTTTGTAAAAAAGTGTGTTTGCGCGTTTTATATTATCCATGCAAATTAATGTGTCTACATATAATTTATTTTTAGATAAAATTTGTGGTATTTGTTGCAATTTATAGTTTATTGTTTTGATAAATGTTACCAAATTGATGTTTTTGTACAACGCAGTATTCAAAACATCAGCGTGATAATGAAAATTCTAGAGGGATTGTTGTGTGTCTCATCTGCCCAGTTCTACAGCCAATCCATTCGAAATGATCATAAATGGAATATCGTTTATCAGATACTGGGTTGTTTTATATGAATTTTTATCAAAATTCTCTGTTGACCCTCCCCTTAGGGTAAAGGTTAGTTTGGTTCGTAGGCTAACGACAGAAGGGGAACATCATGGGATGTTGTAATAAAGCGCCAGCAGGCGGCGGAGCAAGTATGGGCACTGCACTTAAATACATCGCAATCATTGGTGTGGTTGTATTCGCTCTTGCTTACTTCTTTGGGTGAATACGATGCGTAGATTAATCTTAGTTGCTTCAATGCTAGCGAGTTTTGGTGTGTTTGCGAGTCAAGGTTCAGAGTTTTCCAAACTGACACCTCATGAAGCGCTAGACGAGGCGAATGCTATGTTTCGTACTGGTGAAGCTTCTATTCAAGTGAAACCAACAAAGATTGTTGGACAGTTCAAAGATGGCAGCCTTGGGGCAGTGCCACTTGAGAAGGAGTTCCTAGTCTCAATTGCACCTTATCTAAACAAAATGCACCCTTGTGATATGCACTTACCGACGGGTTGTACAGGTGAGTTGCAAAACGAGAAAATGGGCGTCACCGTTTATGATAAGGATAGTCATCGGCAGCTCTTATTCAAAATGGCTAAAACCAATCCTAACGGATTCATTGACTTATGGTTACCTAGGGACCGAGAACACCTTGAGATTATAGTGAACTATAAAGGCAAGAAAGCAACCAAAGTGATAGGAACAAGTATTATGGATAATACGTGTATTACTGATATGAAATTAGAAAGTGTATCGTAAAGCTCTATCAAAAAAAGACCGCGTAAAAGCGGTCTTTTGATTCATATTTACAACGTTAAATGACTAATGCTAATAGCCTTTTTTACGATGTCGACTCTCGCTTTGAACAGAACGATAAAACTTGCCAAGTTGTTTGTCGTTACTTCTTTTCTCCGCTAATGAAGCGCTGTTTCTAGCTTGTTCTCGCATGAGTTTAAAGTAGTTATCTACGCGCCTTGCGTCGATATCTCCATTCTCAAGTGCTTTACGCACCGCGCAGCCGGGTTCATTGGTGTGTTGGCAATCACTAAATCGACACTGCTCGACCAAAAGTTCAACGTCACTAAACGTTTCTGCTAATCCCTCTTCACTCGAGGTTAGCTGAATTTCCCTCATTCCAGGGGTATCGAGTAACAAACCGCCTTCTGGCATCTTGTGCATCGAGCGAGACGTCGTAGTATGACGACCTTTGCTATCATCCTCACGAATTGACCCTGTTGCCTGTGTTTGGTCGTCCATCAGGCTGTTCACCAAGGTGGATTTACCTACGCCAGATGAGCCCATGAAGGCAACGGTTTGTCCTTTGCCACACCAAGAGCGCAATCCTTGTAACGTACCGCTATCCAGTGCGTTCACAGTTTCAATGATCAAGAATGGATCAAGCGCTTGTACTTGTTGTCGCTTGTCATCTACATCGTTACAGAGATCTGCTTTGGTTAGCACGATAACCGCTTCGGATCTCGCTTCATTCACCAGAGTGAGGTAACGCTCTATCCGACTTAGATTGAAGTCGTAATTGAGCGAACAAACAATAAAAACCGTGTCTACGTTGGCGGCAATGAATTGCTCATCTACTTTTGAACCAGGCGCTTTGCGACTGAACAAAGAACGGCGATCAAGAAGGCGAAGAAATCGATGTTGTTCATCGAGTAAAATCCAGTCACCAACAGTCATCTGAGGATAATGAATGTGATGTTCTAGATGGAACTCTTGTTGTTCCGTACAGACAACATATCCGCTGCGATGATGCGCAATGACGCGCCCTAGGACGATACCGTCGTATTCTTCTAATGTCAGTTGCTGTTGAAAAAATGTTTTCCAACCAAGTTCGTTAATTGAGAGTGGATGGGTAAAAATAGAACTCATTGTTAGTACCTAAAAATACACAAAATATGCAATTTTAAATAGGGTCAGGTACTTACCGATGTAAGTGTGTGCGGGTGCACTAAGACCCCGGTAAAGGAACACCGGGTAAAGTATGATCGATTTCTAAACGAAATGAGAGTGTTGTTTGCTAATTAATTCGCTTTATTAAACCAACTTTACCAAGTGGGTACGCATTACAATCATCAAATTCCTCCAGATAGTGTTTGGTTAGGTGTCATCGTTAGCGATGATAGCACTAACATCAGAAAAGGCTAGTAGTTGATAATGCAGTGGGTATGGTTGGAGTAAAATTGTGACTTCAATTAGAAAGGTGTCAAACCATCATTAAGTAGAAATCACGGCTACCTAATGATGGTTCTCAACCCGTTTCAGTACGGGAGAGAGTGTAACTTTGTCATAGAGCAAAGGCATCAAATGGCGGTAAGTCATTTATAATTTAAATAACAAAAAAATAAAATGAAACATATCAAAGGACTATAGCTAATATATAGGAAGTGCACATCCATGTGCCGATTGGATTAAAGTGTGCTGCCTTTGTGGTTTTGGACAAAGTTGCGTGCTTTTTTTAGTTGTTCACTTTCACCATCGAATACGACTAAGTACTTGTCAGTTTTGATGGCGGTTTCATATTTGACAATGGTGTCTTTTGGAATACCAATACTGGCTAATGCTCCACCGATGGCTGTTACTCCACCTGTTATTGCAGCGCCTTCAACAGCACCTGCAACAGCAGCCACAATGGGGCCAGCGGCAACAACCGCCCCGATACCCGGTAACCAAAATAAGCCAGAGCCCACAAGTGCGCCCCAAATCCCGCCCCAGAAGGCACCTGTTTTCCCCCAGTTTTTGACGCGGTCGCCTGTGTTGTAGAAACCGGTAGCGTGCTCTTCCGTTTCATAGCCCTTCCCAATGATAGATATGCACTCTATAGGAAATCCCTGGTCGACTAAGGTGGTTACAATATGTTTTGCATCCAGATGTGTGTGTGCAATTGCGACAACGTTAGAATTATTCATCATTGATACCTATAGTAATTTTTCGATTTGTTCCGATTTAGCATCAGCGAGCTGCTTTGCGACAACTTTGTGTACTCGTGCAGCAGGAGCTTTGTGGCATTGGTCGACGATTTCATCAATTTCAATAGCATCTAATTGAGTGATATCGAACACTTGCACTTCACTATTGGATTTATGATTCCATGCAACTAGGTAACCTAACGTTACAGGCATCAGGTCGTAGTCTAATTCGAGGAACTCTGAACACGTCATAGTAGACTCAAAACTAGCTGTAGCAATTGGCTGTGAAAGTGTCACTTCACCAGTGTTTTCTGGCTGAGCGTTTGCGGCATAAGCCAAAATCGTAACCAGAGAAAACAAGCCTACGACTCCCTCAAAAACGAGTTTTTTTATACGTTTACTCAAAATTACTCCTGGCTATAAAATCGCAATCCGGTGGCTAGTTTCCGCCATTCGTCTTTGATAAGTTTTATCATGGTGACAAACGGGACACTCATCGAATGCCTTGGGGCTGATGTGTGTGTGACCACACTTTTCACAAATCCATTCAGTTGGTATTAGGCTCTCGAATTCAAAACCTGACTCAAGTCGATAGAGTAAATTAGATAAACGCTCATCATGCGTTTTCTCAATCGCCCCTATATTAAGAAAGTGATCCGCGACTACTGAATCACCGTGCGAGTTGCAGAGTTCAGACAACTCAGGATAAAACGCGACAGATTCAAAACTTTCGCCATCGATGCTGTCTTTTAACGCAGCGGCAATATCGGTTAAGCGAGCTCCTAACGTGCGTTGTTCTATATGTTTGAAATGAAGTTTGGCGTGTACCAGTTCATTGGCGGCAATATGTGCAAGCTGATCAGCGATATGGTGATAGCCTGACTTTCGCGCGAGCTTCGAGTATAAGTTATACTTCGTAAACGCTACTGCCTCGCCTTCAAAGGCTTTCTTAAGATAGATAGAGACGCTATCCATCTCTTTCACTTGCATTGACTGCTGGCAACACGTCAATTGACCACCGCCAACACATGTCACTTCGACTTCATTGCCACACAGGTTGCAATGATATGTTTGGTATTTTTCTATCATTGGCAGACCGTTACATTGGTTCGTTGTGGTGATGGTTCTGATGTTTAGCAGACAGCTTAGTCTTGTGTTTTTCTAATGAGTGTAAAACTGCTTGGGTCGCTTCTTGCAGAGCAATTGCGAATGTCGCGTTAGACTTTTTGGTGAAGAACTGTTCATGATCGAGATGTACAGTAAGCTCAACTTCGAACAGACGATAACTCTCATGATAGATAATATGGCATTTTTCTTGATCGATAGAATGAAAGTGCCCTTGAATATGAGCAAACTTCTCTTCGATAAGTGTTTTCATAGATGGAGTGATATCAACGTGCATAGATGTGATTTGCATTTATATTTCCCATTAAAATAGATACGTGAGTATTAGTGTTTTTAGGTGAGGCAAAATATTAAAACAAACCGATTACCTCTAAATCATTAGTAGGTAAACACTGTATAAATTAAAAATATTCATTTTAAAACAGTTGGTTATGTGGTCTTGTTGATGGGCGTTTAGCTTTTGTTTTGGTTTTTTAGGTTTTATTAAAAAAACAGTTCTTTCCAGTGGAAATACTATCGGGATATTATCGCTATCTTATTTATTAGATTCTTCCTCGTATTAACTTAAAGAATGTTTGGATTAAAAATTCACCAATCAATAGATTGAAAATTCTTGAGGTAATATGAAATACAAAAATATACTTTTAGCGATAGACTTCGAGCATAGTGACGCTGAGCTCATCAAAAATGCCACTGACCTAGCATTTAGCTTAGGAGCGACAATCAGTCTGGTTTACGTTCACCCAAATGTGGAATACAACCCATATTCTTTAGCATACTGGGGAGATATTTATAGAGAGTTTGTTGCTGAACTTGAGCAAAAACACGATACAAAGGAGCTGGAATTTATCGTGAGTGCCTACCCGATCTCGAAGGAAAATATCTACATAAAAAACGGTGATGTTAGCCGGGAGATGCATGCTGTAATCGAAATTGTGGACGCTGATCTGATTATACTGGGCAAGCATCATAGTGTGGTCAATATGGAAGGAACGTTAGAAAGAAGCATGCGAAGCGTAGCAGGTTTAGATGTGTTGCTCGTTTCTTAGGTTTAATTTGCCGCATGTTTTAACTCATTGATAAAAATGCGGTGAGCCACTGATCAACGCCTGTTCTCGCTTCTGTCGACTTCAGCCATATGGAAAAGCAGCATGTCATCTGTCTTATGCTTATGGATACATTATTCGGCGTTAGTTTGGTTGAGTTCTCAAAATGGCAGTCATTTGTGGAAAAACATTAACTATCATGAAGTTAAATGTATTGAGAAAATTATTAGAACAATTGCTCTAAATACAATGTAAAGAGGTAAAGATATGTCGAGCGAAGTGGGCGTTGATGAACATATAATCTTAGGTGATTACTGCACGTGTACTAAAAGAATGAACAGTGAGCCCACTGAAGTATTGAATGAATGTGATGGTAATGCAATTGCTGTATTGTCCAAGAATACGTTAGTCTACTACGCAGTCCCGATTGGACTGTTTGAAAAGATGTTAGCGGCATATGATGCGAGTTTATTCAACTTAATTGGCAGCTAAGTCGATCATCGGCCTCGCAGGATGCGAGGCTATCGGAAACATCAATCCAATAATGCCGACTCTTCCTATCCATAAACCACCCAGCTCATTTACATCCATCTTTCTTGCATAATCCAACCCAACGTTAGTAAGTAATTTTTGCTGAACGCCTCGCCTTGCTGCTACTCAAAAATCGTAGAATTTTCTGAAGTTTAGAACGAAAAAACTGTTTAGCAGCTAACTTGTTTTCATATTTTTCGATTTTGTAATATAGCGACAGAAAAGCGTCTTCAATAGCATTATCGAGTAGCAAATCAGTGCGAAGGACATAGAAAGATTGTGTTTCTAAGTGCACCTTTAACGACACCTCATAATCGCCAAAACCATTATGAAAGACGACCTCACAACGACTAAAGAGTAGGTCTAAATTACGGTCCACTAAGTGTTGATATTTATCTGCAATAAGTGATGTCGTTTTAGGTGGGAGCTGCACGTTTTTACTTGTTATTTTCATTGTTAATCCGAAGTTTTGTTCATGTTCCTTGTAGAAAACATGCCCATGCCAGTCAATGGATGGGCGTAATTGATGAAGGAACTGCTTTAGTTGACCTTCTTTAGTCCAGCATTGATGTCTACGATATCTTGCTCGCTCAAAGTTCCTATCGCTTGTTTGAGCTGCACTTGCGATAAAATGTATTGGTAGCGTGCGTCAGACAGGTTCTTATTTGCTTGATAGACGTTCTGAGTGCTCTCTAGAACATCGACGATAGTGCGGGTGCCAACATTAAAGCCTTCTTGAGTGGCGGTAAGGGCTGATTCCGCGGAGATAACTGACTGTTTATAGGCTTGGATAGAACCGATGGAAGAACGAATATTATTATTAATGGCTCGAACATCTTTCTGTACTTCTCTGAACGTCGATTCCAAATCTTGGCTCGCAGAAACAAATTGATATTCAGCCTGCTTGGCTTCAGATGTGATGCGCCCACCAGAGTACACTGGTAAATCGATCGAAATTCCTAGGTTAAATAGGTTTTCATCATCATCCATTTGTGCACCCGTAACTGGGTCATTAGGTTCGTTATAGTTTTTTGTATAGCTATAGTCCGATGTCAGTGAAATAGTCGGTAGATGGCCAGATTGAGCGAGAGAGATCTGTTCCTTGGCAACATCTTTTTGAATGCGATTTGCCAAAAGATCTAAGTTCTCATTTGTCGCCTGTGCGACGAGTTGATCAGCGTTTTTACTTGGTAACGAAGTAGAGAATCGAGCAGTATCTAACACAGCCAAATTACTCGCTTGTTGTCCTGTAATGGCTCGCAACTCTTCATATTCGTTCTCGACATTGTTTTTGGCTTGGATTTCCTGAGCTAGAACACTGTCATATTGCGCTCGTGCATCTTGTACATCGGTGATTGGAGCAATACCAACATCAAAACGTTGTTCGGTTTGCATTAGTTGCTTTGCCACGGCCTGTTTCTCGGCTTGAATAAACCGCAGGTCATCTTCGGCACGCAATACATTAAAATACGCCTCGGCGACGTTATAGATGACTTGTTGCTGTGTAGACGCATAGCGTGCATCGGCTTCACGGGCACTTTTCTCCGAGATAGTGAGGGCTATCCAGCTGCTGCGATCATAAATGGATTGGGACAATCCTAAGCTCAGATCCGTGGTGCTTCCGTCGGTTGTGTGACGATCGCTATCTTGATACGCGTAGCCTGCTGTTAGGTCGATCTGAGGTAGTAGTGCACTTCGAGTAGAGTTAATGGCTTCAAAGGCAGAGTCTCTTTGTGCAGAAGCTTTAAGTAACTGAGGATCGTTTTGCTTAGCTAAGTCGTAGATTTCAGTCAAAGTATCCGCTTTTACCGAGCTAGCTATGGCTAATAAAATAAGCGGTGTAATTTTAAATGTGTTTTTCATTCTAATGCCGTAAAGGTAGTTAATATTGTTGTAATGACAGTGTTAGGCTGCGTTAGCCATCGGTATGTGACCCATTAGGTTCTTTAGCTTTGCTAACGTGGCGACTTCAATTTGACGAATTCGCTCAGCGGATAGTTGGTGCTTGTCTGCTAACTCTGAGAGTGTGGCTTTTTCGTTGGTTAGCCATCGATGAAAAATAATATCTTTGCTGCGCTCATCTAACTTTTGTATTGCAATCTTTAGCTCAGAAGATAGGTGGTTACTCCAATTTTCTTCTTCATGATTGTCTGCGAAATCGTCGCGATGCTCGCGAAAATAATTGTCTTCAGTATATGGGCAGTGAAATTCTTCATCATAATTATGACTTTCTAACTGTTTATCTTTATTAGATAGTCGTCCATCCATTACAAATACATCCCTCACTCGTACTTTTAGATTCTTCGCAATATCTTTCGCTTGTTCTTCACTTACCCAGCCAGAATCATTTTTGTGCTTTCTCAAGTTAAAAAATAATTTTCTCTGTTCTTTCGTTGTTGCAACTTTTACCATGCTCCAATTCTTGATTATGTATTCGTTAATTTCTGACTTTATCCAGTGAATAGCGAAAGAAACTAATCGAATTCCTCGAGCAGGGTTGAACTTCTTTATTGCTTTTATTAGTCCAACATTGCCGGCTTGAATAATGTCTAAAGTAGACATACCGTAGCCAACGAAATTTTTGGCAATGTAAGCAACATATCTTAAATGAGGCAGTATCAGCTCATTTAACGATTGTGAGCAATTTTCTGTAACTACCTTATTAGCTAGTGTTCTTTCTTTTTCTTCACTAAGTAATGGATACTTGCTAATAGAGCCTAAATAGTGCGAGAGACTATCTTTAGACTCTGCATTGGTGAAATATGATGAAGCTGACATTTCTTCTCCGATGTATTTGTTGAATTAGAATTTTCGAGAAGTTTATGTCATGAGTTACCACTTGTAATCATGGATAAATTAGACTCTGCTATATTTTATTTTTTACATATAAAACAATGGATTACTATGTGTTTTTATTGGGATTTTATCGCCTCTTTATGAGGTTTTATCTAGCTGATTTATGATTTTTATGAGGTTTAAAAAGCTATTATTTAACCTTTATTTTACGTTGATTTTTGTAGCGGAATTTTCAGTTAGAGTAGTTGTAAATCAACCAACAAGCTGGAATTAACATGAAAAGTCTAAAGCTAACTCTCCTTATCGGTTTAATTATTTCTCCTCAAGTATTTGCCGATAATCTAATCATCGATACAAAAGGTATTGACCAAGAGAAATACAGTGCAGATATGTATCAATGTCAACAATTAAGTGACCAAGTACAACAGCAAAATGTTGAAGGTACAGGACGCACTACGATTAAACATATGGGACGTGCTGCTGCCTTAGGTGCTGGTGCAGCCGCAATTGGTGGTGGTTCTGGTTCAGAAGGCGCAGGAATTGGCGCAGGAATTGGTTTAGTAACAGGTGTATTAGGCAGTTCTGCTGAAAAACAACAAGCTGAAGCGAATTACCAAAGTGAGAAAGATACCGTTATGCGCAATTGTATGAAAGAGCGTGGTTACACAATTCTTAACTAATCTCAGTTTTCAATATATTTGTGAGTACTAAATAACATACATGATCACGATATATTAACCATTATAAGAGTAATCAGAATGAAAAAGGCAGTATTGTCGACACTTCTTCTCGCCATTATTTCTTCACCGAGTTATGCGGATAGCACAATGCTAAATAATGAAGATATTTGGTTGCAATCGAGAGAGGATATTAAGCAGGCACGAAGAGAAGCGAGAAATGCAACACGAACTGGCGATGTTGTAGCAACTAAAGAGCTAACAGAACAGAAAAAGCTCGATAGGAAATGGCAACATGCGCTTCCATTTTACGCTCAGAATGCAATTGACCTGGGCTTTGATTTACCGTTGCCTTTTTCATTGTCGATTATTCCTACTTATACTGAGCAGAATATTGGCTTTAATAATCTAAATGTTAATGTAGGCAATGTGTCATTAGGTGATGTGGTTGATTTAAACCAAATCGACTTTGGCAATCCTGATGTCAAAACTGCGACATTGCAACTAAGAGCAGCCGCTTGGTTATTTCCATTCATGCAAGTAGGCGCCCATGTAGGGCGTTTTGATGGTAATACGGATCTTAATGTAACAATACCTGGCTCGGTGTTCCCTGGTACGTTATCTGACAAGTTAGCGAATTCTAAAGTGACGTGTAACCGCTTCAATGACTACTGTGGTGACAAGTTATCGAGTGCATTGAACAACCTACCCTCTCTATCTTTTTCTCCAGAATTTAAGGGTTGGAACTATGGAATATCGACGAACTTTGTTGCTGGTTTTGGAGAATACTTTGGTGTGTTACCAATCAGTTATACATGGTCTCAAACTGATGATGGTCGTACATCGAGTCAAACCATTGCTGTGAGCCCTCGTGTAGGACGGTCTTATCACATTGAAAACTGGGGTCTATTTAGTCCATACATTGGTGTTTCGTATATGAATAACACCGGTACAACAAGTGAAACAGATGCGTTAGATATCCAAGGCTTGAGTTACAGCATTGATCAGTACAATACGAATGATTGGTCAGGCATTGTTGGCTTTAACTGGAACTTAGCGAGAAGCTATGGTGTCTCCGCTGAGGCTAATATTGGTGAAGGTCGAAAAAGCGTAATGGCTATGTTGACCTATCGATGGTAGTGATTGTTCCAAATCCTCCGTATATAGAAGGGCAGTGTGGTATTAACCACGCTGCCCTTTTTGACTTATACTGCGTCATTCTCGCTTAAGCTTGTTTCTACCTTTTTCTTGATATCGGAAAGGTCGCTATTGAAGAACAACACTTCAGATAGATTTAGAACTTGAATAGTTGAGGACTCTAGGACAGCGTGGTAATAGAACTCTTCAGCCGCGTCTCTATTGCCTGTTAGTTCTGAGGCTTTCGCATTTAAAATATAGAAAAACACAGTGCGCCGTTCATGAGGAATGGTTTGTAATATGGTCTTCGCTTGCAATGGTTCATCGTTGGTCAACGCCATCATAGCACTAGCTTCAAGAACTCTTGGCGTAGTTTGATTGGCGCTAGCAAACTGTTCAAACTTCAGCAAAGTCTCTGTGTTTAACTGCTCTAGATATTGTGCCATGTTGTGTGGCGGATCAAGGTACATTCTAGATACGTTAAAAATATAGCCGGTAGCGACAACGTAAGGGTTGTCTGGCGAAAGTTTTTTGGCCTCTTCAATGAGCTCAATGGCTCTGGTATGAGTATAGTCATGATAAGACGCGCCAATAGACGTCAAAGCTGACTCAATTGATGCAGCTTCGTTAGGAAGTTCATCGACCAAATCCGCGATTAGTGACTTTTCAATTTCGATATTAAATGAATCCAACAAATCGTCTAACGACTTTTTCAAAGACGGCTTCAGCATGTCTTCTGTAACTCGATATTTGCGATCAAGATGTTTATGGCCAGATATGCGATTCACGTATTCAATTTCAATGTAGTCTTGGTTATCGCGTTTGGATGCCGCAAATTTAAGTTCATTTGCCGCTACTTTAGATGCTGGACCGTCATAGATGACACGATAATCCTTATAGGTTTTAAGCAGTTCCAAAAGCTTTTTAGTAAACCCTACTTTCAGATCATCGCGTAGGACTCCATCTTCAAGAATGACGTGAATATAACGAGGTTCAAGAGATAGGTAACTTGGTGTGGCAATGGGCTCGATGACTTTTGCAGCGGCTCGATCATTTTGCTTTACGTGCAGATAGCTTGCACCCACACCTATGCCGATAACGAGTAATGCCGCGGTTGCAATCCAGCGCTTCCTAAAACCAGTTTTCTTTGTTGCAGTTTGCATGGCGGGGCGTTGACGTACTGGCTCAGCCGCTGAGGCTTCGACTTCCGTGCTTGCTCCTGCTTCAGGGAGAACAATATCGGTTGTTTCAGGTGCCGACTCGTCTCGCAAAACATCAATTTTTTCAGAGACAGAATCAGTGGTTTCGATGACAGGTTGAGGTGTTTCTATGACCTTTTCAACAGTCGCATCGAGCTTATATCCACGTTTTGGAACCGTGACAATGTAGCCATATGGGTGGTTGCCGTGCTGTTTGAGTATCTTCCTTAGCTCAAAAATAGCTTGAGTGATAACTTGGTCTGTTAGGATTGACCCGTTCCACACTTCGTTAATAAGTTCGTCTCTTGAGAACACGGTGTCGGGATTTTCACATAAGAAGTGAAAAAGCTTGGATAGCCTGTTATCAATGACGATATCTTCTCCATGTAAAACGAATTTGTCTTCGTATGGATAAAACACCCAATCATCTATTTTAAATTGTACTTTTTGATTTTTCATAGACCATTCATAACTTACTGTATCTAATAAAGAAGTATTGGATAGTATTGGTGAAAATACAAAAAAAACCTCGATACATTTTTGTAACGAGGCTTTCAGCGCTAAGAATTGACTATCGATTGTTCAAATAAGTTTGATAGTAGCTTTCTAAAACGGCATTGATTGCTGTTGAAATTGTCGCATAAGCCGACTGTGGCAAGTTAGCGAGAGAGACACGTAGTGACCATTCTGGAGCATCAAAACCACCACCAGGCATGACCACAATACTACTTTCTTCGGCTAGGCGAACTAGGAAGTCTAGCGGTTCATAGCCTTCTTGCATCCAGGCAAAGAAATCACTGCTGTACGCAGATGTTGCTAGGTCTTGGATATTAATCTCAACGTAATAGAAAGCGCCATTACTGTTGTCTTCAGCGATGGTTGGCTCAGTCAGCGATTTTTCCATGAGTGTGTGATAGCGAGCACGTACGATGCGTTTCGCGTTATCTTGGTATTCTTTACCACCTTCTAGTAGAGCAAGCAGAGAAAACAGTGCCATTTGGATTTGTTGTGGAGTAGACAGTCCAGCAGTGTGGTTTAGAGCAACTGCACGGCTATCAGCAACAAGTCGGTCGATGAACTTGATATTTGCAGGATCAAGACTGATACCACTATAGCGTTGAGTCAGTTCTTGACGTGTAGATTCTGGTAGATCCTGAATCATCTTATCAAGATTGTTGTCTTCATTTAGGGCAATAACGCCCAAACGCCAACCAGTTGCACCGAAGTATTTCGAGTATGAGTACACCAGAATAGTATTTTTGGGTGCTAACATTGCCAATGAGGTGAAGTTATCGGTGAACGTACCGTACACATCATCAGTCAGCACGATCAGCTCTGGGCGCTCATTGGCGATATCTGCAATTTTCTGCAGTGTTTCATCGCTCAGTTTAACTGAAGCTGGGTTACTTGGGTTAACGAGGAAGAAGGCTTTGATTTTAGGGTCACGAAGCTTTTCTAGTTCGCTATCTGGGATTTGCCATTGTGTCTCTTCTGACGCCATTATCTCTACTTTGTTTAAGCTGTAGTCTTCAAGCTCTGGCATTTCTAGATAAGGTGTAAACACTGGTGCACCAATGGCAATGTTATCTCCTTTATTTAGAAGACGGTTGGTTTTCAATGTGTTGAAGATATATACCATCGCAGCAGTGCCGCCTTCGACAGCAAACAAATCAAAGTGAGAGTCTGGTAAACCAGCTTTGCTGCCCATCTCTTGTTCAATGTATTTACGAGAAATGAACTCGCAGTTTTTAAGCATGCGATCAGGTACAGGGTAGTTATCGCCCAGAATGCCTTCTACCCATTCATAGATGAGCTCATCCGCATCAAGTTTGTGTTCAGTTGTTAAGAAGCTAAATGCATTTAGAAGAAAACGAACGCCTTCATTCTGTTCATGGTCTTCACAGAATGACAGAAAGCGCGTTGAGATATTGTCTTTTTCACTCATGCCGCCAAAACCAGGGTATTGAGAGTAGGTTGCTTTAGATTCTTGTAGAGCAAACATACCTAACTGGAAAAATGCGTCTCTTGGCACTGTCGCTACCCAGTTTGGGTTGCCTCGACCAGCATTTATCATAGCGTGATCTTTGTTTTCAGCAGCAAGCTTCATCAGTGTATCTTTTACTTCAAATGGGCTAAGCGTTTCTAGCTGTTTTTCGTCATTACGATTCATTTTCGATTCCAAATATTATTTTATAAGCGTAGTTATTACGCTAGGGATATATTAATTCTCTTACTTAGAACTTGTTTTATGATGAGTTCTAGAAGAAGTTTTGTGGCTGTGCTTTTTATCATGGTGATGTTTGTCATGATGACCATCTGAGTGGTGATTAACTAAATGTTTATGGCCTTCGTTTTTACCACCATGTTTTTGGTGAGGATGAGTTTTAACTTTATCTTCAAATTCCAAGTGGTCTTTATTGTGTTTGTGCTCTACATCACCATAGATTCTTTTCATCTTCTCTGAGGTGGTGTGTTTTGTATGTTGCATTTTCTCTGACATAGTCTTACTCCTAATTAAGTACCCGGATACTTTAATCTTTCCCCTTTGATAAAACATGAAATTACCATCATTGTTTTATATTTTATCCTTCCTTTGTTTTCTGTAAGATATTGATTTTTAATGTTTATATTTTGTTTATTGAACATTATGCATTGATTATCCAAGAGTTATTAAATTCTCTTTCTATCACGGTAGATTAAATGTGTTCTCAACGTTAAACATTATTAAGTGAAGGTTATGTCTAAGAAAGCAATATCAATAGTCCTAGCTGTAGTAGTATTAATACTGCTATTTGTTTTCGGATTTAATAGTTTTAAAAATCATATGATCGCTAAAAAAATCAGCGAGTATAAAGCACCTGCTGTTTCTGTAACTGCTATTACATCTAAAAAAGATAGCTGGGAACAAAACATCCAAGCAGTAGGTCAAATTACATCTAAACAATCTACAGAAGTTACCAGTCAAATTTCCGGTCAGGTTAAAGCAATCAACTTTAATTCCGGTCAAACGGTAAATAAGGGTGATGTTATCGTTCAACTTGATGACTCATTACTACAAGCAAAATACCGTAGCCAACTTGCAAAGCAGAAATTGGCAAAGATCGAACTTCAACGTCAGGTGAAACTTCTTAAAACCAAAAGCACAGCAAAAAACTCGGTAGATAAAGCGCAAGCTCAATATGACGCAGAGTCGGCAGACCTTGCTTACATTAAGTCGCAAATTGACTTTATGAGCATCAAAGCCCCGTTTGCTGGCAAATTAGGTATTCGCACCATCGATCTTGGTGATTACATCAATCCAGGTGCACTTATTGTTGAGTTAGAAAGTATTAACGACAACTTCATCGATATCTCAGTTTCAGAAGACTTTCAGCCACAGCTTGCATTAGGACAAAAGGTGACTTTTACCAATGATGCCTATGGAGACAAAACATTCTCTGCGATTGTTTCTGCTATCCAGCCATCATCAGATGAGCAGTCACACAACATCAGTGTGCGTGCAGAAGTAGAAGGCGATGGAAACCAACTTGTGAGTGGCATGTACATCAACGCAAAAATAACGTTAGGCAGTGAAGTTGCGATTGTTCCCGTACCAAAAGTTGCTATCTCTTACTCTCTTTATGGCGACAGTGTCTTTGTCGTGAAAAATGAAAATGGTCAACAAGTTGTCGAGCAGAAGTTAGTCGAAATTGGCCCCCGCAAAGATGACTTAGTCGGTATTGTGTCAGGCTTAGAGCGAGGCGAAATCGTTGTGACTTCCAACCAACAACAACTTAAGAAAGGAACCGTGGTTAAGATCAATAACTCAACTCCGTTTCCTAAAACATTTAAGTAATAAATAGGCAAAATTATGAATTTTACCGACATATTTATAAAGAGACCTGTTCTAGCAACAGTGTTGAGCTTGGTGTTATTGGTGCTGGGGCTCAAAGCTTTTTCGGAGCTTCAGGTTCGTCAATACCCAGAAATTGAAACGGGTGTGATTACGGTTACGACGACCTATCCAGGCGCAAGTTCGACCAGTGTCCAAGGTTATGTTACCCAACCTCTGCAGGCGCAAATCGCGCAAGCTGAGGGAATTGACTACATGACATCAGAAAGTAGCTTAGGTAAGTCTTTAATTACGGTGAATCTGAAACTGGATTATCCAACGGATAAAGCACTAACCGAAATCTTGTCGCTGGTTCAACAAGTGAAATATCGCTTACCAGCAGGTACGCAGGACCCGAGCATCTTGAAATCGACATCACAGTCGCCAATCCTTTATGTTTCGTTTTCAAGTGACCGCCTGGCAACACAGCAGATTTCTGACTATGTGAGTCGCGTGGTTAAGCCAACATTCTCAACTGTAGATGGCGTATCAAAGATCGACCTACTAGGACAGAGTGACTTTGCAATGCGTATTTGGTTGAACCCAACCAAAATGGCGGCGTTTGGTCTAACGGCTGCCGATGTACAGGCTGCAATCCAGGGTAGTAACTCTGTGAGTGCTGCGGGTAAATTGAAAGCGGACTATATCGAGATTGATATTAATGCACACACCGATGCATCATCTGTTGATGAATTTAAAAACATGGTGCTTAAAGCTGCGAATGGTCAATTAATTCACCTAGAAGACGTAGCAACGGTAGAGCTTGGTGCGAACACTTACGACTCGCGTGTATTGTTTAACGGTACAAGCTCGATCACAACAGCAATCAGCAATACCTCGACATCAAACCCGCTAACGGTTGTTAAAGGACTGTACGACGTTCTTCCAGCGATTAAAGACAGCTTGCCGCTAGGTATGAAAGCGGAAGTGGTTTATGACTCAACGAAATTTATCGATAGCTCGATTGAAGAAGTAACCAAGACTCTTGTAGAGGCTGCGGTGATCGTAATTATCGTCATCTTAGCGTTCTTGGGCTCAATGCGTGCCATGGTCATTCCTTTGGTTACTATTCCATTGTCACTCATCGGTTCGTTGTTCTTGATGATGTCTATGGGCTTTAGTATCAACCTGTTGACGCTACTGGCAATGGTATTGGCTATCTCCCTAGTTGTTGACGATGCCATCGTTGTTGTAGAAAACACCTTCCGCCACCTTGAGGAAGGGGCAACACCAGTACAAGCGGCGATTGAAAGTGCACGAGAGATCGCTGGTCCTGTCATCGCTATGACGATTACGTTGGCTGCCGTATATGCTCCGATCGGCTTTATGGGTGGTCTAACGGGGAAACTGTTTACAGAGTTTGCGTTTACTCTTGCTGGTTCTGTATTGATCTCTGGATTTATCGCACTAACTCTCACACCAATGATGACTTCTAAAATGCTCAACAAGCAGATTCTAGAAGGCGCAATGGTTAAGAAAATTGATAATGTTATTTCTGGTGTTACACATCATTATGAAAACATCCTAACGACCGTACTCAACAACCGTCTGTTGGTGTGGCCTTTAGTTCTGACTTTCCTTGTGTCGTTGGTGTTCATGTTTACTCACACTGCGAGTGAATTGGCTCCGCAAGAAGACCAAGGTGTTGTAATCATGATGGGTCAAGGCCCATCGCAAGCTAATACCGACTACCTTGGCAATTTCACTCAAGCGTTGGATAAAACGATCAGCAGTTATCCTGAAACTGAAATGTCGATGATGGTAAATGGTTACCAAAAAGACAATAAGTTCTTCGGATTAGGTGTACTTAAAGATTGGGATTCTCGTGAAGCGTCAGTGAAAGACATCATGACAAGATTCCAGAATGACATAGTCGATTTCCCTGGATTGCAGGTGTTTACTATTTCACCTCCAGATCTACCTGGTACATCGCAAGGTCTGCCGTTCCAAATAGTATTGAAAACGCCGACAGGAAGCTATGAGGAGCTCTACCAGTACGCAGAAAAAATGAAAGAGTATGCGGTCAATAGTGGCAAGTTTATCTATGTTCAGAATGACTTAGAGTTCAATAAGCCTCAGGTAGAAATTACCATTAATCGTGACAAAGCAGCATTGATGAATGTGAACGCGCAAGAAATTGGTAATGTGTTAACTCGCTACGTGAGTGAAGGCTTTATTAACTATTTCGCATTAGATGAGCGCAGCTATCAGGTAATCACTCAAGTAGAACGTTCTGACCGTAGTTCTTGGAATGATATCGACCAATATTACGTGCGCTCAAATAACGGCACTATGGTTCCGCTATCAGCGCTTATTGATATCAAGCAAAGTGTGCAGCCATCAGCCGTGGATCAGTTCCAGCAATTGAACAGCGCGACTATCGAAGCGAAGATGATGCCAGGCGTTAGTATTGGTGAAGCTTATGAAGTGATGCAGGAAGGTGCAAAACAAATTCTTCCAACGTCGTACGCAACAGACTCATCTGGTCAATTACGTCAGTACGTCCAAGAAGGAGCTTCCTTGGTTTCAACCTTTGCTCTTGCGCTTATTATCATTTATTTGGTGCTAGCGGCTCAGTTTGAAAGTTTCAAAGATCCATTGATCGTATTGACCAGTGTTCCGTTGTCGATATTCGGAGCCATGATTCCTTTGTACTTGGGTATCGATACGCTCAATATCTACACTGAGGTTGGCCTTGTAACGCTTATCGGTCTGATCAGTAAGCACGGTATTTTGATCGTGGAGTTTGCGAACCAAATCCAGCCGGAATTCGCAGGCGATAAGATTGCCGCAGTGAAGAAAGCAGCAGCGGAACGTTTACGTCCAGTATTGATGACAACAGCAGCAATGGTAATTGGTGTCGTACCACTACTGACAGCAGCTGGTGCTGGCGCGCAAAGCCGCTTCTCTATCGGTCTAGTAATTACTGTGGGCATGACAGTAGGTACTCTGTTTACCTTATTTGTCGTCCCTACGGTTTATACATTCCTGGCTGATGACCACTCAGGTGAATCTACTGAGGATACCAACACTAAGCTTGTAGAAGAGCAACAATAGTGAAGAAAACCAATCAAAAAGCACCAAGGATGGTGCTTTCTTTTTTTGCAGCCTCTTGCTTTTTATTTGTGATGCCGTTGAGTCAGAGCTACGCCAATACAGGGCGAGGTGAACAAAGTTCAATAGTCTCTCTGTCTAAACCAGTATTTGTTGAAAATACTCGGAAAGCAGAAACTCAATTGGCTGAGTTTGATAGAAAAATCGATGCCAATCAACAGCTTCAGAAGGAGTGTGTTAACAACTGTGCTGTGCTTGAGAGGGAAGAAGCAAGGCTGAAAAAAGAAAAAAAGGCATTTATAGAAACCAATCGATTACCACTGGTTTCAATATTAGGAGGCCCTGGCTATATGCCGGAAACAGGGCTTATGCTCGCGTTAGGAGGGCTCTATTCTTTTAGCACCGACCGCGACAGTGACAACTTACAACGTTCTAGTGTCAGTCTCGTGGCAATTGGTAACGAGATGGAGTCTGGTATCGGCTTTGGTTTACGTTCGAAACAGAATTTGTTTTTCCAGAATAACGATATTCGTTATGTAGGTAGTCTGAGCTTTGGCAATCAAAGCCAGTACTACTGGGGAACAGGCTATGACAAGGGAAAGGTAGTCGATGCAAGTGATGATATGTCGTTGGACTACAAGTTTGTTAACTACGATGCCAATCTGACCTTTAGAACAAATCAACATTGGTACGTAGGTCCTGTTCTTCGCGTTCGCTACTACGATCCTAGCAATGATGATTTACCCACGAGTGCCTTAAACGATGACAACTTCCAAACTTATCGTGATAAGCCATTTTCAATCGGTGCAGGTTTTACTGTGCAATACGATACTCGCGATGTAACGGTTAATGCCTGGCAAGGGAGCTTCCTTGGAATTGAGTTTGTCGATTACAACTCATTCATTGGCAGTGACAACGACTACTCAAAAGCGTCTGTGGATTATCGATACTACTACGCCCTGTCAAAAGGCAAGGTGTTAGCGTTATTCAATAAGCTCCAATGGAGTCAAGGTGATGTTCCATTTTATGACATGCCGACCTTGGGCGGGCAAGACTCTATGCGAGGCATCTATCAAGGTCGCTATCGCGACAACATTGCCATCGAAAACACATTGGAATATCGATGGACCCTGAGAGACGGTCAAGACCACTTGACTAAGCACGGTGTGACATTTTGGGCTGGAGTAGGTTCCGTCGATAGTTCATTGGATGAGCTGTACTCGAACTTTCTCTATAGCTACGGCGTCGGCTATCGGTATGAAATTCAACCGCGAATGAACGTTCGCGTGGATTTGGGGATAGGAAGTAATAACGACAAAGGTTTTTATCTCACCTTTACCGAGGCGTTCTAATACGCCTCAAATATACATTACACAATCAATTAGAGAAAACAAATGAAGACTAAATTATTATTAATCAGTACGTTAACGTCTATTTTTATGATGGGCTGTACGAGCACTCAAGAATTTCTAAATGAAAACCAATCTATGGCAACGGAAGCGGCAATGAATCGTGCGAAGTTTGAACTAAGCTGCCAAACTGTGCAAACAACAGTACTAAACAAAAAAACGATCGATCTTTATCGTTATGAAGTACCTCAGTATCAAGTTGGAGTGTCCGGCTGTGGTAAAAAAGTGGTGTATTTAGTCAACTGTAATCCCGACAGCGGATGTATGGTGTATGACAACAAGAACGCTCCAATATCAGAAAGCAAATCTCAATAACCTCAATTTAGGCATGCAAATATAGGTACGTTTGTATGCCTCTTTCTGACACCTCACTAATAAGTTCCTATTCTCTCAAAGTGTTCCATCACTTCTTCAAGCTAATAACCCTTCGAGCTAACACACTCCAAGACAATACTCTTTGACACAATTGATATCGCTTTTTCACCACTATAACCGAGTTGGGCCTTTGCTTTTTGACTGGTTGGCAATGGATGAATTGAACGATGAACTACTGACGAAGCTTTTCATTCGTGGAGGATAGAAAGCGGAAATGAGGAAACAGGTAGGAAAGATAAAAAAAATCCCCGATATTGAATCAATATCGGGGACAAAAATTAGTATAGCGTTACTTTCGCTGTGTATTCAGTACGTTCTGACTGGTTTACAGGGTGTTGATAGTAGTCAACAGTGAAGTAAATCGGTTTATCTTGGTTGATACGCTCCGCGATTTTCTTCTCTAGATCTTGAACAGAATCAAAGTCGTAAACGTGGAAAGAATAACCCGGCTTAAGGTCCATTTCTTTAGCTTCTTCTTGAGTGATGTATGTTTGGCGATAGATAGAATCTAAGTAAGTATCAAACTGTGTAGTAACACTATCGTCAGTCACTAAAACATAGTCGAATTCGTTAGCGCGAATTGTGTCAGTTTGAAGTGAGCTCATTGCTGCATCAACGCTTAATTGGTTCTGCTCTTGAGAGCCGTCACTGGCAACAATTGATGGATTAAAGTCATCTGCCATTACCGATGCAGAAGCTAGAACACAAAGAGGAAGTACATATTTCAACATTTTAAATACCTTATTAATTGACGCCTAAATGGCGTTGGTTGAGCTTATATATACCTGATGGTTTAATCAGGCCAGATTTCGATGTTAATTTTAACCGCTACATAAAATGATGAAATAATAAGGCTCTAATTGTATGGTAAATAATAAATATTCTTAGTTCTGTATTTTTGTTTTAGATTTATCTATTCAAAGGTGGTTTTATATCTAAACTTGCGGCTTTTAATTGTTCTCGGGTTAGGGTTATTACGATGAATGGTCTTTAGATCATTGTTTATTAAGGGTTTTATTTTTATTTTATACGCCATCATTGGTTTTATTCAGGTTTTTTATATCAATAAATAATAGAAAATTTAACATTAATAGAAGTATGCTGATTAGTTTATTCACTTTTTAATTTTGCTAATCATAATTGTTAGCGAAATTCACTTGAACATATTTATTGTTCTTAAAGCAAGATTGACTAATAAGGTCTGGAGAAAGAAATGAAAGCTAAAATACTACTACTATCTATTATCACGGTTCTATCTGGGTGTGCAGGTTCACTACCAGATAAAGAAGAAATGGTGACGTTAAATGATGGACGTACATACGAAGAACAAAAATACAACTCCCATGAAGATGGATATGTTTGGCACTCGAGCGACCTTAAAAAAGACGAATATCAGAATATTATCGTTCACGATGTTAATGTACACGTTAGTAAAACGATAGACCGTTTGCTAACAGACCAAACAGTAGAGAACTTTAAGCAAGAACTTAAAGGCACTTTGTCTGAAAAGAGCTCGAAACTGTTCCCAACAGATGCGGCGAGCCAACACCAAGCTATTGTTGACGTCAACATCATTAAAGTTGAAGACATCGGTGAAGATGTAAAAGCACGAGAAATTATCCCAATTGGTGCAATCGTTGCCTTAGCAAAAGAGGCGGCTGGTACTCGTGATCGTTCAGTAAGATTACTTGTGGATGTTGATATTAAAGATAAAGATGACGGCCACTTACTTGCTCGTCGTATTTTTGTCGTAAACAACAATGGCGTACTTGAGAACGATAAGTCGAAGATCACACAAAAAATCTTAGATGCGAACGTGAATCGAATTACTGAGCAAAGCGTCGACTTCATTCTTCACGCTATGTACATGTAAGGGTTGAGTTATGAAGTTATCTGTTCGACATTCTCAAATCCTAGCGCTACTTGTGGCCTTCGGGCCTATGCATGCTTTGGCGCAAGAAAACGATGCCAGTTTCGACACACGCTTTGATAATTGTTTGTTGCGTGAGATTCACATGGATGTTGAACATGATAACCTCGATGAGATCAAGGCACAGTGCTTGAGTGAAGTGCAAGCGTCGACAGAACATGTCTCTCCAACTCGACACTCATTAGAAAAAGAGACGGAGAATAACCCGTTTGTCATTACTCCCTATAGGCAAAACTACATTTTGCCTATTACGGAAATGAGCCAGGTAAATACGGCGCCTTACACATCAGACATTTTTGAAGGAAAGTCTGATGAACTCAAAGATGAGGAAATCAAGTTCCAGATCAGTTTTAAAATGCCTCTTGTCGAAGATGGTATTTTTAACGAAGAAGATCAGATTTACTTTGGTTTTACGTTAAAGTCATTTTGGCAGGCATATTCTTCGGAGATATCAGCTCCTTTCCGTGAAACTAACTATCGTCCAGAGATTTTCTATGAATCTCCTTTGCCAATAGATAGTTCGGAAGGTGTGTGGTTTACACGAGTTGGTTTTGAACATGAATCTAATGGACGAACTCAGGAGTTGAGTCGCAGTTGGAATCGAATTTATGGTGGTATTGGATATGCTGAAGATGACCTCATGGTTTATTTGGAGCCTTGGTACCGCATCCCTGACAGTGATGACGATAACCCCGATATAGAAGACTACATGGGACACTTTGAACTAACCGCTGCTTATAAATACCAAGCGGTAGAGTTCAGTGGAGTAGCTCGTTATAACTTCCGTACCGGTTATGGTGGCTTTGAGGCAGGTATGAGCTTCCCTCTTATAGGGAGAGTTCGTGGTTATGTTCAATATTACCAAGGGTATGGTGAAAGTTTGATCGATTACAATTACAACAACAAGCGTATTGGCGTCGGGGTTCTACTAACAGATATTCTCTAAGCGATACGTCAGGATTTTTCGGGGTCCGCTTTGTGCGTCATTTTCGTGCCGTGTAAGGCGGATTTTTTTGAAATATCCTAAATAGTATCCAATACTTCTTTATAAGTTACAGTTACTTAATACTAACCTATGAAGAACCAGAAGATACAATTTACGATTGATGATTGGGTTTTTATTCCAAGTGAAGACAAATTTATCTTGGATGACGAAGAGTTTATTATCGATCATCGACTATCTAGATTGTTCCATTTTCTGTGTGATAATCCCTATACCGTCTTTTCTAGAGATGAATTAATAAATGAAGTCTGGAATGGCTCGATCTTAACTGATCAAGTCATTACTCAGGCGATATTTGAGTTAAGAAAAATTCTCAAACAGCACGGTAGTCATCCATTTGGGTATATTGTTACTGTTCCTAAAAGAGGCTACAAGTTAGATGCGGATGTTGAAAGAAAAGTCGAAATCCCCGCACCAGTCGATGGCGGGAGGGTAGGTGCCGGAGCGCTAAGTAAGTCAGAGAATCCCCTATACAAAGATAAGACAACATCATCACAAGCAGGTAAAACGAGTGATACTGATAATGCTCGTTCATTGAGACCTCTGCGACTTAGTGGGACACAAAAAACCAACTATTTAAAGCACTGGGCCATAGCGTCTGTTCTGTTGATTTGCCTAGTTCCAGGAATAATATATCTGGTATTCATCAATGGTGTGGAAAAAGAGGCGCATCCAGCTTCAACGATAGCACCTAGTTATTTGTCTTTTGAACCTCGATATATTTATGTAAAAGCTAACGAGGAGTTCCTAAGCGACCACCTTAAAGTAGGGATGGCTCGTAAGTTGTTGGATTATTTAAAGATCTATCGAGATTATAGGATCATCTATGATGGGCCTGCTGCAAAAGTCGCGGCCAACGAGTTACGTTTTTCGTCGATTGAACGAGGTGGTCATCAATATCTAGAAATTGAGTACTTTAACCGAGTATCGGGTGATAAACACCTAGATCGACGGTACAAGATTTCACAAGGGCATGTGAAAGCCGCAATAAATAAATCGCTGACTGACCTACTTGAGTCTTTCAATATCTCGGTCGGAAAATCTCAGGTCGCCAGTCTGGTGGATGAGTTGCCTGATGATGAGAATGCAGTTTCTTCTATATTGGAGTCATTAGGTGCAGCTTTTCAGGTGAATCATGAGGAAAAAGCATTACAACTGATAGAGTTAGCGGCCCAACAAGCACCCGAAAATCAATACACCATCGCAACGGCTTATATGTTTATTCTATCGAAGATGTATATCAAACCTGATGGCAATAACATCAATCAAATAGAACAGCTTAATCAGAAAATGCAGCAGTCCATCAACCAGTTTTCTCAGGATCAGCAGCTTACACCTAGGTTATTGGAAGCGATGTCTATGATGGAGATGAGTAAAGATGAGCCATACAAAGCGAAGCAGTATCTTACAGCCATCCCTTACGACAGGCGTAGTATCATGTTTTACATAATTAGTGCCAAGGTAGCGGAATCAACAGGGAATACATCTGCGGCGGAAGAGTTTTACTATCATGCGATCTTGGAAGCATCGACGATACAGGTATTAAACTTGTCCGAAACGCTATTCTTTTATAGTGATCTATCTGATATTAGAGACAAGATTACCAATAATGTTACTGGTACTACTGAAACGTGGTAGCCAAACTGGCTGACACGTTTCAGTACAGGGTAGTTGCGCAATTAGTGTTTAATCCAACCTTGTGCTTCTTGATTGTTAGTAAAGTACTTCACCTCTGAACTGGTTGCGAATGACGCCAATGTAGCCGCTATTTCAAGCCATTTTTGATCGCCAAATAATGCGATTTTGTTTATGTCGTTACGATGCTTAATACTCAGCTTAATATCTTCCACAAATGCTTCATATTCCCAACCAGAGAAAGCAGTAGCATCAACAAGAAGGTTAATCTTCTTGTCCTCATTTTCCTTAATGCTAGTTTCAATCAAATTGGCTACTTGAGTAACCACTTCCTTTGTTAATTTTCCAGTTGGCTTCAGCTTTAACATCAAAGAATCATGGTTTGCTTCTACATTGATGGTTACATTTGCTGGTTTCTGATTACACATTATGACTTTCTCTATAATAGTTAGTTTGATTTGCGTAAGTAACTTATCTAAATATGAAACATATAAAGGTGTTGCGTTGATAACCTACTTACAGAGCGAGGAAGATGTTACTTTTTGGGAAATTGCTATACATAATATGACAATAAAGAAACGATAACTGTTTGTGAATTTTAATTAATCACCAGTAATTTTTATTGCAAAGTCAAGTTTGAAAATATACAAAACACTATCGTAAGTCATTGTTTTTAATGTGTTATATTTACTTTATCTCAAGATTATGAACTCATTATTATATTGATTTATCACATCAATAGTATTCGCGCCGATTTAAGTCTACATAAAAACTACTATATATCGGAGAAATGATGTCTCATTCAAATGCTGCTATTTCGTTCAACAATAGCCAAAACCTTTCTTACTATATGCAATATGTCAATTCGCACTCAATATTAAAAGAGTGTGAAGAGCGACAATTAGCTAACGACCTATACTACAACAATAATGAAGATGTAATATCAAAATTAGTATTGCCTCATCTGCGATACGTTGTTTACATCGCCAAGGGGTTCGCCGGGTATGGTCTACCGTTAGTCGATATGATTCAGTCTGGTAATATCGGTTTGCTTAAGGCAGTTAAGAAATTTAACCCAGAACTGGGCTTCAGGTTGGTATCCTTTGCTGTTCATTGGATAAAATCAGAAATTACCGACTTTATTATAAAAAACTGGAGCATTGTAAAAATCGCCACAACGAAGTCACAGCGAAAACTATTTTTTAATCTGAAAAAATACAAGCAATCTCAAGAGTGGATGAGTGAGAGTGAGGCTGAAAATTTAGCCAGTAAGTTGAAAGTCAGCAAGAAAGATGTGCTGTCTATGGATGGGCGACTATCTGCAAGAGATTCCTATATTGACCCGAAAATAGGTGAAGATGAAGACCAAGTCATATCGACTGGTGAAGTGTTTGCCGAGCCACAACTCGATGTGGCGATTGAATATGAAACTCAAGATTGGGATAGGCACATTAACGATGAATTGAATGCAGGTTTGGCTAAATTAGATGCTCGAAGCCGAGATATTATCGTAAGTCGTTGGCTGTTATCAGAAAAAGTAACATTGAACGAACTTGCTGAGAGGCATAGGGTTTCAGCAGAGAGAGTCAGGCAAATTGAATTGATGACACTTGAGAAGCTTAAAGATTTGTTGACGCACATTCAGCCATAGAGTCCACAAAAAACCGACCGCGATTACCAGCGGTCGGTTTTTTTATGATTAGATGTTCACAGCGGGTATAAAAAAACCAAAGCGAACTGGCTTTGGTTTTCTCTGGTAGTGTTGAGTGATTAGAAGTGGAATTCAACTAAAAGGTTTACGCTATCTTTGACAATCGCAGTGTCATACTTAGTGTACTCCAAAGCAACTCGAGCTGGGCCTAAAGAAACGCCTGCACCAATACCACCGAATACGTCTGTAGATGTATTGATGCTGTTAGAGAATCTACCCATACCAAGACGACCATACACATCGAAAATTGCAATTGGTAACGTGACCTTACCACTTGCTAGCCATGCATTTGAGTAGATAGACGAGTTGTCAATTGGGGAGTTCGTATCAACAAAATCCGCGTATGCTAATTCGGCAGAGAAGAGTTTTGCAAAATTGTAGCCGCCGTAAATAGTGTAGCCATTATTAGAACCAGATACGTTAATGTCATCGTAACTAGAGTATAAGTAACCAGCACCAATATAAGGTTCTGCAGAAGAAACCGATGCTAGTGGTAATAATAGCAAAGGCAAAGTACGTAGAAATGTCTTGTTCATTATTAAGTTCTCTATTTGTTAATGTTTAAATTTAGCGACTAGAATTAGAAGCTATAAGTAACGCCTAATGCAGCGCCAATATCCAAATCTAAGCCATGATTCATATTTAATTCGGGATGGATCTGTGCATAAAGTTTCCAATCTTTTGCAAAGTTTAAATTCATGCCAATAGGAATACGAACGCCAAAATCATTATTCCAGTCGTAGTACGCACCGCCAGCCACATACCAACTCAAAGGAGCTTCTGCAGCTAGATTCCCCTTTAAAAATGAATAATCTAGAGCTAATCCATCATCACCTGCGATGAACTTTATTTGTTGGTTAAAGTCAACGACTACGCTTAGACCTTGGTCAAATGCCATACCGATCCCCACTTTTTTTCCAGTATTGGCATAGCTAATCATTGGTGTAAGAAGAAGTAATGTTAATGCTGTCTTTTTCACTTTTAATACCTAAATCAATTATCGACAATTCATAGGTAGGGTCGCCCAATATTGGAATTCAAGAAAAATAAGAAATATTTTCATATTTTATTTTTATTATCTTTAAGGACGGTTGGATATGGTTTTTAAATCAGAGGCTTATAGAAAGAAAAAATCGCTATTTTTGTTAGTGGTTTTATTGAGGAATAACTCGCGTAAAAAAGCCCCTTACAAAAGTAAGGGGCTTAATTGATCATCGAGGGTGGTAATAGTTAATGACTGCTACCTATTAGTAGAATAACACCATAAACATACCCATTAAGGTCAATAGGGTATTGGATACCGCATAAGGAACAGTGTAACCAAGCATAGGGATGTTGCTTTTCGCTTTCTCACCTACCATAGCGACTGAAGCAGTACTCGTACGTGCGCCACCACAAACACCTAGGTTTATAGCTGGGTGGAATTTAAAGATATACTTACCAATAAGTGGAGCTAATAGCATTGGAATAGCCGTTGCTGCCGCACCGATTAGGAACAGTTCTGGACCTACGTTTTCAAGGCCAGCCACAAAGCCAGGACCTGCAGAAATACCTACGATAGCAATAAAGACGTTAAGACCAACTGAGTTCATAAACCACTGTGTTGGTTCTGGAAGTCGAGCAAATGTTGGGTGAATTGAGCGTAACCAACCTAATACTAAACCACCGATTAGAACACCGCCAGATACAGACAGAGTAACAGGTGCGCCATCGATATTAACAGCTAGTGCGCCTAGTAAACCGAATATTACGATAAAGAGACCAACCCAAACCATATCCGTTTCAGTTGTCGTTCTATCTACATGGCCTACTTCTTTTTCCATACGTGATGTATGCGTTTTAGTACCAGTAATACTTAGTACGTCACCACGATGAATTTCAGTTTGTGCTAGTAGGGGTACTTCTTGACTTGCTGCACCACGACTGATTTTGTTTAGGAACACGCCACGAGCGTAATCTTCATCTGCTAGTGAGACTAATGTGCGGTTAGCGAACTTTTTGTTGGTAACAACTAGGTCTACGGTTTCTAATGGCAGGTTATCAAGCTCCTCGTCCGCTACTTCTGTTAAATACTGTTGAGCGTGTACGAGTGCATCGGTATGACCTGTTAATGCAATAATGTCTTTTGCCGCTAGCGCCATAGTTGGCTCGACATCCACTACTTCACCATTGCGTTTCAGCTTCTCAATGAAGAGGCGTTCTGCGTGGTGTTGAGATTCGAATTCAGCCACTGTCATACCGTTGATATCGTCAGAGATCTCATAGGTACGAGATTCAGAGCGATGCCAAACACGTGAAATACCATCTTCTGGTGTACCTGCAGACATCTCTTTTTCGTAGTCTTTACAAGCTTCTTCAAGGTTAACTCCGAGTAGAGTTGGACCAACATAAGCTAGGATCATACCAGTACCAATAGTACCGAACAGATAACAGATAGCGTAAGCCACTGGAATTTGGTCTAGTAGCTCTTTAGTATTGCTGAAACCAGATGAGTTGATTGCATCAGTCGCTAGACCGATAGAAGCGGAGATGGTTTGTGCGCCGGCCCAAAGGCCTGCAGCTAGACCAACATCGTAACCAGCAATTTTGGCACCAGCGTACGTTACTGCGAAACATAGAAATGAAATGACTACTGCGAATATCGCTTGTGGAGCACCATTTTTGGCTACACCTCGAACAAATTGCGGGCCGACACCATAACCTACAGCGAATAGGAACATCGTGAAGAACATTGACTTAACTTGTGAAGAGATCGAGATATCAAGCTGACCGATGATAACACCTGCGATTAGCGTACCTGTTACTGCACCTAAGCTGAAGTGACCGAATTTGATTGCCCCTAACCAATATCCCAAGCCCAGGGTGATGAAAATTGCCAATGCTTGGTGTTCACGGAACACTTTTACTACCCACATAGGCTCTGCTTTTGCTGGAGCTTTGATGCTTGTAGTTGAATGTTGAACAGCAGCATGGTCTGTAGTTTGTTCTTGAGCTTGAACATTATTGAACATGTCAAAGCCAGATACGCCGCTATTTGTATCTGTAGTGATATTTCCTGCCAGCATAAATACTGCCAACATACTTAGAAAAATATGCTTAATATATTTAGAAGGAGATAGCCTCATTAGAGTTGCCATTTTAACCTCTGATTACTTAGATTCCTAAATGCAAACCAAAGAACTCCAGAGCCCGGAACAAGAACCAGACTGCTTTGGTACGCAATAATTATTGTGATTAGAGTGCGAGGGGCTAGGGCTACTAGCCCCTCTTTGCTTGAGATGATTAACCGTGGTTAAACGTGCTTGAGCTTTCTTCGTCAACAGAGTTAACGATTGGGAATTTCTCAAATTTCTCGATTGTGCGTTTTAGATCTTGAACGAGTAGATCAACCATGTCGTGACTCACACCGTGACGAACTAGGATGCGCATAATGACCAAATCTTCGCGGTTTGAAGGCATGGAATATGCGGCAATTTGCCAACCACGAGCGCGGATAGCGTCACTTAGGTCAAACAAGTTAAAGCCTGCATCTACGTCCGCTTTTAAGCTAAAGCTCATAGCTGGAATACCACCGCGGCCATCGTAAATGATGTCGAATAAGCCCATTTTGCTTACTTCATCAGCTAGGTATTGAGCTGAGTTGTAGCAAGCGTCGTGGATACGCTTATAACCTTCTTTACCCAAACGTAAGAAGTTGTAGTACTGAGCAACGATCTGACCGCCAGGGCGAGAGAAGTTCAGTGCGAATGTTGGCATGTCACCACCAAGGTAGTTAACACGGAAGATCAGATCTTCAGGAAGATCGCTTGCTTCGCGGAAGACAACCCAGCCCACACCAAGAGGTGCAAGACCATATTTGTGGCCAGATGCGTTGATTGACTTAACACGAGGAATACGGAAATCCCACTCTAGTTCAGGGTCGCAGAACGGTGCGATGAATGCGCCACTTGCGCCATCAACGTGCATTGGTACATCAAGGCCAGTTTCTTCTTGCAGTTTGTCTAGTGCATCAGCAATCGCTTTTACAGGTTCATACTGACAAGTGAACGTTACGCCAAGAGTAGGAACAACACCGATAGTGTTTTCGTCAACACGGGCTAGAACTTCTTCTGGAGTCATTAGTAGACGGTCGCCTTCCATAGGAATTTCGCGTAGTTCGATATCCCAGTACTTAGCGAATTTGTGCCAGCATACTTGTACTGGACCGCAAATTAGGTTTGGTTTGTCAGTTGGCTTACCTTCCTTGCGACGCTTCTCGCGCCAGCGCCATTTCATTGCCATACCGCCAAGCATGGCCGCTTCACTTGAACCTGTTGTTGAACAGCCCATCGTGTTTTCAGGATCTGGAGAGTTCCAAAGATCAGCAAGCATATGAACGCAACGGTTCTCGATTTCTGCTGTTTGTGGGTACTCATCTTTGTCGATCATGTTTTTGTCGATGCACTCGTCCATGATTTTGTGGATGTTACCGTCTACCCAAGTTTGGCAAAAAGTTGCTAGGTTTTGACGAGAGTTACCATCAAGAATAAGCTCATCAGATACTAGCTGGTATGCAGCATCAGGATTTGATTCGTCATTAGGGAAAGTATATTTATCGATGGTTTTGTCTAATAGTTTGTTTGCAAAAACATCATCGATAGCTGCATTATTCTTTTCTTCAAAAGGCATTATATAGCTCCAGATTTATTTAATTGGATAGAACAGTAATATCACTGCGTTTGGTTTTTGAAAAAGCTGTCTCGCTTAAGTCGAATTGAATTATTACCAATTAAATGAATAAAACCATCAATAGAAAATAAAAAGACAATAATCATCGTGTTATAAATAAATTGTTGCGCAAAATATCCTTTTTATTTGTCTCTTACTAGAGCCGCTGTGTGAAGTCCAATCATTGATTTACGGCTAATACTAGTTAATTTTGATACGGTCCGCATGGTCTGAAATGGTTGGTTATTTGGGTTTAATCTTATGAAAATCAATGGTTTGAGATTTATATGTAGATTGTTTTTATGTGAATTTTATTGGCTGTGGATTAATTTATCTTCAGCGGATATTAAAATGAACACCAAGTTGATTAATGAAAGTGCTTATAGATTTAATCTTAGCTATTACCGCTGCTTTCATTGTTTATCTATATCGGAAAGTAAAGTTATTTAAGTTAATTCTAAAAACTATAATGGTGTAAAAATGAATGATCATATTATATTTGACTACTTCTACATACCCGGTTTTATGGTGTTGGTAGCAGCGGCAATTGCAATACTAATTGTAGTCAAATACACACTAGGTGGACTATTGAGAAAAGGAAAGATCATGAATCCTTCATTAACAGAACTTTGTTTAGTAATTATTGTTACTGGACAATTACTACTAATAAAGGTGAGCTAAATGAAGTTATTTCGAGTTCTATTACCGACTGCATTAGTGATCGCTGCGGGGGCGACTTGTTATACGTCTTGGGTCGCCTACACCCAATCTCTTTGGACTCGCGATGCTAAAGTTCACGTTGAAATTGCAGAAGTAGCGCCAAAAGTCTCGGGAGAGATAGTTACCGTAGCTGTACATGACAACCAGTTTGTTAATGCTGGTGATTTACTCTTTGCTATTGATGATGCGGATTACAAAAACAGTGTTTCCCAAGCTAAGTATGCAATGTTGAAGGCGGAGGCCGAGCTAGAGCAATCGAAGAACTCTTACCGTCGTGATTCAAGATTGTTGAGTAAAAAACTAGTCTCTGAAGAGCAAGTGATCTCGGAGAAGCTCGCCGTAGCAGCTAATAAAGCCGCTTTAGAGCAAGCAAAAAGTAGCTTGGCTAAAGCAGAACTAGATTTAAGTCGCACTAAAGTGGTCGCACCGCAAGATGGTTATGTAACGAATCTTAACCAACGCCAAGGGAACTACATCAATAAAGGTGAAACCTTTGTTGCATTAGTCGAGAGTGACACCTATTACATTTTGGCCTATTTCACCGAGACAAAAGTAAAAGGCTTGGTTGAAGGGGCGAAAGCTAACATTCGTCCATTTTCATCCGATAAAACATTTGTCGGCAAAATTGAAGGTATTGGTCGTGCGATTATTGATCAGAGTGCCGATAATTCCGGATTAATATCAAACGTTAACCCAACAGTGCCTTGGGTCCGTCTCGCGCAACGCGTACCGGTGCGTATTAGCATCCCTAAAGAAGTCCTTGAAAGTGAGAGACTGATTGCTGGCACAACGGTTTCAGTGGATATTCAGTGATGTTAGCGACGATTGTTCGACAATGGACAAATCCAGAATCGGTGGCATTTGCTTTGCGGTTTTGCCTGGCTGTATTGATGACATGGGGCTTATCGCTGTTAATGGATTCTTCGGCCACGAGTACTTCTATGGCAACAGCCGCGATTATTCAAATCACTGGCAGTCGCGGAGCGAGTATCAAAAAAGCGGCGGCACGCCTTATCGGGACATTTACTGGCGGTGCATATGTGCTTTTTGTGGCCAGCGCTACGCTTATTGACTCTTGGTTGTTTAACTCATTCATTATATTTGGAGTGGTAACAAGTTTAGGTATCGCATCATATTTTCATGGACGTGTGTCCTACATGTTTGCCGTGATGGGGATTACCTTGTCTTTAGTGGGTTTCCCATTGGCAGCGAACCCTGACATGACCAATTTATTTGACCACGTACAGCTTCGTTGTGTTGGTATCTCATTTGGTATTTTAATGGCAATGGTCGCGGCTATGATCATTCCTTATAAAGATGACCAGCATGAGTTGTTTTCTGTCAAAAATTATACAGAGAACTTTCTAAGCAATCTGTTTGTTACTGATGAAGATAATGCTACCAAACTGACACGTGCGTTTTTGGTATTTGTGAGCAAAAAGTGGCAGTTGGTCGATGATGAGATATATGGAAGCCGAAACGCTAAGGAAGAAAAACTCAACAGTCGTACTGCTTTTTATGACTCTATCAATATTGGTATCAAAGCCATCGAGTTAAAAAAGCTTGGTGAGGCCATAGCCATTCCTAATGAGGCGTGGGAGGAGTTGTGTAAAGCTAATTTTCGCGTTGATATCAATGAATCATGGATTGAAAGGTGGGGAATTAAAGATATTGACCTGGTCGAGGTGTTTAATGAGCAGGTCGCTTTATTTGCCACACAACTGGATTTATACAAGAGCGAAAACAGTGTATTTGACTACACCAATAAAGATTATGCCAACGATATAGGACGCTTTACCGATGGTTACGTAGTGCTCAACAATATGGTGAGAGCAACCATCACGCTGTTCACGCTTTCATTTATGTGGATTGAGCTGCAATGGGATAGTGGTATGTCGGCAATGATCATGGCTGGAATGATCATCTCGGTGTACGCTGCAAATCCAGGTTCAGAGCAGGCACAAAGTCCAAATATATATGCACAATTCTTAGCTGGTGGTTTTGCGTTTATTCTGACCTTTGGGGCCATGCCAATTGGCTCGCCTTGGATAGTTGCAGTAGTCGGCTTTACTGGCGTGTATTTGGCGGCTTATTGGTTTTGGCAGAGCAAGTCACTACTGAAAGTGGTGTGTATGGTTTCGTTGTTTTCATGGACGAGCCTTGTTCCGTTAACCAGTGCCCCAAGTTATGATTTTGAGAACTTTCTTAATTCTATCGTCGGTAATATCACTGCATTGCTGATTTTGTGGGGGGCGTTCTATTTAATCCCTGCACGTACGACAGCCACAGTGATCAAGAAAGAACTGAATCGATTTATTAATAAATTCAAAGTGACCGATATAGAAAAGAGAAAGTCTTTGAATGTAAGTAACTGGATCCTAGCATCCTATGCTTACTTAATTAGCATTTCAGATTTAGTGAGTATTAATAGACTGTTATATCTAAAAGCGCTACAGAGTGTCATTAACCATGAAGAGCTTGAACCTGAAGAGCGAGAAATTCTTCTTTCCTCAATTGATAAAAAATTCTTCGATCTGGGAAGTAATCAAATATTCTCAAACTTGATGGATTATAAGGCGACAACAGCTGCGAAACACAATTACCGTTGGTTCGTTCTGTGCGATAGATATAATGCTTTGAAAGCTCAAGGCCATTAGAAAAAATATAATTTAACTATCATTTTAATTTCTCAGCTAATTTTCTGAGAACTATATATATCAGAGGTTATGATGAAAAACATTCTCATAGGCCTAGTGATATGGACATTATTAGGTACCAATTATGCAATGGCAGAAGATATTAAATCATCGCCATTAAAAGTAGATGCTCAAGCTCCAGTACAGTCATTAGGGCTGGCAACACAACTTCGTAGCGGTTTTACTAATGATAAAACCGAACTGTTTGCAACGTACAACTTCGGCAGCGTTTGGATCACCAGTGATGATATCCAAATGGATTACTACCAAAATAGAATAACGACGGGGGTGCAATGGTCACCCGCAGATAAGATACAGCTTGAGCTACGCTATCAGTTTGCGTGGGCCCATAATAACCATTTAGATAGTTTGGTGAAGTCATTCCATAATGCTGCTGGACTGAAGCTTGATGGGCGTGACGAAGTCGAAGACGATAGCTTCAACGTCGATAGCGATACCTATGGTGTTCATAACAACAACTTTGAAGGCGATACGCTGGAAAGCGCCGTGTCGCTGTATCTTCAGTATTCACTTTATGAATCTGAACATCAGGCATTGGCAATCGGTGGGTCGCTATATTACAACAATAAAAGTGATTACGAATTCTCATCAGGTGGCTTTGAACAAAACTTACAATTGAATTGGTCATACGCAAAAAGTGGACACTCTATTTATTCGACGCTAGGAGTAGTTCATCATGCCGATAAAAATATCGATGATGATCTGTATTTCAAAGAATTCACTTGGGAAGGTGCAATTGGTTATGGTTATCGATTCCTTTCTAACCATGAAATTATTGCAGAATATCATTTATATCAAGGTGCGTTAAACCAGACGGCTTTTTCAGAAAACGTCAATGAAGCGACCCTAGGTTATCGTTATTATTGGGATAATACCATATTAGAAATATCGGGTACCGAGAACTTGTTTAATATGGATAACTCTACAGATATCGCCTTCACCTTAGGGGTGAGACATTATTTTTAAACTCAGTTAAACAAGGCTTAATTGACGTTTAAAGAACCTTCACTGTTAAGTGAGAACAAAGCATGAGAAATTAATCTCATCGCACAACATGACCACAAGAGAACTTATTATGTTTAAATATCTACTACCTGTTTTAGTCGTTTTTTCATCTGGCGTCTACGCAGAATCACTTCAGCACATGTCTGATGTGAACCATAACAAACAAGAAATGGCGACAGCAATGAAAGGCATCCAAGAAGTTAAGCTTTCTGATGATGTATATATTGTAAGTAATACTCAGAATGGCTTTACCATTACTAACAGTGTGGATGAACTTTCTGCAAAGTATCGTGATACCTACATTACGGCAGATCAAGCGAAAGCTAACAACTTAGAAAAAGTAAAAACATTCACTGTATACAGCGAAGCAAACTTTGAGAACCTAATTAAAAAAGTAGAGAGTCAAGTATCTAAAGATGCTCCTGATTTCTTTTCTGTAGACTTATATCAGAACAGCATCGGTGACATTGAAATCACAGATTACGTTGCTCGCGTTGTCGAATATAAATAATTTTTAGAAGAGGTTAGCCATGTCAATGCAACATACAAAATCAGCGACACATGAAAAAATGATGCGCGAGTACGGAAACGAAGTCGAGCACAAACACAACAAAGATCATTTAGCTTTCCAAGACAAAGAAAGCAATGAGCATCGTCATCTTCATGGTGGCCACAATGTGCATAAACCCACGCACCACCATCATAAAACGGCGCACCATAACACTCATAAGCGTAACCACACTGAAGCTTCTGAGGAATAACAAAAAAACCGCTCGATAAGAGCGGTTTTTTTTAAGTGATAAAATACTAAGGAGATTGGCGAATCAATGGGATTTCATTAACCCAAACTTTTTCGCTGGTTGCTTTTTCGTAACCATAGTCGTATAAAGATTTAAGAAATTCAGGGTCGAAAAACTTACCGTCCTGAGGCTTTTGAGTGTAATCCTCATCGACAAAAGTTAAGAACAACTTTGCGCCTATTTTTTTGGAGATGTACATTTCCCTAAACACATCACCTCTAGTTTGGGCGAGTATTAAATTATCTACACTGCGAGCTGCCAAACTGACAGTATCGTCCTCGATGAACTTGAACTCAGTTCTTAATCGTCCGTTACGGATGATGTAAATATGCGGAGGTTTTGCATATCCGAGTGCCTTGGTCACCTTGGTGAAATCAAAGCCCACTGGGTCGAAGAATAGTTGACTGGATAAGCCACCATCCACATGCATCTCTTCTAAAGACTGACCGTTGTACTTAACAGGAATGAACTGTGGGGGAAAGACTCCAGGTATGGATGAACTAGCTGCAAGAACCTGATGAATAATGTCTTTTTTATTGGGTAGATCACTGGTAGCGATACGTCCTATGTTCCAGATCATCTGTCTGCCAGAGTCAAAGTGAGTAGTACCAATCAACATACGTTTGCCCGATTGGTGCGCTTTTGCAATTTCCTCTATAAATTCATCATCAAAGGTTTTCTGAACCATTTTGTAGAAGTTGTCTCCCTCAGAGAATGCATCTCCAAACAGAATCTTAAAAATACTGGTTCCACCTAACATCATGTCATCGTTCAGGCCTAACATGACCGTTTTGAGTTCGTCGTACTTGTCACCGCCAACGAAAACAAATGGAGCAATTAAGGCGCCAGCACTAACTCCCGTAATCAGAGAAAACTCAGGCAGTTCCCCTTTATCCTTCAAGCCATTAATCACGCCAGCACCATAGGCACCTCTAGGACCACCACCGGAAAGTACGAGAACATTGAAACGATCACCAATCACTTTTGGTGCATCTGGTGCGTTCTTCAAAAGGTCGAGGTTACCTTTATCGTCGTAATTCTCCTTTAGTACTTTAAGGTTTTTCGGTATTTGGTCTCCCCAAATGCGATATGGTTCATTAATAAGGCTGACGGCTTCATCTCTGGGGCCGATTTTCGCCTGTAAATAGTTTGATTCATTAACACGAATGGTACTGTCGTGGGGACTGCTGCTACACCCAACGACAAGCGCTGTTAACACCAATATAATTGGTAGACGCATTGGCAACTCCGTTTGCTTATTACTATTCTAATTTGTTAGGGGACATTCTTTAGATTAGTACCAATATTCAGTTATTTACAAAAAATATTAGCTTGCTATTCACTGAATAGTGCTGATGACGATTTAGACAATCATATTGGGGTAGCCATGCGATCAATCAATGAATCTAACAACTTCATTTTCTTCACTCTTTCTCTCATTCTTATTCTGATTATAGGTGCTCTTTCGCGTGAGCTCCCCGGCGATGATCTTGACTTTTTGTTGAAGCCTGTAGTGTTAAACAGTTTTGTTATTTGTTTGATTAGTATGAAATTTTCAAAAGGTTGGTATATATACTTGGTTAGTGTCAGTATCATGATGCTTATTGCGATCCTTACTCACACCTTCTTTGATAGCGGACACGCAAATGTTGCGATGTTAGTGCTGATGTTGGCGTTTTTCTATGGTGTGTTTCAGTCGACTGCTCATCAGATTTTGCTTTCTTCCGAGATTGACAACAATAAGTTAGTAGGCTCCATTGCCTTGTTCTTAGTGATGGGGCTTGGTTGGGCTGCGATTTATTTGTTGCTGATTAATTTTAACCCAACAGCAATCAATGGGATTGAGCACTCAGATAAATGGGGAAGTAATTTCTCAGTAGTGACTTACTTTAGCTTTGTCACATTAACCACACTGGGTTATGGCGACTATAGCCCTAACAGTCCACTTGCAGAGGTCGCGGTATACTTACAGGCGATTACGGGTGTGTTCTATATGGCTGTAGTGGTGTCTAGTTTAGTGAGCGCAAAGAAGGGGCATTAATTTATCAGAATGAAGGCCAACCCTCTCGTGGCGTTGGCCTTTTAGTTCTTAGTGATGAGCGTGTTTCTTCATGCCTGACATGACTTTTTTCACTGGCACGGTTAATACTTGAACTTCACCATTAGCAAAGGTCAGCTCAACATTAATGGTCTCACCTTCCTTCATTGGTTTCTCAACGTCTAGCAGCATTATATGCAAGCTGCCTGGCTTAAGGATGGTCTGACCGTTTGCAGGTACAGTAATACTCTTCACTTGACGCATCTTCATGACGTCGCCGTCCATAATAACATCGTGCAGTTCCACGACAGATGAAGCTTGTGACGCCGCTTCTACAATAACGCGATCTTTATCGCCAGTATTCTCGATGGTAGCAAACACGGCGCTGGTGGTGGCGTTGGGTGGCGTTGCACGTGCATATGCGTCGTTGACGTCAATAGCTGCGTGAGCCATAGATAGCGGTGCTAGAGCAAGTAGAGGAAGTATCAATTTGTTGAGCTTCATGGTTTAGTCCATTGTTGTCGTTAGTTTATCCCTGAGCATTGATGCGTTTGATGGCTTCAACGATAGGAGCAGGAGTTAAAGTATGCGGTACTTTTTCAATAAGCGTACCGTCTGGGCTTAGGAAATAGAAGTATGAGCTATGGTCGAGGGTATAGCCTAGTTTGGAATCTTCTAGCTCTGTTTTGCGAAAGATGACCCCATATTTGTGAGCGAGTGGTTTAGTGACCTCTAAAGGTGCTGACAACCCCTCAATCATCGGATGGAAATACTGCGCATATTCAGCAGAGGCTTCTGCCGCATCCCGCTCCGGGTCAAGGGAAACAAACATGGGTCTGAGTGTTTGTTTGGTTTCATCGTCGATTTGATTCAATGCTCCAGCGAGCATGGCGAGCGAGGTAGGGCATACATCGGGACAACGAGTAAAGCCAAAGTACACAATGCGAGTTCTAGGATCAGCTTGATCAAAGATTGCGACAGGTTTGCCACCTTCTCCAAAAAGTACGGACTCAGACACTTGTGCCAACTGATCCAATTCAGCTTGATGCAGTAATGACTCATTATGCTTGTCCACCAGTAATTTAGCACCAAAACCTAAAGCAAATGCCCCAACTAGTGCGCCAATCCAGAGTTTTTTCATCGTGCCGTCATCCTTACCGCTGCCTTAATATCGCTATCACCGTTGGAGACGGTGCCATACCATGTCATTGAATCTTCAGCACAGATGGGCAAGATGATTTCGCCTTGGTACACATCAGGCTTGATCATTTCTAGCTGAAACTTTACCACTCCCATGTTCATCTCTTTTCCCTGCAATGAGATGTTCAAATTAGGTGCGTCAGACTCTGGCCAAAATACTTCGACCGTAATAGGTGTTAGAGGTGTGACGCGTGGTGAGTCTACCTTCATTTTGACTCCCTGCTGTTCGCACACTTGCTGTGAAAGCATGCAGTAATCGGTGAGATCAACATCAGCAGAAGGTTCGTGTTTTAGCAGGTTAGGAATAAAAAAACCTGCGCCTAAAGCGAGAGCGACAAATAGGACTTTTACTTTATTGTTCAAATTGTTAATGCCCCAAATCTTAATGTAATCGCATCCTAACATATTTTAGAATCTCGGCTGTGCGATGCAGCAAACTTTTACTAGAGGTTACCGAACGGCAGGACTACTCGTTGTAGAGAGTACTAAACTGATTGTAACGCTCTCGATTCAATCCCTTGTCGCTGTATCCTGTTCGCGATTGAGAACGGTAATGTAAAAGACCACTATTCGTGTCGAAATACAGTTCGACGTCGTCGTTGTACTTCATCGTCGGTGTGGTGAAAACAACATGCAGGTAGTTGCCGTCGTCTTCTTCGATCTTATTACCACCCATAGTGCTGAGCACAGAGACTACTTTTTGTTTGGCTGAGTCTAGGTCTTTGAAGCTCAGTGCATCCACTGATTTTTCTGGGTCATCAGTTTGTGATGAGACTGCATTAGGTGTGGAAGGCATAGGGGCGAATTTGCCATTGTGTATACCGAGGTAAGAGGGCGCATTACTGTTTTTGTAAAACATGTATCCAACGAGTACAACGAGTAGCGTGATAATGATTTTAGCGATCATGAATGTTCCTTATATTTGACTCAATCTTAGCAAAGCTTTGCCTTAGTATAATCCACTAATAGATATTACGTTGGATGTAGCTTTTACGGTTAATCCTTTGAAATAACGTGAAGTTCGGTATACCCAGTTGTTTTGTCTATCTCACGTTCGAACACCAGTTCTGGATAACAATGCACAATGAGCTCCGCTGTCGTATCAACGATGCTCTCCTCTAAGAGGTGTCCTCCCAATACATTGCCTTTGCTGTCAGCGACAGAAATGTGCACATGTTGATGCTCAGGCGTCAGAGTTCCCATCACAGAGACAATTTCAAATGGCTCAGAGCGTTTAAGAGTGTGCTCTGCTCCTGCTAAACGCATAGATATTTGTGACAGGCAACCGACGCATGAGGCAATGGAACCCGCTTGGATCTGGTGTTCAGCAACCAGCTTATGCAATGCTTGTTTCAAATCAGTTCCGCGAGTGAGGCGCACAGCAATTGGCGATATCGTCATTGTTCAATCCACGATTGGTAAAATCTTAATGTTACAGGTATTGATTGCCATAGTTAACGTTATGTTCACAAAAATAAGAGATACTAGAGTGAAACCTCCAAATTAGGTCTATGTTTATAGGTCAATCAGTAATATGAGTAACCCTATGTACCCTTTTTTCCGGTTGGCAAAAACCATTATTCAATCAAAAAAGCAGCCAACACTTTCCTACACACAACAAGATGAAATCCAATTTCGCTGCCACCCATGGGATATCGATCTGTTTCTTGAGCTCAACAATGGCCGCATACTAACCTTATATGATCTCGGACGTACGGCGTTATCTGTAAAATGTGGCTTGATGTCGACGTTAAAGAAAAAACGTTGGGGACTAGTCGTTGCAGGCAGCTCAGTCCGTTATCGAAAGCGCATCCACATGTTTGATAAAATCACCATGAAAACCCAATGCGTCGCAACAGATGACAAGTGGTTTTACCTCGAACAGTCTATGTGGGTGAAAGGCGAGCCTTGCTCATCGGTTTTGATTCGAGCGGGTGTCACATCAAAACAAGGCATCGTTGCGCCGCTTGATGTAGTGGATGCCGCAGGCGTAAGTCCTGCAGACAACGAAACGCCACAATGGGTACAGGAATGGGTCGACTCTGAGCAGCATCGACCTTGGCCGCCATCTAATCTGGCCTAATTTATTGAATAGCAAAAAAAGACCAGCATTTGACGCTGGTCTTTTTCATTAACTGGCATCGGGTTGCCTTTCTGGCTCTGCGGCAACAAAAGCTGGATGTTCACAAAGTTTCGAACAAATTGATGTAATGATTGGAAACGGGCTCATGTCTACGCCAAACCGCTCTGCGTTGTAGAGCTGAGGGACCAGACAAACATCTACTAAGCTGATGCTATCACCGACACAATACTCTCCATGCACATCGATGAGCTTTTTCTCTAGTGCATGAAAACCAAGTTCAATCCAATATTGCATCCATTCGGTTTTACCCGCCTCACTCAAATCAAAGTCTCGACTGAGCTTTTGGATAACGCGTAGATTATTGATGGGATGTAAATCGATAGCGATGTCTTGAGCCAATGCAGTAACGAGATAACGTTCGCGGCCTGAAACGGGCGTTAACCGCGGCCGAGGAAAACGTTCGTCTAGGTAATCTATAATGGTGAGAGACTGATTCAGTACCAGTTTTTCACCATCAAAATCATTATCGACCAGCGTCGGTACTAACTCGTTGGCATTGAGCTCTGCATACATGGCGTGATGTTGCTCTCCGCCATCTTTAAGCAGATGAATAGGCATGGATAGGTAAGGTAACTGCTTCAGGTTTAAAGCAATTCGTACCCGATAAGAGGCAGACGAGCGCCAATACTCATACAGTACAAATTGAGTCATGGTTAATCCTTGTATGCTTCAACCACCTGTTCAATGGAACCGAAGATGGAGTGGCCGTTTTTATCGAGCATTTCCAACTTAATCGTGTCACCAAAATGCATAAACGATGTGCTTGGTTTACCATCTCTTATGGTCTCTATCATGCGCCGCTCTGCAATGCATGAATAGCCGACGCCACCTTCTTCGATAGAGGTGCCATATTCTGTCCCTTGCTTGTTAGAGACGGTGCCAGAGCCAACGATAGTGCCAGCTGACAAAGGACGAGTTTTAGCAGCATGAGCAACCAATTGGGCAAAGTCGAATGTCATGTCGGTCCCAGCGTTAGGGTGACCGAAAGGTTCACGGTTGTAGACAGAAACAAGCGGTAAATGCACTTTGTTATCTTGCCACGCATCTGCTAATTCATCAGGCGTGACTGCAACGGGAGAGAACGCCGAGGATGGTTTCGATTGAAAGAAACCAAACCCTTTAGCGAGTTCTTGTGGGATAAGGCCGCGAAGCGAAACATCATTGACCAGCATCAGCAACTGAATAGCGTCAGAGGCTTGTGCGGTCGAGCAACCCATTGGGACATCGCCGGTCACAACTGCAACTTCGCCTTCAAAGTCTATGCCCCATTGTTCGCTTGCCATGACGATGGGATCTCTTGGGGCGAGAAATGCGTCCGAGCCACCTTGGTACATCAACGGATCAGTCCAAAAGCTTTCTGGTATTTCTGCTCCGCGGGCTTTACGAACCAGTTCGACATGATTGACATAGGCTGACCCATCCGCCCATTGATAGGCCCTTGGCAATGGTGATTCGCACTGGTTTTGGTCGAATGGCATAGCTTGAAGCAAGATCCCTTGATTGAGTCCCAAGTACACCTCTTCCAATAGAGGTTTGGTCTGTTGCCAGTTGTCGAGTGCGAATTGCAATGTGTTCGCGATATCAGGCACTGCAATACACTGTGATAAGTCACGGCTCACGACGACGAGTTGGCCGTCGCGAGAGGCATCTTTTAATGTGGCTAACTTCATATTATTTTCCTGTTTTCCAGCTATAGACGTACTGGTTATTCTCAACGTTTGCCGCTTCTGGGCTATGATGCAGCGCGTTGCGGGTATCGATCATCACTGCCACTTCATCAGTAAAGGTTTTCTTGGCTTCTCTTCCGGCTTGGAAGGCCTTCGGGTGTGGTCCGTGAGTAAAGCCTGCTGGGTGGAACGTCATCATCCCCGCTTCAATATTGTCACGGCTAAAGAAATCGCCCGCGTGATAGAACAGCACTTCATCGTAATCATCGTTGTTGTGATAAAACGGTACTTTCAGGGCTCCGGGGTCGCTTTCAATCGGTCTAGGGACAAAAGTACAGACCACAAAGCCGTTTCCAACAAAGGTGGTGTGTGCTGAAGGAGGAAGGTGATAACGGTGCGACATCAAAGGTCTAATATCACGCCAGTTGAGTTTTAGCACTGACAAATCACCGTGCCAGCCTATTGCATCCAGAGGGTTGAAGGGATAGGTGATGACATTCACTTTTCCACCACGTTTCAGCTGTACTTGAGTTTGATTTTCGCTGTATTGAGTTTTGAACTTGTCGTTAATGGCTGGTGGCTCAAGAACCGCAGGATCGAACACCGCGTGTTGACCGACGATACCCTTGTCAGGTAACGCATAAGCCGACCCTGTGTTTTCGATCATCAATAAGAACATTGGACTATGCGGTTCTAGGCGCCAATTAGTGGAGCGGGGAATCAGGACGTAATCCCCGTCAGAGACCTCTAGATGACCATAGTCGCAATATAGGTCAGCGCTGCCTTGATGAATAAACAACAGCTCATCCCCGTCAGCATTGCGAACGAGGTGGGACATGGCTTCTTGCAGCCGCCATACTCGAATTTTACATTCGTTATTTTCCAGTACGGTGGGTATCGACCATGGCGATGTCTGCTGCGCACCCTCTAGATTGTTGAGGTTAAAAGCACGCGGTTTGAGCTCCCCTTCCCATTCTGTCCAGCCAGTAGGAGCATGTTGGTGATGGAAGTGGGTTGCGGGGCCAAAGAACCCCTCGCGACCCGCCTCCCGCTCGTAGATGGCTTCTTCAGGAAAATCGGCGTGCGCCTGTTTGGAGTAAGTTCCCTCTCGATGAGGGAACGTTGGCCACTTACGCATCATTAAGTACCCCGCGACGAATTTGGTCTTCTTCAATGGACTCAAACAGCGCTTTAAAGTTACCCTCGCCAAACCCTTCATTGCCTTTGCGCTGAATGATTTCAAAGAATACTGGACCAATAACGGTTTGCGTAAAGATCTGCAACAAGATGCCATCTTTCATTGGAGCGCCATCGATAAGGATTCTCAAGTCTTGGAGGCGGTCAACATCTTCGCCGTGGCCTACCACACGGTCGTTAACCTTCTCGTAATAGGTATCGGGTGTTGGCATAAAGTCCATCCCACGATCGCGAAGCGTTTGTACTGTTTGGTAAATATCATCGGTTGTCAAAGCGATGTGCTGAATTCCTTCACCGTTGTACTCACGAATGAACTCTTCAATTTGTGATTTATCGTCAGAGGACTCATTAATTGGAATTCGGATTTTTCCGCAAGGCGCGGTCATAGCTCGGCTAACAAGACCCGTCAGTTTGCCTTCAATGTCGAAGTAACGAATTTCTCTAAAGTTGCCAATACGCTCGTAGAATCCTGACCACACATCCATGTGTCCTTGCTTAACATTGTGAGTTAGGTGATCAAGTTCGTATAAGCCCACGTCTTGTTCAGCCAATCGCTTGTCGGCATCGGGATAGAATTTGAAATCAACATCGTAAATACTGCTGCTGCCATAACGATCGACAAAATACAGTAAGCTTTCGCCGATTCCATAGATGGCGGGAATACTGAGCTCCATTGGACCAATTTCGGTCACGTATTGTTGACCACCATTTTCCAAAGCGTGAGACATTGCTTTACCTGCATCTTCTACACGAAAGGCCATACCGCACACAGAAGGGCCATGCACTCTAGCGAATGCCTCTGCTTGGCTGTGAGGCTGTGCATTGACGATAAAGTTAATATCACCTTGGCGGTATAACCATGCTTCCTTGGAACGATGTTTAGCAATTTCTGCAAACCCCAAGGAATCAAATAGACGTTTGAGATCGTTAATGCCGTTGTCGTCTGCTGCGGTGTATTCCACAAACTCAAATCCGTCGGTGCCGAGAGGGTTAAAATTGATGCTCATGTAGGTTTCCTTTTGATAGTCATCGGGCTCCTTTTATGGTGAGGAGCTTTCTATTGGTAAAGCGTGGTTCCTCTATAAAATTTGGCCAATTAGCGAAGAAAAAGAAACTGACTCAAAGATTTAGCAAAGAAGGGCAGTGATAGTGATTTTTGTAACATTTTTGCTACATAGTGGATTTTGTGGGCATAACAAACATTAAGCGCAAGAATAACTAATTGAAAACTAAGAGAGGATTCTGCTGCCTGTGAGAGGGTTCACAATGTGCTACAGGGTGTAAATTTTGGCTAAAAGCAGTACAGCGAGCTTTACGAGGAGTGGTTGTTAGCATCGATATAAAAAAACGGAGCTAAATAGCTCCGTTTGAAGTGTGGTGATTATCGATTAAGCCAGTTTAAGTGTTTCACTGCTCAAACGATTCATGTAACTGTTTACCGCAAAGGCTAATCCAGCAACCGCAATAGCCCATAACCAGATTGGCAATACGCCAGTAGATAGCGCATAACCAATACAAGTTGCAACAAATACGCCGATGAAACCAGGGATCAAGAAGCTATGGTTCAGGATGTATTTGCCGATTTTCGTTGTTCCAGAGCGGTCAAACGTGATGGCTGCCAAGTCTGACGGATAGAATGGGAAGAAGTAGTAAGCATAACAAGCTGGTAGGACACCGATTAGCACTTCTGCAGGAATACCCAAAGCAAAACCAAGCGGTAACATAATGGTTAGAACGGCAGCTTGACTCTTAAGGAATACCGAAGAGGCATACATGGCGATAGCAAATGTCCAAGGATGAGTTTGAACGACATCTTCAACCAAGCTAATAATGTACGGTTTGTTGTGAGCAATGATGGTGTCACTCATCCAAGCAATACCAAAGATGATAATGACGGCGCTCATACCAGCAATAAACACATTGGTATTGACGATTTTTTTCGGGTCAACATTTGTGGTTAGCAAGATAATGGCACCAACCGACAGCATCAAAAATTGCAGTGCTGTGGATGTACTCACGTCATCAGGCAGTAGTCCTAAATCTTTGCCAAACATGGCAACACAGATAACCGTTAGAATACCGAGCAAGAAGACTGTCAGTCCACGTTTTGCTTTTTGATCTTCTTGTTGTCCAGCAGCACCTGTACTTGCTTCACTAGTATCAATTAATTGCGCTTTAAACTGTGGATCTTTACAACGTTCTAAAAACTCCGGATCGTCGTTAAGGTCTTTACCACGTTTAAGGCTCCACGTCGCCGCGATGAGAACACCAGTAAGAGTCGCCGGAATAGTGACAAGCAATACCTGTCCTAAAGTAATGTCCAAGTTGTTAGTAGCGGCTGTGGCCATAACTACAGCCGCTGCTGCTGCAATTGGGCTTGCAGTTATACCCATTTGCGACGCAATGGTTGAGATGGCCATTGGACGCTCGGGGCGAATTCCACGCTTGATACTGACATCATAGATAACAGGAAGCAGTGGGTAAACAGAGTGACCAGTTCCGACTAGAACTGTTAGAGAGTAAGTACATAGAGGGCCGAGAAAAACCACCTTTGAAGGATGCTTTCTCAATAAGATTTCAGCGTACTTTACTAGCAGTTTGAGGCCGCCTGTGGCTTCCAATGTAGCGGAAGCCGCAACGACAGCAAGGATGATAAGCATAACACCGATGGGAGGTTGTCCCGGTGCGATACCAAAGAAGAAGCTTAAAATGGAGACGCCCAGTCCGCCTAGCAAACCAAAAGCGATACCACCGTACCGAATACCTACAAATATTACTGCCAAAAGTAGCAGCATATGAACATAAAACATAACAACTCCTTTTTTATAACGACAGAGTTATAATGCGCATCAATGGCGAACCAAATACTGATCTGGGTAGAAAAAAGTTTGCATAATCTGATGAGAGTGTAAATTTCAAAAGTGGGTCACATTGTTGCGGGTTTGTTTACATATGTTATTGAAATAAAAGTGTAAATAAAAAAACGGAGCTCCAATGAGCTCCGTTTTTCACAAGAGTGAGAGTTAGGCAACGATATCTTGTTCGTTGTCCTCATCCGCACCTATAAAACCACCAGTTTTATGATGGCTTAGTTTTAATTATTATATAACAGTAAGTTATATTATTCCGATTTGCTAAGTGGCGACAAAGTGGCGATAAATTTGAAGCTCGTTATCATATTTAAGGTATAACACTCCAGCTTCTAAGGTCTTTTAGCTCTCTTGTGTGGGTGGACAACAAAGATTGAAACTTTCCTACTTCCTAAGTTCGTTTCTATCATGGTTACCAGAAGCCAATTGTGACAATAAAGTTCGAAACTTTGGTTCTATCCGCATCGCTATCTAAGAAAAGTGTGACAACAAAGTTTGAAATTCACTTTTGCCCCTTTATAGTTTAGGTTTAATGCTCTACATAGTTCAGGAGGCGTACGTTTCCCTTACTAAAATTTATCCAAATTAAGCAAATCTCCAAGTTATGTTAACTTGAGCGATCTACGCCATTCTATTTTTTAATAGACTATTGATTTAGTATTGAATACTAAAAAAAATGACCACATTATATCGTTATGAAGTAAGGCTATTCACAGTATGGAAAGCGTTAGAAATTCACGGGGATTTTATGAATATAAAGATATTAGCAAGAGAGTTTCGAGATGAAGGAAAGCACACAGACGCAGTCTCGGTTGGACTTGATCTCTTAGATAGACGAGATGATATAATTAAAGGTAAATTCAGGTCAGCAGATGAATTTACCGAGATATTCCTTAATCTATCTAACGCTTTATACTCGGCTTCAGATGAATGTTTTTTTGAGGACTTCGTAAGTTTGTTTGAACTGTACAATTCAATAACTAGCAAACAGTTAAATGAAGAACCGCTCAATGGCTATTTCAATCATGCATTGGTAATGTACAACAATCTTAAAGCAAATTTGTTTTGTTATTATGATAAAACAAGAAACAAGGAAGAATTACATTCCTCGATTGCTCTGCTTGAACTTTGGTCAAAGAGATTAGAGTGTGATAGTAATGCTTTTAGCAATGCGATAGATTTAATATCTATTGGAAGGAAAGCCTTAGAAGGTATTGACCCTAGCTATACAGTCTCATTTAGGGGACCTTATGCTTTGCCAGTCCCTGATGGGGATTATAAGCTTAATAGTGAAAATGCATCTCAAATATCTATTAAAACTCTAAAATTAGATGATCTTACTTCTCAGGTAGGTGATAGATATTTTTCTAAAATAACATTGACGTTTTTGGGCTTTACCTCAACTGATAATTATTGGCTAGGACCAACTAGCAAAAATAGAGAGGCATCGTTCAATATCAGTAAGTGCCTAAAGATTTTAAATGGTTTAATTTCAAGAATAAAATTGATTGATAATAACTTGTCGTTGTTTAGTTTGAATTATTCGGATGTCGGCCGTAGTCAAACCATGCAACATCGATCTGATGGGACTGTTTTTCATCATACAATAAATTTTGGCACAGGCGGAGACGCTCTGGTTGATATACTATCGAAGCAAGAATTAAATTCAGAGAAAACGGCTGAGTTATTTGAAAGTTTCAATTCTACTGGGTTGCCGCTTCATGACGAACTGTTTTCTCAGGCTTTAATGCATCAAGACCATTGTAATTTTACCAGTGCATTCTATATGCTTAACTCTGCATATGAGTCTATGCTTATTTTTTATCTTGAACTTTTTTCTGAAGCTTCAGATAAAAAAGAGATGTTGGATTTATTCATGCAGGGAAAGTCTAGATGTAATAGTTGTGAACTATTCTCCAAATCAGGTATGGATACTGCCCCTATAGAAGCAATGGTACCGAGTATTTTCGCACAAATTAAGTTTTTAAAAAATGTTTCTAACATTAGTGATGGGCTTTGTAAAGAGTTGAAAAAGCTAACCATCAAGTTACGCAGCAGTAATATTCGTAATGATCTTGTGCATGGAAAAACGAATACGATCCCACTAGAGGTCATCAGAACAGGGTTTGATAGTTACAAAAAGATCGAAGATATTTTATCTAACTTGAATCATAACTAACAAGTGTTTATGGTTTATCGATACTTTTACTAATCTGGCACAAGTCATATAGAGCAATCCCAATAAACGATTTCTGTCCACTAACATATTGTTTCCAGATAATGCCATTATATTGGCCAATGTGGATGGCGATATGAAAGCTACTACTCGAATGGGATTTAAGAAACTTGAAAAATCGCCAACTAACTGTTAAAAACATGAGTGTGTCATATACCAAATGACACTTAGGAGGTGCTTTCTGTCAGAGTTTCTAAGTGTCCGCATCCTACAAGAGTATGGTAGATACTTATGCGCTGTTGTGTGACAAGCTAGACATGGATTTGGTGATAGCTAATGAGGTGTAAGTTTTAGAAAGGATGATGACTTTTCGCAAACTATAAACCCTTGGCGTGCTGTAAGGCTTAACTGAAGATGTTTTAGAGTTAATTTGCTTGCTGATTCTACATGGTAGATGGAAAAGGTTAGTGACGTAATCGCAAGTAATTTGTAGGCTAGGGCATCATTCCAACATAACGACTGTATATAGAAAATGGCTGCTATGATGCAGCCATTTTTGTTTCTAATAGCTGTAAGCCATATTCCCTACATCTAGATTTAACTCGGTACCTTTCTCGCTCTTTGCTTTGTCTACCGTGACTGGCTTATCGGACTTGATGCGCAGTTCGACTTCGGATTTGCTTTTCATTGTCTGTGGGGCCAGTGGTTGGTATGGGTGGTACTGGCTTTGCGTGGTTAGGTTTCCGGTTGTGTAGCTGCCGTAACCTTGGCGTTCGTTGCGCTTATGGGTTTCGGCGGTGGTGATACCTAGTTTGGTGTTCTTGTCTTTAATCTTATTTAGCTTTTCCGCTAAGTTATCGACTTGTTCACCTGCTTTATCCGTTTGTAGCTTCCAGCTTTTGGGAATTAATGAATCGGGAAGCATATTAATGATCTTTTTCACCTTTGACCAAACAGTTTGAATCATCTCACCAAATGCGGCGACTACCTTGTCTAATCCGTAGAATTTATCTACTAGATAGGTGACCGCCACAACCGCCGCCATGACTGCTGCGACAATTAATCCAATAGGGTTACCTAAGATTACGGCGTTTAGTGCTATTAAGGCTGCTTTGACCAAAGCCACTATTGCAACAATCTCACGGAAGTGCTGAGACACAAAAATAACTCCCTTACCCAGAAAAATGAGTCCGTTGTAGAGACCTTTTACCACTTGAGTGACTTTGGAGATGGTTTCATCTCGCCATTTGGCATTCTTGAATTTATTCGTGAATTCGCCAAAGGCTTGAGTTGCTTTTTCCATGATAGGGGCGAGGGCAGCATACTTGATTGACTTGATGCTTTCTTGAATACGTTGCAAAGCATCATTGTAGGCTTCTGCTTTTGCTGCATCTTCCGCGTTAGCACCACCTCCTAGATCTGCTAGCTCTTTACGGGCTTTGGTCAACCCATCTGTTCCTTCTCGGAGCAAGAGCAACATTTTTCGTCCATCTTGACCAAAAGCCGCATCAGCAAAAGCCATTTGCTCTTGAGCTGTTTCTAACTTGGAGAATGATTGCAATAGCTGCTCGTAGGCTTGCTGAGTATCTTTCGCGCCTTTTAAGTCAGCGAAAACGCTATTACCGCTCTTTTTAAGGTATGAGCCAAGAATGCCACTTCCTGTCTGCTGTAGTACGCCCAGACGCTTAGTAAAGCGTGTTAAGGCCGATGACATAATATCTTCGTCAACACCAGCATGCGAAGCTTGTTTACGCATAGCTTGCAGTTCACTAATTGACATCTTCAGAGTGGCTGATTTTTTCGCAAGAGCGTCCATTTCTGCTGCTGCACTGTTCAATTCAGTTACTAAGCCAGCAATACTCAAACCACCAAGCAAAGCGGCTCCCTTTCCGGCAACCGCTCCACCGACTTTAGGTAGCTTTATTTTTCCATTGAGCTTTTGCATCGGTTTCATGATGCCTTGTAGCTTCGAGTACTTCTTTTGTAGTGAGGTAATCTCTTTGCCATGTTCTTTGTAACTCTTATTCAAGCGTTCATATTCGCTATCGAGCTTGTACACAGAAACACCGGACTTTTTGAGGCTCTTACGTAAGCCCATTAATCCAGTTTGATATTGTTTTTGTTCAGTGTTGAGTTTGTTCAACTTTTCTTGCTGCTTGGCTATTCTTGCCGTAAGGGTGGCACTCGGTACCTGAAGCTGTTTCGCTTTCTTTTGCATTTTATCTAGCTGCTCTTGTTCTGCTTTCAGAGCGAGTATATTTTTCTGCTTGGCCTTCTTAATGTCGTTAAAGCGGTCAATCATAGCCATAGCGCTAGAGTCGTTTGCTTGAGCCTTTTGTACCTGTCTAATTTTCTTCGCATAGCGGTCTGATTCGCTACTCATACCTTTCAGGATAGGCTTAGTCTTGTCTTTCATGCCCATCACAATAGAGAGATTCATCTTCATAGATATCCTTCCCAAAATAAAAAAGAGAGCTTACTCGCTCTCTTCTCGTTCAGTTCTTTGTCGTGCTTTCTCGCGGAACGCTAATAGTTCTTCGTAGCTGAGTTTGTCTATTTCGCTAGGCTGCCAGTGGAACACTGCACCAAGATCTGCGTAATAGTCTTCAACGTTCTCTATTAGTGTTCCACATCCACGAAAAAAGAGGCGATTGTTGTCAGAATTGGTGCCCAGTTCTCGACAGGCATATTAATAGCGTCGCGCTCAGTGAGGTTAGATATCCGAGGTAGCAGTACTTGCCCTGCTTCAAAACGCATATCACACACATCAACAAGACTAAGGCCACGAAGGTTGCCTGAGTTTGGCTTTTGGATATCGAGCGTTTTGATTTCATTTCCATCTATTACAATCGGTACAACCAACTCTACAGGCTCAATAATTGATTGGTTCTTAATTGGGGCTGTCATAGCCTAGCTCCTCTTTTAAATCATTCAGCTTGGTCTTGCGACCACCCTTACGTGGGTCAAGCTTCATTACTTGCTCAAATAGATCATGAGCTTCTTTTTTCTCGCCAGCGTCAAAGTGCCAATCACCGACTAGGCGGAACATTTTCACTTTTAGTGGCGCATTAGTTGCGAGCTGTCCAGAGCGAAGGTCTCTGACGGCATTGATTAAATACTCTCGCTTAAACTCTTTTTTCTTCTGAACAGCTTTGTGTGAGTATGTGAAAACAAGATCACAAAATGCAGTATGTCCGTTGGTTCGCCATGTCATAGGAGGCTCTAAACCACCTTCGATAGCCAAGCGGAAATCATCATAGACTTCTTCAAATCGACCTAAATCAACTTGCCACAAGTAGAACCACCACATTACTTCAAGGTTGGCATAGTTGCCTTTGTGGGTTTCAAGCAGCCTTTCTACCAATGGGCGATACTTTTTCACCAGCTCTTCTTTGTAAGGGGCTTTCTCTTTAGAGCCTGACAAGCTTTTTAAGAGGCCTAAGTCATTCTTCAAAGCCGTTTGAGTCTCTTCCCAAGGCTTATCAACTAAAGCAGGGCGAGTAGAAGTGCTCACCTCTGGTCGCTGAGTTTGCTCTGGCTGTTGCTGTGTTGCCTGTAACTGGTGCTTTCTCTTCATGAGGATAGATAGCATGAGGTTACTCCTTACTGTGGTATCAGCTCAGTGCCGTTAAGTAAGATTTCAAGCTGACCGTCTTTCACATTCAGAGTAAGAGGATCAACCGTCCATGCATCTTTCAAGGTGTAGGTCTTGCCACTGTTGGTTTCCAAGGTGACATTCTCATCTACGAAGTTTGCGATCGCTTCCTCATCTGTAGTTTTAGCGTGAACGATGGTTGCCTTGATAAATGGAGCATCAGAGTACTCTTCGGTAAAACCTAATGGACCATCATCACCCATGACAGTTTCACGCTTTAGGTTACCAAAGCCAATTTCAGCACCTTCCTTTAGTGGCAGGCGACCTAACGAACCAGCGTTAAGGACTGCACGGCTAGTAATTTTCGTTGACATAAGTTACTTCCTAAATTGAACCTTACCTGCGGTAATGATTAAACCGTTTACGAACTGCGGAGAATCTTGGTAGTTCGCACGTTGTTTGTTGGTATCGTCTAGTTCAACAATGAGCGACTTTTTGTAGCCGTCAAAGTCCTGAATAATACCGTTGTATTCCAGCTCTCGATACAAGGCGAGCAGCTCCGTTTTGAGCATGCTTGGTGTCACGATGGCCTGACCGGGAGCAAATTTAGTTCCATCTTTCGCCAGCTTGTGTCGTGCGTATTTGCTGAGAATGCGTGAGCGTTGTTTCTGACGGAAATACATCGCCGTGGCAGGCGTCATCACATCGAGATAGCTGTTATCTGCAATACCAGCGGCGTTTTCTGTGTAGGCAGTGATAGGACGCTCAACCATCACTTCTTTTGCTGAGCTAACGGTGAAGGTACTAATACCTTCGTATAGCAACATATTGCGCTCTGCAAACGTCCATTCACTTGCAGCCTTTGAGTAAACGCCACTAAGCTTCAAAGTTTGCAAAGGTCGGCAAGGGTCAGTAGCAAGCGAAGGCGCAATTTGACCAACCCAAGCACCAATTGCAGCCGCATCACTGAGATCAGTGTTTGCTGAATCACAGAATTGATTGATAGGCATGAAGCTAATCAACGGGCAATTACTCACAGGGGCAAAGGTGACAAGTTCTGCGTGTGTGCCTTTTTTCGGAATGTAAGCTAAACCGGGGATCTGGTTCATTGCGTCATAACGTTCTTCAAGCAACTCACCTAACTCTCGAATGGTTGTTTCATCATTGAGTGAGCACATGATGTGGTTATATTGAACATCCCCCAACGCGGCTAGAGCACTAGTGATATCACCAGCGTCAACACTGACTGCGAAGATAGGCATAACTTCATCTTGTTTGCGGAAGTATTCCACCATTTCCACAATTTCAGAGGTTGCGCCATCTTTGCCGAAGTTCTCTGCTGCAATGGTTTCGTCCATACACAAAGTCACGGTATTTGGCCCAACTTTGGCACCTGCAATCGCATTACCAATGGCTAAGATGATTTGTTGTTCTTCTGCACTGTTCGCTAGGCTATTATCGATCTCGATAAAACAACCTGGTACGCGAATATTGCTAGGAACTTCGTTGAAGCTAATACTCATTATTTAGCATCCTTTTTGGTGGTCGTTTGTTTTGTCGAAGTGTCAACAACCGTGCAGTCACCATCGTTGACACGACGTAGCCAATAGGTGTTACGAGGTTTGCTTTCACCTGAAGTTTGTAAGGGCTCAAGCGTTTTAGGGTCTTTTACAGTGACGCCTTCTTTGGGCTTGATTGTGAATGTTGGTACTTTGGTTTTTTCCATTACGCTGCATCCTCTAGTGCAAAGTATTCCGCTGCCATTGCTAGTAGCTCTCGCTCTAGAGCTGGCGTCCAACCAATGAAGGTTCGCTTTGGCATCGTGTAATTTCGTTTAGTCAGTGTGCCGCCTTTCCAGCGACCAACCTTGCTATCAAAAAAGCCGTTTACTCGAGTAGTAAATGACACCTGTGAACCTTCGTTGTGCTCGCGTCCGATATCGCCAGCCACACCTTTAATCCCAACTTCAAAATTGTCTTCAGTCACAATGGTTCGCATTGAGCGACCAAAACCTAACAGCATGTTTTTGTTGTTGGCGGTATGTGCGCCTTCCAGACCTTCCCGAATTTTGACTTTCTTCCTTCGCGTTCGGCTTTGGTATGGGTTGTTATCAATATCTCGCTGAGCTCTTATTTGGGCTCGAAAGAATTGCCGTGCGCGATTCGCCATTCGTCTGTTCAGGTCGAATTTCTCAGACGCAGTAAGCACTAAGCTCTCAACAACTTGAGTTAATTGTTCGGGCGTTTTTAGTGTGAGTTCTGACATGGCAAGTCATTCTCGTGACCAACAAAGTGAACTAGTTCACCTAACTCATCTTCATCAACAGCGGCTTCAAACTGGTTATCACATCGGTATAGATCGCCGGCTTGTTTCCAATCGCCTTGTTCATCTTCGATCAGGCTGTACTCTTCTCGAATATCGAGCTTTAGCTTTATGTCGTAACGTCCTTTGTCGAGACGTTCGACAGCAAATGTCGGCATGGCTAAACCTTTCTCGCTTCGGTGTTGGTCATACTTATTTAGCCAACTGACAATGTGCATAAACAAATTGTCTGGATTGAGAGAGGCATTTTGTACAAAGATAATGGCGGTATATTCGACTTCAAAACCGTCAATTTCATCACCTTGAGTGCAAAAAATAGCGCCGTCTTCTGCCCATGAATCAAAGCCTTTGGCATCAACAATATGCGTCTTGAAAAGGTCTGTTAGGTTTTGCAAAGCTTTCATCACACCCTCTCAAAGCGGTAGGTTTCTTCACCATGAATGATCATGTCTACCGCTTGGCGGTACTGGACTTCACATTCTTCTTTCTTGTCTGTTAGGGCCTCTTGCCTTTCTGCCGCGTCTTTGGTGGCATCTCCGCTCATTTGTGTGCTGATTAGTTGTGCGGCGGTAAGCGCAAACACGGCTTGCTTGTAGAGCGTCTCGGCTGACTCTTCATCATCAAATCGTGCTTGCGATAACTCAGCTAAATTAGCAAAAGGTTCTAAGGTGTCTTTTAGCTCTGAATGAACTTTCACACGCGATACTTTTGCGTGGTGCAGAATGCCTGCCTCTGTCTCATTGCTTTGGAAATGGAACAGAGACTGAAACTCTGAAATTTTTAGGGCTGGATACTTGCCAGAAGCAGGTAGCTCAGAGTCGTATATCTCGTTTTTGTTTCCGACATAATCAGCCATGACTCAACCTTATTCAGTGGGATACGGGGGGGATGCAGGCAGCACTCGCGATTATCATTAAGTACATAAGCACACATGAAGCAGCGAGAGAGCCTGCATTTGTGGGGTGTTAGTTAATTAGTGCCAAGCGCCTTCAATCCATAGTCGGACATTCTTGAAGTCCACGGCAGCGGCCTTGCCTTTCTCTTCAATGACGTAAGCCATGTTCATAGACTCAAAGTTTTCGACTTGGTCTTTTTCATCGTTCTTCTTACCTAATGAACGGCGAATGGAATCTTTTTGAATGTAGATGGATAGGTTTTTGTAACTGGTTACCATGATGCCTGTAGAAGGGAAGCCCGGCACTTTTACGGCAGGTAGACCACCATATGTACCGATGACCTGAATTTCTTCTACCTTGCTTTTCTCGCTTGGAGTATTGCCATGTGCTTCGTAAAACTTAGCTTTGTCGTACCCAAGCAGGTCAGAGCCGATAATTGCAACTAGGTCAGCATCGTCTTCACAAGCTGAGTGAAGCAGCGTCTTCACGTTTAATACGGCTAAGTCAAGGTTGATAAAATCCCCCTTTTCTTTACCAGCAGAGCCGTCACCACCTTCGCCAATACGAATAACACCTGAGTCTTGAGTAATCTCTGAGATCAGTCGTCCTGCATTGTGTTCGCGCATGGCTTGGTACCAACCTTTATTGACATCTTCGCCGTTCGGGTTTGTTTCGCGATCAGTGGTTTTCTCTACACGTTCACCATACCAGCCGATGGTAATTTGGTTCGCTGATATTTGATCGCGAGTTTCGGCAGAAATGATTTGATTAAAACGAGGCTCGTGAGCCCAAGCGTCCATTTTTTCGTAACGGATTGCCGTATCAAAGTTAGTTTGCTCACATACGTATGGCATTGAGCCAGCTTGTGAATGGTCTTTTGGTGTGCGTTTGCCATCGCCTGACGTATCAGTGCGGCTAGCAATCATGCCATTGACGCTCAGACCAATAGATTCGCCTTTCTGGTTCTTAACCAGAATTACGTTGATTTTCTTCATGAACCAGTTGGAATCACGAAGTTGTGCAACGACCTTTTGAGCACCGTTGGGGGTCACATTGAACTTTTGAGTCGCATCGGTAATTTCGTTTTGCTCAGCGGCAGTTTTAAGGAATGCGGCAAGTTTAATTTCAGTATTTCTTTCCATTGTTCGGCCTAATAAAGTTGTTATCTTTTAAGCGATGATTATCTGTTTAGTTACAGATATGGAGTTTCTTCGCCATCGGAGCCAGCAGGCTTGCGATCATGCTCATCAGTCTGTTTGCTGAGCGTTTGTAACTGGTCTTTTAATTCACCTACTTGAGTTGATAGGTTTTCGACTTGACCTTTTAGTTCGGTGACTTCGTCGCCTTCTTCTGGCGGTGTTTCTTGGTCACCATCTTGTTTGCTTTGAGCAGAGAGGCAGGTAACAAGCTGACCTAGCTGATTGCTCAGTTCTTTGTTCTGCTCAATGCTTTGCTCAAGCAGCTCTTCGGTTTTTTTGCTCATTTCGTCGGGTTCCTGTTTTTGTGAGAGCTGCTCAGAATAGCCTTCGCCTTTGAGCCAGCTTTTGAATTGTTTGAATAGACCTTGCTCTGATTGTTCGGGGTTTTGCCCAGAAAGAGTGGAAAGATTGACCGTCTGCCCCGTTGAGACGTAGGTCTTATCCGCAGATTTATTAGATAACTGAATCTGTGTCGTACCCAGTGACGCGGGGTTGTCAGTAAGTGCGAGACCCGTTAGATAGGCTTTTCCGGTTTCACCAAAATCTTCTTGGTATTCAACTGAGGTGTGGAGTAATTGGCCGTTCTCGACAGTGCGAAGTAACATTGAATTGGGTTTGATTACTGCCCATAGCTCATCGTTGCGTTTTTCAGCTGACAGCACTGAGCCGTACTTCCAACTCCATTGAAAGTGTTCTTCATTAATTAAGGCGTTGTACTTCTTCGGATCATAAGTGTCAGCGATATCGTCAATAACCTGTTGAGGTACATTACGTCCGTCTACCGTTGGCCCCGCCTTTAAAATGCAAATTGGCTCAGACTTGAACATCATTTCTCTCCTAAATTCAATGATTCCAATCTAACCAATGCCTTTGTCTTTTTGTATTTGTGCTGTTTCTAAATGGTGAATATAGAAAGCGCACAAGCTGAGTAATTTAGGGGGCTATAGCACTATGCCAACATGGATACGAATGTTATTAGCGGTGCGCTATACACCACAGACCAAACGAGAGCGTTGGAATTGTTTTTGCGTCAACGAAAGCCGCCTGAAATTGCGGAGCAAGTTGGTGTGGCTACTCGCACGGTTCAGAAATGGATAACTCAGTTTGATTGGAAAAAGCTGAGGGACGATGCACCCGTTGAATTAATGCTAAGGCAGCGTATTGCTTACTTGATGTGGGTTGACCATAAGCTCGAATGCCAAGAGCGCGAGCTGAAGATGCTGCTAGAGCAGCACTATAAAAACCAGAAATCAGAAGAGCGCTCTCGACCAGCTAGTTCTAGCGGCGGTGAGAATAAGCGAGGACGTAAATCAAATAAGGTTAAAAATGATATTTCCGGTATCACCAAAGAGATGTTGGATGAATACCGTGAAAAGACCTTCTTTGCCTACCAGAAAGAAATTCATGAGCACAAGCAAAATGATGAGATCAACGAGATTCGCTTTTATCTTAAATCTCGCCAAATTGGTTTGTCGTTCTATTTTGCATGGGAAGCGTTTGAAGATGCAGTGCTTAGCGGAGATAACCAGGTGTTTATTTCTGCGTCCAAGAAGCAGGCGTACATCTTTAAAAATTACATTCGCAAGTTTGCTCTTGAGATTGCTGGCATTGATTTAAAAGGGAAAGACGACATTGAATTAAGCAATGGCGCTAATCTTATTTTCTGTTCAACCAATGTTTCATCTTCTCAGGGCTTTAACGGTCATATGTATTGGGATGAGGTCTTCTGGATTCCTCGCTTTGGGGCACTTGATGACTATGCAGGTGGTATGTCGATTCAGGCTCAGTACCGTACAACCTACATATCAACCCCTTCTACTATGGCGCATGAGGCTTACCCAAAATGGTCTGGTAAGAAAGAAGACAATATTGACCTAAGCCATAAAGCACTGAAAGACGGTGCGCTTGGCCCCGACTACATCTTCCGTCAAATGATCACGGTTGATGATGCCATTGCCAAAGGTGGTGACAAGCTCTTCAACATGGAGAAGCTTAAGCGTAAGTATCCGGTTAAAGAGGTGTTCGACAACCTGCTTCGCTGTAAATTCTTGGATGATAGCGCCTCGTTCTTTGCGCTCAAGGCGTTGTTGGCTTGCAAGACAGATACTGACTTGTGGCAGGACGTAGACCACGATAAAGCGAGACCAGTTGGTAATGCAGAGGTTTTGGTTGGTTATGATCCAAGAGGTGGCGGCACTGGTGAAGGTTCGGATGATGCAGGTTTAGTGGTTGCACTGAAGCCCAAAACCAAAGGCGGCGTGTTTCGGGCTATTGAGAAACTTCGCTTGAAAGGTTCGAGTTATGAACAACAAGCTGAAACCATTCGAAGCATTACCGAAAAGTACAACGTGGTTTATTTAGCGATGGACACTGGCGGCGTGGGCTCGGCGGTAGCAGAGTTGGTACGTAAGTTTTACCCGGCTTTGGTTGAGTTGAACTATTCACCAGAGATGAAGCGCATGATGGCATATAAAGCGCGAGAGATTATCAATAATGGGCGCTTCTTGTTTGATGATGATTGGGATGACCTAGTGCATTCCTTCTTGATGATTCGCCAGCAAACCACCGATAAAAGTGGACAAGTCACCTTTGTTTCCAATCGTAGCAAGATAGGTTCGCATGCTGATTTAGCATGGGCCTCGATGCACGTTCTAGCGTGGGAACCAATAGATGTTAATGCAGATAACGATACAAGCGTAACGTTCTTCTAATAACTGGAGAGAGCAAGTGATTGAGATTGAATTTTCTAAACCTGTAAGTGTGATGAATAGCGATATTCTGAGCTATTTAGAAGTAGCGTTAATTGACGGCTTATTTGAGCCGCCAATACCGCTTGATACTTTGGCTAAGGCCTTGCGTGTGAACCCCATGCATGCCAGCGCAATAGAATTCAAACGTAATACGTTGATTTTAGCTATTGCGTTGAGTGGGTTGTTATCTCGCCAAGATGCAAAGCGATTTATTCAAGACTACTTAACGTTTGGTAATGGCTACCTGCAAGTTATACGCAGTTTCCGTGGGCTAGGTGAGCCTGTTAAGTTGAAGCATTTGCCCGCGCTCTATATGCGTAGGCGTGAAGATTTAGGCTGGACATACAAACCACGCGCTTATGATGACGAAGGACGTATTGACTATAAACATGGGCAAGTATTTCACTTGGGTGACTATGATATTGCTCAAGAGCTTTACGGCTTGCCAAGTCATGTGAGCGGCCTTACCTCTATCTGGCTAAATGAAGATGCCACTTTGTTTCGTCGTCAGTATTTTCGTAATGGTAATCACGCTGGCTATTTATTGTATATGAATGAGCCAACAATGACCAAAAAGCAGGAAGACGAGATCAAGAAACAGCTTCAGGCACAAGAAGGCATGGCATTCAAGAACCTGTTTGTTAATGCGAAAGGTAAAGATACCAAAGCACCGGAATTAAAAGCGATAGGGCAGGTTGAAGCGAAAGATGCGTTTAAAGATGTGAAAAATCAGACCATGACGGATGTATTGGCGCTTCATCGAGTGCCTATCGAGTTAATGAGTGTTCGCCGCGAGAGTATTACGTCGCTCGATCTCAGTAAGGTTGATTGGTTGTTTCACAAGAATGAGCTTTTGCCGCTGATTGATATGATGCAAGAGTTGAATGAATTTACGGGGCAAAAGGTTATTACCCCGAATGAGTACATGCGTTTAGATGTGGCTTAGTATCGAGTATAGATAGATTCGTCTTTACTGCAGCGAGGGGTTGAGTTGTGCTTTTATCCATGTTTGTAGCGATAGCAGTTGTTGTGCATTTTCAGCACAGGTTTGCAGGTTCGCTACATCTTCGGCTAGGACTTCGGCGTCTCGTTCGTAACCTGTAGTGGTTTCGGTGGTACCATCAGAGACGGTGGTGGGTTGCTGAATACCGATTGCTCGATTATGCGCTCGCACTGATTCGGTGCGGATGTGCATCCAGTCAGGATCATTAACAACGCACTGCTTATCACTGTTCTTTTGAGCATACTTGATCACCTTTTTTTCTATCTCTCGAAACTCAATTCGAATATCAGGCTTTTGGTTAGCCAGTTTTACGGCTAATTGAAAAGCCTCGTCTTGTTTCTGTTCTACTTTGTCCCATAAGGCGTTTTGCGCTTTTTGGGCTTTAGCTTCTGTAGTCGTAACGCCGTAGTCGTAAGAAAGGTAAGCGACACTACAAAGAACGGCGGTAAAGGCAACGGCTTTAAACAGAGTTAGATACTTACTTAACATGGTTACTCTCCTTGCCAACCGTTTAGACAAACGTCTTGCTCTTTACTTCGGCGTTTAGGAATACCGGCACAGTTGCTTTTTTCTAGTCGGCAATCTTTACCATTCACAAACACCCACCGCGGATACTCATTACAAGCACCAATGCGATCACCTCGGTTAAATTTTCTCAGCAATGTAGAGCGTGCGAAGTTACCTGCACCAAGGTTATAAACAAAGCTCACCATCATGTCATACTCGCCTTGGTTTGGTGTTTGGGTGATACGCTTGTTAACTATACGTTCAGCGGCAGAGACGCTTTCAACAAAGCTTTCAGCGGCTTGCTTTTCGGTAATATGTGTATCCTTGGTCACGCCGTTGGTATGACCTAGGCCGACAGTCCAAACATTCGCGCTACATTGGTAGGATTTAAGGCGACAACCTTCTTCGTTAGCGATATGGCGTAAACCACTTTCACTGACGTTTAGCTCTGAGTCGATAGTAAATGCAATGGCAAGAACTGAAGTGACGGAGCACACCACCGCCTGTATTGCTTTGGTTTTTAGGCTCATGCTACGCCATCCTCTTGTGAGTTCAGTTTGTCTAATTTGGCTTGATTTAGTTTGGTGGCAACGGCATAGTGGCGAATAGCCATGACGCCCGAAACGATACCTACGAAGATTGCGATAAGCTGCGCTATATCATTCACACCAAAGCTGATTAGGGTTGCACTAACAGACGTTAGAGTTTTCTTTAATCCAGCAATGTCTAGCAAAGAAACAACTAACGCTTTTACCTCTGTTTGATTCATTGATTTTTCTCTCGTAACTAGTGATTAGCGCCCCACAAAACCAGTGTATAGCGCTGCGGTTTAAAGGGTACTTATGGCATTTCTAGTGCGGAGATATAGAAGTTTGGGAAGGCAGAAAGAACAAACCCAGCAGCTAGGCTGGGCTTTCTAGTTAATTGGCTAGGTTTGAAAGAGTGGGTCGCTCGCCAAAGGGAAAGTTTTCGGAATCAGGGTAGTCACTTAGAATTTTTCTATCTTCTAGAAGTAGTAAAAAATCCGCATCAGATGCGATTGGTGATGTTCGGAGTTCTATTGGGTAGTTTTGGTCTTTTTCGTATTGGTCGATACGATTGATAACTTTGTCGAGTTCAATGGCTCGCCAGTTTTTTTCTTCCGCGATCTTAAATGGTCGATGACGCTCAATATCGTATTGCCAGCTAGTATTATCATTTACCCATGAATCATACTTTTCAGGCTCTAGTAGCGTGTGCGTATTCGGTATTTCACCGATTGACTCTATGATGTAATCATCAACATCAGGGTTATCTCTATCCTTGGCAAAAGCTAACTTTTCCCTATGATCAATAATCTGTCTCCATTGTTTGTTTACCCACTTAACTGCATAGCCTTCAACCGCTAGCGGAGGCGGCTCAAACGTGTGGTTGGTCGGCAGTTCAAAGTTGTAATCTGCGATGATTAACTCTTGGCCGTATTCATCATAATACGCTTTACCTATTTGAATTTCGTAAACTGTCCAGCCCGTTTCTTCTGAATACAGTACTGTTTGAGTGTTAACATCAAACTTAGGTGGCGCTTGTTTAATTGCACCTTCAGGATAATCACCTTCAGGTTCTCCAATGATGAATGGTTGCCCGTGTTTATCCCAATACTGCTCAAACGTCATGTTTTTAATTTCTTCTGACCAAGTATCGGTGTCTCGGTCATATCGAGCAATCATGCTATCTTGTGACGGTGTGTAGATGTTCTGCGTGAATTCTTTGCCAAGCGCTGTGTTCTTTACAACGTGCTCTTGCGTGTTCTCTAGCCACCAACCATCTAGTGTTATCTTTGAGACATTCACGGTCATTGATTTAGTGAAAAACTTTGTCATTACGCCATCCTTACAATCCAATTCACTTTTCGGTGATCAATGGTATTTTTAAGTGCGCCAAATAGCGCAATCACCACCGCGTGAGCATGAGAGCCAATGGCGACACTATGCACATGATCCCCAGCAGACTCTGTTTGCACGTTTCGAGCCCCCTTAGTTGATGCAGAATCACCAAAATAAGGCCCATCTCCAGACGCATTTCCATCATGTTTAGCGTTGTGTTTATGTGCGCCTTTATTGTTTGAGTTTTTACTTCCGAGATTTGTAGATGATACTGTAGAGTTTGGGTGACCATGCTCTTTGACTTGACCTGCTGCAAAGGCACCGACTGTTTCACCATCCTCTTTGCCAATCACGCCACACCCACGCATGTCGGGAATAATTCCGTTCGTAAATACCTTAGCAAGTTCAGTGTTTACATCCATATCAAATGCTTGGTCTTTCATAATGGCAAAACCATCGGGTGCAATGTCCGTCATCCACGGGATGGGCGCACCGACAGGAAGGATTTTTGCGGCCAGTTTTAGCCACAAGTTGCTGACTAGTTTGTCGATGATATGGGGAACGCCTAATGCATAGGCCAATTTTTTAACCGTCAAGAATGAGTGGTCGTCGGTTCCTTCTTCAACTTGCTCATTAGTTGTGATTTTTGCAATACCTGCTCGGTCTTCTGTTGCGCTATAAGGATTAAGCACTTCCACAGTGATATTTTCAATTGTGGAAGCGGCTAAGTTTAATTCACATGCTTCGGTCACAGCTGAATCTTGTTGTTTATAAGTAATGACATCACCATCTCTACTATCGACCGCGAATAGAGTGCCATCATCTAACCAGTATCCTAACTCTTTACCTTCAAAGGTTTCGCTTCCATCCCACGTAGTTTCAAAATGAAGTTGACCAAGTGCTGTTACTTCACCACGAGTGATTGCTTTGCGTTGAACTTCGTTACGTAAGTTCGTTTGGTCTTTGTTAGGTATATAGCCTTCAGTGCCTATACTGATTTCTGCAATTTTGTAACTGATACCAAGTTCGCCAGCTCTAATTGAAGCCGCGATACCCGCATCGGTAATCAATAAACTCATCGTGTGACCTCGTATTTATGCAGGTTTCTAATGTGTCGATAATTTGCCATCTGGTGATGAACTCTGAACTTTGAGTGATAAATCCAAGCAATTTCGGTATGCGGTAATCTGTATTTCTCAAATGCTTGCCAAGCTTGAGCGCTGTGATGACGAAATTCGTCATACAATGAGCCGTAAATAAGGTTTGGCTCTTGCACGTCATCAAATACCCGCCCACTTTGTTGACCTACTGTGTTGTTTAAAAGAGCCTGATAGTCTGAAATCCTCCAGCCAAACCCTTGCTCCTCAAAATCTGTTAATAGTGATAATTCAATATCGTCATGGGTTTTCTTAAAGTCTTTCGCTATACCGTTAATGGTATTGGTCAGCTCTGCGTTCTCGGTGTCTTGCCAGTATTCGCCTTGAGGAAGCAGTCCACGGTAAGCATCAGCAAAATCACCTTCGCTGTACTCAATGATTAAGTCGGAGGTGTCCATGTGACGGCTCCTAGTACATGAATCTGATTATTTTCGATAGCCACTTCGCCCACGGGTGCTTTGACAATAAAGTTATTGGTCACCGTTGAAATCACTAACACAATTTCGGTGTTGGTGATGGATTCAGGCTTTTGGGTGTTTGGGTCTATCTTGCCCATTTTCCCTTTGACAAAGTTTTCAAGGGCCGTGACCACATCATCACGAATCGCTAGGTCTTCAATGCCTTGAATCTCTATAGCGAGCGGCGCTTTTTCTGGGAGATGAGCAAACGGATGGCAACCAGCGAGTCGGTTAGTTTCGAAGGTCTCTTGAACAAGGTTTACCACTTCACCGCTTAACGTTGGGTCGTTCTCACGTGCGCCAATGTAGACCTCTACCATGCCGCGCTCTGGTGTGTTATCGAGTGCCCAAGCAAAATCAACATCAGAGTGAGCCGACACTGCCCACACTTCGTAATCTTCTGACTTGCCGATCAGCTCGTTCTTCTCGAATGCCACGATTACTCGCGCTCGCCAGTGCTCTAGCTCTTCGATATCTGCACCACCTTCAATACCAAGCGATAGGATATTATTAGGGTCGATACCGCTTAGCCCTTCGGTTAGGGTGAGTTTAGCGCCGTTTGGTAAATTGCTTGTTGTCCCTGACTCCAGTGCAATGACGTCTACAGGCACATTGCTGTACTGCTCCTTAGTGGTTTCGTACTCTTTATCACCGTAGATTAGGCGAGTACCTTTGGCGATCACCACGGTTCCACCTAGCTCAGTAAACTGCACTGTACCTTTCGCAAAAGTAGGCAGCAGTCGTGGTGTATTGTGGCGATTAGCATGCAGGTATAGCCACGCTTCAGAGCAGGTTTCAGGGTGTAATTGTCTGAAAAGCAAATCTTGATAGCCATATTGCCCGTAGCTGACGCCAGCAATGGCAGAAGCTATCGCTTTGGTGGCTGGGTTGCTTTGCCCTGTTGCTGCTGTCAGGTTGGCTTCAGCACGAGCGATTAAGCTCTCAAGGCTCACTTGTGTACTCATTTATCTACCTTCGATAGTGGAATATCAAATGTGGAGCCGTCAGTCAGTGTTATCATGACATTACGGCCCATTTGATTTGGCTTCTCTCTCCAAACGGTGACTTCAACGGCTTTGGCGTGACCTTGTTGAATTAACCAGGCGAGAGCTTCTTCATAAAAGCGTTTAGCAAGCCTTAAGGTTTCGTCAGTCAATTTGGCTCGTTTGAGAGTCCAATCACGAGAGCCAACAATCTCTATTAGTTCACCGCTCCAAGTACCGCCGCGCTCATTGTTGTCCATTCTGGCGCGGTCATTCTTAGTTGACTCTGCGTAGTTATAGACGCTTTGCAGCACCGCATGAGTCATACCGTCTTTGGAATCCACAGACTCTATCAGTGCGTTCAATTTAAAATGGCTCATGCTTTGTTTGGCCCTTCTGTAGTCTTGGTCGTGTTGTCGTCTTCATAATCATGGTCGTGCGTTTCGACTTTGACGCCGCCGAACGTACCAGACTGACCACCGACAGAGCCTGCAACTTCTGCATTCTTCGCCACGCTCAGGTTGCCGCCTATTTCTACATCTTTAGAAAACGTGGTTTTGTCAGCGATAACGTTCACTAATGGCGCTTTGATAGAGACTTCATTCGCTGCTACTACATCGACCTTACCTTTGGTCGCATAAACCTTAATTCCTTCTTCGGTTTGATGGATTAAGTTGCCCTTGTCATCGAGCATGGCGACCTCACCGGGCTTTAAGTCGATTTGGTAGCGCTCATCTTCAACATTGACGGTAATCCCACGTGCAGTGACACCGCCGATAAACAGATTGTAAGCCCTGGCTTCTGGTAGTGGTCGGCTCATAAAGCCGTAGTTGTGGACGCGCTTAATTCGGTCATTGGTGCGGCCTGTTGCCGTTCTGATTTGCAACATGCCCGTGGTTGCACCTGTCACTGTTCCTGTTCCGATCACGTTCTTGATGCGAGCCATTAACCGCTGTTGTTGCTGACGTTGAGCACTAGACATGACTTTGCTCCTTAAACGGTCTGACCAACTCAACGGAAGTGCTCGCGGAGCTTTCGGATACCGATAGGCCAAGAGACTTGATCACCAGCATTTCGCTAAAACCCTGCTCTTTGTCGATCACTCGAATTACTCGGTTTAATCCATCAATCGCAAGCTGAGGAAATATATCTGCGACAGACGTTGAAGCGGTCAGGCTTTCTGCTATGGCTAAGTTGCGTTCATATTTGGCACGAGATAAACACGCTGCACTGTTTTGCAGTTGGTCACAAGTGATCACCATAGTGCGCGAGCTATCAATGCTAGGGTTAGTGACTTGAGCGCTGGCATCGTCCCACTGACCCTGCACATCAATGGTATGAAACTGCTTATTGAAGGCGCGTTTTATCTTTAAGCTGTCTATGTTGTTGCCTGTTTCAAGGCCAACATTGTTAATCGTTGCATGCGCTGTGTTCTCAATAGTCAGTACACCATTTCTCTCGATGAGCATGTAGCCTTGTTCACGGATGAGCTGAGCAACATTTTCAACCGGAGACTCGGCGTTAATCTGAAACTCTTCAATCTTCGGCATGCCTTTAACGAGGCTCTTTACCCCTAAACCAAATGGCTTAGCCAGCTTTCTAAGCAGCTCTTCAACATTGAGGTTGTAAAGCGCATCCATAGTGATGCGCGAGTCAATCATGTTGGCGCTCTTGGAACGTCCTACTATTGGCATAGTTAAAGAGCTTGCACCTGTCTCGTTTTCTGCCTCATCTATCTGACCGATTAAGATGGATTGGCCATTGAGGAAGAACTCTACCGACAACGGGTGCTCAATCTTCATTGGTTCAATCGAGCAGCTAAATGTGTGGGCCAATTGCTCTGTTGAGTAGTTCAAGTTGGCTTGGTAGAAAGTATGCTGCTTTCCTTCAATGTACATCGTGAGTTGATTCATCGTGCATCCCTCACCGCGATATCACCACGGATAAACAAAGGGTGCTGAAGTGCATTCATTTTGGTAATAACGTTTTCATTGGTGTACTCGTCATGGGCAATGGTTAACGCTGACTTAAAGTGAGGTGATTGCACAGTTCTGTGCGCTTTGGTTCCCTCTGCTACTTTGTCGTGCTGAGTTTGCACATTGCTTTTTAGTGAGGTGAGGGCGTCATAGAGCTTTATGCTTTCTTGCGTAGAGACTTGAGTGGTTTCCTTAATGCGGTCATCAACGTTGACAATTAGCGTTGAGAGATCACTTTGAATAATCTCTGGTTGCTTTTGGGTTAGGGTGATCTCGAAGCTGTCATTGGCTTCTAGGTCAGTCACGTCTTTACTCATCTTCACCGCGCCCGTCACCATCTGTACATTGTGGTGTTTGGTTGGGCTATCGGTTTTTACTTCGCCAAGCATCAAAGCTTGAGCACTGCGTGAGTTATCGATGGCTTCACTCTCGGAAACGGGCTCTGATTGAACACCTTCAGACACCGTATCGACAGCGCTAGAAAACAGGTCTGCAAACTCGGCAGGGTTAGTGCTCAAACTGCTCACGGCTGAGAAGGCTTTATTTATCGCTAGGTTAATATCTTGCTGCGAATCATCGGCTAGATTCAGGCGGTTAGTAATATCAACCAACACATTGAGCGCATTGGTTGCGTTGTTTTGTACTTCGTTGATTTGAGACACATCCAGCCCTTCAACCTCTTCAACAAATGATTGCTTGGACAGGCTTTCTACTATGTCAGCTTGTGCCTTGGTGCGTACTGTTGTCGGTGCAGTGATGGAAGGCGAAGTACCAGAGCGCACGAACTTAAGACTTAATGTTACTAGACCTTTCTTCGTGCTGAAGCTTAGCGAGTGGTCTTCAAAGACTAGCGGTAGTTCACCTAACCAAGGGTGTTCAAGCTCTCCTTGTGGGTTCGCTTCAAGGTTATCAATGAGTGCATTCGCATCTGCAAGTGAGCTCGCACCCACGAACACAACTTCAAAGGTGAAGGCTCGGGCTTTCGTGCCCATGACTTTTATGTGTGGTAAGTCAGCGTATGGGATTTCACTTACTTGCAGACGCTTACCACCATCAAAGGAGGTAGACAGGATATTGAGCTTAAGCCCATTCCATCTAGCGTGCTCGTGTTGTCGTTCCCACATGAGAAAACCCACCAATAGAAGAAAAAAAGGAAATAGGCAGCGATTGGAGATTTTAGGACTGGTTCGGGCGCTCAGCGCTCGTTCGGACTCACCCCTCCCTCCACACCAAAATTCCACACTGCAATTTTGCGATCCTAAAAGTGATCGTTTTTCGATAGGGTTAGTAAAGCACAGCCCGCGATATATCTACATCGTGGGCTGTTTTAAATGGGAAATTTAGAGATCGTTGGAGATCGTTTTTATGCGTTCGGACTACTAGTAATTGAATGGTTTTTAAACCACTATATCCAGATAGATAAACTTACAAAATCGTTTGGTAGGTTTTTCTTTATATTTGCATGAGCGATAGCTACGCCAACACTTGTTAGTCTCAAGCGTCTTAGTGATGTCTTATCCCAAACTCGTGAGAGCTTTTTCATAAATGGCACTAATTCTAGAATCAAATCCTTGAACTCTGTTACAGATATTGTTGCATGCATTGAGTCAAACAATTTCTTGAGTTCCGCGTGCTTGCTTGCTGGGAGGAGGTAGTCCGGAAGTTCTGTTAAGATAGTTTCAAACTCGGATTTGGTATTTACTACTGGCTTGAATTTCAGTCCGTTATCCAAAGAAGTATCAAATAGTGCAAAGGTTACGGCTGGATGTAAATCTAATTTATTCAGCTCTACGATATCATTACCGCTATGGAATGCTAGAGAATACTGACTGTGTAGAATTTTAAAAAGGTTTCGTTCTCCAGGTGCAATGGAAGCACATCTGGTGTATTCAAGGTGTTGATAACATGAATCTTCTACTGTTAGTTCGTCGACAAATGGCTGTATATGATCCGTCATGTAACGTTCTAATGCAGCTCTACTTGTAATTTGAGTGCCATGTGAATATGCAATAGAAAAAACCACAGATAGAGCACTAAGTTGAGCTGGAGCTAATTTCGGGGCAGTTTCAAGAGATTCATTTAATACTATTTGCAATAGACTTCTCCCTTTTTCTTTACTCCGATCGACGAGGAGATCGACCAATAGTTCCCCAAGGTCTCGATCGCCACTTCTGGCGTATTCTTTCTGAACAGTGAATAGTGCGTGTTGAAAGTCTGGGTCTGTTGCTTTAGAAAAACCTGAAGGGTGTTTAGCTTGAAGTTTTTCAATGACTAGGTCAGATATCTCTTCTGCTCGGGAATTTGCAATAGATTGCGCTTGTCCTTGAAGTTGATAAAAATTCGCTTTAAATACGTCCAGAGCAATCTCGCGAGTTTCAGTCACACTTGGCCCTTGATTCAGAATCACTTGACCTACCTGAGTGTTATTGGAACCCAGACCGCCAGATTGAACTAGTTCGTTTCCATTACTCATTTTATTTATCCTTCGGCTGATTGATATTAATTGAGCCTATTTGAGTATTTTTCGAAAATGCGCCACCTTGTTGCCTTTGATTTGGGTTTGAGTTGCAGTTATTTTTTTTCCATAGTAGTCGTCCTATGAGAGAGAAAAGCAGTAGGCCGGCACCACTAAAAAGCCACATATAGTTTTTTTCGGTGATTAACCAATTTATTACAGAGTCCATGAGTTCCGCCTAATTATACGATGTAGGGTTTGGGTTATTGTTTGGGGTTAGATATATGCTTTAGCATAGAGTTGTTCTATCTGCTTGTGCGTTACATTAGCCAAGGCTATCGAGCAAACAACTAGTCTGCTGATCTCATCCTTGAAAGGCCACTCTATATAGCTTTCTAAGTTGTCGGAAGCGTTGTCCGTGACCAAATGATCGATAATATTTAATAGTTCTCGGTACTTAGTGCAAAGTTCAGGGTTTACATCTAGTGGGAATGATGTGTGAGCTAGCTTTGACTTCTCTACTTGCAGTACATTATTAGCTTTGTCAAGAATAGACATCAGTCTTGAATACTCATTTACATACACTGTTAACCTGCCATCATCACACCAAGCGCGTTTCCAGATATTTTCCCAGTCATCGGGACTCACACGTTTTGATAATTGATAGCAAGCAAAACGGAAGGCTGGTGCGGACGATATATCTTCTGAGGTTAAAGGAGTGCCAAATGTGGTTTCAAATCTTTCATATTTGCCATCGGCTTTATTCAAAAGTTCCATATATTCAGCGTCGTTCATTTCTTCAATACCTTCTTTCAGAACTGAAAATATCGCGCTACTTGGGTATGGTCCCCAGTTTTTTGCTCGCATACTATAAGCTGATAATGTATCGCAGGAATCTGAAATAACATGTCGTAGAGGCTTCGGATTTACGCCTCCTAGCTTTCTATTATCGTAACGTTCTATTTCAGAAGACCAATCACTACTTAACCTATAACTTAGCTCTTTAAGCTGTTTAGTCTCTCTGTATAGTTCGGTTACAGTTTCAAAATACTTTGATGAAGCTGCATTGTGATGCGTTGCTATTGCTGTCATTTTTGCGATTGAATTTGAACGTTTACTGACTTGCATGGAAACTATTGCAGCGTATGCAGCGGCCATTGTTGCAAATGCTGACATTATTGAAGGTGCAACATCAAACCAATTGATATTTGCTAGGACTTCTTTCATAAGATAGTTTTATTGCTTAACAGTCGTTGTATAATCTTATGAAACTAAAGCTTATGCAATTTGGTTGTTAAAAATATCCATCTGTCTCACATCTTCCTTGCACAACTCAGGTTGTAGTTCTGGATCAGGTGGTAATCCCACGGTATCAATGATCCCTTCAACAGACGTTAGTGTGTGAAAGCGAACCCCGCAGTTAAAGTTCATACATTGCCAATAGGCTTTTCGTGTTTCGTTCGTCATCTCTTGAGAGGTAACGATTCGGGTTTTGCAACCGCACTTGGGGCATGGCATTAGCACTGATTTACTCCTTTATCTCTTACACTCTCATACTTACCTTGCTTGCGAGGTATAGGTAATGAGCTGGTTTCAATTGGTTGAACTGGGCCACTTGAGGAAGTGTCCCGGTTAATGAACTCCTCCCACTCTGGATCGGAGCGGTTTAGTTCCTGTTCCAAGAAGAAGTTATCTATGATTTTTTGGCTTTTGAGTGGAATTCTACAGTTATTGCCACTGGACCAAGGGCGGTCGCTCCCGCTCCCTTCAGAAGCCTCCGACAAGTCGGAGGCTTTCTTAACTAATTTCCACTCTGTCTCACGGGTAAACACCACTAAACCAGAGCCCTCAAGCCCATCCGTAGCCGTGACAATCTCACCGTATTTGTTGTCACGTTCTCTCTTGAGCAACTTGATTGGACGCATTGAAGCACTTAAACGATGACCACCCATATAATCCATGTAAGCAGAAAAGAAACCGTTATCTGCTGCTCTTCTTGCTTTCTCGAACAAACAAAACTCTTGCTCTTCATCAATGCGGCGAAGCTCACGCCAAATAGTGACAGGTGGAGTGCGCTGAAATTGAAACTGACGAAAACAGAAAGTTCGTGACCAAGCTGTCACGTTCTTTACAGTGTCTTGTAGTTTCGCTCTTTTGTTGTCGGTATCAGTTAAGCCTTCAAGGGCGTGACCATCTACGTTTTTGGAAATGTATTTCGCTAGATAAGCAACAGCACCGCCAGAGTCCTTATCAATAAATTTCGCATCAAAGCGAGCTTTCATTGCTTTGGCTTTAGGCGTGCCGTCTTCAAAAAATAGGTCTTGCTTCTCACGAAATTGATAAGCTTGTAGACCACCAATAAAAGCTTTGACTTGTTCCAGCGGCATAAAAAACACCCCGTGCCAGTGCGGTGTTCCATCTTGGTGAGGCTCAACAACTCTCATTCCGTAGTAGGTTAGGTTACGGTAGTCTGCCCAAGCCCGAAACAATTCCCATCCTTTGCTTAACCATGCGTGAGCGTCTTTAGGTGCACTGCTGTCAAAGTTTGAGTTCTCAATCCAATATTTTCCATGCTTCTTCAAACGATGAAAGCGACTAGGAGCGGTCAAAGTAATGAATACAGCAATGTGATTATTACTTTCTGCATACTCTTGACATCCCGCAATACGAGTCATCAACTCATGACGGCGGTTAGCAGGGTTACTTTGTGAAGAATCAACAACAGTTTGTAGATCTACGGTATCGCCGTTTTCTGACTCGATAGCCATAAGCTCTATCCACTCACGCTGTCTATCTTGTCGAATTGTGAGCCACTCACATGCAGAGATCGAAGCATAAGGTGAGGTATGTGGTGACACCATTCCTGCTGCACGTCGGGCATTTTCAAACGCAGCAACGACAAGTCGACCAACGGCTCTGCGCCAGAAGCTTTCATCCATTAGGCGTACCATCATAGAGTAAGCTTGGTTGTTATCTTCTACATGAGCGAACTGAGGTAGCCACAGAGAAGCTCCAACAAACTCATTAATGAACTTGATGGTCTCTAAAGGGGTTAATCCTTTTTCAGCAGCAAGACGAATACGGTTGCCGCATCGACCTGCCAACTCAATGGCTAACTTAGCTCGCTTAATTTCACTATCTACCTTCCACCAAGGTTCAGGAACGACACTAAATGCCGCAGCTACCGCACTGCTGCGCTTTTCGATAAAGTTGATAGCACGCTTAAAACCGTATTTCCTAAGCCGAGCAGCAGACGCTTTATCAATATAGTTTCGAATATCGAATGGCAACTTGAGCTTGTTAGCAGTGCTCGAAGCAAACTCGAAAACACGTTCACGTGGTGATGGTTCATCCTTGTAGACGAATTGACGCGACTCGTGATCAAAGTGCGAAACCTTACTGTAAGTGTCCTTGTTTTGTAGATACGTCATCAGCTCCCGATGCAAGTTGCTTGGGAGCCGATTAAGTGGATTATTAAGATTGACGTTATGCTGTTTCATTTACTTTTTTTGCTACGGTTCTGTTAGGGAGTTGATTGGCAGAAACTCTAAGCTTTTCGCGCCAGCCTCTTTTAGGTTCAATAACCTCTTTTGGCTCGGGCTGTGTTCTGCGTTTTAGTCCGTGTTTCTTCCGTAACTTTTCCAATAAATACAGCCCTCTCTGGCATTGGTTGTCATCTAGTGGTTCTTTTGCCATTCCTGCCATATCAGGACAGGGTAAAAAGCTTGGGTGTTCGGTTGCGACCTCTCCGGTGTAAGGGGAAATAGCAGGTGTGTAGCTAACATCATCAGTAAACATATAACCTCCCGCGACTTATGTTTCTCACACGGCTTCTAGCTCATGTGCATCTAAAACCAAATAACCGCCAGCACCTTCACCTTGGCTCAAAACACCACGCAGCAAGTGATTGCACTCCAGTTGAGCGCAAGCTTGCTTGACTGCATCGTCAAGGTTCTCAAAATCACCTAATTCGGTGACTTCAGGCTCAAACGTTTTAGCGTGGCGCTTCATAGCGCCATCACCGAATAATCGAAGAGCGAAATATTTCATTACAGCACCTCCTAAACCTTGCTCAAGCGATGGAGAGCGACCCCTGCTTGGTAGTGAACATCACGCCAAAGCCGAATCATGCTGCTTTGCATATGTTCTGCACCCAAAACAGGGTTCTTTTGATATTTGCCTATATTGATGGTTGCTATATTTTGCAGATGCAGTGCTTCTTCGATGGTTTTGATTTGAATCCTGATGGTTTCCATAATTACACCCCTGTAGATAGTTAAGAAAGGCCCGGTAAAGGCGCACCGCTAGCGATGAAATCGACCCCCATTGCAAAGAATGGTTGAGCACTGCCGGTGCGGCTTTCTAGGTTATTGATAAGCAGCATTAGGTTGCTAATGCTTGCCTGTGCTGTTTCGATAATTGAGCTTTTTGTGGTGCGAGGGAGCGTTCTTTTGCCAGCGTTATCAAGTGCCAGTTGTGAAAGCTCTCCTGCGAGAATTGAGTTGTTCAGAGCTCGTTTAATGAAGCTCTCAGCCTCGCTACCTCGTGGAATATGAGCGGTAACGAGGTCAAGCTTGCGCAGCACAACTTCTAAAATCACGTAATCGTTCGTGGTTTTAGAAATTGCCATCATCTCTGGTAAGGAGAGAACATGTGGTTGCTCGGTATTGAGCTTATTGCGTAGCATGTTTGCCCTTAATCCGCAGGCGTTGGCTATCTCTGTTAGCTCATTGCGGTGACGTTGGCGAAACAAGCTGCATGCCTCGTTGTACTCATGTTGTACATCCGCTAAAAAGACGCACATTGTTTGGTTTGCTTCCATATCAGATACTCTCTACAACGCTTAAGGGTTGAGTTAGCCGAGCTGTTCTATAGCTTCACGAGCGGCCATTTCCGTCATCGCCACCATATTGATTAGCGTTTTTTCTCTAGGTTTGGTCTTGGGTTTGATGATGATGCGACCTTCATCAATAAACTGCTTTACGGTGCCTTCTGCTAGGCCAGTTAAAGTGCAGTAGTGCGCTACCGTGACATACGGACAGGCGATGGTGGTCATTAGTGGTTGGTTCATAGTGTTCACCCCAATACGCTTAGAACGCAGCAAAGAAATGCTTGTTTTCTGGTTTAACCGAATCCTCAATAGCGTGTTGCCACATTGCAGCCATATTGATGTAGTGCTTGCCCTTGCTACCCTCGCGTTCAATCACCGGAAGCTTGCCGTCACGGATCATGTTGCGAATAGAGTTTTCAGAGACGTTCCAACGACTCGCCAGTTCGTTGGTAGGGAGGTAAGCACAATCAGGTTGAATAGAAATTTGCATCGCTAGCTTCTCCAATAGGTCAGGTTGGTGGTGGAACTCTTTACACAAACGGATGCGTGAAAGGGTGACCATATTGACGAAGTGCTTTTTCTCACAGCGAATAGCCGCTTTCATAGGGAGCTTTCCCGATTCGATGAGTCGTACAGCATCAACCAAATCAAGATGTTGACGGCGCGCATACTCTTCGAAAGGTAAGTAAGGCGCATCTAGTTTAATAGGTAGCGTCATGGTATCTTTCCATACATAACTGTACATAAAAGTGCATCATTGCTTGGTAGGCGTGGATAATTGCTCTTTTCATGTATTAACGTGTGTGTTTGTGTGTGCTTAATGTAATTTTAATTATGCATGCATGTCAATGCTTAAAGATGTGTGCTTATGCGTGAATGGTTTTTGGGTTCTGAGTTAATTGAAATAGACGGGTTAGCGAATACCACAACAGGTATTAGTCAAAAAGCCAAGAGAAACAATTGGTTAACTAGGAAGGCGGCTGGTAATGGGCGTGCTTTTGAGTACCATATTTCTAGTTTTCACCCAGATATAAAAAAACATGTGATTGCGAAGTATGTCACAGACCCAAATGAGGCTAAGTTACTTTTGGCACTTGAGGGGCCAACAGGTGAAGATTCTCAAGAGCCAAGTAATATTTCAAAAATAACGCCGATGACAGAAGTGAAAGACTGGTGTGAACTGCCAGTTTTTGACGTACACGCCGCAGCTGGAGCAGGTTCACTAGTACACAGTGAATATCAAATCGAACAACTCATCATTCCAACTAGCTTGTTAGCTGAGTTTGGTTTATCTCCAAGAGACGCCTCCATCATTTACGTAGATGGTAATTCGATGGAACCTACCTTAAGCCACAAAGACCGCCTGCTGGTTGATACTCGCGAACTTCAGCACCCGGTAACAGATGGTGTATATGTTATTCGTATTGATGATGCGGTTTACGTGAAGCGGTTAAAATGGAACATTCCAAAAGGGATCTACAATGTTGTTTCAGACAACCCCGAGCACGACTCTTTCGAGATCAACCATAAGAACGGCCGAAACTTTAAGGTTATAGGTAAAGCGATAGCGCCGTTGTTCAAGAAGATTTTTTAATGGAACCATTAGTGAAAACAAGTGATGGCATAAAAGAGCAAAGGCGACCTTAAGGTCGCTTTTTTGTTGTTTAGTTATTGAGATTGTTGTGAATAGTGTTTGATTTGCAACTAGCTAGTCAGTGGTTTGGTAATGGATGCTATCTCTGGTGAATTTTGCCTTCGGTGAGGCAATAACCTCTATAACTATGAGTAACTTATTAACAATGTATGTAGCGGTAGACAGGTGTTTACCTATTGGCAGAGGATGCAATTGATGAGTGGTTCAATTCCTAATAGTATCTTACCTCACTTAAATGAGATTGCTGGCAGGCTTTGGTCTGGGCATGCAGCTGTAATGGTAGGAGCTGGATTTAGCAAAAACGCGACTCCATTAGGAGATGATTGCAAAGGCTTTCCTGATTGGAACAGGCTTGGCGAAGTGTTCTATGAAAAAACACGCGGTGAAAATATAAGTGACGGAAGGTTTTTGAATGTTCTAAAGCTAGCTGATGAAGTGCAAGCTTCCTTTGGTAGGCCAATGCTCCATCAATTGTTAAGGGATTACATTCCTGATGAAGAGTACGAACCTTCAAAACTATATGAACAACTCTTGAACCTTCCTTGGACAGACGTTTTAACAACAAACTACGATACCTTACTAGAACGTGCGGCTCGCTTGGTAACTGAGCACAACTATCAACTAGTCGTAAATAGTCAAAGTTTAATCTACTCAGAAAAACCCAGAATAATAAAACTACATGGAAGCTTTCCATGTGAAGAACCATTTATTATCACTGAGGAAGACTATAGACGATATCCAACAGACTTTGCTCCATTTGTAAATACAGTCCAGCAATCTCTATTAGAGAATACGCTTTGCTTGATTGGCTTTTCTGGTGATGATCCCAATTTCTTGCGTTGGATTGGCTGGATTAGAGATAATTTAGGTGAAAATAATTCTCCTAAGATCTATTTGATTGGCGTTCTAAACCTAACGAAAGCACAATCTAGTTTGTTAGCTAAGTACAACATAATTCCGATCGATGTGTCTGAAATTGATGGAGTTGGAAAATCTGATCATTACAAGGGAATTGAGACGTTCTTTGAATTTTGTTCGAGTAAAAAAGAGGCCTCAGAGAATTTAGATTGGCTTAAAGATCGCCCAGAGACGGTGTACAAAAGGCCACCTTCGCTTCCAAGAGAAAAATCATCTTCTAGTTCTGTTGATACTCGTACAACAGGAAGAGGTGAAATGTCTCCAACAAAGCCTCTTGAAGAACAGATTAAGCAGGTGCTACCAGAATGGAAGAAACAACGCGAAAGTTACCCCGATTGGGTTATAGTTCCGGAAGACCGCAGAAGTCAGCTTTGGTACCAGACAAAGAGTTGGGAAGGAGCAATTAAGAATGTTGATGACATTTCAGCGGAATATCTACTCGATTTTTTGTATGAATATCTTTGGAGGATTGAAAAGTGTCTATGTCCTATATGGGATCCTAACATCGAACTAATAGAGTACGCTTTACAACATGGCTCTGAATATATAAAAAGAGAAAAAGAGGGCTTACCCAATACAGGAATATTTCCTTCAAACTCTTTGAAACAGGTTAAGGAAAAATGTTGCTATATACAACTTTCATATCTGAGGTACTTGAGAGAAGAGGGCAAAGTTGACACATGGAAAGTCAATGAAGATAGGGCAACATTGTTCGTGCATCAGACGAATGAAGTCGCTCGTTATAATTATGAAAAAGCACTGTTTCGTTTATTTGAGTTTAACATTAAAGAGCTTCAGAAAGCCCTAGATGACTGGAAAGTAGTTCCAAGTCAGCCGTTTTGGAGCGCCAAAAAAGCGGGGCTCCTAGCAGAAATAGGAAAATTAGATGAGGCTTTTTCTCTTCTTTCTGGAGCCTTGAGGGCGGTCAGAGAGAAATTAAATCTTAAACCTGTTACTTCCAATTATTCCGAAGTTTCCCAAGAATCGTATATTCTGGTTTTACTGAGATATGTCCAAAATGCGATTAATTTTCTCCGAAAGGATGCTTATGAAGAACAAGCTGACTACTCTGAGAGGTGGAACTACCTGAAACAGTACAAATGTGACCCTTGGAATGAGCTAAAACTTCTTGAATCAACCTTGATAAGAGAAGTCAACGACGCTCAGTCTTCTAATGATGACGGCGTGTTTGACCTTAATCGTTCTCGCGGCAGTGTTTTTGTTTTTGCGCAGGAGCGAGGACGACTAGAAGCATTTAGACTACTTAAGTTTTTAGAAGATGTTGGTATTCCTTTGAGAGTGAAAAATAACCTTATTGTAAGGGATTCAATTTATGGAGCAATTGAACGTTTACATGACTCTGCACCATACTGGTGTATGACCACGATGCTCAGGCTTGGAGATAGTAAAGCTGTTAACAAAATATTTAATAGAAGTTCTCTATATGGAATGAAGCAGTCTGAAGTTACTCCTCTGATTTTAAACTACATACGGATGTTCGAAGAATCCTCGCTAGATAAAGAGCTTAGTAAAAGCCCAAGATCCGTAAACTTAAAAAAGATTATTCCTGAAGCACTATCAAGATTGGTCACTAAATCCTCCGAAGAAAGCCTTCATTTAGTATTCAAAGTGCTAGATAGCATTGCTAGATCAGGTGACTTATCAGGTTATGAAGGGTTAGGTGAATTTGTTCGTAGGCTCGTTGGGTCATTATCAGAGAAGAATGCGATAGATTATATTCCAGCTTTGCTGGAACTTCCTATTGTTGAAACGAAAGATTTTAGTATGCCAAGTGAAATGCCTAATCCCTTCATTTACTTAGGTGGTTTACGGCCAGAGTTAATGGAAGTGCCTGAAGGCTTCCTTTTGGATGAAAAAAATATACAGAGACTAATAGATTGTGTCGAAGGTGAATCTAAAGGACAAAGAGTAAGCTGTGTACATACATTGTATGTACTTAAGCATTTAAAACTTCTAACTGATAACCAGTTAACTATGTTTAAGTCAGCCTTGTTCTCGAAGGTTGACTCTGATGGATTCCCTATAGAAACGAACTTGTATCGGTTTGCACTTATGCTGGGGTTGTCGCCAAAACCTAAAGAAGCAGAAAAAACTCTTAGAAATTACATTTTACAACAAGAGTTTCCCGCTCAGGCTGATTCTCCCGAAAAAGGAGTTTCAATATCTGGTGGCTTTGTCTATTTATGCCACGAAATATGCGGGGCAAGTGAAGAGGTAGAATGGACACAGGACGAAGCTATAGAACTAGCACATAAAGTGGTTCGTTGGTGGAATAAAGATAGAGACTTCTTGAATAAAACTCTGCACGTCAAAGATGAATTTAGGAAGCGATTTACAGGTATTAATAACGTACTTAGTCGTGTAGCGACGAGTTTTTCATCTATTGAAGAAAAAGAGCGCCACTTATTTGTAAAGATGCGTGACGAGATGAGTTGTTGTGATCTTCCGGTCTTTAGTATAACAGCAGCGTTTTCTCCTTTCATTGATGAGTGGGATGCGAAGTTAGTAAATGATTTCCACTTAGCTTATTTAGATACAAGAGAAGAATTCATAGAAGATGCAATTGAAGGAATTTATACCATTTGCGCACGTGGAAAGTTTGATGATGATTTACAAAGTTGTTTAAGTCTAGTCGCTAATACCTTATTACTAAGGGATAAAATCCGGTTATTGAAATCAATACTTTTGGTTCGTAGATTAATCCTAAAGTACAGCGACGCATTTGTAGGAGATATAGAGGAAGCAACGTTGTTTGCGTTGGATAGAATTCGACTAGAAACAGAAGAAATTTCTAATGAGAGCGATATTAAAGATCTATTATTTATACGAGAACATACTGCTGGGCTTGCTCATGATCTTTATCGTAAATATATGGCAGCTAATGTGGCTATACCAGACTGCATTAAAGGGTGGGAACAGGTGTGTAACAATCCCGATGAGTTCATTGAGATAAGAAATGCTTGGCCTACCTAATTCAGCGCCAGAAACAACCTTTTGTCTAGAAGGAGCCATTCGGCTCCTTGATTTCAAATAACTTTGGCTATGCCTAATTTTCGTTTTAATGTTATGCACTTAAGTTCAATTGATAATCAATAACTTAAGAAACTTTAAGTGGAACTAGGTATTTGAAATGGTCCTAACAATTAGAATAAGACGCAGACTTCTCACCAAATCTGTATAGATACAATCCTATCAAACATTGAAAAATTACACTCAAACAAATACTGTCTATATATACAGTTTGGTTTGAGTGTTTTTATGTCTATTCGTAATCTGCAAGATGGCTCTAATAAGCCTTGGCTATGTGAATGTTACCCACACGGGAGAGGTGGGAAGCGCGTACGTAAAAAGTTCGCCACCAAAGGTGAAGCAAAAGCGTTTGAGTTGTTTACCATGAAAGAGGTGAATGACAAGCCCTGGTTAGGTAAGAAGACTGATCCTCGTCGCTTACAAGACTTGCTTGAGATCTGGTGGTCTGTTCACGGACATACCGTCAAGACGGGCAAAAACTCCTACGCAGTAATGGAGAAAACGATCAAGATGCTCGGTAATCCACTTGCACGTTTGTTCACCGCTAACGATTACTTACAGTATCGCGCTAATCGAGTCAGCCACCATCCAACCAGACCAGATATTGTCATCTCAGCTGCTACACACAACATTGAACTTAAAACGCTTAGAGCGATGTTTAACAAGCTGATTAAATACAATCAGTGGGACTTGCCTAACCCTTTGGAGGGAATTGAGCTGGTTGCGAGTAGCGAGCGTGAGCTGGCGTTCTTGGCCAAGGACCAGATCACGCCTTTCCTAGAGAGGGTGCATCAAGATAACAGTCCTTCAGCCCAGCAAATCTGTGTTGCTTGCAAAGTATGCTTAGCTACAGGGGCGAGAATAGGGGAAGCTTTAAACTTGAAGCGGTCTAAGGTCAGTCAGTACAAATTGCTATTTACGGAGACGAAAGGGAAGAAGAACCGTTCCGTTCCAATATCTCGTGGTTTGTATAATGAATTGCTGGATGTTGCGGTGAGTGAGTCAGCAGTATTTGACGTGACTTACTATGCTGCTTGGGAGTGTGTGAAACGTGCATTGCCTGAGCATGTTCCAAGTGGACAAGCGACCCATATATTGCGGCACACGTTTGCCAGTCATTTTATGATGAATGGAGGTGATATACTGGTATTGCAGCGTATTCTAGGTCATAGCAAAATCGAACAAACCATGGCTTATGCGCACTTCTCACCAGACCATCTTATACAGGCTGTTCAGTTAAATCCCCTCGAAAACTAGTCGTAAAAAAGTGGCGACAAAGTGGCGACAAATGTCAGTTGACCTCGGTTTTTGTCGGTTATTATCAGCAAGTCGCCACTATTTATATAAGCTAGTTTTTAATTAAATCAACCAATTATGCCGTTTTAGTATCTTCTGCGATAAAACCACCAGTTTGGTGAGCCCATAGTTGCGCGTAAATACCACCGTGGTTAATAAGCTCTTGGTGAGAACCTTCCTCAATGACTTCACCTTTATCCAGAACAATCAAACGATCCATTGCGGCAATAGTAGAGAGTCGGTGCGCAATCGCGATAACCGTTTTCCCTTCCATTAACTCGTTGAGACTTTCCTGAATGGCCGCTTCTACTTCGGAATCAAGTGCTGAGGTGGCTTCGTCCAAAATAAGAATCGGTGCGTTTTTCAACAGTACGCGTGAGATAGCGATACGCTGTCTTTGACCGCCAGACAATTTTACACCACGTTCACCTACTTGAGCATCGTAGCCTGCGTTACCAAATGGGTCGGTTAGGGTATCGATGAACTCATGAGCATGAGCTTGGCGAGTTGCAGCCAAAAGTTCTTCTTCGCTTGCATCAGGCTTACCATATAAGATGTTGTCACGAATTGAGCGGTGAAGCAGTGACGTATCTTGCGTCACCATTCCGATCTTGCTGCGCAGTGAATCTTGGGTAACTTTATCAATGGGTTGTCCATCAATACGAATACTACCACCTTCAACATCGTGAAAACGCAGTAGCAAGTTCACTAAGGTGGATTTACCTGCGCCGGAGCGACCGACTAAGCCGACTTTCTCACCTGGCTTAATATTGAGGTTTAAATTGCTGATGACACCTTTGTTCTCACCATAGTGGAAGCTGACGTCATCGAACTCAATACCGCCCTGATCGACCTTAATTGGTTTAGCATTTGGTTCGTCTTGGATAACGATAGGTTTTGATAGGGTTTTAATACCATCAACGACCGTACCCATGTTTTCAAAAAGTGCACCTACTTCCCACATGATCCACATCGACATTCCGTTAATACGCAGTGCTAAACTGATTGCGATAGCAATTGAGCCGACGGTAATCGCACTGCCCATCCACAGGTAGATAGAAATCGCTGCGATCGAGAACAGTAGAATGTAGTTGGCCAGCTGAACGGCAACGTCAAAGCCAGTTACCAAACGCATTTGACGATGAACGGTATCTAAAAAGCCTTCCATACCTTCTTCTGCATACTCGGTTTCACGACGGCTGTGCGAAAACAGTTTAACTGTAGAGATATTGGTGTAACTATCAACGATACGACCAGTCATTAAAGAGCGCGCATCGGCTTGTTCTGACGCCACTTTTTTGAGCTTTGGTACAAAGTAAATCTGGATACCAATATAGGCAAAAAGCCAAAACAGCATAGGTAACATCAGGCGTAAATCAGCTTGCGCCAAAATCACCAACATGGAAGTAAAGTAAACGGAAACATAGATAAACACGTCCGCCGTCTTCATGACTGTTTCACGTACAGCAAGTGCCGTTTGCATCACCTTAGTAGCAACACGTCCAGCAAAGTCATCTTGATAAAACGATAAGCTTTGCTTGAGTAAGTAGCGGTGCGCTTGCCATCGGATAGACATTGGGTAGTTGCCGAGCAAGGTTTGGTGCGTAATTAATGAATACACCAAGATTAACGCAGGCATTACAAACAATATCACCAAGCCCAACCACATTAGTGTTGCGCCGTTTTCATCCATAAAGGTTTCAGGATTACTCGACGTCAGCCAGTCAACAAGCTCACCCATAAATCCAAAAAGGGCAACCTCGATAATAGCCACTGTCGTGCTGAGCAGCGCCATAAGCAGTAATGGTTTTTCAAAGCCACGCGTGTAGTGTCGACAAAACGCAAAAATGCCCTCAGGCGGCTGATCGGGTTCTTGCTTTGGAAAAGCTTCTGTGAAATTTTCAAAGCGCTTAAACATGATTCACCTAAATCGTTAGAAAGCCCGTGTTTCAACGTTAATTCGAGCTTTCGAGAAGAGACAAAAAATCCTCCAATCCGAGGATAAGAGTAATAGTAAGAGCGAATTTATAATGTAATTTTACATGGCGAAAGATCCATTTCGCGGGTTAGAACAAGAGAAAGAAATCTGAAAATTCAGATATGAAACAGTGTATAACCTTTAACCAAACTGCTCAACAATTGTAGCAATTTAACCGCAGAATATTGGCTGTGACTCTCACCTTACCGTTACCTTACTCCGCTGATGAAGTTAGGTTTACAATATAGGTGGCAGTGATTATTACTGTATTTTTTAAAATATCCAGTAATTAACGGTGGAGAGAAAACGAAAAAAACACGTATTCAGTAAATTAATATTTAACACATTATTTACAATTTAAAGATTGTTGCACGCAAAAGTAGTTAAGTGGACCCTCTATGAATCATGGAATGACAGTTAGTATCGAAACAGCTGAGCCGACGCATCTTAGTCGATCAGTTCAAAATGCCAATTGTGTGGTGATGGTACCGCCGAAAGAGTTTGGTTTTAATGCACAGACGGCAGCCGATAATGAATTTCAACACCAAGTTTCTCTTGATGCCGATTCTGTAAAGCAAAATGCAATGTCTGAGTTTAAAGCGATGGTCTCTGGCTTGCGCCGCGCTGGCGTTCAAGTGGTTGAGTTTGACTATCCTATGGATGCCAGTGAAACACCTGATGCAGTCTTTCCGAACAACTGGTTTAGCACCACCCATGAAGGTGCCTTCTATACCTTCCCTATGGCTTGTAAGAATCGGCAACAAGAAGTGAGGCCACAGGCGCTGATTGATAGTCTTGGAGCTGCGGGAAGAAAAGTAGTCGCTGTGGACTCGTTGACCAATTACATCGAGCAAGGTGCTTTTTTGGAGAGCACGGGTGTGATGGTAAAAGATCATGTTAACAAAACGATTTATGCGGCACTCTCTCAACGATGTGAGCGTGAAGCACTCGAAGACTACGCCAAGCGCATTGGTTATCATCGCGTCGTATCATTTCAAACGGCGCTGCCATCTGGGCAACCGATCTACCACACCAATGTGATGATGGCAGTTGGTGAGCACTTTGCGGTGATTTGCTCAGAAGTGATCCCTGAATACGAACGTCGATTTGTAGTGAAGTCTTTGGCAAACACAAAGCAGGTGATTGATGTTACACTTGAGCAAGTTAATCAGTTTTGCGGCAATATTTTGCAACTTGAAACGGTTAATGGTGACAAGGTGATCGCGATGTCTAAATCCGCATTCGATGCGTTCAATCCCGCACAAAAACAGCAATTGTCTACCCACGGAAAACTGCTTCCTTTTGATGTTTCTACCATTGAGAACATTGGTGGAGGTAGCGTGAGATGTATGTTGGGAGAAGTGTTTCTACCAACACGAGTGAAGTCTCTGTAAGCAATTTTCTTGATAATTATTATCATAACAGCCGCGCCCTTAAAAAGGTTGCGGCTGTTGTTTATTCATAGTTTATGAATGTGCTTATTAGCGAGAATGACGTCCACGAGATGAGCGGTTTTTGAAAGCAGAGGCAGCTTTCGCTTGAGACTTCAAAATAGAATCAACCGTCAGTGCCATTGGTTCTTTAGGTTCTAATCCATGAGGAAAAGTGCGCGCACGTGGCGGTAAATCGTACTCTTCAGCAGAGGCACGGGGCATACGCTTAAAACGATACAGATAGAAGTTCTCCAACTTTTCTCGTGCCCACTCGGTCTTCTTGAGATATTTCACACTGCTAGCAATTGACGGGTTAGTATGAAAGCAGTTAAAGCGCATCGCTGTGTCAAGAATGTCCCACCCATAAAAGTCCACTAGCTCTTGCAACATTGTTTCTAATTTAAGGCCATGTAACGGGTTATTTTGTTGGAGTTCGATTCTTTCTTCATCTGTCATCATGGTTATGCCTATTAATCAAGTGTGCGGTACAGTGATACAACCTAGTCGTCCGCCCTGAGGTAGTAACTAGAAATGTTTATACAAGGTGGCTTTGTGGCGGGCGATTCTAGCAGAGTATTACCCCGATACCTACGCTAATCAACAAAGCTATTCAATCTACTCACTTCAAACGCGACATTCTCAGCGCTACTATTTTGTAATACGACAGAAATGACGCCGCTGGGTTTATCTCGCCATATTGGTTTACCGTCGACGTATTTGACCCATTGTCGATTGAGTTGTTGCAATGGGACATAAATGGCGATGCTATCACCGATTTGATAGGCGTAAGAAGAGGCGGAGACGGTTTGTTGGAAGCCAATTTGGTCTATGAGCCCGATATGCAGCGCCTCGAGTTGAGGGGAAGTAAGCCGCTTTAGAACAAGCTCAATGGCTGCAGGAATACCCGAACTTAGCTGCTCAAGTGCAATGCTCTGTTCCGGTGCTTGCTGCCAAGTTTGCCATCTGTTGAGTGAAACCTGTTCATTGAAGGCTTGCTGGTGGAAGTTAAGAGGGACGTTCCAGTTCGTTACCAGTGAGTTGTGAATAGTACCATTGAGGACCAGCGTTACAGACACCTCGCCATTTTCAGCCCAAGTTGGCAGCATTTGTCCATTCCAATGAATAGTAAAGGCATCACCAACGCCTTTTTCAAGCCATGTGTTGGTGTCTTGTTGAATAACGACTTCCCAGCGAGTCCAGTGTGCTAACTGAGCTTTGATTTCGAGCTGACGATTTGCCATTAGTTTGGCGTGAAACTGCTTAACTTGAGGCGTTTTTTCATTACGATGCTCGTTGATGAGTTGTTGATAGTCAGCCAATGCGGGCTTAGGTTGGTAGCTGGCTTTAAGAAGGCCAAAGCTTTGCTCTGCTTCGGCAAACCAACCTTGCTGCTCGGGTTCATCAGTAAGAGAGAACCAATTAAGGGCAAACAGACCAAGACTACGAAGCATCGGCAGATAAAATGCCAGCTTTTCAATCTCCACCGCTTGCTGCTGCTCCCATGCTGGTTGAGATGCGATTGATAAGTACGCCAGCATCCACGGCTTGTTGAAGCGTTTTTTTAACCTATCGCCTAGTCGTAAAGCTCGAACCCAAGCGGACCAATCTGGCGCGGCGTGAGCGCGCTCAGTATAACTAGAGAGCATTAGCATACTTGCCACAAAATCACTTGCTTCAATGGCTTGCTCAGCGCTTGCGTAACTCGGTGTGCCACCGGGTTTATCCCAATCACCCAGCCCCAATCCTACTTTAACTTGCGGTGCCCCTTTTCGTATTAGTTGGATCACCTCCAGCATTAATGGATCCCACTCGTCCCAAGATTCAATACCCTGTTTATTAAACTCAGGCTCCAAAATCAGATAGGCTTGAGGAAGGTCTCGCAACAACGGAATCAGCTGGTTTTTGATCTGTTCAAGATAACGTTGACGATTGGCAGTGACGTAGTCAGGGCTGATTTTGTCACCAAAAAACCAGTAATTAATCATAGGAATATAACCATGCAAATGAGCGCCGCGAAGTAAATCTGTGCGCAGCCAGTTCCAATCGCTGTCCTGAGTGATCCACAAACTGACGCTGTTTACCCGTAAATCATTATTGGTAAGCGTGTGCCAGATTGGCGCGAAGTTGTTACCACTACCTACAGGGTTATCTAACAGCAACCTTGCGCCGACTCCCCATAAAAATGGCGTTGTTGATACTGTCGTTTGTTGTGCGAGAGGCAACATGAAGGTCATGGCGTTGATGCGCTGTTGCCAACTTCTCGCTAACAGGCTGTTGCGGCTGCCCCAACTAGAGTTCAATTTACCCTGTATGTCATTGATAGCTCGTTGGGCTAGCGGTAAACGGTTGGCGCGAATGGCTGCGAAAGCCGCCCCAAACAATGCCTGAATGTACCAATCTGCATCGGCATTCTGAGTATCTTCTGCAATGGAAAGGTAAAGTTGCAGTGCTGTTTGGGGTTGTTGAGCTAGCTCTAACAAACTGTATGCGGTCAGAAGCTGTCCGCGAATCGCCAACGGCGCTTGCGGATGTGTGGCATATAGCCTGGCGCTAGTGTTTTGAAGTTGCTGAATATGATTTAGGTCGCGTAGCTTAACTAGAGTGAAGAAGTCGCCAAGTAACGGATCATTTTGATAGGCTCGCAATAGTGCAAATGCCGCCCTTGCTTCTAATTGGTGCACGCTAAAAGGGTTACTGGCTAAATATTCGCGATACAAGGTCATCGCTGTTGTCCAGTTGTTTTCTGCTTCTGCAATACGCGCTGCCAAGAATAGTGCTTCTCCTGAATAAGGCTGTGGCAACTGGTTCAACTTTGACTTGGCTTGTGTGACTTGTCCAACTTGAACCAGTTGAATTCCTTGACCGACGATTGCTTGGGAAGCGTTCATGGCTTGGCTACTACCCATGGTGAGTAATAAGGTAAGCAATAATGTAAGTAACCACGGTTGCCATGACGCCAAGTTAGCGTTCCGAGTTAAAGTCATTAGACGGCTCGGCTTCATTGGATGGGCCAACATCAATGGTCTCAAAGTAGTCTAGATTACTGCGAACCATTTCGATGTGAGCAGTTTGTTCTGGAGTCATCGCGCTGCTATCTAGACCATCAAGGCTTTGCTTCATGCTTAATACGATCACTTGTAGGCGAGCGGCACTGTCACTGACATTTTCTGCAATGTCGCTGAGTTCATCACCGCTCCGAGTCTTCACTTTTGTCGTTAGCTTACCTAAGGAGATGTCGACCAGAGCTTGTCGAATCCGCTCTACTGGACCATAAAGACGGTAGCTGAGCCAGCATCCCGCCCACGTTGCCAGTGCTAATTGAAGTAACAGTAATAAAATCAGCCAATTACTCATGGCTTGGTACATTGAAGGCATGGAGTTAGCTACCGCTGCAAACTCTTCGGGAAGCAACTGAAACGAGAGCTGTTCAGCGAGCACATCGAGCGTTTGAGAGTAAAAGAAATAGAACTGAGCAGCGTTAATCGCGGCACTGAGTATAGCGATGAACAGCACTCGCCAAATCAGTCGCCGAGATAATCCCACCTTAAAACTGTGCGTGATGGATGTTAGGCGCAAGAATTGCTGCATGTTCACTCTCCCTCGGATTTTGTCATTAAGAGTCTAGGATGGGCTTAAAGGTATTTCTGTAAAATTCGTTGGCGGTCACTCTAAAGAAAGCGTTAAACATCAATATGTTTTATAGTGAGATAGCAATAGTACTCAGGGAAATAGACAAGTTGGGAACAAGATGACGCCAGAACAAATAGGGAAAGCTTACGATCAGATTACTCACCTGTGGTTGAGTGAAGAGTTTAATCTCGATAATGGCATCGAAGCTCATAAACGAGCGATTGAGTTTATTTCGTCTAGAGGTAAGGCGCTCGATATCGGTTGTGGGTGTACCGGACGATTTATCAATCTGTTGCAACAAGTAGGGTTTCAACCTGAGGGGATGGATATCTCGAGTAAAATGATTCAGCTTGCTCGCGAACGTCATCCAGATGTTCCCTTTTATCATCAAGACATCTGTATCGCTGATCTACCAAGTAACTATGATTTTATCACTGCATGGGACAGTATTTGGCATATTCCTCTAGAACAGCAAGTCACTGTTATAACGAAGATTATTGGTAGTCTAAATCCGGGCGGTGTGTTTGTTTTTTCTTTTGGAGGCACACAAGAAGCAGGGCAGCATACCGATGATTTCATGGGGCCAGAAGTGTATTACTCGTCTCTTGGGACTAATGGCTTTTTAGAGCTTTTCATTAAACTTGGCTGCACAATTCGTCATTTGGAGTTCGACCAACACCCAGAGCTTCATACCTACCTTATTGCTGAAAAGCTGACCAAATAGCCCTCGTTACTTCTGGCATACGCTAATGCTGTTATTCGCTGGTCTCACTAATGCAGATCGGTGGGATAAAGCACGTCCAATGTCAATTGGTTTGTATTCTAATGATTAGAGTTCATTGCTTTTTATGGCTGATTTTAAGTGTTTTCTAATTTTTACTATGAAAAATTGAGCTATTTGAATCATTTTTGTGCGTGTGATAGCATTTTGTACGAAATAAATTGTTAGAGTTCTAATTAAATGGAGGGCGGTTTCTAGTTTTTTCCTTTTCGAGGAAAGCAATTTGGACACGTAGTAGTAGTATTTATGGACAATGCATTAAAGAAGTACAGTATCGAAACCACTGACTATCAAGTAGGTCAGGACAACATTCAAAAGTGGGGTTTCGATATACACAACCCCGTATTCGGAACAAGCGCAGCGCTTGTTATTCTCAGCCTAATTTCCCTTCTTATCGTCGAGCCAGCAACCGCACTCAACGCTCTCAATGGTCTTAAAAATGGCATCATTAATGACTTTGATGTCTTCTTCATGTGGGCAACCAATTTTTTCCTATTCTTTGCCGTCGCGTTATTGATTTCTCCTCTTGGGAAAATTCGTATCGGTGGTAAAAATGCAACAACTGACCATTCAACCATTTCATGGTTGGCGATGCTGTTTGCGGCTGGTATGGGTATCGGCTTACTATTTTGGGGAGTGGCGGAGCCAACGGCTTATTTTACTGACTGGTGGGGAACACCACTCAATGTAGAGCCCAATACGGAAGCAGCTAAATCACTTGCTATGGGGGCAACGCTGTTTCACTGGGGCATCCATGGTTGGGGTATTTACGCTATTGTGGCGTTATCACTCGCGTTTTTCACCTACAACAAGGGGTTGCCTCTATCTATTCGCTCAGCATTCTATCCAGTATTCGGTGACCGAGCTTGGGGTTGGCTAGGCCACGTGATTGATATCATGGCGGTGTTGGCGACTTTGTTTGGTCTAGCGACATCACTGGGTTTAGGTGCTCAACAAGCGACAAGTGGCATCAACTATGTATTTGGTCTAGACGGTGGCATTGGTATGCAACTGGCGGTGATTGCGTTTGTTACCTTAATCGCGGTTATGTCAGTGGTGCGTGGTATTGATGGTGGAGTAAAGGTTCTTAGTAACATCAATATGGTTGTGGCCTTCTTATTGCTGATTTTTGTCACGGCTGTGAGTCTGGATGTCGCTCTGCCGTCAATCTGGAATACAACGCTTGGTTACGTAGAAAATATCATTGCGCTCAGTAGTCCTCATGGCCGTGAAGACACTGTCTGGATGCATGGTTGGACGGTATTCTATTGGGCGTGGTGGATTTCTTGGTCTCCATTCGTTGGGATGTTCATTGCTCGAGTCTCGAAAGGACGTACGGTACGAGAGTTCTTGTTAGCGGTTATCTTTATTCCAACTGCAGTGACGTTAATATGGATGTCAGTATTTGGCGGGATCGCTATAGATCAAGTGGCAAATCATGTAGGTGAGTTGGGGGCGAATGGTTTAACCGACATTTCACTAACGCTATTTCACGTATACGATGCTTTACCATTTGGCTCTATTTTGTCCGTGATCTCCATTGTTCTTATTTTGATTTTCTTTATAACGTCTTCGGATTCTGGCTCGTTGGTTATCGATAGCATCACTGCTGGCGGCAAGATTGATGCGCCAGTACCCCAGAGGATATTTTGGGCGTGTATTGAAGGGGCTATTGCAGCAGTAATGTTGTGGATTGGCGGTAAAGAGGCGCTTCAAGCATTGCAGTCTGGCGTAGTGGCAACGGCTCTGCCGTTTACTTTTGTTCTGCTATTGATGTGTTTTAGCCTAATAAAAGGTTTGAGGACGGAACAAGCACTTTATTCGTAAAATTGCTTAATTAATGAAAAATAGGTGCTCTGAGAGCACCTGTTTTTCGTTCAGACTGGTCTGTAAGTGCCCGCCTGATTAGATAAAATAAAAATAAAGCGATTGATTGTCATACACTATTTCAGTTTTATTCCACTCTTATTGTTTAGTGATAAATCTTATCTTCGTCCTCGTTACTATACGCCAACGTTTACACATGAGTTGTTTTCCCTAATGTTGCCAGTAACGAGGATCTTACCGTGAGAGCTTCCCTCTCTATTATTGTTTTGACGGTTTCAATCGCTTCAAGTCAAACCGTTGCTACTAGTTTTACCGATCCAGTTGATCATCAGTTTGATATGGGCGAATACCTAGCTGAAAATGCTTATGGTTTTTTGCCTGTACCAATACTCGTGACCGAACCTGCCGTTGGGTATGGCGGTGGTGTGATGGGAGTATTCTTGCATGAATCGGAGGCGCAGAAAGAAAAGCGTAGAAAGTTGTCGATGACATCGGTAAATGGTGGTGCTCAATTGCTAACGCCAGCTATCACTGTAGGTGGTGCTTTTGGGACAGATAATGGTACTTGGGCTGGATTTGTGGGTCATCGGCACTCATGGAAGCGTGACAGTATCCGCTATCTTGGTGGTGCATTTTATGGTGACGTGAATATGGATTTCTATGGTAGCGGTGAACACGTCAGTAAGTTTGAGCTGAATATGAAAGGGTATGGAGAGCTACAGAAATTGCAATTTAGAGTCGCTGACACGCCATTGTTATTAGGGATCTCACAAGCTTTTGTTCAATCTACGTTATCATTAAATTCCATCGAACGTCAGCAGGATCGTCATCGGCGAGAGTTCCATCCTTCATTAGATTCTACATTTTCAATGCTGGGGTTATTGGTTGAACATGACACACGAAATAGCTTCTTATACCCCTCTGCTGGTGGGGATTACAGTGGTGAATATCGCTTGTTTAGAAAGAGTCTTGGTAGTGACTACGATTTTGATACGTTCACATTTAAAGGGATACACTATTTTCCAATTAGAGAAGCGTGGAACCTTGGTTTTAAAGGGCAATACAACACGCTAAGTACCAGTGAGCGTTACTTACCAACACCTGTTTACCCTGACATCAATATGCGCGGCATTGCTAGAGAGCGATACCAAGGTGATACAACAGCCTCGTTAGAGACTCAATTAACTTGGCAAATGACTATGCGTTGGTCAGCTTCTGTTTTTGGTGGGTTAGGTACCGCCGTTGATGATGGCGACTCGATTTTTACAACCAATAACCATTATAGCTATGGTGTCGGTTTTCGTTACCTTATAGCCCGTCGCTATGGCTTGCGTGCAGGGATCGATGTGGCTACCAGTGAATCGGATAACGCCATTTATTTTCAAGTAGGCACTGGTTTTTAGTAGTTATCGAACAAGGGGACATGATAAGTCCCCCTTGTTTTACTTGATTAAGAGCGAGCGAACTTCATCCGTTCCAAAGCGACAGAGCCACCTACGTTTGGAAGCATAAATGGTATGGTGACCATAAAGTAATAGAACGCCAATTCCCATCCTCCACCCGGTAAAATCCACGTATAACCAACGGCAAAGTGTCCACCCACTATCTGGGCAACAATCAGATATCCTGCTGACATGAACGCTCCAAACCGAGAAAGTACCCCTAGTCCCAATGAAATAGCAGTAGCCAGTTCAACTAGGCCGCCAAGCACAATCAGAATATTGGCGGTTGAATCCGTTAATGGGTGTCCAACCACTAAGTTACCAAATCCGTTGGCAAAAAAGTTAACCAAGCCAGCGTCGTGGGAAGAAACAAACAGTTTTTCTGTACAGTGCGTTAACCAGTTCATACCGATGAATATACGCAGCATACTTAATGCTGTTTCTGTCGGACCTTCTTTGATAAAGGTACGTCGCATGACTACAACACACTGTGCGAGCAACGGCAGATAAGATATTGCCGCTATCCAACCAATCATTGACCAATCATGTTGATCAGCATTTCTAACGACAATGGTGGTAAAAAATAGTGGTAAAAGAAAAGACAGTGCGACATTCTTCCTATTGAAGTAGGCAGTTACGGGAATCATTATTGCGGCGGCAATGGTAGCGACTTCAGACCAGGTACCATCGTAAAGATCGGCGTTAATGATGGCACTTGCTGCGGCGAGTAATCCTGTGAAAACGATAATATTTGCGTAGTTTTTGCTTTCCATAATCGTACACCTTACGTAGCCTTCGTCGTGACTGGCAAAGGCCACAAATATTGAATTTCGGAGTTATTGGTATTGTTCGTTGTTGAGTAACTTCACCTGAGTACTTTGACTTTGAGTGACCATCCAATCGGCAACACTTGGCTCCCAGCGCACTTCAGGTGCACTGAAAAAGCCTCTTAAAATGGAAAATACAATAGCCTCGTCCACCAATTTCCTGCGACTTCCGGTACCTAGTTGGAGAAGTTCATTCGCCTGAGTGATCAGCACCTCTGCTTGTGAGGCGATCTGCGATGTGTCTTCTAACAAGCTGTTGAAATTAAGCTCATAGGTTTCTTTTTTAGTACGCCATGCTTTTTTTGCACTGGCGGTGGAGAACTCTTTGAGTGGCAAGGCGCTCCAACGTGGATATCCAATTTTCTGCAGTGGTAAGAAGGCATCCTTCTGCCATCTCATCACGTCTTGAGATGGCGTACTGTTTTCTGCCGAATCTGCTAAGCCGAGCAGATAACCGATGATATCGAGACTCTCCGCCATGGCTTTTCCGCTACCTGTGACAAACACAGGAACTTGCTTACTGCCGATGATGTTTTTTGTAGTTGTGTCGTCGTCATAATCTAGTGTGACAATATCCAGTGATAAGTTGAGCATTCCCGCCACGTAGCGAACACGTGCACTGAACGGGCAATGGTCATAGATATAAAGCTTCATGATGAATACCTGTAATAAGAGTAGTCTTGGTTTTGACTTAGTTGATTAACGCGCCGCCATCGACATCAATAATGGCGCCAGTCATATAGGTGTTTTCGATAGCAAACAAATACGCTTTTGCGACATCTTGCGCTTCACCAACTTTGCCAACAGGTAGATTGTTCTTGGCATTTTCGTACATGGTATCGCGGGTTGTTTGATCCATTCCTTTGTATGCGGTGGTTTTTGTTAAGCCAGGGCTGACGGCATTGACGCGAATTGGCGCTAGTTCTCTAGCCAAGATCTTTGTCACCGCTTCTAGTGCGGCATTCATTGCGGTTTTTGCATAAGTGTTAGGAACGACTTTTCGAGATAACATGCCCGTCGTAAACGTAATGGTGCCGTTTGGCTTGATAAAGCGAGCAGCTTGTTTTGCAGCGTTGATGGAGCCCCAGAATTTGACGTCAAATGCTCCTTTAGCATCGTCAATGGCTACATCGGTTACTTTGCCTGCAGGCGCCGCTGATCCTGCAGTGACAATAAGGTGGTCGAAAGCACCGATGGATTCGAAGTAGCAGTGCATCTCTTTCTCGTTGCTGATATCTAGACCAGTTGAGCGACTAGCAACATGGACGATATTCTCTTCGTGATTAACGAGCTGAGCGATAGCTTCTCCAATACCTGAGGTGCCACCTAGAATGACGTAAGTTGTTTTTTCGCGGTTCATTATTGTTTCTCCCAATTCGATGACTTCATTTGATAACGCCCATTATATTTATTCGACTTAGTTTTATAATTGGGTAAAATACGAAATCATTATTCGGATTGGTTAAATAATGGAGCGCCTATGGATAAGTTTTCAGATATGGAGATGTTCGCGAGCATTGTTAAGCACCAAGGGTTAGCGGCTGCGGGCAGAGACCTTGGATTGTCGCCAGCCTCAATGACGGCTAGGCTTCAGGCTTTGGAGGAGCGTTATGGCGTAAAACTGCTTAATCGAAGTACTCGCCACGTATCGTTAACTGACTCAGGAGAACTCTACTACAAAGCTTGCTTGGATATATTGGATAACGTCAATGAAGTGGAAAATATTATCCAAAGTGGCGTTAAAGAGGTAAAAGGCGCGCTGAGAGTGTCTGCGCCAAAAGACATTGGCAAACAATACATAGTGCCCATTCTGAATGAGTTTTCAGAACGCTATCCTGACGTCATTCCTTATCTCTACCTCAATGACCACCTGTCGAACGTTAACGAATCGGGTATGGATATTGTCATTCGCTATGGGGAAATGGCGGATAGTAACCTCATCTCTCGCAGATTAGCGTCCAGTCGCCGTGTGTTGTGTGCCTCGCCAGAGTACCTAGCAAAGCGGGGGACTCCTATTACCCCTCAAGATTTGGTTGGGCATGATTGTTTAGTGATGTTGCGTCATAACGAAGAGTTAAAGACGTGGCACTTTCGAGAAAATGACCAACGAAAATCCATTACGGTAACGCCCAAACGTTTTTCAGATGATGGTGAAGTGATTCGTCGATGGGCGTTAGAGGGAGCGGGTATTGCTCTCAAGTCACTATTGGATGTTCAGGCAGACATTAACCATCGTCGTTTGGTAACAGTGCTTAACGGCTATATGAAAAACTTCAATGCTTCGACAACGGTATCAAGTGCGGATTTGAATGTGGTCTATTTGAGTAAAAAATACCAACCCAAACGCATTCGATTGTTCTTAGACTTTTTGTTCGAACAGTTCCCAGATCTAGTCAAGCAATCTAGCGATAACTGAGGATTACGGGTGATGATCGTGTAACGATAGGAACGACTTGGTTCCTATCGTTTGCGTCTAGCTATCAATCCGTATGAGTCTCGCGCAGCATCCATTACTGTTAGTATTGTTCGAAAGTGTAAATTGCCAGCCATAGCTTTCTGCGATCCGATGAACAATCAGCAGCCCCAGCCCATGCTCAATATCGTTACTATTGTTCAGTCCACAGCCGTTATCAGTAATGCAAATTTCCTGAGATGAGATACGGACGGAAATCTCCCCTTTGGCTGTAAAACGTATGGCATTGTCTAGCAAATTTCCGACTATCATTCTCACGGCTATCAATGGTAGGTTAACCGCTGTCCCTTCTTCGATCTGCACCGTTACTTTTGTGTCTTTTGAAGCACTTGAATAGTATTTTGCTAGCTCCAAATCTTGTTCATTGACTTTGGTCGATAAGCTATCGGGACTCGCATTTTCTTGTTTAACGATGTTTAGTAGCAGTTCCACGGTCTGTTGCATACCGTTTGCCGCTTTGAGTATGCGTTCACGTTGCTTGGTTTGAAAAGCCTCATCTTGTTTCATTGCCTGTAAGTTGGCGGCACCCAATACAACGGCAATGGGCGTTTTCAACTCGTGGCTCGCATACTTGGCAAACATAAGCTCTTGTTTTGCGACACGCTCTTTCATTTGCGTGTAACTATTAAGATGCTCGGTGAGTGTTTGCAGCTCTAAAATTGAATGCTCTGTGATAGAGAATGCTCCGTCTTGGTTACTTGCGAGTTGGTGGCTGAGGGATGAGATTGGCGACATTAATGTGTCGAAGACCCTTTTAAGTGATAACCGCAAGACAAAAATCAGAAAGACCATCAGTAGCATTGAAATGATCATCAATGTGTCCCAAGAGTCATCTCCAAAGTCCATCGCTCTCGAATCAATGGTGAGGTAAAGCGGGATAATTTGCTCGTTAAACTTAAACTTGGTGTGATAGACCAAAAAGCCATCTTCGAGGAAGGTATTGTATTTCGTTACTTTTCCTGATGGGAAAGGCCCCTGTTGTGCGATTCTTTTCGGTAGCATATTAGCATCAAAAATACGCGGTAACGCTTTTACTGAGCTGAGCCTGATTTACTTGACGAAGTTGATAGTAGGATTGAGCAATTTCTTCAAATGATACTAGGTGATGTTCGATCTGGTCGTCTTCCTCCAGAGCCAAGTGAAGCGAAAAGGCAAAGAAGACCAGAAAAGAAGTGACCAAAGCGATAAGAGAGAAGGTTCGTAACAAGCGAGCTTTGACTTGTTTTATGGAGTAATAACTAGGTTGTGACTTTGACCTTTTCATCATTGAATTACCAGTTTGAAGCCAAATTTAGGTACCGTCATTAGGCATGGAACGTCGAACGGCTTATCTAAGACATTTCTCAGTAAATAGATATGACTTCGTAATACGTCTTTATCGGGCACATTTTCCCCCCAAAGGGTTTGAATTAATGACTCTCTTGATACCACTTCACCTTGAGCTTTTACTAGGGCGAGTAGGATTTGATAGGTCGCTGGGCTTAACTCTATATTTTCGCCTTGTCGTGTCACTTGATGGCTTTTTTCATCAATAACAATATCGCCAAATCTCAGTGTGCTTTTGGCAACTTGACCACGATAGCGCTTAATTAGTGCGGTAAGTCTGGCTTCGAGTTCAGGAAACTGGAACGGCTTAGTGAGGAAGTCGTCAACTCCAGAATCGAAACCGGTCAATAAGTCAGATTGTCCATTTAGTGCTGTCAGCATGAGAATAGGTGTCGTGCAGCCTTTAAGGCGCAGTTTCTCGTGCCACCTGCATTCCATCTTTTTTTGGCATCATTACATCTAGAATAATGGCATCGAACGTATGAGATAACGCAAGCGATAGGCCTAACTCACCATTGCTTGCAAAGTCCGCTTCCGCTTGTTTGACGTCAAGAAAGTCCGCCAATATGCCTTGTAGTTCTTCATTGTCCTCTACGACTAAGATCTGGCTGCCAGATAACACACTCATACATGTTTCCAATTCAATAGCGTGAATTGATGATAGCAAACTTGTGTCGATTTTTTGTCGAAACGCGATTGCTAAGTTGTAAAACTGCTTTGACAAAAACTCGACATCCACTCCTGCACACTGCTCTTATTTACTAAGGGAGTGCGTGATATGAAAACACCAAAATCATTAGTTTGTTTGGCTTTAAGTCTGGTGGCGCCTTGGGCTCAAGCCATAGAACTAATTGGGCAAACTGTCAGTTTGTCATCGGTAAATGTGGTTGCTGAAGTCAATGGCGTAATTGAAACCATGGACGTAGAGGTCGGTGATAAGGTTCAGCAGTACACGGTTATAGCTGAAATCAAAAAGCAAGACTTTCAGTTTGAACTAGCACGCACTACGGCCAATCTGGAACTAGCACAAGCGGAGCTCAAACTCAAACGTTCCGTATACGAACGCTATCAAGAACTTATTAAAAACAACAACTTATCTGTCAATGAACTTGATATCGCCAAAGCTGATTACCTCAATGCCAAAGCATTAGTTAAGCTGGCACAAATTGAACTTGATATTGCTCAGAAAAACTTCGAAGAGACAAGTATCCGAGCCGATATTGAAGGCTTTGTGGTGAGCCGTGATACACAAGTTGGTGCTTGGGTAAACCAAGGTGATTTGCTTTATCGACTTGTGAATATTGATACGTTGACGGTACGTCTGTTAGCAAGTGAGCATGATATGTCTTTGCTATCGGTGGGGCAGTCGATAGAACTTTGGGCAGAGACAAGTCCAGAGCAAAAAGTGGTGTCATCCATTGCTCGTATAGGAGTGGAAATGGATGTTCAGCACATGGCTTATCCGATTGAAGTTGATATAAAAAAATGCCGATTTTAAGCTGATGCCAGGTATGTCGATGTATGCCACGACCGATGTTTCGCAAATCACAACTTCCGTGAAATAAGAGGCGATTTTGACCATGTTTTCTTTAATCTCCTATTTTGCTCGGCGCCCGTTTCTCGCCCGAATCATTACGATTATGGTATTAATGATGGGAGTGATTTCACTATACACTCTTAAACTGCAAGAATACCCCGATGTTGCCTTCGAATCCGCTGAGGTGACGACCCATTACCCAGGAGCAACGGCTTCCGATGTTGAAGTCAATGTTACTAATCCATTGGAGAAAGAGTTACGCACGGTAAAAGGTATTAACTTTTTTTCCTCTCAATCTGTGGATGGCTTTTTCTGCAATAGAACTGGAGTTTCTTCCAGATGTCGATTCCACACAAGTTATGCGCGATATTCAACAAGCCGTCGATAGGGTGAGTGGTTTACCGAAAGATATCACTAATCCGCCACTAGTGACTCAAAAGCAAACATCTTCATTTTCTGTTCTATCGTTCGGCATCAGTGCTGTTGGCGAGACGCAAGGGAATGGAGAGTTACAAGAGTATGCGTACCACTTAGAACGTGCGATAAGCGCACTATCAGGTGTTCAAACCGTCACACTCTCTGGTTATAGCGAGCGAGAGTTTTGGGTAGAGATTGATCCTACAAAGGCGAGTCGTTATCAATTAACGTTTGCAGAGATAAGTAATGCAATTGTTCAGTCGAACTTGTCACAATCGGGCGGAATGGTACGCGCTAAAAACAGCGAGCAAAAGCTGATCACGATGACTCAAGTGCAATCGGCGCAGGAAATTGGAAATATCGTTATTAAGGCGCTCCCTAGCGGCACTATAGTGAAAGTTTCCGATGTTGCGCAATTGATTGATACCTTTGCGAAAGCGACGCAACAAGGAGTGATCAATGGTCATGATGCTGTGTTGTTCGATATCTCTAACAGCGGCAATGCGGATATCACTAAAACGGTCGCCAGTATCAAAGCGTTGCTAGAGCAAGAACAAACTACGTACCAGGGGCAGTTCGCTTTCCAATATGGAATGAACCTCGCTGATGACATGAGCAATCGCTTTACTATCGTGTCGACCAACGGTGCTATTGGTCTTCTCTTAGTATTACTAGTTTTGAGCATAGTACTCAAAAGACAAGTTGCTTTTTGGGTTTCTATTTCAATTCCATTTTGCATATTGGGTGTCATGATCGTATTGCCGATGCTTGGGCTGAATCTCGATAGTATTACCTTGGCGGCATTGTTGTTAGTTATAGGAATCATTGTTGATGATTCAGTGATTGTTGCCGAAAGCATTTATCAACAAAAAGAGGCGGGGAAACAGGGAGTTGAAGCTGCAATTGAGGGAACTAAAGCGGTCATTAAGCCTATTTTGGCCAGCTTGACGACCACGGCCTTGGTATTCATTCCGATGATGTTTATTCCTGGCATTATGGGGAAAGTGATTGTCGTTATCCCAATTACGGTTATTACCGCACTGTTGTTTTCTCTTGGTGAATGTACCTTTACCTTACCTGCACACCTTTCTGGATCGTTAGAATCAAAGCGTGCTACTTCAGGCAAATTCACTAAGGTAGCTGTCTGGTATCAGCGGATGTTGACCAATTGTCTTCGCTACAAAAAAGTCTGTTATTACCGCGGCGATTCGTTGTTGCATTAGCAGGGACGAGTCTAGTGATGACTCTTAAATTAGATATCTTTCCTTCACAAGCTGCAAAATATGTAGAGGTACATACCGAGGTAAAGCCGGGAACCTCGTTAGAAAATGTTCGCGTAATGCATGCGAGAATCGAGCAGGCAATAAAGTCACTACCCGTAGACGAACTCGACAGTTTTGAAATGACTTATCAATCGCCGGTGAGTACAGGTCGAATCAACTTGAGTGACTATAGCCAACGAAAGCGCACAGCAGATGAGATCGTCGCTGAACTGAATCGTAAGGTTGCCAGTTACAGTGACCAGGTGTTTGTTAAGTTTTCCATTGATGCAGGAGGACCGCCTCCAGGAGAGCCTATCGAAGTACGTGTCTTGGGAGGATTAGAGCATGATCGTCAACAAGCGGTCGAGTTGGTATCTAAATGGTTAGCCGAGCACTCTGGTCTTGCGAATGTTACTAACAGTGAAGCCTTAAAAGATCCTCAATTAAAAATAGTGCCACAGCACACATGGCTAGCCAAATATGGACTCACGGTAGCGGACCTTGCCAATACACTACGTATTGCCTTTGATGGCGAGAAAATCACTTCCACTTGGTTAAGCACCCGAGAAGTCGATATCCGTATGATTTTAAATGAAGACTACCGCTCTCTAGAAAAGTTAGCGACAACAAAGATCTATACCTCAGATGGAAAACAAGTCCCGTTGAGTCGTTTGGCAAGAGTAGAGCAAATTGAGTCCCCTAGACTGATCAAACATTACAATGGACAGCGAGAAGTGACAGTAACAGCACAGATAACGGATGATGCCCTAAGTTCAGTAGCGCTGTCGAACGAGTTAACTTACTGAACTACAGGGTAAATACGCTGCTACAGTAACTGTTGATATTGGCGGTGAATGCCGGAAAAAAACTAATGAAACCATGAGTGGATTTATTGTTGCTTTTCCTTCCGCTATGGTGGCGATCTATTTTGTTCTCGCGATCATGTTTAATTCGCTACTTCAACCACTCTTAGTAATGGCAGTTGATTCCATTTGCTGTTGTTGCATCGTTGATGGCATTGGGTTGTGCACTTTCAAGCGTTGTCTTTATTCGCGTTGATAGGAGTGCTCGGAATGGCTGGAGTCGTTGTGAATAACGCTTTGGTTCTCATTAATCGAATCAACGAACTAAGAGCTGATGGAAATTGTGGTGTTGATGCGGTTATAGAGGCATCCGTAAGTCGACTGCGCCCAATATTATTAACCTCCCTGACAACAGTAGTGGGCTTATTACCACTCGCTTACGGTATAGGTGGCACTGACGTTTATATGGGGCCGATGTCGTTAACACTAGGCTATGGTTTATTGTTCTCGCTACCGATTGTCTTATTGGTTGTTCCAGTTTTGTATAGTTTGTGCTTTGTCCGTGAACGTGAACCGATGAATACCTAGAGTGTGTTTAAAAGCAGTATGCGATTGATAGAAAAGTACGTCATGTGTATGCACTCATGTGTCATTTTGGGCGTATGACTCCAATTTACGCCAATCCAGATAATTAATCTTTACGTATAGTATCTTAATGTTAAGCTAGGTGGTGTTTGTTTTTTTATGCCACTAGTTTCTTTAGCCAAAGTCTAAGAGACGTAATCTATTTAGGTACACTATGAGAAAAATGACCTTAACCTTGCTAGCACTTACCGTATCCGTTAGTGGCAGTGTGTTTGCCCAAGAAGCGTTGACGGGGTGTGCGGCCAAAGAGCAGCGACTCAAAACCAAGCTGGAATATGCTAAAAAGTATAACAACACTCATGAGATCCAAAGCCTCGAATTAGCCATAGAGAATGTTCAAAATTACTGCACTGATGAAAAGCTCTATGAGGAACGAATGCAGAAAGTGGGAGAGCAAGAAGAAAAAGGTAGCGGAAAGAGCTCAAGATCTGGAGCAAGCAAAAGCTAAGGGTGATCAGAAAAAAAATCAAAAAAAAGGAGCGCAAACTGGCGGATGCTGAAGAGGAATTACAGGAGGCAATTTCAGAGTTATCTGAGTGATTATTCTTTATTCGAAAGCACACAAATGGCTCCTGTAAGATCGAGTAGGCACTCTCGCGATAGAAGTGCCTACCAATAACTGATGACTGTTTGTCGAACTTATTGAAGCATGCTGGTATAAACCTGCTGGCCCAGAGTAGTTAAAGTGTATACCTTGCCGTTGTCCTTAGTTACCAGCCCACAGTTTACAAGTTGTCTTAGGTGGAAGTTGAATTTCGTATGATCCTCGATACCGACAATACGGCATAGGTCCATAAATTTAATTTTGTGATGCACTTTTAGTTGTCTCACTACGGTACGGCGTATTGGATTCGATAGTGCGCTGAAGACTTGGTCACGAGACTCGGCATTTTGCACGTCCTTAGGAGAGCGCTCTGCATGAACACGTTTGAGTGTGACGGAGAGTGCGGATAGGTTAAATGGTTTAGTCAGAAACTCATCAGCGCCTTTTTTCATGGCGTCAACCGCAAGGTCTACCGTAGCAAATGCGGTAGTGACAATTACACCAATATTGGGCTGGAATCGGCGTAGTGTTGTCAGCGCATCAATGCCAGTGATTCCACCCATCACCACATCGAATAGGGCTAGGTCAAACGTCTTTTCTTTCGCGAGATCAAGAGCATCTTCGGCATTATCGACGGCGGTGACTTCAAAGCCTTCAAGTGATAATGCTTCCTCCAATACTTCTCTTAAGTCCGTATCATCTTCAGCTAAAAGTAGTTGCAGTTTCATTATTTAACTCCTGGTAGTTTGAACTCAACAAGTAGCCCCGGGCAAACATTCGAGAATGTAATAGAGCCGTTATGTTGTGTGGCAATTTGTTTAACGAGGGCAAGGCCCATACCGGTACCTTTGCCTTTTGGTTTAGTGGTAAAGAAAGGTTGTGTCGCCTTCTCTAAGGTTTTAGGGGACATTCCTGTACCCCAGTCGCGTACTTTCAATGACACTTTGTCATGATCTTTTTGAACTCTGATGGCTAGCTTGCGTTGATTGGCGCTGGCATCAAGAGCATTGGATACAAGGTTGATAACGACTTCTTCAAGCAAGGCTTTATCGCCTCTGACATAGAGTTTAGGGTCGATATCTAACGTCAGGTCATATTGAGCAAGACGGTAGCGAAGCATATCGAGAGCGGCATTCACTATGCTCTCAACATGCACTCGCTCCCGCTCAATACTATGCTGATGTGAGTAACGTAGTACTTCTTGGCTTATGCAAGCCGCTCTCTCAAGTCCTCGACGTATACGGACGATTTGACGGTCTGCGATTTCTTGGTTCTCGCGATTCTGCTCTAACAAATCACAACTCATAAGAGCACTGCTAATAGGTGTTTTTATTTCATGGGCGATGGCTGAAGATAGTTCTCCAAGCTCTTTTAACTTCTGATTTTGTAGAGACAGTGATAGTGCCTCTTCTATTTGTTGTTTTCTTTCGAGATCAAACATCTTCAATGCTTGCCACAGTGTTGCCAATAGCATGACAGCACCAACACAGCGGAAGACCAAGACCCAAGCTCCATACTGAGCAAAAACAAGGGCGCTGCCGAGGCCGTATATGAAAAAGGCAATGCCAGATAGCAAGAAGTACAGATGGTTGGGAACATCTTGTTCTTCTAACTGTTTTGAATACAACGCAAGACCAACCCCTGCAACACAGCTAGCGATCAAGCTAAAAAGGAGTCGTGCGTTGCGAGTAGCGCTAATGGTAAAGGCGTAAAAATCTTGAGTAGAAAACTGATAGAAGGAAACCGCGAGTAAGAGAGTCGCTAGGCCTAACCAGACACGGCGAACGGTTTTAGCAATAGTGGCATCTAGAAGTTCGGTCATCTTCCATGCGAATAGGTTTAAAGGAAGATAGGCAATAACAAACTTTAATAGAAGTAGTACTTCCATCGGTTTCGTAATGACGAACTCTTGTTGGTAAATAGCAAGATACAATTCGCTCCACTCATGGAAGCCAAGCACCAATCCAGAAATGCCTAAGTAAGGAAGAACTTTAGCAATTTTTATTTCACTGCTGGACATATCGCGCAGTAATATCGCGAAAAATAGCGTTATAAATGCTAGTCCGTAAATGAGATAAATCTTAAATACAAAGAGAGTATCCATGAGTAATATTGTTTACAAGATAATCAGTATTAGTGTTATAGCACTTCTCTATGTGATCTCTATCACTGATATCTTACTTTCTATTTTTGAAAATGAACAAATGTAAGAATGTATAAAAACATATTAAGTCAATGATATATAAGGGTTGGAGGTGGGATTGTTGAGTGATTTGTCGCTAGGTTGTTACTAATGTAGTTAACTTGAGTGACAAAGCGTTACATTAACGAAGCGTGGTGGTAGAAGGAAAATTTATAAGGACTAGAAATAAAAAAATCACTCCTTGAAAGTCTATTCTGTTGGGTGGGGAAGAATAAACGATCAAGGAGTGAAATATAATTAAGAAAATATAATCTAAGTTGATAAGTGTATTTATCAAAAAATAGTAAAGGTTAAATGTAAATAACTAAAGAGTTCACATCCTTGTGAATAAGTTAGTCTGTAAGTATTGGCTTACTATATAAACGTAGCTTGATCATTAATGGAATACAAATAAATAAATCCTCCAAAAATGAAATGATAAGTTTCGCTAATTATTATTTATATTATCACTTTGTTGGGTGTATCTTTCTTCTCGCAAGCTGTGTAGATAAATAACTACATTTTGCGTCGATGATAAATTTAGTTATCCATTAATTAATTTAGTCGGTAATTAAATTTATCAATATGTTTTAAATACAATTAAGGATTGCTGATGCAAGCTAGTATCCCCAGCGAAGATATAATGCTAGCTGGGAAGCGGATATTATACAGCCAGTTGATGCTTGGGTCGGTATTTATACTCTACGAGCTCTTTTTTAAAGACAAACTAGATATAGAATCGGCGTTAATCGGAGTGATTATTGCAGTTGTACCTCCGTTCATAGGCATGATATTCGCGTCGCTAAAAGCTAAATATAAGCCGCAACAAAATTTAAAAGATCTGATGCGTTTGAGTCGCAATATCAAGATGATCTACACCATAGTGATGTTCATTTTGACATTTCGATTTATGGAACTGAGTAACGTTACTGTATTAGCCGGATATTGCATTACGGTATTAGGTTTCTTTATCAGTCCAATGCTTAAAGATCAGCAAACCATTGAACTACAGAGGAAAGCGTAATGGAAAACGTTCAATCAGCACATGACTATATTGAACACCATTTGACGTTCTGGACTTCGGGTGATGGTTTTTGGGGCATAAACCTAGACTCAATGTTGATGGTTTGGTTACTGGGTATCGTCTTTATCGTAGGCTTTCGCTATGCGGTTTCCAAGGCGACAAGTGGGGTTCCTAGCCGATTGCAATGTCTCGTTGAATTGGTGTTTGAGTTTGTCGACGGACTGGTAAAAGAAATTTTCCAAGCACAAGATAAACTAATAGGTCCATTGGCTCTGACTATCTTTGTTTGGGTATTCTTGATGAATGCTATCGATTTATTACCTATCGATTTTATTCCAGCCTTTACCCGAGCAATAGGACTTGGTCACTTTAGAGACCTACCATCAGCGGATGTTAATGTCACTATGTCAATGGCGTTAGGAGTATTTATTCTAGTCCTTGGTTATACCTTTAAACATAAAGGCATAAAAGGATTTATTAAAGAACTGACTACTCAGCCATTTTCACATCCTTTGTTATATCCGGTGAACCTGGTTCTTGAATTAGTCACACTAATTTCAAAACCTATTTCATTAGGTCTGCGACTATTTGGCAATATGTATGCGGGTGAGATGATATTTATTCTTATCGCACTAATGCCATGGTGGATGCAATGGGCGTTAAGTGTTCCGTGGGCATTGTTCCATATATTAATTGTCGGATTACAAGCGTTTATATTTATGGTTCTCACTGTCGTCTATATGGGCATGGCAGTAGAAGAACATCACTAATTCAAACTTAATTTACTAAATATATTTCTCAGGAGTTGTTATGGATATTGTAAGTGCTGTTTTATATGTAGCAGGTGCACTTCTAATTGGTCTTGGTGCGGCGGGTGCGGCAGCAGGTATCGGTAATCTTGCCGGTAAATACCTAGAGGGTGTGGCACGTCAACCAGATTTAACCCCGATGCTTCGTACTCAGTTCTTCATCATGATGGGTCTAGTGGATGCGGTTCCTATGATTGGTGTTGGTATTGGTCTCTACATCATCTTCGCAGTGGCTTAATTGATTTTTAATAAGTAAACATTGGTGAGGATGTTATGAACCTAAATGCAACCATGCTGGGTCAAGCAATCTCCTTCGTTATCTTCGTTTGGCTTTGCATGAAATATGTGTGGCCACCATTGGTAACACTGCTTGACGAGCGTCGAGACGAAATCGCGACTGGTATTAAGAATACTGCAGCCGCGGCAAAAAGAACTTGAACTAGCAAAAGCAAACGGTGAGAGCATCGTTGCGGAAGCGCGCGAAAAAGCACAATCCATTATTGAGTTAGGACAGCAACGTCAAAACCAATTAGTGGAAGAAGCGGCAGAGCTAGCGCAAAAAGAGAAAGCGAAAATCATCGCTGAAGGTAAAGCTGAGGTAGAGAGCGAAAAGAGCAAGGTTCGTCAGGAGCTGAAATCTGAAATGGCAGATTTAGTGATTGAAAGTGCCAGCAAACTGATTCGCAAAAACCTTGATTCTAAGAGTAACCGTGAGCTTGTTGAGCACATGATTAGCGAAATGTAGGGGTAAATCAGATGAATGACTTTACCTCAATTGCTCAACCCTATGCCAAAGCTGCGTTTGACTTTGCCCTTGATGAGGCACTGCTCGATGAGTGGGGACAAGCGTTAGGGCTTTTAAAAATGGTGGTGTCACAACCCGCGGTCGTCGAGGTGATTGAAGACCTTGAAGAGGAAAGTTCAGAGCAAGTCTTGCTCGATATGATACTGACCTCGTGTGATGAGTGGCTTAGCCAATACGTTAAGAACTTCTTACGTGTTATGGCTGAAAACAAGAGACTCAAGCTACTGGCAACCACTGTTGAGCTGTTCTTTGAAATGAAAGCGGAATATGAAAAAACCATGGAAGTTTTGGTTTACACCGCAGAACCATTGGAACAAGACCAATTGGTGGACATTAAGAACGCGCTTGAAGCTAAGTTTGGCAAAACGGTAACGATAGAACAGCAAATTGATCCATCCCTCGTTGGTGGAGTGATGATTAAAGCGGGCGAGCAGGTGTTAGATGGAAGTATTTACTCATCGTTACACCGTCTTGCTGTCAACCTACACGCATAGTAGGGGAAAGAGATGCAATTGAATTCAAATGAAATTAGTGAACTGATCAGAGAGCGCATCGCCAATTTTGACATGGCGAGTGAGGCGAGAAATGAAGGAACCATCATTTCGGTCAGTGACGGTATTATCACCATTCACGGTCTTGCGGATGCTATGCAAGGTGAGATGATTGAGTTACCAGATAACCGTTTTGCCCTAGCGCTTAACTTAGAACGCCACTCTGTTGGTGCGGTAGTGATGGGCCCTTATGCTGACCTTTGTGAAGGGATGAAGGTCCGTGGTACGGGTCGTATCTTAGAAGTGCCAGTTGGCCCTGCGCTGCTTGGCCGTGTGGTGAACACTTTGGGTCAACCTATCGATGGCAAAGGCGAAGTGAAAGCTGAACGCTTTGACCCTGTAGAAGTGATTGCACCGGGTGTAATCGACCGTAAATCAGTGGATGAGCCAATTCAAACTGGTTACAAAGCGGTTGATGCTATGGTGCCAATCGGTCGAGGTCAGCGTGAGCTGATTATCGGTGACCGTCAAACAGGTAAGACGGCGATGGCTATCGATGCCATCATCAACCAACGTGACACTGGCGTTAAATGTATTTATGTCGCGATTGGCCAAAAAGCCTCAACGATTGCTAACGTGGTTCGTAAGCTAGAGGAACATGGCGCACTAGCAAACACCATTATTGTGGTGGCGTCAGCATCAGAATCTGCTGCATTACAATACCTGGCACCATATTCAGGCTGCACCATGGGTGAATACTTCCGTGACCGCGGCGAAGATGCATTGATCATCTACGATGACCTGTCTAAACAAGCTGTTGCTTACCGTCAAATCTCACTACTACTAAAACGCCCACCGGGTCGTGAAGCGTTCCCAGGTGATGTTTTCTATCTTCACTCACGTCTTCTAGAGCGCGCAGCTCGAGTTAATGAGGGTTATGTAGAGCGTTTTACTAATGGTGAAGTTAAAGGTCGTACTGGCTCGTTAACCGCATTACCGATCATCGAAACACAAGCGGGTGACGTATCTGCGTTTGTACCGACTAACGTTATCTCAATTACCGATGGTCAAATCTTCTTGCAGACTCAGCTGTTTAACTCTGGCTTACGCCCTGCTGTGGACCCTGGTATCTCAGTATCGCGTGTAGGTGGTGCAGCACAAACCAAGATCATCAAGAAGCTCTCTGGAGGTATTCGTACCGCATTGGCTCAGTACCGCGAGCTAGCTGCCTTCGCGCAGTTCTCATCTGACTTAGATGAAGCGACTCGTAAGCAGCTTGACCACGGTGAAAAAGTGACCGAACTCATGAAGCAAAAGCAGTACGCACCAATGTCTGTTGCGAATCAAGCATTAGTCATCTTCGCAGCCGAAAAGGGTTTCTTGGAAGATGTGGCACTGAACAAGCTCGCGGAGTTTGAAGATGGTTTGGTGGCTTTTGCCAAACAGACTCAAGCTGATCTACTCGAAGAGATCAACAAAACTGGTGATTACAACAAGGAAATCGAAGGCAAGCTTTATACGCTGCTAGAAGAGTTTTCTGCGCTGCAATATTAACCATCAACCAAGTAGGAGTCAGTAATGGCAAATACCAAAGAGATACGCACCAAGATTGCGAGTATTCAAAGTACTCAGAAAATCACCAGTGCGATGGAGATGGTGGCGGCAAGCAAAATGCGTAAGGTTCAAGACAATATGGAAGCGTCTCGACCTTATGCAGACAACATGAAAAAAGTAATCAGTCACGTGTCTGGCGGTACGTTGGAATATAGCCATCCGTATCTGCAAGAGAGAGAAGTTAAGCGGGTTGCTTACATCATTATCTCTTCAGACCGAGGCTTATGTGGCGGTTTAAATACCAACTTGTTCCGAAAAGTTTTGTCTGAAATGCAAAGCTGGCAGGAGCAAGGTGTCGAAGTTGACACCACATTGATTGGTTCAAAAGCAATCAGCTTTTTTCAATCATCAGGGCGTGTCATTGCTCAAACCTCAGGTTTGGGAGACCACCCAAAGCTCGAAGAGCTACTGGGTACTGTCCACGCCATGATGGAGCATTACGCAGAAGGGCAGATAGACCGACTATTTCTGGTTTATAGCCAATTTGTAAACACCATGACGCAACAACCTACCGTGATGCAGTTGTTACCGTTTCCTAAGCAAGAAGAAGCGGAAAAAGAAACACGTTGGGACTACATCTACGAGCAAGCACCAAGAGATATCTTGGACCATTTGATGCTGCGCTACGTTGAGTCTCTTGTTTATCAAGGTGTGGTAGAGAGCATTGCTTGTGAACAAGCAGCGCGAATGGTTGCGATGAGAGCCGCAACGGACAATGCAGGTCAGTTAATTGATGACTTGCAACTCGTGTTCAACAAAGCACGTCAGGCAGCGATCACTCAAGAATTGAGTGAGATTACCGCCGGCGCTCAAGCGGTGTAACAGGATTCAGAGGTAAGATTATGAGTATTGGCAAAATTGTCAAAGTCATCGGTGCCGTTGTCGACGTAGAGTTCGAACAAAACAGCGGTCCGCGAGTATACGACGCTCTAAAAGTCGTAGGTGATGAAAACAGCTCACTTGTTTTAGAAGTACAACAACAACTTGGTGGCGGTGTGGTTCGCTGTATCGCAATGGGCTCATCCGATGGCCTAAGACGTGGTCTGCAAGTAGAAACTACAGGTAGTCCAATTACCGTACCTGTAGGTGAGGAAACACTAGGGCGTATTATGAACGTTCTAGGCCAACCTATCGATGAGTGTGGTCCAATTGGCGAACAAGCGTCGTATGAGATTCACCGTCCAGCGCCTAGCTACGAAGATCAGTCAAACAGTACTGAACTACTTGAGACTGGCGTGAAAGTTATCGACTTGATTTGTCCATTTGCTAAGGGCGGTAAAATCGGTCTGTTCGGAGGCGCTGGTGTAGGTAAGACCGTCAACATGATGGAACTTATCAACAACATCGCGAAAGCGCACTCAGGGCTTTCGGTGTTCACTGGTGTTGGTGAGCGTACTCGTGAAGGTAACGACTTCTATTACGAGATGAAAGAAGCAGGTGTTCTAGACAAAGTGGCCATGGTTTATGGTCAGATGAACGAGCCACCGGGTAACCGTCTTCGTGTTGCTTTGACAGGCTTAACCATGGCGGAACGCTTCCGTGATGAAGGTCGTGATGTACTGTTATTCGTGGATAACATTTATCGTTACACCTTGGCGGGTACAGAGGTATCAGCGTTGTTAGGTCGTATGCCATCAGCAGTAGGTTATCAGCCAACGCTGGCGGAAGAGATGGGTGTACTGCAAGAACGTATCACGTCTACCAAAAATGGCTCGATTACGTCGATTCAAGCGGTGTACGTACCAGCGGATGACTTAACGGATCCATCGCCAGCAACGACGTTCGCTCACTTGGACGCAACGGTTGTACTGTCACGTAACATTGCAGCACTTGGCCTTTATCCTGCGATCGACCCGCTAGACTCAACGTCTCGCCAGCTTGATCCGCAAATAATTGGTCAAGAGCACTACGACACAGCGCAAGCGGTACAAAAAACACTGCAACGTTATAAAGAACTCAAAGACATCATTGCCATCTTGGGTATGGATGAACTTTCCGAAGAAGACAAGCAACTGGTATCTCGAGCTCGTAAGGTAGAGCGTTTCTTAACGCAGCCGTATCACGTAGCTGAGGTCTTTACTGGACAGCCAGGGGTGTTTGTACCTTTGAAAGACACTATTGCGGGCTTCCAAGGTCTGCTTAACGGTCAATATGACGATATCCCAGAACAAGCATTTATGTACTGCGGCTCTATCGACGAAGTGCTTGAGAAAGCGAAAACACTGTAAGGGGTGACGTGATGGCAATAGGTGTTTCACAAACAACCTTTCAACTCAATGTGGTGAGTGCGGAAGGGACGCTGTATTCAGGGCCAGCTCATGCAATCGCCGTTGCCGGAGCGGATGGTGAGCTCGGGATTCGTCCCGGCCACTCCCCATTAATCAGCAAGATCAAGCCAGGTGTTGCAAGAATTCTTGGTGATCTCAAGCAACCAGAGCAGATCTTGTATGTATCGGGTGGCTTGGTAGAAGTACAGCCTGACGTGGTTACCGTACTCGCAGATACGGCATTACACGGCAAAGATATTGATAAAGCTCGAGCGGAAGCGGCGCGCCGCGCAGCCGAAGAGAACATTAACAAGTATACCGACGACGTTAATTTTGCTCAGGCACAGCTCGAACTTGCAAAAGCACTGGCTCAACTACGAGCGGTAGAACTTACCGTTGCGCGAGCTAGATATTAAAACCGGAGGAAAGATCATGAGAACAGTTATTGAGTTTACACAAAGTGGTCGCTACATGGACCGAGCTTGGGAAGGTGAGATCTTAGCAGAAAAAGGGGTCCAGAAAGCAGTTTCTCCATCACTGGCTATGCGTCTAGTGAGTTTGGGCAGTGCGATTGCGATTTTTGGACCAGATGGAAAACCACTGACCGTGGATGATAACGAAGAGTTCAAACCTGAAGACAAGAAATAACACAAGCAACGATGAGGCTCGAATCTCATTAGCTAACAGGACGAACCCGGCAACGAAACTTTAAAGGCTCATATTCACCAATGAAGGCTTTGATGTTTCTAAAACAAGAACTGGCTATACCGTCCTCTCAGCTCCGTTGAGTTGAACTCAGCACTCAACAAACCGGACACTGAGGTGAGGTCAATCTATATAAGTGACTCCATCGCCACTTATCCAGATTGGTTTCAGCACTTAGCCGTTACTCTTTTCATAGTTGGGAGTGACGGCTTTTTCTTTTCTTATTACGCCATTCCTTTGTTTAGTTCCTTCTGACGCAAAGACAAGGAATGAACCAGCTCTGTTTCGACAATGTCTTTGAACGCTCTTACTTTTGCTGACATGTGTTTTCTACTCGGATACACCATGTAGACACCAAGTTGATGCTTTGGATAGTCGTCAAACAGTTCGATCAGTTCTCCGGCTTCTAGTTCGTTACCTAAATAAAATCGCGGCAAACGGGTGATGCCCAATCCGGCTTTGCACATTTCTAGTTCCATTTTAGCGCTGTTGACCGTGATTCTACTGGTGATGTCCACCGAAGCTTCATTCCCATCAAGATCCTCATAAACCCAGCGTTTGTTGTTTTTCGCGTAGCTATAACTAATGAGGTTGTGATGAGCCAATTCGCTAGGCGCTCTTGGTGTTCCATATTGCTGAAGGTAAGCAGGAGAGGCCACCGTAATTCCTCTATCAGTAAAGAGTTTACGACTGATGAGTGAGGAGTCTTCAAGCCTATCAGACGCACGAATCGCAATATCGATTCCTTGCTCAATGACGTCGACTTTCTTATCGCTCAGATCGATATCTAAGGTAACCTTGGGATAACGTTGCGCATACTGGGTAAAGATCGCGCTCATAGTAGACAGCCCAAGGGCAACAGGACAGGTGATTTTTAGTAGGCCGGACGGCTCAATTTGACTACCGGACAACGACTCTTCCGCCGCTTGTGCCGCATCGACAACATCACGAGCATGTTGGTAAAAATTTTCCCCTTCAGGAGTGAGTTTCAGCGCACGTGTAGTGCGTTGAAGTAGACGCACGCCTAAGCGTTCTTCTAACTTGGTCACTTCTTTGCTGATGTATGAGGTGGAGTGCTGTGTCCGCTCCGCTGCGACAGTGAAACTGCCACTATCCACAACCTCGACAAAGACCACGTAACCATCCAATAGCTTCCCGTTGTACATCGTGCTTATTCCTAGTCATATGGAAATAATGATTTTACATTTTAGTCATTAATTTCCATATGACTAGCAATTACACTGAATTTAACCATGAACAAGTAGAACAATGGAGTGCCAACATGAAGCAGATTAGCCGAGTGAATCACATAGGAATTCGAGTGAGTGAGTTTGAACAATCGAGAGACTTTTACGCCAAGCTAGGTTTTGAATACATCGCAGGACCAGCAGGCCCCGAGCCTGTAGCCATTGTTGAGCATCCAAGTGGTATCAATATTAATTTTATTCTGAATGCGAATTCAGGTGAAAAGAAAAACCAACTTATGGATGTACCCGTTAAACACACAGGTTACACCCATGTGGCCATTGAAGTGTCGAGTGCCGAGCAAGTGATGGCGAACTTGGCAGAGCTCAACATCCCCCTGAGTGGTGGTCCCATGACTCACCCAACGGGTTTGTCGTTTTTTATCAGAGACCCTGACGACAATGTGATTGAGTTTATTGAATACGTGGGTTTAGACGCATACAAAAATTAGGAGAACAATCATGACAAAAGCAATTAAAGTACTCGCATTTGGTGCCAGTAATAGCCGAGCATCCATTAACCAGACCCTAGCCAGTTACGCGGCACACTTACTTGAGAACGCTGAGGTGAATCTTATCGACCTCAACGATTTTGAAGCCGCAATTTATAGTGAAGATCGTGAAAAACAGTCTGGAATTCCAGAACAAGCGCAGCGCTTTTATCAGTTGATTGGAGATGCTGACGCAGTGATTATCTCCCTTGCCGAGCACAATGGGTCGTATACCGCAGCCTACAAAAACCTGTTTGATTGGACCTCTCGCATCAACATGCAAGTGTTTCAAAATAAACCAGTGGTGTATTTGGCAACCTCACCTGGCCCAGGTGGAGCGCAAAGCGTGCTAGCTGCAGCCAGTGGATCTGCACCTTATTTTGCCGCGGATGTGAAAGCATCAGTGTCGATTCCTAGTTTCTACGACAATTTTGATGTTGAGCAGCAGAAAATCACCAATGGTGAGCTAGCGGATCAAGTAGCTTCTGCGGTAGCGCAACTGACCGTGAGCTAATCCGACCGATAGGGAAGAGGGATAACGCAATGGATGCGAAAATACTTACCTCGCCGGTTCGTCCGGCACTGATTTCCATGACTGCTCCCGCCGCATTTGGCATGCTGATGACCTTCATGTTCCAGCTTATCGACACCTATTTTGTCGGTAAGCTTGGTACGCAAGAACTGGCTGCGATGAGCTTCTCTTACCCAGTATACATCTTAGTCGTGTCCTTCTTTATGGGCGCCGCTGCCGGCGTGTCTTCGTCGGTAGCAAAAGCACTGGGAGAAAAGCAATGGGTAAAAGCCAAGCAGCTGACGACTCTCGCTATCGTTGCTTTTGTCTTTCTAACCGTGCTGCTCTCTAGTATCAGCTTTTGGGTGATGGATACCCTATTCTTTGCGCTAGGTGTGACTGAGGTGATGTTACCTTTGGTCAAGCAGTACATGGAGCCTCTGCTTATCGGCATGTTTGCGCTGGTAGCTGGATTAATTGGTAATGCGGCGCTGATGGCGAAAGGGATTATGATTCGTTCGACATTGGTGATGGGGATTGGCGGGATTGTTAATGTAATCTTCGACTATGTGCTGATTTTTGGTTTTGGCCCTTTTACTGCCATGGGGTTAGCGGGAGCTGCCTACGCTACAGTTCTTTCTTGGGCGGTCATCTTCCTCTTGATGATGATGTTGTTAGTGCGCGAGTCGTTGCTCTCACTCAGCTTCTTTATGGATATTCGACAGGCGATAAAGGATCTCAGAGGCATGCTATATGTTGCCATGCCGGCAATTGCGGCTCAGCTTTTGAACCCAATCGCGATCGCAGTGATAACCCGCATCGTGTCTGGTTACGGCGAGGATGCGGTCGCGGCTTTTGGTATTGTCACGCGCATAGAATCGCTAATTCTGGTGGGCATTTTGTCATTGAGTGTGGTGATGACGCCTTTCGTGGCTCAGAATTTCGGCGCTAAACATTGGCATAGACTGGATAAAATCGTTGCTCATGCCGGGCGACTGACCGTGTATTGGGGGATAGCGGCCGTCACTGTGGTGGCGCTATTTCCACAGACGATCATGACGCTGTTTACCCAATCTGATACGGTTGTGGCACAAGGAGTTGATTATTTTTGGACTGTCGGCTTAAGTTTCCCTATGTTTGGCCTGCTGCTCATTACGACCTCTTTTCTCAATGGGGTGCAATCGCCTCGAACGTCGCTAAAACTTACCATGGTGAAGTCGCTCCGGTTTGACAATACCGCTTGCTTTGCTTGGGTCATATTGGTCGTTAGAAGGGACTTGGGTAGGGTTGTCCATCGCCAATGTAATCGGAGCATGGTATGCATACAAAGTGCTGAATCGTTGGCTCAGTGAGCATGGTTCGACACTGCCAAACCAAAGCATAGTTAATGATTATAAATCGGATCTGATGTTTTGGTCGTCAGGTAAGTAGGGCGAGATACGCATTACGCCGCTCGTATCAGTAATGCTGATTGATATGGAGCGGCGTGGTTCGGCGATTAGCTCATCATAGGAATGACCAAGCGCCGCTTAATGATTATGTTGACGTTCAATTTCGATCGCTTTTTGGTAGTTTGGATTTTTCTCCAGCTGCTCTGAGTAGCGCTGAATGTTGGCGTATTGGCTAATGACGCCTAAATTCGTGACAACATCCACCACGAACGACATCATGATGTCCGCACCAGTCAAACGATCTTCAATCAGATAGCGTTTACCCTCAAGTCGCTGATTCACATAATCCAATACTTTGTTTTGTTCCATATCTGCATAGCTTGATAGGAAGGCGGTTTCTGCAGGCTCTTTTGCAAGAAACACGTTCAGAAGTAGCGGAAGCATCGCAGAACTTTCTGCAAAGTGTAACCAAGTCAGATAATCGGCGTAGATGGGGCTTTGACGAGCTGGCGCCAATTGGTCTGCGCTAAATCGCTCAATAAGATATTCAGTAATAGCGCCGGATTCGGTGATGATTTGGCCGTCTAATTCTATCGCTGGAGATTTGCCAAGTGGGTGCACCGACTTCAGCTCGGGCGGTGCAAGAAATGTCACTGAGTCACGCTGATATGGGACGACTTCATAATCGAGGCCAAGCTCTTCTAGCAGCCAAATAATTCGTTTTGAACGGGAGTGATTGAGATGGTGAAGTTTGATCATATCGATATCCTTGAAAATATATTGTGTGCAATATAATTGTTGCCTATTTAATTTGTTAAGGCAATAGAATAATGGCTAACACTGACAATTAATGACCTGTTAATACAGTAAGTCTTCATCACTGTTATTAGAATGAGGACCAAAAATAAGCAACGGTTGAGGAGCAGGGATGAAACGTTGTATAGGCTTACTATTCTTTATCAGTGCATTATCTAGTGCGGGAGAGTTTTCTTCTGTCGAATCGCCTGTTGCTGGATGCCCAGGTGATTTCTTTACCCAGAAAGCCCGAGTCTTTGACGTGGTTACGATTTGTGCCACCTCATCGGTACCCCAAGATAAGCTCAAACATGCCGCCAATGTGACCGCACAATGGCTAGACAACGATCAAAACGGTCAGATTGATGAACCGAATATCATAGAGCCGCTTAGAAGTAATCACGCTACTTTGTTGATGAGCAAATCAGGCTTTAGTGATGATGCATTTGAAAAGCTCGAACCCTACTTTGACCATATGTTAGGGCAAGATTTATCGGCAGATGAAACTGCACCGAAGTTTGGGCGAGATGCGTCGCAAGAAGAGATACATCATTTGATAGTCAATGCGGGTTGGCAGCCGTATTTACCAGCGGTATTTAGCGACCAAAAGACAAAACAAAGTGTGCTGTATAAGCAATGGCAGCTAGCCGAGCAAAAGGGACTGTACAGTTATGATGACCCAACGTGTGATGATGCGTGCAAAACCGTCGAGTTCTTTTACTTGGCTACTGCGGCGTATTTAGGGTCTAGTGCTGATTTGCAAAGTGATGAAATGCGAGTAAAAAGTCGCAAAGAGTTGAGGCATTTATTGCCAGATTTAGTCTCTTTAATGGAGTCTAGGGACTATCATTACCCGACCCATCTTTGGCCAGATGGTCAATATCGATATTCAGGGAATATCACGCTAACCTCGCAGACAGATTGATGACAAAAAAGGCGCTTAAGCGCCTTTTTTGTTGCGGTCGAATTATTGAAGATAGGCATTCAACATCCAGAGTAGTTTCTCTTGCTCGCGAATATAGTCGCCCATCAATGCTGCAGTACCCTCGTCACTCGCTTCGCCAGCTTGCTCTAGGATTTCACGCTGTTTATTGATAAGCACAGAGAAACCATTTACTAGGCCAGAGACACACTCTTTACCACGAAAGGCATTTTGGTGCTCTTCAATTGCACTTAGCTCAAGATAGCGACTAAAGCTATGGTCTGGAGTATGTCCAATAGTCAAAATACGCTCAGCAAGCTCATCGATCTTCGTTTGTAAGTCCGTGTAGATTTCCTCGAACTTAGCGTGCAATTCGAAGAACTGTTCACCTTTAATATTCCAATGATAACCACGAGTGTTCATGTACAACACTTGATAGTTAGCGAGTAGCTGATTAAGTTCAATCGCAATTGAGTCAGAAGCTGCTTGGTCTAGACCGATAAAATTAGTGTTTGTCATAATACTGTCCTCTTTGAATCAGAGTGGAATCTTGTTTCGTTGAGACCAGTATATGAGCAATAAAAACTTAGGTTAAATCGATTGTAAATATTATATTGATAGTTAAATGCTATCAATTTTAAGTATGAACCTTTACCCCATTTAGTGACTAAAAATCACCTCTTCGTTGGGAACGCGGTGACGGTCGCCGTAAATACCTTCGTCGGTACGAACACCACAACTGATGATCATGGTAATTTCATCATTGTCACCTAAGCCGAGAAGTTGTTTTGCTCTCACCGAGTCAAAGCCTTCCATCGGGCAAGTGTCATAGCCCTGCTCGCGCATTGACAACATAAAGGTCATAGAGGCAAGAGCTGCACTTTTATGTAAACAGACTCTAACGTCTTCCTTACTGACTTCACGCACCATCGGTTTGTTTCTGCCAAGCCAGAAGCTGTATATTTTGCGCACTACCCCACGGATGCCAAGTGAATCATTGTTATAAACCATTGGGATCAGTTTGTCGTAATATTTAAATGCTCGCTTTGAGGTCTCATCTTCGCGGCCGTTAAAGTTGCTGCGAACAATGTCAGCATTCATCTTGGCGCGCTGCTTCCATTTGTTTGGTGTCACCGTCACCACAACCAATTCGTTTGCGGTTTTAGCGGCATTTTGCCCCATGCAGATTTCACTCAATGCAGCACGTTTGTCTTCGCTGATCACACGGTGGAAGGCCCACATCTGCATGTTGCTACTGTTCGGGCTTAGCGTGGCGTGTTCAAGGGCCTTTTTAACGGCATCGTGGTCAAAGGTCGCGCTCTGGTCGTATTTACGAACAGAGCGACGAGTATTAAGAAGAAGTTCTAGATGAGATGGGTGGCTCATTGCAGTGTCCAATCATTGAAATTGGACACTTTCTAACAGGTCTTATCGAGGTTCACAAGAGCTTGGCGTAATTGGTTTAGGCAAACCTCTTAGCTTTTTAAATGCAAGTGGTGTTTTTTCTAACAAGATAACTAACAGGTACGAGCCAAATAGTGTTCCAAAGAACACAATGAGATCACGTGTCCACTGAGTTGCGCCCAACATTCCCGCAATATTATTCATGTAGATAGTGACGAGCAGGTGTACCACATAAATAGGAAGTACCCACTTCGCCAGGTCATGCCAGACTTTATGGTTCCCCAAGTTTGGATGATTCAGAAGCCAGAAGAAAATGCCAGTCGACCAAAAAACAGTGCCAAGTAGGAAGTCATTCATGTTGAACACTTGCCCAAGAGAGTTGAGATAAAACGCTTCAAAGAAGTGCAGCAACATGCCAAACAACGCAAGCACCACCGCTTGTGTCGAGGTTATTGACCACTCTCTACGTCTTATTTCAAATCCTATTGCGACCATCAAAAAGCTAAAAAATGGCCCATTTCGACTAAAGATCGGTGTTTCGATTTCGGTAATGTTCAAGTAACTACCCGCCATTAAGCCATGAACGTAGAAGATGGCGGCGAATGGCAGTAGAAGTGAACGGCACTTATTGTCTACAAACCATGCAATCATTAAAACCGCTAACGCAAGCGATGGAATAAACCACAAGTGTACTAACCCGCCTTCAAACAGTGAGTTGAGCGGACTTTGTAGCAAGTAGTTCCAATAACCTTGACGCTCAGCTAAATAACCATGTTCGGCCACTACGGCTAAATTGAAAGGCAATACTAAATAAATCGCGCTCCAAATCACCCAAATGAGCATCAAAGGTAAAGTGTAAGCCTTGGTGGTTTGATATGGCTTTTCGTTTAGCTTGGGATAGATAAGATATCCAGCAATAAGGAAAAACAACGGAACGGCAAATCGAGCAAGTTGATTGGTGATGTAGTTAAGCCAAGGCTCACCGTTAATAAACCCGTAATCCATAAAGAGCTGACAATGGATGAAAATGACGGCGATCAGAGCGATGACTCTAGCGAATTCGAAGCTGGCAATTTTCTGCTTTGATGACATAAATGGAGGTAACAATCTCTTAGTAATACTTCGAAGCAAACAGTATCATCTAGCCCATTTTTAGCAGTGTTCAAAGTCAATAATTGCGTCTCTGACCTGATGTGAATTGCAACAATTTGTTGTATATCGCAGTTTTGACTAATCAGATGTTGACTATTCTTACACGTTTCTCGTGCTACATATCAGAATACTTGATAGGACCTATTTTGTCCTGTGCTGTCCGATTCCACTAAAGTAACCTTACTGAAGCACTTCAATGCTTTGGTACCTTAAGCTTGTAATTAACTTGAATCACTGATTTAAGTCTTGATTGACACATGGTGTAGACGCACTTTTTCCAATCTCAACGGTTCCCAATTAGGAACCGTTTTTTTTCTCTCATTTTTTTTGCACGTAAAGTTAAGTTTATCCTGAACGATATTTAGATATTACTTGATATATTGAACGCTTATCTCTGAGTAGTATGCACCTGTGTAATGTGATGAGCAGGAGTGGCTATGTGTGAGTTAGACGAAGGCTATGATGACCTCAATTTTGAATTAAATGAGAGTGAGGTTGAGTTTCTTGGTTGGAATGACAAAGAATGGTTAATAGAGTTATTGGTGTTTTTACTGATTTTAGTCGGTGCCGTTGCGATTGTTACCTATCGAGTGTGTTTCGATGGTTAAAGATCTTCAAGAGGCGAAAGCAATACGCAGACGACCCCTCTGCTGGAGTTTCTATTTCATCGGTTTATTAGCGGTTGCGATGGGAGTGCTAATCGGAGTGATGGCCACTTCTTAGTATTGGAAGCGACCATTTATTGACGGCTTAACAACAACTGTTAATAGCCTACTGCTCGTGCCAACGATTTTTGTATGCACTCGAATAATCAGGTGTTTCGATACTAGGATGGAGATCATCGCAAGGCTCAAGCGGTCCTATAACGGTGCGGTAGGGTAGAATGCCTGCCCACGCTTTTAGATCGAGATCCTCTTTGTCGTCATTGACTCCATGACGGCCAATTTTCACCGAAGCTTCGTTGAGCTCAATAGCAAGCACGTCCGTTGCGGTGAGCTCTTTATCGTTGCTGAGGCGAACTTCTTCAGTTCTACCTGGTGCAATATGCTCAACAAAGTGGTTTAACACTCGGTCTTTCTCTTTATTTTCTTCAATGTTTTCAAACTGGCCAAAGACGATTGCACTTCGATAGTGTGCACTATGATGGAAAGCGGAGCGGGCCAATACCCAGCCATCAAACAGGGTAAACGTTAAGCAGGTCTTTTGTCCCGCTTTGAGCGTACGAAGCAAACGACTGTTCTTGGCGCCGTGTATATAGACTTTATTGCCCAATCGCCATGCCAGCATAGGAATCACGATAGGACCGTTGTCATCATTGATGGCGACGTGGGCAATTAATGACTCATCAATAATGTCATAGAGTGCTTGTGGGTCGAAGACAGCTTTATGGCTGCCTTTCTTAATCTGTGTTCTTGTCGTGTTTGAAAGCACTGGCGTTCTCCATTCGATTGCAGTTAACGCCAAAGTAAATAATATTTGGTACTCTAGTTAGGGTCCAAATAGATAAAAATGGTGGATCCAGTTTGAATGTTATTGATATCAGCGACATCTCATTGGCAAAATCCGGTGTCACGCTTCAGCACAATCTCTTTAGCCAAATACGCTCAAGGATCCTCAATGGACGTTGGGTATCGGGCGCCAAATTGCCGTCCACTCGTACGATGGCGAACCAACTTAAAGGTCAGTCGCAATACCATTATTCAAACCTATGATCAGTTGGTAGCGGAAGGTTATCTAGTATCGAAGCCGCATAGTGGCTTTTTTGTTTCTTTAAGCCTGCCCGACCAATATCTCAACGCGCCCGAAGGCAAGAATGAAATTGCGTTGGGCGTTGATAATACGCCTAAAAGTGGTTTATTTTCACCTGGTGTCGCTGAATTAGCGCTGTTTCCTACAGCCCAATGGAACCGCTTATTACAACGTCATAGCACCCGAATCTCTCTACTGGGAAACCAAGATCTACAAGGGTATCTACCACTACGTGAAGCGTTGCATCGTTATTTAACCAGCAGTCGCTCTGTTGTGTGTAATCCAAACCAAATCATTATTACCTCTGGAGCTCAGCAATCTATAGCTATCGCTTTGCTGGCAATCAATAGCTTGGGAAACAACGACAAGTTGTTGGTTGAATACCCCGGTTACCGTCAGGTCGTCAAGGTGCTCGATATCTTCAATATGGATTATGGATTTGTCGACGTGACAGCTGAGCATGGATTGAATACCGAACATATCATCAACCAAAAAGCACTAGGTGTTTACTTAACGCCAAGCAATCAATATCCAATGGGTAGCTCTATTCAGACGGAGCAACGTTTGCAGTTAATCAGTTGGGCTCAAGAAAACCAAAGTTGGATTATTGAGGATGACTATGACAGTGAGTTCCAATTTGATAGTCGTCCGCTACGAAGTATGCAAGGGTTGGCTGCAGAGAGTGGTAATGCTAACCATATGGTGTATATCGGCTCAATGAGTAAGGTAATGTTTAATGCATTACGAATCGGCTATATGGTGGTTCCGGAAGGTTTAGTTAAAGTCTGTCTAGAAATAAAAGACGCGCTTTCCGGTGACACACCATCGCACACACAAGCCGCGTTAGCTGAGTTCATTGATGAAGGTATGTTGGTTCGCCATATACGCAAAATGCGCCGTCGATATGAGCAAAAATACCACCTGATGAAGCAATGCATTACTGAGCGTTTTGGAAGTGAGTGGCAAGTTGTCTCCCAAGGAGCTGGGCTGCACATTACTGTTCAGTGGCAAAGTGACGTCGATGAGCATCAATTTTCCGGTCTCGCCCTATCTCATAATATCGTGGTGCGACCGATGAATTATTATGAACCTATCAACCACAAGCGTCTCTGCGGTTCGGTTGTGTTAGGTTATGGAAATGCGCCGTTAGAGTCGATACCAGAGAGTATTGAAAAATTGTCAGTGCTTTATTTTGAGCTAAAGAACGACAATGCTGTCGACTCCGCGGAATAAATCTATAGTTCACGGATACTCAAAAGGCACAAGTAACCAACTCGTGCCTTTTCATTATTGTGCGGTAGCCAAATTAAGACTGAGTAATCGGCTTACTTTCCAGCTGCTCCTCGAGGCGAGATTTATCAGCTTGCTTCTTTTCAAAGCGGGAAATCCACCACCAAGCAAGACCAGAGAAAACAGCAGTCATAAAGACGTTGATAAAGAACGCTCTGACTAAATCCACTCCAGTTGGGAAGGCCGACGCTGTCATACTAATCACGAAGATAGCAATCAGTACTGAAACCACGCCCATTCCGAATTTTCGAGAGCCCATGCGGAAGTCGCGTGGCGTGTCGTCATGTTTGAGGCGGAATACGAAGTAAGCGACCATGATAAAGATTGGTGGCAGCATCGCGGTACCTGCGGTGAGGTTGATCGCGGTGTTCATCATGTCTTGTACTGATTCTGAACCAAAACCGTTGATAACCAACATCACGAAGACAAAGGCAAATTGCCACCAAGCTGCACGCACAGGAACGCCGTGTTCGTTGAGTTCTGTGGTTTTCTCGCCGTAGACTCCTTTTGGAATTTCCGAGAAGTGGATTTTTACTGGTGCCGCGGTCCACATCATCATTGAGCCGAACATAGCGATAAAGAGAACAATACCAACGAAACGACCGACCAAAGTTTCTGAGATGTTGAAGTACTGCGCCATTCCTCTAAAGATTTCTACCATCCCGCCAGCGTAGGTCAGGTTTTCGCGGGCGACAAAAACGTTAACTAACAATGAGCCTACAGCGTACATGCCACCAATCACAACACCTGCGGCGATGATGACCTTGATAAAGGATTTGTGACCACCTTTGACATCGTTAAGGTACGCCGCTGCGGTTTCTGCCCCGCCTGCTGCTTGGAAAATCCAACACATAATGCCCAGTGTTGCCCAGTTTACGGTTGGTGTCATGGCTTGCAGTGTAATTGGCTCTGCAGGCGTGTGGTCACCACTCAGCGCCATCAATGCACCAAGAACGTAAACTGCAAATAACGCAAACACACCGTAAGCAACGATTTCAGCGATTTTACCCAGCCAGCTCGCGCCTTTTGTTGAGATGTGAGTGGCGGCCGCAAACAGTGCGATAGAAATAATAGACGTGACTAGTGGCGAGAAAGTGTACTCGTAACCCAACATCGCGTAAGACGCGTAAGCAATAACATTAGGAAGCAGGGAGACAAACCAAAATAGGTTTACAAACCAGTAAAGGAAAGAACCTAAATAGGCAGACTTGGTGCCTAGTGGCTTTTTGAGCCAATCGTACATGCCAGATTCAGAGTTTTTGTTTGCAGATACAAACTCAGCGATGATAAATACGAAAGGGATGAAGTAAACGACTGTCGCTAATAGGAAAATAGGAGCCGAGCTTAGGCCCAACTCAATGTTGTTGTTTACAATGTTGCGAACGTTGAAAACCGCCGCAAATGTCATGGACAATAGGGCAAACTTGCCTATTGTGCCGCGCATAGATTCAGACATAGTGTCCTCCAATGAATCACGTCTATTGTACTCTCATTCTTGAAGAGCAGTTATTTGAGGGGGCCAGATACTTGTGTCTGGCCCGAATAGTGTTATTTGTTTAAGAAGTAGCCATCTTCGATGGTGACTTTAAGCACGACCTTGCGAGCAGGCTCGTTACTGACAAATCGATGCGCTTCGCTATTGTCGAAAATCACTACCTGTCCTTGATGGACTTCACGTCGCTCACCTTGTCCAGAGAAAAACTCTCGGTCAGTTTCGTCTTGATATCGCTGCTCAAGTGTCAGGTCGGCTTTGCTTGCAAACTCAATAACCTCATGACCTGCCAAGTAGTAGTGCACATCAAAGTAACGACGGTTGCCCTCGAAGAGTCCAGTCCGTTTGCTCTCATTGGTTTCAATCATATAAACCAGAGAATCCCCGATAGAGTGCATTACGCCATCTTTGATATTTTCAATATTTTCAATGGCTTCTATGCAACGATGCCACTTCCGGCCATCACGATAGACCGACTTAAATTGTTCTAAGCTCTCTAAGATGATCATGGGTTATGCCTCGTTTGTGGTTGTGCGGGTAAAAAACTGGTTACTGAAGTCATAGTTGGCCAACGTATTGGCGTTACAGTCTCCGGACTGCATTGGAAGTAACGTTAAACCGTAGCGGAAGGTATCCATGTAGACACGGTAAGAGTCGAGAACTTCACTTCCCCACGAGTTAGAGCCTAAGCCCATGAGCTTGTGATCAAGGTTTAGTGTGATGTGACCGCTTGGTTTAAGCTCGTTGGTGTGCTGGGCTTGGTGCAGGTTTTCATTGCTGTAGAACCAAGCGCTTAGGTTGAGCTCTTGTTGTGGCTTAATAAACAAACCATTGCCGTTACGGTTAGTCAGAGCTGCCCAGCGCACGTGCTGACGATTGCCGTTGTTTTGCGGGAATGGATAGTTTTCGAACATATCCGCGACCGTGCTTTGATACACGTCGATAATATTGGCTTGTTGGCTGTCGAGGTAATTCTCTTCTGGGCCTCGGCCATAGTATTTCACTTGGTCGAACTGTTGATTGATACCTAGTTCAAAACCAATAACAGGAATCACATGTGGATAGTCACCATAACGCTTACCTTGAAGCTCAATGTTGAGCTGACCTTGAGGTGAAATCTGATAACGATATTCGGTTCGCATGCCAAAATCGAACACAGGCGGTGCAATAATGCTGGTGGTGCGAACTTCAATGCGCCCGTCGATCTGCTCTACTTCAATGGTTCGGAAATGCTCTTGCATGATTGGTAAGTGAGCAGGCTCCCATAGACCTTCGTGTTCTTGTTTATGGTTATCGATCATCGGTTTGAAGAAATTGAGCTTAGGCTCTGATTCGATAAACTGTTTCCCGTTTACTACCCACGAAGAGAGCTTGCCGTTGACTTTCGAGAAAGTCATTGTGAAGTTGTGACCAGAAATTAGGTACGCTAATCGGCTCTCCTCTAGCGAAAGAGGTGTGGTATTTGTACAAACAAACTCGGTTTCTTGTGCGGTATTTTCTTTGATTTGATATTGGTAAACGGCAATATCATGATTTGCTTGGCTATATAAAGTGCGGCTATCTTTACGCACGGTGAAGTTGATAAATGTTTCACGGTCATCGAGTTGAGGAAGACTAATTTCGATTTGACGCTCGCTATTTACGCTAAGATCCGCAACCTTAAATTGAACACTGCGAAGCGTTTCACCTTCTGCACGAATATCAGCGGTGATGGTGTAGTCGTCTAGGTTGGTAAACCAAAGTTTATTGCTAACGATGAAGGTACCTAGGTGTGCATCTACCTCGGTAATTTTCACTGGAGCGATGACTTGTTTGTATTCTTTCAACCCCGGTCCCGGTGTTTGGTCGGAGTAAACCAATCCGTCCATACAGAAATTGTAATTGTTTGGGTAATCACCAAAGTCCCCACCATACTTATAGAAACTTTGTCCCTTTTCATCGGTGGCGAGAATGCCGTGATCACACCATTCCCAAACGAAATGTCCCTGAATATGATCGTGAGCGTAGAACACATTTTGATACTCGGTCAGACCACCAGGGCCGTTGCCCATTGCGTGAGCGTATTCGCAGATGATGCGTGGCTTTTCGTGGGGGTGTTCGCCAAAGTAGTTCATCAATTGAGCGCGAGAGTACATGGTTGAGATAACGTCAACGACTTCGGCGTCACGGTCTTCTTCATAGTGAACAAGACGCGTGTCATCAATGGCTTTAGTAGCGTCGTACATCGCTTTGATGTTACAGCCATAGCCAGATTCATTGCCTAAAGACCACATGATGATGGAAGGGTGGTTCTTTTGTGCGTGAACATGACGTTCAGCACGGTCTACGAAGACGGCTTCCCATGCAGGATCGTTGGTGATGCGGCTAAGATCGCCAACATTGGCGAATCCATGGGTTTCCACATCAGTCTCTGCCATAACGAACAAACCATAGATGTCGCAGAGTTCGTAGAATCGCGGGTCATTAGGATAGTGAGCAGTTCGCACGGAGTTGATGTTGTGCTGCTTCATTAAGATGATGTCTTTTTCAACACGATCCATGCCTACTGCCCGGCCTTTTAAATGATCGTTATCGTGTCGGTTAACGCCATGCAGCATGACGTATTGGTTGTTAACGTAGAACAGGCCATTTTTAACTTTGATATCTCGAAAGCCAACTCGTTGTGGAATGACTTCTATGGTCTCACCTTGGTTGTTCTTCAAAGTGATAAAAAGTTGATAAAGGTAAGGGTTCTCAGCTGTCCAATGAGTAGGTTCATCGACATTAATAATGAAGTTAGTTGTGGTAGCACCTTGTACTGATATGTGGTCAATGGTTCCAGCGGCAATACTTAGTTGATTATCCTTTAGCTCATAATCAACTGAAACAGCATCGCTATGCGCAGACGCAAGGTTTTCTAGCATCAGTTCACACGACAATGTCGCTTGCGAATAGTCAGCGCTGAAGTCAGTACGAATAGAGACATCCTGCACATGCAGCGGTTCTTTCCCTACTAAGTAGACATCACGGAAGATCCCACCGGTCCACCACATATCTTGGTCTTCAATGTAAGTCGAATCAGCCCATTGCATGACTCGAACGCTTAGCAGGTTGTCACCAACTTGAGCAACGGATGAAATGTCGAATTCTGCGGTGAGTCGACTGCCTTTACTAAAACCAACATAGTTGCCATTAACGTAAACTTCGAAGTAGGTCTCTACGCCATCGAATTTGAGGATGGTTTGTTTGTCTTGCCAGTTGTCGCCGAGAGTGAAAGTACGTTGGTATGCACCTGTTGGGTTATCAGTGGGTACAAAAGGTACGTCAATTGGAAACGGGAAGCCTTCGTCAGTGTATTGAAGGTCACCGTGTCCTTCCATTTGCCACATGTTAGGTACGGTGATCTGTCCCCATTGTGTCATTGGTTGAGAGTAAAACTCGTCGGGAACAAGAATAGGGTTATGAAAAAGTTGAAACTGCCACTGACCGCTAAGCAGCATAAAGTGACTACTAAGCTCTCGCTGAAATGTTCGAGCGGCGTTAACTGAGGGATATGAGAAGAAATACGCGCGTGGAGCCATGCGATTCTCATGAAGATGAAGAAAGTTTTCCCAGTTGTTCACGTTAAATCTCCCTCGACAGGTAAACCGTGTCGATGCTGTGTTAAAAATGCCCGTTTAGGATATGAGGTAATTTTAGTAAAAGTTTTACTAAAATATATTGAATTTTGTTTTTTACTTTAACTTGATCACGATTTAAGCGTTCAAGAGAGTTAAAGTTGTGATCGGGTTTAAATAAACGGAGTGAATGATAGGGGTGGGCTTAACTTGATATAAGTAGTAGGTCTTTAGGTAGAAATAATGAATTTAATTGTTTAAATACAATTAATTATAGCTTTTTCGTGGTGTTTGATGATTTTACGAAGAGGGGGAATGGTGAGCCAACTTTAAATAAAGTTGGCTAATCGATGTCAATGAGTCGAACTAAGATGGAATGTAGAATAGATAGATAAGTTTTACTAAAAAATACGAAAATGCCTATTCTTTTGTTGTGCCTCGTAGTTTTAGTTTACTGGGTACATAGACTTTCAATGGCAGTGCACGTCCATCTCTTGCTTTTTCCATCAACAGGTTAACACCTTGAATACCCATCATCTCAGAGTGAATCCTGACGGTAGAAAGTGAAGGAAAGGTGAACTTTGCTGTAGGAATATCGTTGACGCTGATAAGAGATATGTCTTCTGGTATCTTGAGGCCGTGTTCATGAATTGCGCGCAATACACCAATAGCAATAGAATCTGAAGCGATAAACAGTGCTCGAGGGAAGTTATTGTTGGAAAACATCTTTTTCGCAGATTCGTAGCCTGATTGACTCGTAAACTCTCCACGGTAAATATCATCAAGCGATACCACGCCTTTTAAGCTGCCATATTCTACAAATGCCATCTCTCGGATGTCAGAACTATTAGGTGTATCTTGACCACCGATAAAGCCGATCCGATTGAACCCTTGATTGATAAAAAAGTCTATGATTTCTTTGCTAATTTTAGTGAGGTCGATATCAACCGAGTCGTACTTTGAGTTTGGGTCAGAGAAATCAATGAAGCAGATATTGTCTGTGATGCTTTCAGCTTCGGAGCGAACCGTCTCAGGGCAACGTCCAACAAACAGTATTCCGGTGATTTTAGCATCTGAATGAGCTAACTCTCCTTCGTAGCAATTAACCAGTTTTATGCCCAGCTTTTCACACTGTGTTTCTATACCATGACGAATGGATAAGTAGTAAGGGTCGTTAACTTCCGCTTCCTGCTTATAATTATAAATGGCCATGAAATGGTGGCTATGCTTCTTAGGCTGGATCGATTTCTTCGAACTGCTGGTCTTATATTCTAAGGCTTCTGCGATCTCTAAAATTCGCAGCTTAGTTTGTTCTTTTACACTCAAACTAGGGTCATCATTCAGTACGCGAGATACTGTCGCTAATGAAACACCTGCTTCATTAGCGATGTCTTTTAATGTTGCCATTCAATCACACCCTTCGGCATCATACCGAAAAAACTAATCCTATCTATTGGGTTCTATTGTAAACAATCTTCATCAGTAAATACTAAAGTTTTAGTAAAAACAGCGTTAATCGTTTAAATTAGCAGCGATTACTTAATTAGTTTTAGCAATTGCTTAAACTGATCGCCTCGGGCGACTTTTTGTAGTTCAAAGAGTGCCATTTCAGTGGAAGTTAACACGGCCCCTTGTTTTGACAGGCGTTGGATTGCGAGCTCTTTGTTTTCTGGTGCACGCGAAGAAATAGCGTCGACAACAAGGTGAACTTCATATCCTTGGTCCATCAAATCGCAAGCAGTTTGATGGACACAAATATGTGCTTCAATACCGACCAATAGTATTTGTTTTCTATTGTTACGTTGGAGCGTCTCTTGAACAGCTATCTCACCCCAGGCGCTGAACACATCTTTTGCAATGGGGGATAGGTGGGGAAGTTCATGGTGAATTTCATCGATAGTATGACCTAATTTATCTGGGATTTGCTCTACCCAAACAATGGGTAATTCCATGAGTTGTGCAGCCTTGGTCAACGTATTTAGGTTGGCGAACAAGTGCTCTTTATCGTGCATGATTTGGGCAAGCTTGCCTTGTACATCAATGATCATTAATTGGGTGTTGTCTTGCTCTAGCATTTAACGCTCCTGTTCTAATACTTGTTCTATAAACCACGTTCCAACTGTGCCGAGTCCACTGCGCCACGACAGCTCCACTGGCCACACCATAGAACTATCATAATGTCCTACATTTAACTTGGTTACTAGACCATGGTCGATAAATGGTTGAGCCAGTTTGATTGGGTAAGCGGCAAAACCAGCACCATAAAGCAGCATGTCTTGCAGTTGATCAGGGGCTTCGTAACGAATGAGGCGAGGGCTGAAACGCAGCGATTCCAGTAGTTCGCCAGTCGCAACTTTACCTTCTAAGGATAGTAACTGGGGATAGTGTTCTAGATCTTCTGGTGTAATCTCACCTTTGAGCTTTGCCAACGGATGATTAGGTGAGGTTATGAAGCACCATTCGATATTATCTATGATTTGTGCATTTGAGCCTCGTTGGGGGCATAACCCACCAGGAGCAATCATGATGTCAGCGCCTAAGCTCTCATCATTGGTTGATAGTTGGTGCTTTTCTGCATCAACTAAAATCAACTCCAGTTCTGGAAACTGCAGGGTTAATGAAGACATTAGTTCGGTAAACCTTGGGTATAAGGTCATACTGTGAGTAGCAATCGTCAGCGAGGGCTCTTCACCACTTTGCAGCGCACGTGCTTTTCGTTCTATAGCTTGCAAGCGGGGAACAATTTCAAGCGCTTGGAAGTACAGCGCTTTTCCTTCAGGTGTCAGTGAGGGAGACTTTCCGGCAACACGTTCAAATAGACGAATGCCAATATCAATTTCCATCGATTGTACCGCTTGATTCACAGCGGATGCACTGACATTGAGTTTTCTGGCCGCCGCAGAAAATGAACCCGTCTCGGCAATACAAACCAGATATTGAAGTCGCTCGGTATTAAGTAGCATACTGATCTCCGAGAAAAGAAGGTGTTTCTACTGTGCTTGAATTTTGTAGAGAGGTAAAGCATGAAGGGACACTTTGTTCATTGGAAGGGTATTATTCGAGGCTGTTTCTTTATATTTCCTAGGTTTTACATTGTAAATTTGCAGCGCTAGCTAGATGTCAACTAGCGCTGCTGATGCTAACGATAACGGAACGACGTTATTTTGAGTGAGGTTGCTCCACACCTTTTGCATATGTCACGATTTCGGTATCGGAATTAGGTTTATACATTCGTAGTATTCCCGTCCAGCCTTGTTCCACCTCAATGTTGTTGATGGCTTGAGAACCACAATTAAAGTTGACGGTATAGCTGCCATCGCTATTTTGTCTGAGTTCATCTTCACGACTTGATAACGCAAATTTCTCAGTGTGAACGTAGGCATCTGCGCCGTAAGTCGTGATTGAGAAGAAACCGTTTTTACCCAGTGGTGGGGCGTCGAAGTTCATTGTTTGACACTGACCTGAGCGATCCTCAGCAAGTAAAACTTTGTAGTAAGCGTGCTCGCTCGGCAGTCCTCCGAATCCCATTGACGTTAAGCCTCTTGCATGAAAAAGTTCGACTTTACGTTGTTCTAGATTCTGTTCTGGTTTTAGAGGCTTGCCTTCAGGTCCACCCATCGCCTTGGTAAAGTCGAGCTTGAGTACATCGGCTTCTAAAGATAAACGAACATTTTCTCTATCAAACTGGTCAAATCCTTTTGGTATATAAGGGTTTGCAAAGTTGGCGGTCCCTTTAATCATATCTTGCTTTGCATTTCCGGCCTTAATATCAGCAGGGGAGTTGGAAGCAACTTGGGTGCGTGCGATGACCCAAACATGCTTACCAGAAGAGAGCATCTCTGGCGTAATGGTAATCCTATTTTTCCCTTTCTCTGCATATAGGACAGCGACAGTGCGATGCTGTTCATCGATGATCTGAAGAGTCTGATAGGAATCGAGTATTGGTAGTTCGAATGTTACGCCACCCTCGGCATCCCAGATTGATTTTGAATAGAGCGTATCTCGATTCTGGCGTACGACGGTCTGAGTATCCATGGTGAGTAGTTGACGATCGTGAGTAAACTGGTTGATGCCGGACTTCTCTTGCTGCTCGAAAAAGTATTTGTCGGACTCCGCAAGGATAAAGTTATCTTTGGTAACTTTTGTCGAGCCGCCGTTCAAGATTTGAGTCTCAGTCGGTTGCCCTTTCTTAGGTAAATGGTCACCAAGATCGTGAGCGATTGACGCAGAAGTGAACAGGGTAGCTGTCAGGGAAGCGATGATTGTCAGTTTTTTCATTTCAATAACCTTTCGTGTCTCTATTGTACTGTTCGAGCATTGAGGACGCTGCCCGACCGTTCGTTTGACCGTATGACTCTCCCTAGCACGACAATTGGTTTATTTCCTTAGGTCTGGGTAAATCATAGAGAGATAAAGATATATTTTGAAATCATTAAATCTAATTATTGATATGTTTTTGGTGCATATCATGGTTCGCTGTAATCAACGAACCATGATGTAGCCTTGGATATTAACTACGCATCTAGGTGACTAGTTAGCAGCTTCTGCTTTAGGATGAGCACCGAGCACGACTTCTGCGGCTTGATTGTTGTCGAACATCGTAAAGTTGTAACTCTCTACTTGCCATGTGTCGTAACGGTCTAGGTAAATCGCTTTCGCATTCTGGTCTGTATAGACTGTCCATAGTGTAGGGAATACATCATTAAGATATGGGTCAATTTGGTCATAGCCAGCAAAGACCGTTGCTCCAGCAGCTTTCAGGCTATTCAAGGCTTCGCCACTGTCAGTAACGTCACGCTTATACATATCTTCAACCACTTCTTTGGCACGTAGTCGTCTATCATAAGCGCGGATCGTTGCGCCCGGTTCTGCTTTCTCTTTATCCAAGTTGATATGGAAACCGAACTCAGGATCATTGGATAAGTACTGGACACTCGGTGCATCTGTCATATCGCCGTGATAGATTTTGACCTCGCCACCAACAAACTCAATCACCGCGCTATCACCACTGGCGTCGGTGAGGTGATAATGCACAGGCGCTGGAAGGCATTCATTTTCATGGCCTGGCAAATCACATACTTTGTCTTGGACAACATCAATCTTGTCCAGTGTAGCAACGACCTCTTCAACGGAAGCGAAGTTATCGACCGCGTAATTTGCGAATTGTGATGCATCTACATCAGGCACGCCGGCACGGTTAGGTGCCATTTCGGTGTATTCCAAACCCAGGTAAAGAATACGAGCGACCAAACCTTCTTGGTTCATTGCTTCGGCGACAATTTGTGGCTCGAATGATTTGATTTTGATAGACGCGTATTTGCTGGTCGTGTTAACTGACTCTTTAGTTGTGCTGTATTGATTTGAGATGCCTTTACCTGTGCCGACGACCACAGCATCATCGTGTCCAAACCAATCCATGGTTCTCACTGAGAGACTAGCATCACCGTTATTGTAGATTGCTGATGTGCATGCTGTTACATCTGCGACGTAACCTGCTGATAGTGTTGCGACAAGAGCTAGACTTAGGACTGACTTTTTCATAATGACCTCACATGTTTGGTGTTGTGTTGTGTTTTGTTGAGGCCATAATAGACAACTAACGTTAATAGCTTAAATTAGTACCTGTAAGTAAGGCTAATAGGGTGGAGTAGGTGGATGAATAGGAAGAGTTGTTGATTTTGGTCTAGAGTATTAACACCAGCCGAATAACAAGGAAGTCAAATGAAGTCGTTACAGCAGTGGTTAGATGCTTACGGACAGAGTCACCAGAACAGTACTAATCGAAAAATACACAAAATCGCAGTTCCCGGTATCTATCTTTCTATTGTGGGGTTGATCTGGTGTCTACCTCAGTTACCACTTGGTGGCATGTCTATTAACTGGGTATGGATTGTGATGCTACCTGTGATGGTTTTCTATTTTCGTTTATCACGGTCTGTATTTATTCAGATGCTGATCTTTACTCTTGCATGTTTGGCAATTATTACTTTCGCTGAAATGCTGGGAATGTCGGTGCTTACCGTCTGTATTGGTATGTTTGTGGTACTTTGGATAATGCAGTTTGTTGGACACAAGATTGAAGGAAAAAAGCCATCGTTTTTTGATGATTTACAGTTCTTGCTGATTGGACCTATTTGGGTGTTTCGCCAGAAATGATGGTTGACTTAAAAAAGACCGCTATCCCAGTCAAACTAGGATAGCGGTCTTTGTATTTAACAATAATGCCTTCGACAATCGGTTTAGAACAGTCCTCCGTTCATCGAAAGGTGAGCGAGAATACTGGCAGCGTAGCCGAGGGCAATCACCGGCATCCACTTCAAATGTCCGAAGAAAGTGTATTTGCCGTGGGCAGCACCCATTAATGCAACGCCAGCTGCTGAACCGATAGACAGCAAGCTACCGCCGACACCTGCCGTTAACGTTACGAGCAGCCAGTTGCCCATAGAGAGCTCTGGGTTCATAGTCAATACCGCAAACATTACTGGAATGTTATCGACGATGGCCGAAAGAATACCTACCATTACGTTGGCCCAAACGGGATCCCATTGGGTATACATGATTTCTGAGACCACACTTAGATAACCTAGCAAACTTAACCCACCGACACACATCACCACTCCATAGAAGAATAGCAATGTATCCCATTCGGCATGAGAGACTCGTCTAAATACATCAAACGGTACGATGGAACCTAGTCGTTTCAGTGCGGTTTCGTCGTTGTTTGCTATAGCGATGGCTTTCTTCTTAGCAATGGAGCGAGGCAACGTTTTACGCAGGAAGAACCCGAAGAACTGTAGGTAAGCTAGTCCCATCATCATGCCCATGACCGGAGGGAAATGAAGCACTGCGTGGAAGGCAACGGCCGTTGCAATGGTGAGAATAAAGAGTCCAACAATGCGAAACGCTCCACGTTTTAGTTCTACGTGAGCATGAACCGCATCAGGTTGTGTCTTAGGAACAAACAGCGACATGATCACGGCAGGCACAATGTAGTTAATCACTGAGGGGACGAACAGAGGCATAAATTCGGAGAAAGACACATGCCCCGCTTGCCAAACCATTAAGGTGGTAATATCACCAAATGGGCTGAATGCACCGCCCGCATTAGCTGCGACCACGATGTTAATACAGGCAATATTTACAAATCGTAGATTGCTTCCCCCCACTTTAAGCACGACGGCACACATTAATAGTGCGGTGGTGAGGTTATCGGCAATAGGGGAGATGAAGAAAGAGAGGATGCCTGTTAACCAAAATAAGGTTCTAAAGTTAAAGCCTTTTCCGACCATCCAAGATTGAAGCGCATCGAATAGTCGCCGCTCTTCCATCGCCGATATGTAGGTCATTGCGACCAATAAGAAAAGTAAGAGCTCGGCGTATTCAAGTAGATTATGTTCTAGTGCGGATTTTGCGACTTCTATTTGACCAAGGTCTTTATAGACTAATCCGATTATTATCCAAATTAAGCCTGCTGCGAGCAGAACAGGTTTTGACTTACGTAATTTAAGGTATTCCTCCATCATGACAAGGGTATAAGCAATACCAAAAATAAGTAATGCTGCATAACCTACTGTGGATTGAGTGAAGTTAAAGGTATCCGAAGATACCGTTTCCGAAGCGAAAGTAGACGTGGCGATAAAAGGGAGTACAAAAAGGGTCTGCCATCGACTTTTTTTCATCATGTTTTGATCCTTCAAAAGCTAAATAAAATCAGGCGCTAACAATTGCGATACGATATTTTAAAGGTTATTCAACATTTTCGTTGTGAGCTAACTCGAATCTGATGAAGAGCTTGTGGTTAAAAAATAGACTTTTGACAATGTTTTCAGACCTCCTAGGCTTAGATGAAGGAATCTGTCTAATTTGGTGTAAGGGAGCAAACTCATGAAAACAGTCATTTCATTCTTGTTGACGACACTAATGTTTCTATTTGCGAATCCAGCTCTAGCCGAAACGCAACCTTACGTCTGTGACAGTGCCAACAAAGTAAACCTACCTTTTCCAGTCTTAGAAAGTGAATGTCCTATTGGAGAAGGGTTATGGGGACGCGGTGTGCCAAGCGAGAGTGATAAGTCTTTCTGGATACAATGTGGGTTCGTTCAATCGGGAAGTTTGCGTGCAGTGCCTAGCAACTTGCAGCAAAATGTCAGTAAATCGATATGGTTAAAACCTGAAATAGACGGAGATCGTTGCTTGATTGGTCCGTATGAAAACTTCGAAGCTGCAAGTTTCGATTTAGCCGAGGTGAAAGCTCTACCCGCATATAAAGATGCGTTTATCAGAACAACCAGTATTTTGATTACTACCAGTGAAACCCAGTTGGTGGCCAGTGCTGAAGGAGAGTCATCGGCGAACTCGTTGAAAGAAAGCTATAGTGCAGTGGTTGCGGCCACTCCTTTTATGATTGGTGGGCAGCATGGGCGCAACTCGTGCCTCTGTTACTTTTAGCGAAGGCTTGATTACTGCGATTAGAGCCAATCAGTATGCTTTGATACCAAACGGCTTTAATTTTTTCGGTAATAGCTCATCCAAATTCTGAATATCGTCTGGGAATATTTCAATAAGACTCAGGTCATGCTCTTGATAAAGCGCACGTGTGTGTTCAATGACTCTGTCGTCTGCTACATCGCTATCTGATCCCCAATATTGTAGGTAGACTTTCCCTTGTGGTAAGTAAAAATCACTCACGACATCTTGTTCTATGGGTAATTGCCGTTGATAAGCATGAACAACGCCTGCCATATATAACCAGTTATCAATAATTAGCTCGCCTTTCGATTGAACGTAATGACCATCGAGAGTGCGGTGCTTTGCCGCGAATTTTTGCCGAAAACTCGAGAAGGATTTTTCAGTAGAGTGCGCTTCTGCATCGTGACCTTTAAATTCGATGACGGACTGTTTTAATCGAGCGTGGCGCAATACAGAGGGGTGCCAAACCACAAACTCATTGTTGTTCTGTTTATCTTTACGAAGACGAGCACCAGCGCGAAGGCCAATGGCCGTCGCCTTCCATTGGCTATCGTCACGCTTTATCCAACCTAGCTCACTAAGTAGAAGATTGATCTTTTTAGCCGGAAGCGCAAAGTGTTCACCAAGTTGTGTTGCAGTCAGTGTTGAGTCACTAATAAGTGTATCGTCGATTACAAGGTTTGACGGCCACACGATAAAGCGTCCATATTTTTCACTGTCCACATAGTCACCGCCGAAACGATGCCCAATGTCAGTCAGTAACCAACTGGACTCGTGCCAGCTGATATAACCTGCGCGCTTCAAAAGCGTAAACAGTACTTTAGACTCTTGGTTTCGACTTTTTGCTAGTGCGGATGTGGACAGTTTATCGTGCATTCGATTCCTTACTCGGCCTTTTCCATAAGAGTTAACAGTTGCTGAGCTGCTTGTTTGGGTGAGCCGGCATGACTAATTGCTGAAACGATCGCGACACCATGAACACCAGTTTTTGCTACATCTAACAAGTTTGATTCGTTGATACCACCAATAGCAACAATAGGTAGCTCTATCTGTTGAAGTGCATTCGTAAGCCCTTCAAGCCCCCATTCAGTTTTTATGTTGGTTTTGGTTGTCGTTGAGAATATGGCGCTTAGCCCAATATAGTCGATTGGAAGCTGTTTCGCTTGTTGCAGTTGCGTTTCGCTTTCAATAGAAAGACCAAGAATCTTATCCTCACCGATAAGGGTTCGAGCTAGGGTCGCTGGCATATCGGTCTGTCCCAAATGCACGCCATCTGCATCGATGGCAAGGGCGACGTCTACTCGGTCATTGATGATCAATGGAACGTTAGTACCCTCAAGCACCTTTTTGACAGCTGCTGCTTTGGTGATGAAGGTCCTAATATCATGATGCTTTTCACGTATTTGCACCATTGTCACTCCACCTTCAACAGCCTGCTTCACGACTTCTATTAACGCATCGAGGTCTTGGTTTTCGTCTGTTACAAGATAGAGTCGATAAGGGTTGCGAGTCATCGTTTGTCCTTAACACTCTTTAATGTGGAGACGGCGTAGCACTTCTTCATCACTAAGCTGATACAGAGCATCAAGCAAATTCATTTGCAGTGAACCTGGGCCTTTTGATTGCTCTGCCGCGATTTCACCTGCGATGGCAAATATTGCCGCAGCCGCGAGGCCTGTGGTTTCACCAACCGCAGCAAATGCCCCTGTTACCGCTGATAGTGAGCACCCCATACCGGTGACAAAAGGCATCATCTCATGACCATTACTCAGTGCGTGAGTGGCTTCTTTATTGACGACGTAGTCGGTTTCACCTGAGATTACGACACAGCAGTTGTAGGCTTCTACTAATGCGCGCGCCGCAGATAAAGCTGCCTCACTTGAATCCAGTGCGTCGACACCTTTGTTTTGTGATTTTTCCCCTGCCATGGCAATGATTTCTGATGCGTTACCACGAATGATTAAGTTGTCAGCGAGTTCTGCAAGTTGACGAGCGGTTGAGGTTCTTAATTTGGTTGCGCCACATCCAACAGGATCGAGTACAACTGGCTTATTATTTTCATTGGCTTGTTCTACGGCGAAGAACATACCAGGACGCCACACACTATCTAAAGTTCCAATATTGATGACTAGTGCGCCTGCGAATGACATCATTTCCGCCATTTCTTGCTTTGAGTGTGACATGATTGGCGAAGCACCTACCGCTAAAAGTGCATTGGCGGTGCTATTCATGACAACAAAATTCGTAATATTGACGACAAGTGGTTTTTGCTCACGTACTTTTTGTAGCGCGTTGATAATAAGGTCTTTGTTCATGTTTATCTCCAAACCTAGATTGAGCCGATAGAATGACAATAAATTAAAACAGGCTCAGGTTATGACTTTTTGAATGATTGTAATGGTATTTAGCTCTGTTTGCTTTAGATAGCGTGTAAAGAGGTCAGAATAATGATACCGACAGTGCAAGTAAGCGTCGAAAGCACTGTTGTCAGTGCGATAATATTCGCTGCAAGCACTGAGTTTCCTCCCATAGAGCGAGCCATGACGTAGCTTGCAGCAGCGACTGGCGATGCACTCATAAAAAATAGAATGCCTAACTCCAAACCTCTAAAACCGAACCAGTAGCCTGCTGTTGTCACCACAAATGGAGCCAAAATAAGTTTGTAACTACTGGCGAGCCATGCTGGTTTCTGTTCTTTTTTCATCGAGCTTAAGTCTAGCGACCCTCCGGTACAAAGGAGGGCTAATGGCAGTGTCATTCTGGCGAAATAATTGCCGGCATCAATGGCTATATCAGGCACGGGAATCGACAACATGTAGAATACCAGACCAGACACAATTGCGATAATTAATGGGTTTTTGGTCAATGTAGTCAGCATGATTTTTCCGGCTGAAACACCAGAGTCTGTGCCTTTTGGGGTAAGGCAAATAACCGCTTGAACATTATAAATAAAGGTAGTGACAGCAACATAGATAGCCGCTAAAGCGACCCCTTTTTCTCCGTATGCGTTGGCGACGTAAGCCAAGCCTATAATCCCGGTATTAGCTCGAAAACTTCCTTGAATAATGACGCCTTTATCCGTGGAGTGACGAAACATGGCGCCAACGGAGGTGTATGTGAAAATGAAGAACAGTATATTGGCAATAATACTAAAAGTAATGAATTGGCTCGCTGCGGAGAAATTGTGCTCGGAGTTGACGATGCTTAAAAATAGCATGGCGGGTAGGGTAACTTTAAAGACTAACTTAGACGCCACGTCGATAAAATTATCGTTGATCAGACCGATTCGTTTGAACACTACTCCCAAAATGATCATAAGACAAATTGGGCCCGTGATGGTGATAGAAAACAGCAGTTGGTCGACCAAAGAGTCCATAAACATTCCATATTATCAGCGCAGTAGCATTGAATAATTATTCCACATCTTCTCATCCCAATAAATCAAGGATTGCAAAAAAGTACGACCGTGCTAAATTGGTGGTGTATTCGTTTTATTAGAGATTTAAATGGGCAAAGGTAAGCTGACCAAAGAGCACATTCTTAATCAAGCGTTCGGCATAGCGAGTCGTGAAGGCTTAGAAAGCCTGACGATCGGTGAGCTGGCTAAGCAGTGTCAGATGTCGAAGAGTGGTCTATTTGCGCATTTTAATTCCAAAGTGAACCTACAGGTAGCGGTGGTTGAGTATGCCGACGCTACGTTCCAGACTCGTGTGATTGCCCCTGTAAGAGAGCATCAGCATGAGTTGGTTATTGATAAGCTTAAGCATTTGATTGATAACTGGATGTGTTGGAATCAATCTTTCCAAGGCAGCTGTATGTTTATCGATGCTTGGCGTGATAATCGTCAAGACGAACTGCAAGTTTCTCTACGCAAGGCGATTTATCGCTGGATCAGCTACTTAACGATACAAATCGAGAAGGCCGTCAAAACTGGTGAGTTGAAAAAAGATCTGGATGTTAAGCAAGCGGCATTTGAACTTTATGGGCACTATCTTAGTGCGCATGTTTTTTACTCCCTCGTTGGGCAAGAAGAAAGTAGCCAAAGGTTTTGGAATAGTGTGACTAAGTCTTTTGAGTCTTGGTCGAGCTAATAGACATTTTTTTAAGATAAAAAAGCACGACCGTTCGAATCGTGCTGCAAGGAAGAGTCAGTCATGAGTGACAAAATTTACTTCAACACTTCTAATAAATTCAGTTTTAAAAAGCGCATGATTAACCTTACAACGCGCGCTCATCATAAGTTGGCGCCTAATCATGCGAAGAACACTGCGAAGAAACTATTGTTGACGCCTGTTCGTTCTAAACCAAAGAATTCTGAGCCTCAGGGATTGGTAAAGGGTGAGATCGCGACGCCAGAAGGTATGTTAAAGACATATCGTCTTGGTACAGGTCCTGTGTGGATTTTGACTCATGGTTGGTCTGGTACGGCAAGCCAATTCTTCCCACTAATGGAGCACATCGCAAGTCGAGGGTTTACTGCGCTTGCGTATGACCATCCTGCTCATGGTGAGAGTGAAGGTGCGTTTGGGCATATTCCTGCCTTTGTTGGCGGTTTAGAAGGTCTGCTGGATAATGAAGACGATGTTGCTGGGTTAGTTGGGCATAGCATGGGCACGGCTTCGGCGATTGAATGTAAGCACGCGAAACTTCATGATAAACCTTTGCTGCTTATCGCGCCGGTTCTCGACTATCTTGATAATTTGTTTGGTAGCGTCGCGCGTTCTGGCTATTCGATGCGTTTGTTTGAAGCGGTAGTCGATGATATTCAAACCCAATATCAATACCCTCTGCAAACCATCGATCCCTATAACAAATTAGCGCTTCGCAATGCGCCAACTATTATCGTTCATGATGAAAAGGATCGTTTCACTAAATATTCCGTGTCGAAGAAAGCAGCGCAAGAGATGGTCAATGTAGAGTTGGTCACTACACATGGACAAGGACATGGTCGGGTTATGCAATGTCAGGAGGCAAAATCGAGCTTTGATAAGCTGATTGGTGCTTAATAAAATCAAGATGTTGTAATTATATCCATATTGTTGATGTGGTTAACAGATTGATAATTTTTCATTATGCGCTTGGTTTTCTATATGGGATCATAACTTGGTCCCATAAGCGTAGAAACTGAGTATCAGTGTCGTATCCTCTTTAATATAACTACATCGGATACAGTCAGCCTTCTGATCGAATCTAACTTCCGGTTTCATTATCTCGTTTATGGCGTTAGGGCCGCGACATTGAAGCGTGTTTCAAGGTCGCTTTCGCCCGTCTAATCAAAGGAAGCCATAATAATGAATAGAAACGATAGTGTCCCCTTACCCTCCAATACCCGAGAGTGGTTCTTTAACCGTAACAGCATGATTATTCTTGCCGACGTCGTGCTGTTTGCTGTGCTCTATAACACCTTACCATTTGAACCCAGTGTCGTGCTGGGAATTAGTATCTTAGCGTTTATTGCTGTGCTGTGGTTGACCGAAGCGCTTCACGTGACTGTGACTGCTATATTGGTGCCGGTGATTGCGGTTTTGTTCGGTGTGTTTGATACGCAGACCGCTTTAAATAACTTTGCCAATTCCATCATATTTTTGTTCTTGGGTGGTTTTGCACTAGCAGCCGCTATGCATAGGCAAGGCTTAGACAAGGTTATTGCCGATAAAGTGCTAGTAATGGCAAAAGGTAAGATGAGCGTTGCGGTGTTCATGCTGTTTGGCGTCACCGCACTTTTATCTATGTGGATCAGTAATACTGCTACCGCGGCAATGATGTTGCCATTGGTGCTTGGTGTATTAAGTAAAGTAAATGAAGAAAGCGGCCATAACACGTACGTTTTTGTACTACTTGGCATTGCTTATAGCGCGAGTATTGGTGGTATTGCAACAATGGTTGGAAGTCCACCTAACGCGATCGCTGCGGCAGAGGTAGGGCTCTCTTTTACTGACTGGATGGCATTTGGCTTACCAACATCAATCATTCTGCTCCCTATTGCATTAGCTGTCTTGTTCTTTGTATTAAAACCTAAGCTTGATGGTGAGTTCGAAATCAATCATGAGCAAGTGAATTGGGATAAAGGGAAAGTAGTTACTCTGCTTATCTTTGGTCTTACGGTATTCTTGTGGATATTCAGCAAACCGATCAATGCAATGTTGGGCGGGTATGCGAAATTCGACACCATTGTTGCTCTTGGCGCTATTGTTGCGGTGAACTTTGCTCGAGTAGTTCATTGGAAGGATATTGAGAAGACCGCAGACTGGGGTGTCTTACTGCTGTTTGGTGGTGGTATCTGTTTGAGTAATGTCCTTAAGGCGACGGGAACGAGTGTTTTTCTTGCCAATGAATTAAGTGACATGATCTCTCAGTTCAACATGTTGGTGATTATCTTGGTGATTGCGGCGTTCGTGGTCTTCTTAACTGAGTTTGCCAGTAATACGGCGAGCGCGGCGTTGCTGATTCCGGTTTTTGCGAGTGTCGCTGAAGCGTTTGGAATGTCACCGGTGATTTTGTCGGTGTTAATTGCAGTGGCAGCCTCTTGTGCGTTTATGCTTCCGGTAGCGACACCTCCGAATGCGATTGTTTTTGCCTCTGGTCATATTAAACAACAAGAGATGATGCGTATTGGTATTATCTTGAATATCGCTTGTATCGGTGCTTTGACCATAATTGCAATGAGCTTTTGGGCATAGTCTAACGTCATCGAGTTGACTAAATAATCAAATAGGTCGTAAATACAAAAGGGTCATCAGTGTGTACTGATGACCCTTTTGCTTACCAGTTTATTTCGTCCAGCGCATTATAGATAAGCTGAGCGCCAAGCGGTGACAAATGAATACCATCGGCTTGGTATAGCGATGCGTAGCCTCTTTCGCATGCATATTGTTCAAACGTTTGGTAGATATCCACGATCTCAAGCCCATTCTCTCCGCTGCTGTACATTGCTTTCAACTTTTCGACATGTTTTTGGCTCAACTGCTTAATAGCACTGCGTATGGCTTCAACGGTGTCTTTACGATTGCCAAACATTGAGAGCGAACCAACTGGGTCGATAGCAGAAGTGACGATTAAAATGGGTTGAATACCATGATGTTGAGACTGGGCTATCATAGCGTTGAGGTTACTGGCAACCACACTGATATCTGTGCCCCAGTTGAGGTCGTTCAGCCCGCCAAATAGAACAACGGCATCAGGAGCTTGGTCTAAAACTTGTTGTTTGAATCTAGATAGCATTCCTGTTGTCGTGTCACCGGGTACACCACAGTTGATAAACTCAATATCTGGATGGGCTGCAATGAGTTTATCTGACCAGTTTTGATTTGTGGCTAAACCCCATCCAGCCGTCAAGCTGTCACCCAATAGGACGATTTTTTTCACGTATTATTCTCGTATGATCGAAAAAGCCGCTCCATTAAGAGCGGCTTTTGAATAAGGTAGATTAGTTGCTGCTGATGTATTCTTTAAAGCGGGCTTTAGTGTCAGCATCTGCCTTGTTGTACCAAAAGATTAGCATCTCTTCAGCCGTACTGTCTGCTGCGCCACCTGGTACTGCGATTTCTGCGTTTGCTGAATTAGCAGGTAAAGTTGCGGGTAGCGTTACTGCGGAAACAGTGCCTGCTACTGCGATAGCGGCTACGCCACCTTTACGGTTGTAATCCTCGGCTTCTCGGTCGTAATCACGACCTATCTGCATACCGTCCTTAATCAGTTTGTCCTGAGTCACTGGAATAACATTGCCATCAGCGTCGACCAAAGACCATTTAAAGCTATCAATGTCCTTTTTAGCCTGGCGTTCATTCTGGTAGGTGGGCACTTCTAGAGTGAGTTCTGTATTGCTAGCATCAAATCGAGCGATGATTGCTTTGCTTGGAACCGTAACACGTTCTTCTCGATTCAAATCAAACAAAGGCTCGAAGCGAAATACAATTTGATTTACACCATCTGGAAGCGTAGCAGTTTTTCCAGAAGAGAAGAAACCGTTGGATTTTGTAACTGGGTCTCCAGCATTGACTGATAGTAGATCAACAGAGTCTGGGATTTTGATCGTCACATCAGCAACAGCCATGGTGCTGCAACCGGCGAGTAATGCACAAGCAAGAATCTTAGAAGCTTTCATTTTATTTTATCCTAGCAGAATTATTCTAATAGTTTAGCGTACACTAGATTGCCTATGTTATGGATTGATTGCAATCTTCGCCGCAATACTAATATGGAATTTAATCAAAAAATTACAATGCATGCTTGTCATTGTTGTGGTCGACGATCGGAAATACTGCATCGTAAACCAGATTAAAGAAATAGGCGTAAAATAGAGCCACAATTACGAAGCCCAAGTCAGCTAGCACGGCATCGATTAATGATAGGTTTAAGCTCCATGCCAACAATGGAATAGTCGCGACTAGTAACCCTAACTCGAACAGTAATGCGTGGTAGACACGTTGAGTGGGGGTCTTTTTTGATGTCCCTCGTAAGTAAATCAAAGCTCGATCAAAAGCATAATTGTAAATGTAGTTCCAGACCATAGCGATCAACGACAGCGAAAATGCAGTTAACGCTGCGGTTTTGACGTTAGCTCCGAAAACAAACATACAAATTGGTGCTGCAATAAGTAACAGTAATAGCTCGAACAAAATGGTATGTCTCAATCTATCCGCAGGGCTTCGCATTACATTTTTTGAATTCACAATGTGCTCTCCTTCACATCTCATCGAATTGCGCAAACTTTATAAAAAAAATATTACATTTTGAAGATCGATCTATTATATTTTCGAATTGGTCGGAGGAGTGATGACTCTAATGCCATATTTTCGTAAGAATATGATCTAAATATACTTTTTCAATAAATTCAATGAATGTGTTGCTCATTTGGTGTGTTATTAATATATATATGATCGACTATTGTTTGTTCTGAATTGCCAGTTTTGAAAATTACCTATTAACTATGCGTATACTTGGTCTTTTTCCTCAAACTAATATTTAGTAGGATGTCGATTGGTGATACCTCCACCAAACTGCACTCAATGAGCCTAAGTGGTCTCAAAAGAATGGAATCTAAGTGCTACGTACGATTTTCAATAACGCACAGAGATTTCATTTGAACACGCCAAACTTTTCATCGACTTTGATGGCTATATCAATACTAGCTTTTGCCCCTTATTGCGACGCGAGCGAATCGAAGACTTCAACAGAGAGTCAGGACAAGCCCGAAGAGTCGGTGGAAACATCAGATGAGCTTCCTGACCGCAAGTTCGCCGCATTTCCTGTTCCAATTACTGATGATGCACTTGGTCTGGGTCTTGGCGTTAATGCCATGTACCTTCACGACCGAGCCGAAGGCGCTAAAAACCCCTCTACCAGTATGTTTTACGGTCAATACACTGATACAGGCAGTGGCATGGCAATCATAGGACATGAACATGTTTTCGCGCATGATGCGTGGCGTGCGGGTTTCTATGCTGGACACTTTGGTCTCAATTTGAAATACACAGGGCGCGTCGGAATGCAGTTACCTAAAGCCGCTCAATATTCATCCTACTCTAACTTTGTTTACGCAGAGGTACGTAAGCAAATCATTGATGATCTGTATTTGGGGGTGCAAGGTTTGTGGAGTGGTGGTAACGCAAGCCTTAATGAGCATACCGATCCAGAAATTAAAAAAGCGTTTGAGCAAGAAATGAGTGGCAGCAATAGCGCGCTTGGACTGCTTATGACCTACGACTCTCGCGATAATATGATGGGGGCGACGCAGGGATTAAACGTCGATTTGAGTACCTTGCACTACTCAAGAGACAAACGGACGGGCAAACGCTTTACCAGACTGGATGCAGAAATTAGTCAATATTTCCCAATTGGAGATGATGTGCTGGCGTACCGAGTTATGGGTAAGGAAATGTTAGGTGATGCGCCAGAATATGAGTTTGTGACCCCCAGTTTACGTGGTGCCGATTGGAATAAATACCGAGGCAGTTCAGTGTACCAAGCTGAAATTGAATATAGGCATAAGTTCTCCACACTCTGGAGCGGTGTGGCTTTCGCTGGTGCGGCGGTGATAGGTAATCAGGACCGGTACTACACGCACTCGGTTCAGTCTGAAGTTGTGCCGTCGGCTGGCGTCGGTGTTCGTTACCTATTGAATGCCAAAGAGCGATTTACTGTTGGCGTAGACGCGGCGGTATCAAAGATGGGAAATACCAGCTTTTATATTCGTTTTGGAGAAGCTTTCTAGATGCCAGCTAAGCCATTTTATTGATTTATAGCGCAAATAATCGGTACTGGCATTATTGTTTTGGTTTATCTTTGGGTGCAATTTTTGTGCTATTGTTTTACGATGGTGCGCTTGTTAATAATATAGTCAAAGGGTTGGGTATGCTGAATATTGAACAGCTTGTTGCTTTTGTCGCTGCGGCAGAACAAGGCTCATTTTCTGCTGCTGCGAGGCATTTAGGAAAAAGCCAAAGCTCAGTGAGCATTGGTGTCAATAATCTGGAGGTCGATCTCGGGATTACGCTTTTCGACCGCAGTACCAAGTACCCTAAGCTGACGCCGCAAGGCGAGCGAATGTTGTCGCAAGCTAAGGTGCTTTTAAGACAAGCTGAACGAATTCGTAATTACTCACAAGCTAGTGTTGATAGTGTTGAAGATACATTAAAGATCGCCATTGACCCTTTACTACCATTCTCTTTGTTGGAATCCGCAATTGAGAAAATGTCTCAACGCTTTCCTTTCACACAAGTTGATGTTTCGAGGCTTGCAGCACACCATCTCACTAACGCGATTATCAAAGATGAAGTGGAACTTGGTTTCAACCTAGCGGCCGACGCGGTGCCAGAAGGGCTAGACTTTGTTTCTATCGCTAATATTGAGTGGGTCTGTATTTGTAGCCCGGATTCGATTTTTGCCGACATGCAGCAAGTGAGCAATGAAACCCTTATTGGCGAACGACAAATTGTGTGTCGCAGCATGATGCAGAATACGGTGCTTCAGGCTCAGGGCGCGTTTTCTCAAGATATTTGGCAAGCTGACGATCAAGAAGATGTGATCAAGCTGGTGGAGCAGGGTATCGGCTGGGCGATAGTGCCTAAAGATTTCACTGTTGAAAAGCAGGCGATGGGTACCTTGATTGATTTTAGGCCTGAATTCCAGCGCTATGAAATGATGAACTCAGCGGATGTGCTGTGGAAATCCAATACGAGGTTAGGTCCTGCCGCTAAGTACTTATGTGAGATGCTTGGTGTCTTCTAAGTAAAAATAGCCCCTCAACCGAGGGGCTATTTTTATGTTTGATGAATATGGACTTGATTACGACCTTTTAGTTTTGCCTGCTGTAGGCTTTGAGTAGCTCTACCAATAATGCCATCTGTACTATCTCCTGTTGCTGTAACGCCAATAGAGACGGTTGCTGTAATCCATTCATCATGAATGTTCAAAGGTAGCTTTTCTATCAGCTGTCTTAACCATTCAAGCTGCTTTTTCGCATCGACGTTGTCGTTTGCCTCGAATAGTACCGCAAATAGTCCGCTTTCATAGCGAGCAATGCAATGTGACTTTGGCTTTGGGAAGCTGCGTTTGATGATGTCTGCTACATACAGAATAATCGTGTCGCCAATCATATCGCCATAGTCAGCATTGATTCTTTTTAATCCATTTATATCGATCAAAGCAAAATAAGCGCTAGAATTTCTGAGTTGCTGGGTCAACTCTGAACGCATGGTGAGCTTGTTGTCCAGTCCAGTAAGTGAATCCTTATCGTTGAGGTATTGGAACAGCAATAAGTTTGAAAGAGCGACTTCAGAGAAATCTCGAATAGCTCTTATTACGCCATCAAAGGCAAAAAACGCACTCTTAACGTATATCACGCCAATTAGGGTATCCCTCTGAAATAGAGGCAATATGTAATGACGCCCATTCACTTGAAGCTTTCGCGCTAACGCATCATTGTTACTGTTATATACATAGTTCAATTGACGTGAGGTGAAGATGGACGGCAATGACTGGCATTGATGAATAACTTTGGTATTGCCATGAAAGTCGACGGTTTTAAAGCTCCCAGTATCTTGTTCGTATAGACAAAATTGTACGCCTTTGTGGAAGATAAAACGGTCAAAGATGGCGCGAAGATCGTGTTTAAAATGAGCAATGTCAGGCGCCTGGTTGAGTCTTGCTAAAGAGTGGTTGAGCTGGTAACTGATGTAGTTAATAGATAGAGCCAGCGATAACAGCGCTAATATCACCAAAGCGGTGAGTGAAATCTGATAAGACGTAAACAGAATATCTGCTCGACTTGTTCCAGAAACGAATATCCATTTCATTGGGTTTCTTGCGTCAAACATACTGACTTTGAGTTCGCCATTGTAGTGGTATTCGTAGCTACCTCTAGTTTGTCCATAGGTGATCTTCTGTTCTAGACCCTTTAGGTAGCTGATGGATTCTGTGCCGATTCTCAGAGGATTAGGATGGAAAATAAGTCGGCCATTGGTGCCATCTATTACGAATACATAGCCTTCTTTAAGCGTTTTCATATTCGCGAGATATTGGGTGATATGCTGAGCGTCTACCTCAAACCAGACTTCTAGCCTGGGGTGACTAAGTTGCTGTTTGATAGCAAATACCCAGAGCCCATCTTGCTTTTGATATAGGGTCGAAACAGCATACTGGTGCGAAAGAGCATCGAAGGAGTGCCACTGAATCGATGACTTTGTCTGCTCGCTAATACCTTCTCCATGATTATCGACATAGGTTTGAGCGATCGGGTCGAACACACTAATACTTTTATACAGGTACGTGTTGTCTAGTGTTTGCGTAACAAGTGAAGCAAAACGTGCGTCGTCAATATTCTTTTGCAGTAAATCCACTTTTGCAAAGGTCGCTTCAATTTGTGACCAAACTAGTGCCGTTGCCATTTTCACATTGGACTGAGATTGAGATTTCGCGAGTTGAAGAGAATGTTGATATTGCTGATAGGAGATAAAAATAAGCGCTGCAATAAGAGCAAAAGTGAGCGGTTTTAGGGCTCGTAGTAGGATTTTCGGCAGAGACATATTGTATTAAACCATTTGAGCATGCGGAAATGGTACTACGTCTTAGATAAGGGATACAAAACAATTATTTGACGTAAAGTTAGTAGAGATCAATTGATAAAAATAAGAGGTTGAAAAACAACCTCTTATTGATGAATGGACTAACGTTAGATCATGAATCTGTTGGAGAGAAGTGCAAAATAGCCATCGACATTGGAGCTTGAAGTATTTCACCTTCAGCATGTCCTACTTCAGACTCTGCAATATGAGTATCGCAAATGGTCTTCCAAGTCTGGTTTCGATCGTTTGGCAAGGTAAAACGAGCAGGTGCTTTGGTTTGGTTAATTAAGTAAACCATCTCATCACCGTCATCCCCAATACCAATATGTAGTGCGACGCTACTAAGTCGATTCCAATCTTCCATGCTCATTAATTTTCCATCCACACGGCTCCAGAAAATGCGATTGTCGTTACGCTTCTCACCGCTAAATGCGCGGATGAAAGGCACCATATACTCTTGGCGAGCGGCAAGCATGTCTGCTAGCCATTGTCTGAAGTGCTCTTTCGGCTCGCTTGAGCTCCAGTCCAACCAACTGATCTCATTGTCTTGGCAATAGGCGTTGTTATTACCTTTTTGCGTGTGTGAGAGGACATCTGCGGTCAAAATATGGGGAATACCAAACGAGAAGAGCAGCGTTGCCATAAAGTTACGCTTTTGCTTCTCGCGAGTTGCCAAGATGACTGGGTTGTCTGTGTCGCCCTCTGCGCCATAATTGTCTGAGCGATTATCACCGTGTCCATCACGGTTTTGTTCACCATTGGCCTCATTATGCTTATGCTTGTATGACACCAAGTCTTGCATAGTGAAACCATCGTGGTAGGTGATGTAGTTCACGGTCAGTTTATATGGCCAATTTGCCGCACTATATAGGTCTCGAGAACCCATTAATCGGGTAGCGAACTCTTTCAAGTAACCTTGATCGCCCCGCCAGAAACTGCGCGTAATGTCTCGCAAACGATCATTACACTCATTCCAACCAAATGGGAAGTTACCGACTTGATAACCATTAGGACCGATATCCCATGGCTCTGCAATTAACTTAGTCTGTTTTAATACAGGATCTTGCGCGACAGCTCTAAAGAAGGCAGCGTCACGGTTAAAGTTATCTCCGTTACGACCGAGTGTCGCAGCAAGGTCAAAACGGAAGCCATCGACGTTGAACTCTTGAACCCAATAACGGAGTGTATCCATAACAAGGTTGAGTGCTGGCTGATAATTGAGGTCAACCGTGTTTCCGCAACCGGTAAAGTTTGCAAAGAACTCACCATGGCGTAGATAGAATTTAGAATCCAAGGCTTTCAGATTGAAGACCGCTCCGTTATCTCCACCCTCTGCAGTATGGTTGTAGACCACATCAAGAATGACCTCAATACCATGGCGGTGAAGTTCACGAATAGCTGATTTTAGTTCTAGGACAGCATCTGAATCTGCATAGCGCGGATCTGGTGCCATAAAGACATATGGGTTATAACCCCAATAATTAACTTTATCCATGTTGAGCAGGTGAGGTTCATGCATACAGGCAGCGACAGGGAGCAATTGTATAGAATTGATATTTTGCTGCTTATAAAACTTCAGCATCTCTTCGCTGACTAAGCCTAGATACTTACCTCTATTCTGCGATGGGACCTTCTCATTGAGCTTAGTGGAGCCTTTTACATGAGTTTCGAACAGCACCATTTCTTCGCGAGGGATTCTTGGTAGCTTAGTGTCTTGCCAATCGAAGTCGTCAGCAATGACCACACATTTCGGTAGTTCAAAGCTTTTTGATACATCAAATGGCGGAATATAGTGCAGGGCTTTGTCCAACGATTTTGCGTAAGGATCTGATATGAAATGACGCTCTTCACACGTTTCTATGACAAAACCATAACGTTGCCCAGCCTTGACTTCGCTAATGTGGGTATGCCTTACTCCAGCATATTCATTAGGGAGTGGGAACAATTGAATATTATCGTTGTCATCAAAGAGAGCTAATTGGATATCTGGGCAATCTGGAGCATGGATCGCGAAGTTACATCCTCGTTTATCCAGCGTCGCCCCTAATGGATATGGGCTTGATTGATGTTGTGTCATAAGATTTTTTTCTATTTGTTCGTGAATGACATTACTTAACTTTCAATAGTTAATAGCTTTGTAAACATTAGGTCAAGTTAAGATCACAGAATTTTAAATGTAATTTAATTTCAGTTTATTTGGCGTTATTTTGTAAAAAGTGATGTAAGACGTATTTTGTGCGTCAAAACATTACCAAATCCGCTACTCCTCCCCCCTTTTTTTGTGACTTATCCTTAAAAAACACCATACGGTTATTTTTCTCATCCTTTCTCATCCCCCTTAACAATCTTCAGGGTGGAGGACGTATCGCACTTACTACTTGGTTAATCTGACACCGTTCAATCAACTCGGGACCCTAAACCGATAAATATTTCAGACCTAAACGCATCAGTACTGCCTCTGCGGCGTTTTGGAAAATGAAATTGAATATAACGATAAGTTAAACGGAGTTTTCTAATGAAAAAAGTAAGTGTAATTGCTGCTGCAGTGGTGGGTGCTTTAGCTTCAGGCGCTGTGATGGCGGAAGACAAAGTACAAGAAGGTTGGCAAGTTAATGGTTATGGACACCTTCTATATAACGTAGGTGAGTCGCTACAACTTAATGAAACTTGGGAGCACCGCCGTGACTATCGCGCAGCGGGTGCAGCTTTCTCTGGTAACCCTAACCAAGTAGAGTTTACGGTAACTAAAGGCAATAACTACGAAAACGGCGCTTGGTCTAAATACGTTCTAAAGACAGAATATGGTAACAACGAGGGTGGTAATGGTCGTGGTTTCTATGGTTCTTCAGGCGGTAACGACAGTCACCTTTCGTCAGGTCAATTAGAGTTTAAAGAAGCGTATGTAGAGCTTGGTGACCTTTCAATGTTTGCTGAAGGCACCAGCATCTGGGCTGGTAAACGTTACTTGAACCGTCAAGCAGGTATTATCACGAAAGAATATTGGAAGCAGTCTTCGGGTCTAGGTGCGGGTGTAGAATATAAAGGCCTAGATTTTGCGGATAATTTAGGTTTTGCAGTAGTTTCTGCTGATCCTGGTGATGGTTATTGTGTGAACACAGTTACGCCGGATAATGGTCCGGATTATGACGAGACTGTAAACGGCAAATACTGTAATACGCTAGATGATGGTCGTAGTACAACATTAACGTCACTAGACCTTTACTTATATGGTATTAAAGGACTCGGCGGAAGCTTTGATTTCGACCTTAAGTACCAAGTACGTGCTCATTCAGATCAATATCGTGTAGATACTAATACACCAGATGCAGCTGAAAATGGTATTGGCGCTGGTATTACTTATTCTCGCGACTACTACGGTTTTGATGGCTGGTCATTAACGGGTGTTACTTATGGTAAAGGCATTGCGGCCACTAAAGGTACAAACTTCGGTAACTGGAATGGTGGATGGGCAGAAGACGATGTTTCTCTATTCTTAACGTCTTACGGTGTTGCCAACATTACTGAAAACGTTCAACTTGGTTCAGAAATTGTTTATTGGAACATTGATAACAATGATCGTGGCCAGGTTTGGGGCGCGCAGGATGGCGTAACTCGCGCATTCTTGGGCTTAACTCCTACGTACCGAGTAAGCGACAACTTCCGTTGGGAAGCAGTTTTAACAGCGGCAAGCGAAACAGCTAAGGGATGGCGTACAGACGATACAACGTATTTCTACTCAGCTACATTAGCACCTGTTTTCACTGTGAATGCAGACTACTGGGGACGTCCACAGATCAAACCATACATTGCTTATATGTCATCTAGCGATGATTCTTATGGATGGTCGCAATCATCGAAAGGTAGTGATACTCGATTCGGTATCGAAGCTGAAATCTGGTTCTAATCAACCTAGTTGAATTTACTAGATGAAGTCTTAATCTAACAAGGCAGTCTAAGGACTGCCTTCTTTTTCTAAAATGGTGGAATATTATGAACAAAAATATTTTGGCGCTAGTACTTGGACTAAGTGTGGTTGGTTGTGCGAGTAACTCTGGTGTTGAGCCCACCATCACAGATGCTCAAATGAAGTCAGAAGACGTTTGCTGTATCAGTAAAAAAGATTTTGCTTGGGTGGAGTTGGATAAGACTGAAGATGTTGGTTTTGTAATTGATGAATCATCTCCTGTATGGGAATTCAAAACCGGTAAGAGCTTTTTCAATGCGTTCGAGTTCTCTCCTCGTTCTGGCAAAGTAAAGGTAACCCTGAGCAGTAAAATGCTCAAAAAACGAGTGTTAGCACCGACAGTTCAATTACTCGACAAAGAATATAATGTGGTAAGAACTATCACTCTTGATGAATTCAATATTCGCTATTCAGACATGTTCGATGCGAATCGTTATGTAACGAGTTTTGAAGTCGACGCACAGTCATTACCTTACATGATTGTGTTCACTAACAGTTCAGATGTCGGCCAGTTAGTTTCTGTACCACATCCTGCCAAGGTGAGAGCAGAAGAAAGCGGGGAGCCGTTACCTATTGTTACTGACCCTAAGTTTAAACACAGTTATGTCGGTGAACTGAATTTAGAAATAGAGACCCTCACATTGGGGTCTAGAAAAGTTGATAATTCCATGGTGGCACCTGTTACAGCGGCAACGACTGGCGTTGTAGCAACTAGTGTGAAAGCAGCTCCAGCAACCATTCAACCAGAGACGACAAGCTATTATCATAGTGCGATCCAAAAAGCCGTCGCCGAGGACAACATCCCTAAAGCACTTAGCCTGCTAGATGAAGCGAAAGCTCTTAACGTCGAAGGTGCTCAGGAAACGTTTGTTAAAGCAATTAACAGCCGTAAGTAACCTAATATAGAATTTACTCCATCTCGAATCATTCTGCTCGGTATAGGAAGTGGCAATGGTTCGAGGCTTTTTCTCTAAGCAGATATTCAGCCAACGTCATTTCTCTAAACTAAGTTGTAAAAGCGTGTAATAGATCGCCTATATCACTTAATTAATCTCCCTTCCTGCCGTTACTATATAGAGTAACCGTTACCCAAAAAGCTATTAATCAATGTCGACACTTTCTATTGCAATAGGTGCAACCAGTCTTTCGCTCATCTTGGCGTTTATCTGGATGTTCTCGTTATCCTTGAGACGCAAGAGGATGGAGCAAGAGCGTCTTGAGCGTGAAGCTGCCTACCGACGTGCTATTGAAAAAGCGCGTCAACAAGAAAGGCAAGAGCGTGTTTATAAAGCGGAAACGGGCCATGTACCTACAATTTTGTATTTAGCGAAAGAAGCCGAACGCAAGAATGTGAAAGAAGCGCTGTATTGGTACCATAAAGGTGCGCAGTTGGATAACGTCACGGCGATGTACGGCATTGTTCGTCTCAGTGATAAAAAGCGCGAAGACTTGGTATTACGTGAGCAAGCAAACTATTGGCGCCTTTGTATTGCTGGTACTGAAGGGGATTCTCATGCCAAATTTGAGGCTGCGAAGGCTTTAATTTATGGGCGAGGTACCGAGCGCAATATTCCCAAAGGTGTATCTACCATCCAAGAAGTTGCTGAAGAAGGAAATTTAGAGGCCATTCTCTATATGGGCGACTGGAGTATTTCTCCTGATAACCCAACACCATCGCCTAAACAATCGACTCTTTGGTTTGAAAAAGCCGCGGAAAAGCAAAGTGAAGAGGGCATGACCAAACTGGGTCTGAATTACCTAAATGGTGTTGGTGTTGAACAAAATACTGACAGAGCTTGCTATTGGTTAGAACGTGCGGCTGAGAAAGGCAATGTGGAAGCTATGTATTATGCAGGTGAAGCATGGCGAGACATTAAGCCTAATGGCGCTGCTATCGCTTATATTTGGCTGTTTATGTCCGCCTATTTAGGTTATGAGGCTGCAAAATCAGCAAGAGACTCGGTGGGTTCGACATTAGGAGTGGACTCCGTCGTGGGACTTCAATCGTTAGCAAAACCCGTCATTAAAAAACTTCAGTTTGGGCCGATGGTGAAACATTCGCTAATCAAGGCATTAAACAAGCTTTATAAAAGAGAATTACCTCTTTTTGCACTTGAAGATGCAGACACTTTGAATAAAGAGCAGCCAAATACGGAATCTTCAGAGAGTCAGCAAACGACCTCCGATAATGACACCTCAATGCAAGTGAATGAATCTGATTACAATTACTCCAACTATCACACATCTTACTCCAATCAGTAATCGTATTTATGGTATGAATTCATCGTTAATGATTAACGTGGTTTCATTTATGATTAAATTGAATCAAAAATAGGTGTATAATCTATTTTTGTTATCGATTTGAGAATATTTTGTTCCGTAAATTAGCTTGTGGTTCAATTATGATGTGATGCTCATCACTTCAAACTCTACTTTGACATTCCTCTGACAAAAATGATGCTCAACAAAATATGCTGAGCTCAGTTTTAGTGTGGCGTCTAAGGATGCTTGGCAGTGGCCTAAACGCTCGCACGTTAAATTAATGCCTTTTGGCATTCCTGTTCTATACGGAGCTTTTCATGAAAACTTTTAAAATGACATTAGCGGCGGCACTTGTTGCTGCTGTAGCCCTTCCTGCAAGCGCAAACTACGTTGACGTTCGTGGTGCTTACAAAACAGAAGCTAAAACTTACGAAACTCGTGTACGCGCTGGTTTTGACTTTGCAGAAGATTGGCAAATCCACCTTGAAGGTACTCAAGCTCAAGGTGATAAACTGTTTAGCAATTCTGGTAAAAGCGTTGCTGCTTTCGAAACAGAACTAAACTACAACTGGGCAATTAACGATAACTTCACGTTAACTCCTGGTTTCGTATACTGGAACGGTTCTGACCACATGGAATATCGTCCATACCTAAAAGCAACGTATGCTGAAGGCAACTTCTATACTGCAGCTCGTTACCGTTACCAAGCAGCGTCTAGCAGCACAACTCCAGGTGTTAAGACAAATGACACTAACCAAGTTGACCTATGGGTTGGTTACAACCTAAACGACTTCGCACTTGAGTATAACCCTGCTTACATCAACCAAAAAGACGGTGGTGCATACACGGGCAATGGTAAAGATCAAGCGGATACCAAATGGGAACACACATTCCAAGTTAAGTACACTGGCTTTGAATCATGGGCTCCATACGTAGATTATCAAATTCTTGATAAAACATATGCGAATGCACAATACACGGATTTCAAAACAGAAAACCGTATCCGTGCAGGTGTAACGTTTAACTTCTAATCGTTACCGAATACATTGTCGCTTGGCGACAAACCGAATTGAAAAGGCAGCACATAGTGCTGCCTTTTTTAATCTTTATAACCCGCCTTTGTTTAACTCTCTTTCAGATGATGTACCATCTGCTGTCTTAACCATGTAATGGCAGAGTTGTGACTCATTTTACTTGGCCAAACCATATAGGAATCAAAGGTTTTAGTTTCAAATGGGAAAGGAAAAGTTTGCAGTTGGAATATATCGCTATACTGCTCCGCAACAGATAAAGGTATGACCGCAATCGCTTGTGAATTGGATACTGAAGGAAGCATTCCAAGCAATGAAGAGTGTTGGCTAAATACTTTTCGTGGTGGCAATACTTCGCTGACCAACCATTCCACAAATGTGAGATTGTGGCGCCTGATATTCAGTAGAACATGACTTTCGGTCATATAGTTGGATTTATCGAATTTACCTTGCTGTATGCGTGGATGATTCTTACTGGCGACGCACGTTAGCCCTTCACTGTGCAGTAATTCTGATTGAAATACTTTGCTGTCTGATGGCGACACATCAATAACTAGATCCACTTTCTCCATCTGAAGATCTTCGTAGATTCTGGCATCTTTGGGAGGAAGTTCTTTTAAGATGATCTCGATATTTGGATAGGTAGTACAGACATGGAGACGTTTCTGAAGCCTTAACATAGCGGCTTCATGACAATACACGACGAATGTACGTTGTGTTTTCTTTGGATCAAACGCTTCTAGACCTTGAATCACTTTCTCTATACTCATGATATGGTCATGGGTCTGCTCATACAGTTCTTTGGCATAGCGTGTCGGTTTGATGCCTCGGCCTGTTCTCGAGAATAGTTCTTTGCCAACATTTTCTTTAAGGCGTGTCAGCGCATTGCTCACCGCAGATTGCGTCAGGTCGAGTTGCTCTGCTGATTTGGTCACAGATTCTGTTTCGTAAGTAGAAATAAACACTCGCAGTAAGTTTAGGTCGAACTTCTTGTTAGGTTTGCTTTCTAGCTTTTTATTGTCCATAGCAACGTCCTGTGTCGTTGTCTGTTAATCGAGAGTTTTCTTGAATCTAAAGGCGGCAACAATAAGACCGACGACGGTAAATCCAGCCAGCCAGACGGTATCACGCCATACGTCAGACAAATCAGCGCCACGTAAAATAATGCCGCGTATCATGCGCATAAAGTGAGTAGCTGGTAAAGCTTCTGCGACCCATTGGGCGGCATTCGGCATCGCTTCATAAGGAAACATAAATCCAGAGAGCAAGATAGAAGGCAGCAAGATAAACACGGTCATTTGCATGGCTTGCAACTGAGTCTGCGCGATGGTTGAAATCACCAAACCCAAAGTTAAGCTAGCGGCTATAAATAGCAAACTTCCCATCAGAATTTGACTCACTTGACCATTTATGGGAACGCTGAAAATCGCCCAACCGAGTCCTAAAATAATGAAGATCTGAATCAGTCCGATAAAGATATAAGGGACTATCTTACCGATCATTAACTCAAGGGAATGAATAGGAGTGGTGATTAACAACTCCAGATTGCCTCGTTCGCGTTCTCGCACGATGGCTGCACTGGTAAATAAAATCATCGTCATTGTCAGTATCACACCTAAGAGTCCAGGGACAATATTCACTGCGGATCGGCGACTTGGATTATAGAGTAGGGTTGCTTCGAAGGTTTTTGGAGAGCTTGGCTGGTAGCCTGCAATCGAAAACTCTTTGATAGGCATGTTTTGCAAACCCAAAAGCGCAGAACTGATCATAGTATCGGAACCGTCGACCAGCCATTGGCCTAGTGTCTGCTTATGAGTAATACGTTGCGTTAGGTTGTTAGGTAAGATTAACGCCGCACGTACCACACCCTCACGAATGGCAACTTCTGCTTCCTCAACCGTTGGATATTGCGCTTTAACGGTGACTACCTGAGTGACCTTGACGGCTTCAACAATAATTCGCCCTGGGGCTGATTGGCTTTGATCAACGATCGCAATCGGAATATTCCGCACGTCCGTATTCATTGCAAATCCAAATAAAATAAGCTGAATGAGCGGTATCATGACAACCATCCCAAACGTAATGCGATCCCTTGAGAGCTGACGAATTTCTTTGACCATTATGGCGCTCATGCGCGTTAAGCTTTTCATTGTCTGCCCTTACCTGTGACGGAAACAAAGACATCTTCTAAACTTGGTCTTGCCGGTGTGAGCTCAGCTTGAGCTAAATCAGGGAAGCGCGTTTTAAGCCACAAGATGGGGTCAGCGACGGATTGATAGATCAGTACACGTAAGCGAATTCCTAACTGAGCTGCAGATCGAACCTCTTCACAAGCGACGAGCTTCTCTTTCAATGCTCGTAATTGGGGCGCTCGCACTTCTACAATGTTGACTCCCATATTATTCATCAGCACTTCTGGCTCATCGTCTGCACGCATTTCTCCCGCTTCCATAATGGCTAATCGATGACAACGCTCAGCTTCATCCATATAGTGGGTGGTGACTAGGATAGTGGTGCCTTGATCACTAAGATCAAACAGTTGTTCCCAAAATTCTCGACGATTCTCAGGATCCACGGCTGAAGTCGGCTCATCCAAAAAAAGCAGTTCTGGTCTGTGCATGGTCGCAGCCGCAAGGGATAAACGCTGTTTTTGGCCACCACTCATGCCGCTGACTCGTTGTTTCTTGAGGTTGGACAGACCGTAGATACTCAGTTGCTCTTCTATTCTGTTGCTACAAAAAGAGCGGTTCATTCCGAATATTTGCCCAATAAACTGCAAGTTCTCCTGAACAGAAAGATCGTCATACAAAGAGAATTTCTGTGTCATATAACCAATCTTTAATCTCAGTTGTTCTGACTGTTGGGGAATATCCAATCCCAAAACATTAACGGTGCCCTCGGTAGGACTAAGCAGGCCTGTTAGCATGCGAATAGTGGTCGATTTCCCGCAACCATTGGGCCCTAGAAACCCATAAATACTGCCTTTGGGAACCGACAAGTTAATGCCATTGATGGCTGTAAAGTCACCGAACTTTTTGGTGATATTGGTTGCTGTAACGGCAATCTCGCTCATCTACTTCAGCCCCGCTAAGTCAACTTGAGCTGGTACTCCGGTAGGAAGTGTTTGAGCACTGTCGGGTAAGTCGATCTCTGCCAGATACATCAAGCGTGAGCGCTCATCTTCAGTTAGAGCATAATAAGGGGTGAATGATGGATCGGATGCGACCCAACGAACTGTGCCAGTTAGTATTTGCTCTAACCCGTCCACATGAACAGGCACTTCAAGACCAGGGACAAACTTCACCCTGACTGAAGAAGGAACATAGACACGCGCGTAGGGTACCCGGTCTGCTAGCACCACGGCAACAAAGGAACCAGTAGCGACTCGTTCGCCAAGATTGTATGGCAGGTTATCAAGCACGCCATCACGTGTCGCGACGATAGTGAGCTCATCCAACTGCTGGGTTTGTAATGCAACGTCGGCCTTTGCAGCAGCCAAGGCAGCTTCTGCTTGTGTGATATCCTCGGGTCGGGTACCGGCTGTCAGCTTTGAGAACTCTTCTGTTGCCGAGTTTAGCTCCGCTCTTGCTGAGTCGCGGTTAGCCAACGCTTGGTCCTTTTGCGATTGACTTGCGAGTTTTTTGCGCACTAACTCTTCTGCTCGAGAGTAGTTCTTTTCCGCTTCGATCAATCGAGCTTGGGCCATATCTACTTTAGCTTGCGCAGCTGCAATATCTTCAGGTCTTTCACCATTGGTTAGGCGAAGTAAGTAAGCACTGGCTTTTGCTTCTTCAGCTATCGAATGAGCCAATACGGCTTCTTGTCGTTTGGTGTCTAAGCGAACTAGAACATCTCCTGTTTTTACCATACTCCCTTCACGAATAGGCAATTCACGAATGATTTCATTCGCGGTAGAAGAAAATGTAATGCGGTCTCGCTCAAGTGTACCTAGTGCTTTGCCATTGTCGTCACTTTGGCATCCCACCAGAGAAAACAAGATAGAGAAAACAATGAACAACGACCGTTTCATAGAAAACCCTCAAATATCACTTATATAGTCAATATTAGAAGCCAGTTGATTATTTTCTAGCTAATTTTCATAAAGTTATGAAGTCAAGACGTTTTGGATATTGGTATTCGTTGGGAGGTGAGATAGTGATTAATTTCAGGGGGAGTCTGACAAGCTGTCAGATGGGGAGCAGAATATGATTACTTTGGCGCGGATCTTTTTAACCAGTTGTTAAACCTAACATATAGTTTTTATTGATTGTTTGACACAAAGTCACGTCCTGACATTTCATTGCACTTTCTGACTAGTACCTGTCATCTGTATTCCGTAAATTAACGCTTAGTTCAATAAAATCAAGCAATACGGTGAACTTGGTTTGTAGGGAAATTCTGCAACAGTCACGGATAAGACAGCATCAAACATGAAAGACCAACTAACGATTTCAGTTTCAACCATTAACGGCTCCAAGCACTGGCAGTTGAGTAAATCGATGCGCCGGAGCTTAAAAAGCTTGCTTGGAGTCAGTGTTGCGGTGGTGTTTGGCGGCGCGTTGCTTATTCAACACCTTTATCAAGTTGTGGATTACGCTGAGCTCAAACAAAAAGAGCTTGCCAGTGAGTCGCAAACATTGGGTGACGAACTGGCAAATTTGCAGGACCTGAAACAAACCTTAGAGAACGACCTATCTGATAGAGAAGAGCGCATAGCGTTAGTCTCTGAACGACTTTCTGATTTAGAGAAAGTACTGGGAGTGTCTGACCAAGGCGGTGATATTGAGTTGGAGTCCCGTCTGGATGCTGCGGCAATCCACTCTAATATCCGAATGGTGATGTTGACCCAGATCCCGAGCGGTTCGCCCGTGGGGAAACATCGAATGTCGTCTCAATTTGGCAAGCGTACTCATCCTGTGACCGGGAAAGTTAAAATGCACCGAGGGCTGGATTTTGCTGTGAACACAGGCACATCAATCTACGCACCTGCAGACGGCGTGGTTGAGGTAACGAGGCGCAGTAGTAAAGGCTCTGGCAACTTTCTTCGACTGCAACATTCATTCGGCTTTTCCAGTTCTTACTCACATCTTAAGAGCTTCAAAGTTAAGAATGGGCAATTTGTCCGTAAAGGGGATTTGATCGCCATTTCCGGCAACACAGGTCTGTCATCTGGACCGCATTTACACTATGAAGTTCGCTTTGTTGGGCGAGCGCTAAACCCTAGGCCTTTTGTGGAATGGGGTGTACATGAATTTGAAGATATCTTTAAAAAGGAACGAGGAATACGATGGGAATCTTTAGTAAAAACAGTGGAACAAAGAGTCGCTCAGCAGCTGCAACTCTCATCGCCAAAGGCTGTACTATTAGCGGAAAACTCAAATTAGAAAGTGATATTCAAGTCGATGGAATCGTCGATGGACAAGTTCACGTCGAAGGCTCATTAGTTGTTGCTGAGTCGGGACGAGTGAAAGGTGAAATATTCGCAAAGCAGTTAATTGTTAACGGTATTGTCGAAGGCAATTGTCATGCGGAGCATATTCAGATTCTCGCTAATGGTCGAGTTAAGGGCAAAGTCTGGAGTAACAACTTGAGTATTGAACCGGGCGGTAAATTCTTTGGCGAAACGGCAGAGTTTCCGGATGATGAAGTAGTGAGTCTAAAATCAAAAGAGACGACGGAAACAAAATTGCCAATCAACCCGAAAAGTGGTCCAAAAAACGACATTAAAAAGAGCGCTTAAGCACGAAAGGTGCGGCTCCCTTGCTGCACCTCAATCTTCTGGAACTACAACCTTAATTTCTCAATTTGTGATAACGATAGTTATCCATTGTTGATATTAATCAATCAACCTTCAGTATAACCCTTTCGTATAGTAGGGACATCAGTTAGAAGAGTTACAATTCGCCTAATACAGCTCATCTGAATGAGCTCGGAAGTAGTATAATTAAATAATACCTTTGACTAAAAGTGAAAGGATCTGAGCATGTCTAGGCAAAACAATAAGTCTTCTGAAAGCCGTCGCAGATTTCTACGTGACGCAGCGAGAACAGCTGTTGGTGTTGGCGCTGCGGCGACTTTACTAGGGTTACAATCCAAGCAAGGGCAAGCAAAAACCAGTGGAGGAGTGCCTATTCGGCCACCTGGAGCGCTTGCTGGCGACCAATTTGACCAAGCGTGTTTGCGCTGCGGTTTATGCGTCCAGGCCTGTCCGTACGATACGCTAAAGCTTGCAACCCTTTTATCTCCTGTAGCATCAGGAACGCCATATTTTACCGCCCGTGATATTCCTTGCGAAATGTGTGAGGACATTCCTTGTGTGGTGGCGTGTCCAAGTGGTGCGCTTGATCATTCACTTACTAATATCGACGACTCCCGTATGGGGCTCGCGGTACTTATTGACCATGAAGAGTGTTTGAACTGGCAGGGGTTGCGCTGCGATGTTTGTTATCGAGTGTGTCCGGTCATCGATAAAGCAATTACCCTTGAGCCAATTCGCAACCAGCGCACTGGTTACCATGCCAAGTTTATTCCAACGGTTCACTCTGACCACTGTACAGGCTGCGGTAAATGTGAGCAGGCATGTGTTACCGATGTACCTGTCATAAAGGTTGTGCCTATTGAACTCGCTAAAGGCCATATGGGCGACCACTATCAGCTTGGATGGGAAGAAAAGGTAGAACTTCGCGATGGTACCTTCCCTGAAACACCAGAGATAGCGCCGAGTGAGCACATCCGCATTAATGACGGGAGGAAATAACCATGGCTAAGAATCGCGCAAAAGATGCGGGTAAAGATGCGATAAAAGAGCTTGGCTGGTGGAAGGCACATCGTTTTTTGATTTTAAGAAGGTTATGCCAACTGGCCATCATAGGTCTATTCATGGTGGGGCCAACATGGGGAATTCTTGAAGGCAACCTATCATCCAGCATGTTATTTGGGGTGATTCCTCTCAGTGATCCACTCCTCGTGATGCAAACATTGGCCACAGGGCACTGGCCAGAAGTGAACGCTCTCATTGGTGTTGCCATTGTTGTTGTGTTTTACGCTCTTATTGCTCCTCGTGCGTTCTGTGCTTGGGTTTGCCCTCTCAATATGGTCACCGATTTAGCAGCGTGGATGCGACGTAAACTAAATCTTAAGGCAAGTTATAAATGGTCTCCAAAACTTCGCTATTGGTTGATTCCGGTGATTCTACTGGGTAGTGCTGTTTCTGGTTCACTGTTGTGGGCGTGGATTGATCCTGTGGCATCGTTACATCGTGGATTGGTATTTGGGATGGGTGCTGGTTGGATACTGATTCTATTGGTTTTCTTACTTGATCTCGTTTTGGTTGAACACGGTTGGTGCGGGCATTTGTGCCCACTGGGTGCAACTTACGGCGTCATCGGTCGTAAGAGCGTTATCAGAATTAAAGCAACTCACCGCGAGGCGTGCACTAAATGTATGGATTGTTATAACGTGTGCCCTGAACCCGATGTTCTTAGGCAGCCCCTTAAACAGGGGGACAGACGTGTTATGAGCCAAGATTGCATTAGCTGTGGGCGCTGCATTGATGTTTGTGCTGAAAAAGTACTCGAGTTTACTGCGAGTTCAAAGCAAGACCATAGTTAGAAGTCATAAGTTATGGAACGTCGCGTCTAGGCTCTGTAACGTTCCATTCTAAAAGTTTGCTGCTTTTTACTTTTCTATCAATGGCGTGTTTGTGAATATTGGCTAGGGACACATAAGCGGCTAATAAGATGCTGAGCATGATCATACCTTTAAATTACTGGTCAACATGTCGAAGATGACACTGTTCATTTACGATGAATACCACCCAAGCACTATCGTTCCATACTGAGTCTTTTTCTGGAGTCCAAACTGTGCAGTCCAAGGTCGTGGTGTCGCTGTAGTTTACGGTGAGGTCAAAATTCATAAGATCTTTTGACATATTTATTTGTTTGAAGTCACCGTGTGACGAGATATCAATAGGCGGCGATTGTTGACCAATGTGAACCGCGGTTTTACCTATATGCTTGTGAACATCAAGATCTAGGATAAAAACGGGCACTTTGCCGTCCACGGGTTGAACGTTGGGTTGGTGTAGAGCGTATAGTTGATAGTCATCGGTGTCGGTATTACCTAGACTAAAAACCCAATAGCGAGCTTTATCCACTAGTTCAATTTGAGTATTAGCTAGCACCTGCTGTTCATTTCGACTTATAAGTTCAATGTTTAACAAGTTAACCAAGTCGTCTGTGTCTCGAAATTGTACGGTTTTCGAGTAACCGATATGACGAGAGTACTGGTTTTTCAACAAGTCATGTTTCTCTCCCTTTAGAGACATAGCAATTACGTCAGTTTCAGTGTATTCACTGGGACTAGCGATAAAGTCAAATGTACGAATAACCATACTTTGAGGTTGCGGTAGGGTAGCTTCTGGATTAGTTGGACTACTTCCTCCACACCCAAGTAACGTACTGACGGTTCCAAGGGTAACAAAACAAAACAACGAGCGTAGTACATTCATAGAGTTTCTCTTAATTGAAAATGGTCTTCGAGTTTACTTAGGCGACGAAATCCAGACTCTTGATATACAGAGCCATTTTGGGACATCGAAAAGGTTGGCTGATATTAATCCAGCTTGGTTTTCTATCTATTACTGAAACGGAATAGTGCGTTTCCATAAACAGCAGCGTTTCTTCAATAACAGTATTCCAGCGTTGATCCTGTCTAACGATAAGTTGGCTAGACTTTGGGTAAAATTTCCATTTAGTCGTACTTAACTGAGGGCAAATATAAACCTGACCCAAATGGTCAACGATAACCTCACCTTCAAGTCTATTAACACGAAATTTCTTATTTACGTCATCCTTGGTATCAGTGTGAATTTTAATAGCATAGATAAACGGCATATATAACCTACAGCTGTGTTTGTTCCTCAGGAGAACCTGATAAAAGTTGTTTAAGCATTTCCCAAAAATGTAGTCACATTATTGGATAGAATTGGTAACGACTAAATATACAGTCTTGGATCGCGTATACTTAGATCAATGCCGTCCATATAAGCAGCTAGCCTCTGTGGCGAATCGATGCGAATCTTGCCTCTATATAACGTAACAAGATGATTTCTCTCTAGTTCTTTCATTACTTCATTTACCCGTTGGCGTGCGATACCTGTCATGTCACTTAATTGTTGTTGTGACACTGAAATTTCGACCATCGATTCTTTGGTGTTCATATGAGCCAATATATCTATCAACTGATAAACAATTCTTTCTGTGATGTTCGCGCTATATATCAACTGGCTTTGTAGCCATTTCTCTTTTGACTCAAACGTTAATGAATAAAACCACTTGTAGATTTCAGCATTTTTTTCACATATTGGACGCAAGCGTTGGTTACTAAAATGAATAATGCTACAAGGTTCTATTTCAATAAATATAAAAGGCAACAAAGAGGCATTGGGGTCAATATAATTTCCGAACCAGCCATCTTGACCCACTAATAGGCAATTTGCAGTTTTTAAATTTGGAGTTTGTATACAAATCGCTAATGTTCCACTTTCTATAAAGTTGATGCCTCTATTTATGAGACTTGAGCTTGCCAACGCAGGGTCTTCGATTGAAATTCGCTGGGCTACAGAAACTAGTTCTTGTGACAACTCTGGCGACAACGACGTCGTCCATCTCAATTGTTCAACCGCTATCGTCTTTGTCATAACCGCCTCTGCTTATATCTTCTTATAGATTATAGAGGCTTACGGACATTATGAATGCGTTTCTTGCCGTCGTTGAGGGAGAGTGTATAGGGGAATGTAGAGAAGAAGTATCCGGTGGCGGACACTTCTAGCAATTAATTTGATTAAAGTGATGTATTGAGTTCGAAAACACCTATGACCGGCAGAATGGAATAGCATCCTAGTAGGGGATGATGGCTACTGAGCTATATCCAACATGTTGTCTTTTACACCATTGGTTCTGAACCAACCTGCGATGCTAAAACGCTCGCGGTGAGTTGGCAGTACTTCGTGAGGGAACTGCTCTGAGAAAAACACAAATAATCGGCCTGATTTTGGTTTGATTCGCGTCAGCTCATTGTCATCTAAGTCGTAGACAACTAAATCACCACCATCTTGCTCTGTCCATTCATCGTTCATGTAGAACACTGTCGTCAAACGGCGATTCTCGTTACCGCGGAAGCAATCTAGGTGTTTCTGGTAGAAATCACCCTTTTCATATTTTGCAAAGTGCGCTTCATATTCAAATAGGCCCAAGAAAAAATTCTGGTTTGCGGCTTGGCGAATGATCTCCATCTTACTAAGAAATTGTTGAACTGGTTCACCAAGATCGCTCGATAGCCAGCAGATTTTGTCACTGCGAATTGCGCTTTCACGCATGACTTCGTCGTTGCGACCGATACACGCTTTTTTCCAGTTCTCTGGCAGACACTCTTTGAGCGCATCAACTTGATCGGGAGACAGAAAATCGTCCCAAATGTAATAGCCTTGAGAGAATAAAGAATCGATGAGCTTTTGCATGATAAGCGCCGCCGTGGTTATAAGAAACAGGAGGCGCTTTATAGATAATTAACCCGTTGTCATCAAATCTGTTTTTTTGTCGTGACGATTAACACGGTTATGCTCTGGACTCTGACAAAACGGTCAGAGCCTAAGGCGTGATTAAAGATCGATTCTAAAGACCGATGTTGTACCACTGACTTCATTACCGACGGCAATGAAGTGGTTGCCCTGACGTGTGAAGTACTCGATGGATTCAGGCCCAAGATCGCCTGCCTTTGGGTTGTATTGGTCATTATCGCAATCGCCATCATCTACTTGAGTGCAAACTGACTGGGAGAAGTCACGGTTATTAACGTAGGTGATAAACAGGGCTTGTGCAGGTTCTGTAACATCATAGACCATAATGCCGCCATGACGTTCTAAGCCAATGAACGCGTAGTGACGACCATTAATATTTGCAACTTCAATGGCTTCTGGCTCGACACCTTTATCATCACTGCGGTCATCTGCGGAGTTGTTATTATCATTAGTGCTGTTGAAGTACTTCGCTTCCTTTATGAATACAATATTGGCAAATTCATCGCCACTGTCATAAACCCGTTCACCCGTTTCATTCCAGATAGAGAAGGAGCGAGCGCCAAAGGCTTGCACTTTTTCATCTGCTGCCAATGTTTGGTTTGACTTGATCACTTTAAGGCGTGCTAATTGTGCGTTGTCTTTTAGAGCGATTGCCAGAGGATGATTCGGATCCACTTTGAGCTTTTTGCCACGAACCTCATCAACGTAAGCGATACAGAAGTCTTGCTTGTTAGTGTAGTCCTCAGCATTTTGCTGTTCGTCACCGCCCCACTTGAAACCTTGTTTATCACATTGTTGTTGTGTGGTGTTGAAACCATACTCACGGCCATCACCTTCATTCGCAGTCACAACATAAGTTTCGCCATTTACGCTATAGCTAGCTATGCTGTCGGGCATATACAGGCCTTCTAACATTGGGTAGCTCTTCAAGTTGCCCACAATGTTGTCTTTATTAGAGGCATCAAGCTTCTCTGTTTGCCAAGATTTGCCACCTAAGCCAACGATACTTTTAACACTCGCTGAAGCAACATCAATAGTCGCCATCGCATTGTTTTCTTGAAGAGCTACATAGAGCGAGCCTTTATCATCAAACGTTAAATATTCCGGCTCTAAGTCTTGAGCAACAGTCGCGTTAGGATGAGAGATGCGAACTTTAGAGCTAAGTTCTGAGTGACGAGATTGGCCCTGATTAAACTCGCGAAAATCAATTTGAGTCACTACTGCTTTTTGAGGTCCATTGTTTAGGTCGACCAAAGTGACAGATCCTTCTGGGTCGACAGAGTAGTCTGCGTTGGGTTCACCTTCGTTTGCACTAGCAAGGTAACGGCCGTCTTTGGAGAAGCTGACCATGTCTGGCAGTGAGCCTGCTTGGTAGGTGGTAATGAGCGCTAAGGTATCGGAGCGATACAAGGCAATAATGCCTTTGTCTTGCTTATTACTATTCTCGATAGCGACAGCGACCAGTCCTTCATGAGCCGATACACTATTCGCTGCGCCAATTTTAATGCCGGATTGCTGTGCTGCGGATACTAGATCAATCTGACCTGTCGAACTTGGCTTACCTTGTTTATCAAGCGAAAGTACATCGACTTTCTTTGCTTGTGCATTGACCACATACAGCTTGTCGGTGCAGCTATCGTAACTGACAATCTCTGCGGCAGATGTACCAAACGGGGCATCTGCGATGGATGTGCCGACCAAGGTAAGACCGGAAATCGACATTTCTGAAGGTTCAGGGACAACTGATGTTTTACATTGAATATTAAACGCCTCAACGGCATTGAAAGCTGTCTTTGAAGAAGAGTTTGATGCACATCCAGATAGTGCGATGCTTGCTACGATAACCGAAGCAAAAGTGGTTCTAAGCGAGTTCATATTTCCTCCTTGAATAATTAACTCGCCGAGGATAAATATATTTTGTTACGTTTGTGTGTAGTTAAATAAATAATCCATGTGAAGTATTTAAATTTATTTCTCGTAACTGAGTGATAAAAAAGCCGCTGTTAAACAGCGGCATTGGAAAGGGGGATAAAATAAAGTGATACTATTCACTTGTCGAGAAAGCACCTTCCCAAACGATTCGGCGGTAGCGCTCAGGGTTTGTGTCACCTTCCGTACTGAAGAGTAGGACTACCGATTCTTCATTAAGGCCAACATTACCGTCGTGTTTCACAATTTCGTTTAGTGCCCCGAGAGTAATCGCACCAGACTCACCGCTGGTAATCGCTTGATCGCCTGCGAGTGGGTTACCATACATGCGCATTCCGGTTGCTGAGACCTTATCTTCAACGGCGATAAAATAGCGGCTGCAATCTCTTAAAATAGGCCATGTAACAGGATTTGGTTCACCACAAGCTAAACCTGCCATGATAGAGCTAAGATCGCCAGTAACATTAACCATATTACCTGCTTCGCTTGTACCAGAGCGATAGATACAATCTGCGGCTTTTGGCTCTGCAATGATAGTGTCAAACTTAGTTGGGTCCAATCTATCTGCTAGGTAACCTAGTACTCCACCGGCCATCGCTCCTACACCCGCTTGGAGAATAACATGGCTAGGTGCTTCAAAACCAAGTTGCTCGATTTGATCCACGGCTTCATCAGCCATTGTCATATAACCTTGTGAAATCCAAGTTGGAATTTCTTCATAGCCATCCCAAGCAGTGTCTTGAACCAACATCCAACCATTGGCCTGAGCCGTGTCATTCGCAAGTCTAACGGTATCGTCGTAGTTAACTTCAGTAACAATACATTCTGCACCAAGGCCACGAATACGGTCGACACTTGCTTGTGGAGAGCCCTTCGGCATATATACAACCGCTTGCTGCCCCATTTCACGAGCGGCCCATGCAACGCCAGTACCATGGTTACCTGCGGTCGCGGTTGCAAAGGTTAGTGGTGCTTCCAGTTTGGAGGAAACCGTTTTTAGGTCGATCTCTGCAATATCAACATTAAGGTGTTTTGCTAATTGACGTCCCAGAGCGTATGAGCCACCCAAGACTTTGAAAGCGTTAAGCCCAAAACGCTTAGATTCGTCTTTCACAAGTATGGCTTTGACACCTAGTTGCTGTGCTAGTGCTGGTAAAGAAACGAGAGGTGTTGGTTGGTAGCCGTCGATCTGAGAATGAAAGGCACGGGCTTGTTTGGCTTGCTCAACACTAAAGAGTTCGCTTTTATTTCCTGAAAAGAATGAGTTTTTAGATAGATTTAGCATAGGGCACACTTAATGGATAAAGTTGAGAGAAAAAAGGTCATCGAGAGGGTATGACCTTTTCGTAGTATTTTATTTGATGACGTAAGCGATCGCTTCTACTTCAACAAGCGCATCTTTTGGCAATCTTGCAGCCTCTACGCATGAGCGAGAAGGGGCATTTTCTGTACCAAATACTTCTGTGTACACTTCGTTAAAGGCAGCGAAGTCTTCCATGTTAGATAGAAAACATGTTGTTTTAACAACTGTCTCCATTGAAGCGCCAGCCTCTTCCAGTACTGCTTTTAGATTTGCAAGTGACATGCGTGATTGCTCTGTAATGCCGCCCTCGACAAAATCCATTGTTTTTGGATCAAGTGGAAGTTGACCAGATGTAAACACTAAATCTTGGAAAACAGTGCCTTGAACATAAGGGCCAATAGCTGCTGGTGCGTTGTCAGTATGTACTTTAGTTTTCATTTTTAATCTCTTGCCTCTTTAACTTCTAACATCGGAAGTGAATGTTAGCAAACTTCATTTCCGATTAGGTAACTTTAGTTAACTTTATTGACGTATGTCATTTTGAGAGTGGCTTTTTTATTCAAGATAAAATCAACTCTTGGTAACTATATGACTACTTTTATTCCGATTGGTCAATGGTAAAGTTAACTATATGTCACTTTTGTGAGGTTTAGATCACGATTTTACCTCTAAATAACGTCATTCAGTGAACTATAGTTAACCTTGTGTCTGTGGTCACATTATTTAACTTAAATGTCAGTAAACTGCCCTCATACCGTTCACAAATATTAACTATAAGACTTAATTGCTCCACAGCTAAGTCTAATAAGAACAAGCAAAGAGGCTCCAATGAACAATTTTCTGAATCGTGGGTTTGACCAATCTGAATTTGAACACCGTACCCAACGTGCTCAAAAAGTCATGCATGACAAGAAGCTGGATGCAATGATTTTTACCACCGAGCCAAATGTTCGTTACTTTACTGGCTTTCATACGCAGTTCTGGCACAGCCCAACTCGCCCATGGTTTGTAATCGTGCCAGCGGAAGGCAAACCAATCGCGATTATTCCAGAAATCGGTGCCAGTGGTATGGCAGGTACTTGGATTGACAACATCATTACTTGGCCATCGCCTCGACCAGAAGATGACGGCATTAGTTTGGTAGCCAGTGCCTTGAACTCATTGCCGTGTCGTCATGGCCGAGTTGGTGCGACATTGGGTATTGAATCCCACTTACGTATGCCAGTGAATAACTACCTACAACTGACCACCATGGTTAAGAAAGACTTTGTTGATGTGTCTTTAGAGATGCATGAGCTTCGTCAAATAAAGTCTCAAGCAGAGATTGAAAAAACACGAGAAATCTGTCGCATCACCAATGTTGGTTTCAAAAAGGTGCCGGAATATGCGAAAGCAGGGATGACGGAGCGTGAGATTTGCAAACAGTTCCGTATTGACATGCTGTTAGAAGGTGCCGATGAGTGCCCGTACATTATTGCAGGCTCAGGGCCGGACGGTTACGACAGCATCATTATGGGCCCAACAGACCGCATTATTGAGCCGGGCGACGTGTTGATCATTGATACCGGTGCCGTTCGCGACGGTTACTTCTCTGACTTTGACCGTAACTGGGCATTTGGACATGCGAGTGAGCAGACAAAAGCGGCATACCGAGCGACTTATGAAGCGACGACAAAAGGTTTTGAAGCCGCGAAGCCAGGCGCGACAACGACTGATATCTATAACGCGATGTGGAAAGTACTAGAAGCGAACGGTGCACTGGGTAATGACGTGGGTCGTCTGGGTCATGGTTTGGGCATGGAGCTGACAGAGCGTCCATCAAATACGGCGACGGATAACACCATTTTGAAGCCAGGCATGGTGATGACGCTAGAGCCGGGCATGGTTTACGCACCGGGTAAATCTATGGTTCACGAAGAAAACATTGTCATTACCGAAGATGGTGCGGAGTGGCTATCAGAGCGTGCGGAACCTGAACTGATCATTATCGATTAATCCCCCCAAAGTGCTTCTCTGTCTGCCTGATATTCAGGGAAGCACCTAGACGAGAAAACAATATGGAAACCTTACAAGAGTTTAAAGATTGGGAAATTACCCTGTCGCATACACAAGCCCCTCGGATTGATCGGGTGCATATCGGGTTAGTTCAACTCAGCACTGACCATTCGCTAGAAATGGATTGGGCAAAGTTATTGGGAACGCAGGCGGGCGTATTTAGTTCTCGTGTTTATTACAGCAGTGAAATGACGCCGGAAGCGCTGGATCAAATTGCCACGGGTATCAGTGAAGCATCGGATCTGATAGCAACGGGTTTACCAATGGATGTGATGGCCTTTGGCTGTACCTCTGCCTCAATCATTATTGGGGAAGAAAAGGTTGGACAGCTGCTCACGAAAAACCGTGGGGATATCCCAGCTACTAATCCATGGACTGCTGCTCAAGCTGCATTTAGGCACTTAGGCGCACGCAAGATCGCCGTATTTTCTCCTTATCCAACAGAGGTGAACTTCCCTCTCTACAACCAATTGACGGCTGCTGGGTTTGAGGTATGCATTTTAGGCTCATTGGGGATCGAGAAGGATACCGACATTACCAAGATCTCCAAAGCATCCATGTTGGAGGCATTAGAAACTATCTTACCTGAATCGGGCGCAGACCTTGTGTTTATGTCCTGCACCAACCTTCGCGTTCTAGATCATATCCAAGAAATTGAAGACAAGTTCAACATCCCGGTTGTTTGTAGCAACTCGGCTATGTTTTGGCATGCCATGCACCTAGTTGGTAAGAAAGCTCAATGTCCAGGTTACGGAAAATTACTAAATCTATAGGAAAGAACAATGAGTAATACAGTAAAAGGCTGGATCGCAGCCATATTTATCGGTTTGTTATGGGGTATTCCATGGATTGTCGGTACGCCAATCTTAGAAGTTATGGACGCTCAAGTGCTAGTTTGGGTTCGTTATACTGTTGCTTTCATGACCCTTTTTGTCATTATCAAGGTGAGCAACGCGATTGGTAAGCCACAGAAAAAAGTCGACTTTAAACTTAATTGGGAAAATCGCCATGATATCTTTTGGGCTGCTTCTTGTGGGATTATTGGTCAGGGCGCATTTAGTTTCCTGTCGTTTCTTTCTTTGGACTATATCACTGCATCTGAAAATGGCGTTATACAGGGGTTAATCCCAATTATCATCCTTTGCGTGGGCTTTCTGCGCCACGGCGAGAGATTTACCGTACTGCAAATTGTAGCGGCGGTAGGCGCATTTGCAGGTGTGGCGATTCTAGTCATGGACCCATCTGTCGAAGGCAGCGGTTTTAACATTGGTCACTTAATCTGTTTTGCCAGTGCAGCGAGTTTCTCAACAATGGCTTATGCACGGGCTAAGCTTGCAGAGAAATACGGTTCAGTTGCGACCATGTATCATCAGTTCGTATTCGCAGCGATTGGCTTCGGGATCTACTTACTATTTGTTGGTGCGGACTTCTCTTCTGCTCTAGGTATTTTCTCTTCGCCATTGCGTATTATTTGCATCACTATTTTGGGTGTCGGTATTTCTGGTATCAGTTACCTAATTTATATCTATGCAATGGAAAGAGTAGGTGTAGACGGGACAGGTATGGCGCTGAACTTAATGCCATTATCTTCGTTTGTGCTTGCCGTTTTCGCTCTCGGTGAAGCGGTGACGCCAATGAGATTGATAGCCATTGCTGTCGTTATTGGCTCCATGATGATGTTTATGAAATTTGCTCACAAAAAAGAGCCAGAAGTTGAAGCAAAACTGGCTGAGAGTAATTAACCATGACAAACACTGCTAAGGGATGGATTGCAGCGATTTCAGTTGCGTTGTTGTGGGGTACCGAGGGCTCTTTAGCAACCTTGCCTCTCAGCGTCATTGATGCGAAGGTCCTGGTATGGCTACGCTACGTGATTGCTTTTGCTGTATTATTCATCGTCTTGGCAGTGTCTCTTTTCTTTGGACAGTCGCCAACAAAATCAAGGCAAGTTTTTCGGTTTAGTTGGCAGAATCGTAGAGATGTTTTGAAACTATTTTTATGTGGTGTCGTTGGCCAAGGATTATTTAGCTTTTTCTCTTTTCTTTCCCTTGATTACATTACTATTTCTGAAAATGGAGTTATTCAAGGGCTAGTCCCTATTGCCATTCTATTGATGGGTACGCTGTTCTATAGCGAGCGGTTTACCTTGACTCAGATGGGGGCTGCGTTTATTGCTCTTGTTGGGGTGACGTTATTGGTCTTCTCACCTTCAAGTTCGCAACAAGGATTGAATATTGGTCATTTCATTTGCTTGTTGAGCGTGGTGAGTTTTGCTTCGGTGACTCACCTACGGGCACAATTGGCTCAGAAGTACGGCGGGGCTCAGACAATGTTTTACCAATTCGGTTTTGCTGCTCTGGGGTTCTTCTTTTACCTACTCTTCGACGGAGTAAATTTTAGCAGTATCCAGTTATTACTTACCCCTTCTTATAAACTGCTCTGCGTAATGATATTAGGAACTTGTGTATCCGGATTAGGCTATCTGGTATACATCTATGGTATTGAGAGGGTTGGAGTTGATGGGAGCAGTATGGCTTTAAACTTAATTCCAGTATCTGCCTTCTTAATTGGAACTTTTGTTTTTAATGAAGAGCTGACAATACTTAGAGTGGTAGCAATGGGACTAATTGTTGGCGGTATGGTTATTTTTGTTAGGCCTTCGTCCAAGAAGCATCAAGTGGCTTTAAGCGTCAACAATTGAAAATTAAGCCTCACTTATTGTGAGGCTTAATTTTAGGATCCGGGGTAAACGCCCGTTAGCCTTTGAACTCTCGAATGTACTTATAGATTGCATGGCGTGTAATACCCAAACGTTCAGAAGCTAACCCAGTAGCCTCTTTTAGTTCGAAAATACCATTATCAAATAGGACCTTAGTGATCGCCTTATTCTTGCTTTTTAGATTGATCGAAGCGTCGTTCTGCACTTCTTCAATCGCATGTTCAAGGGATTGCTCAATAACATCAGTAGCCGAAGAGCTAAAGTTTTCATGTACACCAACATGAGGTAATGAAGCATCTGGCATTAAAGTTTTGATAATTTCAGGGAAAGGGTGTGATAAGTTCATATTAATACAGAACAGCCCAATGGGTTTGCCATTTTCTCCTGCAAGCACACATGTTGTTGATTTTAATAGTGAGCCGTCTTTACTGTTAGTAAAGTAGCTTTTAGGAGTTACTTCCCCTGTCCTTTCGAATGCGCTTAGCATTCGCAATCCCATATCTGTGATTGGTGACCCCACTTCACGACCGGTGTGATGTCCGTTGACGATCTTCACTACGGACTTTTCAAAGCTCTCAAACGAGTGAATTACCACTTCACAGTGCGGACCGATAAAGTCTGCAATGGTTTCCGCTAGTCGAAAATTGGACTCAAGATATTGTCGATCAATTTCAGTGAACTTGACGTTAAATGACTTATAAGCTGATGCATTCATTATAGACCACTACTGTTAACTTTAACTTGAGATTCATTGTCCCTTGATGTTGGCTGGAAATCAACCCACGCATTAACTAAATGTAACCAATCTCATCTTATTTCGAATGTCTCTTAACCTTTTAGTTCACTAAAGGAAACTAAACTTGATGAAAATCAAAGTTAAAAGGGATTTTCAGTCTCAATAGTGAACAATAGTTAACTGTAGGATCCGGGTCACATTATTTAACTCAAATATCAGTAAACTGCCCTCATACCGTTCACAAATATTAACTATAAGACTTAATTGCTCCAGAGCTAAGTCTAATAAGAACAAGCAAAGAGGCTCCAATGAACAATTTTCTGAATCGTGGGTTTGACCAATCTGAATTTGAACACCGTACCCAACGTGCTCAAAAAGTCATGCATGACAAGAAGCTGGATGCAATGATTTTTACCACCGAGCCAAATGTTCGTTACTTTACTGGTTTTCATACTCAGTTCTGGCACAGCCCAACTCGCCCATGGTTTGTAATCGTGCCAGCGGAAGGCAAACCAATCGCGATTATTCCAGAAATCGGCGCCAGTGGTATGGCAGGTACTTGGATTGACAACATCATTACTTGGCCATCGCCTCGACCAGAAGATGACGGCATTAGTCTGGTAGCGAGTGCCTTGAACTCCTTGCCGTGTCGTCATGGCCGAGTTGGTGCGACATTGGGTATTGAATCCCACTTACGTATGCCGGTGAATAACTACCTACAACTGACCACCATGGTTAAGAAAGACTTTGTTGATGTGTCTTTAGAGATGCATGAGCTTCGTCAAATAAAGTCTCAAGCAGAGATCGAAAAAACACGAGAAATCTGCCGCATCACCAATGTTGGTTTCAAAAAGGTGCCGGAATATGCAAAAGCAGGGATGACGGAGCGTGAGATTTGCAAACAGTTCCGTATTGACATGCTGTTAGAAGGTGCCGATGAGTGCCCGTACATTATTGCAGGCTCAGGGCCGGACGGTTACGACAGCATCATTATGGGCCCAACAGACCGCATTATTGAGCCAGGCGATGTGTTGATCATTGATACCGGTGCCGTTCGCGATGGTTACTTCTCTGACTTTGACCGTAACTGGGCATTTGGACATGCGAGTGAGCAGACAAAAGCGGCATACCGAGCGACTTATGAAGCGACGACAAAAGGTTTTGAAGCTGCGAAGCCAGGCGCGACAACGACTGACATCTATAACGCGATGTGGAAAGTACTAGAAGCGAACGGTGCACTGGGTAATGACGTAGGTCGTCTGGGTCATGGTTTGGGCATGGAGCTGACAGAGCGTCCATCAAATACGGCGACGGATAACACCATTTTGAAGCCAGGCATGGTGATGACGCTAGAGCCGGGCATGGTTTACGCACCGGGTAAATCTATGGTTCACGAAGAAAACATTGTCATTACCGAAGATGGTGCGGAGTGGCTATCAGAGCGTGCGGAACCTGAACTGATCATTATCGATTAATCAATTATTTATAACGATAAGCCAACGCACGAAATTCGTGACGTTGGCAACAATATGAAACATAAAGGACTCAAAATGAACACAACAAATAAAGATACATTTTTAGGGTGGGTTGCCGCGATAGCAGTAGCATGTATTTGGGGCGTGACTGGTGTGGTCTCTAAACCTCTCTCTATGGCGGTAGATCCAATGACACTGGTATTCTTCCGTTATGTGACGGCGGTGATTGGGCTATCTATTATTTTCTTTTTCACGTCTCGCAGTAAAAGTTTAAGCGTTGATTTGGGTTCATCACTTAAAATCGACAAGAAAGATATTGGTCGAATCGCACTATGTGGCATTGTAGGGCAAGGGGTTTTCTCACTCTTTAATTTCCTTTCACTTGCTCATATCGGTGCCACAGAGAACGGTGTTATTCAGGGAATGCAACCTTTTGCAACGGTCTTCTTTGGCATGATGTTTATGAACTTCCGCATGAATAAAATCCAGTGGGGTGCGTTCATTGCATCGGCCATATGTATTTATGCGATGAGTGTTGGCCCAACAAACACGATTGAAGGTGGTACTCCGTTACTAGGTTATGTATATGTGACCTGCTCGATGCTAGCACTTGCTTGGACTGCACACCTTCGTGCTAGCTTAGCAGACAAGTACGGTTCTGTTGTTTCAATGCTTTACCAATACATTTCTGTAGCAGTGATGGGTATCTTCGTCGTATTCGCAATGGGTCTAGATCTATCTCAAATTTACATTATCTTCTCTAGTCCATTACTGATTGCACTACTGATTTTCTTGGGTACTGGCATTTCAGGTGGTAGTTACCTCATTCAACTTTACTCTTTCAAACGTATTGGCGTTGAAAAATCAACAATGGCTCTAAACCTAATGCCACTTGTTGGTTACCTTGTTGCGGTACTGACGCTGGGTGAACAAATGGCAATGGGCAAGACCATTATCGTCTCTCTAATTGTTGTCGCACTTTATGTCTTTACCAAATATGAGACTAAAGAAGAGCCAAAATCAGAAGAAAATTTGAAAGCTCAAGAAGCTTAAACTGAATCAAAAAATAATAATATGGGAAGCTATCTTGGGAGATAGCTTCTTTTCTGGAGAAAGATATGACCACAGAAACATCTGCAATTGAATGGCGTAGACACCTTCACCAATACCCTGAGTTTGGTACTGAAGAGTTTAAAACGTCTGAGTTTGTTGCTAACAAATTGGAAGAGTTTGGACTTGAAGTTCACCGTGGAATCGGTGGAACTGGGGTTGTAGGCATTCTTCGTCAAGGTACTAGTGATCGCAGTATTGGTCTTAGAGCAGATATGGACGCTTTAAGAATTAAAGAAGAAAACACGTTTTGTCACGCATCTAAACACGAAGGTGCCATGCACGCATGCGGACATGATGGTCATACTGCGATGCTACTTGGAGCTGCATGTGAATTGGCTCAAAGTAAGAACTTCGATGGTGTCGTGTACTTCATCTTCCAACCGGATGAAGAACGAGGCACTGGTGCAAAAGCTATGATTGCCGATGGCCTATTTACTCGTTGGAACATAGACGCGATATATGCAATGCATAATTTGCCTGGTATCCCAGCGGGTAAGTTTGTAACTCGTCCAAGTTCAGTTATGGCTAGCGAAAGTAGTTTTGAAATTGTTATCAACGCTACTGGTGGTCATGCAGCATTACCCCACATGGGAACCGATCCTATTGTGGTTGGCGCACAGGTTGTTACAGCGTTGCAGACTATTGTTTCTCGTAATTTAAGCGCTATCAACGAAACTGCGGTCATTTCAGTTACAAACTTTGAGACAAATGGCACGGTGAATGTTATTCCATCGCAAGTGACGATCACTGGTGATACGCGAAGTTTTACAGATGAAGCTCTTCACAAAATCGAGAAAGGGATTGAGCGTGTCGTGGCAGGTCAATGTATATCTGCTGGCGTTGATTACCAATATCACTTTAACAATAGTTTTCTTTCAACGATTAATACTGCAGAGGAAACAGAACATGCGATTAAAGCTGCAGAAACTGTTGTAGGAAAAGACAATGTTATTGGCAATTGTGAGCCATTTACCATTAGTGAGGACTTCTCCTTCATGCTACGCGAGGTAAAAGGTTGCTATATCTTAGTTGGTAATGGCGTCGGTGAATGTGGTGGAACCGCACTTCACAATCCACTTTATGATTTTAATGACGATATCTTGGGAACAGGTATGCGTTATTGGCAAACGTTAGTGGAACAGCAATTAGCTAAGTAATCGAATACAAAAAAGAGGAGCATTGGCTCCTCTTTTCTTATATATCGACTGTTAGCAGATAACTAAGCAGATAACTGACTAAACCTCGGCAAACTCTTAGCAAACCTCTGGTGCACATCCATGTAGGTTTGCATGTAGATCTCATCGATACTGTCAGCGCAAGGGAAGCTGGATGAGAAGTCGACATGTTTACGATCGATGGACAGTTTGGCTGCCTCGATAATATGAGCGACAAACATTCGAGGGTCTTCCAAACCGATGGAGATCCGCATTGTGGTTGGCTTGATACCAGCTTCATTTAGCGCTTCGTCGCTAAGTTCGGAGTGGGTCGTTAGGGCTGGGCAAAGCGCAACGGTGTTAGTTTGTCCCAGACTTACCTGCATACCGATAGCTGGCTCAAGCATGTCAAAGAACTGTTTGAACCCATCACGATTGATTGGTGCGCGATTGCCATTGCCTTCCATATCGATGGTAAACAGAGCCGCAGGCAAGCCCAAGTGCATGTTGTTCTGGCAGTGTTCGTAGTTATCACTGTTAGGTAGAGCTGGGCATGATACGTTGATGTCTGGGTGAGCATCGAAGATCTTCGCCAAGGTGAGAGTATTGATGGTTTTCTGCACCACACGCATTTCGTAAGTTTTCATACCATTGAGTACTTCAAATGCTTTGTCGGCGTCTAAGAATGCACCTTTAATGTAATACACATTCCAAAAGAGCGTTTCGTTCCATGGAATGATGACCTCATCGCCGTTAGGTTTGGTGAAGGTGACTTCTTCTCCTTTTGGTACAAACATGGCTTCGTTACGGCCGATGACGACCCCAGCGGTTGTGGTCCCTGAACCAGCTAGTTCTTTGGTGTAGGAATGAACTACGAAATCAGGTCGTTCCATCACGTCATCGCGTTTTAGCACTGGGTGCAGGAGCGGGGTACCAACCGTTGAGTCAACGATAATGTCCCAACCACGAAGGTGAGCCGCTTTACTGATGCTAGCAACATCTAAGACGTATCCATGTGGATTACAAGGTGACTCTAGATAAACGTATATTTTCTTACCAGCGGCAAGGCGGTCGGCGTATTTATCGGCAACCTCATCAAGACGAGCCGCAAACTCATCTCCGGAGTAACCATCGACCCATTCGACCGCTACATTCAAGTTTGAGGGTTTTCCAAACCAATCTTCTAATAGCTGATAAGACCCACCGTAGATGTTGCGTGATGCCAGCACAATATCTTCATGCCCAAGTAAGTGGCTCAACAACCCATCAATTGCCGCCATGCCAGAGTTAAAGTTCCATGCAAGGTACTCATTAGCTCTTGAGCCTGCCTCTAGGTCAACCATGTGGTTAGCCAGTGAGATTGATGTTGGGTTGAGCAGTCGAGAGTAAATATCGTGAAGCGGCTCTTTACCGTTGAATGCATCTTCAATCCATTCGGTACACGCAAACAAATATGTTGCGGTACGCGTAATCACAGGACTGGCTGAGAATATAGCGGCAACATTGTCGAAGATAGGGTAGGCACCCTTAGAGGCAAAATGACCATTATTGGTGGCAATGGATTGGTAAGTAGTGCGCATGGGGTTTTGCAGGTTGTCGAGGATCTTCGCGATCTGAAATGACAAAAATCGCTTGGCGTTAAACCAGGCGATTCGGTCACTTTTGTCGAGCTCTGAAAGTCCATCAACGGTCAATGCCCAAAGGTCGTGTGTTTTCGTGTTGGCTTTGTATAGTGTGGTCGCTAGTTCAACCAGCGTGGTGCCGTATTCACTATTTGGGTCGATGCCAAAGTGTTTTGCTTGCTCAATGGCAAGAGCTTCTGCTTGTTCGTGTTTGGTTGTTTTACGCAGCGGGCTAAGTTGAGTTGAGGTATTCATAGTTCCATCCTTTATTGTACCTCTTATAATTTTAGTGTTATAAAAATGTTAAAGATTGCGATTTGTGAAGTAACTCACCAACTTTGAGCAATTATATTGCGTATATTGGTTATAAATTGATGGAAAATGCTAATGGATGAGATCGACAAAAGAATACTGGCTGAGTTGCAACGCAACGCTCGGCTAACTAATCAAGAGTTGGCAGATCGGGTTGCTTTGTCGCCGTCCCCCTGTTTGCGCCGAGTTCGGTCCTTGGAGAAGCAAGGAGTCATTCGAGGTTATCATGCCAGTGTTGACCAAGAAGCGTGCGGGCTGCCTATTAATGTCTTTGTATTGGTGAAACTCGAAAAGCCGACAGAAGAGAACATGCGAGACTTTGAACATCACATTGAAATGATTGATGAAGTGTTGGAGTGCTTTTTGATGACGGGCAACCACGACTACTTGTTGCATGTAGTCAGTGAGTCGCTAAAAAGCTACGAGCAGTTTATCCGCAAGCAATTAACTCGCCTGCCAAATATCGCCTCCATCGAATCGAGCTTCGCCTTTGGTCAAGTAAAAGCAAAGACGAAGCTGCCAGTGAGATAAGTAAGTCCCATTAGTGTTTAGATTTAATGAGTGCTAAAGCTTTATCAAAATCAAATTCTTGTAGAGCACCATCAAGTTGCTTTAGTTGATTTTGGGTAAGCCCCAGTAATTGGCTTTGCTCTATGTTTTGCACTATCTCAAGTGCATCGGTATCGTTCTGCTCAATAGCGTTCTGTAATCTTTCATAGAGCGTTGGGTCAAAATTCGCTGTATGCTCAGGGTTATCGTTAGCCGCTGTATGAGAGTGTAAAACGCCACTCTCTCTTATTGCCTCAGTGGTTTGATTCAGAGCATTGAGTAGCTTCTTTTGAAGTTGTTCATTGTTGATATCAGATTCTAATGCACTACAGAGCTCAAATAACTCGTTCGCACCTATATTTCCTGAGACGCCTTTTAAGCTATGGATGTAACGTTTTAAATCGGAGGACGCTGCATTAGCGAGTTGTTCTCTAACTTGAGATAAATCAGAGTAGTGCTCATAAAAGCGTTGCAACAGTCGGCGATATAGCTGGTGGTTGTTATTCGCACGAGCAAGACCTTGGGACAAGGTGATGGTGTTAATGTCAGGAAGTTTCACTGGTTGAGTATTAACATTAGAGTCGGAGCTGGAAGTGCTTACTTCTGACCCAATTTCGCGTTGAGGCGAGGTGATCCATCGAGCAAGGGTGCTGAACATGATGCCTACATCGATTGGTTTAGCTATGATGTCGTTCATCCCTGATTGGTAGGCGCGTTCTCTATCACGCTCCATCACGTCGGCGGTCATGGCAATGATAGGGATAGCTCGGTCATTGAGTGTGTTTCTTATTATCTCTGTTGCGCTGTAGCCATCGAGTACAGGCATTTGGCAGTCCATAAGAATGCCATCGAACGTCATTTGTTTATACAAGTCGATCGCGACTTGCCCATTTTGAGCTACGGTGACTTGGATGTTTTGGCTTTCCAAAAGTTCTACCGCTAATTCTTGGTTAATTTCGTTGTCTTCAACGAGTAATAGATGAGCTCCTGCTAGGTGTTGGACATTAGCCAAATGGGTTTGCTGCTCAAGCTCGTCACGGCTGCTACGGTGGTTTTCTATATCATATAAGCCAACTATCGCATCGAACAAGTGAGAGGCCGTTACTGGCTTATCGAGAATACTTGGTACGATAAGGCCACGCTCTTGAACTGAGTCAGCCAGAAGCTGGCGATCATAGGCTGTGAGCATCAAGATTTTAGGATTGAGGGACTCAGATTGCTGGATAGCATGAATGAGTTCAACTCCATCTTTACCGGGCATCTGCCAATCCGTAATAACCACATCAAATGCCGAATCTGATTGTGCAGCGTGATTGAGTGCGTCGATTGCGCTATCAACTCCATTAGCGCTTCGAACATTAAAGTTGAGTGATTGCAGAATATCTTCAACGATAAGGCGCGCACTGGCGTTGTCATCCACAATCAGGATGTTGAGGTGGTTCAATGATGTTGGCACGACAATCGGTTTGGTTTCTAGCACTTGGCTGCGCTTCATGTTAATTGTGAACTCAAAGGTTGAGCCTTCGCCAAATTGACTCCTAACCTCAATGTCTCCGCCCATCAACAAACAAAGCTCCTTACTGATGGCTAAGCCTAATCCGGTTCCCCCATACTTGCGTGTGGTGGAACTATCGGCTTGGGTGAACTTATTGAAGAGCTTTTGAGTTTGTTCTGGTGTCATTCCAATGCCAGTGTCAGAGACCGCAAATCTTAACGTGACATCGTCATTCTCTAAGTTGTCTGCGGTGATAGTGATTTTGACTTCGCCTTGTTCGGTAAACTTCACAGCGTTATTGGCAAGATTGGTCAAGATTTGCCCCAATCTTAATGGGTCACCGTAAAGTGCTGTTGGTACGTCTTTTGAAGTATGAATAAGCAGCTCTAAACCCTGCTCCGACGCCTTAAGCCCAACCAAATTAGAAATATTGTCCAAGACGTTTTCGAGTCTAAAATCTACGTGCTCAATGTCGAGTTTACCCGCTTCGATTTTTGAGAAATCGAGAATGTCGTTGATAAGTCCGAGTAAGGTATCAGCCGACAGCTTTACTTTTTGAATATAGTTGCGTTGTGCCTTAGTTAAATCTGTTTTTAAAGCGAGGTAACTCATGCCTATGATGGCGTTCATTGGGGTTCTGATCTCATGGCTCATGTTCGCCAAAAAATCCGATTTAGCTTGGTTTGCGTAGTCTGCTTCATCTCTGGCAATAGCGAGCTTATCGGCAGACTTTTCAAGCGCAGCGTGGGATTTATTGGCGAGCAAAACAATAAAAACTATGGTGCTCATGAAAATGATGCCACCGATGGCAAGATAGAAAGAGATTTGAGATGAGTTCTCTACAATGTTTTGCTGGTGTTCAAAATCAGGTTCAATAACTTTGAAGGCTTTCAGATAGGCATTATCAAGCGCCGATGATTGTTGGGCGATAGCTTGTTTCTGCGTAAATAACTGTTCGAATAAAGCGAGATATTGCGTCAACTGCCCCTTAATTTTCCCAAGCGTTTGTTGTTGGGTCGCATCTGAAATATGCGGTATCAAATCTGCCAATCGTTGTTGGCTCTCTTTGATAGTTCCTTCAATTTGCTCGGCAATATCTTGCTGTTCGTTGAGTGTTTGTACCAAGGAGAAGTCGCGTTCGTACTGAGTGGTATCGCTAAATAGGGAACGTAATGTCAGCAATTGAGCGGTAGTGGAGAGTTTGACGTTGGTTTGTTGTTGTATGTCATTTAGTTCTTGTTGATAGGCGGCTAACTCTTTTTGTAAGCTCGTTCTCAGCACTACACTCGCTCGTGTAAACTCTTCCCCCGCCGAATCGATCTGGGCGGCGATGTGCTGCTGCATTGGGGCGGTAACTAGTTTGAGGTTTCTGAGCTGAATGACCGCAGTTAAATACCGATTTCGAGCGTTATCAACCAGTGTCAGTTTGTCCTTAGCAGCCTGCGTAACCATCTTTGGTTGCAGAGCTCTAATTTGGTTACGCACTTCATTGAGGCCAAATTGCAGTTGTTTGTAATCTTCATTATTCGGTTCGAGGATAAAAGACTTTTCATGACTTCGAATTGTAGAAATACGACTTGCTAAATGATGGCTTTCAATAGCGATTTGAGCACTAGCATCAATGTGTTGACGCATGCTTTCGACTAACGCGACCTGTTTTTCTATCGAGACTTTAAGATCGACCTGCATCTCTTCTACATCATAAATAGACGTGTCCGAATTTGAGGTAAGAGCAACGCGGGTGGTTCTTTCTTGGTCGTTAAGTTCTACGTATTCGGTAAAAGTCGTCTTGTAATCTTGAAGTAGCGCCTTTACTTCTTGATTGACCTGCTCGGAAAGCTGGGAATCGGCAAGCAGGTAGGCCATATCAATATGTTCAAAGGTTTTTTCAGCCTGCGGATGGGTGGGCGATAGTGCGTAATTGCGCTCATGCAGCTTAATGCTATCTATGGCGGCACGAAGTTGAGCGCTTTGAGCGTAATTGTCGACAGTTTCAAAACGAAGATTGAGTTTTGACCAACCTATTGACCCGGCTATCACCAATAATGTCACTGCGATGAAAAAGCCAATAAGAATGCGTTTTGAGTCGAGATTTTGTCCGATAGGAAAATTCATGGAAATCCTTTAAACCAATGTAGTTCTAGTCTTTATAAGCATCTCGAATGGCGAGAATATCATCCAATTTACTGATGAAAATTGGTACTAAACTTGGATCGAAGTGAGTTCCTGCATCGCGCTCTAGTAATGCGAGCGTTTCCTCAATGGACCAAGCCTTTTTATAGGGACGCACACTGGTCAGTGCGTCAAACACATCGGCTATTGCGACGATTCTTGCACTAAGCGGGATTTGCTCTCCTTTCAATTGGTTGGGGTAGCCACTGCCGTCCCATTTTTCATGATGGTTTAACGCAATTTCTTGCGCCATTTGTAATAGCAGCGAATCGCTGTCACCAATAATGTCACCACCAATTTCGACATGCTTCTGCATGACGGCCCATTCGTCGACATCGAGTTTACCTGGCTTTCTTAACACGTTATCTGGAATACCAATTTTGCCGATGTCGTGCATTGGTGCGGCTTGAAATACCAGCTCAACCCAGCGCTTACTAACGTTTAGTTGTGAGGCGAGAATGCGTGAGTAGTGGCTCATCCGCACTACGTGCATACCAGTCTCGTTATCTTTGTACTCTGCTGCTCGTCCCAAGCGTTGGATGACTTCCAAACGGCTTTGTTCAAGCTGAGCCGTTCTTTCACGTACTTTGATAGCAAGTTCGAGATTTTGATCGTACAGCGCAATATGTGTCTTCACTCGAGCTAACACAATGGGTGGACTAATGGGTTTGGTAATATAGTCCACCGCGCCCAACTCAAAGCCTTTCTGCTCGTCGACCACTTCACTTTTCGCGGTGACAAAAATAATAGGAATATCAGCGGTTAGTGGATTGGCTTTTAGTGTCTCGCAAACCTCATAACCGTCCATTTCGGGCATCATGATATCGAGCAATATCATATGAGGTTTAGGTGTGGAGAGGGCGATTTGTATAGCTTTCGCGCCGCTTGTCGCCGCTTTCACTTTGTAATGTTCATTCAAAGAGCCAGCAATGGCATGGATATTATCGGGAATGTCATCAACGACAAGCACCACAGGTTTTTCTTGGTTGTCTGTATGCATAAGTACGAGTCCTTGTACCGAAAATGCAGAGATAAGGCTTTTAAGAATAGACAAGGTTTCGTATGTGTTACAAACAATTAGCTCACTATGAGAATAATATCGCACCAAGATTTGCTTTAACGATTAGGGGAAGCTTCATGATGCAGCCATTCCATTTTCTCATAGAGGTTGATAATTATTCGTTTGTAAAAATGCCATATTAGAACAAAAATTAACCAATAAAGGATAAGTGGTTAACTGAGGGCGGCTGCGTGGGTAGTGTATTTCACCGACATTGTTCAGATACTTTGCCAAAAGTGAGCTTTGGCGAAGGCGTGTATTTGATTGATTCAGAAGGTCGATATTATTTAGATGGATGCGGAGGGGCGGCGGTCTCCAACCTTGGTCACAACCATCAGCGAGTAAAAGCGGCGATTCAAGCTCAATTAGAGACTATTCCATATGCTCATACAGGGTTCTTTACCAGTGAAAGCAGTGAGAAATTAGCGCAGCGAATCGTGTCGTTAGCCCCAGAATCTTTGCAGCATGTGTACTTTGTTAGTGGTGGTTCAGAAGCGGTGGAGTCAGCGCTTAAAATGGCACGCCAGTATTACGTTGAGCGCGGTATGGTGTCCAAAACTCAATTTATCGCAAGGCGACAAAGTTACCATGGAAATACATTAGGGGCGCTCTCTGTTGGAGGCAATGAGTGGCGACGAGAACCGTTTCGTCCTCTGCTTTCCTCTGCTCACCATATTGCGCCTTGTTATGCCTATCGTGACCAATTGGCGTCAGAAACTGAAGACCAATACAGTCAGCGTATTGCCAATGAACTTGAAGCGAAGATACTCGAACTTGGGGCGGAAAATGTGATGGCATTTATCGCCGAACCCGTCGTAGGGGCAACTGCGGGGGCAGTACCTGCGACTCAGGGCTATCTGCAGCGCATAAGAGAGATTTGTGACCAATATGATGTATTGCTGATTTTAGATGAAGTGATGTGTGGAGTCGGCCGAACGGGGTCTTTCTTCGCATTTGAGCAAGACGAAGTAGTACCCGATATTGTGACCATGGCGAAAGGTCTGGGAGCTGGATATCAGCCCATTGGCGCTGTACTTGTTCACGAAAAAATCTATCAGGAAATAGCCAATGGTTCCGGTTTTTTTCAGCATGGTCATACCTTTATGGGACACCCAATGGCGTGTGCGGCGGCACTCGCGACTGTGGAAACCATCATAGAAGATAACTTACTAGCTCAGGTGGTTTCTAAAGGGGAAATGCTTAAGCAAAAGCTTTTCGAAGCGTTGGGGAATCTCGATATGATTGGTGATATTCGAGGTAGAGGATTGTTTATCGGCATTGAATTGGTTTCTGACAAACATTCAAAATCCCCGCTTGCTATCCAAACTCAAGCGCACAAATGGATTAAATCGTTGGCGATGGAGAATGGTTTAATGTGTTACCCAATGGCTGGGACGATCGACGGTACACACGGTCACCATATTTTACTTGCGCCTCCGTTTATTATTAGTGAGATCGAAATGGATGAACTGGTGACCAAGCTGAAAAAAACGCTACTGTTAGCAGAAGAAAAGTGGGCCTGCTTATGAGTAACCTAACAATGCCATCGCAGTCGGCTATTATCGTTGCGCCTAATGGCGCAAGAAAAACGCAGAAAGATCATCCTGCACTGCCCGTCACTCGTGGAGAGATTATCCAAGATGTTATTGCTTGCCGAAGTGCAGGTGCCGCAATGGTACATCTACATGCTCGCAATGAAAAAGGGCTGCACTCGTTAGACGTTGCAGACAACCTCCCGCTGTATAACGAACTAAAAGATGCTGTTGGAGATAGCATTATGGTGCAATTAACAACAGAAGCGGTGGGCCAATATCAACCTGAGCAACAAAGGCAATTGATCAAAGCCGTCAAACCAGAAGCGGCGTCATTTGCGTTAAGTGAGTTGATTCCAAATGATGAACACTTGAGCGAGTCGGCCGAGTTTTTTCATTGGGTTGCACAGCAAGGCATTATTGCTCAATACATTCTTTACAGTGCTGACGATCTTGATCGTTATTTTCGACTGATTGATCAAAAGGTCTTGCCTGATCACGACCATCACCTATTACTTGTTCTCGGACGCTATAAGCAAGGACAAGTAGCAACACCTCAAGATCTTGTGCCATTTCTTAGTTGTCGATTATTTGAACTGCGTCACCGTTGGGCGGTCTGTGCGTTTGGTCAATTTGAACACAATTGTTTAACGGCTGCTATGCTTATGGGGGCTGACGTTAGAGTTGGGTTTGAAAATAATCATTATGACAATCAAGGTGCTATTGCTACAAACAATGCATCTTTAGTGAACCAGCTTTGTAAGACGTCAGCGGCGCTTAATATAAATTTACTGAGCGCTACTGAATTTAGAAACAGTCTTGCCATTCGCCAGTAATTAAGGAGTTTACTGGTTTCTGAACCCTACGACAGGAAAGGAATAACTATGACCAAATTAAAAACCATGTTGACCGTGTCTGCTGCATGTATTGCCATGGGAGGAGCAACTCTCGCGCAGGCAGAAGACCGATTTGTAACTATCGGAACCGGTGGCGTAACAGGGGTTTACTATCCAACGGGTGGTGCTATTTGTCGTCTTGTAAATAAAAACCGAGCTGAATTCGGTGTGCGTTGTTCGGTAGAAAGTACCGGCGGTTCGATATACAACATCAATACCATTCGAGCTGGCGAATTGGATTTAGGTATAGCCCAGTCAGACTGGCAATATCATGCATACAATGGCACCAGTAAGTTTGCGGAAGCTGGTCCATATAAAGATCTTAGAGCGGTATTCTCTGTTCACGCTGAACCATTCACTGTGGTGGCGCGTGCGGATTCTGGTATTGAAAGCTTCGAAGATCTTAAAGGTAAGCGAGTCAATATCGGTAACCCTGGTTCCGGTCAGCGCGGGACTATGGAAGTCTTGATGCAAGGTTACGGTTGGGACAAAGATGTATTCAAACTGACTTCAGAGCTAAAAGCATCTGAGCAGTCTAAAGCACTGTGTGACAACAAAATCGACGCAATGATCTACACCGTAGGTCACCCAAGTGGTGCGATTAAGGAAGCGACAACGTCTTGTGATAGCCGCATTGTATCGGTAACTGGACCAGTGGTAGATAAGTTGGTTGAAGACAATAGCTTCTACCGTAAAGCGACTGTTCCGGGTGGTATGTATAACGGTAATCCAGACGATGTGATGACGTTTGGTGTGGGTGCAACATTCGTTACGTCTACTGCCGTGCCTGATGATGTGGTTTATGCCATCGTTAAGTCTGTATTTGAAAACTTTGATGATTTCAAACGTCTTCACCCTGCTTTCGCTAACCTGAAGAAAGAAGAAATGATCAAAGATGGTTTGTCAGCACCATTGCATCCAGGTGCCGTGAAGTACTACAAAGAAGCGGGTTTGATGGACTAACAAACTCTTGTAATGCAACACTCTTCAAAGCCCAGCGATGTAATGCTGGGCTTTTTTATTAATGGTCGTGGGGTCACTGTGACTAGCAACGAAACTGCTCTTCTAGCCATTGGTTGAACAGATAGACTAGCTTGTTGTCGCGACGATGATTTGGGGTGATGGCATAGTAACCGTACTGACTCACTAAACTAAGAGCGAGAGGGTTACTCAACTGCTTTGCTTCAATTAAAGGGTCGACCATAAAATCAGGAAGAAGAGCGAGCCCACAGTTTGCTTTTACAGCCTCCAAAGACATAAAGAAATGCTCGAATCCGACGCCATAAAAATTCATCGGTGTATCAGGGCAAAATTGATTTCGAAACTTTTCCCATAGTTGCGGTCGAGTAATATGAGGAATAAATTGGTAAACTTCCAAATCTTGGTGGCTACGAATAGGATGACGCTCGATAAGATCTGTTGAGCCGACCAAGCGCAGCGTCTCTATGTGTAGCAGAGTGGCATTTTCGTAATGGGTAGCGATTGGTAAACAGCGGATTATGATGTCACTTCGCGCGTTCAAGCCTTTAATGGGACCATCACCTGTTTTTAGGTTGATTCGTATACTGGCGTTTTGCGACCGAAAGTCTTGCAATGCGTTGATCAACCACAAGCTGGCAAAAGATGGCGTGACATCAAGGTTTAATACCGCCTCGTTGTTTTCAGACTGCTTGAGCCTTGCCGTTGCAGATTGAACACTTTCCAAGGCTTCGATAATACTTGGCAAATATTGCTCACCAATAGATGTAAGTCGAATCCCATCAATGTGTCGCTCAAACAGTGCTTGACCAAGTTGCTGCTCTAGTGCCGCGATTTGTTTACTGACGGCTCCTTGAGTTACACACAGCTCCTGTGCAGCCTTTGAAAAACTGAGGTTGTGCGCCACTGCCACGAAGGTTTTGAGCGCTTTGATAGAAGGTAAGCCTGAGCTGCTACTCATAGTGTTTTCCCGAACTTGTCTACTTGATACCTCGACGATGAATATCAGAGATGCTAATTACGCCAACACACTCATCGCGTTCATTGACAACAGGTAGTGCTGAAATGGCATTATCAAGCATTAAGTTCAACGCATCGTATGCTTTTACTCGCGCACTTGTTTGTTTGCCGTTGGTGGTCATATGCTGTTCAATTTTGTCTTCTAGAACGGCGCCATTGGCGAGTGCTCGTCTTAAATCTCCGTCCGTGAAGACACCTACAAGCGTCGTTTGACGACAAATGGCGATAAGCCCTTTACCACTCTCACATAGTACGCTGATCGCTTCTGCTAAGCTTTGTTCTGGTTGGCAAATGGCATTGTGTTCAAACTCGGAGATTACGTTGCCGACTGTCGTAAGTAGTTTCGCTCCGAGAGCACCAGCAGGGTGAGACTGTGCAAAATCAATACTGTCGAATTTGCGAATTTTCATTGCTGTAATCGCTAAAGCATCACCCATGATTAATGTGTTGACTGCGCTGGATGTTGGAGCGAGTCCGAGTGGACATGCTTCGCTGTCTATGGCGATGTTGACCACACAATCACTGTTCTGCGCCAAATGAGATGAAGTGTTGCCAGTCATACCGATGATAGAAATCCCGCGCTCTTTTAATATCGGCAGCATAGTCTTAAATTCGGCAGATTCGCCTGAGTTTGAAATCAAGATCACTAAGTCTCCTTTAGTGATCATCCCTAGGTCTCCGTGAAGTGCTTCCGCCGGATGAACGAAAAAGGCAGGTGAACCCGTTGAAGCCAGTGTTGCGGCCATCTTCTTGCCAATGTGCCCAGACTTGCCTATTCCAGACACAATTATCTTGCTTTGACAGTTAACGATGTGCGACACCGCTTGCGCAAAATTGTCCTCCAATCGTCCCAATAGCTTCTGAGCTTCTGCTATCTCGGCATTAATGACTTGTGTGGCGTATTCGATGACTTCTGTCTTGACGACTTGCATGGCGATGTGTCCTACGAGCTGAACGATATAGATATTGCTGCCTAGTGTTTCACACCTCTGGTAAAGAGCAAGTTGTAATTTTCATTATTTTCATTATTGGGATCTCTCTCAATCTTGGTGTCTAGTTGAAAGTTAAGATTTTCATTTCATGGAAAGGAATGCAGAACGATTGGCTGTTATTGAAATCTGATTCAAAGGAGGTGTTTGTATGTATATGATTTTTAAAGGTATATACTCTCTCGCGCTCAATTCCATCTCTTTTATTACTTTCATTATTTTTATTTTTTCTTTCATTTATTTTGTGATTTGAATCAATAAATGAAAAATATTAACTTTCAAAATGAAAATAATAATGAAAAAGTAAAAAGGCAATCAGCACTTATCCTTGAAACAAAAGAGGTCAACATGGACTTTATAATTCACTCAGCGGAATGGTTTATCGGGCTATTCCAACAAGGCGGAGAGGTCTTTACCGGAATGGTAACAGGCATACTTCCTCTCTTAATTTCATTACTTGTCGCCATGAACGCATTGATACGTCTCGTTGGACAAGACAAAGTAGAAAAACTGGCACAGCGTAGTGCTGGCAACCCTGTATCTCGTTATCTGGTTCTGCCTGTTGTCGGTACCTTCATTTTCTGTAACCCAATGACGTTGAGCTTGGGTCGTTTTCTTCCTGAGAGATACAAACCTTCTTACTACGCGGCTTCTTCGTACAGTTGCCACTCCATGAATGGCCTGTTCCCTCACATTAACCCTGGTGAATTGTTTGTTTACCTTGGTATCGCTAACGGTATTACTCAGCTGGGTCTACCACTAGGTCCTCTAGCTGTGAGTTATCTACTAGTCGGCATGGTAACTAACTTCTTTAGAGGTTGGGTGACTGACTTTACTACTGCAATGGTAGAGCGTCAGCAAGGTGTTCAACTAGAACGTACTGTTCACTTCCAATCATAAGAGGCCTGTGTCATGTCAAACTCATTAATTATTAATAAAGGTAATGGCGGCTGGGGTGGTCCTCTATGTTTGCCAATCGAAGCAGGCAAGAAAATTGTCTACATCACTGGTGGTACTCGACCAGATATCGTTGACCGTATTGCCGAACTGACGGGTTATGAAGCAGTAGATGGTTTCAAAACTTCAGTACCAGATGAAGAGGTTGCTGTCGCGATTATTGACTGTGGTGGGACGTTACGTTGTGGTTTATATCCGAAGAAACGTATTCCAACAGTAAACATTCACTCGACAGGGCAAAGTGGTCCTCTAGCGCAATACATCAAAGAAGATATCTACGTCTCTGGTGTGAAACCGGAGAACATTCAGCTTTCTGATGCGCAACCAACAGTGACCCTAACTCCGGAGCCAGCAGCAAACGAGTCAGCTCGTTTTGCGACGGACAAAAAACTGACTGAACAAAGCGATAGCCTGTTGGCACGTATCGGTATTGGTATGGGCTCGGTCATGTCGACGTTTTTCCAAGCTGGCCGTGACACGATTGATACTGTATTGAAAACCATTCTGCCATTCATGGCGTTTGTATCCATGCTTATCGGCGTAATCATGGCTTCAGGCTTCGGTGATTTGATCGCGTCAGCGCTGACACCATTAGCACAAAGTCCATTTGGTCTCGTTACTCTAGCTCTGATCTGTTCTTTCCCGCTGCTATCACCGTTCTTAGGCCCTGGTGCAGTAATCGCACAGGTTATCGGTGTGCTTGTCGGTGTACAAATCGGTGCAGGCAATATCCCTCCGCACTTAGCGTTACCAGCATTATTTGCGATTAACGCACAAGCGGCGTGTGACTTTATCCCTGTTGGTCTTGGCTTAGCAGAAGCAAAACCGCGAACTGTCGAAATTGGCGTTCCATCAGTACTTTACTCGCGATTCTTAACTGGTGCTCCAACCGTATTAGTCGCTTGGTTTGTATCAATGTTCATCTATCAATAAGTAAAACAGTAACTCCCAAAGGAATCTAAAAATGACCAAATTATACCAATCAACCATCAAGCATGTCGGTGAACTCGCAGAAGAAGCGTTGGCAGACAACATGATGATTCTATTCGGTGAAATGGCACCGGCAGATGCCGCTGAGTACTGTTTTATCCACTCTCACGATAGCTTGAAAGGCAATATTAATGTGGGCGGAACGTTACAGCTTGGTTCGAATGAATACCCAATCACTGCTGTTGGTGAGGTGGTGAATAAGAACCTTTCAGAACTCGGTCACATCACGATTCGGTTCGATAGCTTGAACGAAGCGGAATATCCAGGGTGTTTGCATGTGAGCGGATCTGTTCCTCACTGCAACATCGGAGAAACCATCTCTTTCTCATAAGGTTAACTAGATTCCAATCGGTATTTTGGCCTCTGCAGATGCTTTGAAACACTCTCCCAAAGTGGAATGTAGAGGCCCTTTTTAAAGAATTAAATTTGTAAGAATGTCGGAGTATTTATGTGTAAAACAGCGTTAGTAGTCGGTGGCGGACAAACATTGGGTGCCTTTTTATGTGAAGGCTTGGCAGCAGATGGCTATCGCGTAGCCGTAGCAGATTTAAACGGTGATAATGCTCAGCAGATTGCTGATAAGATTAATCAAACTTATGGCGAAGGCATGGCGTTTGGTATTGCCGCCGACGCGACCGATGAGATGTCGGTTATCAATATGACCAAAAGTGTGGACGAGGTGTTTGGTAGAATCGATTTGATGGTTTACAGTGCAGGCACTGCTACCGCCGCCAAAATTGACACCTTCCCTATGGATGCATGGCAACGCTCATTAAGTGTTAATCTAACAGGTTACTTCCTGTGTGCACGTGAAGCGTCAAAAGTCATGATTCGTGAAAATCGTGGTGGACGCATTATTCAAATTAACTCTAAATCAGGCAAAGTTGGGTCGAAACACAACAGTGGTTATTCGGCGGCTAAATTTGGTGGCGTTGGCTTGACGCAATCTTTAGCTCTTGATTTGGCTGAGCACAAAATTACCGTGCATTCATTAATGCTAGGTAACTTGCTACAGAGCCCTATGTTCCAATCACTGAAGCCTCAATATGCGAAAAAACTGGGTGTCAGTGAAGAGGAAGTTGAGCAAATTTATATTGATAAAGTGCCGCTAAAAGCAGGCTGCGATTATCAAGATGTATTGAACGTACTGAAGTTTTACGCGAGTGAACAAGCCGCGTACTGTACAGGACAATCGATTAATATCACTGGCGGACAGGTGATGTTCTAGTTCCCCCACTAGGTGATGTCTTGTGCTCCTGATGCTACGTTAGGTAGCAATTTCAAGGGCAGAATATCTGCCCTTATTTAAACAGTTAGAGAGGTGTTTTGTGGACTCAACAACTACATTAATTCTAGTGGCCATTGTGGCTTGGATTGGTCAAATTGCTTTGGGATTTTTTCAAATCCGCTCTTTCAATCGAATGGTTCAATCTATGTCACAGAAAGGGCATGTAAAGATCGGCAGAACTAAAAGTCGTTGGAAGGCGAGAACGCTCATTGTGGTTGCTGAGAATGACCAACAAACCATAGTGGATGCCAAAGTCCTAAATGGAATCTCTGTTTTTGCTAGACCTAAGACTTTGGACAAAATTGTTGGGCTAAGTTACCCATTATCCGCTGCGGTAATGAATGAACTAGCGAAAGGGACGCAAGAAGCCATCTCTGTTGCCTACGAAGGTTAACTAGGTCGCAGAATGTACCAAGAAATATAAACTTAGGTTTCTTTCTTTCACAGTGAAAGGGAAATTGTGTATAGTTTAAAAAAAATTAGTGATGGTGCATATGAACATTGAAAATAGACGTCAGAAGTTGGTGAACTATCTGAAACACGAGGGTAAGACCTCGGTAAATGATTTGGCAAACATTTTTGAAACATCAGGAGCGACCATTCGTACGGATTTGCGGACATTGGAAGAGGAAGGGTTGGTTGTAAGACGCTATGGGAGCGCAGAAGCTTGTGGTGCAAGTAAGATTGGTCAAGCCTCAATCGAGGATCGGTCAATGGATGAGAAGCAGACCTTGAATCTCGACCTCAAATCCGCCATTGCAAAGAAAGCGTGTGAGCTTATACGTGATGGTGATTCTATAATACTCGACTGCGGTAGTACTACATTACAAATGGTTCCTCATTTGGAAGATAAACTAGCGCTCACTCTAATGACCAATAGCATGCACATTGTAAACGCGATGGCACAATTAGAGCGCGAGCATACCGTGATTATTCCAGGCGGTACCTATCGTCGTATCTCTGCTTCATTTCATGGCAAATTGGCTGAACAAGCTTTTAGTCAGTTCACTTTTGACAAGCTATTTATCGGTGCTGATGGCTTTGATCTTAACAGTGGGACGACCACATACAATGAAGCTTATCAAGTGAGCCAAGCAATGTACGAGGCGGCCAACGAAGTGATTGTCGTTTTAGATAGCAACAAATTTGGTCGTCGTAGCCCTAATGTTGTTGTGCCTTTGAAAGACATCGATGCCGTTATTACCGATAGTAATATTTCTCCAGAACATCTAGCAGAGCTAGAATCAAACAATATCAAAGTTTATCTCGTCTAATGTACTTCCCCCAGTGATACTGTAGGAATCTTGCCTACAGTATCTCCGTCGCAAAACTCCTCCTTGTTTACGCATTTACTTTTACATTAAGTGATATATTTTTTCACATAAAAAGTTAATTGGTGACTCCCTTCACGTTGCGAAAGTATATCTCTTTCATTTTGATAATGATAAGAGGAACAATATGGTTCAAAGTGTAAGGAGGATAACTTTGGACTACATGATTCTAGGCGCAGAATGGTTTATTGGACTATTCGAAAAAGGGGGCGAGGTTCTTTCTGATATGGTCACTGGCATCTTGCCGTTATTGGTCTGTCTGCTTGTCGCCATGAATGCACTTATTCGTTTTATTGGTCAACATAGAATTGAAAGGTTAGCGACAAAGTGTGCAGGCAATCCAGTATCTCGTTATTTGGTTTTACCTTTTATTGGGACTTTCATTTTTTGTAATCCAATGACACTAAGTCTTGGACGTTTTCTTCCTGAAAAGTACAAACCCTCTTATTACGCGGCTGCATCTTACAGTTGCCACTCCATGAACGGCATGTTCCCTCACGTCAATCCGGGGGAGTTGTTTATCTATTTAGGTATTGCTGCCGGAATCACTCAGCTTAATCTGCCGTTGGCCCCGCTTGCTGTCAGCTATTTGTTTGTTGGTTTAGTGACTAACTTTTTTCGAGGTTGGATCACTGATTTGACGACAAGCATCATCTGCAAACAACAAGGCAGGGCGCTATCTGACAAGGTCGAAATTTCTAAGGAGGGCTCATGAGCATGATGTTAAAAGTCTCTGCGGGAAATGGAGGCTGGGGTGGTCCACTGTTTGTGCCTATTATTGCCGGAAAGAAAATTCTCTACGTGACCGGAGGAACCAAACCTGATTTGGTCACTGCCTTAGAAAATCTAACGGGATTGGAGAGTGTCGACGGTTTTAGACAGGTGCTTGAAGATGAGGATGTTGCATTAGCGGTTGTCGACTGCGGAGGAACGTTGCGATGTGGGCTGTATCCTAAAAAAGGCATCCCGACATTAAACATCCACGCGACAGGGCAAAGTGGTCCTCTTGCTCAATTCATCAAAGCAGATATCTATGCCTCTTCGGTAACTCCTCAGTGTATCGAATTGGTTGAAGGTGAATCCAATAGCCACGCTGAGCCGGTTAGCCAATCTGAGACGCCTCCTCAATACGATACGTCTCAGAAGTTAAGCGCCCAGTCGGATGGGTTGATCGCTAAGGTCGGGGTTGGCATGGGCTCGGTCATGTCGGTTTTTTATCAAGCTGGCCGTGACACTATCGACACGGTGCTTAAAACTATTCTGCCCTTTATGGCATTTGTTTCCATGCTGATTGGCGTCATCATGGCATCGGGGATTGGTGATGTGATTGCCAACCTGCTGTCGCCGTTGGCACAGAATCCTTTGGGACTGGTGACGTTGGCATTGATCTGCTCTTTTCCGTTACTTTCACCATTTTTAGGCCCTGGGGCAGTGATCGCTCAAGTTATTGGTGTGTTAGTTGGGGTACAAATTGGTGCGGGACATATTCCACCTCATTTGGCGCTTCCAGCTCTGTTTGCAATTAACGCTCAAGCTGCGTGTGATTTTATACCTGTAGGACTTGGACTGGCAGAAGCTAAGCAAGAAACGGTAGAAATTGGTGTGCCTTCGGTGCTTTATTCTCGCTTCCTGACGGGGGCTCCAACAGTCCTGTTTGCTTGGTTCGTCTCAATGTTTATTTATCAATAAGGGATGATGATGGGTTATCAATTTCGAGCCAATATTGTGAGCGTCGGAGAGTTTGCACAAGAGGCGCTTCAAGATGATATGTTGATACTGTTTAATGATTCTGCGCCAGACGATGTGGCTGACTACTGCTTTATTCATGATCAAGCGGAGTACTCTGGCGAACTGTCTACTGAAAGCACCTTATTGATTGATGATGAACCCTATGTGGTGACCTCTGTAGGTAGTGCGGCAAATATCAACCTGAAAAACCTAGGTCATATCACTATTAAGTTTGACGGAAACCTCACTCCAGACCTCGCAGGTACGGTCCATGTACTTGGAAGGAAAAAACCGCAGCTGGAATCGGGTGTGTCGTTGATTTTTGGTTAGTGTGTTAATTGGAACGACGCGTTACTTCTCTGGTGTAATTGCATAGTACCTAAGAAACATCAAATCGGCGGGAGTGGTGTCAGCGAGGTGATGAATAGTTGCTGGTGTGAGACCATGATCGAGTAGGGTTTCCCAGCTTTGGCACGCTTGGTTTATCTTTTCTATGTTTTGTCCTTGCTTCTGTTCGACTCCCTGTCTAATGAGGCGTATCTGTTCTCCAATCCAGTCCGCGGATAGGTTGGTTATTCCCATAGTCCTTGATGGCAAGCCGCTAGAGTTGTGGTTGGTTGTTATCATTGGCTATCTCTCGTTGCTTCATTAGATGGGCAGTGTAATGAAAGTGGTTCGGCAAATGTATGAGCCGAGCTAGGGTTGAGATATTAATGAGTTTTATAGATGTAGGAATAGGTAGCGCGCACTTTCTGAACCGCGTGGCATAAAATGGTAAGTCGCTATTAGTCGTTTGAATAGAATACCTGCATCAAACGACATTACTCGATTTTGAGTAGATTCATAAACTCAAGGAATACATTGCTCAGGATGGCCTTACTGAGGTTACAACATTGAAAAACACACTTATCAAACACGCTCTAGTTGCAACAACCGGTATTTTGGCGCTAACGGCGACCACTGCACAGGCTTTCGAGCTAGGCGCTGATACCAAACGTGGTATTACGTTCCAGTTTGACAACATTATCATTGGTGTTAACGATAACTACGTAAACGGTGGTATGGCGTTTTTACAGAAGCCACTATCTCAAGAGCACAATATCAGCTGGTTCGTTGAGGGTGGTGTGGGTTATAACTGGAATAGTGAACGTGTCGACGTGCATGCGCCTGTGGGACTCCGTTGGGAACCAGTTAAAAACCTTGATGTTGACTTATTTGCTACGCCAGAAGTCAAATTTAAAGATGGCGTTGATGTTGGTGTGGGTGTTGACTTGGGTGTGTCCTGGAAATTCTAGGTCTCAACGAGAATACTAAACGGTGACCGTATCAAGGTCACCGTTTTTGCATTTTAGTGAGATGACTTAGGTAGCTAGATTAGTATCCAATAACCATTTGACCGAGAATGTAACCCGCGCAACAGGCGGCAACGACGCCTATTAAACCGACACTCATAAAGGAATGGTTGAAGTACCATTTACCGATCTTAGTGGTACCGGAAGAATCGAAATTCACGGTTGCGATATCCGATGGATAGTTTGGAATGAAGAAATATCCATAGACCGCTGGCATTAAACCAATGAGCAGTGCTGGATCCAACCCCAGTCCTAAACCCACAGGAAGCATCATTCGAGCAGTGGCTGCTTGCGAATTAACAACAACCGATACAATGAAGAGTGCCAATGCAAATGTCCAAGGGTAATCCGTTACCATTTCGACGATCCCTGATTTAAACTGTGGCATTGCATATTGGAAGTAAGTGTCTGACATCCAAGCGATACCAAAGATCGCAATGGCGGCGACCATGCCTGATTTGAAGACCACACCATTCGGCACATGGCGTGGATCTGTTTTGGTTGCGAGCAGAATGATACCGCCGAAGCAGAGCATCATCATTTGAATAATGACGGCCATACTGATTGGCTTTGCCGCGTCGCCAATGGTTCTCACTTCAGGAACCATTGCAATAATAACGATGACGACGATAGACAGTAAAAATAGTAAGACCGAGTTACGTGCTGATGTAGGTAGAACTTCGTCTAACGACGTCGCCGTTGTGTTCAAAATGCGCTCGCGCCATTCAGGGTCTTTTAAGCGAGCTTGATATTCAGGATCGTCCTCTAATTCCTTGCCTCGTTTCATACTATAAAGTGACATCAAAAGTGTGCCGAATAAAGTAGCGGGAACGGTGACCATGAGTATGGACAGCAAGGTAATATCTGGTCGTAGATCCGATAATTGTGCGAGGTAATACACGACTGCGGCAGAAATAGGTGAAGCGGTAATGGCAATTTGCGAAGCTACCGAAGCTGCAGCCATCGGGCGTTCTGGACGAATACCGTTCTTTAACGCAACATCACCGATAATCGGCATGATGGAGTAGACTGCGTGACCAGTTCCTAGCAAGAAGGTCATACTGTAAGTCACAAAAGGTGCTATGAGTGTCACGCGTTTCGGATTCTTACGCAGCAAGCGCTCTGCTACTTGCAGCATAAACTTTAGTCCCCCAGCTGCTTCTAAGATAGATGCGCACGTCACAACCGCCAGAATGATCAACATGACTGTGACCGGAGGAGAGGTTGGCGGCATCTTAAAAATAAAGACTTCAATGGTGAGACCGATGCCGGAGACTACACCTAAGCCGATTCCCCCTTTTCTTGACCCGATATAGAGCATCAAGAGCAGGAACATAAATTCAAAATAGAGCATTAATATTTCCCATTTACAATTTGTAACACTCTCAATATTATCCATATAAAAGTTATGGCTATTTGACATAAAGATCACACAACGTATTGAATGAAAAATGGAAAGCTGATTTTATAAGTTCGGTCACGTTATAGAGAGAGGAAGTAAATAGGGTGTAATCTAGGTGTATTTACTGGGTATTTGATTGGTTGCACAACTGAAAAATAAGAGGCAGTACAAGGGGGAGCGTACTGCCTCTGTGTCTATGCGCAAATGCGCCAACTAGGTGTTTAAGGCTCAAACACTATGCGAATAGAAACGGTTTTCTCTGTCAATTTATTGTTAGTGTGCATCGGACATTTGGTTATTAATTTTCTAATTGGAATTAGCATCACAGCTTTCTAATTACTCATGATAAAACAGTCAGTTATGGATTCTCCCTGTTGGTTTTCTCCTCCTAGTATGGCGATACCATTATCAATGGATACACTCACTCCGTACGCCTGTCCGTCGCTAAGGTTTCCAACTTTGTTCCATTGAGATCCATTGAGTTGCCAAATGGCGTTGCTATAGTGTTTTACCAGCCCTTGATGGCTGAATAAGTGCCCTTGTTGAAAGCGTTGTTGGCTGCCAACAAAAAAAGCGCCTCCTGCGACGGTGGGTATGTTGTCGATGAGTCCCACAAAACCCCCAGCTATCCCCTCATGTTTTGGTTCATTTTGGACAATGGTGGGCAGTAAATCACATTCAATGGATCCGTCAGTCTTAATTTGGAATCGTTTGGTTTCCAAACTTCTTAGACCCGGTTTGATCTCACCTTCAATGAGCAGAATTTGTTGATCTTTCTCTATCAGTCCTGCGCCACAATTAGGCAAATAGGGGTTATCTGCTAGCTTTGACCAACGGAGTGTCCGAGTATCGAACATCCAGATATGCGGATTCCAACCGTAGGCCTCGATGGGTTGAGACATAAATGAGTCTAATATTGAGCGCTCATCAGTGGCAGAGCTGACCTTAGAGAGTCGAGCGAACAAAGAATCGAATGTTTCTTTGCAATATCCTCCAATGAAAATGAGCTGGTGGTCTGAAATTGAAGTGGCACTGGCACCGAGTAATCCTACGGGTATGGTGGTATCGAGCTTGGACCACGTTTGCGTCTCTTTAGAGAAAAAATAACTATCTGTCAGCACGCGGACGTGAGGGTCTGTGTCCATTTTACCTGCGCCTGAGAACACATAGATCCCTGTGTCTGTTGTTACGCTAGCGGCATCGTTGCGATCGCATCCTGGAAAGGGCTGAGCGAGTTGCCAACCAAGCTCAACGTCATCCATATCCAAATAATAAAAACGCTTCCCTGCGCTGCCTAGGCCAGTATAGAGGCGGCGGCCAAGCAGTCCTCCAATACCGTTTTTCATTGAGATAGGTAGGGGTGGTAATGCGGTCAAACAGATAGTCATTTGGGGTTATTTCCTAATCTTGAATATCAACAGATTTGCCATTCCAGCTCAGCAGATACACTTTTTTGCTTGCTGAGCGGTCAGCCATTTCACCACCTGCGATCAGCACACCCTTTGGTGTGGTAAATGATGCGCCGTAGGCGGAGCCTTCAGGGAGATTGTTTGCTTGCTGCCATAAGTTGTCTTTCAGGACATAAATCTCAGGATTGAATGCTTTACTAAAACCGTTATGAGCGAAAAGTTTTCCTTGTTCAAAGGCGTGTTTAGCGCCGTGGAAGTTGGCACCACCTGCGACCAAAACCACGCCGTTTGATTCGCCACTAAAAGCACCCGCTACGCCTTCTTGTACATTTGAAGATTGAGGTGCAGGAAGAGAGTGAAGACTTTTCCACGGTTGCGCTGCGCCAAAGTTAAACTGTTTTACTTCTGCGGTTCTAAGTCCTGGCTTGATTTCACCGCTGACCAGCGTGGCAGTATTGCCATTGGATACTAACGCGCTGCCACAGTTCGGCAGATAAGGCGAAACAATTAGGGTATTCCATTGATTCGTTTCTGGGTTGTAGCTAACGACTTTATCGTTCCATTTGTAATCTCGAGGTGCCATGCCCATGTAGTTGTCGACAATGGATTGCCATTTGTCTGGCTGCGCTTTCTTATCGGTGGTGTTGATGTCGTAAAGATACTGATCGAAATAGGCTTTGTTATAGCCGCCGAAGAAAACAATCTGACTACCGTTAGGAGAATACGAAGCGGCGCCAAGTAAACCAACTGGGCTGGTACTTTTTACTTGAGACCAGGTGTCGTTCGTGGTGTCGAACTGATAAACCGTGTCGAACAAAATAGGAGAGGTGGCATCAGCCTGCTCTTTTCCTGCGCCTCCAAAAATATAGATCTTGTCGTTAACCGCGGTTGCCGTCGCGCCATTTCTTGCGGGGCCTATAAAGTCGGCCTGCTTTTGCCAACCCTTGTCGATATTAGCGAGGTCGAGCAAATAGAATGCGCTGCCAGAGGAACCAAGACCGGCATACACTTTGTCGCCTATCTGTGCACTGACGCCGCTTTTGATGCCTTCGGGTAAATCTGGCCATGACTCAGATGCGAGAGTGTTGCCAGTGACAATCAATGATGAAAGAGCGAGTGCAAAAAGCGAGTTCCTTGTCTTCATGATATTTCCTTATCGATAGGTGATGGCCTGTTTGGCCAAAATGTATACACATTATCGATCTTTGGAGAAAATATTCTTTGATCAAGTTAACAATAAAAATAATTTTTATCTAATCGTGGTTAGGAAGGTTTTTCCTGCAACAAAAAGCCCATCAAAAGATGGGCCTAAAAATGGAGATTTGCTAGCGTTTATGACATGAGTGGTACCACAACTTCGGCGGTTTCCATAACAGAGTCACTGTATTCAGGGTACTTGTCCAAAAGTGAATTGACGAGGACATCCACCAATAATAAAGCGCCTACTTTGGAAGCAAATGCCCCACCAGTTAAGGGGCCTTCCGGTCTAGCTGCTACTAACATTTCCGTTGAAATTGCCGAGAGCGGACTGTGATTAATGTTAGTTAGTGCAACCACAGGGACATTTTTACTGAACGCCTGCTTTGCTGCATGAACGACTTCTTTGGTGGAGCCTGAACTTGATACAGAAAACCACAAGTCCCCTTGTGTAGAGCGGCTAGCATTCATGGCTGCCAAGTGAGTGTCTTCGTACATAATCGCTTTCTTACCGATTCGGATAAGTCGGTAAGCTAGGTATCGACCCACGATGCTTGATGCGCCTACACCGACACAACCAATAAAGTCGGCGGAATGTACCAAAGTACAAATCCTATCCAGGGCCTTTCTGTCAATCAGTTTTGCGGTATCTTGGAGACTATCAACCGCACTGCTTGCCGAAATATCGCAGATGTCACCATCTTTAACAGGAGCAGACTTACTGGCGTTTTGGCTTAGGTCGACTGCTAAGGCCATACGGAAGTCGGAATAACCTTTGTAACCCATATCGCGGCAAAGACGTACTACAGTCGCTTCACTGGTTTGGGTATTTCGAGCAAGATCTGTGATGGTCTGGAACTGCACTTCATGAGCATTCTCAAGAATGTAGTCCGCGACTTGTCTTAATTTCTTACTGAGTGGTTCCATGTTGGAGCGCAAACGAACCAGCAGATTGTTCGGTGATCCCACGGTATCCCCTTAATTCTTGTACCTAGATTAAAAATATCAGACTCCCTAACGGTTTAACACCAACAATTAATATAATTCGCGGCATTTCATAGAGAAATGATATACGGTTTGCCTGAAAGCCTAAAAAGGAGGCAACTGCCTCCTTTTGTGCGCGTAGGCGTTAAAAGCCGATGTCTCGCATTTTCGCTACCACATCCGCTTTTTGAGCCGCGGTCAATGCTCGAATTGGTGAGCGCGGGTCACCAGCATCGATACCATGAATTTCCATTGCTGCCTTACCAGCGGCAACGCCGCCATACTCTACAAGAATACGAATAATAGCAATGACTTTATCCATGAGTGCTGTTACACGTGGTTGATCGCCTTGATTGAAAGCTTCAATAATCTCCAAATAAAGCGGAGCAGCGTAATTGTAGGTACTGCCCACTGCGCCCACTGCGCCTACGGCAAGACCTGCCGGTAAGAACTCATCTACGCCAAACGGGATATCAAATTTTCCATCAGCAACTCGCATGCAGCGTTGATATTCGTAAAGGTCCATGTGATTAAATTTTGCACCTAGAAGGTTTGGAATTTTCTGATCACCTTGGATTAGGAACTGCTCAAGATCTAAATTGACCCCTGACATTCCTGAATGATAGTAGTAGAAGCCTTTTGAAGGTGCTGCGGCCGCTATTTGGGCGCAGTAGTCCACTAAGTCTTCAACTGAACCAGGTTTAAAGAAGCATGGACCAATGGCAGATGTTGCCATAATGTCGAGGGTCTCTGCGTGCTTGGTTAGCTCCAAGGAATCTACAATACTCAATGCGCCAGTATGAACAATCAGGTCTAACTGACCTTTTGATGCTGTTACCCAACGTTCAGCGATGGCTTTACGTTCTTCAACGGAGCAGTGAATACCTTCACCAGTTGTGCCACAAACGTATGCGCCTGTTACACCTTGCTTTACAAGCAGTTCTGCGATTTGGTCAATCGCAGCAAAGTTCACTCGATTACTTGCATCAAAAGGAGTGTGTGGTGCTGCGATAAGTCCTTGTAGTTTTCTCATTTTATTGGCCTTCAAATTGCGATTAATGGCAGGCCAATGCTGGCCTGCGTAATTGTTATTGTCCGTATCCTAAGAACAGCTCTGGTAAGAAAAGCGTCACTTGAGGGAAGATTGCTACTAATGCCAGTACGATGAACAGTGGCACTAGAAGAGGGATAACGCCTCGGGTTAATACATGGAATGGAATGTCACCAACGCGAGATACAACATACAACGCCATACCCATTGGTGGTGTCAAAATACCAATCATAAGGTTAAGAATAGCCATCACACCGAAGTGAACAGGATCGATCCCAACAGCCGCCGCAACCGGTACGAGGAATGGTACCAACAACAGCAATAACGCTAGTGATTCAATAAAGGTTCCTAGGAACAGCAGTAATAGGTTAATCAGAAGAAGCAGTACCAGTGGGTTATCACTGATGGTTAGGAAATAGTCTGCTAGCATTTGCGGTAATTGTTCACGAGCGACAATCCAACCGAAGACGGTGACGCCCATAACCATAAGCGCAACAACAGCCGTGGTATTGACAGTTTCTTTTAGAATGTCGACGAAACCTGAGAGTGTGAGCTGCTTGTATACCACCGTACCCAAAAACAGAGCGTAAAGAGAGGATACGACCGCTGCTTCTGTTGGTGTGAATTTACCTGAGAAAATACCACCGATGATGATCACGGGTGTAAGCAGGGATAAAAAGGCTTCTTTTAGCGACTTAAACTGCTCTTTGCGAGTTGCTTTTGGTAGCGTCATGTAACCGCGTTTTTTACAGATGAAGTAGCTCATCACCATCAACGCACCACAACATAGGATGCCGGGAACTGCGCCCGCCAAGAACAGCGCACCAATAGAGGTATTGGAAACTACACCATAAATAACAAGTGGCACAGACGGCGGTACTAGCGGCCCGATGATACAAGATGCTGCGGTTAAACCACCTGCAAAGTCATCATGATACTTTGCGTCGCGCATGGATTTGATTTCAAGCTGACCTAAGCCGCCGGCATCCGCGAGAGCAGAGCCAGACATACCAGAGAACAGTAAGCTTGCCATGATGTTTACATGCCCTAAGCTACCGGTCACGTGGCCGACCATAGATTTAGCAAAGTTGAAGATACGTTCGGTTATTCCCGCGCTGTTCATCAAGTGTCCAGTGAGAACAAAGAACGGTACTGCTAGTAAGGTAAAGTTATCAATGCCGCCAAGCATTTGCTGAGCTGCAAAGTTGATTCCAGTACTGTTGGTTAATACCAAAAATACTAAAGCAACAAATATCAGTGAGAAGCCAACGGGCATACCTGCAAATAACAGAGCTAGCCAGCCGAAAATTGAACCTGCCATGAGAACTCCTTACCTCTGGGCAACTTGCGATGAGCTAGAAGCGTCTTCGCTTTTAGCTTGTTTAAACTCAGCTCCAATCGAGAAGATCTTTTGTAACTGTCGGACGACCATGAACACGCCACCAAGAGGTAGGCTGTAGTTCATCCATTTACTAGAAATGCCTAAGGTGATGAGTTCAAAGAAAGCAGTACGTTGTACGTGCTGATACCCGAGGTAAATGATGGCGAAAATGGACACCAACACAGCGAGTTCGAGTGCGATTACTAATGAATAACGGATATTTTGTGGAAGCTTATCCGAAAAAAAGGTGATGTTGACGTGGGTGCCTCGTTTGATGGCCATCGCGCAACCGATGAGTGACATATACATAAACAGCACACGAGCTAATTCCTCACTCCACAAAGAAGGATCGTTCAGCAACCAGCGTGTTCCTATTTGCCAAGTCAGCACCACTAACAGGGCAGCCATCAGCGGCACTGTTATGATTTCTTCAATATTATCAAATATTTTGCGTATCATTTTAGGCTCCAAGGCTGACCAAATCGGCCAGCCGAGATTACAACTTCAATTCAAGCGAACGTCGAATTGATTGCGGCAATTACATTGCAGCAAGTTTCTTAACGATAGGCTCGCCAATCTTCTCTTCGAATTCCGTATATAGAGGCTGCATTGCTTCACGGAATGGTGCGAGATCAGGGTAAGTGACTTTCACGCCCTCAGATTCAAAGAAAGAGATAAGCTCTGCTTCTTGTTTTTTAACCGATGCGGTATGAGCGGCTCCCGCTTTTGCTACTGCGTCAGTAATGATCTTCTTATCCGCATCAGACAGTTTTTGCCATGTTGACTCAGAAATAATCACCATTTGGTCGTTAACAATGTGGTTAGTAATAGCGAGGTTGTCCTGAACTTCGTAGAACTTCATTGTCTTAATGGTTGGCAATGGGTTTTCTTGACCGTCAACCGCGTTGGTTTGCAGTGCTAGATACACTTCTGAGAACGCCATTGGTGTTGGTGAAGCACCAGAAAGTTTTGCGTAGTTTAGGTTCGGTTTAGCGTTAGGAACGCGTAGCTTCAGACCTTTGAAATCTTCAATCGTGTTTAGAGGACGGTTAGAGGTGGTTTCACGAGTACCGTTGTACCAAGTATCTAGAGCACGCCAGTTGAATTTAGTCAGCATTTCTTCACGTACGCCTTGACCAAAATCTGAATCAAACATGCGACGTAGGTGTTCGTAGTCTTTGGCAACGTAAGGTAGGGTTACTGCTTCTGCTCGTGGGATCCATAGACCCATACGGCCAAATTCAGCGTAAGTAATATCGAGATCTCCAAGGGTTAATTGCTGAAGCATAGCGCGGTCATCACCAAGTTGCGCGCTAGGGTATAAAGCAATTTTAATGTCGCCGTTACTCATCTCTTCTACTGTATCGGCAAGAAGTTTCGCAGAGGTATATTCCACAGATCCAACAGAGGCTTGCATGCCCATCTTAAGTGTTGTCGCCGCTTGTACTGAAACTGCACATCCTAATGTCAGCATAGCGATAGTAATTTTATTTATAGCTTTCATGTTCTTCCCTTTTGTCCATTGTTTGGCGAGATTCGCGAGTTTCAAAAAAAAATTTTATTTTGTTTGAAAAAAATCTTCGTTATGGATTATTATGGTCGTGAAGATTATTTTCAAATCAACTTTTCACAAACTGTGATCACGGACAAAATTTAGCCTAACTTATCTGTTTAAAGACTCGTTAAGCGGTTTTGGGACAAGGAAGCATGTCCAATATTTCGTTGACGCCAACATAAGACGAGAGGCTCGAAGTGAGAGATAAAAGTCTAAAAATCAGAGAATTAAAAGAGCAATTGCGTGGGCAAACGGTAGTATCTATTCAGCCAGTTGTCGGAAGTCCACTCGAGAAAACCGAATTTATTGTTGCCATGGCTCTAGCTGCGCAGCAAGCGGGTGCCAAAGCTTTACGTATCGAAGGTGTTAAAAATGTTGCGGCTGTAGCAGCTAATGTGACTATACCAATTATCGGTATCGTGAAACGTGACCTTATTGACAGTCCAGTTAGAATTACTCCTTATGTTGAGGATGTGGAAGCGCTAGCGGCCGCGGGCGCAACAATTATTGCGTTTGATGCAACCAGTCGAGTTCGTCCTGAATCTAGAGCGGTGATTGTAGATGCCATTCAACGCACGCCTTGTTTTGGTATGGCGGATTGTTCATGTTTTGAGGATGGCGCTTGGGCTTATGAGCAAGGTGTGGAAATCATTGGTTCGACGTTGTCAGGCTATGTGGGGGGCGAAGAGCCTACCGAGCCCGATCTAAATCTAGTTCGAAGATTTGCAGCCGAAGGCTTCTTTACCATGGCAGAAGGGCGATACAATACGCCTGAGTTAGCAGCAAAAGCGATTGCCAATGGTGCGATAGCCGTTACAGTAGGCTCTGCACTGACAAGATTAGAAGTGGTGACTCAATGGTTCAATGCGGCAACTCAAGCAGAGGTGAAACAGTATGAGCACGTTAGCTATTGATATTGGTGGTACTAAAGTCGCTCTAGGATTGGTTCAAAATGGTGAACTGATAGAGCGTGCTCAGCTAGCGACGCCTGAGACGACATGTGTACAAGAGTTTGCTAGTCAAATTCTTCTACAGTGTCCGTCATGGATACACCAAGTCACACAGATTGGGATTTCTACTACGGGATGGGTGAAACCGGAAGGCATTACTTCTATTAATCCCGATACTCTTGCCTTCCCTCAACCGTTTCCTTTACATCAAGAGATAGAAGCACAAACAGATAAGCCTGTTGCTATTCTCAATGATGCTCAAGCGGCTGCTTGGTATGAATATCGCTCTCTCAAAACCCCCGTAAACAATATGGCTTATATAACGGTATCAACTGGTGTAGGTGGTGGTTTGGTTCTTAACGGGCAATTGTATAAAGGGAGTCAGCATCTCGCTGGACATATCGGCCATACCAGTATTGATATCAATGGTCCTGTCTGTGGTTGTGGGCAACGTGGTTGTGTTGAAAGCATTGCCTCCGGAACGGCAATTAACCGAGCTGCTCGTCAAGCTATTCACCCGACAATCTCAAATATTGAGTTGTTTGAACTCGCCAGTGACAATGCGCAAGCAATGGACATCATCAAAAAGAGTGCGCATGCAGTTGCTCAGCTGTGTTGCAATTTGAAAGCTACACTAGACTTAGATCTTGTTTGTCTTGGTGGAGGAATAGGGCTGACAGAGGTGTACATCCCATTAGTTCTGGACTATATCGAAACAATGCCAGCAGCATTTCGAGTAGATGTCGTTAAGGCAACCGGTGATTATGATGCATGTTTATTGGGTGCTGCAGCCCAATTCTCATAGCGAAATGGGTAAAAATTAGTGTTTCACAGCCTCATAGGTTGTTGATGGAAGGAATAGATAGACAAATGACGATACGAGCAATCACAGCCACGACGATTTTCGATGGCGAGCAGTACCATTCCGACTCTGCATTGGTTTGGAAAGGAGACCGGATTGTAGACATAGTCCCCACGTCTACATTGCCTAGCTCAGTCATTGTTACTGATGTTGGCGACAAAATTGTTGCGCCGGGATTTATCGATATTCAAGTGAATGGCGGCGGCGATGTCATGTTTAACTCTGATACAACTGTTGACGGTATAGACACTATTTGTCGAGCCCATCGTCAACACGGTACAGCCTATCTATTACCAACCTTGATCAGCGCAACGCCAGAGGAAATGAAAACGGCGTTGATTGCTGCGGAGAGTGCGATCGAGCAGGGTGTGGCAGGTGTACTAGGTGTTCACCTAGAAGGACCTTGGCTTAATAAAGACAAGAAAGGCGCGCACGATGACAGTAAGTTTTATAGCCCAACGATTGAACAGTTAGAAGCTTTTCCGTGGTTAGAGCGAGGGGTTAGCTTGGTCACGTTAGCGGCAGAGAATGTCGATACGCAGGCACTAAATTGGTTACAGCAGCATCACGTTGTGGTGTCTTGTGGGCACAGTAACGCAACTCAGCATCAGTTAACGGCAGAAAAACTTGCTTCAGTAAATGGTTTTACGCATTTGTTTAATGCGATGTCGCCGCTTGAAGGGCGTGAGCCGGGTACTGTTGGCACGGCATTGATGACCGATCATGCTTGGTGCTCAATTATTGTCGACGGTATTCATGTTGCAACGCAAAACGTTTTGATGGCTCATAAGCTTAAGCCAGAAGGGAAGCTGCTTATTGTGACCGATGCGATGGCGAGTGTCGGCAGTAGAACCAATCGCTTTGTCTTAGATGGTGAAGAAATTTCGGTACAAGATGGAAAATTGGTGAACTCAAGTGGATCTCTAGCTGGTGCGCATATTGGCATGGACCAGTCTGTCGCTAATGCCATTGCCTGGGGACTGAATGAGGCTGAGGTATTGAGAATGGCTTCAACCTATCCAGCCGAGGCGCTTAATCTGGACGACGTGGGTATTTTGAAGCCGGGTTACCGAGCCGCTGCAACCATACTTAATTCTGATTACAGCTCCTATGCGGTATTAGTTGATGGTGCGCTAAACCCTTAGCTTCTGGTTATGAAGTTAGTTTGCTTGTAATTTCGCTGAGGTAATAAACTCGCCAAAGCTTTCACACCAAATGATCGCTGCCGTGTACTGGCTTAAATCTGTGCCTTCTGGCAGCGATAGCAAGAATCTATCGAAGGTTTTCACATCTCCCACCTGTAACATGTTGGCTTTGTTAGTATTAAAGTCCGCTTCCGTTTCCACATATATTGGAGATAGGTACAGTTTGTAGTCAGGCCCCGGAGCAAGTTCGCCAATAAACATAGCGCTGTCATTGGTAAAACTGATATCGCCTTCACCCCAATGAAAAAGATCGCTGTCTTGTCGGTCTTTATCGAATGTCCCTTTGACGACGATTTGATTGGCATCCGCAGTGACGCTTGCGATTGAGGGGGAATCAGGCTGAGTAAGAATCGGCAGGACATAAATACCCAACATAAACCCAAAGAATAAGGCTGCAAGGTGGCTAAAAAGTAACAGAACTCGCTTCATGTTCACTCCTTGAACAAATAATTTTATCTTAATTTACTTAAACATAGTTCAAGCAATACGTCATTGGAACTGATGATTTTGGATCGTTGATATGATTTTTTCTCGCGTCGCTTTATGGTCCTCATCATTGACGAATCGACGGTGATAGATCATGCGATATTGCACATTGCGAATATCAAGGGGAATGGGCATGACTTTGAGACCCAGCATGGGCGCGAGGTGATTCGCTAAGGACAAGGTTGATGCGCCCAGCAGATCCGTTGTCGCTGCGAGTGCTAACATACTTGAAACGGACCCTGTTTCAGCCTTTATCGTTCTTATAGGCATTGGTTTTTCTGCTAAAAAATCCATCATGTTAACGTTGTTACGACGTATTTTTAGCGCAATATGTTGTTGTTCGAGGTACTGTTCCGTTGTTAGTGATGTGCCAATATTCGGATGGTCTTTTCGGCAAACACACACCGCAGGCTCATCAAAAATGTCTTCAACGATATGTGATTGGCTTTTGCTAGTGGCAATGTCGATTGCGAGATGGACTTTCTGCGAATCGATGTCAGCGAGAAGTTGCTGCTCGCTTAGCGGGGTTTCGATAAACGACAATCCCGGCAAATCACAAAGCAGGTGCATCAGGCTTTCGTTGCAATAGACTCGAGTGACTTCCTGTTTTTTCTCAATGGTCTCTAGAATGGCAAGGGGCGTCTCAATCTTATCTGCCAACGCAACGGCCGCTCCTGTTGGTGCAATTCCACGTCCAGAACGGACAAATAGCGTTTTCCCCACCACGACTTCTAATCGTTTTAATGCCGCACTTACTGCTGGCTGAGTCAGTTCCAACTCTTCTGCTGCCATTGTTATAGAGCGATGACGATAAACCGCGCCAAAAGTTGTAAGTAGATTTAAGTCCATAACGACCTGATTTAGTGAGTGTTATTTCTTATCCTAGCAGAGCAAAGGTGACTGTCAATTGACCTTAGTTGGAGTGCGCTGATTCGAATTTAGATTAAAACACATAAATTAAATTTATATATAAAGCTAAATTTGCTCTATTTTTCGTATCTTAGGTTATGGTTAAGATGGTGAACATAGACACACGGATGTGATTTTTCCATTCAATTAAGAGATTTCGAGAAAATGAAAAATGTCCGTATTGTCTCAATTATGGCTTTAATCGCACTCATCTTTAGTGGTTTAGCCTACTCCCAAAACTGCAACGTTGAACCGTTAGAAGCAACAGAATATTCGTTGCTCAGCAACAACTGATTTCTCTCATTTATATTCATTTATTACTTTTCCCTGTTATGGGAGAGGAGGAATTATTATGCCAAAAATCCATATAATGACTGCTGTTGCTGGCTCGATTCTTCTATCGGCGCCAGTTTTAGCTCAAACGCCTTTTGAACATTATCAGTCTGAAAATTCAGCTAGTTTCTCAGGTTACAAGCACTATAACTACGAACAAAACGTCAATACCGAAGAGTTGATGAAACAGGGTGGGAAAATCTATTCTTCACCAGAGGAAATACATGCCATTTTGCAAGGAGGGCTCAAAACAGATATCCAGACTGGCGAAGAACTCTGGAAAGAAGGTCTAATGTTTGATGGCATTGAACCAATGGATCATATGGTTACTGCCGCCAATTGGTACCCAAGGACGGAAGAGCTGTTAACTAATGAAATGCGTGTGACCTTCATGGGGACATCCCCTATGATTCGCCCAGGTCAAGCTAATACCTCCATATACGTAGAGTTAGGCAACGGTGACAATTTCGTGTTCGATATTGGTGAGGCGTCAATTGCTAACTATATTGGGGCTGGTGTTGCGCTAAACGAACTGGACAAAATTTTCATAACTCATTTGCATGTAGACCATTTTGGCTCTCTTCCTTATTTGTACCAATTTGGAGGTTGGAATGGACGGTGGGAAAAACCACTAACGATTTATGGTCCATCAGGTCGCAACCCGGAAGATGGGACGCGACATATGGTAGAAGGCATGTTGCAAATGCTTTCTTGGCATCAAGACGCGTTTGATGTTTTCCCATCAGGTAATGATATAGAAGTTGTTGAGTTCGACTTCAAAGACGATGGCGGCATTATCTATGATGTTGATGGCGTCAAAGTATCACATTGGAGACGTTCTCACGCAAAAGATGGTGCCTCAGCATATCGCCTTGATTGGACAATCAATGACGAGGAGTCGCTCTGTTTTGTCTGGACTGGGGATGGTCGACCTACCGAACTTGATATTCAGTATGCCAAAGGTTGCGATTTGTTCGTAACCGAGGTTCAGACTGAGCTCGTCGGATTAGCGTCCATCGTTCAAGGAGTGCCTGCTTTTCTAACACGCTATACCATTGATACTCATCATACGTCAGGCTATGCGGCGGGATGGCTAGCAGATCAAATACAACCACGTTTGTTTATGACTACTCATATGGAGTTTGACCCTTACTACAATAACGAAACTGTGGCTCAGGTACGTGAACATTGGAAAGGTCCATATCACTTTGGCGCCCCCGATATGATAGTCGCGAACATTACACCGGACAAAGCATGGGTCCGAGAGGGGATTATTCCAGATTTTCCAAATAACCGAGCTCCCCAGTTTAATCTCAATGACGGTGAAGTATTTCGTGTTCCAATGCCGAAAAATTCACGAGCCGATATTCAAGAGCAAGAGATTCGTGATTTAGAAATTGATGAAGCACTGTATTACCCCGAAGGTTACCACCCTCAACTATTGAAAGAGTGGCCGTTGGATCGTGACCTGATCGTGCCAACGGAAGTATTGCCAGAAAGCATGAAGCAAGGGATGGGCGAGAAGCAGCGAATGGTTGATAAAATGCGCGAAGCTCATGGATTGGAACCTCGTTCCGTGCATCGTAAAGATTCAGCAGACCCATATCGCGACACTCGTGAAGGCAATACCAAACAAGAACAAGAGTAGTGACTTTGTTTGTGGGCATAGAGCTCTTGTGCTCACAAACTCAAACTCCTTCCCAAACTTCAACAACGAGTAACCTATTTATGCGACGACTTACGATTGTAGTAACAGCGCTATATCTATGCACGTTTAAAGCAATGGCAGCGCAACACTCTCACGACACGTTATTTAGCCGAGACAACGCAATAATGGCTGCGGCCGCAGTGGAAACCGTCAATGTGTATTGTGTTGGAACTGGCTCTATGACCTTAGAGTATACCGAACACAACTCGAAAATAGTCCGTGAAACAATAGAAGGACTTTCTGAAGATGTGCTTAACGAACCTTACGTCTTTAATGAGGAAGATCCTCTGTACCTTCAAGGTGTTGCTTTAGGTGAGCAACTCATTCAAGAAGCAGAACAGAAAGATCACGTTAGTCAAATGTGTACACAGCCAGAGGAACAAAAACGATGAAAAAGACCACGATGATTTTAGCCACCTTCATTCCTTCATTAGCTATTGCTTGCGGTGCACATGTTCATAATACGTTGCCCCACTATGAAAATTATACCGAGTCGTTGGTGGCGATGTCTGTTTGCAAGGTAAATGAGCATATTTCAGAGCAACAATCTGCAGTGTGGTTTAAAAAATTAGCATGGGTAGCGAATGGCACTGACGAAGAATTGTTTGAGCATTATGCACATTTTGCCGCAGAACACGTGAGTAACATTGCTAATGATCCCGATATGTTACCTAAGTGGAATGCGAGTTATTGTAAGGATCAATTCTTTGATGTGATGGAAATGGATCAAGTCGTTTTGGAAGACCTTTACGATGAGCAAGAACTCGCTGATCGAGAGTTTAACCGGCAAATAAAAGAAAGTGGCCTGTCGGGTTGATAGGTTTCACTGCGTTGGTGCCCACTCTGTTGTATTCATAGATTGGGCATTTTAATTTCATAACGTCATTGTTTGTAGAGTTGAGTATAGATATTGTAATGATAATGATTATCATTTTGATCTATAAGTGGAGTAAATGTACTATTCGCGACTCCTGATAACTACATAAATATAATGATGAATGTAACTCTTAGAAAAGCGATTTTGCTTGCTTTTGCTCTTCCTCAAGTGACGTTTTTTGCGGTGGCAGAGAGCTCAACAAATGATGATACCGAAGTCATGGATGTCTACGGGACAGGCTACACGAGGCCGTTAACGATTGATAAACCGGGTGAAACCTTGGTGACTCAAGAAAAGATTGAAATTGAACAGCCAACAAACATAGCAGAGCTGTTTGAAGACATCCCAGGAGTCTCTTTTGACGGTGGTGCTCGTGCTGGTGGCGAACGCATTAGCATTTGGGGGTTTTCTGACCCTAGTGATCTTGGCGTGTATGTTGATGGTGCACCTATTGGTTTTGAGCAATATCGATATGGTTCGTTCTTTTTTGACCCGTACTTAATTGGTGAAGCTGAAGTCACCAAAGGCGCTCACGATGTTCAAGCGGGTAGTAAGTTTGGTGGTACTATCCGGATTAGAACGAAGTCGGTAGATGAACTGCTAAAAGCGGGCCGTAAAGTTGGTGCTCGAGTTCATTTAGGTTACAACGATAACGATGACCAGACTCATATCGGTGTCACGGCGTTCGGTAAAGCGGACAATGGAATTTACGCACTCGCTTCTGGAACGTGGAAAGACGCTAATGATATTCGAGTTGGTGGAGGAGACTCGCTTGAATACTCTGCATATAGCCAAAACAATGGTCTATTTAAAATCGGATACGAGAATGCAGTCCATCTCTTTGAAATCAGCCATACCTTTTATAGCGATGAGGGTCGACAACCTTGGGCGACCCGCCGTGGAGCCTTTGCCAAGATAAGTGACTACAATATTCGCAAATACGGCTCATTAGAAGCGGCAAAATACGCCTACACAGTGCAAAACGAATACAAAGATAAAACCACATCGGCCCGATATTCATATAACCCAAGCTCACCTTTAGTGAACCTAAAAATCACAGCGGCACATAGTGACAATGAGAGGCACTGGCGTCGTCCTGATGTTGCTTGGAAGAAGATGTTCGTATCCATTGGCGCGTATGGTCATGAATCGTGGGCATCGTATCAGCGAGATTATGTCGACATTAACAATGAAATGAAAATTGGTCGCCATACCATTATTGCTGGTCTGCAATATGAGAGAAACAATCGAGATACGCTCGTTCATAATGCTACCAAGATCTATAATAAGCCGAAGAAAAACTACGGTATCTTCATCCCTTATTACGATCCATCGGGCACGCAAACCACGTATTCCGCTTACTTGGCTGATAAAATTGAAGTCACCGATCGTTTTCGTGTAACCCCATCTTTACGCTATGACTATGTTACGTCTAATGGCAAAGAAAATCCTGCGCCGGACTACAATGACCCGGCTGCAGGGCACGACTACAGTAAAGTGTCGCATGCCGGATTCAGCCCAAGGATTCAATTGGATTATGATCTTACGGATCAAACGTTATTGAACTTTGCCTATGCCTATCAAATGAAAGCCCCTTCAGTTGATGATATCTACGCGGTGCAATATGCGCGTGCCAAAGCCTCTGCGACAGCAAGAGAATTGGAAGCACAGCGCATTCATGCCTATCGTGCATCTATGATCAACAGCCTGTCTGGACTGTTTGCTAACAAAGATATGTTATCAACGGAAATCACTGGCTTCTATAACGACGTCACCAACAATGTAATGAACCGAACTGGGGTTAATTTGGACAGTGACCCTAATACGTTGCAGAGCTGGAAAGTGAATTTGGATGGCTATCGTAACTATGGTGTTGATGTGCAAGCACAGTATCGTGTTGCCGAATTTTTCGCCGATATCAGTGCAAGCTACATCGCAGGCAAACACAAGGGCTCATTGACTGATTCTAGTGGCGAAGATCAATATATGTACGGCATTCCACCGATGAGTGTAAAACTTGGCTTGGGCTATGAGTGGATTAAAGGGCTCACTACAGGCTATAAACTGCGTTGGTATGATGCACAAGAAAATGTTGAAGATTCCATCTACTTTGCCCAAGCGAGTGAACAATACACTCTTCAGGATATTTATGTCAGTTGGCAGCCTCAAGCGCACAAGGATCTTATGCTAAGAGCTACCGTGAAGAATATCGCAGATGTGTATTACGAACCTTATCTTTCAAATGGCGTTCCAGGGCCTGGTCGTGAGGTCAGATTGAGTATGACTTACGATTTCTAACGCGCACTTCAATGCTGAATAGATGGTGCTCTCGACATCATCTATTCGCCATTTTCGGTAGTGTAAGCGGAATAAGCCTTTGGTAGGGGTTGTGGTTTTTCTAACCATCACGCAAAGTAAGGACAACGATTATCAGACATAAGTAACAACCATGAATTTGGCAAGCTTTTTAAGACTCGTACTATTGGCATCAATATGGGGTGGATCTTTTCTCTTCATGCGTATTGCCGCCAATGTCATGGGGCCTGCTGTGCTTATTGAGGCGCGGGTCTTCTTTGCTGCCCTTGCGCTTCTTATCATCAGTGTTTATTTAAAAAAGAAACTTGAGTTTACCAAGCACACCAAACACTTTTTTATTATCGGGCTGTTTAATACGGCATTGCCTTTCTTGTTATTTGCCTATGCCGCGCAAACACTCAACGCATCCACTCTTTCTATACTCAACTCTACCGCAGCGATCTGGGGGGCAGTTATTGGTGTATTTTGGACCAAAACACCGCTAACTAAGCGTGGTGCACTTGGTTTATTGGTTGGGATTGTTGGAGTTGCGGTATTGGTTGGCTGGGATGCAGTTCGTATTGGTGAGCAAGCGACATTGCCGATAATTGCTGGCGTGATGGCGGCCTGTTGTTATGGCATCGCAACCAATTATGCGAAAAATGCACCGTCTGTTCCTGCATTTAATAATGCACACGGTAGTATGTGGGCTGCTTGTCTTATCGTGTTGCCGTTGATTCCATTTGTGCCAATGCGAGAAACACCTACTCAAGAAGTTTGGATCTCGGTAGTTTTACTTGGTGTTGTATGCACTGGCGCTGCCTATCTGTTGTATTTCCGGTTAGTTAACGACATTGGTCCGTCTTCGGCTTTATCAGTAACGTTCCTTATCCCAATGTTTGGTATTTTATGGGGAAATCTATTCTTAGGAGAGCCAATAGGTGTGAATACCATTGTTGGAACGGTTCTGGTTATTAGTGGCACAATGCTGGTTACTGGCTTCTCGTTGTCATCGCTTCGCCGAGCGCCAACATCATAACAAATTGGTCGCAGAGCCTAGGGAAGGCTCTGCGAGTTTGCTCAAGCGGGAACAGGCTTAAAGTGTTCCCGAATTTGTTGAATGACGACAAAGAACACGCTCGCCATGATACAGCCAATGAAAGTTGCTGAAACTATTCCGCCAAATGATGCCCAACCTAACGCTTGTTGACCTCCAGAGCCAACTGCGTTAGCTAACATCAGTGGTACAAGTCCGACACCAAATGAAAATGCCGTCATAAATACTGCTCTAGCACGAAGACGTAACGCTTGTACGGCTGCTTCTTTGATGGTGAAGTTGTTGTCGTCTCGTAGTGTTTTGGCAAACTCTACGATGAGAATCGCATTTCGAACTGTCATACCAATTAGTAGTATAGCGGCGAGTTGCGTGAGAATATTGATGTTGCCTTGAATATGTATAACGCCTTCTACAATTCCAATAATGGCAGTGGGGACGGTAAGCATAATCGCCAATGGAATTAGCCAAGATTCGTATTGGGCGACAAGAACAAGAAATGTCACGAGCATCGCTAAGCCCATCACAATAGCCACTGTATTGCCCGCGGAGACTTCTTCTTTAGCAGCACCAGTAAACTCCACTCGATAACCTAACTCATCCGCTAGTTCTTGAATTGCACTAATGGCTTGGCCGGTGGAAACGGCAGGGATAACATCAATGAAAACACCTTGTTCTGCATTGTATCGGGTGATGAAGTTAGGCACTTTGATCTCTTCAAAATCAAAGAATTTATCGTAAGTTATTCGGGTGCCGTTAGCCTTAGAAAGTCCGGTTTTCTTTAAAGCTTCTGGGTCTAATCGGAATTTGGGATCGTTTTGCACCATGACCTTGTAATTGCGACCATCCATATTAAACGTGTTGATATACATACCACCAAAATGCGTTTGCATACCTTCCACTACTTCAGCAAACGTAGCACCATATTTGAGGAGGTCTTGCCGCTTGATGTTCAGTTTCATCGATGGTTTGGTGACTTCAAATTGTCCCATCGCTAAACCAACTCGCTCGTCTTCCATCAAGCGAGAATTGAATTCCAGAGTTAGTTCGTATAACTCAACTGGACTCAGCTCTGGTGCTAGCAGGACGAAATTAACACCATCAACCATCCCTAATTCCGGGATTACTGGCGGTTTAAATGCGAACGCTTGGATATCGGTATTCTCTGACAAAACATGGTTAATTTGTTCCGTCAATTCCGCATCACTTGCTTGACGACTCAGCATGTCATCCAATGACAGTAACATCATAAAACTGCTCATCTCGGCGGTATTGGTCAGTAAGTTAAAACCTGACGCTTCAACACTGGTCGAGATTCCTGGAATTTTGTTGAGTTGCTGAGTTAATGTTGCCAAATACTGATCTGTTGCTGCAAGAGCAGTACCTTGAGGGAAACTGCCAACAACAAAAATGGCGCTGGTATCTTCTTCGGGAAGCAGGCCAGTAGGAAGGTTTACACCACGGTCAATGGAGAGATAAAGGCCACCAGCCAATAGTAAGATCGTTATCAAAGGCAGACGGGTCGCTGTCCACGCTAAACCAGCAAAGGCACGAATTTTCTGAGTAATCACCCATTCAACAGATTTGGCGATGATGTTCTTTTTGGGTGGTTTCATAAATAACGAACAAAGTGCTGGTGTTAGCGTCAAGGCCACTAAGGTCGAAACAACAACCGAGGCACACAGCACTATGCCAAACTCAGAGTAAATGGTTCCAGCCATTCCTGGAATAAACAACGATGGAGTGAATACAGCGAGCAAGACTAGCATTGAAGCGATAATTGGTGAGAAAGTGATATCCAATGCTTTAGAGACGGCCTGCTTAACGCTAAGTTCGGGGTTCTCGTGAAGCTGATGCTCTGCGTTCTCAATGACAATGATGGCAGCGTCTACGACGATCCCTATTGCCATGACTAAGCCAAACATAGAGATGATATTAACTTGAATACCTAACGCACTCATGACGGCGAAGGTTCCGATTAAAGATACTGGAATGGCCGTAACGGTAATTAGTGTTAGCCTGAAGTTTTGCATGAAAATCAGAGTAACTAAAGACACGATTGCAACCGCAAGTACTAAGGTCTCCAGCACACTATAAATAGCACCATCGATGAAGGTAGTGGCATCATAAACGACTTTAATTTGGTACTGGTTAGGTTGCTCTAACAGTGCCTTAATCTCTTTAGCGACATTCATCGCGTTTGCTTCTGGTGTTTTGTAAATGAATAAAACCGTTCCGTTAGCATTTTCGCCATAGGCATTGGCTGTGTATATTTCACTACCAAGCTCAATGTTAGCAACGTCTTTCAAATAGATGGTCTTACCCAGCTCGTCTGAGCGAACTACAATATCTCCAAACTCCTCTGGAGTGGCGAGACCACCATTCACAGTGATTGGGAACTCCAGTTTGTCATCAACGAGGCTGCCTGCTGAAGCTATCTTGTTTTGTGTAGCGATAGCATCATTGATGTCTCCTACGTTGATAGAGTAATACTTCATTTTATCTGGATTGAGCCAAACTCGAATGGAGTACTTCTTCTCTCCGAGGACATCTACTTTCGACACGCCGTTCACACGTTGGATTTTCTCTTTTAATGGGCCTCCAGAGAAGGCGCTGATATCAATGGCAGAGGCGCCGCCTGACGGGTCGGTGATAGATATCCCAAGCATTAAACCGTTAGAGAGTTTTTCTACCTTGACACCATTGCGCATGACATCCCCAGGCAACTCCGGTAGCGCAAGGTTTACGCGATTTTGGACGAGGTTCACTGCTTTGTCTGAGTCTGTCCCACTTTCAAACACCACTTCCAGCGTATAGGTACCGTCGGCTCCGCTGGTGGATTTCATGTATTCCATACCAGATACGCCGTTGACTTGTTTTTCTATTTCGGGCGCGACGGATTTAGCCATGACATTAGCACTTGCTCCATCCATAAAGGTTCGGACTTCGACAGTAACAGGTGCGACATCTGGATACCTGCCTATGGGTGAGTTTGCTGCAGAAATGGCTCCTATTAGCGAAATGAGTAGGGCTATCACTATCGCGAATTTAGGTCTTTCTATGAACATTTTAAACATGTCAGCCACCGAGTTATTGGAAATTGTCCGGATATTACGCTCGTGAATTTTTAATAACAAATGAGTTACTAGTCGATCTATTGAGATGTTTGGCAGGTTTTATTTGCGGTTCGAATACACCAATTTTCGATATCTTTTTGGACAGTTCTTTGTGTTAATTTATTCGAATTTTCAATGGTAGCTATTTTTGAAGGAATGAGTATTGAGGATAAAGTTTGCACTATAAATCGATGGTGTTCGGCACCCAATTACTTGAGGCTACTATGAGAAAATCTATTTTAACCCTTTCACTTGCTGTACTTATGGGATCGTTTGGTGCAAATGCAAACCCAGCAGAAGGAAAAACACGTGTTGAAATGGGCATCAATGAATCGAACCTATTGGCGGCAGACCAAAATCGATACACCTATAAAAATATGCAAGAGTTCATGAAAACCAAAAATGTTGACTCAGGAGCGAACACTCCCATTTTACTCTCATATGCTGAGCAGCAATTAGGTGACGTCCATTTTCTTCATCAAGGCAAGCCGATGACTTTACAAGGCATGTTGGAGAAGCATCGTGCGGATGCCTTCATTGTATTGAAAGATGGGAAAATTGTGCATGAGCAGTATTTCGATGGCCAAACAGAGCGAACTCAGCATCAAATGATGTCAGTGACGAAGTCGTTTACAGGAATCATTGCAGCGACGCTAGTTGCGGAAGGAAAACTTAAGCGCCAAGTACAGATATCTGAGTACATTCCGGAGCTAAAAGGGTCAGCATTCGGTGATGCTTCGGTTGGTAAAGTGATGGATATGAGTAATAACGTCAAATACTCAGAAAAATACGAAGATCCTAACGCGGAAGTATTTCAGCATATGAAAACCATTGGCTTTGCCCCAATGGAAAATGACTATAACGGTCCTAAAACCATTCATGAATTTTTGAGCACACTGAATAAAGAAGGTTCACGCCAACATGGAGAAGAATTCCATTACATTTCAGCCAACACTGACGTGGTGGCTTGGTTGATTGAACGTGTTGAAGGTAAACCCTTTAATGTAGTGTTGTCGGAAAGAATCTGGTCAAAACTAGGTATGGAGCGAGACGCCTTCATTATTGTTGACGATGAAGGGACGGCTTTGGCATCGGGTGGACTCAACGCGACAGCGCGCGACTTAGCCAAATTTGGTCAGATGTTGGTCTCTCAAGGCAAGAATCTAGTGGGCGAACAAGTATTACCTAAAGAAGCCATTCAATCGACGCAAAATGGCGGTGATGTTGATGCTTTCGAGAACGGAGGATATGGAGCGAAAGGCGAAGTTTTTGAAGGCTGGAGCTACCGAAACCAATTTTGGCACACTAACAATAGCAACCAAGCTTATACAGCTCTGGGTATCTTTGGACAGTGGATTTATGTAGACCCAACGGAAAACGTAGTCATCGTTAGACAAGCTAGCGCTCCAACTTCCATCAATGATGTATGGGATGGTGAGATGCTTTCGGCGATCGACGCCATCATTAGTCAATTGCACAAACAATAGAGGCTGAATCGATGAAAATAAAACAGCTTCAAACAAGGTTATGGTTAAGCGCTATTCTTGTCACTTGTTCAGCAAACGTGTTTGCCTATCATCCTTGCGATGGAGGTAATGTAATTACTGATGCTGTTGATGGTGCGATAGTTGGTGGTGTCGTAGGAGCAGTCGCCGGTGATGCCAAATCAGGAGCGATGATTGGTGGTGCCGCTGGTGTAATTGATGGTGCATATGCGGATGCAGAATGTGATCAGTTAATTGGTGAAGCAGTTGTTGAAGATGCGATTATTTCAGACTATGAAGACGCTGTGGTTGAGGATGCTTTTGTTGACGCTGCGATTGATGATAGCTGGTGATCGAGTGATGTAATTAACACTTTTGTCAGTCTTTGAGACGATATAATTGATAACTAACTGGCTGATTTTTATTAACTTATATTCGAGTCAATAATCGCAGAGTAATAGAGGCTATAACCTTGAGTTAATTGAGGTTATAGCCTCTCGCTTTTAGGCTTCCCCAGCATTTTATGGATGAGGTGCTGCCAATCGAGAAAGTAGTGTTGGTAATACAAAAGGAGGTTTGTTTTGTATTAGGGTGAGTTTATATGCGTGCACACATTTCTTTTCTAACGGCGGCCACAGTCGCAGTTTGTTCTTTTTCTTCTTTTGCAGACCAAAATTCTGATACTGAAATCCAAGATATGTCTGACCCTTTAGCGGTTTATACTCAAGCGGGTGCTGGGACATCGGACAAAGGTTTAAACATCAAAGTCGGACGCACATACGATACAGGTAACCCTGATACCATGGCGATGAACATCATCGAAGTGAAGGGAATAGCTGGAGAATATTTCGGTTGGTCTGGAACGGGTAGTCGTGATAATTCAATTGATAGCGTTCGTTTTCGAAACTTTAGTGTGGACACCACCAATGGTCGCGGTAGTCAACTTGATCTGAACTATAACGTGGAGCAAGAAAGTTTGAATGCGTCCTATAGTTTTATTCAAGCATTGCCAAAATGGGGCAACCTTAACCTCTATCCACTTGCAGGGTTGGGCGTCAATGTACGCAATGGGAATTTTCCTAGCTGCACCGATGCTAACGATTGTCAAACTGAACCACAAGATAATGGTTACACAGTTCCAGGAACATACGCAGTAGTGGGGGCTTATACCAAATATGCGATTACGGATAAGCTATGGCTTAACTACAATCCGATGTGGTTAACGACTCTATCTGGTTCTAAATCTTATGTCGACAATGCATACGGCGTAGGAATGAGTTCTATCTTTACTAATGAATTTGCGGTGTCTTATCAGTTTACGCCTCGCTTTAACGTGCGCTATTTTGCCAACTGGACGCAAGAACAAAGCTATTTTGAAGGTGACCAGAGGGTAGAGTTTAATTACCAGTTCTAGTGTTGTTTTGAAGATATTGAGCGGTAAGACTGTTCGAAGGGGTGAAGAAGGAATAATAGGTTCGCTGTAAGATATTCATTCCTTCGAATATCTTTGCGCTTTAACTAATAGTGTCAAATTAGAATGGGAAAACAACGCCCACTTTACCGTAGGTATTGCGAGTGTCAGTGCCAAATTTACCCTCATTACCTACTTCTACATATGGGATCATATTGTCGATAGCGGTAAATGTGGCGCGCAGCTCTAGGTTGTAGATAGAGTCTTTGTTCTTGTCGCCAACAGTAATTGCTTCTTTCTTATTCTGTTTTTGTCCAACCACTTTGGCATTCAGGTACACACGTTCAGTAACTTGTTTACCAGCTGCCAGATCAAAGCGATAGATATCTCCACGTGGAGCGAGAGTATTGGAGTTTAAATCGGTGTCTTTACGCAAACGCAATGAGGTATCGAATAGTTCCGCAACGTTACCACCAACGGTAATACCAAATTTGTTTTGGTCGTTAGCTGGCTGTTGACGACTCTTCTTATCAACGAACTCATATTCGCCTTTTAGCCAGATGTTACCAAAATCATGGGTGTAGTTAAGGTTGTACTCATTTTCAAAGTTTGCTTTGCGTTTAGCCGAAGCACCGAAACCTTCATAACCGATGAACGCTTTGATACCAGAGCCATTGTCTGCTTTATATTCGGCTGCACCATCTACGAACTTAGCATCTAGTTCCACACCGCCCGTTACACCTTCTGCCATAGCATTAGTTGCAAATACTGAAGTTAACGCTAGAACGATTGCTGTCTTTTTCATTTTAATTACCTTTTATTGATACTCTTCTTGTTGAGAGCGATGCAAAAGATAATGAAAAGTTCCGATAGGAGTTAGTTGGTTTGTATTCGCTATTCGAATGGATTGAGTTGCTATTTGTGTATCTAGGGTAAGAGACTATTAAGCTGCCATAATGACGAGAAATATCTGGTTAAAGATAAAAAAACACCCCACATAAGTGAGGTGTTGTAGGCCCAATTTTCCTTACCAGTTCCAATCAGAGTTCCAACTATGCGCGGGCCTTAAAAGGGTTAACATTAAATAGCGCTTAGATAAGCTTTAAGTGCTTTCAATCGTACTGTTGCACCACCGATGATGTCCATAAAACCAAGCGCCTGGGACGGCTTGCTTGCTGATATCCAGCCTGAACCTGTGGCGCCAAGTGGCACGTCGTAGCCTTCCGGTTCATTAAATTCAATAACAACAGTACGACCATGTGCACCGGTATTGTTTCCTACATGCTGGCGAACTTGTTGCGTGTTACCGCGAGCAGATACGGTCGCTTCACCGGTATTGGTTGTAATGCTGTGCACTCGACCGCGAAATACTTCACCTGGATGAGAATTAACATAAAACTCAGCAAATTGACCTTCCTTTATATGCCGGAAAGTTTGGTCACTTACGCGCATTTCGACGAATTTCTTCTCGATGTTATAGAGATACAAGTTGCCAGTACGAGAGCCTTTGGCAATATTAATAACACCTACGACACCATCAAAAGGTGCTCTAATCTGGTTACGGTCGTTTAACCATTGCTTTTGATTGATCTGAGCTTGTATACCATCAACATCGGAGCGAGCCGCCATTAGGTCTGCGTTCCCTTGTTGTATTTTGGTATGCAGCTCATCTCTTTCTTGTTCAGAGCTAAATTCATCTAGATTGATTAAGCGTTGATGGTTCTTAACATCAATCGCAATCTGCTCTTCTATGCTGATAATTCGATGTTCAGCTGCAATAAGGCTAGAGTTCAAGCTCTTCAACTCTTCGTCTGTGTCTTCTGACTCTAACGTGTACAGTAACTCACCTTTCTTGACTTGTTGGTTATGAGTCACGTAAATGTCTTTGACTTGCTGCCCAAACAAAGGGCTTAGTACCGCATGAGGCGCTTTTACTGTGGTGCTGTCTGTCAAATCAGCGGGTGACCAAAATCGGTGCGCAGTAAACAGCATAAATGCTAAAAAGGCACCAAATCCAACGCTAATCACCGCATTACGGAGGGTCCACTTAATGACGCCTAATTTCACTAGTAACCAAACAATCAGGACATACGGAAGCATAATTTCTTTCATGACGATTGCTCCTGCTTTTTGTCGCCGTGGATTCCGGTGTGAATGACCTTACTTAATGCTGAAGCCAATGCTTCCCAGTTAGTGAAGGCAATAATGACAGCTAATACCCACCATAATTTGTCGATAAATAACCCACAAAGGGATAGTGCAAATACTAGGTTGGCGTGAGCGCTCTGCATGTATTGACTACGGTGAACCGCGACTTCATGTAATTGCCACAACAGGTATAAGACGTAAACGATGATAGAAATGGTGATAACGAAAATAATACCCATAAAGAGCTCTGAGTTAAGAAGCCCTAATATGCTAGGCATACCATCGCTGAAATAGCTTTCAGGAAGGTCTTTACCATGCACTTTCGATAGTAATGAAAAGAAATAGCTTAGTGATAGAAAACCACTGACTATTAACATCCACTTGGTTAAGAAACGGAGTACTGCAGTTAATTTGTTTTTCATGATTCGATTACTCGTTCGGCTTTGCGACATCGTGGTATGGCTTCAGATCGGTACCGAGTAGGTACAAGGGAACTTCCTGAGGACCAAGTTTAAGCCTATCGGATGATTGGCGTTCACTTGCAAAGGCCAGCGTTGGGACGGCGCTGGTAACCAGTAATGAGTGTTTCAATAGTCTGAACATGTCATTGCCTTGTTTCAGGCTATCCTTAGCATTGTTGGATTGAAATTAACTTAGGTGTTGGAGCAATATTATGGCTCGAACCTATCGCTTTCTTGTAATAAGGACAGTACGACGCGAGATTTATGAGTGCTATTCTGCTCTCTTAATTATCGTCGTACGGCCTGTCAGTCATGTTGAGCGTCTGACTTTTGTGACTCGTTCTTTCAAAGGCTGACTCGTAATTTGTATTCAATATCGATTAGGTATGTAGGCAAACCTTGTGCAGATAGGCTTTATACTTCGTCAATATGCGTCGATGTAAGCGTTCAGCTTGAATATGTAAGGGGATATATTATCTGGCTTGATCACACCAATACACTAAGTGAACTATAATTCAGATATCATTTTCATTAATGTATTGAGCATTTGGTTCGTATTAATCACGTACCCAAGCGTGGGTGTTTAGGTTCGTATACTCAAAATGAGTGGATGTGAAATCGCCAATGTGATTATTTGTTCATCAAACGAACTGGTTTTATTGATTTTATCTATTGAAACGCTATACAAGTAAAAAATCGTCAGTTAACATTTCGGAATCCGCAAAAACAGCGGTGATAAATAGATGCGATTTAGTGATGCATTTATCGATGCCGAGATGGTGAAATTGGTAGACACGCTAGCATGAGGTGCTAGTGCCTTTGGTGTGAGGGTTCGAGTCCCTCTCTCGGCACCATTCCCTTTCTTTAATACCAACAGACTACAATGCAGAACAAAGGATCCAGTTCAAAGCAAATGAGTACGTCTAACTCGGTATCAATTCAGTTATTGACCGAGGTGTCTTTGCACGCCTTGTTACATCTAGAATTCAAGAAGTTAGAGTCCAAATCCCAATTATTCGATCTTGCCAAGAAGAACGAGTTATTGGTTCGATGGTTAAAGCCGAAACTAAAAAGCAATAAATACAAAGCGATTAGAAAACAATTAAAAGCCATGAGCTTGCAAGCAAAGAAATCGCAAGTAGATTTAGAAGATGTTTTATTGCGAGGAGTTGAAGCTAAGCCTGACGTTTCGCAGCCACATTTAGATAGCTATCTATTATTAATTCGTGAGTTGGAAAAGAAACTGGGTACCACAGTGCTGTTATCGAGTCCTGAGAAAGTGGATCTCAACCATGATGAGAATGGTTGTTTGCTGTGTGTGCTATCAACGGACCTAAACGCACATTTCGGTGCACGTAACCAATTGTTATCAGGAATATCGATTTTATTTAGAGGAACGGTACGTGAAAAGCACCTGTTCCTAAAAACGATATATGCCAATGATATCTTTAGCTACCAGATACAATACGAAGACGACAACTTTGTGAGAATTACACTCGAACTTGATAAGTCGTAGTCTCTATTTAAGAAATAATAAAAAAGCCTGATAAATCAGGCTTTTTTTGTTGGAGTGTGTTAAGAGCTACGTCCTTTTACCTTCTCTCGAAGTGATTGCAACATCACGTAGAACACTGGAACAAGACAGGTACCTACAATAGTGGCCGCAATCATACCGCCCATCACCGCATAACCTAATGAGACACGACTTGCAGCACCTGCACCGGTTGCGATGACCAGTGGGATTACCCCCAAAATGAACGAGAAGGCTGTCATCAAGACCGCCCGGAAACGCAGTCGCGCGGCCTTTATGGCTGAGTCGGTGATACTCATACCGCTTTCCCTGAGCTGTTTGGCGAACTCTACAATCAGAATCGCGTTCTTACAAGCAAGACCGATTAGTAGTACCAAGCCGATTTGGGTGTATAAGTTAACGTCCGACCCCATTATCCAAATGTAGATAAATGCTCCTAGAATAGCGACTGGAACAGCGAGCATAACTGACACTGGAATGGTCCAGCTTTCATATTGTGCAACTAAGAATAAATAGGTAAAGATAAGTGCCAAGGTAAAGATGAATGGCGCTAAGTTACCTGCTTTCAACTCTTGGTAAGTTTGCCCTGACCACTCATAGGTGTAGCCGTTCGGGAAAGTCGTATCCGCGATTCGCTTCACAGCATCAATCGCCTGTCCTGAACTGTAACCTGGTGCTGGGAATGCGTTAACTTTAACCGCGCTATATAAGTTGAATTGGTTGATGTATTCAGGGCCTAGCTTAGGCTCTACGTTAACCAAGGTATTAAGCGGCACCATAACATCGTATTTGTTTCGGATGTAGAAACGAGCGATGTCTCGGTCTGAATCGCGAAATTCGGTTTCCGCTTGCATGTTCACACGGAAAACCTTACCAAATCGGTTGAAGTCGTTTACATACATTGAACCAAGCATGGTTTGTAATGTAGTGAAAATACTGCTTAGTTCAACACCTTGTACTTTGGCTTTGTTTCTATCTACGTCGACGAATAGTTGTGGTACGTCAGCCTGGAACGTACTAAACGCCGTTGTTAGCTCAGGCTCAGAAGTTGCTTGGATGGACATTGCTCGCATGACACCAGCGAGCTCGGCTGGCGTTCTGCCCAAGGTATCTTGGATATAGAACTCTACACCGGAAACCGTACCTACACCCGGTAACGCTGGTAGGGAGAAACCAGCCGCCGTCGCTTCACTGTATTGCGATAGTGCGGCGTTAGCTCGTCGTACGATTTGCGATTCTACCAAGGATGGATCTTGTCTCTCATCCCAGTGAGAAAGAATGACAACCATCAAGCCTGCATTAGACGATACCGCGCCAGAAATAATCGAATAACCACTTGCTGAAATCACATTGGTTACGCCATCCATTTGGTTTAGTTCGTCTACCATTTGAGTCATAACTTCTTTGGTACGGTTGATGGAAGAGCCATTAGGTAATTGCACATCGACGAAGAATGCTTTTTTATCTTCCGTAGGGACAAACCCGGTAGGGAGCGAAGTAGCCAGATAGCCCGTTGCACCGATCAAGGCGACATAGACGACGCCAACGAGCATTAGTTTACGCACCATTCCCGAAACAAAGTTGGTGTACTTTCCGGTTGCCTTCTCAAACAAAACGTTGAATTTGGCATGGAACCCTTTTTCATGCGTTTTTGGTGGCTTAAGTAGTGAAGCACATAACGCAGGGCTGAGTGTTAATGCGTTCACCGAGGAAATTAGAACCGAAATACAGATGGTGATAGAGAACTGCGCGTACATTTGCCCAGTTATACCCGGCATAACTGCCGTTGGCGCGAATACCGCTAGTAGCACCAGAGTTGTAGCGATAACGGGCCCCGTTACCTCCTGCATGGATTTGGTTGTGGCATCGACGGCGTTGAGCCCTTCTTCCTCCATTAAACGAGTGGTGTTTTCTACAACAACGATAGCATCATCTACTACGATACCGATCGCGAGGATCAAGGCGAAGAGCGACACGGTATTAATGCTCATGCCTGTTGCCAGTAGGAATGCAAATGTACCAACTAAAGACACCGGAATGGCGATAGCGGGAACTAAAGTTTGTCGAACATCCTGCAAAAATATATACACAACGAAGATAACCAGTGCTACGGCAATCAACAGTGTTTCAATCATTTCATCGATGGACGTTTCTACGAACTGAGTGGTGTCGTAGAGAACTTTGTAGTCCATATCTTCAGGAAATTGCTCGCGCAGGCGGGATAATTCTTCGTGGACACCTTTCGCTACTTCGAGTGCATTTGCGCCACTTGATTGGTAAATGAAAAGTAGTGCAGATGGTTTGTTATCCAGCATCGCTTCCGCATCGTAACTTGCAGCACCAAGCTCAATACGCGCAATATCACTCATATAAACTGCGCTACCATCCGGGTTCGAACGGATGATGATCTGTTCAAACTCTTCTGGGTGGCTCAAGCGACCTTTGGTGGAGAGGGTGTACTGAAATTGTTGATCTCGAGGTACTGGCGCTGCGCCAATACGTCCCGCCGCAACTTGGATATTCTGCTCTTGAATTGAGGCAATGGCCTCTTCTACGGTAACACCTAAACTTGCCATGCGATCGGGGTTGAGCCAGATCCGCATGGAGTAATCCATACCACCGATAATGCTTACTTTAGAGACACCGTTAACACGAGCAAGGTTATCCTTAATATTAATGCCCATGTAGTTGTTTAAAAATAGGTTATCTAGACTTCCATCTGGTGATACCAAGTTAAGCATCATTAAGATGTTTGGGTCTTGTTTCTCAACTTTTACCCCGTTTCGTTGAACTTCTTGGGGAAGCCTAGGCATGGCTTGTTGTACCCGGTTTTGGACGTTAACCTGTGCCATATCGACATTGGTTCCCACCTCAAAGGTAACATTGAGCGAGTAGCTACCATCGTTTGCGCCCTTGGACTCCATGTAAATCATGTTTTCCACCCCGTTGACTTCGGCCTCGATAACCTTAGAAACAGTGTCGGCAACAACCTCAGCACTCGCACCCGGATAGGATGTAGTCACGGAGACCATCGGAGGGGAGATGTTAGGGAATTCTGCCACGGGCAGAGCAGGAATCGACAACAGACCGGACAAAGTCAGGACTATAGAGATAACGAAGGCAAACTTCGGCCTATGTATAAAAAACTTACTAATCATAACTTGTCCTTAAGAGTCGTTTTCATCGAAAGGCTGTACGGTATCCATTTCGTACTCGACTTCAGCGCCTACACGGGCTTTTTGTAACCCTTCAGTTATGACCAGTTCACCTTTCTCTAAGCCTTCTTCTAGCTCCCAGTCAACACCATATCGTTTACCCAAAGTGACGTTTTTACGTTTGACGACGTTTTCCTTACTAACAGTTAATACATAACGACCTTGCTGGTCTTCTTGCACCGCGCGTTGGGGGATGAGCATAACTTCTTGAACTCGTGGAGCTTCGATTATTGCCGTCACGTAAAGTCCGGGCACAATTAGGTGTTCTGTATTGGCAAACTCAGCACGGACAGCCAGAGTACCGGTAGTGGCGTCAACACGGTTATCGATGAAATCTATCATGCCTGTTTCTTCAAACATCGACCCGTCAGGGAATCGCAGTTTTACTGGTAGGTCTTCGATTTTGTATTGATTTTGAGCGTCACGAGCTGCTTTTTGAGCGTTGATAATGACTTTTTCTGGTAACTGGAAGTTGACCCAAATCGGTTCCATTTGTACCAAGTTCACCATTTCGGTTTGTTCAGGAATGATCAAATCACCTGAAAACACTTCTGCACGGCCAATTCTTCCGGCAAATGGCGCATGAATCTTGGTGTAACCCAGTTCAAGTTTGGCATTGTCTAACTCAGCGTTGGCACTCTGTAGCGCTGCTGCATTTTGCAGTTTGGCTGATAATAGATTGTCGTAATCCGCTTGGCTGATGTACTTGTCTTTAATCAATCCTTCGCCACGTTTAAAGTTACGAACTGCTGTGTCATAGGCAGCACGTGATTGAGCCACAAGTGCTTTGGAGGACTTGAGGGCGGCTTCATATTGTTCAGGGTCAATCTCAAACAACAATTGTCCTTCTTCAACCATACTGCCTTCTTCAAAATAGGCTTTTAGTAAGTTGCCTCTTACCTTTGCTTTAAGTTCGATGTCTTGAGTTGCCTCAGTGCGACCCACGAACTCTTCACTTGGTGTGATTTCTTTCATGGTCACTTCGAGAACTTTTACACTGGGCTTGACTGCTGGAGGGGCTTCGACGGTTTTTTCGCAACCTGAAAGGAGGAGAATAGGTAGCGCAACGATGAGTCCTTTAGCGATGACACCATCTGCTTTGGGAAAGTAAGACATAGACAATCCTTGTTTCTGATAATTATATAAAATGTTTATTGTTTGAGTTTAGACCATAAATGACGAATGTCTGTGAAGCATTTGGGAAAATTAATGAATTGAATTAATGGGTTAAGTAGTGTGAACGGAATATGTTGGTCGTGAGGAATTTTTTCAGGTGAAAAAACGCCAACCTGATTGGTGGTTGGCGTGGAAGTGGTTTTGATGGATTAGAAGTTTAACGTTGTTCCGACGTACCAATTACGTGGTGTGACTACATAGCCACGGCGTGTCACATCGTAGTCGTCGAATTGTTCATTGGTGACATTCTTAACGCCAGCTCTTAGCCGCCAGTCGTTGTTAACGAAGTAGTTCATACCAAGGTCGGCGGTCACGTAAGATGGACGGTATACGTTATCGTCAACTGAAAGCAAGGTTCTACTTGTGTAGTTAACGCGAGCGAATGTGCTGATTGAATCGACAGGTTCCCAAACCAACCTTGCCATTGCCATGTGATTTGGGCGGTTCTCTAATTCTTCACCGGTAGTTTTGTCTTCCGTAGTAAGGTAGGTGTAGGTGCCGTTCAGACGAAGATTTGCCAAAATATCGTACTCACCGCTGAACTCCGCGCCTTGAATAATCGCTTCATCAATATTCTTGTAGGTATAGACATCTCGACCGCCTACATTATCAACCGGATTATCGAGGTCTCGGTCAATTAGATTAGAAATTTCATTTCTGAATAATCCAGCTTCCATCGACCAATAGGTATCGACATAACTTGTAGAGAGCTCATAGTTAAGACTTGTTTCAGGCTGCAGGTCAGGGTTACCGACGAGTAGGCAGTTACCCTTACAGCTGTTGACGATGTTTTCAGAGGATAACTGAGTTAAAGAGGGGGCTTTAAATGCAGTACCTACGCCACCTTTGATCGTCCATTGATCCGTTGCAGAATGAACGAGGTAGGCTCGTGGACTCCAGTGAGTACCAAAACTTTCATGCATATCAACACGCGTACCGTAAGTTAGTGTGTTCTTCTGGCTCAATGCCCATTGATCCTGGATAAATAGTGCTTGCTGGTTAACCGTTGCTTTGCCGGTTTGAGTCAGGCTGTCTGGGTTCTTTAGTTCGGTGTATTTCCACTCTCCACCAAACGTCAATGTGTGATTGCCAACGACTGTAGTGCCGTGTCCGTCAACAGTATGATTGACTTCATTTACATCATATAAACCTAGGTCGGCATTTCTGTCATTGAAATTGTCTTTGGTTTCAAATGCATCACGATTATATCGCAGTAACGCATCACCCCAATCATAGGTGCCGTTGTAGGTCAAAGCTTGAGTATTACGAACGACTTTAGACTCAGAGTCTGTTAGACCATTGGTTGACTCAATCACGCCATCACGCTGGTCGTCAGCGTAGCTAAAGTCAAACGCGAGATCGTGCTCGTTGTTGATATACCACTGGAGACTACCACTTGCTGTAAGGGTGTCCCGCTGTTCTAAAGTGGTTGCTTGAGAACGGTCATAGACATTTCCATTATCGCTAACCCCCTGACCAGAAAAGGCGTGCCACGGATCACGAGAAGACTTATTCATAGAAAGTGATAAAAACAGTTCATCTTCTAGTAACGCGCCAGATGTATTAAATCCTGCGGTGTATTCAGAACCACCATCGTCGTCGCGATATCCATAATCACCACTGACTTGAGATTGCCATTCATTGGTTGGCTTCTTGGTGATAACGTTGATTACGCCTCCTAGCGCCTCTGAACCATAAAGCGCCGACATTGGACCACGAATGATCTCAATGCGCTGAATACTCTCTTTAGGAACCGCTGCAAGATCAAAGTCATTGCCACGGAATACTGCGTTCGAAGAGCTGAGTTTACGACCGTTTACTAGAATCATAGTGAACCCAGCATCCATGCCTCGAATAGAAATCATTTCACGTCCAGCTCTACCTCCGTCCATTTGACTTTCAACACCAGCAATGTTTTTGACTAAGTCATTCAGTGCTAGACCTGGTTCGGATAGGATATCTTCTTCGGTGATGACTGAGATTGAAGCCGGTGCTTTCGTTGTCGATACTTCAGTATGCGTGGCAGTAATAACCATCTGTTCGTCGATACGCGTATCCGAATGACTTTCTGAGTCTGTTTGGGCGATTACTGGGTAAGAAAGGATTGTCGAAATCGCCACTGCTAAGGGCGTAATTGCATGTGTTATGCGGGTCATATTAAACCTAATAGTTAGAGTATTTTTATGGGAAAGGTATTGCTAATGATAACTATTGTCATTAGATATCAATCCATAAATTGGCTCAATATAACTAGCATCCGGATATTGCATAATCACTATTCACAAATAGCATGGAGGTAAATGAGGTGTAATTAAGGTGAATTTGCTGTGAAAATTGGCTGTTTTCTTCAATGATTTTGCGTAACAAAAATTAATTTGTATAGAGCGTTTTGAATATTTCTCTAACCCATTGGCACATGGGGTCATTGTGGTAGCGTTTATGCCAATACAAATAAATGTCACTGTAAGGTGAGCGTAATTCCTCAGGTACTTCTCTCGTCACCACGTTATGACTGCGTGCGGCATCCTCTGCAAACGGCGTAGGGAGGTGGAAAATTACGTCTGACATTTCAGCCATTTTTGGCGCAGCATTGAAGTTACTTAATCTCAATGGTGTAGAGAGCGGTCGGTCATTGGTGGACAAACCGATGTCGTTAAAACGACTTTGGATAGAGAGAGCTCGGTCGCCATGGAGCGATATTTGCCCAAAGTGACAATCTTTTAAATTATCAGGAGTTAAGGGTTGCTGAGCCAAAGGGTGGTCTTTGTTCATAAGCAGGCGAAAATCACGAGTGGCGATGAGCATTCGATACAGGTTTTGATCGGCTGCCGGCGGCGTTTGGCTCGAGATAGAGAAGTGTACTTCGCCCGCAATTAATTTATCGAAATGCTTTTGAGGGACAGTATCAATATCGAGGACCATATTAGGCGCGTGCTCTCTAAGGTGCTTGAATACGGGAGGCAATAGCCAATTCACCTGAGGGACTAAACCGAAAAACTTGATGGTCTTGCGTGATTCGCTTGGGTTAAATTCAGAACCATCAACTAGATTGTCCAACATAGCCAGAATAGAGCCTATGTCTTGTCGAATTAGTTCGCCTTTGGGAGTCAATTCATAACCGTGAGTAGTGCGAACCAAAAGTTCGTCTTTAAATAAATCACGGCCTTTTTGAAGAGCGCGACTGACGGTCGGTTGACTGATATTCAGTGTCAACGCGGTATTAGAAACATGCTTCTTCTCTAATAAGTGTTTTAATATCAGAAGATTACTTAAATCTAGCTGGCTAAGATTCATTTAAGATAGGTACTGGTACGGTAAAAAACTGAAAAAACAGTAGCACTACTTATACGAACGTAGCAACTAAATCCTATAAAATTCATCGATATAAGCTATTTTGATTAATATCAATTGCACACTGTTCAGTGAATTTTTCAATCTGTAAAAGTGGTTAATAAAGTTTCAACTCATAATATTGTTTGGTGATAAAAAAATCCTACACTGATCACATAAATATAAAGGTAGGTTATGTAAATGAGTGATAACTCCGATCAGAAAAAATCATCCCGTTCTAGCTTGACAAAAATTCTCTTTCTACTTGTTTGTGCAGCAGTATTTGGTGCTCTGTATTGGTCATGGATCTATGCAGACAGTCATCCTAGTACCGAGGATGCTTATGTTAGAGCGAAGATCCTCTCTGTTGCTCCTCAGGTTCAAGGACAGGTTGTCTCTGTTGAAGTTGCGGATTTCCAGCGCATCAACAAAGGCGACTTGTTGCTTAGAATTGACCAACGACCATACTTACTTGCAGTAAAGCAGGCAAAAGCAGCATATCAGTTAGCGGTACAGCAGCATGATGTCGCTGACAAACAAGTGACGGAAGCGGTTGCTGGACTGGATGCGGCGCGAGCAAACTTGAGCGAAGCGCAGATCGAATACAAGCGTACTGACTCATTGGTCACTCGAAAATTGGCGTCTCCACAAGACTTAGATACTGCTAAGAATAAACTAGCTAATGCTCAGGCAAGCCTGGAGCAAGCAAGAGCAAATGTTGAGAAAGCTATTGCGAATCGAGGTGAGCAAGGACTGGAAGCTGCTATCGTCCAACAAGCGGCAGCGCAGCTTGCTCAGGCTGAACTCAACCTCAGTTATACCGACATTACTTCGCCAGTAGATGGACTATCAGGAGAAGTTAGTGCGCACGTAGGAACGGTTGTTTCTGTTGGTCAAACGCTGTTTCCAGTGATCATTGACAACAGCTACTGGGTCCGAGCTAACTTCAAGGAGACAGATCTCACTCATCTTAAACCAGGTCAGAAGGCTGAGATCAAGATCGACATGTATCCTGATTTGGTATGGAACGCGACGATAGAAAGTTTATCGCCAGCCAGCGGTACCTCGTTTTCTCTTATGCCCCCTGAAAATGCGACAGGTAATTGGGTAAAAATTAAACAGCGCTTCCCTGTGCGACTTAAATTGGAGGTGCCAGAAAACTCGCCTCAACTTCGTGTAGGTGCAAGTGTCGAGGTGACTGTCGATCTGAAAAGTGACTCGAAATGACCAACCAAATCACCGCTGATAAACGAGGTATCGCTACCGTAGCGGTCATGTTGTCTGCCATCATGGTTTTAATCGATATGACAGTGGCGAATGTGTCACTGTCACATATGATGGGAGCTTTGGGGGCAACGGCGGACCAAATTACCTGGGTGTTAACGGGATACAGTATGGCAGAAGCTATTTTTATCCCTATGACCAGCTTCTGGGTGTCGCGATTTGGCGAGCGTAAAGTGATGCTCGTTGCTGTTATCGGTTTCGTTATCGCGAGTGCACTGTGTGGCCAAGCTAGTTCCTTGGAAGAGATGGTACTATTCCGGATTATTCAAGGCGCGTTCGGTGCTTCGGTTATTCCTTTGGCTCAATCTACCTTGGTTCAGATTTATCCATCTGAGCAGAAAGGTAAAGCCATGGCCATTTTTTCAATTGGTATCCTGCTTGGGCCTATCTTAGGCCCAGTTGTTGGCGGTGTTATTACGGATAACCTCAACTGGCGTTGGATCTTCTATGTGAATTTGCCTTTTGGTTTGGTTTGTACCGCGCTTATCTATAAATACATTCACCTATCGAATAAATCTAAACCCAACTTTGATTGGTGGATCATTGGATTTATGGCACTAGGTGTAGGTGCGCTGCAGTTTGTCCTCGATAAAGGTAATGACGAAGACTGGTTAGACTCCCGAATCATTCAAACCGCAATTGTCCTGTCTGTGATAGGTTTGATTATGTGGGCGTATCGCAGCTGGAAAACTAAGAGTCCCATTGCACCTCTTTGGCTGTTGCGAGATAAGAACTTGATGGTGTCGTCGCTGATGATGGCAGTCGTCTCCATGGCCATGTTTGGCTTGACTACTCAGCAGCCAATGTTCTTAGAAAGCTTGCTGGACTATCCGGTTGCAACAACGGGAATGCTCATGGCTCCAAGAGGTCTTGCCTCGGCTTGTATGCTGATTCTGGTGATTCGGCTGAATCCTCAGTTTGATCCGCGACTCAAGATAGTATTTGGATTGACCTGCATTGGTATCGGTTCGTATCTCATGACTCTGTATTCGATGGAGATTGATACTTTTTGGATCGTAACGCCAAGTATTATTCAAGGCTTAGGCTTAGGTTTGACCTTCTCAACGTTATCGTCTTTGGCGTATCTGACATTACCAAGAGAAGAGTCGGTAGCGGGCGCTAGTATCTTTAACTTGTTCCGAACTATCGGTAGCTCATTTGGTATCTCAATTGCCACCACTTACCAGTACCGTGATAGCCAGCAGCAATGGCATGCGCTAAGCGAAGGTTTTAATACCTATAATCCTGCACTGCAAAACTGGGCGGCATCGCAAGGCTTATCAATGACCGACCCACTGGCGTTGCAACAGTATCAAATGATGTTGCACGAACAATCTCAGATGGTTGCGTACGTTCATACGTTCCAATTAGTTGGAGTGATGTTTGTAATTATGATGCCGATGCTGATTTTCATCCGTTCTAAATAGTGCACCGTTAACAGAATAATGGGTGTCATTTTTGAGTAAGAGGAGAAAACATACCCATCAACCACACATAGGTTGATGGGTTAAGCTGTTTATTACTTAACTCTAAACATGTATCCGGAGAAGAGCTCTTCAACCAAAACTCTAGTTTGAGCCTGCGAACAGTCGGTAGCGTGAATATAGGTCTTTATTCCCATAATCTGAATCTGAAGGTGCTGCGCTAGTCGCATAGGAGAGAGTTCTTGATTGACCTCTCCGAGGGATTGGGCTTCGGCAATAATTTCAGCAAACTTGGCTTCATTTTTTCTAAGTGAGTAACGCGCAAGCTCTAATAACTCTTCATTTTCTTCGGTAAGTTCTGCGACGGTTTTAGCCAACATACACATAGCGTTAGGGTTATCCACACTACAAGGCTGCACAGACTGTAAGATAAAAGCCTTAAGTCCTTGAAGAGGTGAAGAAAACTGCTTTACGAGATCGTCTAAACGAGCCTGTCCCTGAGTCGAATAATGCTCAATCGCTGCTTTAAACAAGCCTTCCTTGCTACCAAACTCTGCATAAATACTTCCTGGGCGCATATCGATAGCATCTTGCAGGCAACGCATTGATGTGGCGTGGAATCCTTTTTCCCAATAAAGCAACATGGCTTTATGGATAACTTCACTACGATTAAATTTTGTTGGTTTGGCCATAACGGAAGAAATCTATACTGTTGAACGACTGTTCAACAGTATAGCAGGCAGAGAAGAAATTAAGAAAGCAGGCAAAATAAAGGCTGCATATGAGCAGCCTAGCTAGGTGTGTATGCCCTTGAATCTAACTTTATTCTTCAAGTGGCACAACAAGAACATCCACTGGTGACGTATTAATAAGTTGTCGAGAGCTAGAAACAATTTTGCTCCAAAAATCATGATGATGGCCACAAACAATGAGATCAAAACCATGCTCGGCAATGGCGCTCTTTAGCTTATCTCCCAAGTCACCAGTACCCACAATGAAGTGCTTAACCGGACATTTGGCGTACTCGGCAAACTCATGCAGTTGGTCCATGGTTTCTAAATGAAGTGGTCGCTGATCTGGGTTGAGTCTGATATCAACTAGTTCAGGATAAATCTCTCCATGGGTGCCATCAACGTGTATCAATGACACATCAGCATCCAGAAGCTCGGATAGAAAAACGGCTCTATCTATTAACACGTGGCTCTCTTTGGAAAGCTCTACTGCTACTAGTATATGTTTGTACTTCATAACCATGCCCTCACGTTGTAAGTCTTATTACTAGCATAGTCCTATGTTATTCAAAATGTTGTCGATGAGATCGCGGATTGAAGAGAAAATAAGCAGAGCAAGTTTGAATCTTGACCGTTTTAGTATTATGGAATTAATCGTCCATAATGTCTGGATCGTTTGGTTCTTTTTCTTCGCCTTCAATACGCCTAACCTACACCTCATCAACAAGCTTGGCTTAAGGGTTAGAGTAGCGGTTTACGGTACTGAAACTCACCGAAAAAAAGCATAATTCCCCCCAAGCTATTAGAGATTCTATAAGTGGAGAGAGCACAGTGACTCATCAAATCATAAAAGACCTAAACAACCGCTATACAGCTAAAAAATACGACGCAGCTAAACGTATTTCTGCGGAAGATATGGAAGTCATTAAAGAAGCGATTCGCCTTTCTGCATCTTCAATTAACTCACAGCCTTGGAAGTTTATTGTGATTGAAAGTGATGAAGCTAAGCAGCGCTTTCACGATACGTTCGCCAACATGCATCAGTTCAATCAACCGCATGCCAAAGAAGCGTCACATACGATTCTTTTTGCGCATAACCCACACTTCACCAAAGACGACTATAAGAAAGTGGTGGATGTAGAGGTTACTTCCGGTCATCTGCCTGCAGAAATGTTTGACCAAATGTTGAATGGCGCGTTTGGCTTTGCGGAGCTGAATACCGATGAAAATGGTTACAACGGTCAGTGGACCAAAGCTCAAACGTATATTGCACTGGGCAACCTTTTACACACTCTAGCGCGTATGGGGATTGCGTCTACTCCGATGGAAGGTGTCGATTCCGCGTTGATCGGTGACATCTTTAAAGATGAATTGGGTGGTTATGTATGCGACTTTGCTTTAGCTCTTGGTTACCACAAAGATGGTGAAGACTACAACTACGGCTTACCAAAGGCGCGCTTAGCTCAAGAAGACATCATTACGGTACTTTAAGATAATGTAGTGTTTCCAAACGACCGTCCGATGGCGGTCGTTTTTCGTTGCACCCTACCTTCTACTTTCTTGTTTTACATTCTAAATGTGAGCAACTATTTCTACCGCGTTACGCCTGCGTCAATTCTGCTCAAGTGTTATTCAGCACTGTGAAACATAGGTCAAGCCCATAGACCGCTAACAATATATTGAAATTACTGACTTACTTTGGCGGCTTTTACAAGCAGTGGAACAGTAATGAAAAAACGTATCAGACTACTCTTAGTCATTACACTATTTTCGGTATCAATGGCTAAAGCAGACACCGGTATTGGTTTATTCGTCGGCGACCCTTATTGGGGACTCGATGTTAAACACAATGATTTACGTTTTAACGTCAGCCTCGACGATAAAATGGGCTTTGGTGTCAACAAAGTTTTTGGCATACAGAATACGCCGATTTATTTTTTCGCAGGTGGGCACTATGTGAATCGCAATAGTCGTTATATCGCCTTTACACCGGGAATTGGAGCGGAATTTAGAGTGAAGCCTGTGGGGTTTTATGTGGACGTGACGCCGGCGATCTATTTGGATCAATTTGATATAGAGCTTGAGGCCAGAGCGGGTTTTAGGGTGTATTTCTAATTATCAAGATACAAACGAAGAGCGAGAACTGGGAAGAACTCGCTCTTAAATTTATTCAATGGTGCTATTTACTTAGGCTGCTTCGCCAATACTGCGTCAATATCAGCAGCGCTATGGCGCTCAGTGAGTGTTTCCCATTCTTCGCCCCAAGAGCGGTTAACAATACGGCCACGTTGAACGGCTGGTCGTGCTGCGATGTCTTTAGCCCAGCGAATGAGGTTTGGATAGCTTTCTACGTCTAAAAACTCAGCGGCATTGTATTGGTTGTTAATCACTAGATTGCCATACCAAGGCCAAGTTGCGATATCAGCAATGCTGTATTCGTCGCCACCAAGGTATTGATTCTCAGCGAGTCTAGCGTCCAATAAATGTAACTGGCGTTTTGTTTCCATAGTGAAACGGTTAATTGGGTATTCGAACTTTTCTGGTGCGTAAGCGTAGAAGTGGCCGAAACCGCCGCCAAGATAAGGGGCAGAGCCTTGAAGCCAGAATAACCAGTTCATCGCTTCAACGCGCTTAGCAGGATCGCTCGGCAGTAAAGCACCGAACTTCTCTGCTAAATAGAGTAGGATGTTACCCGATTCAAATACTCGTACAGGTGTGTCACCGGAACGATCAAGCAGTGCAGGGATCTTTGAGTTTGGGTTAACGTCTACAAAGCCAGAACCAAATTGATCGCCTTCGCCAATGTTGATTAAGTAAGCGTCATATTCAGCGTCAGATTTACCCAGAGCAAGCAGCTCTTCTAGCATGATGGTAACCTTCTGCCCATTTGGTGTAGCGAGAGAGTAAAGCTGTAAAGCATGCTCTCCAACAGGCAGCGCTTGTTCATGGCGTGCTCCAGAATCCGGCCTGTTAATGCTAGCCCATTGGCCGCCGCTTTCACTGTCGTGAGTCCAAACTTTGGGTGGGATATATTCGTTACTCATAGCATCTCCTAATGCATTGAATGAAAGCTTATTTGCTTCATCAGAATCCGACTTGATAGAAAAATCCTAACTCGTTTTTATTAGTATCGCAAATGTTTTGAACAATCGTTCAATTATAATATATGACGAGAAAGTTACTGGTCTTTTAGTCCAGCTTCCGCTCGGTATACAAAGCGCGAATTGCGCTGTGAACCCGCCCTGACTCATCACCAATTTTCCATATCAAAGCCGCAGGAATACTCTTTTTGAGCGATGACTCAACATTGAGTTTAACGAGCTGTCCTGAAGTAATTTGCGGTCGAATAAAGGGTTCAACCGCCATTCCCCAGCAAGTTCCATAGGCGATAGCTGTCTTGGCCGCTGATATAGACTCACACTCCCAGACGTTGGCTGAGATGCTGGTACCCTTAACGTTGACGTCGTGGGAAAGATAGGCTTGCCTGTGACGTTGTAAGTCCACGAGTGTCACCTTTTCCAGCTTGGCTAGTGGGTGCTCGGGACTAGCCACGTATAGTAGCTCCGCTGAAGGTAGAGCGATGGATCCTAGATTGCTAAAAATAGGCTGCTCTAGCAGAGTGAAACCAATGTTAGCCTCACCTTTGACTACTGATGCAATAACTCCGGAGGAAGGCTTCTCGACCAGTTTAAGTTTAAGCTTTGGAAATTTGTCGGCGAGCAACGTCAGAATCTCTTTTTCCATCGGAACGCTGTAAACACTATCCAGCGCCAAGGTAAATTCCGTTTCTTCTTCTGGGTCAAGTTCATTAGCCAAGCGCTCAAAATTTTCACATTGTGCTAGGACAAGTTTGGCCTCTTTTAGAAGAACTTCTCCAGCTGCCGTCAAGGTGGGGTTTCGCGTGGCACGATCAAACAACGCTTGATTAACATCTAACTCTAAATTGGAGATGGTCATGCTTATTGCTGAATGAGTTTTTTTCATTTTTCTAGCTGCGGCAGAAAACGAACCTGTTTCCGCAGCGAGAACGAATGCCTGAAGTTGGAGCAGATTAACAGTTAACATGTCAGTAAAACTTACACCTAAGTTCTTCATCTTGTAGATAACACTTAATGTTAGGTGAATTCATGAGCTTTGCAACTCGGGGTAGCTGCTAAGGTTTTTGTTTTGTTCTGTCAATTATTCTTAAGGTTTACTGAATTTATATTTCAGAAAAAATGACTAATATAAGCGTTGTCAGAGGGGGAAACGGCAACAACGTTTTGACAATACATAGTTGAACGGACGCGCTTTATTATAGTTAGAGAAGGTAAAGACCATGACAACTGACATCAAATCTGTATACAACGAAGACATTGACCCAGTAAAAACCTATGAGCGTAAAGTCTCACCAAACGTCGCTTTCTATGAAGACGTTCGTGGCACTAAAGCCAATGGCACACGCCAGCATGTCTATGATGATGTGTTGTTACCTCACACGGGTAATGCATTTTTGGTGAAAGCAGGTCAGGTCATTCGTTTTGAACAGCGTCCAAGCCTACACAATAATCGCACTCAAATCATTGACGTTCATTTTGTCACTCCAGATCTTGAACAATATGGTGACCACCTAAATACCAGCGCGGTAGAAGGTCTGAATCAAAGGTTGTACAGCGCAGTTTGGTCACAAAGCCGTTATATGGAGAAAATCGTAACCTTGGTTGAAGATGAGTTTCCATACGAAAAAATGGATGAAGATTTTAGTCACATCTTCTTCGCAGCGCATTGCTGCCCTGAATGGCTACATATGTGTTATGGCGAACAAGGCAACGTCAATAGCTGCCAAGAGAACTTTATTCAAGGCTTCAACCGAGTCCCGGCAATTGCAGCTATTGAAAATGAAACGCTACGACGTCAAGTGGTACAGACGTTTGCTGACCGAAATGATGTGAACATGTTCCAACCAAATAAATTCACTCAAGACGATAATGGTATTACGCGCTGTGTCTTAGCCCCTACACCGACGGTTGACGATGGTGTTGGCTGTGAGTTCTATGCTGAAAAAGATATTTACGTAGTGGTAAGTAATTGTCCTTATGCAGACCAAGCATTGCCTTACCCAGAGGCCCGTCCAAACCCAGTGTATGTGAGCGTTTATGACACGGGAATTCAACCGGAAACCAAACACTTGGGAGATATCGGTGGTTGGGAAGAACGAATCTACCAACGCATTGCGACCAAAGATAACTCGATTAAATAGAGAGGGGTCTTTATGTCGAATCAACCAGACTCAAATCTAACAATGTTGGTTGATACTTCGATAAAGAAGGTGGCGCTGGTTGCCTTCATTATTACCAACATAGGAATGTTTGCTGTGCCAGCAGGACTTGGAGCGCTAGGTGCTTCAATGAGTTGGTCAGCAGAACAAACGGTATCGATAGTCGGCATTGGGTTTGCCATTAATGAAGTCATTTTATTTGGCTCCATCGCCATTCTAGGAAAGCCTCTCGTAGGCTTGATAAAGCGCAAGATTAAGACGTTGTTTAAATCTTCAAAGCGCAATAGTAAGTAACAGACATCAATCTTCTAAAGGACAAAAACTGAGCAAGGACGCTTACTAAATTTCTGAAGTCGAGCCAGGAACCCTCGGCCGTAGCCTACATGGATGTTGCAATCATAGGTAAATACTTATGTGCCATAAACATGTAAATCAAGTAGAAAACTTCGACTCTAGTTATAACTCTGATGTTGATCCAGTAGAGACGTTTGCGAGAGCAATCAGCCCAGACTTGGACTTCTACCAAAAAGTGAGAGCGACTAAGTCTGGTAAAAAACGTCAATTGGTTTACACGGACGTACTTGAAGCAGAAACCGGTAATGCCTTCTTAGTGAAAAAAGGTCAGGTTATTCGTATTGAGCAGCGTCCAAACGCAAAAGGTAACAATGGTCGTACTCAGATTATGGACGTGCTGATGGTAACCCCAGACTTAGAGCAATACAGCTGTCATTTAAGCTCTACAGCTGTTGAAGGGCTTAACCAAAGACTATATTCCGGTATTTGGTCTCAAAGCCGTCATTTCGAAAAGATGGCGACGCTGGTGGAAGATGAGTTCCCATATGACGAATTACCAGAAGGTTTCTCGCATATTTGGTTAGCAGCGCATTGTTCTCCTGAGTTGATTGGATTGGCACAAGGTAAAGAAAACGTGCGTAACTCTTGTCATGAGAACTTTATTCATGGCTTTGGGCGAATTCCTGCCATTGCTAACATTGAAGATGACACCTTGCGTCAGGAAGTGATTCAATTTTTCTCGGACCGTAATGATTGGAATATCTTTCAAGGCAATCGCTTTACCCAAGATGAGAACAGAATTACGCGAGCTCGAATGTGTCCAACCCCACCTGTGAAAGATGGAACGGCGATTGAGTGGTACGCAGAAAAAGACCTGTATGTTGTGATTTCAAACTGTCCTTATGGTGACCAACACACCTGCTATTCAAAGATTAAGAATAACGATGTGTTTATTGAAGTGTATGACACGGGTATTGCTCCTATACACGGCGAAGCCACTAAGCGGATTCAAGGTTGGGAACAAGCTGCATTGGAGCGTGTTGCCAAGCGCGACCAAACGCTAGCCCATGATTGCCCAGTCGACGAGATTAAACTACCTGTCGAATTAGCCCACTTAGCTTCAAGGTAGTACATACCTCTTCCTCCTTCTTCCCCCGCTTTTTTGCGGGGTTAGGCGGTTGTAACTTGCGCTATTTGCGCGTCATTTCTAAAGACAGAGGTAGTAAATGAAAAAAGTACTGTTAGTTGCACTGGTAACGGGTTTCTCGAGCATGGCTCAGGCAAGCAATGACTATGTTGGTTTTCGTATCGGAGCCGGAGCAACAACAGGGATGAAAGTGGATGGGGTAGGGACATTAAAGGCACAGCCTAAAATAGAGGTTGGTTATGATTTTAATCGGATTTTCTCAGTTAATGGTTCATTAATGAGATTCGATGGTGAGAACAATCACTACTCCTCTGATGCGCTGTATGGTGGCAAAACTGATGGATACGATGCGCGAATTGAAGGCGAAGTCGGCTATGCTTTTAATATCGCGGACGGCTGGGGTTTAAAGCCGTATGCGGCTTTTGGCGGCGCACACGTAAGTGGCTCTATTGAGTCATACAACACGGGGCCATTAGCCGTCATCCACAGCGGAAATCAAGACAACATTGGTGCGTATAGTGGCAATTTTTCAGGAAATTATCTGACGTCTGCGGCAGGGTTAAGGCTAACCACGCCTGTGGGTATTTATGCAGATGCAAGAGTACAAAGTCTTTATATGACCGGAAACCAAGAAGTGCGAACCCCAGTGAAAGAGAACGCCCAATTTGGTTTTACCGTAGGGTTTAAGTTCTAAATGAACTGCCAGAGGAGATCGCCTGATTTCTTCTGGCTTTGTTTTTAGGTTGCCGTAATTAATTGGCGCATTGGCCGAGTTCGCGGATTCTAATAGATGCCAACCTATTAAGAATGAAGGAAACAAAGCAAGAATAATCGGACATCAATGTTTTCGAGTGAAAGATATACTAGTGCAATATTTTCAATGGTAGATGACCAACTTTTTGGTCAATAGAGAAACACTAATGAGACTATTAATAGCGATTCTTATTCCATGGTTGCAATTTTTCACAATCGGAAAACCTGTATCGGGGGTGATCTGTTTGATTCTGCAAATAACTTTAATTGGTTGGATACCTGCGGTTATTTGGTCTGTGTACGCACTGAATCAATACGAAACAGATAAAAAAATAAATGTTGCCTTAGATGATGAATAGAGAAGGTTTTGAACTTAGCTCTAGAGAATGTTAAACCAACTCCTTGAATCATCTGGCGAATATGGCACTCAAATACATTTTATTGACTCACCTTAGTACAAAAGCAGTGAATGGTGCGACGTTAGTTCGAACTATCAATGCGTTACCATACTGGCAAGTTAACTCTCAACAGGTATATACCGAACTAAAACGAATGACCTCGTATGGTTGGATTAGTACGAGTACGACCGAGCACAGCTATCAGCCAACAGAACGACAATATATAGTTGAAAAAGAGGGGAGAGAGGCACTTGCCAATTGGCTTGGGCGAAAGCTAGCATTTCCTGCAACACGAGATGAGCTGTGCGCAAAATTGATGGCAAGCGGAAGTATGGATTCTAGTGATGTCATACATTCACATTTGCTCAGTGGCTTGCACCAAACTCAACAAGCGCTGAACAACATTCTGCTTTATCTAGAAAATGTTGCTCACGACAGGCAGAAAACTTCTTCCGCTAAGCTTCAATGTAAACAGCTACAAGCACGAATCCAATGGCTAAACGAATGCATTGATGAAACGCTAGAGCGAGAGGTCATGATCGTTCCAGAAGTGCTGTAAAGGAACTCGCTTTGGGAATGTACACTTTGCTTGCTTCACACTACAAACGGTTCGCTCTAACCGTCTTACTTATCAATAGCTTTCCACTGTTAGCGCTTGAACATGAAAGTGCGGCTACCGAGTACGTACAAGAGCGTTGTGATACAACGCGATACTCATCATTTTTTCCGCTTCTATCACCGGACTGTCCTATTGGTCAGGGGCTGTATGGAAATGATGAACCTGACGAAAAGCCTGCTTTTTATTGGGTGCAATGCGGAGCCTCTTCTAATCCATTTCATGTTGATGATACTCACCGAAAGGTGGCAATTGCTACGCAAAGTAACCTAGTGCAATCTTTTGACGGAGAGTACTACCGATGCTTGAGTGGTCCTTACTTTCAATATATCGATGCCAAGGTGGTTGGACGTTATATTTCAAGCCTGATTAAAAAAGAGACTTTTCTCCGGCAGCACGTATTCATCTCTGCGAATCGTAGTCAAGTGACATCAGTCCTTAAGAGTTACAACGAACCAAAGGTTGTTATTGAGACCCAACAACAAGTTGGCGAACAGACTTTCTTTATTCCTACCTATCCGGAGAGTCCACGCATTTCTAACTGGGAAGCTAACCAACGTTGGCAACGTTTCTCTTATGAAGTAGCGAAGCAAACATGCCAATCGCTAAATGCCAGTTTAGTAACTAAGCCGGATATTGAAGCTCTAAAACGTCATATTGATGTGACTGCATGGCCCGTAGCTTTACCCTTTTGGCTAGATGAGGAACAGGCCGCGTTTCTTAGTGGAAAAAGCGTATCTGCAACCCCCAAATCGAAACTCTATTTAATGTGTAAACGATAACTCGGACGGTCATGATTGTAGTGCGCCGACCTGTGCGTATTTGGCTAAACTAAAAAGCCAGCAGAGTTCACTGCTGGCTTATGACGTCGCCTGGTTACTTATGGTTGAGACTACGAATATGCAAGGGACTTAGCTCATTGCTAACTGTGTCGCTTGTTCTTTTTGCGCTTTGTTATAGCGAATCTTCTTCAGCGTAATCGCAACAGCGGCCGTAGTGACAACACCGATAGCCATTGCGAGCAATGCTAGAACAGGTTTGTTGAACGCACCAAGTAGAACGACGATTGGACCACCGTGTGCAACGTTACAAGTTAGACCGAAGGTAAAGCCAAGCACACAAGCTACTGCTGAACCAATCATGTTCGCAGGGATTACAGCAAATGGGTCACGTGCAGCGAACGGAATGGCGCCTTCGGAGATACCGACCATGCCCATAGCGGTTGCTGCTTTTGCGTTTTCGACTTCTTCGCGTTCGAACAGTTTCATGCGGCTACCGAGGAATGCAGCTAATGCCATACCTAATGGAGCAACTGGAATGGCTGCCGCTTGTGCACCCATAAACTGAGTTTGTCCTTCGGCAATCAGACCAACACTGAATAGGAAGGCCACTTTACCAAATGGACCACCCATATCGAAACCTTGCATCAAACCGATGACCAAACCAATGATGATTACGTTACCGGTTGATAAGTTCGCTAGGACGTTGTTCATGGTTTCCATGATGCCCGCGATTGGGGCACCGATGATGAAGATGAATACGGCGGCAATAAAGAGCGAGCCAGCGATTGGCGCGATCATAATAGGGACCAGTGGTTGAATCATCTTCGAGTAATTGAAGCTGACAATCCATTTCACGAAGTAACCAACCAAGAGACCAGCAATGATTGCACCAATAAAACCTGTACCAGCATCAGCGTCATAGAATGAACCGTTGTTGGCAATCCAGCCACCAATGAGGCCCGGTGCAAGCCCTGGACGGTCCGCGATAGCGTAAGCAATATAACCGGCTAGAACCGGAATCATTAGGGTGAAGCCGACCACACCGACATCAAGGATCTTGTTCCACAAACTGCCTTCAGGAATAGCAAGGCCGCCCGGTGTTGGTTCTCCGCCGATAGCTAGGGAAATGGCAATCAAAATACCGCCGACGACTACAAATGGGATCATGTGAGATACGCCATTCATTAGGTACTTGTATAGGTCTTTGCCTGACCCACCAGGACTCGTTGTCGCTTGGCTCGCGCTAGACTTACCATCACCCGCATAGAGAGGTGCGGCAAGGGCTTGTTCAATCAACTTGTCAGCATCTTTGATGGCTTTTTTGACGCCAGTGATAATAACGCGTTTGCCTTTAAAGCGATTAAGATCAACTTGTTTATCGCAAGCCACAACAATGGCATCTGCACGAGCAATTTCTTCTTCGGTAGGGATGTTTTTAACACCGACAGAGCCGTTTGTTTCAACTTTGCACTCGTACCCCATTTCGGCGGCAGCATTTTCGATGCCTTCTGCTGCCAAGTAAGTGTGTGCAACCCCTACCGGACAACCCGTCACACCAATAATAAAGCCTTTGGTAGCGGTGACAGTTGGTTGCGATGCTTTGTCGTCTGCCACTAATAAGGCAAGCGCCTCTTCATTAGATGTCGTGCTTCGTAGGTTTTCTAAAAATGTAGGCTCAACTATCTTTGAAGATAATTTTGCAAGGACTTCGACATGGAAGTTGCTCGCTTTTTCAGGCGAAGCAATCATAAAGAAGATATTAGAAGGTTGTCCGTCTTCTGAGCCGTATTCGATGCCTTGTTTGCTGATACCAACGGCAATCGCTGGTGAAACAACTGAGGCGCTCTTGGCATGTGGCAGTGCAATGCCATCTTCAAAACCTGTGTTACCAGTTTCTTCGCGTGCCCAGACATCTTTCACAAATTGTTGTTTGTCAGATACTTTGCCAGCATTGACTAGCACATCTGCTAATTCATTGAATACCGCGTCCTTGTCGGTTGCCGCCAAATCAAGCTTGATTAGCTGCGCGTTTAGGATCTCTTTCATCATAATGTAGATCTCTTCTTGGTAGGGATTTTTAATTTATGTATTTACAAATTTAAAATAATCTTAGTAATGGTTTTGTAGATAGAGATTGATCTAAATCATTATATTGCGTGTGGGTATATTGATTTGTGGTGAACTGTGAGGTGGATAACGAATATTGGAAACCAAAGCACTTCCAAAGTCACAAAAATATTTGTTAAGTCAAGTGGTGGTTTTGACTGGGCCTTAACCAAAGGCGTGGGGTAGTTGAGGAGAGAGCACAGGCGGTTTTAATAGGATAAAGCCGCCTATATGGTGATTTAAATAACTGATAAATCAGCGTATTGATACAGTGGTCAGTTCGTTTGAAGCCAAGGTTTCAATGGTGTATTGCGCGAGTACTGAATGCAGGAGATACACATTATGTTGGATAGAAAGGCACAAGTGTCCGGGCTCGACTCTTAGCAGGAATGCTTCTTTGTCATTCAGCATCTTGCCGGAGATGGTTTTTGCATCATGACTTATGTTATGCCCTGCAACTTGCTCCACGTAGGTAAGAACAGAGTGCTCACAGTGAGCTTCTGTGAAGTCAGGAAATAAACTCTTTGGCATCCAAGTTTCTTCAAGAATAGCGGGTTCACCATTGATGATTCGCATTCTTTTGAAGTGATGAAGACTAGCGCCAACTTCTAAACGAAACTTATCTGCAAGTGATTGATCTGCTAGGACTGAACTAAATTCTAGCACGATGTTTTTTAAGTCTGTGTCTTTATTAATTCGCTCAGAAATACTAGTTAAATTGTTGTCTTGGTAAAATTCTGGCGGATTGACAAAAATACCAGAACCTTGTCTAGAGTGCACAAAAGACTCTTGTTTTAACTTCTCAATCGCTTTTCTTAACGTTGGGCGACTGACACCAAATTTATCTGATAGTGCGTGCTCACCTTCGAGCTGAGACCAAGCTGGAGAAAGGCCATTGATAATGTCAGCCTTGATTGCTTGATAAACTTCTACGTATTTCATTACTTCATTTACAACTATACAAATTGCTGACCACAGCCTCTTAAGCCGATACCTGTTAACACATATCTAGTAAAAGGTATCGAGAGACCATCCGTTAATACTCAAGATGTTACCAGAAAAGCCCATTCCAAAACAAAGTGGTTAGTAACATTTTTTGATGCATGATCTCGATCATTCTTTTGGCAAAATCACCAATATTTGTATTTACATATTTTTAGTGTGGATTTATGGTTATCTCATAAAGATACGAGGAGCCCTACCATGTCATCCAAAATCGAAAATAATCCAAGCCAAGTAGACGTAAACAAGAAAATTCCATGCGAGAAGCCAGCAATAATGCAGCTTGAAATTATGGAAGCTTATACGCGAGCCCATCAAAGCGAAGAAAATCTTTATAAACGAGAAGTGGCTTGCTTGTCTGAACTCTATCCTGTGTTGTTCCGCCAAATCGAATCGGAAGATATCGTCGTGGGTCGTCTAGACGCTCTGCATATTGGTTTTGGTAGTGTGACTTCTGTCGGTGGCGTGGGTCACTACTGTAATTTTGACAAACTTGAAGCCTTTAAAACGGAACTTTCTCCTGAAGAGCATAGCCGAGTAGACGTATTGTTGGACTACTGGAAAGAGAGAGACACGCGCTCCATTTACTTCCGCCAAACGTTAACCGAAGCCACGCTTGGTAAGTTTGTTGACGTAAACTATCCTGCTATTGCCACAGCACGCCTTAGCGGCATGTACCTTGATTACAATAAGCTGATTGATAATGGTATCGGCGGTATGCGCCGCCTAATTGGTGACAAGCTCGATTCTGCTCGCGCTTGTCACGATACAAAAGCCATTGCGCTGCATGAATCCTTCTTGGGTTGCTTTGATATTGTTGAGAAGGTCATTGATCACCATATCAAACTGTGTGCGAAAGAGCTTGAAGCCACCACTGACCTAACGCGAAAACATCAAATGAATGACTTGATCGATGCGCTCAATGCCATTCGCAATGATAAACCACAAACATTCTTACAAGGTATCCAGCTCTCATGGTTGTATAGCTTATGTTCTGGGGTGGTGAACTTTGGTCGTATGGATGATTATTTAGGTGATTTACTGGTAGCTGACTTGGAGGCTGGGCGCATTACTGAACGTCAAGCTATCAATTATATTCGATCACACTATCGCCTTATTGAAGCTCGTAAAACCACGGTTAATGGTCGAGTCGTTGTTGGTGGTCTTGGTCGACGCAATCCTGAAACCGCAGATGTATATTGCAAGCTTGCGATTCAGGCAGTGCGTGAGAACAAAGATACTGAGCCGCAGTTTACTCTTCGAATTTACAAAGGGATGAATCAGGGAGTTTACCAAGATGCCCTAGAAGCGATTGGCGAAGGTCTGACCTATCCGATTCTTTATAATGATGATGTGAACGTACCTGCCGTAATGAACTCGATGCAGATTTCCGAACAAGATGCACAACACTATGTTCCATTCGGCTGTGGTGAATTTGTGCTATCTGGTAAAAGTGTTGGAACTCCGAATACGTGTATCAACATCCTCAAAATTCTAAACATTTCGCTTACAGGTGGCACGGATTTTTGGGACGGTCAAAACAAAAGTGGTGGTACCTCGTTATTACAACCTGAGCAGGTCACAAGTTTTGATGATGTGATTAAGAACTACAAAGATCTGCTGGACTTCTATATTGAACTGACCTCGAAGGCTCAAGCATTCTCTTATCAAGTGATGAATCAGGAAGTGGGTTTCTTGTTTACCAGTATTTTGACGGATGACTGTATTGGTCGTAGTAAAGCTCTACTGGATGGTGGCGTGTATAAGTTGGGTGGTACTAACGAAACGTACGGCAACACCAACGCTTACGATTCTTTAGCGGCAATCAAAAAAGTCATCTTTGAGGACAAAAAATACAGTTATAGCGAGCTTATTCAGGCACTGCGCGTCAATTTTGATGGTTATGACCGTATGAAATACGATCTGATCAACGCACCTAAGTTTGGTAATGATGATGCGTATGTCGATGATATCGCGGTGGAAATGCACGAGTACATATGCAACGGCATTAAAGATTCCGCGGCAAAGGTGGGTATGGACAGCTACTTAGTCGTTATCATCAATAACCAAGTGAACACTGAGTGGGGACGTGCAACCAGCGCGTCGGCTGATGGCCGTCATACTGGTGTTTATATGAGTAATGCCAACAATCCGCAAAGTGGTGCTGATAAAAACGGACCAACGGCGATGCTAAACTCGCTGGCAAAATTGAAAGCCGAGATACATGCGGGTTCGGTGCAAAACATGAAGTTCAGTAAGAATATGTACCAAAACAAACGCATGATCGTTGAAGCTTTACTGGATGGCTACTTTGAACAGGGCGGGCCACAAATTATGGTCAGCGTAGTGGGCAAAGGTGAGCTTGAAGATGCTTATCACAATCCCGAAAAATACCCGAATCTTGTGGTTCGTGTGGGTGGATTTAGTGCCAAATTCGTCAACCTAGATAAAGACGTACAGCTAGAAATTCTAAATCGCACGCTTAACGACTAAACACCTCCGATTGGGCGAACACGGCAGTTTAGGTTCGCCCTTTTTTCTTGCGACAGTTATGAGGCAAAACATGCTCATCAAAGACTCTACTTCTCAAACATCCTTCGCTCAATCATCAACTACAGGTGTGGTATTCGACATCCAGAAATTCAGTGTCAATGACGGCCCAGGTGTTAGAACGGCAGTGTTTATGAAAGGTTGTCAAATGAAGTGTGTGTGGTGCCACAATCCTGAATCACTGAGCGCTCAGAAACAGCTCGCGTTCAATGCGGATAAATGTGTTGGTTGTCGTCGTTGCGAGCAAGTATGTCCTAACAATGTACATAGTTTTGATGCTGAAGGTAACCACAATGTTGATTTTGACGCTTGCCAAACCTGTGGTCAATGCGTTGATGCTTGTATGCAAGATGCACTCAAGATCTATGGGAAGGAGATGACGGTAGAACAGGTTTTTGCTGAGGTCATTAAAGACAAGGTGTATTTCGACAAGTCAGGCGGCGGTATTACATTATCCGGTGGGGAAGCGCTTAAGCAATTCGAATTTTGTTTAGCGTTGGCGAAAATGTGCAAAGCTAATGATGTGCATGTGTGTGTTGAAACCAATGGTGCTTCCAAAACGGAACATTATCGAATGATAGCGCCGTATGTCGATCTGTTCTTATTTGACTACAAGGCCACCGGAGATGAGCTTCATAAAACGCTAACGGGCATGACCCGCCGCTTGGTAGATACCAACCTTCAGCTGCTTAACGAAATCAACGCATCAGTGATTCTACGTTGCCCTATGATCCCCGGTTACAACCTTTCTGATGACCACTTTGCGGCAATAGCACAGCATGCGAAGTCTATGACAAATATCCAAAAGGTCGAGGTGCTTCCTTATCATAATTTTGGCAAAGGAAAAGCGACCGAAATTGGCAAAACGTATGATGTCGATGCGGAAATGCCTGACGACAACGAAGTAAACTCTTGGATTGAATCGATAAAACGCTATGGTGAGATTAACGTTACGCTGAGTTAGTTGTGAATTTTCGTTATCTAGACGTTGAGGAGGACTAGGATTAAAAGAGTAGATATACCACCAAATTGATATTTTTATTACTTGCTATGACTAACCAGCAAAGAAATAACCTCGCAATTCTTATGTACCTGCTCATCTCTCTAGGTGGGATAGTAGTGGATATTGTGGTGCCATCTCTTCCTTCCATCAAAACCGAGTTTTCGGCTACTGAAACGGTAACTCAATGGTCATTTACGTCAGCAATGTTGGGGTTTGGCCTTGGGCAGTTAGTTGCTGGTTTTATTGTCGATGCATACGGCCGCAAGACACCAATGCTTATAGGAGTCTTCTTGCTGGTTGCTGCCTTGCTCCTGTCCATCATTTCTCCCAATATCTACAGCTTAATTGTACTTCGACTGGTTGAAGGACTAGCCGTGTCTCTGGTTTGTGTTGGAGGCAGGGCAGTGATCAAAGATATGTATCATGGAGCGGAGTATCTGAAAGCGGTTAACTGGATTACGATTTCGTTTGCGATGGGAATTACCTTGTCCCCGTTTGTAGGTGGTCATCTAGAATCTATGTTTGGTTGGCAATCGGTCTTTATTGCTCTGGCAATCTGGGTCGCATTAGGAGGCGTTTTTCTTTGCTTGTTTTTTCGTGAAACATTGCAAATTGTGCAGCCATTACGAGGGGAGCAAATTAAAAGCAATCTTACCGAGATCGTTTTGAATCGAAACTTTCAACGCACAGCCATCATTTGTGGTGTTTTCTACAGTATTTTGCCAGCGTTCAATACCGTCGGCCCTTTTATCATCCAGTCGCGTTTGGGTTATAGTCCGGTGTTTTATGGCAATATTGCGTTAGCGTTGGGTGCATGTTGGTTGCTAGGTAATTTGGCGAATCGTTTTTTATTTAGTGTATCCGCTGAACGGAAAACCAACGTTGCAATCACCGCGTCGCTAGCCGCGTTAGTGATTGGTATGTCATTTCAGTATATTTATGGGTTGAATTTGTTGGCGTTCTTGTTGCCAGTTGCTGTGATTATAGTTTCTCTGGGAATGCTATTTCCGTTATATCTGGGAAAGGCGTTGTTACCTTTCCCGCATATTGCCGGAGTCGCTAATGCCATTGTTTTTTCGGGCAGTTGGTTGTGTACGGCGTTGGTCTCGTTTGTTGCTTCGACTTTGCCTGTCGGTTCTGCATTTCCGCTTCTTGGACTGTACTTTGTACTTCTTGTGATGATCGTAGCTATTAAGAACTCACGCAACGTATAACCTAATAAACACAAAACGCCCTAATAGTTTAGGGCGTTTTGATAGAGGAATGCGAGAAGCCGTTACGCGGTTTGAGCGTTTTTCTCACCTTCGGAAACGAGAGGGCTGTCTTCTTTCAGCGGGAACATGTCCTGAGTGACGAGGACGATGCCTTCGTCAGTAACAGTAAAGCGCTGCTTATCCAGTTCCACGTCAAAGCCGATTTCCATACTGTTTGGAATGTGACAGTTTTCGCCGACAATCACTTTCTTCAGCTTGCAGTTTTGTCCTACCGAAGCACTTGGCAGCAAAATGCTGTCAGTGATTTCGGTAAAATCATCGATGCGAACATCAGAAGATACCAAAGTATGTGTAACCTGTGCACCCGAGATAATTGCGCCGGCGCAAACCACTGAGTCTACGGCATATCCACGACGATTTGGGTCATTAAACAGAAACTTAGCTCCAGGACGCTGAACTTGGTTGGTCATAATAGGCCAGCTCTTGTCATAGATATCTAGTTCTGGTGTCGGAGCTAGTAAGTCCATCGTGGCAGCATAATATTCATCTACATGACCGACATCTCGCCAATAGCCATTGGCGCCCGGGTGACCACGTTCTGTAAACACATAGCCTTTGAGATTGCTGCGACCGATAAGACTAGGGATGATGTTGTGTCCGAAATCGTGCTTATAGTCAGGACAGGTAAGAGCCTGACGCAATTCAGCATCTAGAACATCTACGTTAAAAATGTAGATTCCCATTGAAATTAGAGCCTTAGAGTCATCATTAGGCATAGGGGTTGGGTTTGCTGGTTTCTCTACAAAGTTGATGATATCGCCTTCGTCGTTTAATCCCATTACGCCAAATTCAGATGCTTGCTCGATGGGTTTTTGAATACAAGCCACGGTGACATCAGCGCCGCTTTCCACATGGAAGTTGATCATTCGGGAGTAGTCCATCTTGTAGATATGGTCTCCACCAAGAATCAAGATGCGCTCAGTTTGATCGTGTCGTTTTATCAGGTCGAGGTTTTGGTAAATAGCGTCCGCAGTGCCTCGATACCAGTTTTCGCCAACACGTTGTTGCGCAGGAATGATATGGACACCTTCACCTAAGGCAGAATAGGACGATTGCCAACCTGATTGTATATGGCTAATTAGGTCCTGAGCCATGTACTGAGTGAGTACACCAACTTTGCGGATACCAGAGTTAATACAGTTTGATAAGGCAAAGTCGATGATTTTGAATTTGCCGCCAAATGAGACCGCTGGTTTAGCAATAGTTGAGGTGAGTTCTTTAAGCCGTGTTCCCTTACCTCCCGCTAGGATCATCGCGGTGGTATTGCGAAGACGAGCGTTACTAGAAATGTGGGAATATTGATTTTCCTTCGGCATTGTATAACTCCTTATATTACAAGCACAAAAGACGTTTCGGGGGAGTGTGGCTGTCGTCGTCCTTCTTTGGGACGGTTATTTGTCGACTCTCACGCTCGATGACGTCGTTAATAATCCTTTCCATAAGAGCAGAATTTTCTTATGCAATCCATACCATAGTGGGTAAAGATTTATCAAAAATTATGAAATAGGTGATTTGTCACATATGCCTCGCAACAATGTAATTGCGAAACACGCTACTACAGACTATTACAAAGACATTGGTTAGTTTTTAATACAATAAGAAACTATGCACACTATCTGTGTATTGTTACGCCCAAGTGACAACACCAACTTTCAGGGAATTTTTGATATGGTTTTTCCTCAATTAGGTCGAGCTTATCTGATGAAATCATCAGTATTTATCGTTACCTTGCTCCTTCTATCATTCTCATATGCAACCAATGCGCATGTTGAGACGCCGAATAATAAAGCAACCCTTTGGTTTGAACAGTCTGATTTGCCGTTGAATGAGAAATTGCATGTAAAAGTCTTAGACAATGGTATGCGGGTTGTCGTAATTCAGAACGTAAAACCGAAAAAAGCGATTTCGATTCGAATGCGAGTTGGTGCAGGATCGCTACAAGAAACTGGCAAACAACCGGGTCTTGCGCACTTTTTAGAGCATATGGCGTTTAACGGTTCTACTAATGTGCCTGAAGGCGACATGATTCAGATTCTCGAGCGACACGGACTGTCTTTTGGTAAGGACAGTAACGCAGAAACGAACTTTAAGCAGACGGTTTACATGTTAGATCTGCCAAAAAACGATAAAGAGACGCTATCGACGGCCTTGTTTTTGATGAGAGAAACGGCATCAGAATTAACACTAGATAAGGATGCTATTGCTCGTGAGTTACCCGTTATTTCTTCAGAAGTTCGCGAACGAACAACTTTAGATTTAAGAATACTTAAAGATTGGTCTAGCTATGTACTTCAAGGGGCGAATATTATCGATCGTATTCCACTTGGCACGTTAGAAGGAATGAAGGAAGTTAATCAATCGAGATTAAAAGCGTTCTACCATAACTATTACACGCCTAATCATACAACCCTAGTTATTGCCGGAGATGTTGACGTCCAATCTGTGTTCTCTATGGTAGAGAAACAATTTGCAAGCTGGGATAACAAAGGTCATGACATTGTTCCTTATAGCAAGCAAGTGATGTTTCCAACCACAGCCGAAGCAAGAGTGTTTAAAGATAGCAATGTGACGACACATGTTGAATTTAACTACTTAGAGCCTATAAATCGAGCGCCTGATTCTCGTGCCAAGCGAGTTGAAGAGTTCATGCTTTATGTAGCTAATCAGGCGCTTCAATACCGTCTAGAGACAACCGCTTTCGCAAGCCAAGGCGAACTGTTATCTCCCTATGTTGGCTCTTACAATCAGTTTGATGTTGTTACGAGTAATCAACTGAGTGTCGCGACAAAGTCGGACCAATGGCAGGCTGGGGTTAATATGCTGGAATCATCCCTAAGGCAGGCGGTTAAGTACGGGTTTTCTAAACAAGAAATTCAGCGCCAACTAGATAAATATCACACATTATTAAAGCTGGATGCCGAAGCCACTAAAGATACGCTGAGTTCGAGCTACGCAGCAGGTGTCGTTAATGATATCAACAATAAAGCGGTATCAACGAGCAATGAATTTGCATTGTCATTATTCGAAAGTGATGTGTTACCGAAAGAGATTTCTGCGTATAACCAAATATTCAACAAGCATTGGAGCGATAAGCATCCAAGAATTTATGTGATGGACAAACCCCAGTCCAAGGTTACGGCCCAGACGGTACTAGAGGCATACAAAGACAGTGAATCGACACAAGTTAAGCCATATGCAGAAGCAGAAAAAGTACAGTTTGCGTATCAGAACTTTGGGCAACCAGGGAAAGCCAAGCTAATCGAGAAAACCGCCTTTGGAGATGTGACACGATATCGATTCGACAATGGCGTTTATCTCAACGTTAAACCAACTGAGTTTGAATCCAATGCGGTCTATATCAGTGTTCGAGTGGGCAAAGGCAAGCTTGATCTTGCAAAGAAAGATGCCCCATTAGCTACCTTGTTTGACTCTGCCTTCATTGCTGGTGGCTTGGAAGCTCATGATATTAACGATTTGCGGTCAATTTTCTCAGGGCGACAAATTGGTGCCAGTTACTACCTGACTGATGATGCTATCGAAGGTCACTACCGAGTTCCACCACAAGATACTCTAGACCAACTAAAAGTGGCAGCGGCATTTTTGACACATCCTGGATACAGACCAAGCGGTCATGCTCTTGCCGTACAGAGCCTCAAGTCAGTTTATGACAGTTACCCGACAACTCCAGAGGGCGTATTAGGTTTTAATGTTGGCAAGGTGTTGTATCAAGATGACCCTCGCTGGGAGTACCCGAAAGTGGAGGTAATCGACAAACTACCGTTAACGGCATTGAAGCAGTTTGTCGATCGCTCTGTTAATCAAGGTCCAATCGAAGTGTCTTTGCTGGGTAATATCACCCAACAACAGGCGGTGGATTATGTCGCTCAGACGTTTGGAGCATTAAATATCAAGGCACAAGACTTTGTTCCTAGACCAAGAGATGATATCCAGCTTAATGTGGGCGAGCATTACACGTTGTATCACCAAGGCGAACAGAACACGGCACTAGCATCGGGTTACTTCTCTTTGCCTGATGGACGCGATTATAAGCGAGTGGTTGGATTCGCGGTACTGCGTTCTATTTTGCAGCTGCGCGTCAACGATGCTATTCGAGAAAAGACGGGTAAGGCGTATTCACCATGGGTAGATTCGTCACAGTCACTACTGTACAAGGACTACGGTTATCTTAGTTTGAACAGCAATACCACAGTTGATAATGTCGATATCGTGTTTGATATCTATAGTAAGTTGATCAGAGACATCCAGGAAACGGGTGTATCGAATGATGAGCTTAAGCGTGCAGTGACGCCTATGATTGATGGTATTGAACAGAGCTACGAGAATAATGGTTTTTGGTTTGGTCTGATGTACAAAGCTTCAAGTTATCCCGAGAACCTTGCTAATGAGCAGACGTTTAAACAGTTAGTATCGGCGGTGACTGCGGCTGATGTTCAACAGTTAGCGAAACAAATCGTTCTGAAAGATATGATCACAGTTGCGGTGCTGCCCAAAGAGAAAGAAGAATAAAAAAAACTAATATTAGTGTTGACAGGTTTGTCTCGGAAGCATATATTGATTACACGAACTGCCGAATGGAGTTCCTAAGTTGTCCACTTCGCCTGATTAGGGAAGTAATGGCAACTGTAATCAAAGGACGTTGACGTTGCAATAGTCGATATCAACAAGCTCCTTTAACCTGTTAACACTTGGAACATATGTCTTAAGGCGCCAATTAGGTGCAACAGAGTATGTCTCCGGTCTTGGTGAATCAAACATCAAGAACTATTGCTTATTTATGAGGATAGTATTATGCGTAATGTAGATTTTTCTCCCCTATACCGTCATGCCATTGGTTTTGATCGCCTATTCAACCTAGCGGAAAATAGTGCGAAAAAGCCATCTTCTAATGGATACCCTCCATACAATATCGAACAGAAGGACGAAAATAACTATCGTATTACGATGGCTGTTGCAGGCTTTTCTGAAGATGCCCTAACTCTTACTCAGAACGAAAATATGCTTATCGTTTCTGGTGAAGTTAAGTCTGTAGAAACCAAACCAAACTACGTTTATCAAGGCATCGCAGAGCGTAACTTTGAACGTAAGTTCCAACTTGCTGACTACGTAACCGTTAAGGCCGCAAGCATGGAAAATGGTTTATTGCACGTTGATCTTGTTCGTGAAGTTCCAGAAGCAATGCAGCCACGTAAAATCTCAATCAACAAATAATCATTGAGAAGTGAAATGTGATAAGGCGATTTTAGAATTCGATTTGAAATTGGATCTCACTAGCCTTATCTAAAAAGTATTGCTGCCTACACATGCAGTGTAGCGACATCTAGAGTGCAAGAGTGAAATACTTGCACTCAAATAAAGAATAGAATTATATACTTTGCATTAAAAAAAATAATGCGAAGAGGAGAGGTATTATTATGAGTAAAATTATTGGTATTGATTTAGGTACAACAAATTCATGTGTTGCAGTGCTCGATGGCGACAAACCACGCGTAATCGAAAATGCTGAAGGTGAGCGCACAACCGCATCGGTTATCGCTTATACAGACGGCGAAACGCTAGTAGGTCAACCTGCAAAACGTCAAGCAGTTACAAACCCAGAGAACACGCTATTTGCTATTAAGCGTCTAATCGGTCGTCGTTTTGAAGACGAAGAAGTTCAGCGTGATATCGAAATCATGCCTTACAAAATCGTTAAGGCGGACAACGGTGATGCGTGGGTAGAAGCAAAAGGCCAACAAATGGCGGCTCCTCAAGTATCTGCTGAAGTACTTAAGAAAATGAAGAAAACTGCGGAAGATTTCCTTGGTGAGGAAGTAACTGGCGCTGTTATCACAGTTCCTGCTTACTTTAACGATGCACAGCGTCAAGCAACTAAAGATGCTGGTCGTATCGCAGGTCTAGAAGTTAAACGTATCATCAATGAACCAACAGCAGCAGCACTTGCTTACGGTCTAGACAAGAAAGGTGGTGACCGCACCGTCGCTGTGTATGACCTTGGTGGTGGTACATTCGATATCTCTATCATTGAGATTGATGAAGTCGAAGGCGAGCAAACCTTTGAAGTTCTTGCAACTAATGGTGACACACACCTTGGTGGTGAAGACTTTGACAACCGTCTAATCAACTATTTGGTTGATGAGTTTAAGAAAGAGCAAGGTATTGATCTTAAAAACGATCCACTAGCAATGCAGCGTGTTAAAGAAGCAGCAGAAAAAGCGAAGATCGAGCTTTCTTCTACTTCTCAAACTGATGTGAATCTACCGTATGTAACAGCTGACGCAACGGGTCCTAAGCACATGAACGTAAAAGTGACTCGTGCGAAACTAGAATCTCTAGTTGAAGATCTCGTGATGCGTTCAATTGAGCCGTTGAAAACCGCACTTGCGGATGCCGAGTTAACTGTTAGTGATATCAACGATATCATTCTTGTTGGTGGCCAAACGCGTATGCCTATGGTTCAAGCGAAAGTGGCTGAGTTCTTCGGTAAAGAAGCTCGCCGTGACGTGAACCCAGATGAAGCAGTAGCAATGGGTGCTGCAGTTCAAGGTGGTGTACTAGCTGGTGATGTTAAAGACGTACTTCTGCTAGACGTTACTCCTTTGTCTCTAGGTATCGAGACTATGGGCGGCGTAATGACTAAGCTAGTTGAGAAGAACACGACGATTCCAACTAAAGCGAATCAAGTATTCTCAACCGCAGAAGATAACCAAAGTGCTGTGACTATTCACGTTGTTCAAGGTGAGCGTAAGCAAGCGATGTACAACAAGTCTCTAGGTCAATTCAATCTAGAGGGTATTCAGCCTGCGCCACGTGGATTGCCACAGATTGAAGTGACGTTCGATATTGATGCCAATGGTATCTTGAATGTTTCTGCGAAAGATAAATCGACTGGCAAAGAGCAGAAGATCACTATCCAAGCTTCAGGTGGCCTGAGCGATGCAGACATTGAGAAAATGGTTCAAGAAGCAGAAGCTAACAAAGAAGCGGACAAGAAGTTCGAAGAGCTAGCAACGGCACGTAACCAAGCTGACCAAGTGATTCATAGTACTCGTAAGCAAGTAGAAGAAGCTGGTGAAGCGCTACCTGCAGAAGAGAAAGAGAAGATCGAAGCAGCGATCACTGAGCTTGAAGAAGCTCGCAAGGGTGAAGACAAAGAAGCGATCGACGCGAAAGTACAAGCGCTAATGGCTGCAGCTCAAAAGCTAATGGAAATCGCTCAACAGAAAGCTCAAGCGGCAAATGGTGAGGCTCAAGCTAAATCAAATGTTGATGACGATGTGGTTGAAGCTGACTTCGAAGAAGTGAAGTAACGCCACCGACAGATAATTGTTTTCGAGCAATTAAAAGTTGAGTTATGTTCATAAATACATAAACTTATCGGTATTCAGGGCGTAAGAGGGAACTCATACGCCCTTTTTTCCGTTTGAGTGAGAAATTGAGTGAGGTTTTAGCATGTCAAAACGAGATTATTACAGCGTGCTAGGTGTCTCCAAGGGAGCCTCAGAGAAAGATATTAAAAAAGCCTACAAGAAGTTGGCGATGAAATATCACCCCGATAAAAATCCCGGAGATGCGACGGCAGAAGCGAATTTCAAAGAAGTAAAAGAAGCTTATGAAATTCTAACGGACAAAGAAAAACGTAGTCAGTACGACCAATTTGGTCATGCGGCATTCGAAGGTGGTGGCTTTGGTGGACATGGCGGTCACGGTGGTCATGGCGGCGGTGGGTTCGAAGACATCTTCGGTGACGCATTCCGTCAACGAGGTGGCGGTTTTGGCGGAGGTAGCTTCGGTGGCGGCGGCTTTGGTGGCTTTGAGGATATCTTCTCACAAGCTCGAGGTGGTCGTGGGCGTCCGCGCGCTCAAAAAGGGCAAGACCAAGAATATACTCTGACGGTCGACTTTATTGATGCGGTTCAAGGGGCTGAAAAAACGGTCGAATTGCCAATCAATGGTGAACAGAAAAAGATCAATGTAAAGATCCCTGCCGGTATCAAAGATGGCGAAAAGATTCGCTACTCAGGTAAAGGTGGATTAGGTGTCAATGGTGGGCCTGCGGGTGATTTACTACTCGTTATTGCAACCAGGTCACATGCGTTTTTAGATCGCGATGGTAATGACCTTATCTGCAATACCAAGGTTGATATGGTCACTGCAGCTCTGGGGGGGGAAGTAGAAGTGAATGTGCTAGACAGTCGCTTTAAGCTTAAAATCCCTGCGGGTACGCAAACTGGGCGCAAGTTCAAGATGACTGGTAAAGGCATAACAAATCGTAAAGGTGAAACGGGCGATCTATTGGTGAAGATTCAAGTTGAAACACCGACCAATCTGACCGATGCTCAGCGTGAGTTGTTAGAACAATTCAGAGCAACGCTTTAGTCTTTTAAAGTAAAATGAACTAAGCCCGCCTTAAAGCCAACGCATTACAATGTAACGTATTAGAATTCAGCCACTTTATGTGGCTGAATTTTTATGCATCAAATAAGTGATTATTTCAATTCTTGAGCATCGTTGCCGATGAACTATTCTTATTCTTACCCGTAAACAAATCATTGTCTAAGGGAGGTGAGTATGAGCATGGTTTTAAAAGCATTGGTCTTAGGACTACTATTTGGCTTACTAGCGAAAGAGACATTGGCAGCCTCTTGTCCTACGATACTCAATTCAACTCAAAGAGCCTTAAACTCGACGAATGATGTCAATCTGTGTGAGCAGTTTCAGGGCAAAGTACTATTGGTGGTTAATACCGCGAGTCAATGTGGCTTTACCGGACAGTTTGAGCAATTAGAACAGCTACATAATCAATTTAAGGACCAAGGCTTTAGTGTTGTTGGTTTCCCATCGAACGACTTCAACCAAGATCGTGGCAGCGAAGAGAATACCGCGAAAGTCTGCTTTCTCAATTTTGGCGTCACATTTCCAATGATGGCGCGCAGTTCAGTGAAAGGACAGCAAGCCAACCCGGTGTTTTCCGAAATAGCTAAGCAGAGCGGGGTTTCCCCAAAGTGGAATTTCTACAAATATCTTATCGACAAAAATGGTGCGGTGGTTGGTGTATTCTCTTCAGGTATTTCTCCTACTGACACTAAAATTACCCAAATGATAGAAAAACAGTTGTAGACGGTTCGATATAGAAGAGACCCAAGAGCCTGAGATGATTATCCAAGCTCTGGGCCTATCGTGAGCGGTATCAACCAATAAAGAAGATGTAGCTTTGAATGATAATTAGGTTGGTTAAGTCGATAAAGAAAGCGCCTACAATAGGTACGACCATGAAAGCCATTGGTGACGGCCCAAAACGGCTTACTGTTGAGCCCATATTCATCACGGCAGTCGGTGTAGCTCCCATCCCAAAACCGCAATGTCCACTGGCGATAACTGCAGCATCATAGTTCTTTCCCATCACTCGAAACGTCACGAAATACGCAAATAATGCCATTACGATAGTTTGAACCGTGAGAATTATCAGGAACGGTACCGCGAGATTGTATATCTCCCAAAGCTGTAAACTCATCAGGGCCATCGACAAGAAGAAGTTGAGAGAAGTCGTTCCTAATATATGAACCGTTTCCATATTGATACGTTTAATCCCTGTTGCCTCAAATAGATTGGTGATGATGACCCCAATAAAGAGTGCGTAGACAAAGTCAGGGATCATAAGCCAGCGAATGCCAAGCGACTTAATCATTGGTCCGAGGGTTTTAGCACCTACGACGCAAATCATAAGCAGACCAATCACTTCAACGATACTTTTAGAGGTGACTTTGTCTTGCTGAGCCTCGTCGTATGTCATAAGTTCTGGGTGTGAGGCGTGAATATCATGCTTTACGCCAAACTCTGAACTTAGCTTGTTCTTGGTTGCTAGTCGGTTCCCAACTGGACCACCGATGATGCCACCAATGATAAGACCAAATGTGGCGGAAGCCATAGCAAGCTCAAGTGTATTCTGAATGCCATATTGCTCGGTAAATGTGCCCGCCCATGCTGCGCCAGTACCATGCCCACCAGAAAGCGTGATTGAACCAGCGATTAATCCCATAAGTGGATTCAAGCCAAGCGCTGATGCTAGCGCTACACCTACACCATTTTGAATAATGATGTAGACCGTTGCGACAAACAGAAACAAAAAGACTTTAAAACCACCTTTAGCAAGCTGTTTGTAACTAGCTGTCAAACCCACTGTGCTGAAAAACAGCATCATAAAGGTATCTTTTAACGGCAGTGAAAATTCAATCGCAATACCATTTAAGTGCGGAATCGTGATTAAGACAGCAGCAATAAGACCGCCTATGATTGGCTCTGGGATATTGTATTTGTCGAGAAAGGCGACTCTTTTTTTAAGAAAGTTACCGACGAACAGGACAACAATCGCGATCAAAAACGACTGTAATGGATCAATGGTAATAGTGTTGTGCATAGTTAACTTCGATTGTCTATACCATCCTTGAGGCTGAGAGTGTAACGACTGCTTTCGTCCTGTAGCGTCGTCTTATAATGTGATTGGGCAAACTATGACGCTAAAAAAGTCGAATCTAATTGTATTCGACTTGGCAACCTTACGAGTAAGCAACGTCTCAAAAGGCAGGTGTTTACTACCAATACTATTGTTGGAAGGGAAGCATAACAGGCGTGATTAGTGCCGAAATAATGAGCTAGTTACCAATCGATAAACAATATATTTAGATAGAAAATTTAATGGCTTATATGCGAAATAATATGGGATTTATAAAAGTTTTATTGGCTGATGCTGAGGCGTGTTACGCCTCAGGCCAGAGAATTGAAGTTAGATTTTTGAAGAGTGTGAGCTATTACTGGCAGTGAAATCATGGCTAGTAAGCTGTTGAAATGGTCGCAGTCCGAATAGTGGCATGATGGCATAGATATGATCGAAAAGATCAGATTGAATGCCTTCATAGAGTCCCCAATCGGTGGTGTTGGTGAAACCGTAGATCTGTAGCGGTATCCCTTCTGGTGTTGGTTGAAGTTGTCTGACCATAATCAACATATACTGATGAATGTCTTTGTTCGCGTGCAAGTAGGCATTCAAATAAGCTCGAAACAGTCCGATGTTGGTGAACTTACGTTGATTCGCTTCTAGGTCATCTTGCTCCAAGCTCTGATTGTAGTCGTCCATCTCTTTAGACTTCTCAAAAATATACTGTCTCAATAAACGAAGTTTGGTGAGTTCTTCAACTTCTTCTTTGGAAACAAACCGAATCGATGTTACATCTAAATTGACTGAACGAGTAATTCTACGCCCTCCAGAGTCAGACATTCCTTGCCAGTTAATGAAAGCATTTTGCACTAATGCATAGGCAGGTAGCATGCTGACAGTATTATCGAAGTTGCGAACCTTAATGGTAGTGAGCGAGATCTCTTCTACAGTACCGTTCGCGCCATAAGAGTCCATTTGTATCCAGTCATTGAGGCTCACCATTCGGTTAGCTGAAAGCTGAATACCGGCTACAAACCCCAATATAGTGTCTTTGAAGACCAGCATGACAAAACCAGTCGCCACCCCAAGTCCTGAGAACAAGATTACGGGCGCTTCATTGGCCAATATTGAAATAGTAACAATGACGCCAATAAAGAAGGTAAACAGCTTAATCAGTTGGACAAAACTCTTTATAGGCATGCGACGCGTGATGCCTTTGTAAGTTGCCAGATCGTTCACCGCATCTAAGAAGCAATACACCATCCAGAGAATCACAAGCAAAATCAAAATGGCTAAGATTCGATCAATTACTGTCGATAGAATGTCATAGTGGCTGATGGCAATGGGTATGAATATGTTTAGTACTAACAGTGGTGTAAGAATAGAGAGTTTTTCGAATACACGATTATTAGTGACGCATTCCGCCAGAGGTTTATTGGTTTTGAGCAGAATATGATTAAAGAAACGCACAAACACATGATGGGCAACCATAAAACATATCAGCGCAATGGCTAAGCTTATAACGATTAACACGAGTGTCATCGTTCCGCCATCGAGCTCGCCTGTCGACATATAGATGTTTAATTTATCTGCAACAAAGTCGCGAAAGTGGTGTTCAATCAAACTAAAGTCCTTGGTTTTTAATATTGTTAGACCGTTTTTGGAGCAATTCTATGTAAAAAGCGTAGACGAAGAAACAAGTGTACGCTTTTGTTTCCAATACAGTTTAAAGAAACTTATGAATATCTGATAAGAAATTTATTACCTTTCTCTTGTTTGCTGACAAGATGGCGCTCATATTGAAAATACAATGAATTAAATCAGAACAATAATGTGCAGGAGTTCCAATGAAAGGTGTTATCTCTATTCAATCGCATGTGGTTTACGGTCACGCAGGTAACAGCTCTGCGGTTTTCCCACTTCAGAGAATGGGTTTTGAAGTGTGGCCAATTCACACCGTGCAGTTTTCAAACCACACTCAGTATCAACAAGGTTGGACAGGGAAAGCATTTTCGGCAGAAGACATTTCAGAGCTTATCGCTGGTATCGACAATATTGGTCAGCTAAAGGACTGCAATGCGGTGTTGTCTGGTTACCAAGGTAGTGCAGAGCAGTGTCTTGCAGTTAAGGATGCCGTCACTAAAGTGAAGCAGCGAAACCCGGATGCTATTTATGTCTGTGACCCAGTGATGGGTGACCCGGAGAAAGGTTGTATTGTCCCTCAAGGAACCACCGAGTATTTAGTTAATGACGTTATGCCAATGGCAGACGTTATCGTTCCTAATCAGTTTGAACTCAGCCAGTTCACCCAGATGGATATTGAATCATTAGAAGATGCCGTAGCGGCGTGCCAGAAAGCACTGACATTGGGACCTAAGATGGTACTGGTGAAGCACCTACATAGTATTTCTAACGATAAATTTACCATGATGTTGGCAACGCATGAGGGCTGCTTTATTGCTCAACGTCCACATCTGACATTTACAAAACAACCGGTTGGTGTTGGTGATTTGATCTCGGCGTTATTCACAGCTGGATTATTAAAGGGCTGGACGGCCGAGCAAGCTTTTGCTCACGCGAATAATGCCAGCTATGCCATTTTAAAAGAGACGCAAAACCGTCAAGAATGGGAACTACAAACTATTGCAGCTCAGGAAGAGATCGTGGCGCCTGAAGAGCAGTTTACGATTGTTCAGGTTAAATAACGACTGACGTGATATTTATACAATGAAAAAACGGGAAACCTTTAGGTTTCCCGTTTTGCTTACCGAATTACATTACGCATTCTTTGGCGGAGTGAATGCCATTAATCCCGGTACTTTGCCAGTGTACTTCTCGATACGGACTAATGAAGAGTTCGCTGCACATCCGTTAGCAAGACGTGAAGTTGGAATATCGCTAGTCAGCACGTTCGCACCACCATTTCGGCACATGCCAGTTTCAGGATCAAGGTCAGGCCAGCCACCCTCATGGATACAAACAGAACCTTGTTTGATGCCATCGGTAACCAGCGCTCCAACTAATACTTGGCCACGGTCATTGTATGCACGAACCAAGTCGCCGGACTTGATTCCATACTTCTTCGCATCTTCAGTGTTAATTGAAATCGGCTCGCGGTTAGCGATTGCATATTCTTCACGAAGCTTAGCGTAGTTAAATTGACTGTGTAGGCGGTGAGCAGCGTGCGCTGTCATTAGCTGTAGCTCGCCATCTTTAGCTGAGCCGAAGAACTCGGTCGGCTCCATCCAAGTAGGGTGTGCTGGGCAATCTTCGTAGCCATAGCCTTCAATGGTTTTCGAATAGATCTCAATTTTGCCACTTGGTGTGCCAAGCGGGTTCATCACCGGATCTTTTCTAAAGTCAGCGTGGCGAACAAATCCAGCCGCTTTCTTATTGAACTTCATTTCGATCAGTTCATTAGTATCCCAGAACTTACCAAAGTTAGGCATACGAACGCGTGCAGCACGACCGCCTTTTTGAGCCGCTTCATAGAAACCTTTTAGCCAATCCATTTCAGATTTGCCTTCGGTGTAGACATCGCGACCACCTGCTTTGATAAGCTCGGACATATCAGCAAACACGTCGAAGTCATTACGTGCTTCACCTTGAGGCTCAACGACTTTTTTCATCGGTACGAGATGCTGGTTACTGTAGTCACCCGTCATCGTCATATCATTACGTTCGAATGAGGTGGTGATAGGCAGTACGATGTCAGCGTGTTTAGCTGCTGCGGTCCAGTAGATCTCTGAGATAACAATGAGCTCAGGTTTTTGCCACGCTTTGATCAAACGGTTGGTATCTTGGTGGTGGGTAAAGTTTGCACCGCCAGCCCACCAGATCATCTTAATGTCCGGGAAGGTTTTTTCATGACCGTTGTGTTGGTACGCTTTTCCAGGGTTTTCTAAGGCTTCAACAATTCGAGCAACTGGGAATGAATTGACTGCGCCTGAAATGGCCCAGTCATTACCCGCAGACGAACCACCGCCAATAGACGCAGAAATTGCAGGCAGAACGCCAGCGTCTCGTGTTGGGTTACCACCGTTTGAGTAATGGTAAGAGAAACCAAAGCCACCGCCAGGGAGACCAATTTGACCTAACATTGCCGCCAATGTAGCAATCATCCAGTGACGCTGCTCGCCAAATTGTTGACGCTGAATACCCCAACCAGCCATAAGCATGGTGCGATTGTCGCTGAAGATGTCAGCAAGCAACTCAATTTGTTTAGCTGGAACACCTGTGATATCCGCTGCCCACTCTGAAGTTTTCTCTACACCGTCTTCTTTGCCTAACAAGTAAGCTTCGAATTGGTCATAACCAGTGGTGTACTTATCTAGGAAGGCTTTATCGTGCTTACCTTTCTTAACCAAGGTGTGTGCGATACCCATGAGCATAGCAACGTCTGTCATTGGGCGAGGCGCGATCCATTGGACTTTGTCTTCGAAGAAATCAATGGTTTCAGAGCGCATTGGGTCGATAGCGATAATGGTTTTGCCAGACTTCTTAAGCTGGTGGAAGAACTCCAAACCAGAGCAGTCCGTTGAACTCCAAGCGATCTTAAGGGTGTTTAGTGGGTTCATACCCCAAAGCACAACGACGTCACTGTTTTCCAGCACCATTGGGTGTGTAGTTTGCTGCTCATACACCTCAATCGAGCCCATAACGTGAGGCATGATAACTTGCGCGGCACCAGTAGAGTAATCACCTAGGTGACCTGAGTAGCCACCTGCCAAACTCATATAACGTTGTAATAGAGTTTGCGCTTTGTGAAGTACACCAGATGAACGCCAGCCGTACGAACCAGCAAATACCGATTCTGCACCATTAGCTTTACGGATTCGCATATGCTGCTCGTGAATCAGCTTGTAGGCATCGTCCCATGACACGCGAACATACTCGTCTTTGCCACGTTCGCCTGCTGGTGCTTCAGGGTTTTCGAGATACCCCTTGCGCACCATTGGATATTTGATACGAGCTTTAGTGTATACCTGATCTGGACCTGTAGTTTGCAAGCTATTTGGTACCGTTTGAGCAAGCGCATTCTTAGTGGAAATCAGCTTTCCATCAACCACTTCACAAAGCATCGGTCCCATGCGGCCTGCGGTTAGAACACCTGAGCCTCGTTTTGATGCTGCTGAAACGGATAGGGGAGTCAAGGAAGTAAAAGCGAGCGCACCTGCTGCCATACTTGAACCTTTGAGGAATCCACGACGTGTAATATCTGTCATAACGCTTTCCTTATTTTTAGTGACCAGCCACGTCTTTTGCGTGGTTTTGGAAGAACTTAGTGAGAATTTCTAAATCAAGAGCTGAGATATCGGTGCGATCACCCATACCTTTTGCAACCGGTCCCCATGCATTGACCGTAAAGTGGTTCGCTGGGATTTTTGCGTGGCAAGTCGAGCAGTAAACATTGTCTAGCTCTTCGGCATAGCCCCACAATGCATCCGGACTGCCTAATACTGGTTCAGTAATGTCGGTGGTGAGGGTGGCAGTACGCCATTCATTTCCATACTCGTCTGCTTCGAACTCGCCAACGTTCAGTGCTTGTTGACCCGCGTCTGAAAGTGTTGCGATGATGTTTCGCTGCCCTTTGCCCATATATAGGACTTGTTCTGCCCCTTTCATTTGGTAGCCTGACAGCGCCACTGTGCGAGTAGTGTCAGTGTGTTTAACCACGGACATTTCTACAGCAGGATTGATGGTGCCGAGTTCTTGCAGAGCTATAGGCCCTACGGAGTAAACCGTCGTTGCATCTGCTGGTGTGTTATCCGTTTGCGCAACGACACGGTTATAAGCTTCGGTATCAAGCTCCGGTTCAGGCGCGAAGTGAGCGACGCCCTTGTGGCAGTCAATACATGTTTGATTGTTAGCAATACCGTACTCGTGCATTTTTGCGGCATCTTCAGATTGCTCGTAGGTATCCATTGCATCAAATGAGTGACATGAGCGACAGGTGGCGGAGTCATTCGCACGCAATTGCGCCCAAACAGTTTCTGCCATCTCCATACGATGTGCTTCATATTTGTCTTCATCATCAATTTTGCCGGTTACAAACTCGTGATAGATATCTTTTGAAGCACGGATTTTAGTGATGACGTAATCGAGTGGGTCACTTGGTATATGGCAGTCTGAACATTCTGCGCGAATACCTTTTGCGTTCGTAAAGTGGATGGAGCCTTGATATTCCTCATAAGGGATCTGCATCGTATGGCAGGAAAGACAAAATTCGGTGCTGGATGTTTTGTGCATAATTGCAGCAGTGCCGCCAAAACTCAGCCAACCAATTAATATTCCCACACAGGTAATGAGCAAAATATATCGTTTTTTTAAATTCATAAGTATTTATTAATAAATGTGTCATTTCGTGATTATTTATAACGCTACTCCTTTAGTAGTATGTTTGGTTTTGATTTGAATCATAGATAAGCGCACTAATTTTGTGGGTTTTTATAACTGTGCTAAAGCTCACTTTTCTCTGTCGGAATTAGAGTACAAAAAAAGGACACCATATGGTGTCCTTGAGAATATGTACCTAGTTTCTAATACAAATATCTATTTAGTGATCAAGATACAGATAATTCTGCCAGCTTTTCATTCGTATCAAAACCTTACGCATAATAGAAACATGAGTGAAACTATCTGAATAAATAGCAATTTCTGCGTTAGAACCTGTCGGCAGGACATATTGACTCATGTCATCTTCGATCACCAATTTCACCATAGCACGTCCCATGGTGTTGAAACTCTGAGTGGTTCTAAGTGTGCCGCTAGCGCTAATTTGTCCTTCGGGAATTGTAGGAAGGACTTCGACGACTTTACCTTTGAACACCTTGCCCGGTAGTGCTCTAAATAAGAACTCAGCTTCGAAGCCAGGCTGAAGTCGCTGCAAAGAGTTTTGACGAAATGCACCAATGTAGAAATTTTCTTCGGTATGGACAAATGTCATCAAAGGAGCGAGTGGAAGCGGAACAGCCATCATGCCAGGGCGAAGAGCCAACTGTGTTACAAAGCCATCTGTTGGGGCACGAACCACAGTTTCTTGAAGGTTGAATTCAGCTTGTATCAATTGGGCTTTAAGCTGAGCAACGGTAGTGTTTTCACCGTAAATTTGCGACTCAAACGCTAAACGTGCACTTTCTTCCTTCGCCTGAGCGGCTTCCAAAGCGGCTTGATTTGCTTTGAAGGTTTGCAAGCGAGTATCGACTTGTTGCGCCGTAAAAGCGCCTTTTTTAAAGCCTTTTTGGTAACGAGCATATTCTCGTTCAGCTTTATCGCGCTCGGCTAGAGCTTTGATTGTGTCAGATTGGGCCGCTTTGTACGCGCTTTCTAGTTGAAGTACATCTTGCTCCGCGTCTGCAAGCGCGGCTTTTGCACGAATCACTTCCGCTTCAAATGGAATTGGATCAATACGGAACAACACATCGCCTTTCTCAAGCTGTTGGTTCGCTTCGACATCGACTTCAATGACTTTACCACGCACGCTAGAAACAATGGGAGTAGTACTGTAAAACTGTCCACCGATTTGACTAAATGGATGGTTATAGTTCATCAAAAGAATAAGAGTACCGATTAGTACCACGCCACCGAGCACTGCAGTAGGCACTGTCCATTTGTTCAAAGGAATCTTAAAGATCTTAAAAATGGCAATACATAGCGCTGCATAAGTGAGTATAAGTAATAAATCCATGGATTACTTCTCCTCTGCTTGTTGTTGAACGGCAGCGTTAGATTGCTTGCCTTTAAGATAAGTGACTTCTTGCTCAAGTTCGGAAACTTGATCGATAAGACGTTCGAGTCGGTGATGAAGATCGTGTTGCTCTTCTTCTAATTTATGAAAACCCCAACCGCGTTCACTACGCCATAAGGTTGCCCAAATCCAAAGAAATGGCCATATTGCGTGAAGCGTAAATAAGCTTACCCAACCAGCGACATGTATGGCATCCTGATGAGGATGGTCACGCTCTTTTGCTATTTCATAAGGAATGTCGTGAATGACGATAATTCCATAAAAAATAACCAGAGCAACGAAGACAAGAAGGCCTAGAGCAAAATAATCAAGAAACATAATGCATCCTTGCTAACAAGTAATGAAGAGAACAATGTGTTCATTCGGTAAGTTAAGTATCTGTTATATTTATGTATTAAACAACACTGTGCGGTAATTAAAAGGATAGAAAGTGGGATTTATTGGAGAAGCAGCTGCGGTAGGCGCTGCGATGGTTTGGGCGATTGCAACGTGGATTTACAGCCAGTTTTCACATCACTTTACTGCGTTACAACTTAATATCATTAAAGGATCAATCGCGTCATTGATGATGTTGATTGTTCTGCCATTTACTCCAATGCCTGAGGTCGCGATCGAACCTAAATATCTATGGGTTTTAGGTATCTCAGGTGTTATTGGTATAGCCATTGGAGACAGTGCCTACTTTGCAGCTTTAAAAAGAATCGGTGCTAATAAAACTCTGTTGCTGGAATCTTTGGCACCGCCTTTGTCAGGAGTTCTCGCACTTATATTTCTGGGCGCAGCACTGCAACTGCAAAGCTGGTTAGGCGTTATCATTACTACTATCGCGGTGACAGCAGTTGTGTTCCAACCTAACGAAAGTGACGGTTCGGCTCTTAATCTTCAGGGTGTTGGGTATGGACTCGTCGCCAGTGTCTGTCAGGCTTCTGGGGTGGTGATCTCCCACTTTGCTCTGGTACAAGGGGATCTCCCTCCATTGCTAGGTGCACTCATTCGATTAGTCATTGGTGTCATGGCGGTTGCCGCCATCATTCCCTTTGTCGAGAAAAAGCCATTTTCGACGATTCTTATTCAAAGCCGAGATATGTCGAAAAAGAATTGGACCTGGTTGCTTGCCGCGATATTTGTAGGAACATTCTTAGCATTGTGGTTACAGCAGGTAGCCTTAAAGCACGCCAACCCTGCTATTGCCCAAACACTGATTGCGACCAGCCCGTTGTTTATCCTAATCATTTACGCGATTCGTGGGGAACGCGTGACTAAACGAAGTGTACTAGGGACATTATGTGCATTGGGAGGAATCTCCCTGTTTTTCTTGTAATCAAATGCAGGGATAAACAGAAAATAATATCGAAATGCCTACTAACTAAGCAGGCATTTTAGTGTCATAGGCGAGTCGGTAACCCCTAAACGTTGCGCCGCAGTTTGACCAGATTTGTCTTGGTAACAAAGGTTGTGCCACGCTCTGAAGATATCCAATAGCGGATGAATTCCGGCAGGTCTTAGCTTTCTTCTTGGTTCGTTGATAAAGCTTTCGAACAGCAATTGGAATCGGTCTTGGTAAAAATCGATCTGTCTGGTCGAAGCTGATTTCAACCAATAAGGAACATTTGGATTACTCCCGGCTAAATAACATATTCCTTTACTCGCACCGGAAGGTTGTTGAGTCACTGCCCAGCGGTCGCGCCACCACCCCATCAGTACAACGTCGATCATCTCTGATGGTTCCGAATCAGCCCAATTTTCATCTTGCTCAACATACATAAGGTCGACAGTGCCGGCTTGAATACGAGGCAAGCAAATCGTAAGAGCGGCAGAGCGCAATACCGGATCTTGCGGCATATAAATCGAAACTCGCTTGCTATCGGTTAACGACTGTAAAATATGTAAGTAATGCGCATAAGAGGTATAAGGTGCGCGTATCAGCGCTCCGACGGCCGGATAATTGAACGCAGCGAAATTACCGAGAGGATCTTCGACATTGCTTCGCGCCAGAATGTTCTGATACTTAACATCGATACGACTTTTTAAGTCATCGGTAGGTATATTTACTTCGCTATTGTTTTCTGCACTGTAGTCGGAAGGAACAATTTGGCAGTCAACTTGAAAAGCGTTGTGATCGGTAAAGCTTGTTGGCGTGGCATCAACAGAGTAATTGGTATGCTGACACAATACGTAACCCGAGTTAGCGTCACAGGTTGCGAACCAGAACACGCCATTGTTACTAAGTGGCTGAAGCGTCCGATAGTTGGATGTTAGTTGGTACTCATCAGCGTGATTAATCCATCTCGCATCAATATCAGCAAGCTTGCGTCGGCATCGACTGGCGATTTGATCAATATGATCATAGAAAGTCTTAGGGTTGATTTCGAGCTTTCGACAGATTTCTCTTACCGAGTAGCCAGTGAACAATAAACCTAAGAGTGTCTCTTGAAAGGAGAGCTTTTTGTTGGTTCCAGACCAACGATCGACAAAAGTGCCCTGACAGGATTTACAGCGGTAACGTTGACGATCACCGCTAAAGCCAAAAGCGTGGTAACGATCTTTATGGGTATGAACGGACAGGCCATAATTTTCACATTGAGCGTCCTTACAAGAGGGAAGGCCGTCATGGTGATGTTGGCTTAAGCGATCGAGTTCGTTAAGAACTTCTTGGTTATTAAGTAGGGGGGGAAACGCGCCACACTCTCGGCATACCATCGCTGGCCGTTTAGGATTACTGTGCTGCAGGATATAGAGGTTTGCATCACTTCGTCCAAAATTGTCACACGCCAATGTTTTACAAAAATTGAGCTGTAATCCATTTGCGGCTAACGGCAGTCTGCCTTCTGACACGTTCACCCCCTATGGTTCGGTCGATTCCTTGGCAAAGAAAAGCCAGCTCATTCAGGCATTGAGCTGGCTTTGTTCTTTAAATGTTGATTGCAGTCTCTAGCGCTACAACCATCATGTCATTAAATGATTTTTGACGGTCTTCTGAGCTTAGTTTCTCACCACGGATAATATGGTCAGATACCGTTAGTACAGTCAGAGCTTTAGCTCCTAGGTCAGCAGCTACACCGTAAATACCCGCTGCTTCCATATCTACACCAAGAATACCCAGATGCTTCATTTTATCGAAAATGTCTGCTTCTGGAGTGTAGAAAAGATCCGCAGAAAAAATGTTACCCACTTTTACTGGTACTTCTTGTAAGCGCGCTTGTTTTACCGCTTCTTCAAGTAGGCCGTAGTCTGCGATGGCAGCAAAGTCATGATCGTTAAAACGGATACGGTTCACTTTTGAATCCGTTGATGCACCCATGCCGATGACAACGTCCATAAGGTTAACGTCGTCACGTACAGCACCACAGCTACCAACGCGGATAACATTTTTCACGCCGTAATCTTTGATTAACTCATGAACGTAGATGCAGCATGACGGGATACCCATACCGTGGCCCATGACAGACACTTTTTTGCCTTTGTAAGTACCTGTGAAGCCAAACATGTTGCGAACGTCACACACTTTTACAACGTCTTCAAGGAAAGTTTCCGCGATATATTGCGCGCGAAGTGGGTCACCTGGCATTAGTACAGTTTCCGCGAAATCACCTGGATTAGCATTAATGTGTGGGGTAGCCATTGTATCACTCCTAAAGTTTTAACTAATTCTGTTGAACGTGTTGTTCGTCGTTGATGGGGATTTTATAACGATATATCGGTGCTCTATGAGATTTTAATCACATTTTTGTCGGTAATTATATAAAAGGCAGTTAATGATAACTAAATCTGTTGAAAGTGGTTAGGCAATCGATTTTTTCTGAAAAAATTACTCGATGAGAAAATTTTTCGTGGAGAAGTGAACCAAATTGCTGTGCGATGCATACAATTGTACAAGATAGAATTTTGTATCACTTACTTAATCACAAATGAAAAGCCAGTCAGTTTAGCGAAGCGAGGGATTCAACATGGAAGACACAATCGTAGTGGGTATTAGCTCTTGTTTATTAGGAGAGAAAGTTCGTTTTGACTCCGGTCATAAGCAAAGCAGTTACGTTAACAAAGAATTAGCAGACTACTTTGACTTTGTTTCTGTATGTCCTGAGGTAGGCATGGGCCTGCCAGTGCCGCGACCAACCATTCGATTGATGACGAATGAAGAGCGCATTGCTTTGGTAGATACGAAAGATAGCACGCGAGACCACACCGAAGGCATGATGCGCTTTTCTCGGGAGAAAGTATCCGAAATAAAAGATACGGAGATGTGCGGCTATATAGTTTGCGCTAAATCCCCAAGTTGCGGGATGGAGCGCGTGAAAGTCTACAGCAAAGGTCACGCATCCACTGATGGAGTCGGCTTATATACTAAGCACCTGATGGAACAAATGCCATGGCTACCAGTGGAAGAAGACGGACGATTGAACGATCCTGTGTTAAAAGAGAATTTCATATCTCGCGTATACAGCTTGAAAGACTTCTATCGCTCAATGGAGGGCAACCCGACTCCTGGAAAAATCGTTGCATTTCACTCTCGATACAAGCTTACGTTGATGGCTCACGAACCTAGTGCTTATAAATCTCTTGGACGACTTGTTGCCAAGCAAAGCGAGTATACACCAAGTGAATTTTACACAGCTTACCGCAACGGCTTGATGGAGGCTCTCAGAAATAGAGCCAGTAGAAAGAATGTCACCAATGTATTGATGCATATTCAAGGCTATTTTAAACGTTCCCTCAACAAAGATGAAAAAGCGGAACTTGCGAAGGTCATTGATGACTATCGTGTTGGACTATTACCCATCTTAGCGCCACTAACGTTGTTGAAACACTACTTGAATGCTTACCCAGATGATTACTTGGCAAGTCAAATCTTCCTTCAACCACATCCAGAAGAGATGCGTTTACGATATGGGCTGTAATGAAAAACGATATGCCATCAGAGAAATAGCAGATTTGACTGGTATTAAACCTGTGACATTACGAGCATGGCAGCGTCGTTACAATTTGGTTCAGCCGCTTCGCACTGAAAAGGGCCATAGGGTATACACCGCGGATGACCTCGAAAAGATTAAAACCATCCAGAGTTGGTTAAATAAGGGCGTTTCTATCGGTAAGGTAAAGTCTTTATTGGAATCTGAAGTAGTTTCGAGTGCAGTGGAAGACGCTAATCAATTGGAAGAAGTGTCAGAGACATTGGATAGTTTAGCTGGGCTAGACGGGGGAAAAACCGATCGCTTGATCGCGATGGTACTCAAGGAGTATCCACTGACAATTGTAGAATCAAAATTCGTTATTCCCATTTTGGGTGCTATCCACTTCTTAAAGCTTGGCCCCCGCTCTTTGCAGCTTGCTTTGTTCAAAACGATGTTTATTAAGCATCTGAGCTTAATGGTTAACTCAGAGAGTAAACGTGGTCACCGTTTAAATAAGTTAATGGTGAGTTTGGATGAAACAGGAAACATATTTGCGTGGCTTTACTACGCTCAGTTGGTAGAACAGGGTGAGAGTGTTGTTTTTTTAGATGGGGTGGAGGAGATGAGTACACTGTTCACGGATGTGGCGCAGTATCAAGCAGTCTATGTCTTTGCACAAAAGTCATTACCTGATAAGCAGCTCGATACCATTGTGGATGCACTACAAAGAGATGGTCACAATATTCAAGTTTCCCCGGTTATTGCCCATTTAATAGACGTGCGCAAAGGAGCCGAATCATGAGGCTAGTTCTATTCAATCGAGACCTACGCGTCACAGATAATACGGCGTTAATAGAAGCAATAGATGGTGAAACCCCTGTTATTGCAGCGTTTGTTGCTACCCCAGAACAGTGGAAAAGTCATTCGCTCTCACCCATTCAAGCTGATTTAATTTGGCGACGCCTGACTGTTTTGCAAAGTGAGCTAAAACAAATCAATGTGCCTCTCATCTACCAAGAAGCTCAAGATTATGCTGCTGCGAATACTTGGTTGGCCGAAATTTGTCATCAATTTGATGTGCAAGAGGTATTTTTGAACCGTGATTACGAGATTAATGAAGCTAACCGAATTCAGGAACTGTTAGAGATAGCAGGGACAGAATGGCGTGTAAGGGCGTTTGATGACAAGTGTATTTTAAAACCCGGTTCGGTACTCAATCAAAAAGGGGATTACTTTAAGGTTTTTACTCCCTTTAAAAAAGCGTGGTTAAAAATCGTTGGTGAATTTATCGTGCGTAAGCCACAGGTATCCGCACTAGTTACGGCGCCTGCCAACCTCTTGTTCGACTCCAGTTCCTCATTTTCGTATCCAACGAGAGATAGCTCAGGATGGTCTGTAGACAGCCATGAGATCATCCAGCAGCTGCGAGACTTCTCTGCTGACAAAGCGAACCTCTACCAAGCCGAGCGGGACTTTCCTGCATTGGACAGCACAAGTATGTTAAGTCCATATCTCGCCATTGGGGCAATATCGGCTCGCCAATGTGTTGCTAGGCTTAAGTATGATGCAGCCAACACTTCGTTATCAACTGGTGCCGAGACATGGTTGAGTGAACTGATCTGGCGAGAATTTTACCAACACCTTATCTATTTCGAACCCAAGCTTTGTAAACATCACGGATACTTATCATGGGAGAAACACCTGAAGTGGACAGGAAAGCTTGATCATTTTAAGCAATGGTGCGAGGGAAAAACAGGTTATCCAATCGTTGATGCCGCTATGCGTCAGCTTAATACCAAAGGGTGGATGCACAATCGATTGAGAATGGTAGTAGCCAGTTTTTTAACTAAAGATTTGCATTTAGATTGGAGGTTGGGGGAGCAGTACTTTATGACACAACTCATTGACGGTGACTTTGCTGCCAACAATGGTGGATGGCAATGGTGCGCATCTACAGGTTGTGATGGGCAACCCTATTTTCGTATTTTTAACCCAATAAGTCAGGGGGGAAAATTCGATGCTAATGGCGAGTTCATAAGAACGTGGATTCCTGAGCTTAACTCGGTCCCTAACAAATTTATTCACAAGCCTTGGCTTTGGAATGAGTTCGAGAATGTCGATTATCCGCAGCCGATAGTTGATCATAAGATACAAAGAGATATAACCTTAGCTTTGTATAAAGATGCAAAGGACCAACATTGATGTTACGTAAAACCCTTTTAGCCGCCTGTTTGGGCTTTTCACACTGGTTGAGTGCCGCCACCTACAACCTTCCGACTGACGGGAGTAATATGGTGGGAACGTTGCAGTATCACAGTGTGGTGGCTGGGGAAACCATGTCTGATATTGCTAAGCAGTATGATGTTGGCTTTCTGTCTCTAATGGCAGCAAACAAGGGTGTGGATCCTTTCTTACCCAAAGAAGGCTACGTTCTGACTATTCCCAGTCAGGCTATTTTGCCGCATGTCGATTATAAAGGCATCGTGATCAATTTGGCTGAGCTGAGGTTGTACTATTTTGAACCTGACAAAAATCTGGTTCACATCTTTCCTGTAGGTATTGGTCGAATTGGTCAAGATACACCGGAAATGACAACGAAAATCAGCCAATTGAGAGAGGCTCCAACTTGGACGCCGCCTACTTCAATTCGTAAAGAGTATTTAGCCAAAGGTGTCGAGCTACCTAAAGTCGTTCCCGCTGGTCCGGAAAACCCACTCGGAGACTATGCGATGAGACTCGCGTACGGGACAGGTTCTTACTTGATTCATGGTACTAACAAAGACTTCGGTATTGGTCTGAGGGTAAGCGCTGGTTGTATTCGAATGGACCCAAAAGACATTGATTGGTTGTTCCACCAAGCGAAAGTAGGTATGCAAGTAAGAATCATTGATGAGCCTATAAAGATCGCATTAGAGCCAGACAGAAGCGTGTTTATTGAAGCGCACGAACCTTTGACCCGCAGTGACGGAACTAAAAAGGAAATGGACATACCACAAGAGTTGACGTGGTGGCTTGACGAATACGGTATTAATGACCGAATTGCTCGCGCGGCGGTGTTAGCACAAAATGGTGTGCCGATTGAAGTTGTACCGGCTATGGATGACTTAGAATAACAGGTCCATTTACAGATATAAAAAAACACCCGCATCAAGCGGGTGTTTTTCTTAGTATTCTTGTTGCTTACTTAGTGTAAGACTGAGCGATGTTGTCGATACGCTCGTTTGCACGCTCAGCTTCTTCTTGAGCAGCCATTGCGTTTTTGTTACCCATTTGAACTTCGTTCTTCAGTGCTTGCACGTCAGAGCTTAGTTGGCTTACTTGGTTGCTTAGGTCATCCATTTTTGCTGTTGTTGCTTCGTCTGGACCAGATGCACAACCAGCTAGTAGTAGAACTGATGACGCTGCTGCTGCAATTAAAACTTTCTTCATTATAAGCTCCTTCAGGATTTAGTATTTAAAACAGCCCTGCTACTTAATTCATCGCATTGAGGCTATTTTTGAGTTTAGTGCCTAATTTTAAGAACGCAAATTATTTAAAAGTCAGAAAAACCAAAAAATTACGCGATTTTGCGGTTAAACTTCCTCTTTCTTAATTATGAGAATAATTTGGCATAGGATAATGTGATCTCTGTCAAAATTATAACGCGAGAACACGATAAGTCACTGTATCGTCAGATTTTATCTAATGAAAGCAGAATTTGGGCCATATTAAGTGGGACATCTCCTACAATGAAGCAAGGGGACGCAAATTTCTGGGTTACTGACATTGCTGGTTACCATGACAATTATCAGGTATTATGCGCGCTCATTTTTATCTGCACGACCTTTTAGGAGTACACGCATTGCAATTTAAAGAACTTGGCCTTGATAACCGACTACTGAAGAACTTAAGTCATTATGACTTTAAGAAAGCGACTGATATTCAAAAGCAAGCTATTCCAGTAGCTATTGCTGGAAAGGATCTGTTGGCATCTTCGAAGACTGGTTCTGGCAAGACTTTGGCATTTGTATTGCCGATGCTCCATAAAGCGCTCAAGAGCAAAGCGTTCTCAGCAAGAGATCCTCGTGCTGTTATTCTTGCACCAACACGTGAATTGGCGAAGCAAGTTTATGGCGAACTAAAATCGATGCTTGGTGGCCTATCTTATGATGCCACACTGATCTTAGGTGGTGAGAACTTTAACGATCAAGTAAAAGCGCTGCGTCGTTACCCAAAATTTATCGTCGCGACACCAGGACGTTTAGCTGACCACCTTGAGCACCGCTCTCTATTCCTTGATGGCTTAGATACACTCATTCTTGATGAAGCTGACCGCATGCTAGATCTTGGTTTTGCACCAGAACTACGTCGCATTCATAACGCGGCTAAACACCGTCGTCGCCAAACGTTGATGTTCTCAGCAACACTTGACCATGCTGAAGTAAATGATATTGCAGCTGAGATGTTAGATGCGCCAAAACGAATTGCAATTGGTGTATCGAATGAAGAGCACAAAGACATTACCCAGAAATTCTATCTATGTGATCACCTTGATCATAAAGAAGCGATTCTAGAACGCATTCTTGAGCAAGCAGAATATAAGCAAGTCATCATCTTTACTGCGACACGTGTCGATACGGAACGTCTTACAAAATGGCTCAATGAGAAGAAGCTTAAAGCGGTCGCATTAAGTGGGAATCTTAATCAGACTCAACGCAACGCGATTATGAGTCAATTTGAGCGCCATGTATTTAAGATCCTAGTGACTACCGATGTGGCGTCGCGTGGCATCGATATTGCGAGCGTAACGCACGTAATTAACTTTGATATGCCAAAACATACGGAAGAATACGTACACCGAGTAGGTCGTACAGGTCGTGCTGGTAACAAGGGCGATGCGGTATCTCTCGTGGGCCCTAAAGATTGGGATAGCTTTAAACGTGTTGAAGCCTTCTTACAACAAGACCTGACTTTCTCTGAGCTAGAAGGGCTTAAAGGTAAGTTCAAAGGCTTTAGACCTAAGAAGCCTGCGTTTAACAAAAAAGCGACTGCTACTAAAGGTAAACCTCAACAGAAGAAAGCGACGACTAAGAAGCCGGCACAACGCGACAAAACGTTCTACAAAAATGTTGCGGTGGGTGATTCGGTCTTTATTCCTAAGAAAAAGCCGAAGCCAACCGAAGACGCTTAATCAATCATTTCTACTAAAGAGCCTTATCAAGGCTCTTTTTTTATCCTATTCAAACTGAAAACCTCAGTTATATGACAGTCATATAATCGAAATAATTTTGTCGTCATATTTGGTTTTACAATCAAATCTATCACTAACTTACTGATTTTTTAGTGATCTTATCCCAATTGCTCCTCTCAACGTTTTTGTCATTTGTCATACACCTTTCAACTAAGTGAAACACAACTGTCATATTCGGGCACTAATCTTGTCAGCGTTCAAATGAAACTCGGCAATCAAGCCAATAAAGGAAATTGTGATGAAAAAGACAGTTATCGGTGCAATCGCTCTACTAGGCGCACTAGCAGTGACTCCAGCTTCAGCTAAAGAAACTATCTCTGCGGTAGGTTCTAGCAGCGTAACTCCACTGATGGAAGTTTTCTCTGAAACATATATGAAAGCAAACTCAAATGTTTTCATTGAAGTACAAGGACCAGGTTCTTCTGCGGGTGTACGTGCAGCTAAAGATGGCTCAGCAGACATGGGTATGTCTTCTCGTGCACTAAAAGAAGATGAAAAACAAGCAACGTTAGTAGAAGAAGTTGTTGCTCGCGACGGTATCGCAGTTGTTGTTAACCCAGCGAATGACCTAAAAGGTCTAACGTCTGAGCAAGTAACTGCAATCTACAAAGGCGAAATCAGCAACTGGAAAGAAGTTGGTGGTGCAGACAAGCCTATCGTAGCTATCACTCGTGATACAGCTTCTGGTACACGTGGCGCATTTGAAGACATCATGAGCCTTAAGCAAAAAATCAACGGCATGAAAGTAACGGCTATCTCTCAGCGTGCTCAAGTTGCTAACGGTAACGGTGCACTAAAGACTATGGTAGCAAGCAACCCATACGCAATCGGCTACATCTCTCTAGGTACGGTTGATACTTCTGTACACGCTCTAGAAATCGATGGTACGCCAGCGACTGTAGACAATGTTAAGAACGACTCATACAAAGTAGCTCGTCCTTTCCTAGTGCTTTACCAACAAGGTAAGCCATCTGCTGAAGCTCAGAAGTTCCTTGACTGGATGCTAACTGACGAAGCTCAAGCAATCGTAGAGAAGAAAGGTTACATCTCAGTAAACTAATCTCTACCAGTAAATATTGAATACCTTGCTCAGCCCACCGTTTAGGGCTGAGCCTTTTATATGTCTAACTCGAACTTTCGACGAGTAGAAATTAATTATGACCATCGCAACAAATAGTGAGAAGCTTATGAGTAATGAAGCGACTCAGTCCGTAACTCGTGGCAGCGGCCTTAAGGCTCAAAAACGAGTGGATTGGAAAGAACGAATTTTCCATGGACTTTTCCTTACCAGTGCAATCATCGGTATCGTATCGCTAGCGGTTATTGCTTACTTTATCTTCAAAGAAAGTCTTCCTGCTTTCCAAGCAGTGGGCGTCTCTGGCATTGTTTTAGGCCAAAACTGGCTTCCACCAGCACTTTACGGTGTTGCTACTATGATTGTAGCGTCGGTGGTTTCTACTCTCGGTGCGGTTGTCGTCGGTGTTCCAGTAGGTGTACTAACGGCTATCTTTATCGCAGAAATTGCCCCGAAGCGTTTGGCGGACATTATCCGCCCTGCAGTTGAACTATTGGCAGGCATCCCTTCGGTTGTTTACGGTTTCTTCGGTCTAGTCATCATTGTTCCTTTGATTCAGCAAATCTTTAATGTTCCTGCGGGTAACACGATTCTTGCGGGTATCATTGTGTTGGGTGTGATGATTCTTCCAACGGTAATTACCGTATCTGAAACTTCGATTCGTGCAGTGCCTCGCACCTATAAAGAAGGTTCACTAGCACTTGGTGCTTCAAAGATTTATACCATTTTCAAACTACTCGTACCGGCTGCTCGCTCGGGCATTATGACGGGTGTGATTCTAGGTATTGGTCGCGCACTTGGTGAGACCATGGCAATCATTATGGTCATGGGTAATGCGCCTGCGATGCCGGGAAGTATCCTCGACTCAGCGCGTACTCTAACCGCAAACATTGCGATCGAAATGTCTTACGCAAGTGGTGTTCACGCTAATGCATTGTATGCGACTGGCGTAGTGTTATTAGTGTTTATCATGATGCTAAACGCTGCACTACTTTACCTGAACCGTGAGAAAGCGAAGTAATCATTATGGATACAGTTAAACTAAAAAAAGCGCGCCAAAATAAAGACGCGGTTCTGAATGCATTCGTATGGGCCGCTGCTGCACTTACCGTGGGTTTCTTGTTCTGGATTATTTGGTACATCCTTTCAAATGGTCTTCAACACGTAAGCTGGAGCTTTATTACCGATAACTATACGCGTACTGGCGATGAGCACGGTATCTTCCCGATGATTGTGTCAACCATTTACATGGTTATCGCCTCGATTGCGGTAGCTGCACCGCTAGGCATCATGACCGCAATCTACTTAACGGAGTATGCGAAAGTTGGCAGTAAGTTAGTGAAGGTCATTCGATTCTGTACTGAATCGTTGGCTGGCATTCCGTCGATTATCTTCGGTCTGTTTGGTATGACGTTCTTTGTGGTTATTCTTGGTTTTGGCTTCTCGATTCTTTCCGGTGCATTAACACTGAGTATCTTGATCCTGCCAGTTATTATCCGTACTACAGAAGAAGCATTGATGGCCGTACCACAAACTTATCGTGAAGGTTCGTACGCTCTTGGTTCTTCAAAAATCTACACTATCTGGCGCCTTATTTTGCCAAGCGCAATGCCAGGTATCTTAACTTCGGTCATTCTTAGTATTGGTCGTGTAATTGGTGAGTCTGCCCCAGTGTTCCTAACGGCTGGTATGGTGGCACGTATTCCTGATTCATTGATGGATTCAGGTCGTACACTAACGGTTCACCTTTATAAACTCACAACGGAACTGTTCACAATAGAAGAGTGGAATCAAGCTTATGGCACAGCAACGGTATTGATTGTAGTTGTACTACTTATCAATATGCTGACTAAGCTTATCGCTAGCCGCTTCAATACAGCAACGTACTAACAGAGATTATTGATGTCGAGTGGCAAAGCCAGAACACAAAGAGCCTCGCCACTCCATACATGACGACATTGCACGATAAAGAATTTAGAGATTAAGACTATGAACAAATTTAATATTGAAAACCTAGACCTTTTCTACGGTGAAAACCAAGCACTGAAATCGATCAACCTACCGATTCCAACTCGCCAAGTGACGGCGTTGATTGGTCCTTCTGGCTGCGGCAAATCAACGTTACTACGTTGTCTAAACCGTATGAACGATCTGATCGAAGGTGTGAAAATCACCGGCTCGCTGGAAATGGATGGTACAGACATCTATGGCAATATCGATGTGGCTGACCTTCGCATTAAAGTAGGTATGGTTTTCCAGAAACCAAACCCATTCCCAATGAGTATTTACGAGAATGTGGCGTATGGTCTGCGTGCTCAAGGCATCAAAGATAAGAAGCACATTGATATGGTGGTAGAGCGCTCTTTGCGCGGTGCCGCACTTTGGGATGAGGTGAAAGACCGCCTTAAGTCACATGCATTTGGTTTATCTGGTGGTCAGCAGCAACGTCTGTGTATTGCACGTACTATTGCAATGGAACCAGATGTCATTCTGATGGATGAACCAACGTCGGCACTTGACCCTATTGCGACACATAAAATTGAAGAGTTGATGGAAGAGCTTAAGAAAGACTACACCATCGTTATCGTGACTCACTCAATGCAGCAAGCACGTCGTATCTCAGACCGCACGGCATTTTTCCTAATGGGAGAACTGGTTGAGCATAATGAAACACCGATTATTTTCTCAAACCCAGCGGATGACCGTACTCAAGGTTATGTAAATGGCGACTTCGGTTAATCGCATTTGAACACAATTTCCAGTTATCGCGCGATTCCATTGAATCAAACAATTAGCGAGTGACCCGAATTTACTGGCATATCACTATAACTATAAGCGATGGTACTGTTGCCCCTCTTGTTAGAGGGGCTTTTTTTATTCAATTAAGCGGTAGCGGCGACGCGTAATGGCTTGTCATTTATCGGTAAGTGAATCAGTGCTGCTACAAAGGCAAGGACTACTGTCGACCACCAAATCGGTTCGTAAGAACCATAGTAATCGTAAATTCGACCGCCAGCCCATGCACCTAAAAAGCTTCCCACTTGGTGCGTGAAGAACACCAAGCCGTAAAGAGTAGAAAGATAGCGAGCACCAAAAATCTGACGAACTAAACCTGAAGTAAGTGGAACTGTGCCAAGCCAGCAGAAGCCAATCGCACCGCCAAACCACGCCGCTGTGTACTCTGTCACGGGAAGTGAAACGAAAGCAGCAATTACCACTGTTCTAAATAAATACAGCATCGACATAACATGGCGTTTACTGTACTTGTCACCCATTAGCCCCCAAAAATACGAACCAAAGATATTGAAAATACCGACGTAGGCGAGCGCAAGGGCTGCGCTGTTTGCTGGCAGGTTCTTATCGGCAAGATAACTTGGCAAGTGCGTAGCAATAAACATCACATGAAAGCCACAAACAAAGAAGCCAGCATGAATTAACCAATAACCTTTGTGATGAAATGCTTCTTTTAGTGCTTGTTTTAGCGTTAGCTCGTTGTCTTCAATCGGTGTTTTACCTGCGTTATTTTGACGTGAGGATTTCATAAATAGTGAAAACGCAACCATCAGAGTGCACAACGCAGCAAAACCTTGTAATGCACCTTGCCAACCCATGTCATCCAACATTAATTGAGCACCTGGGATCATGGCAAACATACCGAATGATCCGGCCGCTGTAGTTAAGCCAAATGCTTTTGCGGCGTGTTCCGCCGGCACGACTTTCGCGACTGCTCCTAGAATGATGACGTAGCTTGTCGCGCTCAAACCTAGACCAACAAGCGCACCTAGTGATAGATAAAGAACGCTGGCTTCATTCGTTATTGAGGTCAGATAGAGACCTAATGCATAGGCGATAGCACCGATTAGAATAATGCGTTTTGAACCCCATTTATCTGCAGCCATCCCGACAAAGGGTTGGAAAAGGCCAAACAAAAGGTTTTGCAATGCGATCGCAAAACTAAAGAACTCTCGCCCAGTTTCGAAGTGCTCGGAAATAGGCATCATGAAAATACCGAATGACTGTCGTATACCCAAGCTGACAATCAAGATGCCGATACCCAACCAAACTAATGGGGGAAAACGAAAAATACTCATTAATAATTACGCTCTAATGATGGTGATGAGAATGATCCATAGGATCGGTTGGATTCTGTTGGTGGCACCCAGTATGCACTGCCTGTTTTGCAATAAGGTCCAGCAATACAGGAGAGTGGTGCACTGCGGTTAGGGTGATAACCAATAGCAACAACATTCTCACGAGTTGAGCAAAAATGGATTGTGAAAACATGACGCTCAATAGTGGTTTAAAAAGAGCGCGAAGTGTAATGATCTGGTTTGAATGACTCAAATGACATTTTGTGAATTAATCTATGCATAGCATGCATGTATTCGAAGTCTATCACGGAGAGTGACAATCTCAAGATGCACCGTGAGTTGAGTTAGGTATATAATCTCGCGGTAAATAGAATGGAAAACAAAAAATGAAGTACGATTGGATCTTGTTTGACGCCGACGAAACCTTGTTCCACTTTGATTCTTTTGGTGGTATGAAACTAATGTTTGAACGTTTTGGCGTAAACTTCTCTCGTGATGATTACGAAGAGTATCAGTTGGTTAATAAACCATTATGGGTTGATTACCAAGACGGAAAAATCACCGCAGAACAACTCAAACATATTCGCTTTGAAGGTTGGGCGACTAAGCTTGGTATCACTCCGCTAGAAATGAACAGTGCATTTTTAGAAGCCATGGCTGATATTTGTACTTTGCTGCCGGGAGCGAAAGAGCTACTCGATGCATTAAATGGTCAAGCCAAACTTGGCATCATCACCAACGGTTTTACGGAATTGCAAGCGATTCGTCTTGAGCGTACTGGATTAAGTGACTACTTCGAGCATGTGGTTATCTCGGAAGAAGTAGGTGTGGCTAAGCCTGACCATGGTATCTTTCAGCACGCCCACCAATTAATGGGCCTCCCGAGTAAATCAAAGATATTGATGGTTGGTGATAACCCTGATTCCGATGTACTCGGTGGGCTTAACTTTGGTATTGAAACCTGTTGGTTAAATACACAAGGTCATCCGCGACCAGAAGGTATTGCACCTCATTACGAAGTAACGTCTCTTGCTGAGTTGAAAAACACCTTGTTTGCCTAAAATCCATTCGCCTTCGTCAACTGCGAAGGCGATTTAATCCCTATCAATATTTGAATATCCGCTTTACCCTTCCTATGTTTTAGAGACAACTAAAGTTTGCCCCATTTATTGCGCCATACCGTACAAGTAGGCGTAGGAGTTACTAGAGCAACGTTTCTTGGCACCCTCGAGTGCCATTCAACACTAACAACGTACTGAATCGGCTAGATTTTAGATAGACGAATAAAGTTGAAGTAACGCAGTAGCTTTATCACACAGGCCACATAAGGAATTGTGTCATGGGTAAATATGTCTCTTCCATACCCTTACTTTGTTTTCTCGGAGCACTCAGTGCTTCTCCTTTCACTCATGCAGATGAACGCTTCAAAGTTGGAGAACAGAAAGCAAAAGTTTGTATGACCTGCCATGGCGCCGATGGCATATCCAGCATTGAATCCTATCCAAATCTTCGGGGTCAAAAAATGGGGTATCTCATGACCTCGCTTCGCAGTTATCAAACTAGAGAACGTTCAGGGGGACTCGCTGTCCTTATGCAGCAGCAAGCTGATGCTTTGAGCGAACAAGACATCTCCGATATTGCCTATTATTACTCTCAACTTGGCTCTGATGATGCTAAACAATAAGGAGAGCTTCTATGGATACGACATCTCCTAACTACAGCACTAAAGTTGTTCGATACTTCATCATCGCCTCGTTGGTTTGGGCTGTGGCGGGCATGACAATTGGCGTTATCTTGGCAGCTCAGCTCTATTGGCCTGCGCTTAACCTTGATTCCGAGTATTTCCAGTTTGGACGACTTAGACCGCTTCATACTTCAGGCGTTATTTACGGCTTCGTGGTCAATATCTTAATGGGGACCTCGCTCTACATTGTTCAACGAACTGGGCAGTGTGAGATTTTCAACAAGAGCCTTGCCTGGATGGTCTTTTGGGGTTGGCAATTAGTGTTGTTGCTTGCACTGATTTCATTGCCTCTTGGTTATACAACTTCAAAAGAATATGCGGAGCTCGAGTGGCCGATTGATATTCTCATTGTTTTAGTGTGGGTGCTTTATGCTGTGCTCTTTTTCGGAACCATAGCGAAAAGGAAAGTTTCTCATATCTTCGTTGCTAACTGGTTTTTTGCAGCATTCATTATTGTTATCGCGATGATATTTATCGTCAATAACCTCGCGATGCCCGCCTCGTTAATGAAATCCTATTCTGTCTTCGCAGGTGCGCAGGATGCTATCGTACAGTGGTGGTGGGGACATAATGCCGTTGGTTTCTTGCTGACTGCCGGCATCATTGGCATGAACTACTATTTCATCCCAAAAGTGTCTGAGCGTCCGATTTACTCTTATCGTTTGTCGATTATTCATTTCTGGGGCTTGGTCGGGTTTTACACTTGGGCGGGCACTCACCACTTGGTCTACTCTTCTGTACCTGTGTGGGTCCAGAACATCGGTATAGTGATGTCGTTGATCCTCTGGTTACCGTCTTGGGGGGGCGCATTTAACAGTGCCATGACCCTGCTTCAGAACAAACAAAAGCTCAAATCTGACTACATCATGCTGTTCTTCTTCTCTGCCATTCTTTACTACTGCTTGGCGACATTTGAGGGACCCTTACTCGCGATTCGTTGGTTCAACATGGTCGCACACAACACTGAGTGGATTATAGGGCATGTCCACTCAGCGGCTCTTGGATGGGTTGGAATGTCGGGTATAGCGGTATTCTATTATTTCATTCCTCGACTATGGGGAAAAACAGAATTGTGGTCGCCGCGTCTCATCAAGTGGCACTTCTGGCTTGCTCATGCTGGTGTCGCTATCTATGCCATTTCGCTTTGGGTAGCAGGTATAGGTGAGGGTTATATGTGGTTAGCACAAAGCGATAATGGTGAATTGGTATACAGCTTTGTGGAGGCTATGAACTTTAAAGCGCCTTGGTTATTCCTTCGATTCTTTGGCGGTGCGCTGTTTGTGCTTGGTTTGCTGCTCATGGCTGTAAACATATACAAGACCGTCAAAATGCCAACGTCGTTAATCGCAAAGGAGGCTTAACATGAGTGCAGATTTTACCAAGTCAGTCTTCATATTAATTGTCTCTACCATAGTGGTCGCGTCGTTCTCTATTTTAGTATGGGTACTTCCAAACTTATTGCGAACACCGGAGCTTGTTGCGAACAGCACTGCGAAACCGCTTACGGCGATCCAAGTGGCTGGTCGTGATATCTATATCAGCGAAGGATGTCATGTTTGTCACACTCAAATGGTGAGGCCGCTTGAGCCCGAAATGAAGCGAAACGGCAGGGCTAACCAAGAGCCAGATGACATCTATGAGTTTCCCAACTTATGGGGCTCGAAGCGTACAGGACCCGATTTGACTAATCTCGGGCGAAAATACTCTGACCAGTGGCACTTAATACATCTAATAGACCCTCGTAGAGTTGTGCCAACTTCCATTATGCCTGCTTACCCTTGGTTGTTCGAACAGGTTCTGACGGGAGATGACATCACAGAGAAAATGGAAACCCTTAGATTCTTAGGTGTTCCCTATACTGATGATGAAATTGCCAATGCTCGACTGCAAGTGAGAGGAAAAACAAAAGGTGAAGCACTGATTCACTACCTTCAAAGTTTGGGTGTGGACACTGCAGAGGAGGATGGACAATGAGTCATTTTTGGAGCCTTTGGGCTGCTGTCGGCACTGTTGTATTTTTCATCCTAATGGTGCTGGTGGTCGTTAAGTACTGGCGCAACAATCACAAAGCTGACAAAGACAGAGTATTAGATACCTTTGATGGCATTGATGAGAACGATGCGCCGCCACCAAAATTGTTGTTTGTTTCGTATTTTGTTGCATTTACCATCTCTGTTGGTTACCTGATCTTGTATCCTGGAGTCGGCAGTTGGAAAGGGCTAATAGATTACGACCAAGCTAACGATAAACTGAGTAGTCCAAATACCACACTAGCGCAGCAGTTTTCCGGACTTACTGATGACTCGTTATTGGCCTTAGCGAATGAGCCAAATATAGTGAAATCCGGACGTATGCTGTTTCAGACTCATTGTGCTGCGTGTCATCGTGACAATGCGCAAGGTGCGAAACACTTTCCAAATCTTATCGATAATGAGTGGCTGTATGGTGGATCGGATGCTGCAATTATCCACTCTATAGAGTTAGGTCGAAATGGAGCAATGCCAGGGTGGATTGATGTATTGCGACCGGATGAAATCTCCAAAATATCGTATTACTTAGCTTCTCTAAATCAACGTCATACCGACGTGCCTGAAATCAAAGTCCAATTAGGGAAAGAGCTGTTTATACAAAATTGTGCTTCGTGTCATGGGGATGGCAGTGTTCCCAATATCGAACAAGGCGTGCCTGACCTCGCTGACAACATCTGGTTACATGGTGGCAGTATTGAGGAGATTCAGCACACTATTCGTGCAGGCCTAAACAATGTTATGCCAGCCTTTGGACAGCAGCTTTCTCAAAATGAAATACTAGCTATTGGTGCATACATAACTAAAGCGCGGTTGGACAACAATTCTCGACTTGCCAAGCTTGATGCGTCGTCAGTGGAGCGTGGGGAGTATCTCGCACATGCAGGTGATTGCGTCGCCTGCCATAGTGCTGAGGGGGGAGAACCGTTTGCTGGTGGTCTGCCATTCGTTACACCTTTCGGCACTATTTATTCGACCAACATAACACCCCACGTTTCAGAAGGCATAGGTAGTTACGACTACGAAGACTTCCGTGCAGCGTTGGTCGATGGCAAAGGTCAACATGGCTACTTGTATCCCGCGATGCCATTTACCTCCTACCAGTACGTTAATGAGCAGGATATGCGCGATCTGTGGGAATACATGCAGTCCATTGCGTCGGTTGCTCGTAAAAACGATCCCAATAAGATGATGTTTCCTTCAAATATCCGACTTGGTTTACTTGGTTGGGACATTGTATTTGCGGATAGAACGCCAATTGACTACCAAGTACCTGATGAGCTTAAAGATAAAGTAGATGATGTAGATAAATGGCAGCTTGGCAAATACTGGGTAGCGGGATTAGGACACTGTTCCGAATGTCATACACCAAGGAACATCGCTCAAGCGCTTGAAAACGACAGGATCTTCCAGGGCAATTTAATCGATGGTTGGAATGCTCCAAATATTACTGCTACTGAGCTATACGTTGACGGTTGGGATATTCAAAGTCTGACAGACTTCCTTCATACCGGTCACTCCTCGAAAGGGACGGCATTTGCAGGTATGGCAGATGTGATCAAAAACAGTCTGAGTCTTATGACTCGCGAAGACATTGAGTCCATGTCTTACTATCTGTTGAGCGGCGACACTAACAATTTCATTGATGAGAATGCGGTGCAGTTACAACCAACGGGCTTTGATGAGGCGGCCTACGCTGCGGAGATCTATACCACTTACAACCAAACATGTGGAGCATGTCATGGGGAAGATGGTAAGGGGCGTGATCCTATTGCTCCAACGCTACTTAACAACGGCATCATTATGCACAGTGATCCATTCAACACGATTGCAGTAACGATTCGCGGACTTCAGCCAACGTACATTGATAAGGACAGAAACTTTATGCCTATGGCAAGTTTCGAGGACGTATTATCGGATACACGATTAGCAGAATTGATCACCTTCGTGAGGTCATATTTAGGCGCTAGAGAAGACGTTGTTACTGCAAATGATGTGAAAGAAGTGCGTGAAATGCTGGAAAAAGCCGGATATTCGGGTGGTCTTCATGTCACCCCAGATATGTATGATGAGCGTGATGGTAATATCAATGTAAACTAAGATGTGCATTTGGATTTATATATCGTCTGCACATTTTGGTTAATTAAACAGCGGTTTGCTATAAAACTTGTTCAGTATTTAGTACGATGTGTTGAAACGTCATCTAGGTGGCGACTTCATCACGTTTGGTTCGAGTTATATCATCATGTCTTCAAAACAAATCCCATCCCTACAACAATTTATTGATGCTTTAGACGATCATGTGTGGGTGAAGGATTCGGATAGGAAGTACATCGCCGTCAACAAAAGCGTAGAATCCGCATGGAACCTTCCTCGTTCGGAGATTTTTGGTAAGACTGACTTTGAGCTCTTCTCGAAAAGTCGCTCAGAGCACTACCAAAAAGCCGATGATAGAGTCATAGACTCTGGTGCCCAAGAGACGGTGGAAGAGTGCGCCAGCCGTGACGCATATGGTCATGATGTCTGGCTAGAAACCATCAAGTCACCAATTCAGCAACCAGATGGCGAGCTAATTGGTGTCATAGGTATGACGAGAAACGTCACCCGTCGTAAACAAGTCGAAGTCAGACTGTCGATCACATCAGAAATATTCAATAACTTTCAAGAAGGTATGATGATTACCGACCAAAATGGCAAGATTTTGGATGTAAACAGCGCTTTCTCAGAAGTCACGGGCTATCAAGCTATTGAAGTGATCGGTAAAAACCCTAGATTCCTACAATCGGGTCACCATGACGATAAATTCTACCAAAACCTCTGGCAACAACTCTCAGAAACGGGTCTTTGGAAAGGCGAGTTTATTAACCGCAAAAAAGACGGCAGCATTTATCCTCAAATGGCGACGATTAGTACCATCAATGACGATGGCAATTCGCTTTTGCATTACATCTGTGTATTTGAGGACATCTCAAAGCAGAAAGCACATGAAGAAAAACTGCGCAAAATGGCATTCTTCGACCCTCTAACCAATCTACCGAATCGTTCTCACCTAACGAGTATATTAGAGCAAAGCATTGAAGGTGGTCAGCGCCATAGCGAGCAATTTGCCACACTATTTTTAGATTTGGACCACTTCAAGCACATTAACGATAGTAAGGGGCACTTGTATGGCGATAGATTATTGTCGCAAGTAGCAGATCGATTGACGGATGTTCTTCACCACAGAGCAAGCATCGGACGTATTGGTGGCGATGAATTTGTGATTATTCTGACTGATTATGACAGTGAAGCGCAGTTGTTGGACACAATCGACGAAACGCTTGGTGTGTTTAATCGCCCTTTTGAGTTAGATTCACAAGAATCGTTACGAGTGTCTGGGAGCATTGGTGTGGCATTGTACCCGCAAGATGGCCAAAACAGCGAAACCCTACTCAAAAACGCCGACACTGCCATGTATTTAGCGAAGAAAAATGGTCGCAATGGCTATGCGTTTTATTCTCCAGACTTAACCTACAGTTCGGTTCTTCATGTACGTGTGCAGTCTGCGCTGCATGATGCAGTTGAGAAGCAACAATTGTCTCTTGTTTACCAGCCCCAATATGATCTAGCGAATAATACGTTGATAGGCGTAGAGGCTTTGTTGCGTTGGAATCATCCTGAATTAGGAGTGATTGCACCTGCTCAATTTATCCCTATTGCGGAGAAAACGGGGCTAATACAGCGAATTGGTGCTTGGGTAATTCGTGAAGCATGTGAACAAGGACGCCGTTGGCTCGACCAGGGTATTGAGTTCGGCAAAATTGCGGTTAATGTCTCTGGGTTACAGCTGCAACATCCTAACTTTGTCACCAAGCTCAAACAAAAACTGTTAGACACCAACTTTCCAGCTGAACGATTGGAGATCGAAATCACTGAAAGCTTTTTGCTTATTGATCATCAACTTGCGGTTGATACTCTGAACCAAATCAGAGAATTGGGGATTGAGATTTCGCTTGATGATTTTGGAACCGGATATTCGTCGTTGTCGTATTTAAAAGGATTACCGATCAGCAAACTAAAGATCGACCGTTCGTTTATTTGCGATGTTCCTGATGAAAATGACAGCAACGCTATCGTGCAGGCGATCATTGTCATGGGGGAAACGCTTTCTCTAAAAATCGTGGCAGAAGGTGTTGAGAATGGGGATCAAGTTGAATACTTGCGCTCTCATGGTTGTGAATATGGTCAGGGCTACGTGTTTAGTAAACCAGTAACCGCTGACCAATTAGCTTTGCTGTTTGTTTGATTTAGCTTTCAGCTTCGGTAAGTTCGGCTTCGTTTTGAGGCTGATGCTTATCAGCGGCTGCTAGCATCTTACGAATAGCAATGGATGCAGTGAAGGCTACTGCTACCATTACCACCGCAAGTATAGTAAGTAGTGAGAAGTAGTCGCCATATACTGTCTTAACAAACTCTTGAGTGATTTCTTGGCCTTTTTCCGCTGCGATAGAGGTCGAGAACACTGCGCCCACAATCCCAGATAGTGCAATCGCCACTGAGAATAAACTCACGGAGAAGTTCTCAATATGTTTCGGTGCTACAGACAGAATAAATGCTACAACCAGTGAACCGACAATCACTTCTGCAAAGGCTTGGAAGAAGTGGATAACTAAGAAAATTTCAGGTCGAATGATGACACCCTCGCCGATGTTTTTCACGGCTAGCGCCAGAATACCAAACGCAATGGCAGTCAGAATGAAAGAGAAACCAATTTTGGTTGCTGTAGTGAAGTGGATGTTACGCTTCTCTAAGCTTGAGAAGGTTGCTGCTATCACTGGGCCTGCAACAATACACCATAATGGGTTCATTGACATTGATGCTTCTGGTGCGATTGGAATGATACCGAACAGGTCACCACGCATAGTATTGATGGTTACCATGGTCATCGATGTCATCATTTGGCCATAGTAGACAAAGAATGCAGTAGTCAGAACCGTTACGATTAAAATAGTGCCCATACGCAGCGCGTCCGCTTTTTCTGCTTTGAACATCAGAGAAATAAAATAGCCGATTGCCGCCAAACCAATGGCGTAAACAATGTTCTTGCCGATGTCCATATTAGAGAACATAAAGAACACCATTCCAACCATGGCGATAGAAGTAATACCGAATTTAATCCAGTTTGCGTTAGAGACAGATGCTTGGTCGATATCTGCACCGACGCCCTGAAGTTGTTTACGGAACGTCATCAACGTGAATAGCGCCGCGAACGCCAAGATACCAGAAAGCATGAAACTGCCATAAAAACCAATAACGAGCACGAACATTGGGAATAGGTATTGGCCTAGTAAAGCACCGATGTTGTTTACTGAGTAGTTAACTGGGTATCCGTTTTCAAAGTCTTCTTGGCTTTTGAACGTACGCTTGTAAAGGCTAGGATAAGAAGGGGACATTAAGCCACGTCCATAACTCGCTAAAGCAATACCAGCTAGACTTAAAGGGATGTTAACAGTAGATGCACCAATGACAAGCAACACGTAACCACAGGTAAATCCAAAATAAGCAATCGTCAATGAGCGGTACGCGCCTAAGAATTTGTCGGCAATAAAGCCACCTGCGATAGCGAATAGAGGACCGATTGATGAAAACGCACCCACCACCATCATAGTGTCCGCTTCACTGTAATCGAGATTTTCTAGAAAAAACCTCGTGAGAATGACCATCACCCCATAAAATGAAAGGCCAAACATCATTTGGCAGAGCATCATGGATTTGTTTAGTTTATTCCACATAATTTTATCCTTAGTATTTATTAGGAAGTGGTTTAAATATCCAGATAAATGTTAACAGACAAAATTTGTTACATGTTGATCTCTACTCCTATTGTGTGGCTTTTACACACGACATTTTCTAATCGTTCGGGTGAGAAATTGTTATCGAATATCTTGTAGGCAAAAGAAAAGGGCATACGATGATGCCCTTGATGATGCCTATAAATTGAGTCTATTTCAGATTAAGACGCTTCATTAAACGATGCAGATTTCCCGGGTTAACGCTTAATTGTTTTGCCGTGGCACTTAGATTCTGATTATTATCCAAAAAGGCCTTTTGGACATATTGAGTTTGGAACTCATCGACAGCATCTTTGAGCGAGGCGGATGTGCTCAAAGTACGCGTTGTATGGCCAGAAGAAGAGAAGTGCGGCTCCTTCTCACGCTGGTGTTGCTCTGATTGAACATCTAGTGTGATGTGTTGCGCTAATATAGAAACATGCGACGAGGTACTTTGTGCTTTAGCAATGACAGCGCCTCGGTTAATAGCATGTTCAAGTTCCCGCACATTCCCTGGCCAGTCGTACGCCTGTAATTTGGAAATTGCCCCATCGCTTAGACTGATGCTTGATACCTTTAGCTTGTGTTGGCATCGCTCGGCGAAAAAACCAGATAATAAAACAATATCCCCCTCGCGCTCTTTCAGTGGAGGGACAAAGATAGGGAAAACGCTGAGTCGATGGTAAAGGTCTGCTCGAAAGCGGCCTGCTTTCACTTCTTCGTGCATGACACGGTTAGTAGCGGCAATGATTCTGACATCTACTTTGATATTTCGATCGTCGCCGACTCTTTGAATATCCCCGTATTGCAACGCTCGTAATAGCTTCGCTTGCAATCCGAGAGACAACTCACCAATTTCATCCAAAAACAACGTTCCCTTGTTAGCCAATTCAAACTTGCCCTTGCGATTGCTGATAGCGCCGGTAAATGAGCCTTTGATGTGCCCAAATAGCTCACTTTCTGCGACGGACTCTGGCAGTGCAGCACAGTTGAGATAAACCAAAGCTTCGTCCTTGCGAGAGGATTGTGAATAGATAGACTGTGCTACCAACTCCTTACCTGTTCCTGTTTCTCCAATAATCAATACCGACAGATCGGTATCCGCAACCGCTGAAATCTCTTGTTTTAATGCACCCATAGGTCGTGACTGACCAATAATATCTGCTGCATCCTGACGGGCCAGTTTAGTAGAGCTGGAGGACTCTGAAATTCCTCCAGAACGCTCGAGCTTTTCTACTAACAAAGCGGTATGAAGACTGTTGGCAGCTAAGGCACTTAGTATCCTAAGATCTTTGTCTGCGGTCGTATCAAATTGAGTTGGATTGAAAGCATCAATGGTGATCGCCCCGATGAGATTATCTTGTAGTAAAAGTGGGAGACCGACACAAGAATGAACTTCTAGATTGCCTTCATGGTTTGGGATAAGTCCATCATAGGGATCGGCGAGATCACTGTTTGCAGGGAAACGAACAATGTCTCCTGCTCTCGCAATTGCTTCAAATCGAGGATGATTGTCTATTTCAAAACGGCGGCCTAATACATCCGCACTCAGTCCATCAGTAGCCAAGGGAACAAAAGACTTACCATCAAACTTGAGTAGTGCCGCTGCGTCACACTGAAGAACTTGGCGAATGGTGGAAAGTAAACGATCAAAGCGATCTTGTTCTGAAATACCGGATGTGATGTCTAGGGCAATCTGCAACCATGCCGAACGAAATTGGCTCATAACGAAGTTCCATTACCAGTGCTAATTTTGTCACTATAACAAATTATTTATCATAATGACCAAGTTTAAAGATTATCAAATAAACAAAGTAAGATATGAAAGATGAGTGTTTAGTTATCTGATAAGCCTTATTCATAAATGTATTCAGGTAGTTAGCAAAAATAGTGCTTGTTTCTGTCTCCATGGCACGCGATATGCTTAATATTAGTAAAGATAATCATTATTATTTAAGCGTAGAGGTGAGGTCGTTATGACACAATTACACTTAGACAGTCCTTTGCAAGAGGTGAATGCAGAGTGGTATCAAATTACCAGCCTTGAAGTCACACCAAGAGCTGTTTCAAACCGAACATCGTCGTGGCTAGCTACACTGCTATCACGTTTTCTAACATTCTAACTTTACTGATAAAAGTATTGGAGACTTCCATGAGCCATTTAAGAATTCCTTCACATTGGACCATTCAACGTTCTACTCCATTTTTCACCTCAGACACTGTGCCACAGGCGTTACTCACCCATCACAATACTGCAAAGGGTGTGTTTGGACAGTTATGTGTTATGGAAGGTACAGTCACCTACTATGGGTTTGCGGATGAAAATGCGGTGGAGCCAGAAACAAAAGTTGTCATTCATGCAGGACAATTTGCTACCAGCCCCCCACAATACTGGCATCGCATCGAAATAAGTGACGATGCTCAGTTTAATATTAATTTCTGGTCTGAGAGTGATAAGCAAGGCCAAAAAATGTTCCACGCTAAGTCGTAATCATCATGCACTAAACACGATGATCGAAAAATCAATGAATTAGGCCTCCAGGCCATCTTGGCTCCTCATACAGGAGCCTTTTTTCTATCTTGTATTTTGTCATATAAACAATATTTAGTCTTAATGATTACTATGAGTTATTGTCATAAAGATAATATTTGCATACCAGGTAGAATTAATATTCTTTAAATACAATGAGATATGTTTATATGAGAGGTTGGCACGCTCAATGCAATAGAAGAGATAGATTAAATGCCACGTTGATTATGTATAAGGTAGTAACATGACAATTCACGTAAAAAACAATATTCATTGGGTAGGACAACGCGATTGGGAAGTTCAAGACTTCCATGGTACAGAATACAAAATGACAAAAGGGACGAGCTACAACAGTTACCTTATTCGTGAAGAAAAGACAGTATTGATTGACACTGTTGACCATAGATTCAGTTATCAGTTTTTACAAAACTTAGAGATGGAGATCGACTTGCATTCTATCGACTTCATCGTCATCAATCATGCAGAGGAAGATCACTCCGGTGCCCTTGCAGCGTTGATGGAAAAAATCCCTAATACGCCAATTTACTGCACAGAAGCCGCCATAGACTCTATTGTAGGTCACCATCATCACCCTGAGTGGAATTTTAAAACGGTCAAGACAGGAGACACTATTGATATTGGCAATGGCAAACAACTTGTCTTTGTCGAAGCGCCAATGTTGCATTGGCCGGACAGTATGATGACGTATTTAACCGGAGATGCGGTGCTGTTTAGTAATGATGCGTTTGGTCAGCATTATTGTGATGAACGCCTATTCAATGATGAAGTGGACCAAGCGGAACTGTTTGAGCAGTGCCTTCGCTACTACTCTAATATTCTAACGCCATTCAGTGCCTTGGTGACTGCGAAAATCAAAGAAGTGCTGAGTTTTAACCTTCCTGTGGAGATGATTGCGACCTCTCACGGTATCGTCTGGCGTGATAATCCTGTTCAAATTATCGAGAAGTATTTGCAGTGGGCGGATAACTACCAAGAAGATCGCATCACTATCTTCTACGACACCATGTCGAATAACACTCGAATGATGGCTGATGCCATCGCACAAGGCATTCACGATGTGGATCCAGGCGTCGCAGTGAAAGTCTTCAATGTCTCGCGCCAAGACAAGAATGAAATACTGGCGAATGTGTTCCGTTCGAAAGGTGTACTCGTAGGATCGTCGACCATGAATAATGTGATGATGCCGAAAATTGCGGGCATGCTAGAAGAGATAACAGGTTTAAGGTTCAAAGAAAAGAAAGCAGCTGCGTTTGGTAGTTATGGTTGGAACGGTGGCGCTGTTGACCGTATTCATACACGCTTGACAGACGCAGGCTTTGAAACAACCGAGAGTATTAAAACTAAATGGCGTCCCGATGGTAAAGCAATGAGAGAGTGCAAAGCCTATGGGCAAAAGGTCGCCAAGCAGTGGGCATTGAGCAATCTCAATGTCACTCCTATTGAATTCAATACGGCGTCAAGCGATGAGGGTAAAGCTACGTCCGAGTTATCCCATGATTCCGACTGCCAATGCATGATCTGTACGGTGTGTAATTGGGTATATGACCCAATTCAAGGAGAACCGAATCAAGGTGTTGAACCAGGGACGGCTTGGGACGATGTGCCTGACTATTTTTTGTGTCCAGAATGTAACCTAGGGAAAGACGTATTTGCGCCTCACACTAAAGAGGGCGTGGCATGAAGCAGTTCGACATTGTCATTGTAGGGAGCGGTTTTGCTGCCTATCAATTGGTTAAGTCATTGCGGCGTATCGACAACTCAGTCTCAGTGGCTGTAGTGACGGGTGATGATGGACATGACTATAACAAGCCAGATTTAAGTCATGTATTCACCAAAATGCAAACCGCTGAACAGGTCATCACTAAGCGGGCAGCACCGTTCGCACAAGAGTATGGTATTGCGCTATATACCAACACTTGGGTCGAGCATGTAGACCCTCAGCTGCAGACTCTTGAAGTGGAGGGTGAAACGCTGGGCTTTGCAAAACTGGTTTTAGCGACGGGAGCGAGTCCCTTTATTCCAGTCTTTAAAGGCTCTGCATCCCAAGATTTCCTTACTCATAATTCGTTAATTGACTATGAGAAAAATCAAACACGTTGGCGAAACGCATCTCGTGTATTAGTACTGGGTGGTGGGTTAATTGGCGTGGAAGTGGCACTGGATCTTGCGAGTGTTGGAAAGCAGGTTTTCTTAGTTGAACCTGCTACAAGATTAATGCAGAACCAATTACCTGACTACATCGAATTGAAACTCAAGCAGGCATTGCAACAAGAAAGCATTAAGGTTATCACCGATGCGTTTGTGACTCATATTGATGAAGGTCCAGAAGCAAAACTTGTTACTTTGAATCAAGGTCAAGAGTTGATGGTCGATGAAATACTCGTGTGTGCTGGTCTTCGGGCCAACACGGTATTAGCGAAAAACATGGGACTGGAAGTGAACAAGGGTATTATCGTTGACGATTACCTTTGTACTTCCACTGCCAATATTTTCGCCCTAGGTGACTGTGCTGAAATTCAAGGAGAAGTAAGGGCGTTTTTACAACCTATCGTGATGAGTGCGAGTGCTCTTGCTAAAACGTTGACGGGAGACGCCACAAAGCTGACATTACCAACTATACTGACTAAGGTAAAAACGCCAAACTACCCAATTCAGTTTGCTGGCGTTGTCCATGATAAACAGGTTACTCGCTGGAACTACGACGCTAGTACTAATGGTATTTTAGCTACCGCATTTAATGACAACGATGACATGATAGGTTTTATCGCGACACGAGGCCGAGCGCCTGAGTCGTTCAAATTATTAAGGGAGTTGGTCTAATACTCACGACCGCTGTTAAGAGAAAACAACACTCACCCCAGTCTTTGAGGTGAGTGTTTTTTGTTTCTTTCAGCACTGCTTAAAGCGCCTGTTGTTTTACTTTTGGCTTAAGGCTTCTCTGCTTGCGAGGTTTAACCATCATTCGATAAACAACAGGGACAAAGTAAAAAGAGATCAATGTCGTGAGGACGGTACCACCTGCGATAGCCACGGCGAATGGTGGCCAGAAGCCTCCTCCTGCGATAATCAATGGCATAAATCCGCCAACGGTAGTGATAGTGGTTGAGGTAATATGGCGAGTACACGCCATTACTGCATCGACGGAAGCATCGATGTCGCCTGATGATGCTTTCTCATCTAATCTCAATTCCGCCAAAATTACGATAGCCGCGTTGATAGCCAGCCCCATGATGCCCAGCATCGCTATGATGACGGTAAAGCCAAATGGATAGTTGAAGACCCACACAGAGAGCAGCCCTAATCCTCCAGCTAATCCCGCCACCATAAAGATAATCGTACTTAGCCTAAACGAATTGAACGACATGACGACGACCAAAATCATCAAGACCACTACAACCGAAATATTCGAAATAAGCAGACTTACAGAGCGGTCTCGCTCTGCGGACTCACCACCAAAATCGATATGATAACCCGCTGGTAAGGTATATTGGGACAAACGTTGTTGGAACTCATTAAGTACCGTTTGTGGTAGCACTCCCGCTTGAATATAGCCCTCAATGGTATTGACGCGCTCGCCATTGCGTCTGGTAATAGCGCCACGGCTGGTGGTGAGTTCAAGGTCGGCCAGTGTCGATACGCTGACACCTGTAGTATAGGTATCAGAAGAAATAGGTAGACGTAAGTTGCCAAGGTGCGATAGGTTTTCACGCTCTTCATTAGCAACACGTACACGAATAGGAATAGACTCGCTGCCTTCAGTGACCGAGCCGGTTTCTCGCCCGACTAATGTCGCTTGCAACATGTTGGCAAACTGGTTGAGCGTAATGCCATTGAGCTTGGCAGTATCTTCATCTACTTTTAACCAGACTTTTGGTGTACCAGGTTGTAGAGTTTCTCTGGTGTGTGTGACATGAGGCGTATTGGCAAGAATGAGACGGACATCCCCTCCTATAGATTTGAGCGTATCGAGATTCTCACCATAGACTCGTAACTCTATTGGTGCTTTAAACGGAGGACCCTGTTCTAGTTTTCTCACCAAAATTTGAGCGGAAGGGATTTCTCTGTTTAACCGCTCCTGAAGCTCTGGAATGACTTTATTAGCGGTTTGGAATGAATCCATTTTAACCATGGCTTGTGAGAAGTACGGCGCGTTGTTTTGCGTGGCTTGTAAATTGTAGTAGAACGATGGGAAGTTAGCGCCAACTAACCAATCGACTCGCTCTACACCTTCATAGGAACGAATGATGTCGTCCACAAGCTCCGTAGACGCCTCAGTCGCGTAAATACTGGCTTGTGGAGGTAAAAATACTTGTACCTCAAACATGTCTCGATCCGAAGGTGGAAAGAACTGTTCAGTCAGTTGAGAAATACTCCAATAGCCAGTAATGGGAACGGCTAAGACAAGCAGCAAAGAAATAGCAGGGTGTTTGATCGCCAGTTTTACTGAACGAGCAAAAGCATGGGTCAAAGCGGGAATGCGAAGCCCTGTATTGTACCAATGGTCTCCCGACGCGTGGCTAGGCAATAGCATAGTCGCGAACCCAGCAATGACGGTGTGTGAGAGGATATAAGAACCCACTAAAGAAAAGGACACAGTGATCGCAATCGCGCCTACAAATTCTCCGGTAGCGCCGGGCATCAGAATAATTGGAGCAAAAGCGAGAATGGTGGTGAGTGTTGAACCTAACAATGGCACCCATAGATGTGACAGTGCATTGATGGTCGCCTTTAAGCGAGCCTGACCTTTTAATCGATAGCTTTGGATGGTGTCCACCATGACCACAGCGTTATCCACCATGATTCCCAATGCGACGATAAGTCCTGTCACCGACATTTGGTTAATAGGTATGCCCGTCATTTTCATTAGTGACAGGGTAAACATCGAAGTCAGGGGCAGCGCAATAGCGACCAGCACGGCTGCTCTTACGCCTAAAGTCACAAACAGTACAATCAGAATCAGACTAAAACCGATAAGCAGGCTTTGCCCCAGATCGACCAAACGTGTCGTCGTGTAACCTTGTTGATCAAAGAGAATGTTAACCTTGATATTGCTGGGTAAATCTTGCTGAAAACGTTCAATGACCTTCATTGCTCTAGCGGTCCATTGATCAACACGTAACTCAGGCACCATTCGAGCTGCAACAATAACACCGGGTTCACCATCAATGAGTGCCATTTCACTTTCAGGTGTCTTAGCGCTGCGAGTGACGCTGGCAACATCTTCGAGTCGAATAATATGACCGTTATCGTCAACGATCAAAGGCACTTGTTTAATTCGCTCTATCGAATCCAATTCTGACTCAATTTCCAGCCCAAAGCGTGCGAAATGGTTGACTAGCTGGCCAGCAGAGTTTTTCGCGTCTGCGCCTGTTAGGCTATCACCGATGTTGATACTTGAGCGGCCAAACGCCGCGGTGTCAGCAGTCCGCAGGTTAACTTGAATCTCTTCTTTTGGCATGCCGTATTCATCGACAAACTCAGTGCCTGATAATGTTCTGAGTCTTTTAGCTAACTCTTTAGCATAACGACCTAATATTAGAATATCGGTTTCACCAGGGCCGTCCCAAGTTAGCGCGGAAATGATGGTAAAGGCGTAGGTGTGGTCACTGTCTAAATCAGGGGCGCCTGAACCGATAGGCAAAACAGGGGTGATGTCGGACAGTTTATCTCTTGCTTTGGACCAGACTGGCTCTGGCTCTGTAATCTCATCCTTCAGCTCTATTGTGACAATAGAGATGCCTGGCCTAGATGTTGAACTTAGTAGTTTGACTTCACTAAGCTCCCTAAGTTTGTTTTCCACTACCTCAGTAACTAAGGTTTCGACTCGCTCAGCACTTGCGCCAGGAAAGCTTGTCGTTACATTGGCAAAACGGTTCGTGATAATGGGATCTTCTGCTCTTGGTAATGACGAAAATGCGGCGAGACCACTAACGATCAACAGAGCAGTCATTAAAATGAGTAACCGAGTATTGGTAATGATTTGAACTGCTTTCATATCACCACCTATTGAGAGCTTATTTGTACGGGTTGCCCCGGAACAACGCGGTGCAGGCCACTGGCAATGATAGACTCGCCATTGGCAAGTGAACCATTGATAAAGGCACGTTGGCTGTCGGCGTATAAGACGTTCACACTGCGACGTTCTACTTTACTTTCGGCGCCTATAACATAAACATTCCACACTCCTCGCAAGCCATCAATAAGTGCGGTGAGTGGAACCCAGTAACCTGGTTCGTCAATTGTTTGTTCGAATGCCAAATAGGCCAGTTCTCCCTCCAAAACATGAGCATCTTTAGGAAACTGATAGCGCAGTGACACGCTGCGTGACTTGGTGTCTACCATCGCTCCTGGGTTAAGAAGTGTTACGCCATAATGAGCATTAGAGACTCGCACATCAGGAGAAGTCAGTTGGGTGACGCGTTCAAGCTGTTGAGCTGGAATACCGATAAAGGCTTCTTTACCGGCACTGGCGAGCAGTACTAAGGTTGGTGTTCCGACGTTGACAACATCTCCAAGAGAGACATGTCTCTTGGCAATAACGCCTGAATAAGGGGCAAGGATGGTCGACTTTTCTTGTTTTAGCTTATTTGCGTTCCACGCGGCTTGTAGCCTCACAAGATTGGCTTGCAATACGCCTTCTTGGCTTGTGAGGGCGTCGATTTCGGCCTCCGCACTGAAGCCTTTTGACTTAAGAGACTGTTGACGTTTTAGATTGGCTTCAACCAGTTTTAGCTGGGCTCGCACTTCATTATTTTGTGCCCTTAACTGGTTAGCTTCGGTGACCAATAAATCCGTATCGAGTCTAATGAGTGGTGCGCCTTTTTCTACGACATCACCCACATCGACAAATAACGCATCCACTTTGCCAGATAGCTCAAAGCCAAGATTAGCTTGTTGACCTGCTTTTACTGTACCGACGTATTCCCTTTGAACCTTGTATGAAGGGCTTAACGTAATTTCAGTGGTGGAAACAGTCAAAGGCTCGACCGTCTCTACCTCTGGTTGCTCTGATTTTTGACAACCTTGTAGCAAAATCAGAATTGCTAGTGCTGATGCTTTTGTTAGTAATTGCTTTGTTTGCATCATAGACATCCTATAAACCTAACCTATTGGTCATAGAATAATCATAATCAAACTAGACTGTCTAGTTTGATTGTGTTAAAAATTAGTTATTCCAAAGGTTGCTACTGGTATTGTGAGCATGATCCAAAAAAGTGAACAGAAGAGACTACAGATATTAAAAGCGGCGGGAGAGTTGTTTTGCGAACACGGCTACAAGGTGAGCATGGATCAGATCGCTAAACTAGCTGACGTCTCAAAGCAAACGGTCTATTCTCATTTCAAAACTAAAGACCAGCTGTTTGAAACTTGTATTCAATACCGATGTGAGCAGCGCGCGATTGATGAATCGGCGTTAAGTTTGGATAGTCCGATCAAGCCTACTTTGGTAGAGTTTGGTGTTCGTTTTCAGAACATGCATCTTGAAGAGCAAGTTCTACAAACGTTTCGAAATGCAGTGGGGCAGGTGAAGTCTCACCCTCAAATATCTGCACTCTATTTGCAATCTGGACCTCAAAAAACACTTCATGTTCTAGCCAATTATCTTCAACGTCATCATGAAAAAGGTACGATTTCTCTTCCCAACGATTCAGAAAATGCAGCGATGCAACTTCTACTGATGTTCCATGGAAAAGCCGCTTACTGGGCGTTTTTAGGTGAGAGTGGAGTGCAAACTGAAGCACAGCGCAAACAATATATAGAAGAGTGCGTTACGCTATTTCTATCGGGTTGCTAACCGACGATTAGTGGTGATTGGCATTTTCGGTTTTACGTTGCTGAAATATATAAATAATCGACTCATTAAGCCAGTTGACTAGCGCACTATTTTGGTGGCGACTGTGAAAATAGGACAATGCAGGATACTGCGCTTCAGGTAATACTTGGTCAGGACTTAGCATGACTAAATTTGGGTAGTTATGTATCGGGAAGCAGTTGGTGGTTCCCATAAACATATCCGATTGCTGCACAACATCAATAAGTGCAACTGGGTATTCGGAACTAAACCCCACTTCTAGTGGATACCCCAGGCGTTTGAAGATTTCAACGGTAGGGCTTGTATATTTACTGTAGTTACTGACGATTAGTCGTGCCAATGGATACTTCGACATAGACTCAACCGTTACCTTTTTCTTAGTAATCGGGTGCTCTTTTCTAACGAGTAAGCAAGCGTTAATCTCACCAATTGTTCGCTTTTCCATGAAAGGGTAGCTGTCGGTTAATTCAGCATTGATCCCTAGTAGTATTTCTCCCTTTTCGATAGCGGTTACTGTTTGATCATTCCACGATGCAATATGGATTCGTAGGCCTGGAGCATGTTCACGAAAATAGCGATACAATTCACCAGAAATGGAGAAAACAAAGCTCGAAGAGAGGGCAATGGTAATGTCTTGGTCTAACTGAGCCGGGTCAAAGACATCACTATCATTGACGACATTTTCGATATCGTACAATAGAGGAAGTAACGAGCTCGATAGCTGCTCAGAAAATGGAGTTGGAGCTAAGCCTGATTTCACTTTAACGAATAATGGGTCATCAAATTGATGACGCAATTTTTGTAGTGATTGACTGACAGCTGGTTGAGATACGTACAAACGTTCCGCCGCTTTACGCATGTTTTTCTCTTCGTAAAGCACCTTGAACACTCGAAGAAGATTAAGATCGAGATTGGCAAAACGGTCTTTCGGCATTGTATTACTCGGTTTTATGGATGACATGGGAATGTTAGCACTTGCAATGTTAGAAATACGTCAAAAGCCAACGTGGAATCACATTGGCTTGGAATAGGTGGTTTAACTGCCTGTTATCTATTAGGTTAGAATTTGTAACCAACCGTAAATGATAGGTAGTCTGCGTCAAGATCACCATACATTGGTAAATCGACGCGAAGATCTGCGTATAAGCCCATGTCAAGTTGGCCACGCACGCCAGCACCGAGATAGACACTTGAATCATTGCCCGTTATTTTGCCATAGTTCGATGTATTGATTTCATCACCTAGGAAAGCAAGACCAACTACACCGTAAGGTTTAATCCACCCTTGACCAAGGTCAAAGGCGTAACCAATATCAGTATCAATTTTTAAGGTGCGAGCTTTGTAATCCAATGTTTCATCGTAGAATGGAACGTAAACATCATCCTGGTTCCAAGCATAAGACACGTTGATACCAAAGATTTGGTTGAAATCATAACCGTATTCAACTTTGACGCCTGTGCCTAAATTCCAGCTTCCCAGTGAGTCACTAAATTCTAGGCTTGAAGCACCTATACCAACACGATGACCACTAAAATCTGTATTTGCAAATGCGCCAGTTGAGATTGCTGCGATAGCGGTGGCAAGAACTAACTTTTTCATTACTAACCCTTAATTGTAAAAGCAATCCTGCTTGTGGTTTGCATTCCGTGCTCTGTTTCGATGAGGGCTAGTGTAATGATTGGTTAAAAAGACACTAATCATCAGTTATTAATAGTCTGATAACTCCTGCTTATGACCTCACTGTTAAATAGTCCTTGACCTCAAGTTAACTTGAGGAATTACGCTAAGATCCAATCACTAACAGAAGGAATAATACGATGAATGGATATATCGAGCATGCCAACATTACGCTAGTTAACCCTAGGAAAACGATAGAGTTTTTATTAGCAGCATTACCAGACTGGCGGATTAGAGGTCAAGGAAAAATGGAAGAATGGTATGGCAAGGAAGTGGAGTGGTTTCATGTCGGAGATGATCGCTCTTACATCGCAGTCCAATCGGGAGGTGATGGTCGAATAGCAGATTGGAACAACCATTGGACAGGCGTAAAACACATAGGAATCGTCGTAGATGACCTTGACGAAACAGTTGAACGGCTAAAAATCGCAGGTTATGAATTGGATCATTGGGGAGGAGAGCATCCCCATCGTCGTAGTGCTTATTACGTGGAGGATCATAATATGCAGTTTGAGTTTGTCGAATATTCCTCAAACAACAGTTCGGAACGAAATGACTATAGTATTTGATAATGTCCTATGAGTATTATCAATATGTCGGGGATTCGATGGTGGCTTAGCTAATGTATTGATATAAATGAAATTTCCACTTTTTGATTCTAATTGTTCATAGGTGGGGTGATGAAGGTTTAGATCTACGAATAGCTGTCATTTGTTGAAGTTTAAAACTTGAACTAACGTGTTCTTATCAATGCTACACAAGAGAACCTGTTATGACTGATAAAAAAGAAATCACTAGTGATGTAGAAAAACAGCGTCAAGAATTGATGGCGAGATTGAAAGGTGCTCAAAACCAGATGAAAAACTCCGGTTCTGATAAAAGCAACGCTTCAGGCTTCCTAGATGTGATGATCAAAAGCACAGGAACTTTTGAAAAACAGTAGTAAACGTACGCCCAAACCATCGTTTGGGCGTACTTTAGTGGTTACCCTAATGACCAGCATCTAACAGCACTATTAATAACCTTCACGCTGTATTCATTGTTCTGAGAATTCTTCACTGTCAATCCTCACATACCTTGTTACCGTAAAAGTTCATACAATGGACTGCGATAACACTATGGATTTATGGATAAAACTAGAATACCTTGCCTTACAAATTTGGGCGATTTTTGTCATTAGGGCGCTACTATTTGACCAATAGTTTGGTGGCAATTAGCCAACTTGAGTCATTTCGTTAAGCGTAAAACTCTCAACGGCGCCGTCGGTTGCGGCTTTGTATTGAGCAATATGTGGTGCGGCTAAGTGTGCCATTAACAGCTCGCGCGACTCCCAGTTTTCGTAAAATACAAAGTGCGCAGGGTTTTCATTATCTTGGTGTAAGTCGTAGTTGATACAACCTTGTTCTTTACGTGTGATATCAATGAGTTTAAGAAGCTCTGCTTTCACAAGTTCAATCTGATCAGGTTTTGCAATGATGTTAGCGACGATAGTCAGCTTTGCCATGGTATTTCCTCGTTAGAATGGATCTTTTGGTTGGTGATAACTGGATAACAACATCTTATCTTGGCTTAAATAAAACAAAAATAATGAGAGATTTGAAAGATTATCAAACCATCATTGATAATCGACGTGTTTCTAGAGTCGAACCGCTTCGCCACTCACAAGCATTCAAACAATTCAGTTAAAGCGATGTGAGTGGCGCAGATGGACTCATATACGCTCTACCAACTTCTGCAATGTTGCAATCAAATTTCTTTGTTCTTCATCTTCAAGCCCGGCTAGCAACGCTTGATTGACTTCGACCGGTAGGTGAATGACTTCTTCCTTAAGGGCTTTCCCTTTGTCTGTCAAAAAGATCCTGAAGGAGCGACGACTTTCTGGGTCGGCACGTCGCTCGACCAATTCTAGAGCTTCTAATTTGTCGAGTGTTCTAGTCGTTGTTGAGCTCTCTACCTTGGACATTTGCGCAATCTCTCGTTGAGTGACGCCCTCCTTTTCCCACAAACACATTAGAGTTGGCCATAACGCTAGCGTCAGTCCCTTTTCTCGCAATCTCTTATCAAACTCTTTTGATGCATGATTTGCCACAACATTTAGTAGCCAACCAAAGCTGGTTTGGCGTTCGAATTCTGTCTTCATTTTTACACCATTGAAAAAGCAACTATTGTCATCGTAACTAATATTGAGATGATTAGCACTAACAACGCTTTAAAGTTGCTCGATAAAGAAGGAGATAGTGCATCTGCGTTGAGTATCTGTTGCCCTGTGAACATAGACATAAGCAGACTTTTGCCACGTAGTTTGTAGATAACAATAGCTCCAACGTGCAGCGCGACCATGATTGGTAACATGTCAGCGAATAATGCGTGAGTGGTGTCTGCAATGTCATAAAGAGGCTCGGGAATAAAAATGCCGATACTCTCCAAACCATCAAACATTCCAGCTAAAAGCATGCCGGTAACACACTGAATGAGTAATGTACCGATCATTGCAACAACCATGACTGCACCTAGCGGGTTATGCCCAACATATGAGATTGCCTTACCGAATGTATATCGGACAATTACTTTTGGATGCTTAAGAAAAGAACGGAATCGGCTACTTTCACTACCAATAAAACCCCATATCACGCGCCAAAGTAGTAATGTAAATAAAACTAGTCCCAATTGGATATGGGGCCCTTGATTACTAAAGCCAGTGAATACTAGTCCCGCAAAAACAAGGGCTTGAATCCAGTGGTAGAGTCGAGTCGCAAGATCCCAAACTTTAACCTTTTGCATAATTTGATCCTCTAGTCTTAAATAGTTGACATTAATTTACACAACAATTGTTGCGCATGCAATAATTGTTGTGTAAATTAAATGCATCAACAACGATATACAAAACAGGTGGAGGAAATATGTTCACTCATCATTCGACGACCAAATTAGTATTCTTGCTCGCACTATCGACAGGTATTTCATCTCTAGCGTATTCCGCTCCGGACTCAGCAACATTAGACATCATAGACGCTCGGCAAAAAGCCTTTACAGCCCTCGAGTCACAAACTAAGGCCGTTAAAAAAACGCTCGATGGTAGTGATACCGACTGGCAGACTTTGTTAGAAGCGAGCGAGCAACTTGTAGCTAACAGTGATGCGTTAAACGGTGCCTTTGTTTTAGGGACTCAAGAAGGAAGTAAAGCGAAAGAAAGCGTGTGGAGTAAGCCAGAAAAATTCAATCGATTAATGCAACAGATGCAACAAGGCTATCAGCAGGTGGCGCTTGGTGCGCAAAATCAATCTATTGTAGAAGTCGAGAAGGGGCTAAAGGCTGCGGAATCTACGTGTAAAAGTTGTCACCGCAGCTATCGCTCACGTTGGTAAGAAGTATCATTTGAATTAGAAGGTAAAGTCATGAGAAAAATAATCAAAAATCTATTTGTTATCGGTGCACTTCTTGCAGGGGCTAGCTCTGCTTATGCGTACGATTATGGCGTAGAGTTGAAGTGGAACACTGATGATATCGCACAAGTACTTAAGACGATGCCGGAACAGCGAGCATCATTTAAGAAGCTGGTGGATAACGGAAAAATCAAAGACATGTTTGTCGAAAATAGCCAAGTAGGCGGACAGAAAACACAGCTACTAAAATTCGTTATGGAAGCAGAAAGCGAGCAATCGGTGCGTGACCAGCTAGCAAGTTTACCTTTGTACCAACAAGATTTGGTAAGAATAAACCACATTGAGTTGTTAGGATCAAAGTGGTTAGACAACACACCGAAAGCGAATAATTTTGGCCTCACCTTCATTTGGAAGTCTGGGGTAGAGCCTTTGGAAATTGACCGAGTATTGGGCATTGATTTACAGCGAGTGATAGCACTTAATCAAGTTGGCACGGTAACCTCGTCGTACATCAATACTCAGAATTTAGAGAATGGTGTTGTCAGACCCACTTATTTGGTGGCGGTGCTTGCCAAAGATGCCGCACATGCTTTGGAAATGAGTAAGCAATTTGAGGCGGTGACAATGGGCTACGCCGAGGTGCAAGTCGAGCCTTTGGGTCACAAGCTAGATATGAGTAAATTGTAAAACACAAAGTGCTGCAATCAAGTTTCGGTTGCGGCATACCTTTCTATTCCACTGGCCTGCATAACCTTATACTATCCATAGAGTTTATTCAGATTGAAGTAGGATAAGACATGACGACAAAGTCACTTTTTGTGTTTGATATGGATGGCGTACTTATTGAATCAGAACCTTTTTGGCGAAAGGCGCAGATTGAAGTGTTAGCTAATTACGGAGCGAGCGCCACGATTGACGACTGCATTGAAAACACTATGGGAAAACGACTTGACGATATCGCTGCTATATGGATTCAAATGTTTAACTTGAGTGTGGATGCTAAGGTGCTGGAATCAGAGATAATGCAAAGAGTAGTTGCACTTGTCGAACAGGAAGGCGAGGCGATAGAGGGTATTCCGACACTGATTTCAGACTTAAAACAAAGAGACTTTCGCCTCGCTCTAGCCAGCTCTTCTGCTTATCCAATTATTCATGCGGTGACTGAAAAACTAGGTATACAAGACAGCTTTGACTTGATGTTAAGCGCAGAAGACGTACCAAATGGTAAACCAGCTCCCGATGTCTATTTGGAAGTTTGTCAGCGATTAGATGTTCCAGTGGAGCAGGCATTCGCATTAGAAGACAGCCTAACAGGTGTGAAAGCGGCTGTTGCGGCGCAGCTCACCACCATTGCTATGCCTTTTGAAAATAACCCTGCGTTTTCAATTGCGGATTGTGTCGTGGAGTCGGTGCAGGATGTAATAAAAATGGTTGATAGTCATACCGTGGCATGAGAAAACGAGCCAATAGATGTAAAAATGTGAGTTGCTAAGAGGCAACTCACGGAAACTCTTACTTTTCTATATTTGCCATCACTTTATGTTCTTTAGATAATCAACACAGGCTAATTTTGCTCTATCATTGACTTCGATAGATTCGTTTGCTCTCAGCTCTAGGTAGATTAATACGCAATGTTCAAGTGCAGACTTCAACGATTCCTTTTCTGGTAACGCTACAGTTTTTTCTAGTTTCTTAGCAAACTCTGGTAGCCTTTTTTCTATGGTACGTACGCCAGATGGCGTTAAACCCGCTTGCTTGAGGGCAAGGGGGGACAGAGCATGAAAACGCAGGAAAGAGAGAAACTCTAACGCTTCAAAATATTCACCTCGAGCTATTTTCGTTGCAGCATAATGCGTCCAAATCCAGATGCGATCCTCGATCCATTGTGGGTCAGGTTGAGGGTAGCTTGGTTTGGCAGTGGCAAACACATCGCTCAACATGCTGTCTTTTTCCCAAAGAACTTGAGTATCATCGACTCGTACTGCAGCATCAGGTAGTGAAACAAACTTGAAGTCGACGTGAACAAGTTCCAATTCACCGAATACAGACACAATGAGTCTGGGTTCACCCACATGTTCACCGGTAAAGGCTGCTAGCATATCGTCAAATTGACTTAGTATATCGAAGCGTTGTGCCATAACTTCTTGATAGTATTTAGGTTCGATAGCAATAACAAAGTCTAAGTCGCTATATTGGTCCATTGTGTCAGACGCGTAAGAGCCACTGCAACCAATGCCGCAAAATCGAGGATCCTGAGAGAGTACACTGACGATTTGTTCAAGTTGTGCACGATGAGCGGAAGGAAGTGATTTCGGAAACTTCATATTTTACCTTCTAAGATAGGTTGGTGAGTGCAACTGCTGGTGCGGTAAAATTTATGCAGCATTACAGGATATCAATATATGACTTACTATCAAGCTTTATTAGGATGCTTGTTAGTTTCAAGTGCCGACTAATATAGAACTATCTGACACAGAGGTTCGCAAAAGTGTTGGTCAACGTATTGATCAACGACAGGCACTTTGTAAAAGCTATGCTAGCTATGATGTGAAAAAGGAATGACAAACTTCATTCCTTTAGAAGACCTTTAAATTAAACGCAATGCTCAAACTATAAGAAGCAGGTCGCCGAAATCTTGTTTCCAGCCGGATCTCTTAGGTATGCCATATAGAGTTTACGTTCACCGGTATCTCTGATTCCAGGTGGATCTTCACAGGCGATCCCACCATTTCTAACTCCGACCTCATGCCATGTGTCAACCTGTTCTGGCGAAGTTGCAAGAAATCCGATAGTCATGCCATTGCCGTGAGATGCTAGTTGACCATCAATTGGCGTCGTAAGACCTAGTACCCCCGTTGGACTGAAATACATACAGCGCCCTTTTGCGTCTAGTACCCCTTCACCGTACCCTAAAACGGACATAGTTGAGTCATAAAACGCCTTGGAAGCTGGGATATCGTTGGCACCTAAAAATACGTGGCTATACAAAATAAATCTCCTTTACCGCTATTTCCATTAAACCTTATAGCAAATATCGATTGAAAATAGATCGACAAAGTTATGTTGCAGTTTGCGTATCAAGCCACGTGATGGTTTGTAGTTACATTAACTGCTCACGTTGTTGAGCCGGAGAAAGCCCATTCCAAGAGGTGTAAGCCCGAATAAATGAGTTGCATTCTTGGAAGCCTAATAAAAAAGAAATCTCACTCACTGGGAGCTCGGATTTAATGAGGTAATCTTTCGCCAAGCTTTGCCGAACCTCTTGAAGTAACTCTTGAAAAGTCAGATTTTCATGGGACAGTTTGCGCTGTAATGTTCGTTTGCTCATGGCCAGTTCACGAGCAACATAATCGATACTGCTTTGCCCCTGAGGTAGTGCATCGAGCAGGACTTTCTTCACGTGATCGACAACGTTTTGTTTGCCAACGGTTTCGCTGAGCTGTTTTTGCAATTCACTATCAAAGCACTTTAACATCAACTGATTACGGGTCAAAAATGGCGTATTTGCATCTTTAGAGCTGAAACGGATACTGGTGTTGTTGCCTAGGGTAATAGGGCAACCAAAATAGCTTTCGTACTGATCCAGGTTGTCTGGAAGTGCAGGGAGCTCAACGCGCAGTGGTGCAATATTCTGGCGCGTTGCTAGACGCGTTAGTTGAGTGAAGAAAATAAGCTCCGAGAGATTCAGGCAAAGTGGCAATGGCGCTTCAAATCCGTAGCAGCTAATGAGTAACTCCGTATATTCATCATTGGTATCAATATCCAATGCCATTGGGCCAATAAGGGGTTTGTATTCCTGAAGACGTTTTGCTGCTGCATTAAGGTTAGGTGTGCATATGGCGGCATAGATTGGGACATCGAAGAACTCTAGGCTCATCACTTTGGCAAATTCTAACGGCATATCTCGCCTGTGTGCTGCGAGATCAACACCATGCCACAATTGGAAGTATTGAGACGGGGAAAGCTGTACTTTTTCTTGTGCGAATAGCCCTTTGGGCAGTTTCGCGTAAGCAAGTACTTCCTCTATGTTTAGATCTAGGTCGCTGAACATCAGTTTCCAGTTTGGTGGAATAACGAACTTATTGGCTCTCTTCATTTCAATACTTCTATTTAGGTGAGGTAATGTGATGTTATTTGCGGTTTTTCTCCATCGCTTTGCGCGAAATTTTCAGTACCATCTTACGGGGAAGGAAAGGAACAATCCAATTCAACATGAACTTCAAACCTGGCTCATTGAATGCAATCAGTTCGCCATTTTCCATTGCTTGATAGCCACACTCAGCAACGGAACGCGGCGTTTTCGCGTTCTTCCAAACATCCACACCTTCGAGATTTCCTGCTTCAACAAACCCTGTCGCGACTGCACCTGGACATAAGGCTGTAACGGAGATGTTGTGTTCCTTTACTTCTTCAGCGACCGCTTGGCTAAAAGAGGTCACGTATGCTTTTGTTGCGTAGTAAACGGCTTGCAAAGGACCGGGTATGAAAGAGGCTGTGGACGAAACATTAAGTATCTTACCCTTGTTTCGTTCTACCATGCCTTTTAAATAAAGGTGGGTGAGGTTAGTCAAGGTAACCATGTTTACTTGCATCATTGCTTGTTCATCTTCAAGAGTACGTTCATGAAAATGACCATGACCACCGAAGCCTGCATTATTAATCAGTATATCGATTTGGATCCCAGCCGCTTCCGTTTGTGCAAACAACGAGTGCGCAGAGTCAAGCTTGGCTAAGTCGGCGGGTAGAACGGTAACGTTAATGCCAAATTGGCTTTCAAGCTCAGCTTTCAATGCTTCGAGTTTCGCTTGAGAACGAGCGACTAAAACTAAGTCACCACCTTTTTGCGCGTGGACTTTAGCCAGTTCAAGTCCGATGCCACTTGATGCGCCAGTAATAAGTGCTGTGTTCGCCATGATGAATCTCTCCCAGTGTTAGGTTAACGATGAAAGTGTCATTGTTTGATGGAGAGATTATAGGTCTACAAACGGTGCCACCTCATATCAGATCACGCCATTGTGAATTCCGATCATGCCAAAGTTAAATGCACACAAGGTTTGCACAGTTTATAGATAGAAGGATAAATTAATTAATATCAATAACTTGATAGCCATCAATGGTTCTGAAGATGTCAAACTGCTTGTAAGTAGTGTTGGCGAAATCAATAGTATCGATATCGACTTTGCGAATCTGTTGGTTGTCGTAGGTACGGAAGTAATAGTCTTTGTTGTTAATATCAGTGACATTCGAATAGCCGGTCATTTGTGGATTTTCGGGATCGAAGTGTCGCCAATACAGGGTCCCTTGCACCACATCAACACTATTGATCATTGACCATGCACGGTTAACTGCATCAAAGTCAGTAACGATTCTGGTGCTATCTTGAGTCGCGTTTAATGCCACCATTTGTTGGAAACGTCCAGTGGGTGAGCGGTCAAAACCTTTAAAGGTCTCTTCTGCAAACTGTACTTTTGCATCATCATAACCTTTACCATCAAGCATCATCTGCGCCAGTTCTACTTGAACAGGATAGACTGGATCATTAGTCATGACGCCGAGATCGTTTTCGTAAATCTCGGCTATGCCATCGCCTTGAGTATGTTCCACTACGACCTTACGCTCACCATCGTTGATTGCAAGATGTACCCCTATAGCGCCGACCCCTGCCATTTTACCAAGATGCACTTTCAGATTATGAAGTATCGTGACTGCTTCATCGGTTGAACGTGCGTTACCAAGAATGTAAGCCCCAAGTGCGATCTGTGAAATATCACCCTTACCTGCTGGTAGATAATCCGCAGCTCCGAGTGCTAGTGCCTCAACCGAAACACCATGCTCATTAATGCCTGAAGACACCATATCTTCTTGACCATGTTGCATCCCAACAAAGCCATATTTAGCCGTAAACTCAGCGAACTCATGCCCTCTTGGAACGACTGTGAGCATCTCATGAGCTTCAAATGGCAATTCCATAGTGCGAGCTACAAAGGATTTATCATTAGCTTCAAAAGTGGCATAGGTGCATGCATCTGCAGTACCAACAATTACCCCACTGGTTGTTGCGGTTAGTAACAGTGTAAGAATTGACTTTTTCATTTGTTCGCTCCGATTCTTTGATAGATAACATCCTTGCCTAAAGAAGTACCTACTTGGTTTGAACGACAATCTAAAGTGAGCAATCATTGGATTCAAAATAGGAACCATTGTTATAACCAATAGATGGAGCGTTGGTAGGGGGGCTAATTAGGAGGAGATTAATGAAAAAACCCGCCTCGCAGCGGGGTTGGTCAAAGAGCTTGATTATGAACTTATCAGGACCATAAGTTACCAATAGTGAGCCTGTGAAGTCTCAATTAAACAGGCTCTAGGTACGTCGCTGGTATGGTGATAACCGAAAGACAGTACCATTCCCTTGATATTGGTAAAGGGAGTAGTCAGCAAAGAAGCGGAGCACGATGCTTTTTGCTGACCACAAACTTAGCTTAAAGCTTAATTTGGAAGCTTCTAACCTGACACGGTTTCAGCGATCCGAAGGATTGCATCTCAATGTTAGTATCTCGAATTCGTTCGTCCATACTGACCTCTCTCCAAGAGGTAACTGATTCTTTGAATGCGATATTGTCTTCAATGGTTGCAGTTTCTGATGGGTTGTAGACTCGGAGAATCAATGCATCTTCATCTTCTGCTTTCTTAAGCACACTCAGAACGGCCCCTTTTTGATTCTTATTGAGCAAGGAGTAAGTCAGCGGTTTGTTTTGCTCGCCCACATTCAACTTCATCGCGTTATAAGGAATTTTGTTGTAGCACTGTATTGGCGTTACATTGTCACGTGACTCTGCCATAATGTTGGCATCTATGTGGTTGCCAGCAAAACCAAACAGCGCAAACTCACACACGATCTTGCCGCGAGTTTGAGAATCTGGTGTTGGGATCTTGATACCAGATGGTCGGCCTGGTCGAAGAAGAAGGTTCTCCTTCCCAAGGACCCCAACACCACGGAATAGCGTGAGCGCGAAAGTATCACGTTGCGCGTTGCCTTGACTGGAAATGACTTCGAATTCACGCAGACCATTGCTCATTAGTGCCATACCGCCCGTGTTGTTCTCAACCGCTGCGAAGTTCATCAATTGATAAACGGGTACGGGTGCTTCTTTCCAGCCTTCTTGCTCCCAAACATCCATCGCAGGATCGTTCGTCGGGCGCGTTATGAGACCAAACTGATTATCGGCAACGACAGTTTCAGATACGAATGGTGTTGGAACGAGAACTCGAACACGGTGATCATCGGCTTGGTTGTCCATTTCCATGCGGACTTCAATACGGCGAGAGCCCTGTTTTAGAACTACTTGGCAGTCCACATCAACAAACCCGTTTTGGCCTGAACGCGCTTCGCGCTCTTCAAGGTTTGCAGGTACGTTCATGCGAGTCTTGATTGTTGCGACAGACTGGAAGCCTTCATGTTTGATGCTGGTTTCAACATCAAACTCGTCGGAATACAGCAGCCATTCTTGGCGAGAAGGTGAGTAATCGTACTCGTCGCCATCGTCAGAGCCATCCTCGACACGCAATACTTGGTCGAACGTCATCTGAGTGTCTTTATCCAGCACAGTCAACGTACCGTTGCTGTTGACTGTGATTTGGTAGAACTCATTTTCAAGTATATCGGCGCTTGAATGAATCGCTTTTTGTGCCCCGTCTTGGTTACCTTGGATGTGAAGCGTCGTGTAGCCCATTGCCGGTACAGAATATTTAATCTGGATATCGTACTCAATAAATGGGTCGTAGTTTCCATAGTGAACAATTTGGCGGTCAATTTTGCCAGGGTCGATAACACGTTGTTCTCGGATAAAGTATTCGACCGCGTTGCCCTCATCATCAAACAGGTTGAACTTGTCAGCTCGAATGGTGATGGTTGTATTGATCACTTCTTCACGCTCGTATGGTGACAGGTTAAAGAACGCAAGCTTGTCACATCCTTCACGAGCAGGCATATGGTCAACAATCTTACGTTTGTAGAAATTGATCAGGTTGGTCGCCATATCATCCGCTAGGATGTAACGGTTTAAAATTTCAGCGTGAACTTTATCTGAGCAGCAGCAGCCAATAGAGTCGTGAGCATGGTTCTTCATACTCTCTTTCCACATTTTTTCGATAAGACCATGGTGGTATTCAAACCCAAGAGTCCAAGCGATGGAAGCGAGCGGCTCAAGGATATTAACGATCTTGTTTTCTACCTCTGCGTGGATAAGCTTGATGTCCATGCGAGTCGAAGAAATGGTGCGGTGAACACGCATGTACTTACCGTCGTTAAACTCACCTTTGATGGTATCTAGGTTGTCACGCTCTTCGCGGATTCGATCAAACACCTCTTCAAAGCGGCTCATAACGAACTCACGATCTGGGTAGATTTCACGTAGCTTGTCCATCACCTCAAAGATGTCTTTTTGGATTGGCATCTGATCGTGACCGTTTGGCAATAGGATGTCTTTGGTCACAGATGGCTTTTCAAGCACGGGGAAGTATTTATCGAGACGCGCACGCAGACCTTCTTCGTCTTGTGGTAGGTATTTACCAATCGCATAGCCAAGAGGCAGCACCTGCGCCATGACTTCTGAGCCGTCGTTTGATTGCCACAAGAATTCGGTTTTGTCGGTACCGTGGCGCTCAGAACAGCCGCGCCAGAACATGGCAGTGTCAATGTCGAAACCGTTATAGATCATTGGCAATTGAGAGCTCATTGAGAAAGAGTCTGGCAGATAACCAATCTTCATTGGTTCGCCAAGAGCAAGGCAGTCGCGTAATCCATAAAGCATGTTGCGTACAATAGACTCACCAGAGACTTGCATGGTGTCGGTTTGCGAGTACCAAGGACCAACAATTAACTTACCTGCCTCAACGAGCGCTTTTACTCGCTGCTTGTTTTCTGGTTTGATGGCAAAGTAATCTTCAATAACGGCAGTTTGGCCATCGAGTACGTAGTATTTGTACTCAGGGTCTGTTTCCAGACGTTGCATGATTTCTTCCATATTATTCACCAGTAGAATTCGAGATTCTTCGGTGGTGAAATACCATTCACGGTCCCAGTGCATGTGAGGAGTGATATGAACGCGAGATGTAGTCATTGTGTTAACCTTTGGACTGCTTTGCAGTGAGTTTAAATTCTTTAATATCAAGGGATTGATCGTTACTAGTTGCTGATTGAGGGCACAGAGAATCTGTGCCCTTCAGCTTATTGATTAATAATTTTGATTAGTTTTGCGTGGCTACCTGAGCTTCAAATTTGCCCTTTTTTACGGCATGCGCTCTCCACGCTAGTAAGGTAACGGTTGAGATAGCGGTACCTATTAAGGCTGCGCCGAACCATATTGCGGCTGCCATAAAGCTACCAATACCTGCATCGTGCAGCAGGAAGATTGAGAAGATACCTGCTCCTGGAGTCGATAGACCGATACCTGCAGCACCAATCATGGCACCTGTAACGATGGAACCGAGTAGGAATGAGCCGATAACACGGATAGGATCTTCAATTGCCATCGGAATAGCACCTTCAGTGATACCTGCTAGACCAAGTAACCAGGTTGATTTTCCGGTTTCAATTTCGAAATCTTTGAATAGACGCGGAGCAAGCATGGTCGATGCTGTTACGGTGAAAGCTGAGACCATTTTCACTGAGCCGAAGATAGCGTATGGACCGTAAACACCATTCGCCATCGCACCAAGACAGAATGCATATGCCGCTTTGTTTACTGGACCACCTAAGTCGAATGACACGAAACAGCCGATCACTGCGCCCAGAAGTAGAGCGTTTGTGCCAGACATGCCGTTTAGCCAGTCCGTCAGGCCTTGGTTAAGCCATGCAACAGGTTTACCGATAACAAACAGCATTAATGAACCTGCAACCAAAGTGCCAATAACTGGATATAAGTAGAAGGTTAAGAAGCCGTTGAAGGCAGGGCTAAGGCGAACATTCTCTTTCACCCAACGCATTACATAACCCGCAATCAGACCACCAACTACGCCACCTAAGAAGCCTGAACCGATTAGGTTGGCAGCGATACCTGCAGCAAAACCGGGACCAAGCGCTGGTTTATCAGCAAGCGAGTAAGCGGTGTAAGCGGCAAGTACAGGAACCATTAGGGTGCCAAGCAGACCGCCGCCAAGCTTACGATACATCCATAGCCACGAACCATCGGTTGCATACAATTCTTGCAGATCGAAAATTTGGGCAATAAGAACGGCCACTGCCAGAACTGTACCGCCAGCCACAATAAGAGGAACGGCATAAGAGATACCCGAGAGCAGTGCTTGTTTTAGCTCTGTTTTCAGCGGTAGTTTTTGCGGTTTATCGTCTGTTGCGATAGTACGCTCAGCACCAGCACTGTTCTTACCTGCTTCAATCGCGTCGTTCAGAATACGTTCTGCGTGTTTGATTGGCTCTGCCACTGGCACTTCAACACGTGGGATGCCACTAAAGCGTTCAACTTCTTTGATTGCGACTTCTGCTGCAAACACAACAGCCGTGGCTTTGTTCAACTGTTCTGCAGTCAAACGGTCTTCAATCCCGTTCGCACCTTGTTTCTCAACATAGACCTTGTAGCCTAGCTTTTTACCTGTCTTTTCAAGGTACTCGGCTGCCATGTAGGTATGAGCAATACCAGCAGGGCAGGCGGTTACACAAACAACGGTTGGTGCATTTGTATCTAAGTTGTCTTGTTCTTCGGCAGTGTTGTCTTTCCCAGTCAATAAATCCAGAATTTGTTCTGAAGTTGTAGCATTGAGGACCGCGTGGCGCACATCGTCGTCAACCAGCGTGGTGGTAAGTTCGGTAAGCAGGTGCATATGTGTTGAGCCTGCCTCTGCATTTGGAATCGCAATTAAGAAGATGAGATTAACGTCTTCATCTTCATCAAGTCCTTGCCATTTGAGATCTTTTGAAAGGGTGGCGACTGCGAAAGCGGCTTCTTTCACCGCGTCAGTTTTCCCATGTGGTACCGCTAAGCCTTCACCTAGCGCTGTTGGACCTTGAGCTTCACGCTCGAATACAGCCTTTAAATATTCTTCCTTATTGTACAACTTGCCTTGTTGGTGTAATTGTTCGGCAAGGGCTTCAATCGCTGCATCACGACTTTCAAATGTCGTTTGTAGGTTTATCAGCGATGGGTTGGTAAGAGATGTTAGGTTCATAACTTTTGTCCCATTGTTACATTCATCTATTGTTGTCCTGTCAACAATGAGTGAATAATACCTATTTGATACAAATGATCCATGATCAAGATCTCATTTATCTGGAAATATGTATTGTTGTTGTATTTAAATTTAAGTTTTTTGTAGTAACAACTGCTTGTCATTAGTCTATCAATTCGTATCATATTGGTTAAATATAGTTAATGTTGAGTGCTCCGACTCAATTGACGCCGTAATCAGGTAGTAGAGGTTAGTATGGCGAGATTACCGATGTATCGCAGAATTGCCGATGCGATCCGCGAAAAAATTAGTAGTGGAGAATATAAGGTGGGGGAAGCGTTGCCCACTGAAGCTCAGTTGCGTGAAGAGTTTTCTGTGAGTCGGGTGACTGTCAGGCAGGCTATCAAGTTATTGGTAGAGAACCAGGAGCTAGAGAGTATTCAAGGTAGCGGTACATATGTAAAAGAAAACCGTGTTAATTACGATATATACCAACAAACCAGTTTTGCTGAGAAATGGGCTCACTTACAAGGTGTGACTCACAGTGATGTACTGGCCTTTGAGATTCAAGCCGCATCTATCACTATGGCTGAACATTTAGAGATCTCAGAAGGAGAACGTATCTTTTACATTAAACGCGTTCGCTTTTTGGACGATAACCCAATCACAGTGGAAGAAACCTGGATGCCAACGAGTATGTTCCCAGACCTGACCTATCAGGTCATGCAAGGCTCTAAGTACGATTTTATTGAGAAACAAAAAGGCTTGGTCATCGATCGCAGCGAACAAGAGATCATTCCTGTATTACCACCGGAAGATATTGCTGATCTACTGCAAATTAACCCAGCTCAGCCCATCATAGAGAAGCGAACTAGAGGTTATTTACGTGGAGATACAGTGTTCGAGTATAGTCGTAACTACTTTAAATCTAGTGAATATAAATTTACCTTGGTGGCTAAACGGCATTAACGCAAAACCCGCAGCCTAGCTGCGGGTTTTGCGTTCAAATGCTCGATAAGCCAAAGGAGCTTGGCGCGCTTCTTGTACTGTCGAAGTGTACTCGTTAAGGACGTTCGCCAGCAGCAAGACGTTTTTCGATATCCGCTACGACGTCTGGGAGGTCGGCGATGGTATCGATGAGGTAGTGCGGTGATGCTTTGCCAAGTTTCGTGCGAGCGCGCTCACGAGCTGCATCAAGAGTGGCGTGATCCGCTGATTGGTATTCGTCAAACGTCAAGCCTGCTTCGTTGCCTGATAGCAGCAGGCCAACGGTCCACATTCCCGCATTATGACCTTCTTCGATGCCCGGCGCAGCGTCATCGACTTTCACACAAGCACCAACACAGCCAACACCAAGCTCAATAACGTTTTTCAGTGCCATAAATGGTGCAGGGCGGCCACCTTGAGGGAGATCATCTGTGGCAACCACATAATCCGGCTTGTAGCCATAGTCCGCAGCGACAGGAATAAGTGCATCCATGACCTCTCTCGGGTAACCAGAGCAAGAGCCAATCTTGATTCCTTTATCTTTAAATGAATTCACCACCTCAACGGCATTAAGAATCGGCTCGGCATGATCGGCGACTTTGGCTTTTTGCAAAGGCATGAAAGCAGCGTAAATAGCGTCTACATCTGAGTCACTCATCTCTTTGCCGAATTGCGCAACCCAGCGCACTTTTACTTCTGGTAGTTGGCCGACCGCTTTAATGTGGTCCCATTTACCAATGCCCATAGGCTCACGAGCTTCGGCAAGCGTAATATCGAAGTCGAAACCTTGTTTAAATGCTTCCACGAAAATACTCGTTGGTGCAAATGAACCAAAGTCCACGATAGTTCCTGCCCAGTCGAATACAATGGCTTGAATTGGAGATGAATTAGACATAGTTGAAATCCTTACATACTTTAGTGATTGCTTGCTCGAAAATATCGAGTGCGGTCGTCAGCTCTTCACGAGTAATAACGAGGGGGGGACTAAGCTGAATAACGTTGCCTTGCGACACCTTAAAACTCAGTCCGTGGTTCAGACATTGGTAAAGAACTTGTTCTGCCTCATCGAATGCGCGTGCTTTAGTGACATGACTTTTCACTAATTCCACACCCCAGAGTAGACCAATACCGCGTACGTCACCAATGACTGGATACTGTTGCTTCATCGTTTCTAGGCGAGTTTTGACATACTCACTGTCACGACGTGTTTTTTCTAAAAGATTCTCTTGTTCAATGGCTTCCATGGTAGCCAGTGCCGCCGCGCAGCCAAGCGCACTCTTCTCGTGGGTATAGTGACCCAGAGAAATCTCTGCAGCGGTGTTGTATTTTTCTCTGGTTACCATGGCGGCGATAGGCACCAAACCACCACCGAAACCTTTACCAATGCATAAAATATCCGGTTCTATATCAAAAGCTTGATAGGTGAACCACTCACCGCTTCGGCCCATACCGTTTGGGATGTCGTCGATAATCAACAGCACATTATGCTTGTCACATATTTCGCGTACACGTTGCCAGTAGGCTTTACTTGGCACTTGAACATCGGTATTACGAACACCTTCAGCAATAAAGGCACCTATGCCGCCTTCTTTCTCGATAACGTATTCTAGATAATCTGCATAATGTACATCGCTGCCATCTTGAGAAGGCAAGGCACCTCGGTAGGACACGGCGGGTGGAATACGCTCAACACCTGCCATCAAAGGCCCCATACCTTCACGAAAGCAGGCTTCACCTCCGACAGAAATGGCGTCCAGTGACGCACCATGGAAAGAATCCCATAATGAAACTACTTTGTGGCTGCCGGTAATGTAGCGTGCTAACTTAAGTGCCATGCCAACAACGGAAGTGCCTCCAGGCGCAAATAACACACGCCTCAAATCTCCACCGCAAATTTGCGTTAGTTTTTCTGCACATTGCACCGCCGTTTCGTTGGTAAAGCGACGTGGCGAAAACGGTAACGAGTGCATCTGCTCGGTCACTCGTTTAATCACATGAGGATGACCATAGCCGAGTTGGTGAACATTGTTGCCATGAAAATCCATATAGCGCTTACCGCGGGTATCTTGAATGTAGATACCTTCAGCTGCTTCTAAAGAATCCAAGCAAGGCGTGGACATTGATTGATGCAGAAACACATCCGAGTCACGTTTAAGCAGTGCTTGAGTCGCTTGGTCTTGAATGTTCTGATTCCACTCGTGGCGAGCGGGCGTATTATTCACGTCCCCCTCGCTGCGTAAATGGGTCGCTTGCTCTGGCATTATGCTACCTCCCAGTACATTGCCTTTTTGATGGCAATGATAAGGCGCTCAATATCTTCAGGGTGTACGTCGCCAATGTTACCGATACGGAAACAGTCCGCGTTGGAAACTTTGCCTGGGTAAATTACAAACCCTTGCTGTTTTAGACGGTCGTAGAACTCTTTGAACTGATAATCACTGTGCTCTGGCGAGTAGAATGAAGTGATAATCGGTGAGTGCAAATCGTCGTTAAGAAGTGTGCGAAAGCCTAGCGAACGCATGCCTTCAACCAGCGTTTTCTGATTGGTAAAGTAACGTTGATGACGAGCGGGAATCCCACCTTCTTGTTCCAGTTCAATTAATGCTTGATAGAAGGCGCGCACAGTATGAGTTGGCGAAGTGAAGCGCCACTTGCCGTGGTTAACTTCCATACATTGCCATTGGTCATAAAGATCGAGACTGAGAGAGCGGGCCTGACCTTTACATTTCTCAAGCTCTGTTTGCTTGGCAATAACAAACCCAAAGCCAGGAACACCTTGGATGCATTTGTTGGCAGAGCTGATCATAAAGTCGATACCCAACTCACCAATATCCATTGGAATACCACCAAAGCTCGACATCGCGTCTAGAATGACCACTTTGCTATGTTGTTTTGCCAACGATGCAATTTGCTTAATAGGGTTCAGCATGCCTGTCGTAGTTTCGCAGTGTACGATGGCAACGTGAGTAATCGTGTCATCTTGCTTGAGCAGCGTATCAATAGCATCAATATTTGGTTGGTTAACCTCGCCAGGAGCAACTACTTGGGTTGCGATATTGAGATAGCTTGCGATCTGGGCGATACGCGCACCGTACGCGCCATTGTCGATGACAAGCAACTTTCCGTCTTTACTGATGGCACTGCCAATAGTTGCCTCTACCGATGCGGTACCACTACCTTGCATTAAAACGCTGGTATAACCGTGATGGGAAGTCGCTAACTTGGTCAGCTTGGCACGAATGACTTCGACGACATCTTTATTGTATTCATCGTCCCACGTACACCAGTCTTTAAGCATCGCTTGGCGTACCGTTTCTGATGTAGACAAAGGACCTGGAGTTAACAGCAAATAATCGTTCTTCATGTTATTTCTCTATTTGGACTATACCAATTTGTTTTGGTTAATCTAACAGCGATAATTAGGGGAAGTAAACGGCACAACTTAAGGTTTCATAAAACTTTCACACTCGCTCTTCTTGCCAATCAAAGTTTCTTCAAACTGCCATTATTCGTTCATTTAATCGTCATAATCGGAACTTAACGTTTAACGCACAAACTGGTACAGACCAAATCTAACTGGAGAGAATGATGAAAAACCGTTTGATGAAGGGAACACTAGCGACACTGGTTTCTCTACTAGCGACAAATGCACTAGCAGCAACAGAAGTCACGGTGTATACCGCTTTCGAAACTGACATTCTGGCGAAATATAAGAATGCGTTTGAGAAAGAAAATCCTGATGTAAAAATCAAATGGGTTCGAGATTCAACGGGCATCATGACGGCCAAACTTCTTGCTGAAAAAAACAATCCGCATGCCGAAGTTGTGTGGGGATTAGCAGGCTCTTCTATGGCATTGCTTAAAGAAGAGGGGATTCTTAAGCCTTATACTCCAAAAGGTGCAGATGAGCTGAATGCCAGTTTGAATGACCCACAATCTAATCAAGCTTGGTTTGGCAATGATGCATTTTTCAATGCTGTGTGTTTTAACGAAGCGGTGGCAAAGCAACTCAACCTACCTAAGCCACAGTCATGGGAAGATTTAACCAAACCAGAGTACAAAGGTCATATTGCCATGCCTAATCCTGCTTCATCAGGAACAGGTTATATGCAAGTCTCAGCTTGGCTACAAAACATGGGTGAGGACCAAGCATGGGATTACATGAAAAAACTCGATAACAACATGGCACATTACACGCATTCTGGTTCAAAGCCTTGTGTTCAAGCTGCGATGGGTGAGGTGGCAATCGGTATTTCGATGGCTGTGCGTGGTGCGAAGCTCAAGAATCAAGGCGCGCCTCTCGCGGTTATCACACCTAAAGGCATTGGTTGGGAATCAGAGGCTGTGGGTTTGGTGAAAGAGTCTGAGGCGGCGAAGCGTGTTGTTGACTGGTCAGTGTCAAAAGCGGCGAACGAACTCTACGTTGAATCCTACCCAGTGGTTGCTCATAAAGACGTGAAAGCAGTGGTCTCGAACTACCCTGAAGTTGAAGGTGCGATGGCTGAGATGGATTTTGCGAAAATGGGTGCCGATCGTGCTGAGATTTTAAAAACATGGTCGAAAAAGTTTGATGGAAAGTCTGAGCCTAAATCCTAATTTTAAAGAAATAAAATAACTGGGAATTGGTAGATTATAAGCTATTGAGGGAGATTGTTATTGATCTTCCTCTTGTCATTTCTGCTCTCCAATCACACCAGAAAAGCCAATCATTAAACTGCAATCAACCTGCTACAAAACTGTCATCCCAATGAAATATACCAGATTTAAATTTGGTATATACCATTTGGAGAGTAAACGATGTCAGTATCCAAACCTTATCTAGAAATCAACAATGTGGTGAAGCAATTTGGTCAGTTCACGGCATTAAAGCACATTTCCTTGTCCATTAATAAAGGCGAGTTCGTCTGTTTCCTAGGCCCTTCTGGCTGCGGTAAAACGACGTTGCTCCGCGCTATTGCGGGTTTGGATCTTCCAACCTCAGGAGAAATCCATCAAGCGGATGAGGCGATTACGTTTTTACCACCAGAGAAGCGTGATTTTGGCATTGTGTTCCAGTCATACGCGTTGTTTCCAAATCTGACGGTACAAGAGAACATTGCTATCGGTCTTAAGAACCAAGGGATATCGAACAAAGAGGCGCTTGAAAAAGTAGAGCACTGGCTAGAAATGATCGGCTTGCCAACCTCGGGAGAGAAGTTTCCTAACCAACTATCAGGTGGTCAACAACAGCGTGTGGCTTTGGCTCGTGCATTGGCGTTGTCTCCGGGTCTGCTGCTTCTGGATGAGCCGCTCTCTGCATTGGATGCGAAAGTGCGTACTCACCTGCGAGATGAAATTTGTCAGATGCAACGCAAACTTGGTATCACCACCATTATGGTGACTCATGACCAAGAAGAGGCGCTATCTATGGCTGACCGCATTGTGGTGATGAACCACGGTGTGATTGAGCAAGTTGGAACGCCACAAGAGGTGTATGAGCAACCTGCGACTCGATTTGTCGCTGATTTTGTTGGCAGTATGAATTTTATCGAAGCATCGGTGCCATCTGCTAACACTATGCGCGTGGCTGAGTCGATGCTGCGTTTGCCTGCGTTAGACAATATGACTCTAAAGCATGGCGATATATTTGATTTAGCCGTGCGACCGGAGAGTCTGCACTTTGTCGAGCACGCTTCGAACGCTATTCCTGTCAGAGTGTTATCCAAGGAATTTCAAGGGTCTTACTATCGCGTCGAAGTGGCAATGCAACATGCACCAATGGCCAACGCTCTATATGTGGACGTACCCGTGAAACAGGCGAATGAACTTAATCTGCGCCGTAATGATATTCGCTATGTTGCGTTTTCTGAAAGTGGTTTGCTGGGCTATCCATCGCTAAGTGCAACGTTAGAGTCGGCGGCTTAAGGGACAGACATGCAAGCATCTTCAACCTTGACGACAGGTGGGTCTATGAAACAACGAATTGTACAGTTGGCAACGCAAAAAGCGAGCTCAACAATGAGCAAAGACAATATTGTTTTGTTTGGTCTTCTGACGTTCCTTTTTGTGGCGATGACACTGTTTATCTTGATGCCTCTTTGGGCCATGATGAAAAAGAGTGTCCAAAACAGCGACGGTGAGTTTGTTGGTCTACAAAACTTTGCCACCTATTTTGCTACCGACAGTTTATGGTATTCACTAAGCAATACCTTTACCCTTGGTCTGATTGTGACCGTTGTAGTGGGCGTTTTGGCGTTTGGGTATGCGTTCGCATTAACGCGCTCTTGCATGCCCTTTAAAGGCGTGTTTCAACTGATGGGCACGGCTCCAATATTAGCGCCTTCTCTGCTGCCTGCTATCAGTTTGATTTTTCTGTTTGGTAATCAGGGCGTCGCAAAAGAGTTGCTGCATGGGCATTCAGTCTATGGCTTAGTTGGCATTTCTCTAGGCTTGATATTTTGGACATTCCCTCACGCCTTGATGATTCTCAACACCTCTTTACGCACCTCAGATGCTAGGCTTTACGAAGCGGCTCGAGCTCTTAAAACCTCCTCGTTCAAGACCTTCTTTATGGTGACGTTACCTGCTGCAAAGTACGGTTTGATCAGTACGTTAATCGTCGTTTTTACGCTGGTCGTGTGTGACTTTGGTGTGCCTAAGGTCATTGGTGGCAGTTACAACGTTCTGGCTACGGATATATTTAAGCAAGTTGTGGGGCAGCAAAACTTCTCCATGGGGGCGGTTACCAGTATCTTACTTCTGCTTCCTGCGGTATTGGCCTTTGCGGTTGATCGCTGGGTACAAAAAAAGCAAAAGAGCATGTTGGACAGTCGTTCTGTGCCTTATCAACCGTCCCCTAATAAACTGCGAGATTCGGTGTGCTTCGTTTATTGCCTGGTTATTTCCCTCGCGGTTCTAGCGGTACTTGGTATGGCGGTTTATGGCTCGCTCGTGACGTTTTGGCCTTGGAACAAGGCGCTGACGCTAAATAACTATAACTTTGCTGAGATGAGCACCTATGGGTGGAGTCCGTACTTTAATTCACTGAAACTGGCGGCGTGGACGGCGATTATAGGTCCTGTAGTTATCTTTGTCGGTGCTTACTGTATTGAAAAAGGTCGTGCCTTTGCTCCCGTTCGTCAAGCGATGCAAATGATGAGTGTGATTCCCATGGCGGTACCTGGACTCGTACTCGGCTTGGGATATATCTTCTATTTTAACGATGCCAACAACCCGTTGGGTGTGATGTACGGTACGATGGCGTTTCTGGTGATTAATACCATTGTCCATTATTACACGGTTGGACACATGACAGCTTTGACAGCTCTGAAGCAGTTACCGGCAGAGATTGAAGCCACCGCTGCTTCGGTTAAACTCCCACAATATAAGCTGTTTTTCAAAGTTTCGCTGCCTTGCTGTTTACCAGCGGTATTAGATATAGCGATATATTTATTTATCAATGCTTTAACAACCACATCGGCAGTAGTATTCTTGTATTCAACCAACACCATTCCGGCATCAGTAGCGGTGCTGAATATGGACGATGCCGGGCAGACGGGCAGTGCTGCGGCAATGGCTGTGATGATCATGCTATCGGCAGCGGTGGCAAAACTCACCCATATGTTTGTTGGAAAGTTGTTTGAAGGTCGAACTCAAGCGTGGCGCAAGCGCTAATAACAATGATTGAATTAAGGATGCGGTGTGCAATACGTAAAAATTAAAGACGCTATCGTTGAGCAAATAGACTCAGGAATGCTTACACCAAGACAAAAATTGCCAGCAGAAAGAAAGTTAGCAGAGTCTTTTGACACGACTCGTGTAACGCTGCGTGAAGCGTTGTCACTACTTGAGTCGGAAGGTCGTATTTATCGCGAAGATAGGCGTGGCTGGTTTATCTCACCAGAACCACTGCGTTATGATCCTACTCAAACATTGAACTTTACCAATATGGCGAAAAGTCAAAATCGAACGCCAAAAACCGAGCTGTTGTCAGCCAAAGCGATGTTAGCCACCAAGCAAGCAGCAGAGCTTTTACATTTGCCGCCGTTCTCCGATATTTATCGAGTAGACCGCGTTCGTTATTTAGAAGATCGCCCAGTCGTGTTCGTGACAAACTTTATTCGGACGGAACCATTTGCGAACTTGTTAGAGTTTGATATGGAAAACTCGTCTTTGACGGATATCTATCGCGACGAGTATGGCGTCACCTACAGCAAGGTGAAATACCGAGTCAGCACTACTTCGCTTCTAGGTGACATCGCGCAAGCATTACGTGCGACGTCTGGCACTCCGGCTATGATGGTTGAGCGCATCAATTACAACCAACACGGTGAGTTGATTGATTGCGATATTGAGTACTGGCGACACGATGCCATCAATATAGAATCTATTGCTCAGCTCGATTGATATCCTTCTGCTCACCCCTCTTGACGTCTAGAGAGGGGTGACTTTTATGTTTGTTGGTGCCCACTTTGACTCTCTACGCCGCTCTTCTTGTTATTTTTTCTGCACTGCTCCACGCGGGGTGGAATATTCTTGGAAAATCGAATACTGGCTCTGGGTATTCGTTTACTTTAGGCGCGTCTATTGCTCCACTTATTTTACTATCGCCGTATATAATCTGGTGCATTTCGGTGATTGGTTTTGACAGTCTTGACGGTTACTTTTGGCTTCTGGTCACGCTAAGTGGAATCGGGCAGGCTATCTACCTAATTGGTTTAATCAAGGCTTATGATGCCGGTGACATTGGTGTGATTTATCCTATCGCGCGAGCCTTACCAGTTCTGATGGTTGGGATTGGGACTGTATTCATAGGCCAATCGTTGTCCCCCAATGCGTGGGTAGGTTTTGTGGTCTTAACATTAGGTTGTTTGTTGATCCCAATGCGACACATCAAAGACTTAAGACTTGGCTCTTATTTAAATTTAGGTGTGTTCTGGTCATGTATTGCCGCAATCGGCACAACTATTTACTCCATCATCGACAAGCAGGCACTAACATGGCTACAGCTTGAAACTAGCGGACTAACCAAAGTTCAAGTAGCTATTTTCTACCTAGGTGTGCAGTTTGCTGCGATTGCGTTTGTTTTGGTAGCTTGGTTATTAGCGACTAATAAACGCAGTGAGTTAGCGCTAACTTGGCAGCATCGCTATCGTTCGTCTATCGCTGGGATCATGATGGGACTGACCTATGGCATTGTGCTGTATGCAATGACTATGGTCGATAACGTTAGTTATGTGGTTGCTATGCGTCAGGTGAGTATCGTCTTTGGGCTCCTGATGGGCATCTGGTTTCTCAATGAGAAATGGCTGTATACTCGAGGTATTGGGGTTACGCTAGTACTGGTTGGGCTGGTGGTTGCTTTGACTTAATGAAGTTGATGCTGAGGTTATCGAATCAGATGGCGACTTACCGACGAGACTTCCTACTATTGAATGAGTTTGGAGATACCATGACTTTTGAAACACTGCTTGATACAGCTCGAATTCAACTTGATCACATTACCAGTAATGATGCAGGCTTCTTTGTTGAGTTGATGAACAGTGAAGGATGGCTCAAAAACATAGGTGATCGCAATGTTCGTACGTCAGATCAAGCTCAAGAGTATCTAACCAACGGTTTCATCAAAGCCTATCAAGAATTGGGCTTTGGGTATTACGTTGTGCGCCTCAAATCATGTTCAACACCAATAGGAATCTGTGGTTTCTTAAAGAAACCTGACCTGAGTTACCCAGATTTCGGCTACGCGTTCTTGCCCAGCTATCAAGGTAAAGGGTATGCGCATGAGGCTTGTAGCGAATTACTGACTTTTGCCATTGATGCTTTCCAACTTCCAGTGATTGACGCGGTATCACTGCCACAAAATTCACCTAGTATACGATTACTCGAAAAGCTGGGATTTCAATACATCGGCTTACATCAAACTAATAGCGACAGCCCACTTTCTTTATATCGCCTGAGCATAAAGTGATTATGATCGACAGTATCGAAAGTCCCCGAAAGACTCAATTTGATCCAATACATGTTATCTAGCGATCAGATAGTGTAGACTCGGCGTTCGAGCTAAGCATCTGATAAAAATGGAATTGAGTAGTACATGCAATTGGAACAAATTGAAGAAATTATCGAATTCACGGATACGGATCACCTTAGTCAGGCAATGGAAGTGTTCAATGAACAAGGATTAGTCAGTCAGGAATTATTGCCCTTTCTTAATGTAGTATTCGATAAAGCGCCAGAGAAACTTTGCCATAAGCTATCCCGTATCGGTTTCAAAGGCCAACCAGCTATCATTTCAACATCAAGTGCTTGTGATTCTGCTGTAACTCAGTTTTTCATCTTTAACGCAAGTATTCTCAGTGTGTCGGATGTTCTCAATCAGATCGAAAAGCCTTCAATGAAGTAGCTATATGTGATTGAAAGCGGGCAATGAGGATTGCCCGCTTTTTTAGTTACTCAGTTTGGTATAGGTTAAACCAAATATTCCGGCAAACTAATGGAGTTTTGCCCCAGCTTTTTTCTAAGCAAGTAATCAACAGACAATTTCCCTCCGCCTGCTAACATGAATATCCCAGAGACGAACATCCACATTGCAGGGAATTCCCAGCCACCCGTGGGTAGTACCCATACATACCCCACTGAATAGTGGCCGCCCAAGCCTACAGATACAAATAAATAGACTGCCGAACCAAACCCTGCGAGGCGTGTGAACAGGCCAAAGGACAGCATAATCGCCAAGGATATCTCAATGATTCCTGCAAGAATGACAAAGGCCTGAGGGAAGGGGAGGCCAATGCTGCCAAAGTAATCGGTAAATACGGCAAATGGATTACCTCCGACTAACAAGTGACCAGTGAAATGGGCAATAAACATAAGTCCTACATATATTCTTACTAATGTCATGCCCCACGCGTAGTGGTCTGGTTTTCCTATTGTCGATTGAGTTTGCGACAGTCTGGTTCTCCAAGGAAGGGCGATAAGTTGTAGGGCCAATAAGACGAACAACAGGGTGCTGGTTAGCTCAATGCTTGGGATACCTGGGCCTGTCTCTGCCACCATCAGAGGATCAAGTGACGACAATGTTGAAATATCGATTGATTCAAGGTGAATGGTTGAAAATATTCTTCCTAAAGTGAGCTGTGCAAACAAAGCACCTATCAAACCAAAAAAGTTAACCTGTCCTTTGTTATAGGTTTTAAGTAAGGACGCGATAAAAACGGCAATAAATAGGCCTGTGGAGGTAGAGACCCAACTACCTAGTCCGTTGTCCATAACGGCTTTGACAGAGAGTATTACCGTGAAAGTGGCGGCAATGAGGGTGAGTAGTCGTAATGTCTTATCAAAAGTGTTCATCTTTTTCTCCTCAAAGCAAAGCCAATAAAGGCGATGTTGACTTTGCTGAATATCGAATTTGGCTTTTTCAGAATGGTACCGAGCTTGTCGGACTGCTAATGCGTATGCCGTGGCGCATTAACACGCCACGGCAAGGTTGGTAAGGCAAGGGGGAGAAAGGCCTATTACGCTTCTACAGGTTGTGCTTGTTTCTCGTTGCGGTTCGCTTTAAGAATCAATAACACACCGATGATTGGAACGATAACACCCACGTAAGGAATCATTTCTGCACCAAGCTGACCATCAAGAACCATACCTCCAAGGAAACCACCGAACGCATTAGCAACATTAAACGCTGAGATATTTGCTGTTGCTGCCAGCTCTTGTCCGTCACCACCATTGTTCATTACACGTAATTGCATAGATGGAACGTTAGCGAATGATGCGATGCCGAAAATAAATGATGCGGCGACGAATAGGATTTTGTTGTCGGTAAACATACCGACAAGTACTAGAGAAGCAATCATTGCAATGGCCCAAAATAGAGAAGATTTGTTTAAATCTTTGTCTGATGAGTGACCACCAAGCGTATTACCAATGATTAAGCCAAGACCTACAATGACCAGAATCCATGTCACAGCACTTTCACCGTAACCAGCAACATGCATAGCGATAGGAGCAATGTAACCGTAAAGTGTCATGAAGCCAGTCCAAACTACAGCGGTAATCGCTAGGCTAATAAGAAGCTTTGGATTTTTGAACGCAGCAAGTTGTGCTTTAACATTTTTCGCTTCGCCGTGACCTGTTGAATGGATAGCGGCAAGAATGGCGAATAGAGCTACGACACCGAATGCAGCGACCACAATAAATGTCGTGTGCCAGCCGAATTCAACACCGATCCAAGTACCACCGGGAACGCCTAGTACATTCGCTAGAGTTAGGCCTGCAAACATTTGTCCTACGGCGCGACCAGCCATTTTCTCAGACACGAGGTTTGTCGCTACAACGGCACCAATACCATAGAAAGGCCCTTGTACTAAGCCACTAATAATGCGACTGATGAACAAGATGTCATAACTTGGTGAAAAGGCTGACATGAGGTTACCGACTATAAATAATGCCATTAATCCGATAAGAACCATTTTCTTATTAAAGCGTGCGAGATAAATGGTTAAGATTGGTCCTCCAATCACAATGGCAAGTGCGTATGCACTGATTAAATAACCTGCCTGACCCTCAGTAATCGACAGCGATGTGGCAACTTGCGGCAAAATACCTGCGATAATGAATTCTGCAGTGCCGATAGCGAAGGCGGCGAGTGTTAGTATCCAGACTTGAAATGGCATCTTCTCTTTGTTCATGGTTTTTCTCCTCTAAAACGGTTTGGGATGAGTCACGCTGAGTTGTAAGGTGGCTCGTCTCTCAAGTGATGGTGAGAGTATATTTATTCATTTTAGTTTTTAGAATTACCCAAAAAAATGAAATCATTATTCGTAAATACTGAACAATCTAATCGAATCTCTTTGTTTGGCAGCAGAACGGTTAAGAGTATGGGTAGCGATAGGGCATTCCACTCACGTTGATCCGAGCTGTGTTGAGCGTCTTAGTCACAACACTCCAACTGTCGCCAAAAAAAACACTCTTCTGAAGTGATAAATGTTTAAATAAATTATGTTTACGTAAATATATATTGGGAATAATGTGAAGCTTCAAGGTGATTCTTTTGGAGTTAACACATGAAGGGTAATGAATACGCAATTTTCGAAAGTATGTTGAGTTCCGCGGACATCAAGATTAATGGCTCTAGACCATGGGATATTCAGGTCAATGATGTTGCCATGTTTGATCGAATATTAGCCGATGGTTCGCTTGGTTTGGGCGAATCCTATATGGAAAAGATGTGGGAATGTAAGGACATCGCAGAATTGGTAAACAGGATCTTAGCGTTTGAGCTCGACAAGCACTTAGATTTAAGGACCAAAATGATACTTGGTGCCAAAATTGGTAAAGACAAAATCAAAAAGTTTTTTAACCCTCAAGGCACGACAATTTCCAAGCACAACGTCTCATTTCATTACGATATCGGTAACGACTTATACCGCGCTATGCTCGATAAACGTATGACGTATACCTGTGGATATTGGAAAAATGCAGATAACCTAGATGACGCTCAAGAGGCCAAGTTGGATCTAATTTGTCGAAAACTAGGCTTAAAACCAGGTATGCGGGTTTTGGACATCGGCTGTGGTTGGGGGAGTTTGATGATCTATGCCGCCGAAAAATACGGTGTAGTTTGTGATGGTTTAACGTTATCTGAAGAACAAGCAAAGCTAGGTACTCAGATGGTGGAGGAAAAACAACTTCCCGTTAATTTCATTCTTCGAGATTACCGACTCTATGAACCGGAAACGAAATACGATCGCGTTGTTTCTGTGGGTATGTTAGAGCACGTTGGTTCATCGAATTATCGAGACTTTTTCACATGTGCAGATAACTTTTTGAATCAAGATGGGGTCTTTTTACTTCACTCTATTGGTACGTTTGAATCGACAGAAACCAATGATCCGTGGATCCACAAATACATTTTCCCAAATGGTGAAATTCCTTCTTTAGCTCAGTTAGCGACGGCGATGGAGCCAGAGTTCAATATGGAAGATCTGCATAATATTGGAGAGGATTATGATCATACGCTTTGTGCATGGTATCGTAATTTTGACAAGGCTTGGCAGCAAGGTGACCTCAACTACAATGAGAGGTTTTACCGTATGTGGAAGTACTATCTATTGAGTTGTGCTGGTGCATTTCGTTGTCGAGAACTGAGCGTGTGGCAGATGGTACTGACAAAAGTTGGAACGCCAAAACCAGCTAGCGCTCGTTCTGAATAACCTTTCTATTGAGTAAACCGACACCAAGGTGTCGGTTTTGTGATTAATGATGTTTGGCGGACTCTAGGTATTTTATCGTCAATGGAATGCTGGTGGACTAGCGGATGTTAAAGCGAAAAACGGCGAAATATGCTAGGGTAATGCTCTATAACCATCGTCAATATTAACCGAGGTTAATCGTTTGATTAATAGAGAAAAAGAAGAATCTATCGTAAGTCAGTGGATGAGTGCGGACGCTGGTCTATCTGAATCGTCCGTTAGGTTAGTGACACAATTTGTTTTAGCTTCGAATCAGTTTACTCATGTTCGTTGTGAGTTTTGCAAGCAATATGGATTAAATACGTCTGAATTCGATGTCATCGCAACACTTTATCGAGCGGGTGACGTTTATGAAGTGACAGCGAAAGAACTGAAAGAGCAGACCTTGCTTCCTTCGTCGGGCGCGTTATCAAATCGAATTGATCGCCTGGAAGCGAAAGGTTTGGTTCAGAGAAGACATGATACGATTGATAAGCGCAGCGTAAAAATATCTCTCACTGAAGACGGAGTGGAGTTAGTCCGTCAAATGTATCCAAAGTTCTTCGAGCAAATGTCCAGTCAGTTTTCATCCCTAGAGCCAAGTGAGATAGAAACACTAATGGTATTGATGAGTAAGATGGGAGCCTGAATATAGGTATCGCCTTAGACTGGATACCACGCAACGGGTATCTGCGATGGCTCTTATAAGTATATGCACTTTCATGACTTAAAAAACTGTCTTGCCTGATTTAAGGCCACCATTTCATGTGTCAAGCTTCTGATATGAAATGGGGCCTTAGTCTTATCTAAAAATAATCTCAGCGGAGATTCATAATCTTGTCTATTCATACTATTTGAGTTGATTACCCATATGGGACTGACGGTATTGGTGTCTTGCAATGCTGAGTTTTACGCCGTAATACATAATTTTGCTGATCGAACTGATTACATGGAAAACCAGCACAAGTAGTGAGACTACTTCAATTGCCAAAAAAATAGTCTTAGTGACCCCGACGCTCGCGCCTTTTTTGAATATGGATAGTGCTTTCATAGTAACTCCTAACTCTTACTGACCTTATGTGGCTCATTCGAACCTGATTAATAACACGGCACACGTTAACCCCGCATACCCCATTTGATGACTTGAAGGCACTTTACTATCTATTTTTGTTTATGTAAAGTATGTTTAATTAAACATAAATGAGAGTCGTAGTATGAAAATCTTTCTAGCCATGTTGGCTCCGCTGTTGTGGGGGACCACTTATGCCGTAGTGGCTTCTGAATTTGTCGGTTGGTCACCATTTGCACTGGCGGTGTGGCGAGCATTACCAGCGGGCATAATACTGCTGTTACTTAAACCAACCTTACCAAAGGCGTCAGAACTGCCTGCATTGCTACTGATAGGGTTTCTCAATATCGCTTTGTTCTTTGGTTTGCTCTTTGCTGCAGCGATGCAGCTTCCTAGCACTTTGGTGGGCGTTGGAATGGTCGCATTGCCTGTGATTGGTTTGGCTATAATGGGTATCTTCCATCAAGTAAAACCGTCTCTGATTCAATTGCTATCAGCCTTAATTCTTATTGCCTGTGCAACGTATTTGTTCTTTTCGAGTACCGTTCCTGTCAATGTGAGTTCGGTGGTGCTACTTATTGGTGCGATGACGGCACTGATAGGCGGTAGCGTAGTAGCAAAGCACGTCATGAAAAAGATCCATTGGTGGAAGCTACTCACATGGAAACTGATTTTTGGAGGCTTGCTGTTGATCCCCATGGCATATTGGGAAATGGTATGGAGCGGTAGGTCATTTGTCGCAGCTATCCCGGTTGGTAGTGAGCAGTGGGCCGCGATGTTCTGGTTGACGATAGGACTCACTTCTTTGGCGTATGGTGCTTACATTTATACAATTCCGATGATATCTACTAATGAATTGAGTTTTTTTGGAACCTTCAATCCTATATTGGCGATGGTTCTCGGAGCGACAATAATGGGAGATTCATTTAGTCAAGTTCAAATATCAGTGATGGCTTTAATGGTTCTAAGCAACCTAATGGCACAGTTTTTCGAATATAAGAAAAAGCTACCAACCGAACAAACCATAATTGATTACTAATCTTCCATCTCTTCAAATTTCATTTTAATAGGGATTTAATCGGCGTGTATTGAATGTTATTGAAAGAAAATATTCGCTAACAAGTCAGAACTTTTAATATAAATAAATTTATACGGTGAAATAATGAATAAAAAAATAAACTTAGGCGTAACAGATTTATCATTCCATAGAATTACCGCCTCTCTTATATCTCATGTGCTTACTGACATGGGATTTGAGGTAAATCGAATCTACTCTCCGCACCAAGAAAATTTCGCAAAGCTTAAGTCTGGTGAGGTTGATATTCTAACCTCTGCTTGGCTGCCTTCTAGCCATGGAATCTACAAACAGGATGTTGAACAAAAACGTCCCGTGATTGAGTTGGGTTTGCACTATGAACCTTATGCGCATTGGGGAGTGCCAAGTTATGTTCCTGAAGAAGCAGTTCGGGAAGTGAAGGATTTGCTCAAGCAAGATGTACTGGGCAAAATGCAAAAGGATATTCAGGGCATCAATCCTGGAGCCGGCATTACCAGATTTTCAATTAAAATGATGGAAGAGTATGGATTGAGTGAAGCTGGGTACGAATTTCACACTGGGACTGAGGAAGACTGCTTTACTACCTTTGAGCAACGAGTCGCCAACAATGAGTGGTTCGTTGTGCCACTATGGAAACCGCAGTTCCTGCATTTCAAGTACGACATTCGAGAGATAGAAGACCCTAAAGGTTTGCTCGGTATTGTTGACCGTGCTGTACTACTCGTACCTGAAGACGTAGCAGATAGGTTTACGGCAGCGCAAATCAATCAGCTAGATGATTTGAAGTTTTCTAACGAGATTATCGCAGAGCTAGACTACAAAGTGAGTAGGGAAGGTTTGGATATTGATATTGTGACTAAGCATTGGCTGGAAAATAATCGATAAATAGCTTTGTCGTAATTGCTGACAAAAATCACTCTTTATGAGTGATTTTTTCAACTTAGTAAGCAAGATTTCAATAAGAGAGCTTGCAAGAAAATTTTAAAAAATTATTCCATGTGATGGAAATTATTATATGGACTCATCTATTTAGTTTGCTTCTTTGTATTATTCGCCTGTGCAAAAAAGAGAATTCGCTTTTTTAGATATTATGTTATTCATTATAGAGCGTATCCTACTTAGTGTTTACAACTACAAAATGCAAATAAAACCTCTTGCTACCTGTCGATAACGCCTTTTGGTCCACTTTGGGCGTCTTAAATAAAAGGTAATTACTGTTCTTGTATTTAATTTGAGCGGTAGTAAGAGGTTACCTACTCGCGAAGTAATGGAAGGATAAGCAATGACTAAAAAACTAACCACTGCAACGGGTTGCCCTGTTGCTCATAATAATCACGCGCTAACAGCTGGTGAGCGCGGTCCAATGCTTCTTCAAGACACTTGGTATTTGGAAAAACTCTCCCATTTCAATAGAGAAGTAATCCCAGAAAGGCGTATGCATGCTAAGGGTTCTGGCGCATATGGTACTTTCAAAGTGACTCAGGACATCACTAAGTTCACAAGAGCCGCGATGTTTTCTGAAGTAGGTAAAACAACCGAGATGTTTGCTCGGTTTACTACCGTTGCAGGAGAACGTGGTGCTGCCGATGCTGAACGTGATATTCGCGGGTTCGCACTCAAGTTTTATACCGAACAAGGAAACTGGGACTTAGTGGGTAACAATACACCGGTATTTTTCCTCGCCGATCCTCTGAAGTTTCCAGATTTAAACCGAGTGGTGAAACGCGATCCGAAAACGAATATGCATAACGCCGAGAGCAACTGGGATTTTTGGACCTCTCTACCGGAAGCTCTACATCAAGTCACTTACGTTATGGGAGATCGTGGGATACCTGCGAGCTATCGCCATATGCACGGTTTTGGCTCACATACATTTAGCATGATTAACTCTGATAATGAGCGCTTTTGGGTTAAGTTTCACTTCAAAACCCAGCAAGGTATTAAGAACCTGACTGACGAACAAGCTGCAGTTATCGTTGGAGCAGACAGAGAGAGCCACCAAAGAGATCTATTCGATGCGATTGAGCGTGGTGACTTCCCGAAATGGACCTTGTTCATTCAAGTAATGTCTGAGGAAGAAGCTGAATCGGTGGACTTTAACCCGTTTGATTTAACCAAAGTATGGACTCACGCCGATTACCCACTAATAGAAGTTGGTGAATTCGAGCTAAACCGTAACCCTGAGAATTTCTTTGCTGAAGTTGAACAGTCGGCTTTCAACCCGGCCGCTGTTGTACCTGGCATTGGTTACTCTCCAGACAAAATGCTTCAAGGTCGACTCTTTGCTTATCGTGACGCACAAAACTACCGTCTTGGAGTGAATCATCATCAAATCCCAGTCAATGCACCGCGTTGTCCTGTGCACTCCTCTCATCGTGATGGGTTGATGCGAGTGGATGCTAACTCGGGCGCAACAATAGGTTATGAACCGAATCAATACGGAGAATGGGCGGAGCAACCAGACTATTCAGAGCCACCGTTGAAAATCTCTGGGGACGCAGACCATTACAATCATCGAAACAATGTTGACCAATTCCAGCAAGCTGGCGATTTGTTCCGCTTAATGTCTGAGGATGAGCAACAACGTCTGTTCGCAAATACGGCACGTGCTATGTCGGGAGTGAGTGAAGCAGTTAAGTTGCGTCACGTATACAACGCCTCTCAAGCGGATACGGCTTATGGAGAAGGGTTGGCGCGCATATTGGGGTTGAGTAACAACTAGCAATGACATCAAGGCTCCACGGCATGAATCCGAGGAGCCTTGTTCTTTGAGCCTTGTTCAATGAACGAGCAGAGCGCTACTTGTGAACGGTGCTTGTGTCTCCCGCTGCTACAGAGACCAGTACATAGCTGACTTGCTGACCATTAACTTGTTTGTGCTGACTGCGAACGGTTTGTCCATCGACAACTAAACTTGGATAATTACCATAGAACCACACCTCCCAATCTAGGTTATGATTTGAGTCGTTAGTCAGTGTGGACTTACTTAAACCATCGTGTCGGACAGTAAGCTCATGTTCTCCCATTGGAAGTTGTGTTACTTCCAGCCAACCAATGTCTGGAGTGAGATGGGAAGCGGTAACCACTTTGTGGTTCGCTGCATCAGGTTTAATGCCCATCAAGCCTTCGATTGTGTTGGAGATAAAGGTAAACGAGATTTCAGGGTAATCACCGTTGGTACCTTGAGTTGGACGTTCATGTGGCTCATCTTTGATATCCATGATGTATTGCATCCACTTCCATGCCTCCTCATTACGATTGTACGGGAAGTAGGTTTCTGGAATGTAAGTGTAGGCCTCAATATTATTTGGAGCTTCTGGAGTCGAACCGATGCCATCTCCTAAGTTTTTGGCGATAAAGTCAAGATAACGATTATTACGCTCCCCGGGTTCGGTAATTCGCTTCATTGGCATAAACCAACTGTTTTCCTTACCAAAATCATTCATTCTAAAGCCATCTCTTTGAACTATATTGACGTAGTTGTCGAGTGGTTTATCAGGGTCGGCGATACTCCATTCATCGTTAAAGTACGTTTTGAGTTGCTGGGCTTTCTCACGCCAAACCGCAGCTTCACTGTGCTCTTCACGAGCTTCTAACATAGCGGAGTAAGCCACTGTTGCTTGGTATTGTGAGCCAATACCATCTCCGGCTTCAATTGGAAACTCGCCGCGCTCGTTGTAGGTTGCTGACCCCTCAAAAATCCCACCGTAACCTTCTGCGATTCCGTTTGGATCTTGGTCGTCGTGTAATTCGATATAGTCTGTGAGCACTTTAGTGTAAAAGCGCCATAGGTCCTCATCTTCGATGTAGCGCTTATCACCAGTCCACTGATATTGCTGCCATGCTTTTTCGACGAACTCAAACTGAGCCGGAACCTCGCGGACAAACCAACTATCATCTTTGTAATCAATAGTATGAGGTGTGCCATCAAAGTTCACAGCCCACAAGGTGTACCACTTTCTGGATTCTGTTGAGTGTTTGGCAAAGGTCTTAAACATGGAAAAGTTTTCTATATCCAATCCAGCGATCTTTGCTCCGCTCGCCTGATGCAAAAAATCGCGAGAATAGAAGGCTGTTCTATCAAAATACCCCGCCCAATAGGATGGGATGTAATCCGCGGTGCCATCTCCATCGTTGTTGAATTCGTCACGGTTGACCAGATCATGCTGGCCAGTCATAACGAAGCGACGGGTTTTATCGATAGCCCAATCGAACGACTCTTGGAGCTTTTGGTTGGAAGAGGTGACAACAACTTGTTTCTCTTTTTCGATCGCTTTGATTGTCCAGCGTTGCTTATTACCTTTTAGATCGGTTACGACAGCACGAACAGGCTGAGTAAAGTCAACCGTGTCTCCGTTTTCTAATGAGACATTGCTGGTGGATGAAACGAGAATATTATCAATGGTGATACGGGTTAAGTCGGTACCATAAGGGACGTAAAACTCAATCTGTTTAGACTTCTTGTTAAGGTTTGTTGCGCCCACTTGCTCTAGAGCGGAGAACTGGATGATCTGATTGAAGTTCAGCTTTTTGTTCTTGTCACTCTTAGTCAAAGAAACACTGTCGACACTAACACCACCACGTTTAGAACCCGAGAACCAGACCTTTAATTGTTCACCTTGCTCCAAAGGAATGTGCTTGAGCTTGTTACGTTTGTATTTTTTGCTCTGTTTAGCTTTATCTCGTACCAAGATTTCATCGTACAGGTTGGTAATAGCAAGAGTGGCGTCTTGTCCTGGACTGATGATAAACGCAGATAAATCATAATAGCCACTTTCAGGAATCGTGATTTCTTGGCTTATGTGGTGGTTTCGACCTTGGGCAATACGGCCTCGGTATTCACCTTCATGAGTTTGGTCGTTTTTGATATTGGCAAACCAATAGCTCCAGCCTAGTCCTTTGTTTTCAAATGTTGGGTTCACAATAAGGTTGTCGTTCTGTTGTGCAATTGCCGCACCAGATATTGTGAGGGCAAAAGTGATTGCGGATGCAAGGACTTTAAGTTTCATACTGTTCTCTTTATTGGAAATGGAAAATCTAGCCGATGTTTGACGATTGTTAGTGAACCCATGCAGACCGGACTTCTGCATGGGTTTTATTGTATTGGGTTAAAGAGCTTGTGCTGGCTCAGCAGGTTTAGTCGATTGACCTTTTTCGGAACCATCATTGGTAATGTGATCGTATTTCTCTGTGAGATGGTCTTGAATTTGTTGGTGATAGGCTCCGTTCAACTTGTAGAAGCGGAAATAGACCACCAATGCAATCGCAAAGAAGAACGCAGGTAAACCAACCATGATGCATTGCATGCCAAAGACAGTGTCAGCACTTTGTTCTACGTTTGGCACGTAATCGACAGCAGTGAGCGCGATACCGATGAAGAATGCGGCGAATGCTGAACCTGCTTTTACCACTAATGTCTGTACCGAGTAGGCGATACTCTCACAGCGAGAGCCAAGCTTGTACTCACCGTAATCAACAGTGTCTGCCACCATGATGACATTCAGTACCCAGAACAAGGCAGTACCGATTTGGAGTAGGACACCAGCCGTTGAAATCAATAGAATGCTCTGTTTGTCGTACATGCCTACATAAATAAGTACCGCGCTACCTAAAATCGGGAAGCTAGAAGCACAAGCCCAAAGAACACGACGTGAGAACATTTGTGCTAATTTCGGGAACAGTACTAAGGTAATGAGGTTCGCAATCCCCGCATAAGCCATGTAATAAGGGAATAGAGCTTCGTTGCCAACCACGTAGGTAAAGTAATAAACCGCGAACGCTGTAATGATGTTTGTTGCTAGATTGTAGGATAGTGCCATACATAGCACGCTAGTTAACTGATCATTTTTGTAGATGAGTTTAAGAAGCTGTTTTAACGATACTTTTTCTTCCTGTTGTGTTTCATCCAAATTAGCGGTCGAGTAGCGCTCTTTGACGTTACGAAGAGTGATGTAAGTTGAGACAAGGAAACAAGCGATTAAGAGTAACGTGAAGATTTGGAAGCCAAAACCTTTGTCATCACCACCCACATAGTTCACAAACGGCATAGCAATGGCAGCGGTGACTATCCATGCAAGACTTGCAAAGAATCGAGGGTAAGGAACAAGCTCTTCGCGCTCACGTTTGTCTAAGGTTAGAGTTGGTACTAGAGACCAGAACGGGATGTCCATTAAGGTGTAAGTCATACCCCATAAAATGTAGGTGACAGCGGCATAAGCAATCAGCCAAGGGCCGTCAATATAGTGTGCACTGAACAGCATCAGAAGGACTACAGAGTTGGCAAGCGTGCCAATCAAAATCCAAGGCTTGAATTTACCCCAGCGACTACGGGTATTGTTAACGATCCAGCCCATTATCGGGTCGTTGACCGCATCCCAAATACGTGCAACGAGGAAGATGGTACCCACCGCTGCAGCGGAAATGCCTACCACATCGGTGTAGTAGAACATTAAATACATATAGACGATGGTAATTGCGAAGTCCTTGCCAAATGCGCCGAAGCCATAGCTCAGCTTGGTATTCATTGAGATACTCATTTGTTACTCCTTACGCCTTCCCATAGAGAAGGCGTTAAATATTCACGTTATTGTTTTTATTGGTATTGATTTACTGATTTACCCACTCAGGCAGCCAGCCTTCATGAGCGTCGATGAGGTCATCAACCAGTGCATATATTTCCTCTAACCCAAGTACGGCAGCGGTATGAGGGTCAAGCATGGCAGCGTGGTAGATGCGCTCGCGGTTTTCGGTGAGAATCGCTTCAGTTAACAGTGTTTGAACATTAATGTTGGTTTGCATCAACGCGGCTAAATGATTGGGTAATCGACCCGCCTTGATTGGTTGAACACCGTTGGCGTCAACTAAGCAGGCGACTTCTACACAGCAACCCTGAGGTAAGTTGTCGATCAATGCTTCGTTCTTGACGTTGCCGTAGATGACGCTTGGAGTTCCTGTCCAAATTGAGTTCATGATAGTACTGGCGTATTCATGTGATTCTTGAACCGTAATTTGGTCGGCGTTTTTGAATTCTTGAAGGTCTTTTTTCCAGTCTGCAATTTGTTCTACACAGCGTTTCGGATATTCATCTAGTGGCACTTTATAACGTTCTATCAAATCAGGGCGATTTGGTTTGATAAAATATGGCGTGTATTCAGAAAAATGTTCTGAAGATTCAGTGACAAAGTAGCCAAGCTTTTTGAACATTTCATAGCGTACGAGGTTGGTACAGCGTCCATTGTGGTGAAGACCCGGCTTAGGCGCTTTACCACTTTCAAAAGCTTCGAGTAGATCAGGGTAGATATCAACATACTCGCCTTGCTCATTTTTCTTCTCTAGTGTGAGGTAATAAGCCATGTGGTTGATACCTGCACAGGTGTAGCGAAGGTCAGCATAATCAAGGTCCAAATCACGAGCTATCTCTTCAGCCGTGCCTTGCACCGAATGGCAAAGACCCACTTGCTTAATATGCGGATACTTTTCATACATTGCCCAAGTATTCATCGCCATTGGATTGACGTAGTTAAGCATGGTGGCGTTTGGACAAACTTCTGTCATGTCTTCACACACACTCCATAGATGAGGAATGGTGCGCAGCGAGCGCATGATTCCACCAGGGCCTAAAGTATCAGCGATGGTTTGCTCTAAACCATGACGCTTACACACTTCAAAGTCTGTCACCGTACATGGCTCATAACCGCCAATTTGGAATGCGATAACCACAAAGTCAGCATCTTTGAGTGCTTCTTTTTGGTCTAGATGACAAGTGATGGTACCGGTCGCACCAGAGGACTCCATAAGTTTGCTCACGACAAGGTGAGATTCTTCTAAACGCAGTTCATCAATATCCATCAGCGCAATCTGCGCTTGTTTTAATGCGGGCTTGTGGAAAACGTCACCAAGGATGTTCTTAACAAAAATGGTGGAGCCAGCACCGATGAATGTGATTTTGGGGCTTTTCATAGTCGAATCCTTTATCTCTCAAAGTTCTGTTTCGATGAAGCTAAGGTACACCTGTGGCAAGAGTAGATTCGTCTCAGATATAACAATGAGTATCCTGTTTTCTCATATTTCTAATGAGCCAAATAAAAATCTTAGGAAATGGGACAATATTGTCATTTTTGCGGATAAAGATTGTGAAAATACTAGCGAATTTCATGTAACGCACTGACTTTAATCACATAACTTGAATCTTACTTATTGGGGTAGTTTGGCTATATGATCCTGTTCAGAGTTTTAAATTGCACGATTTGCTAAAACAGGTTTGTACGATTTCCTAAGGAGTGATAGATGAAACAATATGACCCAGATGCGCTGAAAGTTGTCACCCAAGACAAATACTCATCAGAAACGGTATCGGTCAGTCCGCTGTCGCTCTATTCGTCGTATGAGAAAATTGATATTGAATTGAGACCGCCACATTCGATGCCGGGATACCATTGGCATGGCCAAATTGAAGTTAATATTCCGTTCGGTGATGATGTGGAGTACATCATTAACGGCAGCCCCATTGTTGTAAAAAGCGGTGCGATCGGATTGTTCTGGGCATCGGTGCCACATCGCTTGACTGACCCGGGTCACAGCCACAATATGGGAATCATAAATATACCTATCCATCACTTTATGTCTTGGACATTGAGCCGAGATCTCGTCAATCAAATCACTCACGGTAGCGTAATTCAATCCAACTCATGTTCGCTGATTAGTGAGTTTGAAATTGCCCGTTGGGCAGAAGAAATGAACCATCCATCGGAAAGCCGCCAGCAGCTTGCTGTGGATGAAATAGGCTTGATGTTAAAGCGGATTTGCCTTGATGGTTGGCAGCAATTACTTATTAATAAGCAGGACAAGTCAACACCTAAAGGGGTATCTAAACACTCTCAGTTTTACGTCAGTCAGATGTTGGAATACATAGCAACGCACCACAATCAACCTCTGACGATCAAAGATATCGCTGAACACATTGGTTTGCATACCAACTACGCAATGAACGTGTTCCAACGCACCATGCAGATGACCATTAAGCAGTACATCACCGCCATGCGCATTAACCATGCCCGAGCCTTGCTTAGTGATACAGACCGAACCATATTAGATATCTCACTTACCGTCGGCTTTAACTCAAGTAGCCGCTTTTACGAGACATTTCAAACCTATATCGGAGTCACGCCCACACAATATCGCAAGCTATCGAGAGAAGACCACCGTTGGAGCAGTCACGGTACTAGTCCGTTATATGATCTTGAGAAAGGAGCCTGCGATGGGAAAAGACCGCTGACGGTATTGGGGAGCTAGTATGATAGCTTTTTCCATGTTTTAACAAGGGCGCGAAATAGCCTAATAAAGAGCATTCAATTGATTTGTACAATCTAAGTCTGCAGATTTCCCACACCTCATTTTTTGCAACCTATGCAACTCTTTCTATACTTAAACTCATGTTATCGGAAGGATAATACTCTATAAAACAATAAGGTAAGTCGCTTATGATGAGTTTAATTTTCTTATTGCTTTTGATCGCCATGGTTAGCGCGTTCATTGGTAAGAAAGAGGTGGGTTACGCATTTTTCGGAGTCTCAGTTGTGCTAGGTCTATATTGGTTTCATCACCATGCAACCGATACGTTATCGATCTTGTTATAGCGGAGGTGACTACTTATGAATCAGAAGCACATCACTTTGCTGAATACTCTAGGATTACTTGGAATTACCTTTGTTTTGCTCATGGGATCAGTTTTACAGGTGGCGTGGAATGAACTGCCATGCCCACTTTGCTTATTGCAACGGATTGGTTTTGTAATGGTCATGTTTGGATTCCTGCTCAATATTGTGTATGGCACGGAGCAGCGTCACTATGGTGTCATTTTAGTGGGGGCTCTATTTGGTGCGGCGACAGCACTTAGGCAGGTTTCACTGCATGTCATTCCGGGAACCCCGGGTTTTGGTAGCCCGGTTTTGGGAATGCACTATTACACGTGGGCTTTTGTGATTTTTGCTATGACTATCGCGGGAGTTGCATTGTTATTGGTACTTTGGAATAAAGACTGGAGTGATGACCACTACCAAATGAGTATGTTTGGTCGAGTCGTCTGTATTTTGGCTATCGTGGCGGTAGCTATTAATGTGCTGTCGACCTTTATTGAATGTGGTCCGTATCAATGTCCGGATAATCCGGTTAGCTATTGGTTGCTCGATAGCTTCAGGTAACTTCCAAACAAAAACGCTTGGCTAATACCAAGCGTTTTTCTAACGGTGAATTAGATATCTACTGAACTACTTCGCCAGCTTCAACGACGGTCTTGCGAACCACTTCCGTGAACGCTAATGCTTCCTCTCGAATCTTATCTTCATCTACGGTTAGCATGTCGCGGTCTTTCATGATGATTTTACCATCGACGATAGTGTGTTTAACGTTAGCGGAGTTCGCTGAGTAAACTAACGCCGAATAAGGGTTGTAAACCGGAACCATGTTTGGCGCTTTGGTATCAATGACGATGATATCTGCCAACTTACCAGCCTCTAATGAGCCAATTTTATCTTCCATGTGCAGTGCACGTGCGGCGCCCATGGTCGCCATGTCGATAACTTTGATTGGAGGCATCGCTGCTCGGTCTTTGTTGACTAGCTTGTGGACCTTAGCCACTTGATTGAACTCGTCAATAGTACTTAGTGTGTTACCAGACATTGGGCCATCAGTACCTAAGCCAATACGTACACCTTGGTCATACATTTTGAGCGCCGGAGATACACCTTTCGCCGATTTGATATTTGCACTCATATTGTGTGCCACACCCATATCAGACTCTTTCACCAACTTGATGTCTTCGTCATCGACCAAAATCATGTGAGCACCAACAAGGTTTTTATTGAGCGCGCCGATACTGTGCATGTATTGAACGGGAGACATGCCATTGGAACGTTCTGCGATCTTCTCTTGTTCTCGATGAGATTCAGCAAGATGGATCATGACGGGCACGTCGTGCTCCAGTGATAGCTTAGCAATTTTCTGTAGTGTTTCTGTCGTATTGGTATAAGGACCATGAGGGGCAAACGCTGGGGTAATACGAGGGTGGTCTTTATACTCTTCAATAAAGTTCAAAGCGTATTTGATGCCTTCATCAGCATTGGCAGCATCTGCTACTGGGAATTTAATCACGGTTTCGCCCAACACTGCACGCATACCGATTTCATCAACGGTTTTTGCCACTTCATCTTCAAAGTAGTACATATCAGCGTACGTGGTAACACCACCTTTCACCATCTCAACGTTACCAAGGTTTGCTCCGATACGAACCATATCACGAGACACCAATTTAGCTTCAAGCGGGAAAATATAACGGTGTAAGCGATCTGGCACATCATCGGCAAGAGAGCGGAACACGCTCATTGATACATGAGTATGGGTGTTGATTAGTCCGGGCATCACGATATCACCATCAACATCAAGTGTTTGTTTGGCTTTATATTGTTCAGCTAGCGCTTCGTCGCCTACGGCGACAATCTTGTTGTCATCGATAACCACAGTGCCGTTTTGGTACACGGTCTTCTCTTGGTTCATTGTAAGCACGAGAGCGTCGGTGATCATCAGATCGACTTTTTGGGCAGCATGTGAAAAAGTACTTAAGCCAGCGATCGTCGTGGCGAGTAACGTTTGCTTGATATTCATAGTAGCTCTTAATTATTGTTTTTAATTAGCGCGAATAATAGTGAGTTCTAGATGAATTGCAAACGTTTGCTGGAGTGAGGTTGCGCAGGGTGAGCGACTTGGGCTAATAGTCTCACTTTTCGAGAATCGTATGGCCGTTGTCGACAAGTCCGTGAGTGATATGTACGTGACCTTGATTGGAAATGACGATGGCTTCAACGTGCTGTTGTTGATTCAAGTAAGCTAATGCGTCATCAACCGAAGTCAGGAAACCTGCCGTGCTCCAAATTTCACCATCGACAGACAACTTGGAAATAATCGTCACGCTCGCGATATCAGTCACGATGGGCTTGCCGCTCTGTGCATCGAGTAAATGGTGATATCGTACCCCTTTGTGTTCAAAGAAGCGTTCATTGATGCCAGATGTGACGACGGACTTGTCGTTAAGCGGTACGATTCGGCAAACTTGGCCCCTTGGGCTAAATGGGTCCTGAATTCCGACCGTCCAGGCTTTTTCTTTGCTATCTGGTGCATGCCCTATGGTTAATACGTTCCCTCCCAAGCTGATATAGCCGGACTCTACCTCTTGGCTAACCAAATACTGCTTTATCCTGTCAGCAAAATAGCCTTTGGCGATGGCGCCTAAATCAATTTGCATACCTACTTTGGTTAAGAATACCGTTTGATAGATGTCATCAAACACAATGTGTGAGGGATTCACAAGTTCAAGCTTTGATGCAAGCTCAGAATCGGAGGGTAGGGTCGCGTCCTTAAAACCAATACGCCACGTTTTGATTAACGGCCCAATGGCGATGTTAAAAGGATTGGCGTTATCAAGGCTCACAGCGGTGGCAGTTTTCAACAGTTCATATAAATCAGCTTTGACACGCACCGGGCGTATACCTGCATTGTGATTGACGTTCATCAGCTCCGAATGAGACTGATTCACGGTAAAGCGCTGGGCGAATTCTTGGAGTTGGAGATAACAGTCCTTTAGCAACTGCCCGCCATTGTGATGATGAATAACAAGATCAATGAAGGTCCCCATCATTTGAAAGCGAGTTTTATAGCTAGGCATAATGTGTCTCCGAACAGGAATAAAAGTAGGGAAGCCAGAGGCTTCCCTTTTGTTTACGAGTTTCTCATAGAAACGTTTTGACCTGCGATTCGGCCGTAAGTGAATATATCAATTAAGGCGTTACCGCCGAGGCGGTTACCAGCGTGAATACCACCCGTTACTTCACCAGCGGCATATAGCCCAGGAATTGGTGCTCCCTGTTTATTTAACACACGAGCGTCAGTGTCGATCTTGAGACCGCCCATCGTATGGTGTACAGATGGTTTTCTAGGCGTCGCGTAGAAAGGCGCCTGCTCGACCTTAAGACCAAGTGCACCTTTTTGGAACTCTGGGTCACGTCCATTATCAACGTAGGAGTTATACAAGCGAATGGTTTCGCTAAGTTCAGCAGTCGGAACATTGATCTTCTGTGCTAACTCTTCAATTGTGTCAGCTTTAATGATAATACCTTCTTCAATTTCTCGTTCGATAGTCTCGTCGGTTGTGTTTGCCGCTGTTTTACGAATCTCTTCATCCGCAATCATGTAAATCACACCGCCATTATCGAAGAATGAGTTAGACAGCACATCACGGCTTTCACATTCGTTGACAAAGCGCTTGCCTTGTTGATTAACAAAGACAAAGTTTTCTGGTGGAACAATCAAGCCTGTAAGCAATGCACCTGACTTAGGGTCGCCAATTGGCATCAGCTGGATATACTCCATACCGACTAATTCTGCTCCAGCGTTTTCACCAATGGCAATACCATCACCCACAAGCGCTGGAGAGTTAGTTGTCTTGATGTCATCGGCGATTTCGTTCCAGTAGTTATTGTACTTCTGAAGCATCTTAGTGTTGGCACCAAATCCGCCAGATGCCATTACTACACCTTGCTTCGTGGTTAGTTTGTATTTCGTGCCGTTTGAATGAGTGGCATTAATACCCACGACTTGACCGTTCTCAATAATCAGATCGTCTGCACGTGTATCAGTGATAATACGACCACCTTGAGCGACAATGTGCTTTTGCAGTTTTTCAACAAACTCAACACCTTTAGGGCGATTTGGTTTGTGGGCGCGACGCCATAGCGCACCAACCGCAATGTCGACCATACCACGGTTAAAATCGATGCCTTTCTCTGTTAGCCAGTTGATCGATTCCATCGCTCGGCTAGTCAGTGTATGTACAAGATCGTATTGGCCGTAGATTGATTCACCATCTAAGTTAGTGCGTTTGCCGCCAAGATAAGTCTGAATCAAGTGCAGTTCTGTTGAGTCGAACAGATAGTGGTTACCAGCGTCTACATCTAAGAAATAGTTTGCTAACTGATCTTTCAACATGCGGAAGTCCGCGAGATATTCTGGCGCAATCTCAGACTCTGGTGTGTCAGCAAGTGCTTTTAGATAGTCTGCTTCCCCGGCAAGAGCTGGGAATGCTTTTTGCCATTTTGGCTCTGCAGCGTTAACCCAACCACCTGTACGAACTGTGTTACCACCGATCGCTGGGAACTTCTCAAGTACTATCACTGATTGATGATTATCTAATGCGGTAAGCGCTGCGCTCAAACCTGCACCACCACCACCGACTACCACCACATCTACGGTGTCTTCGATGACTTCTGTTGACCACTCAACTGCTTCGCGTGCTTTACAACGTAGTGCCTCTGAATTGCCCCCAGCGAGATCCACGGCATTGGACACACCATCAAGAACAGCTTGGCTACTGACAGTAGCGCCGGAGATAACATCGATATTCAGTGTTTGACCATCGAGTATCTGCTGAGGAATACGTTCAAAAGCAGGGTTGGCGATACCGTCTGACTCTTTTGAGGAATCTACGGCGATATCAAGAATTCTGTCTTCAGAGAAACTAACCGTGACTGGAAGTTGACCGTTATGGCCATAACCATACGCTGTGTATTCGCCGGGTTCGAACTTGATCTCGACGCTTTGAAGCTCTTTGATACGTTGGTGTTTTAATGCTTCGGCTGCGCTGTCGATGATCATGTAATCCATGATCTCCCACAATGGTGTTGGGATCATTAATGCTTGTTGTTGAGCGATATCAGCAAATTCAGCGCAGACTTCGTCATTGATTGCTTTCTTTGCCCATGTTGGTTCGACAAGGAAACCTTTACCGATACTAACCATGTCATAACCATACTCAAGCGCAGTATCCGCATCTTGACGCTGAGCAATGCCACCGACACCGATAACTGGGACTTTAGCAACATCTTCAGACTTCAACGCATGGAATTTGCGGATAAGCGGTTCTTTGTCTTCTGGATTAACAATAGAGTTTCGAGCGTAGTTACCCATTGAAAAATGGAAGTAATCAAGGCCGCTTTGAGCGAGTTTATCAAGAAGGAACATGGTCTCTTCAAAACGGATTCCCGGCTCTTCAATCTCTTCAGGAGAAAAACGGTAGCCAATAATGAACCCAGGCATTTGGTGAGATGTGGCTACCTGTTTCGCCTTCTCTAAAATAGCGAGCGGGAATGTGGTGCGTTTCTCAATATCACCACCCCACTTATCAGTGCGTCGGTTGGAATGTGGAGAGAAGAATTGTTGGATAAGGTAAGTGTTGGCGCCATGGATTTCAACGCCATCAAAGCCGGCAAGAATGGCACGATTAACTGCGTCACCAAAATGGTCGATCATGCCAACAATTTGCTCTTCGGTCATCTCGAGTGGGGTCTCTGCGTTATCGCGCAGAGCGGCAACAGGACTGGCAGAGATCGGTTGGTGGCCGCCATTGAATTCACCATTTGCCATGCGTCCAGCATGATAAATTTGTAAAATAGCCTTCGAACCTTTAGCTTTAATTGCCGTTGCCAATTTTTCGAGGCCAGCAATTTTACTGTCGTGGTTGATACCCAGAGCCCCAGGGAATGCACGGCCGTAATTTTCGACAAATGCGCTTTCCACGATAATAGCCCCTGCATCTCCAGAACGAGAGGCATAGTAATCCACCATTTCTTGAGTCACTCCACCATCAAAAAATGCAGATTGAATGGTCATTGGTGCCATGACAATGCGGTTTTTAAGCGTGGCCTTGGACAGCCCAAGCGTTATCTCTTCGATTAACTTTGTCATTAGTTAATATTCCTTATACTGATTAATTCTTATATGAAAAACTCCTCAAGAGCCGAATGCATTGCTCAAAGTATTTTTCATATAAGAAAAACATCATCAGATGACTTTCCCTCAAAAATACTATGGATAATTTTTATGAGTAAAATGAAAGGTTTGCATTCAATATATGTTTATTGTGCATATGTTTAAGAATTGTTTATGTATTAGATGCATTAAATGTATTTGTTACGACAAGCGCTGGCTCTGTTTTTGGTAGGGGCGGATAACTATATAAATCTTTTAATAACAATGGTTTATTTTTATTCATTAGTTAAGCTGACCGAGTCTAACAACGTAATAGCCCTATTTTCACCGCAGTTTGAACAGGTAATGCTTTCAGCTTTGTGATAGAGACAAAGAGCAGCTGGTGACATTAATGTAACTTTTTAAGCTTTGGATATTGGTGCTTAGCTGAAAATAAGATTCCACTACCGGGCATCATTCGTCAGACGAGTTAATGGTGTTGAGGGCGGTAGTTAACAGAGAAAGATAGCGACAAGAAACGTCTAATTGCTCAGTGAAGTACGTAACTGAATACGTCGATTGCGGTTGAATAAGGGTAATGGTCAGGATGAATTGAAGATTACCCTTAAAGCGTATTAGTGTGGAAGTTGCTCGCTTTTACTCTTCATCAACAAATATTGCTCAACGGCAGTGACTGTCTCTGCACGGTTGATGTGTCTTGCTATGAAGTAGGGTGGAATAAAGAAAGCGATGAGGTAGAACGATTCGTGGAAGAAGTCAGAGGCGAGAATCGTTTCGTGGTTTACGTATGCAAACAATGCAAGTAGGCAAAGTAAAACGCACAATCCTGCAAGCACAGTGCAGACGATTAATAGTAATCCCAGAAAATCCCTTACAAACATTTTTGAAGCCGTCATGTTTTTCACTCCTGAAATATGAACGTTCCTAAAATACTCCTAATGATGCATATATTTTTGAGCGAGGTCATATTTTGTGCAAATGAAGGGTTGTGACGGGTTAATATATGATTAAAAAGAAGAAAAGCAGGATTGATGTAGGAATTTGGTGACAAAAAAGCCCGCACAAAATGCGGGCCTGACCGTTATGGCATTGTTGGATAATCGGTATAACCTTTGTCATTGCCACCAAACAGAGTAGCGCCATCGAGTTCCGCTAGTGGTTTGTCGTGTTGTAAGCGAGAGACCAAGTCTGGGTTAGACACAAACGGGCGACCAAAGGCGACAATATCGGCATAGTTTTTAGCTAGTACGGCCTCTGCATTTTGCTGAGTGTAACCGCCGGCAACAATGATGCAGTTGTCGAAACGTTTGCGAAGCTCGATACGAAATGCTTCAGGAATTTCAGGCGCGTCATCCCAATCCGCTTCAGATAAATGTAAGTAAGCGATATCACGTTGTTGTAATTCTGTCGCTGCGTCAAGAATGGTCGGTACGATGTCTGGGCAATTCATATCTTTAAAAGTTATGAATGGTGCTAATCGGACGCCGACTTTGTGAGCACCTATCGCGCTGACAACTGCATCCACAACCTCAAGTAAGAAACGAATACGATTTTCGCGTGTACCGCCATACTCGTCGGCACGTTTATTGGAGTTGGTGCGAAGGAACTGGTCGATAAGGTAGCCATTGCCACCGTGAATTTCGACACCATCAAACCCGGCCTCTACAGCACGCTTTGCAGCGGTGGCAAAATCGTTAACCACACGCTGAATGTCGTCTTTGGTCATTTCGCGTGGCTCGACACAATCTATCATGTTGCCATTGCCGTTTTCGTCTGCAATCCATACTTGAGTTTCTACTGGTGCTAGAGCAGAGGGGGCCATTGGCTTTTCACCGTTTTGGAACGTTGGGTGGGATACTCGGCCCACATGCCAAAGTTGGCAGAACATTTTTGAGCCTTCACTGTGCACAGCTTGCGTCACTTTGCTCCAGCCAGCCACCTGTTCATCGCTATAAACACCTGGAGTGAAAGAGTAACCTTGAGAGTCATCGGAAATCTGCGTCGCTTCGGAAATGATCAATCCAGCGGTGGCTCTTTGTTGGTAGTAGGTGGCCATCATATCATTAGGAATATTGCCCGGCTGACTAGTGCGTGCTCGAGTCATTGGTGCCATCGCGATACGATTTTGAAGTCCTAGACCTTTAATCTCTGTTTGCTCAAATAACTTGCTCATGTTGAATGTCCTGAGTGGCTGATGTTTATTGTCTGCTCATTGTATTCATTTAATTAAATTTGATAATTGGCTTTATTTTGAATTTAGTATTCATTAATTTCGAATAGTGAAGTCATTAGTCAAATGATAATTACTTGCATTCGCATTTGGTTTGAATTTTAATAGGCAACTATCGTTTTAAAAAGGCTCACCCAATGGAAATTCAACAGTGCTGGTCTCGTTTTGTAAATGCAGAGAAATTACTAAAACAAGGCAGTTGGCCTGAGGCAAAACACTTGTTTTCACAAGTGTTAGATAGCTTGCCTTCGCATGTCTATCATGCACTTGAATGTAAACAAACTCGCCCATGTCAGTTCGTTTTCTTGGTGACAGGATTACGAGACGCGTCTATCTATCAATCAAGTATCCTCAATAGTATTGGTGAGCCACAGCAAGCGTTTGAGACACTCAATCGCTGTTATGCATTACTGCAATTTTTGTCACTAGAGCAAACTCAACTTATCAAGATCGTTTATGCGGCGATTGAAGAGAGTACGGATCTTGTGCTCAGCCATATGGAAGCCTTCTGCGCTTCTCAACACAGTGCTGAGTGGACTCGAAAATTCAATGAGCTTAGCCGATCGCATCATAGTATTGCGGTCTTGAATCCACACACCAACCCGACACCAAACTCACATTACTAATTCGAATGAGCAAGGAAGCATTATGTCTCAAGACCCTATTCTAACTGTCCGCGATCTTTCCGTAAGCTTTACCACCAATGACGGTATTGTTGATGCAGTGAAACAAGTCAACTTCGATCTTTTTGCGGGTGAAACATTAGCTATTGTGGGTGAATCAGGAAGCGGTAAATCTGTATCAACCAACGCGCTGATGCAGATTCTGCCTAACAATGCGATTATTCACGCGGATTCAAACATCGCATTTAACGGCCACTCGCTACTGAAAATGGATGATAAGGCGATGCAAAAGATTCGTGGTGACCGTATCGGAATGATCTTCCAAGAACCGATGACTTCACTCAACCCTTATATGAAGGTGGGCATTCAAGTTGCGGAAGCTTTGATGTGCCATAGAAAGGTGAGTGGTCAACAAGCCAAGAAACGCGTTTTGGAGCTGTTTGATTTGGTGCATTTGCCAGAACCAGAAACGGCTTACTTTAAGTACCCTCACGAGTTTTCTGGTGGCCAGCTGCAACGCATTATGATTTCTATGGCCTTGATTAATGAGCCTGACATTTTGATCGCTGATGAACCAACCACTGCACTTGATGTAACGGTTCAAGCTGAAGTACTTAATCTCATCAAAGAAATCCAAGCTAAGCTTGGAACAGCGATTCTGTTTATTACTCATGACTTGGGTGTGGTCAAACACTTGGCAGACCGAGTGATAGTGATGTGTAAGGGGGATATTGTCGAACAAGGCGAATGCCAAGCGCTGTTTTCATCACCCCAGCACGATTACACCAAGATGCTACTCGATTCTGTACCTAAGGGACAAAAAGAGGAAGTAGAAGAAACCGCCCCTACTTTGCTAGAAGCTGACGATATTCGAGTGAAATTCTTGATTAAATCGAGCTTTATACAACAGCGTAATCAGTATTTTGAAGCGGTTAAAGGGATTTCGTTGCAGCTCAAGCAGGGTGAAACCTTGGGTATTGTAGGGGAGTCAGGGTCGGGTAAATCGACTTTAGGACGTGCACTGATCGGGTTGCTACCATGCACTGGGACTGTGAAGTTCAAAGGTCAAGACGTGGACAAACTGACGGCTAAAGCTCGATTTGCCCTTAAAAAAGACATTCAAATGGTGTTTCAAGATCCCTATGGGTCGCTCTCGCCACGAATGACCGTAGGCGACATCATTACAGAAGGCCTTACGGTTCATCATCCCAATTTGTCAAAAGCCGAACGCATGCAGCGTGCACGGACTGCCTTAGAAGAAGTTAGGCTTGACCCTCACAGTATCAACCGTTATCCCCATGAGTTTTCAGGCGGGCAGCGACAACGTATTGCTATTGCCCGAGCACTCATTCTTGAGCCATCATTTATCTTGCTTGATGAACCTACTTCAGCATTGGATCGCTCGGTACAGCTTACCGTCATAGACCTTCTTAAAGACATTCAGAAGAAACATAACATCGGTTTCTTGTTCATCAGCCATGATTTGAGCGTGGTTAAAGCGCTATCTGACCGCGTTCTGGTAATGCAAAAGGGTGAGATTATGGAGCAAGGCACCACAGATGAAATCTTCTATCATCCAAAGAGCGACTATACCCAGAAGTTGATTGATGCGTCGTTCGATATAGACCCTGAAGAGGCATAGTCACCCTGTCCATTGGTAGGTAAGTGTTGGTTTACCTATCATTACTGTTCTAGCTTGTTATCAAATTGGAGTTCATTTTATCGGTTGCTCTCTCTTTAATGATATTGAGAGTCATTTACTATTATTAAATAGACAAATGAGAACCTGAAAGATATCCCTCTCCATCAGGTTGCCTCAATTAAGGAAACATCACTATGACTGAACAAATTTCTCAATGGTTAGCACGCGATCCTGATCCAATTACTAAACACGAATTGCAGCAGCTGGTGGACTCGAACGATGAAAGAGAGTTGAAAGATCGATTCAGCTCTCGCCTTGCATTCGGTACCGCTGGCTTACGCGGAAAAGTGGGGGCTGGACCAAATCGTATGAATCGTTTAGTCATTCAAGAAACTGCGACTGGGTTAGGTCATTATCTTCTCGAACAAGTTAGCGAGGCTTCATCGCGAGGTGTAGTGATCGGTTATGATGGCCGCTCTGACTCCAAGCAGTTTGCGCACGATACCGCGTCCGTTCTAACAGCGCTCGGTATCAAGGTGTATCTGACCTATAAAGTTGCAGCAACGCCTATCGTTGCCTTTGGTGTTCGTGAATTGAATGCAGCAGCAGCCGTTGTAGTGACGGCGAGTCATAATCCACCAGAATACAATGGATTTAAAGTCTATTGGGAAAACGGGGCGCAGATTATTCCTCCACATGACTCTGGTATTGCGGCACAGATTGACGATGCTGCGACTCAACCTCTAACGTTGTTACCCTTAGACCAAGCGAAACAACAGGGGTTATTGATTTGGTTAGAAGAGGATTACTATCAAACCTATCGTAAGGCCATAAACCAAAGTGAACTTCTAACACCGGATAGCAATACGGATATTTCCATTGTTTATACTGCGATGCATGGTGTCGGTGCTGACATGGCAGAAACACTGTTAGCAGACGCAGGCTTTAACCAAGTGGCGAGTGTAACTGAGCAGCGAGAACCGGACGGTGCGTTCCCAACCGTTAACTTCCCAAATCCAGAAGAAGCTGGAGCAATGGATATGGTGATGGCGCTCGGCAAGTCTGTAGGTGCAGATATTGCCTGTGCCAACGATCCAGATGCTGATCGTTTTGCAGTTGCAGTTAAACGTCCTGATGATGAGTACCAAATGCTGACGGGAGATCAAGTAGGGTCACTATTTGGCGATTACTTGTTGTCGGGTCAACCTAATGCGCTGGTGGGGAATACCATAGTTTCGTCGCGCCTACTAAGAAGTATTGCCAAGGCGCATAGTGCTCAGTATTACCAAACATTGACGGGATTTAAATGGCTAACCAACGTCGCAATGACTCAAGAGAGCGTGGACCATCCCTTCCTGTTCGCTTATGAAGAGGCATTAGGGTATACGGTCGGCAATAAAGTGTGGGATAAAGATGGGCTCTCTGCACTTGTGGCGTTTTCACAGTTAACCGGTAAGCTCAAAGCGCAAGGAAAAACGCTGTGGGATAAGCTTGAAGAGCTTTATCGTCAACATGGCTTCTACTTTAATGCCCAACGCAGTATTGCGTTAGATCCTAAGTCGCCACCTATTGGCGAGAAACTTCGTCGCAACCCACCGACAGAGATTGCAGGCAAGCGCATTGAGGTGATTGAAGACCTAAATACATCCGTTCGACAATTCGCAGACGGAACGACAGAAACCATCGATTTACCCGCAAGTGATGTGCTGATTTATTTGCTTGAGGATCAATCGCGAGTCATTGTGCGTCCATCTGGCACCGAGCCTAAGCTTAAATGCTACTATGAGGTCATCAGCGATTTTCCACCAGAGATGGACTACGCTCAAGCGAATCAATCGGCTGAAGCCAAAATGTTAGCATTAATTGAAGCGCATCAACGGAGTCTATAACTCAGAAAAAATGCAGTAGAAGAGAGCGGCATGTCAGCCGCTCTTTTGTGTTTTTGACCTATCTAAACCTAGTCTTTTTTATATTTATATTGATATGTTATAACATATCAATTATTCCTGACTTACCTTTACACACTTAGTAGGCAATCGGCCCTAGTTTAGGAATGTTATTAATTTTAATTGGAGGTATTAGATAAATGGATAAACTCAAGCAGGTCCTGATTGTGGCTGGGACCCATGGCAATGAACTTTCTGGGATTTATCTACATAAGTTAATTAAAGAAGGTCTTTATGCCGTTGATCGCTCGACGTTTTCTGCCTCTTCCATCATTGCTAACCCTGAGGCTCAAAAACAGAACATTAGATATATTGATTCTGACTTAAATCGTGAATTCTCTGCATCTAATAAGGTTGAGAGTTCGAATTCGCACGAATCGAAAGTCGCCAATCAGTTTATTGAACATCACGCAAACACAAGTGATCGACTGATCATTGATCTGCATAACACCACAAGTAATATGGGGGCGACCTTGATTCTACTTGCGGATAGCCCGTTTTATCGAATGATGGGCGCGTATGTGAAGCAACGTCTACCTAAGGCAAATATCTTATTTGAAAGCAGGAAATCTTGGAGTGATCAGCCCTATCTTTGCACTGCTAGTGAATATGGCGTCATGATAGAGGTCGGGAGTCAAGCTCATAGCTCGCTAAAATACAGTACGTTAGAGCTTATGAAAACGATGTGTTCTGTGGTTTTGGATTACATAGAAAAGCACAACCTGAAGCAACTTGGTGAGCTGAATGATTATGACGCTTTTTACTATACCGAAGAGGTCAAAGCACCAGTCGGAAACGACGGTATGCGTGAAGCTGTCGTACATCCCACGCTATGTGGGCGAGATTTCGAAGTACTAAGGAAGGGAGAGCCTTTGTTGGCCACTCTCAGTGGTCATGATATTTATTGGGAGAGCGACAATGAGGTATACCCACACTTTATAAATGAGAGTGCCTACAGTGACTCGAATATCGTGATGGCTTTGGCTGAGAAACACACGGTTTCAGTTCGATAGGATGGGCTTCTATCTTATCTAGCGACTACTGCGATGACCACAAACCCGCTGAGATATGTTCTGGATAGGCAATACAGGTGGCATATCATAGTAAACAAGCTCTAAATAGTTTCTATTTAGAGCTTTCTAGATCAGCTCGACAAGACAGGGGACATTCCGTAATCCTGCCCGCCCATGAAAAGTAAGCCAATGATCATCAGTATAACGCCACCAACCAGCTTTAGATAACTGCCAGTTAGCTTCCAGTTAACGGAGTGCTCACTGTTTGCCACCACTAGATACCGTTTAAGTATATGTTTGCCAGACAGAGTCATTAGTGCAATCAGTGACGTTGTTAAAGCCGTTCCTAGTCCCATCAGAATCGCACTGATTACCCCCATCCAATATAGACCAACAACGTTTGCGAAAAGCAGGACCATAATGGCGCCACTGCAGGGTCTAACACCTATGGATGCAACAATGCCTAAGTATTCTTTCCATGTTGAAGCTTCGTTGATCATCTGTGCACTAACAACATGCTGATGCCCACACCCGCAGTTATCGCCATGGGAATGGTGATGTTGAATACCTGTTGCTTTAGCCACTATAGGTGAGGGCTTGATAGCGTAGGTGGCAGGATTTACCTCAAGCTTTGTTTTTTGTTTCGTGTTTTGAGAAGAGAGCGGAGCTAGACTACGGATCTTGAGGTTGTGAGAACGCAAGAGCTTAAAAATCTGCGCTGCGGCCTTCCAGCAAATAATGCCTCCCAATAAAGTAACGAGCGCAAAGCTAATTGAAACAAAAATCATGGCATCACGGTTGACGGCCTGCATTGAGGCATTGAAACCCCAAATGAGGACGCTCACGAGTACAATAGCAACGAGTGCCTGACACAACGCAGAAATAACGGTTAAAACTAAGCTAGTTTTAACTTTGGTTGGGTGGGTTGCCAGATAAGTGGTCACGATGACTTTACCGTGACCTGGACCAATGGAATGGAGCATTCCATAAAGAAAACTGGCGCCAATCAAGTAGCCACCAGCGATCAAAGGTTGTGTTTGAGCATCGTATAGCAAATCGGCAAGTTGTGCGTTCACCTCTCGTTGCCATTGAATGCTCATCACGACCAGTGACGGCCATGCTTGCCATAACAGATATAAGCTTACAACCAGTAGTATAGAGACGACTAGCGTTACAAAGATACGTCGATAATGTAAGTGTGCTTCTTTGGTGTGATTGAGTGTTACATTGTTCTTGTTTTGCTTCATAACGTTTGATTCAATTTGCTTTGAGTTTGTCATTGCGAGTCGGAAACATTGGCACAATGGATACTTGCAGTTTGTGTAAAGAGGTGACCCAATGTGTTATCCGGATCCGCGTCAGCAGGGAGAGACATGGCATAACTCATTTGCTCTGGAGTCGGGTTTGGCTCAATGATGTTGACCTGACATTGGCGGGCTAGCTCTGGTGACAGGACGACATCATTAGTGGATCGCCAAGCCATATCAACATAATAACTCGGCTCATATATTAATAGCTTTAATGAATTGCGAGTAACAGGCAGCGGTTTGGTAAAGGGAATCTCAAAGCTGAGCACCAATTTTGCTTTATCACGGGTCATCTTTGCATTGCGTGCTAGTCCGTACTTTACTGTTTTCTCACCATCGTAAAAGTGAGTGAAGTAATGTTCATCTTTCATATTGTTGAGGACTGACATCGACAAATTATGCAACGTTTCCTGCTCTTTAGCGGGAGAAACATCTTCTCCATCAAGCATATAGATAGAGGTTATTGCGTCGAAAGACCACTCCATACTTAAGCTTGTGATGATACCGTCTTGGCCATTGATATGTGTTTTCATTTCAATCCAAGAGTGAGGATGAGCCGTAGCAGCGTTAACGAATAACGCTGCGACTAAACCTACCAATAAATACTCGCTCTTTTGGCGGGCTCTATTTTTTAGTTCATAAATCGTCAAAGATGATTACTCCTGCAAACAGCTTAAGAGCTGTTCTTCAAACGTATCATCAATAGTATCTGAAATTAGTTCGATTCGGCTTTCAAAATAATCGTCGAGGACGACTTCTGTTAAACCATCTGACGTTAAGTTGTAACCGAATATTCCATCTTCGGTAATAAATACTGCTTTCATGCGCTCAACGTCTAATTCAACCAATAATAAAATGAGTTTCTGTCGGTTAAATACTTTATCGGGACTAAAACGCCACCCCACGCTTTGAAAGCCTTCCCCCTCATTTTCTGCTTTAAGAAAACCACTCTCTGGGAGGTCTTGCTCAGACACTAGCGGCTTGCTTTGGGAATGATGGTGGTGGTGATGAGGTGGGTGTTGATGAATGCTTGTCTCCCCTTCAAACTCCGATAGGGGGATGGCACCGTGTTTGGCAAAGATCACCTTTGTATTTGGTCGGCCTACTTTCGCTACGTAGGTTGTCAATTTTTCAGAATCGCCTTGCTGGTAGAGATCGAACTTGTTACCCACGATAGTGTCAGCTATCGATATTTGCTGGTTGAAAGTGTCATGTTGAGTATAGCGAGAGTCGGACAAACGACGAGCATCGACAAGCGTGACTGTTTTTTGTAATGAAAGCACTTGGCGATAGTGTTCGGTAGAAAGGACTTCTAACACCTCTTTAGGGTGACCAAGTCCAGTAGGTTCTATCAAAAGACGATCGGGTCTTGCTTCCGACAATAACTGGTTTAATGCAATTTGCATGGGTAACCCGGCTGCGCAGCACATACATCCCCCCGGGACTTCACGAATGAAGACTTGCTGTTTATCTTTGTGTTGGCCTTGTACCAGACTACCGTCGATACCAATTTCTCCGAACTCGTTAACTAATATGGCCCAACGCTCATTTTCGGGCTTATCCTTCATCAGACTAAGAATTGCCGATGTTTTTCCAACACCGAGAAAACCAGTAATGATGTTAGTTGGAACGCCAGTTATAGGCTGATTGTCAGAGTTCATTAGCGATTCTCCTATAGCCTTGAACTAGCGTATGGTTAGCTGAAACCACCGACTCGGAAAAGGCTGAATATTCAGGTGGTACTTTAGAAATACTGTTTAAATCAAAATCTGCACCAATATTGGTCATAGGTGGGACATGAAAGTGCTGAGGGAGGTCAAGCCCATCAATCACACAGTTATGACGTACCACGCATCCTTCCCCTATGACAGCATTAAACACAACGGAATTAAAGCCGATAAATACATCATTGCCGACCTCACACGGTCCGTGAACAATAGAGCGGTGCGCAATTGAGGTTCGCTCACCGATGATTACCGAAGCTCCAGCTTTGGAATGAATAACGACACCGTCTTGAATATTGGTGTCTCTTTTGATGACTATCGCTTCCATATCGCCCTGTTCGTTGGTTTCATCAGCACGGATAACGGCATAAGGACCAATAAAAACATTGTCTTCGATAATAACTTTACCGCAGATAATTGCAGTGGGATCGATGAAAGCCGTTTCAGAGACTTGCGGCATATGACCATTGGGGTTTCTTCTTAGCATAGTGTTCTTTGTTCAATAGTGAGTGAAAATTGCGTTGTATCGCATGATTAAAAGTCGTCTGAGCTAATTATTGAACACCAATCTCATTGCTCCCACGGGCTGCTCAACCACTTTTTGATTGGTATAGACGAGATTGCCATTTACCCAAGTCTTGTTGATTTGCGCAGAGAAAGAGTGTCCATTAAATGGCGACCAACCACAGTGGTACAGGCTATTGTCGTTAGTAACGAGGGTCGTCGTATCTGGGTCGATGAGAACCAAATCGGCATAGTAACCTTCGCGAACGAATCCGCGCTGCTGAACACCATAACGGACCGCTGGGTTATGGGCCGTTTTCTCAACCAGTTGCGTCATAGTCATATGACCCTGATGCACTTGATCGAGTAAGCTGAGTAGGGCGTGCTGAACCAAAGGCAGTCCAGCTGGAGCTTCCTCGTACGGCACATGTTTTTCTGCCCAAGTGTGCGGTGCATGATCGGTAGCGATAATATCGATTTTTCCTGTATTCAGAGCTTGAAGCAGGGCATCACGGTCATTTGGGTATTTGATAGCAGGATTACATTTAATTTGATTACCAAGGCGCTCATAGTCTTTGTTGCTAAACCAAAGGTGATGAACACACGCTTCGGCGGTGATATGTTTTTTATTAATTGAACCAGACTCAAACAAAGACAGTTCTTTTGCGGTAGTGATATGCAGGACGTGCAACTGACTTTGATACTTCTTTGCCAGTTCGACGGCGTAGGATGAGGAAGCAAAACACGCTTCTTCATCGCGGAGTATTGGGTGATCGTCGATGGTCAATGGTGACTTGTCTTGTGCTAATTTCTGTAGGTTTTGCTTTATTACAGCACCGCTCTCACAGTGAGTGACGATGAGCACTGGTGAGTCGCGAAATATAGCCTCCAATGCGGCTGGGTCTTCAACTAATAGATTGCCAGTTGAGGCACCCATAAAGACCTTCACGCCACAATGTTTCTGAGGATCAAGCCGCTTTATCTGCTCAAGATTGTCTTCGGTGGCACCCAAGTAAAATGAGTAGTTGGCGAAAGAGCTTTGCTCTGCAATGCTAAATTTATGCTCTAATGCTTCAATGGTTGTTGTGGCTGGATTGACATTTGGCATCTCCATATAGCTGGTGATCCCACCCGCTACGGCTGCTCGAGACTCACTTGCAATCGTTCCTTTATGGGTAAGGCCCGGTTCGCGAAAGTGGACTTGATCATCAATCATCCCAGGAATGATGTAGCCTCCTTGAGCATCGACAATTGTGTCACTTGGTCTACTGCTAATATTGGATGCAATCATCTCGATGCGCTGGCCAACAATTCTAATATCCGTCTCAATGATGCTTCCTTCATTGACTAAGCGCGCGTTCTTGATAAGCGTGGCAGACATGGGAATTAGGGACTCCTTTGAGTGAAATAGGCTATTAAATGGTGGTGATTAGTCGTTTCTCGCACATTCGTCGCACACGCCGCTGATCTCAAATTGTGGACTTAGCACGGTAAAGCCTTCCTTTTTGGCGTGTGACTGGAGGCCGGATACCACATTAGGATCAATGATTTGTTCACTGATCTTGTTGCATTGAGAACAGATAAGGAACTGAGGAACGCCGTGCTCATGTTCGCAAAGAATGTGAGAGCAAAAGATGTATTTGTTAGAAACATTGAGCTTATGAGCAAAGTGCTCGCTCTCAAGAAACTCCAAAATACGATAGACCGACATGGCTTGAATATTCTGGTCAAAATGTGTCTTACAATAATCAACTAAGTCATAGGCGGATAACGCTTTATCAGCATGAACTAGTGCTTTTAGGACCAATTTACGTTTAGATGTCAGTTGTTTACCGCGAATCTTACAGCGCTTTTCGGCATGCTCAATAATGTCGTTAATGTCACCCATAATCGCTATACCATATCTAATGTGAGTAACAGCCTTCGTTCATTTGGCAGAACCTCAGGTGAGCGATGAACCAGCCCCAACGCTTCGTTACCTTCCCATCCACTGCCTTTTAACAACGCAACGTCACCAGAAGACAGTTGATTGATACTAGCTTCATTAGGATAAATACCAGACAGATGATCGGGCTTACCATGACTTCCTGCACCGAGTTTACGGCGGTCAACGTCGTTATTACTTAGCCATTGGGTCGCACTGCCAAGATAAGTCGTCACAAGTCGACAGGGGACATGATCGACATGAAATTTAGGACACATGGGTTTATCTAAACGAGTCAGACGTAAGCCCGCCTCCTTTAAATCGAATAGACAACAGAACATATCAACGATAAGCGCAATGTCTTCGCCTAAAGCCTCTGCGCAATCATGACCAGCCAGCTTCTCCTTTACCCAATGTGCTGTGTTGCTGGGTGTGACAGTTTGCACTAGCGCTAAAGATGTCTGCTCTTGAAGCAGCAACTTTATACTTTGTGTCATTTCTGTCGAGAGTGAGCGATGCCAAACCGCGATGTTGTGTTCTGGCTGATAAATTCCCGTCAGAGCGCTGGGTTGCAGGCTCAGTGGCAGTGGAGGGGATATTCCCAGATCTGTGGCTGTATTGGTTAAGTAGTTATGCATAAGTGCTTAGCCTCCATTCTCTTGACGTTTGACGGTAGCTTTCCAAACCAAGCTTGAAACAAGAAATAGCCCAGCGGCGACACAAACGATCGTTGGGCCGGTAGGCGTATCCATTAGATAAGAAGTGCGCAGACCTACAATGCTGGAACTGCTTCCAATAACCGCCGCCAATACGACCATGATTTCGGGGGTGCGGCTAAATGGGCGGGCGGTGGCAGCAGGAATGATCAGCATGGCAACAATCAGCAAGACACCCACCACTTTAATGGCGACTGCAACGACGACAGCGAGTGCGATTGTGAGAATCAGTTGCTCCCTTTTGGGAGAATAGCCACTTGCTAACGCGAGATCTTTGTTTAAGGTGGAGAGCAGTAATCCAGACCAACGAAAGCCAATCAGTCCAACAACCAGTAACGTACCCAGCCAAATCACCAATAAATCGGTTTTGCTTACTGCCAGAATATCGCCGAATAAATAGGCCATCAGATCAAGGCGAATCCCGGATAAAAATGAGACAGCAACCAGACCGATTGCCAATGCCGAATGAGCCATGACGCCGAGTAAGGTATCCATGGCGTAACCTCTGCCGCTGAAGGTGGAGACGGTTATGGCCATCAGAAGCGCAATAATCAGCACGCCTGGAAAAATAGGCAGCGAAAATGCTAGTGACAACGCAACGCCCAGCATAGAGGCATGAGCGGTAGCATCACCAAAATAGGCCATGCGACGCCAGACAATAAAACAGCCCAATGGCGCGGCGGCTAATGTAACGCCAATTCCTGCTAAGGCCGCTCGCCAGAGAAAATCATCCAACATTGAGTCTTCCTTCTTGGAGAGCGATTGGGGAAGAGTGGTGTCGATAGACACCTAACACGTCTTCATCATCCAAACCGAATAGTGCTTTGTACTCTGGTGATGCACTGACCTTCTCTGGAACACCTTCACAGCACACATGCCCGTTTAAACAGATCACTCGATCTGTTCTTCGCATAACAACGTGAAGATCGTGACTAACCATGATGACAGCACATCCTGTTTGTTTGCGGATCGCGTCGATTTGTTGGTAGAAATCGACAGTACCTCGCTGGTCAAGTCCTTGAGTGGCCTCGTCGAGTAACAGTAGGGACGGTTGCTCCAGAAGTGCTCGAGCCAGTAGGACGCGTTGTAGTTGCCCGCCTGATAGCGACCGAAGTTGCTGTGTTTCTAAGTTAGCAACACCAGCTTGCTCCAAGGCTTGTTTTATCCTTGATTTGGAATGACGCAGAGGAAGCGTTAGAAAGCGATATACCGTCATAGGTAGGGTTTCATCAATATGTAAACGCTGGGGCACGTAGCCGATCTTCAAACTCTCACTGCGCTCGATGTGACCGCTAATTGGGGAGATTGCGCCTATTAAGGTCTTCAATAGTGTGGATTTACCTGACCCATTGGGGCCGACAATCGTGACTATTTCCCCCTGACTCACCGAGATATTTATGTTGTCCAATATTAAATGGCTGCCAAATTTAACTGACAACCCGTGGGATGAAATCAACATTCACCTTCTCTCAACTTACTAAGTAACGACGATTTGCAAACCTGTGCATAAAGAAAAGATGCTTGCAAGACGTCTGGAATAAAAGTTATGTTATAACATAACAATTGTAGTTGCCAATCTTATATCTTAAAAAAACAGGGAGAAGAAAATGTTTAAAAAAGCCTTATCAGGCATGGTGGTTGGTTTGGTCGTAGCTTCAAACGCTTACGCTAAGGTACCTAATGTGGCAGTGGATATTGCTCCATTGCATTCGTTAGTGTCTCAGGTGATGGATGGCGTTGGTGAGCCTGACTTATTGATTCGTCCCGAGTCATCACCACATGAATACCATTTGCGTCCATCAGAGGCTAAAGCTCTCTCAGAAGCGAACGTTGTATTTTGGGTTGGCGAGGGGTTGACCCCTTGGCTCGAAAAACCACTATCCAGCTTAGCGGGATCAGCAAAGAAAGTTGAGATGATGGAAGTGAGTGGTACAACCTTGTATGACTTCCGTGAGGGGGCCACATTTGAGGCGCATGAACACCATGGAGATGAGGCTCATCATGATGAACATGAACACGAACATCACGACGCTGACCACCATGATAAACACCAAGAAGAGCACCATGCTCACCACCACGAAGGCCATGACCCACATGTATGGTTAGATCCTCAAAATGCCGAGGTTTGGGTTAAAGCCATCGCTAAAACACTCTCTGAAGCTGATAGTGAGCATGCATCGATTTATCAGCAGAACGCAAAAGCGACGATTTCTCGCTTACAACAACTGACTTCTGAGATAAAACAGCAAACCCAGAATCTGGGTGGTATTAAATTCATTGTTTTCCACGATGCCTATCAATATTTCGAACAACGTTTTGGAGTGTTAGCGTCAGGAGCAATATCAGTATCGGACGCATCGAAGCCAAGCCCTGCGCGTATTACTCAAATTCGCAACACGGTAAAAGAGCTCGGAGTGACTTGTGTGTTTACGGAACCTCAGTTTAATCCGCAACTGGTAAATTCAGTGTTTGAAAACTCTACTGTTACTACCATCGGTGTGATGGATCCTATCGGTGCTGATATCGCAGTAGGTAAAGACCAATATAGTCAGCTGTTGCTGGCGATGCTAGGTAGCCTTCAACAGTGCCAACAGTAAACTCACAATAGTGAATAACCTCTCTGCATTGTGATATGCAGAGAGGTTTATCTGTTTGTTATGCCTTATGCCGTTTCAAAGAACGCCTTGTGATAGGTTACTTCACCTTTAGGGATAGTATTCTCAAATCCTTTCACCAAGAAATATTCTGCTGGGACATCTGCAAACGTTAGGTTTGGATGAGATTCGAAACCAAAGCGTCCGTAATAACTTGGGTCTCCAAGTAACATAATGCCTTGATAACCGAGTTGTTTGATTTGAGCTTCCCCTTCTCGAATCAGCGCTCCGCCTATGCCTTTGCCTTGATGCTCTGGAATGACAGATACAGGACCCAATCCAACCCAAGTTGAAGCTTCACCATCTATTAGGATTGGTGAAAACGCAATATGACCGATAACCTCGTTATTGGCTTCGCACACAAGAGAAACAGTAAGTGCGTTGTCACGACGAAGTCCGTCGACAATGAGATGTTCTGTTGGTTTCGCACCTGGTTCGTGATGTGGGTGGTTCTCAAATGCTTGATATGTTATTGAGTGGATCTGTTTAGTATCTTCGTGAGTTTCTGTTCTGATTTTCATGCAATTACCTGCTATTTGGCCACGCTTGTTTAAGCATCAAGCCGCTGTTCTTAGCTTATGTGATGTCGTCACTATAAAGTGTGAAGTTATAGACAGGTCAACGACAATTTCTAAAATTCTTATTCGATTGGGAAAGGGGGGAATAACGACGAGTTCTACGAAGGCTCTATTTGTAGATAGATACCTTTTAGAGAGATACCTCGCTAAGGCAAAGTGCATCTGACTTAGCGAGGTTGCATGACGAATGTTATCTAGCTTGACTTAAATTGCTTTCAGGTCGGGCAGAGTATACGCCCCAATATGCTCCATACTTGGTAAGTAGATTCGCATGTTGATGGAAATATTGTCCGTCGGAATATGAAGTAGGTTATCTACCTCGCCACATGATCTGGTCTCGGTGTTGCCGTAATACACCGTAAATGATCCATCTTGATTAAACGCCATGTCCTCATTTGAAAGAATGGAATAGTCATCTGTTGCGATATATTGTTTATCGTCGTAGATGGTGATTGAGAAAAATCCGAGCTCCTCATCTTCCATTTTTGGTTTTGGGTAATTAGCAACGTAGCAGGCGTCTTTATCCAAGTTATATTCGGCCACCTTATAACTTGCGTGCGCATCAGGCAGTAGACCTGTTGAGATGGCAACACCGCGATTTCGTGCATCCTGATCTATCGTGATACCTGCCTGGAGATCTGCCATAGCATTGGCTATACCCTGTGACTGAGCGATGGATACCCATTTATGATGTATAGGTTTAAATGTGTCCATATCCCAAGCGGTGACTTTATATGGTGTTGGTTCAAAAGCTCTGTCTACATACTCAAAGTGCAGTTGATCTTGGAAATCATTTACTTTTTCGATATCTGATGCTTGGGAGGCATTCACTTGGGTACGTGCATAAAACGCAATGTAGTCACTGGTGTCTGTGGCTTTAATAATGTGCTCACCTGACCCGTAGAAGACATAGGCGGTGTCATGATTGTGATTCATGACGTGCAGAGAGACATAACGTCCATCAAATTCTGGAATCGTAACCTTTATGTCAGAGCGGGCATCTGCAATAACGAATGAATATAGCGTGTCTCGATTCATCATCGGTGCAGGTTGCTCATCTAGTGCAATGGGTGCTCTATGATGATGCCAATCTTGAAGAGCACCGTTACCCGCTTCAACATTCATTGCCATATCAAACATGGCAGTTGAGTAATTCTCTTCCGTGACGGTTACTAATTCCGAAGCGAAAACGGTTGATGAGGTCAGTGATAATAAGGTTGCTAAAAGAGTCTTTTTCATGCTTGGCCTGTGTTGGTCTGCGCGTTGCTCCAAGTGGGTTGGAGTGTGGTTTTAAAAGTGTCCTTCGATCTTGTTAATTCATCCTGATGACAAATAATTTACCAAGGTGACATGATTAGATATATTTAATATTAATTAGCATCATCTTTAGATTTATTTAACACTATGAGTAATATTCTGACGAACTTAGATTTAAACCTCTTAAAGGCGTTTGTGATTACCTATAAAGAGCGCAACTTAAAACGTGCTGCAGAGCGGCTGTTTATCACGGCTCCAGCGGTAAGTGTCAAACTCAATAAGTTGAAACAAGAGCTTGGAGGAGAGTTGTTTATTAAAGTACCTACCGGCTTTGAACCTACGGCTTTGGCGGATCATCTCTACGAAAGAGTCGAGCCGTTGTTGAATCAACTTTATTCCGATATTGGCAGTTTAAAAGGGTTTGAACCAGCCAAGCTGAGTGGAAGAGTGAATATAGATTTAGGGCAACACTTTATCAGTTGGTTTGCACCCAAGCTTTTTTCTTTGGTTAAATCCAGCGCCCATCAAGCGAGCATGACTTTCAATGGTTTTTCAGAAAATACTATAAGTAACCTCAGGCATGGGGATGTAGATATAGGTATTGAGTATGCGAGGGTTGATATTCCAAAAGACATTATGGAACTCCCACTCAAGATCAAACCTTTGGTAATGGCTGTTAGAAAAGATCACCCTATCACGAGCAAGACGGCGAGAGTTGAGGAGTTGGCGGGTTACGGCTGTGCAATGATAGAACTGAATTTAGATGAAGGTGGTAAGCGCTGGCATTTTATCCACGAAGCGGAGCGCCAGTGTGGAGTGAAATTGGAGCCTGAGTTTACCTCGAGTTCACTTGAAGCTGTCGTAGAAACGCTCTGTCACTCCAATATGTTCTGTCCGGCATCCAAACACATTGTAGAGCAGTATTCAGACAAGCTAAAAAGTATAGAATTTGTTGAAATGCTAGATTTGGTTAATTATCCCGTTAGCCTCTATCTTCATAGAAGGAATAGACATTCTCCGAAACATCAATGGCTAATAGACCAAATACAATTGGGATTCTCTACGTTTAATGTGTGAAAAACGCACATTATCTTCCCAGTAGGCGCTCATATTGCTGACAATCTTCAGTCTAGAACTGAATGTACAAAAAAAGACCTATATGAATAGGTCTTTTCAATCTAGCTACTTTAAATTTAATAGCATGCTTAACGCAACTTTTAAACCCTTAGTACTTTTTAAGAATTTCCACGATAGCGGCTTCATTATCCGCGGCGATGATGGCGTCCACGTCTTCATCGTTTTGGAACAGTTCTGCCAATGCCATGATAGTTTGGATATGGCTATCAGAGTCCAACGCTGCCAATGTGACCGAGAAGTAGACGTCGCCGTTATCTTCTGATTCTAAGTCAACACCATTCTTAAATACCGTGATTTGAAGCGCTTGCTCATTCACGCCGTCTTCTGGACGAGCATGTGGCATGGCGATTCTTGGAGCTAGTACATAGTAAGCACCAATTTCTTTGTGCTTAACCTTAATTGCTTCCAAATAACTTGGCTCGACCTTACCTTGTTCAATCAGCTTTGAACATGTGATATCTAACGCCGCGTCTACGCTTAAGCTCGTTTCGTGAGAGATAACGATGCCGTTATCTCCAATTAGATTCATGATGCTCATGATACAATCCAACCTAGAATCAGACCAACTACACCGAAGTCGAAGTCAGCGAACGTCGTTGCTTCAAGACCTAAGCCACCTAGTACTGGCAGTAGTAACATTGGTAGGAACGAGATACATAGACCTTGAGTGAATGCACCTAGTACTGCACCGCGAAGACCACCTGTTGCGTTACCATAAACACCTGCCGCACCACCTACGAAGAAGTGAGGAACAACACCTGCTACGATAATGGTCCAGTCAAACATGCCTTGGATACCCATTGCTACAAGACCTGCTGAGAATGAAGATAGGAAACCAATCAGTACAGCGTTAGGAGCAACTGGGAATACCATAGGACAGTCTAGTGCTGGTTTTGCACCTGGTACAAGTTTGTCCGAGATACCCTTAAATGCCGGTACAATTTCAGCAATCAGCATCTTCACGCCTTGTAGTACGATGTACACGCCACCAGCGAAAGTCAGAGATTGCATGAAGGTGAATACTACCCAGTTTTGACCACCTGAAACACCTTCTACAAACTCACCGCCTGCAAAGATAGATGCAATCATAAAGAACACAGCCATAGTTGTAGCAACAGCGACAGGCGTATCACGCAAGAACATAAGGCTCTTTGGAACATTAATGTGCTCAGTTGATTTTTCTGGGTTACCAAATTTGCTACCGATGAAGCCAGCAACGATGTAAGACAGTGTTGAGAAGTGACCCATTGCTAATTGATCGGTACCCATAACTTTCTCAGTATATTTCTGAGCTAGAGCCGGCATAATGACCATTAGAGAACCAACAATTATTGCACCCATCGCAACTAGAGTCGCACCTTTAATACCTGCTGTTGACAGAATAACTGCAACTAGCATAGACATAAACATAGTGTGGTGACCAGTTAGGAAAATATATTTTAGCGGTGTGAAACGAGCCAAAAGAATATTGACGATAAATGCGAAGAACATAATTAGTGCCATTTCATAACCGAATGCTTCTTGTGCTAGAGCAACAATTGCTTCGTTATTTGGAATAACACCACTTACACCAAATGCTTCTGTAAATACAGTGGAGAAGTTATTTAGTGCGCCAACTAAAGCGCCAGCACCAAAACCTAAAATTAGGAAACCCATTACGGTTTTAATAGTGCCTTTTAGAATAGTTGAAACATCAGCTTTCTGTGCAATAAGGCCAATGAAAGCTATTAAACCAACCATGATTGCGGGCTCTTTTAATAAGCCCAGCATAAACTCGAAGAAGTTAGCCATTATACTTTTTCCTTAGATGAATTTTTTTAATTGCTCTTCAATTGAAGCTTTGTCAAAAATATTCGCTAGGCTAACAATATTCTCTTTACCAGCATCTGCTAATTGCGTTGCAACATCAGTAGCTGCTACCCAAATATCAGCATTGCTTGATGCTGCTGATGATAGATCTTCATGATCAACTTCTGCATCTAGACCAATTTTCCCTGCTACTTCTTTAACTGCCATTTCCATCATTAATGAAGTACCAAGACCGTTTCCGCATACAACCATTATCTTTTTCATATCGTCATTCTCTGTAGAGTTATTGAGAAGGAGGCCGTTCACCTCTCTATTGGATTGAGTGCATCATAACGAAAAACAGGAGGGTTGCCATGGATCCAAATCACAAAATCAAGTTGACCTTATGATCTGGATCACAGTATTGGTGGAGTAATATCGATTAAAACTTGAGCGCTAATACTTAAGGGTTATTTGTGGATTTAATAGGATGGTAGCGATGAAACATCACAAGAGAAATAATGTGATCTGTGTATATGAATAGATTTTCACTTGTTTATAATTGGTAGGGGACGATGTTATTACTTACCATAATCAGTGAGCATTTTCTTAAGGAGCTTATTAACGTCCTTGGTCTTTTTATTTCTTTTTGTAAGAGCACTTAATGAGGTTGGTAGCTGCGGTTTATCGGAATCTTCGACTGTATCTTCGGCTTTATCTCTCAATTTCTGTACCGCAGGTAAAAGCATGCGAACTTCATCACCGAGTTCATTTTCCAATACGACAATGTTATCTGACTCAACTTGAATAATAGTTAACAAACCATGGTTTGGTGATTGAATAGTTTCACCAACCATTGATGATTGAACTGGAACAGAACGGTCGGTAAGTTGACCACTTCGAAGTTTAGCGGCTGTAATTGAACGTATATTACCGGTATTTTCAAACGCAACAATGACGGTATGTGTATTGTAGTATTCCACAACAGTAACATAACCATGCTTTTTAGTTTCAAATCTCGCACCTATTTGCATATCTAATGGTGCGTCCATTTTTTTTATTAACATTTAGTTTCCAGTGTACAAACTTTTTAATTTCACTTAGCTAAGTATACACCCTAGATTTTTCAATATAAATATTTGTATTAGGCAAGTCACCATATTAGTTAAGGTGTTGGGCAACATAAGGACTTAAAGGCAACCATGAAATGCCGCCGTAGATCCTCTAGCGATCTTCTGTTGACTGTTTTTCCTTCAAGGCGTTAGCTGCGTAGCGAACTGCGAACACACACAAAAGCATCATAATAAAAGGAATGGACGCCAAGGAGATTTCTAGCCAAGGGAAGTCGGTGAAGTATTTTGAAAGTAACAAGTGGGAAATGATGTTCAGTAAAGCAATCACTATTGCCACCACGAGTAGTTTCATCTCTTTGTTCATCCGATTTTCCTGCTGAGAATGATAGTTTAGGAGAGGCGCTATGGTTTCAAGCATGAGGGCGTTATTGTGCCACAAGGAGGACAGCGTTTGTCGTGTTCATGATCTCGTATTCTCAAATTGTAGTAACCACATTTAATCATCAGATGAGAGTGGTTAACGTTCCCCAACGTAGGCATTTAGTTCGTTCGATTAGCTATGTTAGACTCGCCACGAAAGGGCGGAGTTTAGAAAGGAAGATAGGTTGAAATCTGGTTTAATATCATTTCTTGCATTTGTGCCAGTGTTAAGTCAGGCAAGTACCTTGTGTCACCAAGAAGAAAATTGGTTAGCGGGATGCGAGCTTCGTAACGATAAGGTTGTTAGTTTCTGTACTGATAAAACAGGGTTTACGACATACCGTTACGGTAAACCTAACAACATTGAGTTGACTATAAAGGAACGCCAGCCAGGGACAATGAAGACACTGTGTGAAGGGTATTCACGAGGAGCTGCTTCGGAGTATCAAGCTCAAAATGGCCGTTATACCTACACTTATACTGATGGGCTTTATGGAAGCAACGACGCAACCTATCTCTTAATGGAGCTCAATCATAGAGGATTTGAAATCGCTGGATTAACTGAAAACACGCTGTCTCATCATACCGTAGACAAATCGCTTACCGTTTCTCACGATTCTAAGGGCGAACTGGCCAACATCAAATGCGATGACGACAGTCATTTTTATGGAGAGCCCGTTGGACGAAGTGAATACATTCATATCCTCCGAAATGTAACGGATGAATATCGCTTACCATTGGCGGACTTGCCTCCTCAATGTCAGTCTGATGCCGCATCTTGTGTAAAACTGTATGAGGACTTCAATCGAGATTTCATTTTTGTTCAGTTCCAATCTATCGATCAAAGTAGTTTTGTGAATGACAAAGCGTATTTAATCAAAATGGCAACGGGAGATATTAGTCAGGTCACAATGCAAACTCTGTCATCGTCAGATGAGACTCTGATGAAACCGCTGCTTTATCTTACTGTCGATGCAAAACAGTTGGTGGTTAGCCTAGAAAGCGAAGTACGTTAGTAACTCTTCAGCGCTACTCAACTAATTGTCCCTAGTCCTAGGTAACATTTCATCCTCACACGTGAATACGGTCGAAAAATCTCATACTTCACGCGACGTCAGTGTTCTAGTTGTCATTATAATTTCGCTACCCAACGTTTTGATGTGTAAAGGAATAAGGAGAACTTGAACATGTGGAGTCAGATCTGGGGATTTGTGACTGGTAATGCAGCTTCGATAGTTGAGCAGGTAGAATCTGCCGTAGATGATTACTTCTATACGGATGAAGAAAAGAGCAGAGACAGCGTCTCAGCACAGAAAAATCGCACAAAGTTTAAAGCACAAATGGCGGCGATTACTTCACAGTTAGCACAAAATGAACAGCGCTTTAAAGTTCAACTAGAACAGCTAATCGCAGAGCGCGAAAAACAAATCCACGATACCTACCAACGAGAAATCAGTGCCTCGAAAGATGTCATTGTCGCCGAGCTTCACCAATCCGATCTTTACACTAAGCGAGCAAGGCCAACAGTGATTTATGCGGGGCTTTTGTTTGTGTTTCTAGAACTGCTTGGGTTGAGAGTAGCGTTACTTTCGCACCTTGAAGCGAGCTCGGTCGTTATTGAAAGCTCTACGGCAATATTATCGGCATTTCTGTATATGTGGGGAACAGTAGCAGGTGCCTACGCATTAGGGAGAAGTGCCGAAAAACGCGGCATCTCTAATTCGGTTACGCGATTGGTAACCGGTGCGTCAAAAGCACAAAGTGACAACTCCGCTAAAACCCTTGAACAGAGAGTGAAGGAGCAAATTACGTGGTAACCATAGTGTTGCATTGTTCTGATTCTCATTTTGGTAATGCTGCGCTCATTGCGAAATGGCATCTGGCGAGAGGCTGGCAAGGGATTGGATATCATTACGTGATTTTGAATGGCTGGCTGAGCGCCAGATCTTATCATCCTTGCTATAACGGTCACATTGAAACTGGACGAGCGTTGAATAGCGATTCCTTGGTCTCTCCTTTTGAAGTAGGTGCTCATGTGAAAGGGCACAACGCTCAATCTGTTGGGATATGCTTGATTGGTCGCTCTGGTGTGTTTACCGATGAACAGTTGAACGCAGCGTTGTCGATTGTCTATCAACTGGAGAGACAGTTTGGAGAGATAAGAATTGTTCAACATAGTGAGCTTGATGGAAACAAACCAGAGTGTGCGGGTTTAGATATGGTTCGTTTCCAAGCTAATCTGCGCTGTTACAGACGATTAATTGAGGTGTGTTGAGTGCGGATAAAGTGGTCACCACCTAAAGCGGACGAATAGCGATGCGCGATGGTGAGATGCCCGTCAGTCGCTTAAAAGCGCGCGAAAACTGAGATATACTTGAGAAGCCCATATTAACTGCTACGCGCGATACTGTTTCACCGCGTTGCAGTTGTTCCATAGCTATGTCTAAAATTAGGTTGTCTCTTAGTTGTCGAAAAGTGATACCTTGCTCCTTAAGTCGCCGTTGAAGTGTGCGTTTACTAACATTGATCACTTGAGCGGCTCGCTCTAGGTCAAACTTAATTTCTAATACATACGGACGAAGCGCGCTGTATATATGACTGATGGCGTTGTAATAAATCCCGTTGTTTTCCTCTTCTTCTTTACGAAACCCCACCTCACTTTTCGTCACTGTGATAGTTGACTGCGCCAATGAATGTTCAATGACCACGCCACAAACAGTGCGAGCTTGAACAAACTGAATTGTTGCTGGAAAACACTGGATAATGTCGTCATGACACAATGACTGTAAGTGCACTTGCGTTGGTATCCAATCTGTTTTGGTTAACGCTTGAATGGTTTCTATCATTGCCCAAAGACTAAACACTTCGGACCAGACAAAAGTGGTATCTTCAGTATTTACTGCTTTGTAGCGAGAAAATAGAAAATGATCGCCAAATAGTTTCAACTCAATGTCCGATTGAGGTAACTGAACTTGAAGTGCTTGAATAACCTGTTTCAGTGCGTCTTCGAGAGTGGTTTCTGAACTTACGTTACATAGCAATTGTGGGACAATATGTTCTCGTAATGCAATACGCACTACTTGTGTGCCAGATTCAGGACCCAGTTGATCATACGTAAGTTGAACCAGACGAAAGACGGCTTGCAAAGGAAGAAATGTGGGTTCCGCTTGTTCATATTCGGTCGGTAGACCAGCCGAAGATACGAACTCGTGAACATCAACACCGCTGCGGCGCAATTGAGATAAAATACTCGTGGCATAGTCGCTATAAACAACGGGAATCATAAACTCTCCTTCATGGTGGTTAGAATTCGATTAAGACGCAGCAAATAAAGTCGATGGATAGAATGAGATGCGCTAGGAGCGCATCATCAGTTGAGAAATCGAGTTAAGGTCACGACTTAACTACGGTTTTCTCTGGTGTGATTTTCCCATCCAGTACTTTTTGGTTCACGCCGTAATAGCGAACGGTAAAAGAGAAGTTTTGGCCGTTGGTGTCAATGTTGTTGATTGCCTCTTGCCCACAGTTGAAAGAGACAGTGACGGAGCCATTCGCATTTTTCTGCCAGTTATTTGATGACACATGATTGGCACCATCGATTAGGTAGCGGTTTTTGTCATATGGCGTAACGGATGTAAAGTACTTGGAGTCAGGACTCTCGAATGTTGTTGTCTGGCACTGATTCGCCTTTAACATGACCGAGTTAGTATATAGGTTAGCTACGTTGACCTCAGGCGAAGAGCCTCCCCAGCCGTTGGCATTTTCTAGGTTCCACTGATGAAGATCGGTAATGTCAGACGATGAGCGTGGAAAAGTGTAAGCGAAGACTTTGCCCTGAGTTTCAGCGGTTAACTTTGAAGTCCATGCCTCTACTTCGTCGAAGTCGTAGTTTTTGACTTGATAAGTACCAAATTTCAACTGGTCAGTCGTAATTCTGTCCTGAGCGGCTCTCGCTGCATCTAGGCCTTTCTCAGTACCAGTGCGGTAAATCAGAAAGGCATGGTCTGTTTCTACTTTGGTTGTGTAAGAACCTTCACCCACGACGTAATGTTCCCCATGGCCACCCTCATTGACTACTTGAACGGCCATATAGACATCGCTTTGCGGGATATCGAATGAGACAAAGCCATTCTGCGCTTCAACAATGGCTACAGAGTAAAGCGTGTCATCATTCATTTGCACTGTAGGGGCGGCTTTACCACGTGGTGGTAGGTTTCGCATATGAGTGATGTGTTGGTTAGCTCCGAGCGCTGCCCAATTGCGATAGTTGCGTGCTGTCTCTGCAAACGCGTAGTTTTGCTCGGTTACTTTGATGAATTCGTTGCTGTCATTATTAGTAGTGGTGGTTCCACAGGCGCTGAGCACAAAGCTTAAGCTGATGACAGAAGTGGCGAGTAACGTTTTCTTGAGTATCATAACTATCTCCGAGGGTAGTAATTAACCAAAGTGACGATTAACTCAACCTTGTATTTAATCGCGTTCTTGAATGAGGTTAAGACTATGTAGAGATAGGTATTATTACCAATGATACCTTTTTATTTCAGATATGCATGAAGCGTATATCTTGATTAACTACCTGATACCGATATCTTTTCTGCCAGCGTTTCCAACATCAATGTTTTAAACCACTTATGAGCGGGACTGCTCAAGGTGCGGCGATGTTCAATCAAATAGATACTGACTAAATACGGCTTGTCATTAAACGGCTTGATGATCTTGAGGTTGGAGCTTTTCTCAAACGTTTGGGCCAGTGCGTGGCTCGAAATCATTAATCTATCGGTGTCTTCAAGTGATTCCATCAATGTGGCGAGTTGTCCTGATTTTAAAGCGATGGTTCTTGATAGTCCTTGATTGGCAAGCTCTATATCAATCGGGTTGAGATAATGCTGAGTAGAGCGCACGTCTAGAGATAGGTCGACAAATTGATACTCTAAGCAATCTTTGATGCTTATAGTCTGTTTATCCAGCAATGGGTGGCTATTCGAACCATAGATAACAGGGTAAGTGCTTCCAATCTTTTCACAGTGGTACTCCTCACTTTGTATCACTTCTTCAACGTGAATTGAAAAATCCACTTGCCCGTCTTTTAAGAGCTGAGTAGGGTCGAGAGACGAGGGGTATTCTTCAAGGGATGCGTTAGGGGCGACTTCTTTAATTGCTTTGGCTAAAGGAGCAGTGAGAAAGCGGCTCATTAACGGTGGTACAGAAATTCTAAAGGCGCGTTCACATTGACTGGGCGAGAAGTTCAGTCCATTAAGTAAGGCATCAATGGATAGCAGGATTCGATCGAGTTCAGGCTCTAGTTCAAGGGTTTTAGTTGTGGGTTGCAGACCATTGGATTCGCGGTAAAACAAAGGATCGTCAAAAAGCGCTCTCAACCGGGAAAGGGTACGACTCATCGCTGGTTGGGAGAGGTAGAGCTTTTCAGCCGCTCGTGACACATTGCGCTCTTTTATCAGTACGCTAAGTGATACCAGCAAATTTAAGTCTATTCTTGATAGTTCCTGCTCAAGAGTCTTCATATCTTCCTTGCTCACCATTTATTACATAAAAGCATATCAGTACTAATACTATTGCCTTTGAATTAATATCGCTAGCCGATAATGACCTCGACGTGCTTGGACCGCAAATGCTTAACCATGTTTTCTGGTACTGCGTCATCAGTCAACAAAATGGAGATTTCGCTGGTGTCGCCAATCGACGACGGAAAGATCTGTCCAAACTTGCTGGAATCGGTTAAGACGATATTGCGGCGTTTCTTCCGGATGATGGTATCGGCAATGTCTGCACGCATCATATCGCGACTAGTGAAGCCTGTATCAATATCAAAGCCATCGATACCTAAAAACGCAGTACTAAAATGAATGTTCTCAATGCAAAGCTTGGTTAGTGGCCCAACTAAACTTTCGCCTTGATGTTGGTAAACACCGCCCAGCAAAATGATGTTGGCTGAGGTATGACGAACGAGATGCGCAATGTAGGCCGAAGGAGTGATGATGGTGACATCACCTCTTTCTGCTAGTGTACGAGCAAGTAACGCATTGGCACTGCCGCCTTCGATAAGCACCGTTTCATTAGCGGCAACAAGATCAGCAGCCTTGTTGGCAAGCTGCTGTTTTATATCGAAATGTACTTCAAGGCGCGAGTCGATGTCATCACTTTGCAAGGAAACAGCGGCACCATGAACTCGTTTTAAGTAGCCGTTTTGCTCTAGATAGTTGAGGTCTTGACGTATGGTTACACCGGAAACACCAGTGAGCTCAGAAAGGTCGGTGACTTGCACTCGTGTTCTGTCGTTCACTAAGTTTAAGATTTCAGACTGTCTGGAATTCATTGAGGCTCCGGGTGTTTGCATGCATCAATTAAGAAGAGGGCCAGTATAGCCCTCTTTCGTTTCAATTTCATTTGAAAGTCGTTATTTGAAACTTGTTATAAGTCGTGCTCGGTACGAGCGATGATGTCATCCTGCGCGTCTGGAGACAATGCAGTAAAGAACGCTGAGTATCCTGCAACGCGAACCACGAGATCGCGATACTGTTCAGGATTACGTTTGGCCGCCAATAAGGTGTCTCTCGATACGATATTGTATTGAACGTGCCACCCCTTATGATGATTGAAGAAAGTTCTAATCAACATGGATAGCTTCAGTTTGTCACTTTCCGACTGCACCGCTGCAGGAGAGAGTTTCTGATTCAACAACACACCACCAAGAATCTGATTTGCTTGGATTTTTGCCACTGAGTTGTACACAGCCGTTGGTCCCAAACGATCTGAGCCAGACGAAGGGCTTGCTCCTTCAGCAAGTGGAGTTGACGCTTTTCTGCCATCAGGCGTTGCCATCGTCGAGGCTCCGAATGGCACGTTAGCAGAGATACTAGAGGTCCCCGCATAGTACCCACCACCAATCGGGCCTCGTCCATGTCGGGTATTAACGAATTGTTTAAGCTCATCAATGTAAACTTGATACGCTTGCGCTAGTAGATGGTCAACAGCGTCATCGTCGTTGCCATATTTAGGCGCAAAGTTAATCAGCTGGTGGCGCAACTGTTCTTGTTGTGAACCTTCAAAGTTCTCCGCCAGCGCTTTCGCCAATTCCGGCTGGCTGATCTGCTTTTCATCGAACACCAGATGCTTGATGGCTGCCAAGCTATTGCCTAAGTTTGCGATACCTACTTGTAATCCGGATATCCAATCATACTTCGCACCGCCTTCCTTGACGGTTTTGCCACTTGGTAAGCAGTTATCAACCAACGAGGAGCAAAAGATATCGTGCGCCTGCTGCTCTAGCACAGAGTCGACAACGGTATCAATTTCAATCGACTTTCTGGTGTAGTAGCGGATTTGATCTGCCCAGCTGTGCATCACTTCATCCATACTAGCGAAATTGTTTTTCTCTAGTGATTTAGCGTGAGGTAAGAAGCACTCGCCAGACGTGGCGTCGACACCTTCATTTAACGCGGCCAATAGGATTCGAGCAAAGTTAATAAAGCTCATACCGGTGCAGCGATAACCCCACTTACCAGGGACCGCGGTTTCAATACAACCAATCGACGCATAGTTGTAGGCATCTTCTCGCTCGACCCCTAGTTTTATAAACTCAGGAATAACGATTTCATCGTTGTTAAACGCTGGCATACCAAAGCCACACTTAATGACTTCGATACAACCCATTAAGAACTCTTGATTCAGGCCTTCGTGATAGCGAACACTCAAGTTAGGCTGCGTGGAGCGGAGTTGACCACATGACTCAAGAATTGCCCAAGAGAGTGGGTTGACCGCATCCATTGGCACTCCGTTCTCATCAAGCTTTTGACCGCCAATACACACATTTTGATAAAGGGGAGAACCTGCTGAGGCTTTAGAATGAGCCCCTGAGCGTATTTTGTTGACTTCCAACAGCTTTAACCAACAGCTTTGCAGTAGCTCTGTGGCGAAGCTAGGCTGTAAGGAGCCATTGTTGATATCGGTGATGTAGAAATCATTAAGATATTGGTCCATACGACCAAATGACACCGAGTGACCGTTTGATTCGATTTGCAGCATCAATTGCACAAAGTAGCAGAGCTGTAATGCTTGCCAGAAGTTACAAGGTGGATGATAAGCAATGTGTTCACAGTTTGCGGCAATGGTTTCAAGCTCTAGTTTGCGCTGAGTACTCGACTCCTGTTGCGCCATGTTCAATGCCAACTCCGAGAAACGTAAAATGTGTTGCTGAATCGCACGTAACACAATATCGACCGACTTATAAAACTGCTCTTTCTTAAGTCCTTCATAAGTGGAAATATCGTTATTTAAACGATGATCGTCCACCTCGGTAATGAGCCCATCTAAACCAATGGCGAGAATTTTCTCGTTATCGACTGCTAGGTGAGCGTCACCGGATGTCATATTACCTTCGGCTTTGATAATGGTCGTTGCCAAGATGGCTTGCTGCTCATCGGTGAATAAACCATAGCAACGATCCTGTACCGTTTTACCCCGCCAATATGGGGTAAGGGCGTGAATAACGTCTTTGTCTTGCTCTGTGACAGCAAAGCCTGCTCCTGGTCGGTCAGCAAGCTCATCAATCTCTGCTTCAATCCAACGTACGGTGTACTCAGGGAAGATAGGCGCCGCTCGCAGTTTGCTGGCTTGGTTGCCCACAATTAGCTCGTTATTATCGATCCAAATTGTGCGTGTCGCTAAATGTTCTTCCAGTGCTAGTGCACGTTGGACGATAACAGGCTTGTCTTCATTCTGCTGGTAGACTTTGGTGTATGCTTGCGCACGCTCGGTACAAATAGGTGGCGTAATAATATTAACCAGAGCTTTCTTATGTTCTTGAATACGCTTAGGTAAGTAATTGAGTTCCATAGTCATTAGCCTCTTACAATCACGTTGATACGTGGATACTGCTTGGCGTACTGTTGCGCGTATTCAAGCAGCTCGGGGTTGTTGAGTGGTTTGTCGGAGCATAAATAGGGCATGTCCAACAAACGGTATTTATTGATGCCTAGTGTGTGATAGGGCAGCAGGTGTAGTTCGGTGCAGTTTTCGATATCAGCTGCGAAATCAATAATGTCTTCGAGCTCTTCGGGAGAGTCATTAAAGTCTGGGATTACGGGTACACGAATGATGATTCGTTTTGCAATAGGCGCTAGTTTGTGGAAGTTGCTCTTAATACGTTTCAGTGAACCCTGTGCCCAGTCCAAGAATTTTGTTTCATTGGTGTGTTTAAGATCGGTTAGCCAGCAATCAATATAGGGCGCTGCTTGTTCAATGTTTTTCCACGGTACATGCATACACGTTTCTACAGCTGTATTTACACCTTCTGCTTGGAGCTGCTTGGCTAAGGATGCCACTAAATCCGACTGCATTAATGGTTCACCACCAGAGAAAGTTACCCCGCCACTACTTTGATCATAAAACGGCTTATCCTTCATTAAGGTATCGAACAGCATTTTTTGTTGAGCATCTTCTCCACACACGGTTAACGCTTGTGTCGGGCACACATTTCGCAAAGCAATGATTTGTGAATCATCAAGGGTATCTCTGTTTATCTTGATGCCTTCTGGTGTAGCTTCAATTGAAGGGCAAGCGTCCGAGCAGCGATGACAGTCACTTAAACAGCTGCGTTTATCGAATAGCACAGAATGCTTAGCACTGCGACTTTCTGGGTTTTGGCACCAGGGGCAAGCCAAGCTACATCCTTTGAGAAACAGTAGGCTTCGAATACCATCACCATCATGAGTAGAGAATCTTTGGATATTAAAATACATGTGCCATCCAATCTTTCATTTTAAGAAGTTATATACTTTCATTAAATGAAACTTTAACTCTTCATATGAAGATTGTCTTGATCGAAATCAAGATCCATCAAATTGGCAAGATCTATATTGTTGGTAACTTGATAATGTTCAAATAAAGGTTTGAGAATAGAAGATGATTGAACTCTACTTAGATACGGCGGATGTCAGCGAGACCGCACGTTTTAACCAATGTTTCCCGTTAAAGGGAGTGACCACCAACCCGACGATTGTCGCTAAATCTAAGGTGGGGCTCACGACGACACTTGCTAATATGACAGAAGTATTGGGTGATACGGCGCGTTTTCACGCTCAAGTGGTGAGTAAAGATCCTCATTCAATGTTAGCGGAAGCAAAGAAGCTAAGTGAACTTCCTTACGATATGGTGATAAAAGTTCCCGCTACGGAGGCAGGGTTAGCTGCTATTAAGTTAATGAAACAAGAGGGTATTCAGGTTCTAGCTACAGCAATATACACGGTGCAGCAAGGATTCATGGCTGCATTGTGTGGCGCCGATTACCTTGCGCCTTACGTTAACCGTATTGATGCTATGAATGGTGATGGCGTTGCAGTGGTTCGTGACCTTCAATTGCTGATCGAAAAACATGGACTTTCAACAAAAATCCTCGCTGCAAGCTTCAAGAATGTCCAGCAGGCGATGGATGTGATGAAGTTGGGAATTGGTGCAATTACTTTACCAGTTGATGTGGCGGCGCAAATGTTCTCGCATCCAGCCATTGAACCAGCAGTAGCACAGTTTGATAAAGATTGGTTGGAAGTGTTTGGTGACAAGCTTTCATTTGAAAGCTAGTAACGCCAATTAGCCCTCCATGGCTAAGTGCTGTGTCAGACCAGCGGAGTCGCGGTTAATCTAGATTATGATCACTAGTACGACTTTCGCTTAGTGCTTTCTTAAAGTCTTTAATTGAGCTCCCTACATCGCTGCCAATCGTACTCAGCTTTCCGGTTCCAAATAATATCGCGATAATTAAGGCTATTATCGCGAGCTGCCAAACACTAATACCACCCATGATAGTCTCCCGTGTTCATATTGGTGAGATACCTGAAATGCGTTTAAACAGGCTCACGGTATATAGGCTGGCTTGCACAGCGTAGCGCACCACCAAGCATTGAGGGCATATCAAATTCGACCTCGATGACATTGTGTCCGTGCTTGCGAACTTCATTGATTACACGTTGATGTGCTTTGTCCATAATGCACGTATCTGGGCTAATAGGCAGCCCATTGGCCGCTAACCAACTGGCTTCTTTCTCATTAACATCAATAAAGGTGTAGTGAGCCAAGCTTTCAGGCAAATCGGATTTAATCCAATCTCGACAAATCAATGCTAGGTTAGGACTTAGTAATGATAGTGCGCAATCGAGGTGTAAGGCTTTCTCATCAAGCATTAAAGGCGTGATCGTGTATTCGTCACCGTACATTGATTCGAGCCATTCATAGCCATTCATGTTGGAGCCTTCACCAATGCCAAGATAGATGTTTTTTCCGTCTACAAAGAAATCACCGCCATCTAGGCAAATGTTTTTCGAGTTTGCTCGTTCATTAGCAATGGCATCGTTGGTAAAAATATCCAGTCCTGCCTGTGGTGCAGAGAGGTATTTACATTGTTTTTGTCTCATGAGGTTGGAATAAAATCCGGTGAACGCATATTGCTGCTTGCGCTTAAAACTCATACGAAGGGAACTGACGATGACGTTGTTGCCAACTGTACAAAATACATCTCTAGGCCATATTTGATCGATTGTGCTGTCAATATAATGCGCATTTTTGCCTTCAATGGCCTTTGGCCTAATAACTTTCACTCCTTGTTGTTCTAGTGCTGAAACAAATCCTTCAACTTGGCTGACGAGTTTCTCATAGCCTTCAACACCGTATACATCTCCCCATGTTGAATTTGGGTTCTCTTTTAGGAATGTCACTGTTTCTGGTTTAAGCCAAGGCATATTTCTTTCGTAGCCATCGCTATAGTTAAAGTATTTATCATCAAACTTCGGGGTGCGTCCGACGAGCACCTCTTTTAGCCTGCCATATTCGCTTGTCACATGAATACGCTTCGCGGTGTCTGCAAGGCTTGTACTTTTTGTAGCAACGGTATCGGTCTTTAACGCATTTGCTAACGCCTTAGGTGCGACAACAGCGGCGCCTGTGACAGCGGCGGCTGCGCCAGTGAGTGAAAAGAACTTTCTGCGAGTCATTGAAGTTGTCATTGGTTTGCTCCTGTTGGTTTAGATGGAGCTACAATACTTATGAAATAGTGAAAGGTTAAATAAGTTAGTTTAAATAAAATTTAAAGATGGTAGGGTGAAAACGGACATTTATATTAGGGAGCGAACGGATGTTAAGTACTGAACAGTTGTTTATCTTTAAGACTGCAGCCGAGCAAGGTTCCTTTTCCGCAGCGGCAAGATTACTCAACAAAACGCCTGCGGCTATCAGCATTTCGATATCAAACCTTGAAATCCAATTAGGTATCGATCTCTTTGATCGTTCGACTAAGTATCCCCGGTTGACCTCAGCAGGAGAAAGGCTTTACCAGCAATGCACTTTACTAGTTAGACATATCGAGCGAATTGAGAGTGCGGCCACTAGCTATGCTCAGCAAGTGGAAGACAAAGTGACAATTGGTATAGATAGATTAATACCTAGCTGCATGATTGAGTCTGGCCTGCAAAAACTAGCAAGCGATTTTCCAAATACCGCTATCCATATTGTGAGAGATACTAATGCCAACTTACAATCCCGAATTGAGCTTCATGAACTGGACCTCGTTTTGCAATGCGCGACGGCAGCTGAACCAAAATCATTGGAGTTTTTTGATATCGCACTCATGGAAATGTGCTGTGTTTGTGCGCCGGATAGCGATTTAGCGGATACTGCAATCGTCGATAACGAGGCTCTATTAACCCGTCGTCAGATTTGTTGTGAAAGCATGATTGAAAACCCTTCACTATCACTTCAAGGACGCTTATCTCCTGAAATCTGGGTGATGACGGATCAGGAGGATGTATTGAATATGGTGGAACAAGGTTTAGGCTGGGCATTTGTTCCCAAGGTTCTAGCAAAGCAACGACAAGAGGTTGGATCCTTGCTCATTATTAATCCAGAGTTTTCCTGTACCGAGATTCTGTGCCGAATTGATCTTTGGTGCGCACCAAGTAAGAACCAGGGGCGAGTCGTAAAACAGCTCGTTGGCCAAATCAAACAGATAGCGAATTTTTGACGTGGTTAATGGTACCAGAGCATCATCACTCTGGCACCTGTGGTCATTCTTAAGCCTTAACGTATCGATTCTTAACAATACAATCAGCGTAACGTTCTGCTGAGACATGTTGGAACTTCAATGGTTTATCGAGCTCGCCAAACAATGGAATGCCGCCGCCAAGCAGAACGGGAATGGTGGTGATTATCATCTCATCAATTAGATCTTCCGCTAAGAAACTCTGAATCGTCTTACCGCCATCAATGTAGAGGTTTTTGTAGCCTTTCGAGTTCAAGTCACTAACGATGTCGCTTAGCTTACCTTTCACCAAAAAGACTTTGTCTTCATAGCCTTCAGGCACTTTAGTAAGTGTATTACTTAACACAAATACTGGCTTAGAGTAGGGCCACTCAATACCAAAACTCAGAACGATCTCTAGAGTGTTTCTGCCCATGACGAGTCCATCAACTCGGTCCATAAACTCCGCAAAACCAAAATCTGAGCCCTCAGGGTTTGGCACATCATGTAGCCAATCGAGACCGTTATTTTTGTCTGCGATATAGCCGTCTAGACTGGTTCCGATGTATACGATATTTGCCATTGTTGAGACTCCGCTATTTGATATTAAAGGTCATTTTGCTATAATTCTACAGTGTAGAAATTAATATTAGTTTAGCTAGGATCTTTTATGACTGTCAAGGCCAAAAAAAGGGGACGTCCAACTAAAGGTAATGTCACGCTGAGCAAAGAAGTGATAGTAGAAAATGCAAAGCGCTTGATGCAAGTGGATGGAAAGATCCCAAGTATCAGAAGGCTAGCTACTGAGCTGAATATAGATGCGATGGCCATCTACTATTACTTCAAAAACAAGGATGAGTTGCTAGAAGCTGTAGCAGTATCTTTGGTTGAGGGGATATATCTGCCGGAGGAAGGACGAGAATGGCAACAGGAGTTACAGCAACTGGGTTGGAGTTATCTTGAGCTATTGGGACAATATCCGGGCTTGCTAGAAACACTGTTCAAGATGAAAACAGCAGGACCCGCAAATGTATTTATCAGTCGGTTCAATCAAGTTATTGAGGAACTTGATTTATCTACGACAGAGAAACAAAACGCAGTGAGTCTGCTTGCGGATTATTTGCATGGGTTCGCATTCTCTATGCAGTTTTCCGAGATTGACCAGCAAGCGAAATACGACATTTATCAGGGGTCAATAACGCTGTACTTAAAAGCTGTGACACCTTCACTTTCCTCCTAGCAGCCAGCGGAGTAAGGTAGTCAATATCGAGTTTCACAAGGATGAGAGACATGTACGACTTTATTGTGGTTGGTGGTGGCATTGTAGGTGTATCGACCGCATGGCAGCTTAAGCAGCGTTATCCCGACAGCTCTGTTCTGGTTGTGGATAAAGAATCGCATGTGGCGCAGCATCAAACCGGACACAATAGCGGCGTTGTTCACGCAGGTGTCTACTATCAACCCGGCAGTTTAAAAGCGGATTTCTGTAAGCGTGGTCTTAAAGCGACGATAGAATTTTGTCATCAACACCAAATACCCGTTGAAAACTGTGGCAAGCTACTTGTTGCGACCTCTGAGCTAGAAATGCAACGGATGCAGAGTTTGTATCAACGCTGCCTACAAAATGGAATTGAGGTCGAGCTTATCGATCAAAAGCAGTTAGCAGCGTTAGAGCCCAATATATCGGGATTGGGAGCTATTCGAGTGACCGAAACTAGCATTGTTGATTATCGAAAGGTTACCGAAGTGATGGCACAGCAATTTTCGCTATTGGGTGGTGTAGTGCAGCTATCAACATCTGTAAAAGCGATGCAGGAGTATGACGACCATGTGACGTTAACCTGCTTGCAAAACGGCGTTTTGAACACTCTTAAATGTCGACAACTAGTGGTTTGCGCAGGTTTAATGGCGGATCGAATGGCCACTATGATAGGCATTAAAACCGACTTCCAAATCATTCCTTATCGCGGTGAATACTATCGGCTTGCTGATAAGCATCGTGATGTTGTTAACCACCTTATCTATCCTATTCCCGATCCCGAGCTACCTTTTTTAGGTGTTCACTTAACAAAAATGATCGATGGCTCTATTACTGTTGGCCCTAATGCAGTGCAAGGTTGGAAACGAGAAGGTTACGGCTCATTTAACATTAGTTGGCGTGACTGTTGGCAAATGCTGACATTTTCAGGTTACTGGAAAGTTACGTTGCAGCATTTAACTACTGGGTTATATGAGTTCAAAAATTCCATTTGGAAGCCCGGATACTTAGGGTTAGTGCACAAGTACTGCCCGTCGATTGTCTTGGATGATCTTAAACCTTACCCCGCCGGAATTCGTGCGCAGGCCGTCAAAGCAGATGGGTCGTTAGTGCACGACTTTTTATTTGCTCAAACTTCTAGAAGCTTGCATGTCTGTAACGCACCTTCTCCGGCAGCGACATCCGCCATACCGATTGGAGAGTATATTTGTGACAAGGTAGCGCAGCAACTTGTTGATTTTAAGCTGTAAAGCTTTAGTCATGAATGGTCTGCATACTTAACGATACCTTTCTCAATTTGAATAAGTGAACGTGTTATGACCATAGAAATCCGTATTGCCCACTCTGATGATCTGCCTTCAATCCTGCCTTTGTTTTGGGATGATAAGCCTGAATTAAAGCAAGCTTGCGATGAGCAAATTACTGACGATATGTATCGGATATTTGACCATTTTGCGACATCTAAGGATCATTTCCTGTATGTCGCTACTATTGATGACAACGTCGTTGGGACGTTGCAACTGAGTTTTATTCCTCAATTTACCTATAACGGCGAAATACGAGCTAATATTGAAGGCGTGTTTGTCGCAAATCATGCTCAAGGAAAAGGTGTAGGGGCTACTTTGGTTGAGTTTGCTATTGAGCAATCTAGATATCAAGGGTGCAAGATAGTCCAACTTGTTAGTAATCAAGTTCGCGAACGTGCCCATCAGTTTTATGAGCGTCTTGGTTTCGAGAAAAGTCACTACGGATTCAAATACTATATGGAATAGGTCAATGATCAGAGAGTTTAGCGAAGAAGATTTAGACAGTGTGTTAAAGATTTGGCTCAGCGCGTCAGTAGAAGCGCATGATTTTGTTGAGCCGCTATTCTGGCACCAACGTGTAGACGATATGCGTAACAAATACCTTCCGAACTCAGATACCTTTGTATATGAGCGAGCCGGACGGGTTTTGGGGTTTTATTCTTTGGTAAATTCTAATTTAGCGGCCTTGTTTGTTGACCCACAAGCACAAGGCGACGGCATTGGGATGCGTTTAATAACGGATGCCAGAGAGAAAAGCCAGGCGTTATCCCTGTCGGTGTATAAACACAACTGTCGTGCAATAGGCTTTTATCATCGTTGTGGTTTTAGCATTGTTGATGAAAGCCTTGACCCCCACACAGGTCACATTCAATTGACAATGTCGGGCTAACTGTCTGGTTCCCTGAATATCAACGAGTTAAACTGTTTCTCCAACGAAATGGACGGTGAAATAAGCAATGTTTAACTTCGATGAGATTGTAGAGCGTAGAGGTACCCATTCGGCCAAATGGGATGAGATGGAGAGTAGTTTTGGTGTTTCTCCTGATGAAGGGTTACCCATGTGGGTCGCTGACATGGATTTTAAAGCGCCGCCTGCCGTCAATCAGGTTTTAATGGAAGCCGCGGATAACGGGGTTAATGGTTACTATGGTGATGACCATCGCTATAGAAATGCCGTTATTACTTGGATGAGTAAACGACACCAATGGAGTGTTCAGCCGGAGTGGATAGTAACCTGTGCAGGATTAGTACAAGGTACGGCACTCTGCGTTCAGGCGTATAGTAAGCCTGGAGATGGCGTTATTTTGTTTACTCCTGTCTACCATGCTTTTTCGCGCGTTATCAATGCCAATCAACGAGTTGTGGTAGAGAGTCCGCTAGTACAGGAAGACGGTCACTACAAAATGGATCTACCAGCTTTAGCGGCTAATCTTAATGGCCGAGAAAAGATGGTGATCTTGTGTTCCCCTCATAATCCCGGCGGCCGTGTTTGGAGTGCGGATGAAATTCGTGAGGTGGCCGAGTTTTGTGCTCAGCATGACTTGATATTAGTAGTGGATGAAATTCATCATGATCTGGTTTTCCCTCCTAATAAGCACATTGTGGCAACACTTGCAGCTCCTAAACATGAACAGAATATGGTTATCCTTGCGGCGACAACTAAGACATTTAACATCGCTTCCGCTTTGACCGGTGCCGCCATCATTCCAAACGAAACGTTACGAGCGCAGTATACGAGTGTTCTTAATGCTGCCGGTGTTGGTCCTAACCGTATCGGTATGCTGATGGCAACGGCCGCTTATGAACAGGGTGAAGCATGGTTGGAAGCGCTGGTGGAATACTTGGATGAAAACCGTCGTCTCTTTGATGAAGCGATTAATGCTATTGATGGATTGCAATCTATGACTTTGCAAGCGACGTATTTATCGTGGGTAGACTTTTCAGGTACAGGTTTAACCCCTGATCAAGTGATTGAAAAAGTCCAGAGCGAGGCAAAAATTGCTGCGAACCATGGTTCGTCATTCGGTACGGGCGGTGAACAGTTTTTGCGATTTAATCTAGCAACACCGAGAGCGCGAGTGGTAGAAGCCATTGAGCGACTACAGCGAGTATTCGCTTAGCCTGATATCACTAAAATGGTGGCGCGACTTACTATTGGTAACCCTGATACCAGACGACGTGTCAGGGTTACTTAAGTAACATACCCCTTGCTACTGGTTTTGCCATAACAGAGTCGCTAAAGTGATGATGTTCAACAGAAATGAGAGGCAATACCATGTCTAATGTTAAGAAGTGGCCAGCAATTGACCCAGAGAAAGTTGCTAAATATAAACATATTTGGGAAAACGTATCGGCAGCAGATAACCTTGATCCTGAAGTAGCGGCTTACTTAGCTCGTGTTAAAGAGCAAGGTGGTGGCAAAGGTATCGAGCAGATGAGTTTCATCAATAAAGATTACCTAGGCTTCTATCAAGCGCCGTTCTCGCAAGATTTGGATAACACTGATGTTGTTATCTATGGAATGGGTATTGAGAAATGCTCTCCAACTGGTTCTTCTCACAAGTTCGCACCACAGCGTCTACGTCACCTGAGTAAAATGGGGATGGGAACGGTTGGTGATAACGGTGAAATTCCATTCGAATGGTGCCGCGTTTCTGACTATGGTAACTGGGACAGCTTAGGTCAATTTGAACTAAAAGCAGAAGTCGAGCAGTTAACCGAGCTTCTACACCACATGGTGGTCGAAAAAGACTGTACTCCACTGATTTTTGGTGGTGACCACACAATCCCATATCCAACGATGCGTGCGCTTGGTGAGAAGTATGGTCCTTTGCGAGTGATTCACTTCGATGCACACTATGACTTGTCGACACGTGCAGACTTTGATTACCCTTACACATCAGGTCACTGGTTACCAAAGCTTTACTCTGAAGGTCTAGCGGACCCAGAGCGCACGGTACAAATTGGTATGCGTGGTCGTCAAACGGCATTAGTAAAAGGTAATCATATTGCATTCGGGACTACAGGTTTCACGACCAATGAAGTTTACGAGCAAGGCGTAGACGCTGTTGCGGATAAGATCATCGAGCTTTGTGGTGACGGTGGTCCGGTATACTTTACATTTGATCTTGATGCTCTGGATACTGCATTCTGTCGTTCAAACTCAAGCCCAGATCCGTTCGGCCTTACTCACCTGCAAGTTTACGATATCATTCGTAAAGTAAAGGCATCAGGCAAAGTACGTTTGGTGGGAGCAGATATTGCAGAATACACGCCTGATACGGATCCAACTGACAAAGATGGCATCATTGCTGCTGGTTTTGGTTGGGAACTTCTATGCTGGTTAGCTGAAGAGCGCAAGAAAGAAAACGGTGGTGAGAATCGCCACACAGTTTGGCATCAAGCATTCGGCTCAGTGTCACTGTAATATATTGATTATGAATAGTAAAAACCATCGCCGCAGCGGTGGTTTTTTTATTCTTGCCACAACAAAATAATCTTGTCCAAACGACAAAAAATCAGATTAGTTCAAACGCATCAACTTTGCTTCAATAGCGCCCGAAAGATTGCTGTTAATCTTATTTCCAATTAAGGGTTCAAAATGTTTGCTATTGATGATGTTGTTGTTGCAACAAAAGGTATCGATCTAGGTCAGATGGTTGTTACTGGTTTGAGCAGTGGTGGCTACTACGTTCACGTTAAAGTAGACGGCATGTCTCTAACTTACCCAGCACGTGATCTTAAGAAAGCATAATCACTTTCAAGATTGAGAAAAAAGGTAGCCAAGGCTACCTTTTTTAGTTTTTATCTCATCCATTAGAGCTGCTCTTCAATGGGTAGTATGCCACTGAACCACGCGCCCATTTTGCGCCAGACACTGGCATCAGGCTCAGAGGTGAGTGTTTTACCTGTTGAATGATCTATCCAAACCACATCACCATCCTTGACGGCAATCTCATACGCAGTAGTGGGTATTTCTCGCATAATCTCATCATAGACCTTTTGTGCGTATTCAGGCTGTTCAACAACAACGCCCATTTCCGTATTCAAGTGCGCGGAACGTGGGTCTAAGTTCATTGAGCCTACAAAGATCTTGGTTTTGTCGATAACCATGGCTTTAGTGTGCAGGCTTGAACGGCTGCTCCCTGTCAGGCTCCAATTCTTCTTGATTTCGGCATGGGATTTCACTTCCCATAGTTGCACGCCGCCTTCCACTAAATCTTTACGGTATTTGGCATACCACCCGTGAACGGCAAATACATCATTGGAAGCCAGTGAGTTTGTTATAATGACGACTTCTAGGCCATCCTTGACGGCATTCACCAAGTCTTGGGTACCACGCTCCGTGGGAACGAAGTAGGGTGAAATGAATACTAAAGAGGTTTCTCCTTCATCTAATACGGCGCCTAGGCTATCGATTAGGGTGCTCTGTTTGCTGTCCGGTTTATTAGGCAGATCATATAACAAGTCACTTTCACCCCAATACAAATCAATGGTTCCATTGATGAGATCGGTATAAAGAGGCAGCTTAGCAAAATCATAAATACCGCCTGAGAACTTCGCTTCTAACCCTAGATTTTTAACCCAAGTATCTACATCTGCGTCGGTGTAGTGTTCCATCTGAGGTGTTATCCATTCAATAGGAACGCTGTAATCACTATTCCAATAAAGATCAAATTGGCGATTTACTTGTCGAACCGATTTCCCAACCATAAGTAGATCTAAATCGGCAAACTCGACCGTTGATTCGATGGAATAGTATTCGTTACCAACGTTTCTTCCACCAACAATGGAAACCACGCCATCTACGGTCAGCGACTTATTGTGCATTCGGTGGTTGAGTCGCTCAAAGTCACTAAGCATTGCGATACCACGAGCGGATCGCAAGTGATGCGGGTTAAACATGCGTACTTCAATATTCGGATGACTGCTGAAGCGCACTAGGTCGCTGTCATCGTACTTTTGCATGTCATCCAGTAACAACCTAACTCTAACGCCACGTTCAGCTGCTTCGAACAGACGCCAAGCAATTAAGTTGCCGGCTTCATCATCACGGAAAATATAATATTGAACATCAATGCTAGATTGCGCGGTTTCAATTATCGCTAGACGAGCAAGCAGTGCATCATGACCTTTGTCTAGTGGATAGAATCCGGTCTCAGTGGTCAAGGAGTGTGAGGCGACTTCTCGTGAGAAATAGTCGTCCAAGCGTGTGGGTGTGTCGTTGATGATTGTGTAGGACGGGGATTTTTCGTACCTCGATGGATCAATGCTTGATGATACACACCCGCTTAAGGCAATAATCAGTAAAACAGAAAACAGGTTTTTTATAGACAAAAAATTGAGCATAGTTAAAGTGTTACTTTAAATTGTGATTTCCTAAAAATGCAGAGCGAGTTTAGCCACTTCCATTGGCAAATGCACTGTATCCTCAGGCTTTTGACTGATATTTTTCACACTTGCTTAATCTAAGGTTAATAGAAACCCGCTCAGTTGCATAGCAATTGCTGATATCAGTTTATAGAAAATTAACTGCCATTATTTAAGGAGAGATTATGGCTGGACTTGGTTCAAACAAATACACGCTGTTTGGAGTTGCTGCAATATTATTGTGGAGCACGTTAATGGCATTGACTCGTAATATTGCCGAGTTGTTTGGGCCAATTGGTGGGGCAGCAATGCTGTACACTGTGAGTACCATTTCACTTGCTATGGTGATGGGAGTTCCTAAGTTATCAGACTTCAATCGTAAATATCTGTTACTAGGTGGGGCACTTTTTGTAAGCTACGAAATCTTCTTGGCTCTCGCGCTAGGAATGGCAAATGACCGTCATCAAGCGATGGAAATGGCGGTGATCAACTATCTGTGGCCAGCCCTAACGGTATTGCTTGCCGTTGTATCGACTAAACGCAAAGTCAGTGCTCTGGTGTATCCAAGTGTATTGGTGGCATTTGTTGGCGTCGCATGGTGTATTTCGGGGGACTCTGGTCTAGCGTTGTCTGTACTTGCAGCAAATATTGCGACGAATCCGATTACCTATTTTATGGCATTTAGTGCGGCGTTTATTTGGGCATTTTACTGTAATATCACTCCGAAAATGAGTAATGGGAAGAATGCAATAGTATTATTTTTCGCCGCGACAGCCATCACCCTGTGGATTCAATATGCATTCAGCTCTGAAAGTGGAATGACATTTACGCTCTCATCTGTATCAACATTATTGATATCGGGTGTAGTCATGGGAGCGGGTTATGCACTGTGGAATCAAGCTATCATTGGCGGAAATATGGTGCTTCTTGCGACCTTCTCTTACTTTACGCCAGTATTTTCGACGATCTTCTCTTCATTCTATTTATCGGTTGCTCTAGGCGCTTCATTTTGGCAAGGCGTGGCATTAGTAACGATAGGGTCACTTGTGTGTTATTGGGCCACCAAAGAGAAGCCAGAGCATGAAAATGCTCCGGCTTAAATAAAGCTATATTGAATTTGAGTTAAGCGTTAGACGTTGATACTTGCTTACTTTGTGGGCTAGAAAGCTGTTCACATGCGTCCTTTAACATGACGGCAGGCACCTTAATAAAATACGCTGAGATCAAAATCATCATCATTGGGTCAGCATAGACGCTGTATGCAGCGAATGGGGATTGCTCTAGTACCCAAGCTGCAATGAAGCCCGTCATTACAGCGACACTTAACATGGTGTCCATTTGCCATTGTTTTGTTTCAGCATCAATAAGGTTTGAGTTAAGTGCTACGTTTTTCTTAGCGATATACCACCATGAAAGCGCACATCCGATAACGTTAAACAGTCCAAATATGGTTGCAATAGAGGTATCTACTGGACGGCCACCACCAAACATTGCTGTTACTGCGGAATACAACGACGCCAATACAATCAGTAGAATTACAGAAGCTTTAATGGCGATCACGGTACCTTCAACTGTCGTGCGGCCGTATTTGGCAAGTGTGCTGTTTGGCTTTTTCAACTGTGTCGCAGCAACCAGCGACAATAAAGTTAACAGTAGGCTGACTAATGAGTACACACCATCAAAAGCGATAACTAATGAGCCCATCACCACACCGACAACAAGTCCTGCGATAGCAAAGCCTGTTGCAATAATGGCTGATACTGTCAGAGTTTTTGACTCATTATGTGGATTATTGGGATACATACGATTTACCTTCTTTAAAATCTGTATCCATTGTTGAGCTAGGCTGGTTATCTTTCAAACAAAAGTTTGCTAAACATGACTTGAAAATCTAATGGTGTGAATTAATTTTATGAAAATCAATATATTAGAACGCTTTTCTGGTGGCAGGAATGTTGACGCTCACTGATGGTACTTGGTTTAGAAAGCAAACAAGTATTCACTGACTTGGTCTGCAAGCCAAATCATCGCGGGGTGTTCGGACATACCTGCTGAAGTGAACATGCAATAATCTTCTTGTGTTAGACCATAAGTGTGTTTGATGACTGAGAGTTCTTGCTCTCTTAGGTGCTGTCTTATCAGCGGCTCTGGCAGTACACCCCAAGCTCCCTCGGACAGAATCGTTTTCAACATAAATTCAAAGCTAGAAAACCCAATGTACTTTAGTGAGAAAGGCAATAGTTCTGGGTTATCGCGATGATTGAGGTAAGCGAGGGAAACCTGCATAGAGTCGCGTAGAACTTCATCAGAGACTCGAGGCAGCTTGGAAAGCTTATTATCCGAACGACATACTGACATCATGCGGATTTTACCCAATGGCTGATAGGCCAAACGAGGGTTTTCAACGCGCTCGAAATCAACACCAAACGCGAAATCTACCTGTTTCTTCTCAACAATGTCGGCTAGGTCTCCTGAAGAAACTAGAACCACATTGAAAGAGATGGCAGGAAACTGCTGATTTAAGTGGATTGAGAAATCACGCCACAAGGTGTCAGGCAGTGAGTCATCATGGGCAATGCGTAACTCGGTGGCAAAATCGCCAGAGACTTGCGCACAGGTTTGACGAATGCGCGCCGAAGTAATCAGTAAATTCTCACAGTCTTTGTAGATCGCTTTACCCGTCTCAGACAAAGAGACGTTGTTGCCCGTACGCACAAACAGTTCGGTATCGAGATCTTTCTCTAGTGCTTTGATTGCCATGCTAAGTTTCGTTCTGTTGCAGTCTAGGACTCTTGCAGCCTCAGAGACTGAACCAGTGTCGGCCACTGCACAAAATGCCTCTATTTGAGAAAGATTTATCGACATAGCGGTGAAACTACCTGTTACTTAACGGAACAAAAATCATAGCATGTGTGCCAAAGAATACGAAGATAACACTAGGAATTGATTGGTGTTCTGGTTTAATCTATGCCTAGTTATTAAGGATTAAAGTTTGGTGCCTGAGATATCGTGGTACTAGTAGAAATAATGGAGTGAACTATGTCTAACGAGTGGGATGAGTACGCCGCGACATGGGAAAACAACGAAGCGACGGCAACCTTTGCACAAGCCTGCTTCAAAGAGTTAACTGAACTCACGTCACTTAAGCGTAAATCGGTATTAGACTTTGGCTGTGGAACGGGTCTTTTAAGCCAATTGATGTCTCCTGAGACGAAAGAGATTGTGGCATTGGATGGCTCTGAAGCGATGATCGAAGAGTTAGACAAAAAAGGCTTGGAAAATGTTGAGCCGGTCGTTGATCTTTTGACTCGCGGTTTGGTTGCTCAGCATCCAGCATTTCGTAATCAGTTTGATCTTGTCGTCGCGTCTTCGGTATGCGGCTTTTTAGATAACCTTCAAGAGACGGTTAATATCATTTACACGTTGCTTGATGAATACGGTTTATTTGTTCATTGGGATTGGGTGGCAGAGACAGACAACCAAGATTATGGTTTGACACTGAAACGAGCAAAAGACACATTGCTTAATGCGGGTTTTGATAAAGTTGACGTCACGACACCATTTGAAATCGACACTGGCAAAGGTGTGCGAAAAGTGCTGATGGCAGTCGCTCATAAGTAATTACATTTAATGTATCTGAATTTTAAATAGGTGATGCCATTGGCGTCACCTTTTTTTTGCTACAATTCTCATCCATATTTCTACTTGGGTTTGCTTATATGTCGTTAACTCATCGTACTCTATCAATGTTACTTTCCTTTGCCCTGTTAGCTTTGGTGCTACCGACTAGGGCGTATGCTATTGAATCATCAGATAACCAATCTTTTCGTCAAGCTCACGCTATTATTGTCGATTCTGCCGAGAAAATTGACCAGTTCGACTCAACATCTCATTGGGACTCGGTGAAAAATCTCACTGGTGTTGCTAAAGCTATCGTGATTTTCCCTTCCGGTGGACAAGGCGGTTTTTTACTAGGCATGCAAAGAGGTCAGGGCATATTAATGACTAGACAAGCACACCATTGGAGTCAGCCCGTTTTTATCAACTTTAACAGTTTTATGTTTGGGCTTTTGGCCGGAGGCCAGTCTATTAGTGGCGTTGGTGTTGTACTTTCAAATGATGTGCTATCCACACTACAACAAGAACCATTCAAACTAGGAGGAACGGCAGATCTGACTATTGGTAAAGGTGTTAGTGGTAAAGTGATCGGTGGAACGAGTGGAATCAGTGCCATGATGGTATCCGAAAACAAGGGGCTCTATTTCGGTGGCAGTATCGATACATTTCAACTGTCCTTAAATGATCAACTTAACACGGCCTACTATGGTGAGGGTTTTGATTTAGAGCACATACTCTCCAATTTTGATGATAGCCAAGGCAAGGCACAAAGCCTCAGAAAGCGATTGGAAGGTATCTCCTATCGCGCTGTATTTGAGTAGAAAGCTCTTCGCTAATGTGTGAAAAACGGTGTCATTCTTTTTAGAGTCATTTAGTATTGTAACGGAAAGGTTAATAGAAGAGTGACGAGATGACGAATAAACTATCCCTATTACTGATTGCTGGATTGGCACTTGTTGGTTGCACAACCACTACGATCTCACCGCAGCCCAATTTGTCCTATGGTATCGCTACCACGGGCGATTTCTCTTTCCTGCCAACTCAAGGTGTTGCGACTTACGCGTGGAGACCAGACTCTGCAGTGGCGAGAGTATCGGATAATGTTGATGGCGAAAAGTATCTCAAAGTTATTAAAGATCTTATTGATAAAGAGCTTGCCAATAAGGGTTATGTTCAAGTTTCTTCTTCTCAACGTCCTAATATGTTCATGGATTTTGGGATCGCGACGGAGTCTGGTATGAATGATCAGGAGATCTTTGAATCGACCCAAATATCTACCGGTATTAAGGTGCAGGCAAAACCTGGTGAGGAAGGTGAGAAAGGCAGTGTCTATGTCGCAGCTTTTGCCCCAGTTGGCGATTTCCCACGTTGGCGAGTGTTGGCACAAGGACCTACTGAGCGTCGTATTGATGAACCAAGTCAGCAACATGAAATGGAAAAAATCATTACTTCAATGCTTAACTTAATTCCCTCTAGAGCTAATTAGGGCGTTGCCTTGTCGAGAGGAATAAAAAGTAGGTGGTCGTTGTGATGATCACCTACTCAAAGGTATTCAGGGTTTATTTCGGCATGATTACCGTATCTATGACGTGAATTACACCATTCTTCGCCATCACGTCGGTCGCCACAACCGTTGCATTATCTACCATTACCTTTCCATCCTTCTTAGTAATCATGATGTCTTGCCCTTGAACGGTAGTTGCTTTGTCGAGTCCCATGACGTCAGCTGCCATCACTTTACCAGGAATGACATGATAAGTGAGTATCGCGACTAACTTGTCTTTGTTTTCTGGTTTTAACAAACTTTCAACAGTACCTGCCGGCAGTTTAGCAAAGGCTTCGTCTGTTGGAGCGAAGACTGTGAACGGACCAGGGCCTTTGAGCGTATCGACCAATCCTGCGGCTTGAACCGCAGCAACGAGCGTAGTGAACGAGCCGTTCTCAGAGGCGACGTCGACAATATCCTTTCCATGATGTCCTGCACTAGCCGAAAACGAAAATAGAAGCACAGAAAAAAAGGTGATCACACGAGATGTAAGGTGTTTCATAGTAGCGTTCCTTGTTTGTTCATATAGGCAGAGCTCTGTTACGTGTTGAGTTTTCTATCGATCACTAAAACCGTTTCAAGTTTCTGTTAAACCTCTTAATTGCTGAGTTCGCATATTGCATAAATCGTGACTAAACTATTGATAAAAAAGATAGGATCTCCTTAGCCATGTTGAACTACACCGTAGAGAAACGAATCGACATAGAGTCCACCGCAGATCACGTAATTGAGTTTTTAGCGGACTATAGAAATTGGCCTGAATGGTCACCTTGGCTCATTATGGAGCGCGAGTGTAAGTTAGATTATCGAGGAGAGCAGGGAAATATTGGTGACGGGTACAGTTGGCATGGCGACTTAGTGGGCTCAGGCGAAATGACTCTGATGAAGCGAACGTCACATCAATTAGAGATGCATTTACGCTTTTTCAAACCGTTCAAATCGGAGGCACACGTTTCGTTTCAAGCTGTCCAAATGGGGGCAAGAAGCGAAGTTCGCTGGACGATGTCAAGTCAAGTACCCTGGTATCTGTTTTTTCTCAAAGGTCTTTTCAAAACCATGATAGGTATGGATTATGATCGAGGCTTGAAAATGCTCAAAGCCAAACTCGAAATCGGGCAAGTCAACTCTGAGCTTTTACTAGTTGGGGAGCGGCAACAAGATAACGTAAATTACATTGGCTTACGTGGGAGTGGGACGATAAACGAAATAGGTCCGATTATGCGAGAGCATATTGAAAAGCTCTCTGTACTCATCGACGAAAAGCAGCTTCCAGCAACCGGCGCACCCTTTAGTTATTATCAAAGTATGAAAATGGAGACTCAGTTTTTTGAATTTATCACCTGCGTCCCAATAGAACGTCAATTGAGCGTCCCGGAACCATTTGTAAGTGGCCAGATAAAGGCTTGTGACACATATGTCGTTAAGCACACTGGAGAGTATCAATTCCTTGGCAATGCGTGGTCGATGGCAATGAACGCTTCACGGCATCATAAAGTCAAAGTGAAGCGTAAGCCATTAGGTATCGAGCGTTACCTCAATAATCCTGAACAAGTAACCGCAAACGAGTTAGTGACAGAGGTTATCTTGTTTAAGCGTTAAGCATAACTATGTCGAGATTTTTCGAGAACTAAAACGCTAAACCTTTGAGTTCAACTTTGAAGTGCGGCCACTTTTTATCTGTAAGTGGGGTGACCATGGCGGAGACTGAAGTTGCACGTGGTGGAATTTCTTCTCCAACTAAGTAAAGGTTAGTGACGCGTTCATAGCCACTAGAGCTATACACTTCATCTCTACCAAATAATACCGAATAGACATAGCCTTGCTGCGCCATCCAGTTATGAGCCTGTTTCAACAACAACTTCACATACCCATGACCTCGATAATCCGGATGCACGCACACCTCAGCAACACCGCCAATCAAGGCTTGCTGTGAGCCTATACGAACTGTTTTCTCATGTACCGCTAGATGAGCAATAATGGCGTCTTCTGATGGTGACTTAATATACCAACGGTGTTGTGGCATCTCATTGTAGTAGCGTTGCACCTTAAAACGCTCATCGCTGGGCTTGGTAAAACAGCGACTTAATAAAGCGATCAACTGTTGGTTGATGGTGTCGTCTACGTTGTCATCAAGTATGTATTTAATGTCTGTCACGATACTTCCTAGAGTTTTATACATTTATCTGTTGTTACGCTGTGTGTGCCTTTATCTGGGCCAGAGGCAATGGTGAGTCGACTCAGTATGGTGAAACAGCGCGATTCACTCGAGTCCTTCATTGATTGAATACTAACAACGCCCGAATTACCGGAGGAACGGTTACTCCATGTCTTCGATTGGCCTGATTTTGGATTCTTAACTAAGGCTTCGACTGCCTCTTTATGAAGTTCTTTATCTTTCTTGGTGTAGCTGTCGCTCTCTTTTAGCCCGAACGTATCAGCAGACACTTCGGTTATTTTATCAACCAATTGAAAAGGGGAGCTTAAAATACCGCCAATGACTCCGGAGACTGCACCTTTACTCGCTTCTCTTCCTGCCTGCTCTGCTTGCTGAACAAGGCCTTCTGCTTGCGTAAGAATATCAGGTACTTCTTTTCTAAGAGCCGCACTCTCAGACAAAATGAGCGGAATTTGTTTATTTGTCGCCGCGATTTGCTGGTTGGTTTGACGAACCGTTGTATTGGTTTTGTCCACCTCTGCCAAAATATCGGGTACAGACTGGTGCCATTTTTGTGTTTCACCGAGAATGGGTGGAATGGCTTCACGCACTTGAGCGACCTCATTGACAATAACCGGAACCTGCTGATTGACATCATCGATTCGTTTTAGAACTTCTGGAATAAGTCTCTGGTACTCTTCACTTTGAGCCAGAATCTGAGGCACAATTTCTTGAATATTTTTTATTTCTTGAATGACCGGGGTGATTTTCTGAGCGGTCGAGTCAACTTGTGCCAATAGCGTAGGAAGTTCGAGTCTGAGTTGTCTCGCTTCCTGCGTAAAGTTATAGATGGACGCTGCCATCACAATCAAAGCAATCGAAAAGGCGAACTTAGATGCCGCCATAAACTTTTCCATGTATTAAACCCATTACATCAATCTTGCATAACAAACAACATAACTGATGTGATTTTAGGAGTAAACGATAGGTTAAATGCTAGGGTAGAAAAGTTTTTTTTGTCTGCTTCCTGTTGAAAGGTTATTGGGTGTAAAGGTTCGCTAACCAACGCATTACGGTGACGAACAAAACGAATAAGAAAAGACTTGAGTAGCTAGCTGTAAACTTCGTTTGATGACTACGGCTTAGTGTAAGTTTTATCCATTACTAATAAATCTAATAATAATGATTCGAGGTTATATGAATTCGTTTAGCCGCCAAACATTTTCCGAGGCGATGCGTTATTTCAGAAAGCAATGTAAATTATCCCAAACAGAGTTAACTGATCAATTGTCTACCTCTCATAAGCTATATCAGAATGTTAGCCAGAGTATGATTAGTCACTGGGAAAGAGGTAATGTTGAGCCTTCTCTATTAAGACGAATTGGTATCGCAAGTTTTTTCTCTAAAGATTATGTTTATGAAGAATCTGAAACTGCGATTATTTCAAAAGCACTTAAAAATAAAGATAATCTATTAGCCCAGCAGTGCCTTTATAATTTTACCGTTGATAAACAGGTAGTAACGCATTGGGACATGTTGGAGGACACTAGCAAGCAACTTATCTCTCAGGGCCACTCAAAAATATTTTCGTTACCTCTTGAGAATGTTTTGAATAAGATGAATATTCAGCGGCCTCAGGTGCTGCGGCTATTGCACGGTGGCGCAATTATTGGGCATGCGATCTTCTCCATTGAAAACGGGGTATTTTCCCTTGCCAGTTATGGGGCTCTGGCTGAAGATGTTCGTATTCGTCTAACAAAAACTCTTCTAGAACTTTGCATTGGTTGCGAGCTTCATGTGGTGGTTCATGCATCTAGTCTTGAGTGTTTCTTGCGAGATATCTATTTGGAAAAAACGGAACAAAATGGCAACGTAAGTTTCTATCGAGGTCACAGCACTCAACTGCTTAATAACCCGCTTTCCGAACCAAATCTGCACACCAATAGTAACTTCAGATGTCTGCGTTATTTGCAACAAAAAGGAGTTGGGCCGTTTTAAATGTAAGGAATGGATAACGCCTAGCTGTTAATCACAATACCGTTTCAAGACAAGTGACATAATGGTGCTTTACCGAAAATAATTAACGAGAGCTAAGTGAGCAGTGAACTAATACAAGCATTAGGCTTTATGGCGTTTGGCGTCAACCTGTTAGCTGGGAGTACAGTCAACGATAATAGAATGCGAGCCCTCATTTGTTGTTCTTGTTTGTTGTTTTCAACTCATTATTTCTTTATGGGAGCAGTAGTTGCTGCCATTAATCTATTGATCAATTCAGTGCGTGCGTTTGTCTCTCTGAGGTTTAAAGGCGCGCCTATGTTTTGGTTATTTTTGGCTATCCAAACCGTAATGACCATCACCTATTACTCGGAGGCGAAGGATCTTCTACCTTGGCTGGCGTCATCGTTGAGTTGCTGGGCACTATTTCTTGGGCATGGTTTAAAAATGCGATTGGCGTTTTTGCTTTGCACACTCATTTGGCTGGTTAACGCGGTGATAGTAGGTTCTTATGGTGGGATGCTAAACGACACATTTAATGCCATCGTGTTGTCGACCACCGTGTATCGTTTATATCGTCTGGAATGTCAGCCTAGCAAAGAAACTTGAGCGAATATGTAAACTTAGCTTGCTGGAATTAATTCACTAATATCTTGAGTTTTATCGTGTTAAGACCGAAATTATAGGTAGGTATCTTAACGGGACGAAACCATGCTTTATCAAACTATTCTTCTAGCGCTTGACCCAGCTGACGAGCGCTCTCACCGATTATTGGTGAAAGCTGGTGTTATTGCAGAGCAAAACAACGCCGATTTACATGTTGTTTATGTTGAGCCAGGAATCGGCAATAACAGCTTCAATGATCTTGAAGTCGAGTTAGCGTCTTTTCATGACTCCGAACAGTTTCGTAAGTTTGAAGAGCTTATGGCGCTTGCTAAGGGAACGAGTTATCCCATTCGTGCTATCCATATGTCGGAAGGGAATGTGACGAAACACTTACTTAAACTGATTGAGGAATTGAACGCGAACCTAGTTGTGTTTGGTAAAGAGCACAGCTTTTTCTCTGCGATTTCCGGCGCTGAATCTGAACTTCGAAAGCACAACTCCATGGACTTACTGTTTATTGGCTAAACATCTTGTCTGCGTGCCAGAGTATACCCTTACTCTGGCACTTTTCACTTCTACTACAAGCTACTGCTTTGTCTAAAAACTGACCACTTAAACGTAATTTCTTACTAAGTCACTAAATTGTAAAGCCAATTCGGCTAAACTGAAGTGAAGAAGGAAATGATAAGGAGCTGGTTATGGCGATCCAACGATTAGAAACAAAACAGCTATACCACGCAGCAGAACTGGAAAAACTGCCTTGTAAATCCACCAAAGAACTTCCACCAATTGATGAAATCGTCGGACAAGAACGCGCTCAGAAAGCGGTTGAGTTTGCGATGTCAATTAAAGAGAAAGGCTACAACATCTACGCTATTGGCCAGAATGGTCTTGGCAAACGTACGATGATCTTACGTTATTTAAGTCGCCATCCTCATGACAGCAGTGACCTCTATGACTGGTGTTATGTGGCTAACTTTGCCGATACTCGAACGCCTAAAGTCTTGAAGTTGCCATGCGGTGTCGGCGAGAGGCTAAAAAAAGATGTTGAAAAACTTATCCTCAAGCTAGTAAAAGCCATACCTATGGCGTTCGACAATGAACTTTACTTTGGTCGTGCCGATAAGCTGAAAAATGATCTCGCTAAGAAACAGCAAGTAGAGTTACAAAAACTCAGCGAAGAGGCTAAAGAGAAAGGTATTAGCCTGACCATTACGCCTCAAGGTGACTACCAATTTGTGGCAATGAACGAAGAGGAACTGCATACAGAAGAGAGTTTTGCAGAATTGCCGGATGATGAGCAGGAGCGCTTTGGTTTAACGATCGATGAGTTGGAAGTAAGCCTACGTGGAATGGCTCGTGAGCTAACCGACTGGGAAGAAACCTATACTGACAATATTCAAAAGCTTAATGAAGAAGTGACGCTTGGTGTTATCAGCCATCTGATTAAAAAGCTTAAGAAAGAGTATAACGGTTACACTGAAATCAAGAAGTACTTTACAGAGTTGCAAAAGGACATCTGTGAAAACGTTGATATTTTCTTAGAAGAGGGCAGTGAGCAGGGCGAAATCGCGTCTGCCTCCCTTGATAAAAAGTTCCCTCGTCGCTACAAGGTAAACTTGATTGTTAAGCAGTCTTGTTCCGACTTTCCTATCATTGTGGAAGAAAACCCGAATTATCACTCGTTATTCGGCTATATCGAGACGGCGACCTACAAAGGCACAGTATTTACCGATTTCTCCTTGATTCGAGCTGGCAGCTTGCATCGTGCGAATGGCGGCGTATTGTTAATGGATGCGGTAAAAGTACTAGAACAGCCTTATGTCTGGGATGGTTTGAAGCGTGCTTTGCGTTCACGACAATTAAGTTTTACCTCATTAGAGAAAGAAGTCACTCTGACCGGTACGGTTTCGCTTGATCCGCAGCCAATTCCTCTTGACGTTAAGATCATCTTGTTTGGTGATTATCGTACCTACCAATTGTTGCAACACTACGATCCGGAATTTAGCGAGTTGTTTAAAGTGACTGCTGATTTCGAAGATGAGATGCCGCGCAGCGCGGACTCCGAGCTACATTATGCCCGCTTTATCTCCAGTATCGTTCATGACAACAATATGTTGCATTGTGACCGTAAAGCGATAGCTCGTATCATCGAGCACAGCTCTCGTTTATCAGGTGATCAAAATAAATTGTCATTGCATTCAGCGCACATAGCGAACCTATTGCGAGAATCAAACTATGTGGCTCGTAATGCCAAATCCAATTTGATCCGAGCTGGGCACGTTGAACAGGCGTTGGAATACCAACAGATGAGAGTCAATCGCTTACAAGATAACGTGATGGAAGGGTTTGTAAATGGCACAACGCTAATTCATACCCAAGGTTCGGCCATTGGGCAAGTGAACGCGCTTTCGGTTCTGACAACCAGCGACCACATGTTTGGCGCACCTAATCGTATTACCGCGACGACCTCTTACGGCGATGGTGATGTTATCGACATTGAACGCAGCGTGGATTTGGGTGGCAGTATTCACTCCAAAGGGGTAATGATCTTAACGGCGTACTTGTCTTCGGTATTTGGTAAGACTGCTAAAGTCCCGCTTACCACGACCATCACCTTTGAGCAGTCGTATGGTGGTGTTGATGGTGATAGTGCGAGTATGGCTGAGTTTTGTGCGGTAGTGTCGGCGTTCTCAGGACAGGCAAATCGACAAGACATCGCTATCACTGGGTCGATGAACCAGTTCGGTGAATCTCAACCAATTGGTGGTGTGAATGAGAAAATAGAAGGCTTCTTCGATGTTTGTGCCATTAAAGGTAGAACCTCTGAACAAGGTGTCATTATCCCTTGCTCAAATGTTCATAACCTAATGCTAAGACCTGATATTGTGAAAGCGGTTGATAAAGGTGAATTTAACATTTGGGCGATTGATCATGTAACAGAAGCGATAGAACTGTTTACCGGGAAAGAGGCGGGTACACCGTCATTGGAAGGCAGTTATCCTATAGATACCGTTTATGGCATCGCGCAAGCAAGGCTCAATGCACTTAGAAAGTAGTTAGGCCATTATTAAAGGGAAAGCCAAGTGTTATCACTTGGCTTTTTTAGGCGCGTAGTTTGAGTTTAGTACCATCGAATTTTAGATGAGAGAGCAACTCTTTTGCGTTCTTCTCGCCCTCTTCATCAAACTTTATTCCGTAACCAGTGTAGTGGCTAGACTTTTGCTGATTACAAATTAATCCTGAGAGCGCAGGAAAGAAGCGGTCTTTGTCTCCACCCGAAGCTACTTTGAGGGCGACTTCCTGTCCAACGGTCAAGCTTTTCCCTAAGGCTGGTAAGATAAATCGACATCCACTTTTTGACATATCACGAAGTTCACAACGAACTTGTGTATCACCAGTATAAAGACGTGCGCCCAAATTGACTTCATATCGTGGCTCTTTGCGGAGGTTGGTCACCTGCATGGATTGGGGAATCGACAAGATGAGCAGTGATAGCGGCTCATCAATTATATGTAGCAGTTGAGAACGGAATTGAACCACCCCACCTTCTCCGCGCTGAGAGATAGCACGAACGATTAACCAAAAGCCTTCTTGAAAAAAGTACTTAAGGTCACTTTCATCGATATTGGGGATTTCTAACAGAATGCGATGATCGGAGTGAGCACCAATGAATTTAGTTGCACTACGAAACGAGGTGCCAACGGGAGTGGTCACCGTAAGCGTCACATCCCCGCCATGCTCTATCATGGCTAAAGCATCCGTACTATTTAGTGTTTGTGTGCTTCTTTGAGTTGTGCTGGAGAGTGTTCTTTTATTTGTTTGCGTCACTGCCTGTTATTCCTGACGTTTGTTACTTCACACCTGTTATTTTTTTGGGATGGTGTTCGCGAAATACTAGGATCTCAAGCAGTGATATGCAATCAAAAAACTTATCGAAGAGTCAAAATATTGACTTGGTTGTCAATTTTAAAACTAAGTTGGCGATTCTAATGATAGATGTATTGGAAAATGGATGAATTTTATAGACGTTACAGCCATAACTTATTAATTCATCAACAGTTTAACCATACTTTTTGTCATGTGTAATTGCTCAAAAGTCGGCGTATGCTAACAGATATACAATAATCGATGGGAGAGTAAGTATGACTTCGATTGCTTTTTTCAGCTCTAAATCTTACGACCAGGATTCATTTTCAAAGGTGAACCAACGCTTTGGCAATGAAATGCATTTTCATGATTTCAGGTTGACCGAAAAAACGGCCAAGATGGCAGCTGGGTGTGATGTGGTGTGCGCTTTTGTCAATGATGACTTATCGGAGCAAGTGCTGGTTAAGCTCCAACAAGAGGGGATAAAACTTATTGCGATGCGTTGTGCTGGGTTCGATAAAGTGGATTTAGACGCGGCAAAAGCGTTAGGTTTGCAGGTAGTTCGTGTTCCAGCGTACTCACCAGAGGCAGTGGCGGAGCACGCCGTAGGTTTGATGATGTGTCTAAACCGTCGCTTTCATAAGGCTTATCAGCGCACACGTGACGCCAATTTCTCATTAGACGGCTTAGTGGGTTTTAATCTCCACGGTAAAACAGCAGGAATTGTCGGCACTGGAAAAATCGGTGTTGCAACCATGCGAATCCTCAAAGGATTTGGTATGAAGTTGGTGTGTTTCGATCCTTACGAAAACCCACAAGCATTAGAATTAGGGGCAACCTACTGTAGTAAGGAAGAGTTATTCCGTACCAGTGATATTATTTCTCTGCACTGCCCTATGACGAAAGACAACTACCACCTACTCAATGAGCAGGCGTTTAGCTTGATGAAGGATGGGGTTATGATCATTAATACCAGCCGAGGCGAATTGTTGGATTCCTCTGCGGCTATCGAAGCATTGAAGTCTGGCAAGATAGGTTCACTTGGTCTGGATGTTTACGACAACGAAAAAGATCTGTTCTTCCAAGATAAGTCTAATGATGTCATCGTTGATGACGTATTTAGACGCCTGTCAGCCTGTCACAATGTGCTATTTACTGGCCACCAAGCCTTCTTAACCCATGAAGCGCTGGACAATATCGCTGATACCACATTGAACAACATCCAAGCGTTCTTCTCTGGTTCACCTTCTAATAACGAACTCATCGAACTTAGTTAGTGCTCGCATACCTAAGCCCAGCAACAGTGTATGCTGGGCTTTGTTTTTTCTATTACTACTCTTTACTAAAGCTATAGAATTAGACTGAAAAGAGATTGAAAACGTATGATTGCGGCCATAAGATAATCAACGAATCATAAGTGAGATTGAAAATGAACGAAAACGCCAAAAATGAGCTAGGTAAGCTATTAGTGAACCAGGAAGCTCTGCTAGAAGTCCTTTCAAAAAACCATGCTTCATTGACCGACTATCCGGAACTTCAGGAATATTTGGCTCGTAAAAATCCTAATGTTGCACAGTATGCGAAAGCAGTAAGAGAAGGGCAGTTTACGCGTCAGGAATATTTAGATGAAATAGGCGAACGTCTTAATTGGCTTGCTTATGAGCTTCAACCACTTATTGATATGGAGTTCATTATTAATCGTGTTGCCTCTATCGTTGGAGACGACATTGATAAAATTAAGACGCTGACTATCGAAGACATTGGTGCCGATTGTATTTCTAAGTTACTCAATCTTATTGGGCACGCGGTCTACGCTACGCAGCAGGTAAAGCCAAGTTACCCATTCCTTGCGACAAAAGGTCAAGTTGACCACGTTTTCTGGAAACAATCACACCTTGCGTATGATGCATGGGCAGAGGGATATCAAAGCCATTATAAGCTGACGAATTTCTGCCAAGATCAACTTGATTGCAAAGCGCCACAAAGTTCAGTCCGATTCTTCCGTCAGTTCGGTGACCCTCGTGATATTCCTGAGTGGCGCGAGTATGCGGGTTATGTGGTTGAAGATAACGTGTAATACCAACAATGATGAGTGCAAGGGATTTGCACTATCGTTAAACGGTTTGCTGCTCTTCCTCAGAAACTATTTGGTATCCGTCATTACTTTTTAGTACCCGTACTTTAAACCCCACCTCATTTAGAAAATCGTAGTTATGCCCTGCGATAGCAGGCCAAACTGCAAGCGCAGATAATCGCGTGTTACCCGTATTGATCAATCGGTGGGCGACAAAGCCTGGAATATGATGCACGCTGCCCGGGAATACTTTCTCAATCGACACCTCTCCTTGTTCTGTTTGCATGAGTAATAAACCCTCACCCTGCGAGCCGAAATAGAACTCTGCTTGCTCTTTACGTTGGTGGATGTGACCTCTCGTCATGTGGAACTCATCACCTACAGAACCGGGCTCAATATGCGAGACACCAAAGTTTAGTTCTCCTTCTGCATGCTGGGCAGGTAGCATTTCCACTTGGTAGATAATTTGGTCCTGTGCACTTGCGGCACGTTGGGTTTCGTCAGCAAATACACCTTCAAGTGAGCCAAGTGTAGTTTCTTTGCAGATGACGTTTTCTGCATCAATATGACCAGTTAAGTAATTGATGCTAGGAGGAATAGATAAATGCATGTTAATCCTTATTGGCGATTCTTAGTAATTCAGAAAAGGCTAGAAATAGATGATAAAAACTGCTCGCTGGAGAGTGTTCATTTAACGGTTCACCCGTGCTATCTACTTGATCGACCCATAACCCTGGCAACGCTGGATTCAAGTAATGAATGAAGATATGTTCCACTGCTTGACTGACTGCGGCTCTGCGAGTTTCGCTAGGATCTCTTTCCCAAAGTGCAATACAGGCCTTTAGGTATTCGGTTTGGCACCAAAGGCGTGATGTTGAGCGCAACGGTTTGCCGTTAGCGTATATCTCGTCCTTAACAAGACCATTGTCGTTGTGTCCATATTGTTGTGCAAAGTGGTACAACACGTCGATGGTCTTTTGGACTTCAACGCCAGTCAGTTTCTGATAATGATTGAGTAACCAGATCCATTCATAATGATGACCAGGGTCAATATGGGTACCTGTTTCCATGTCAAGTGAGAAATCGGCCTGAAAGAACTCGGCTAAATGGTCATTTTGCATAAAATGAGTTTGGAACAACTGATAGATTTGTGTTGCTCGCTCTAGCCAACTGGGGTTGTCGGTATGCTCATAGCTGACCATTAACGCTTCGAACAAATGCATGTGGGGGTTTTGCCCTTTGTTGACCGCGTTGCCTTCAGTCAGAAAGAAACCACCTTGTTCTGTATCCCAAAGGTGCGTTGAGATGTATTGATAAATGGCTTCCATTGAGGCTAGTGCACTCTCATCCGCTGCTAGTTTGTAATGCCAAGCAAACCCAAGAAGGGCGAAAGCTTGTTCGTATAGGTTAATCGCCTCACTCTCACTGCTTTTGCAAAGTGCGAAACGATAACCGGATGATGGTGAGCCAAAGTGTGCAAACCCTTGTTCAATGGCAGTTAAAACTTGATTGCGACCGTCGATTAGATTGAGCTCAGTGGCGTGCGCGAAGACGTAAACCTGGCGTGGTTGTACGCGAAATCTTAGTAAACTGTCACTAAACTCTTGTCCGTCGGAAAGTAAGCCTTCGGCAAAAATCCCGTTTTGATGGGATTGTGCTTTTTGCCACCGAGGTAGGGCATGCTGGGTGAGCCAGTGCTGGCAACGAGCAATTTGAAAGGTTAGGGAGTCCATGGTTTGCTCCAAAGAATAGGGCACTCAATGAGCGCCCTAAGTATTGAAAAATTAGAAGAGACCGATAGCGACACCGATGAAAGAGATAACCACTAATGAAAGCATTGCTTTTACTGGGCTAAGGCCTTTTTTCGCCATCGCAAACCACGTGCCTAAAACGACAACTAATGGTAGTAGTTTAGGGAAGATTCCATCGAGCATCATTTGTACGTTAATGTCGACGCCGTCTTTGGTTGCAAACTCAAGACCAGTGCCTAGGTTGACGTAACTGGCCGCAACACCGCCCATGACGAAGACACCTAATAGTGACAACGCTTCACGGATCTTGGTTGAACGGTGGCTTACAAGCATCTCAACGGAGCCTGCACCCATCTTGTAGCCTTTCATAAACAGCTGGTAAGAGCCGATGATAGCGATGGCGTTGAATGCCACGATGTAGAAGATCGGGCCTAGCATGCTACCGCCAGCGGCTAGTGCCATACCAATACTGAGTAAGATAGGTACTAACATACCCGGAATCATGGAATCGCCAATACCGGCAACTGGTCCCATCAAACCGACTTTGAGTGTATTGATGGTCTCACCGTCAATAGGCTCGCCGTTGGCTTTCTTCTCTTCCATACCCACAGCCATCCCATTGATGATAGCGCCCAACTGCGGTTCGGTGTTGTAGAAGGAAGCATGGCGTTTCATCGCTTCTTTTCGGTCTTCTTGATTCGGATAGAGCTTTTTCAAAGCAGGCATCATACCGAGACAGAAGCCAAACGATTCCAAGCGTTCAAAACTCATCGATGATAGGTTGTACATCATCCATGCACGCCAGCATTTCTTAAGATCTTTTTTGTCGAGTGCGACCTTTGGTTCGATCTCAGTACCAATTTTGTTGTGTTGTACAGTCATTAGAATTCATCCTCGTCATCATCAGCCTGTTGAACTGGCGCAGCGTTAGCTGTTTGTGGTTCTGGTTTGTAGTTGTAATGAAGTAGAGCGAATAGTGCGCCAATCATTACCAAACCCACCATGTTGAGGTTTAGGAATACGATGCCAACGAAACCGACTAAGAAATAAATCAGCATCGTAGACTCTTTGATAATCTGCTTTAACAGAATTGCGATACCAACAGCAGGTAAGATGCCACCTAGAACCGTCATAGTGTTAATCACCATATCCGGGAGGCTAGCCATAAACCCTTCGATGTATTGGTTACCGAAGTAAACCGCAATAAAGGTCGGAATAAAGCGCATTAAGAAGTTGGTGACCTGCGGATAAATGGCGGAGTTCATGTACACGCCTTTCTCATCACCGGCTTCTATGGCTAAGTCCGCTTTATGGTTCCAGTAAGAGTTAATGACCATCATAAAGTTGAAAATGATGGTTCCAGCGATACCGATAGTCGCAGCGATAGCAACAGCGACTTCCACGCCCTGTCCTGACATGATGCCCAGCGCGACAGCAGGGTAGGCGACGAAATTAAGGTCGGCTGGCATAGAGCCGCCAGGTGTTACCATTGCGATGTAAACGGCTTGTACTGCCACACCAACCATGATGCCAGTTTGAATATCACCTAAGATGATACCCACCAACATACCGGACACCAGTGGTCGAGTGATGGTGTACCAACCACCTGTTAATCCAAGTAACCAGGGGGTGGATAGGGCACCGAGATAGCAAAGTATCCCGATAAATACTGCTTCTATAAACATAATGTCATCCTTTAGCTCACGTATTAGTTGCTCCACTTTTGCCGCGAAAAGTCGCGTCAAAAGTGGAGGTTGTCTTGTTGTTATTTCAGTTTTTGCAGTGCATCTTGCCAGGTGTAGGAACTGGCATCAGGAACCAATCTGAAGTCGATGTGGTGACCGTCTTCTGAGAGGTAGTTAAATGCAGAGATTTCTTCTTGGTTGACGCATTGGTTGCCGCCAATTGTCGTTGTGCCTTCTCTAGCACTCATTGGGCCAACGTTGATTTTGTTATTGAGATTTTCAAGGCTAATACCCGCTTCGCGAATACGGCGCAGCGTGACTGGAGATTTCGCGATGACGAAATACTTCTTGTCGCTGGCGATCACCTTCGGTAGCTTGCTGACGGCGGTCGCCGTGTCAAATAGCCAAACTTTAACGTCGGTTACAGCGCCTTTCATGACTTGTGATAGCAATGGGTCAGCTGCAACAGCATCGTCAATGGCTACGATGCCATCGCAAGGAAGTTCTTTCGCCCAACGAGTCATTAACTGTCCATGAATAACGCGGTCGTCGATACGCACAAATGAAATAGCCATAGTGTTTCTCCTTAAAAATCGTCTTCTTGTGCCAGCTCTACTGGCTTGGCAACGACAACCGTTTTTAGCGCTTCTTGCTGCAAGGTCGTTGCAACGTATGAAGCGTCCATCTCTTCAACAAAGTCTGCCGTCATTAAAAGTGTTGGGAAATTCACCCCTGTAACGACTTCAACCTTTGGATTGAAATCTGGGTTGAATGCGTAAGTGCAAGCAACGTTGTAAGGCGTGCCGCATTCCAAATCGCATAGCACAACAATGCCGTCGACATTGGGCGCTATCGCAGTGATTTCACGGTGGAAATCTCGTTTAAATTGCTCGATGCCTCCCTCTTCGGTGAGACAGATCGCAGTCGTGTTACTAAGTTCGCCAAATACCATGTTGGCACTGCTGATAAGTGCAGTGGCTAATGGACCATGACTGGCTACGATAAAATGGAGCATGATTAACCTCTTACGAACGCTTTAATAGTGGCAATTTCTTTTCCTTCGCTTTCGCCATATGGTTGGATGACATAAGCGTCTATGTGAGCTGGGATAACGAAGGTTTCGGCATAATGAACAACAAATGGCTCAAATTTATTGTCTGGACTCAAGATAATTGCCTCTTTACCTTCGACTAAGTTCAGAACATTGACGGTTCCCTCAGTTTTATGAAGAACGGGTTTGCTGAACCAGTGGCGTCGGGTCTCGATAAACTCACGCTCATGCAGGCCCGTTTTTTCTTCTCTCCAGCCTTCACCTTCTGCGATTGGCGTAATGGCGTTAACTAGATGCTCCTGACACCATTCCGTGTTTCGTTCCCATTGAATGACTTCTTTACCGTGATCCAAATGTACTGGTCGTGGTAGGCCATCAAGCCCTAGACGATCCCAATCCCACAGTTTGAAAGTGAAGATGTATGGGGTTGCACTGATTTCAAGCACCATAGAATCGGAGCCTGAGCAGTGAATAGTGCCCGCGGGGATTAAGAAATGGTCGTGCTTTTTCGCTGGGAATTGATTGATAAAGCGCTCATCATCGAATGACTTTTCGCCGCGCTGCGCTGCATATAAATCATCCATCATTTCATCTGGGTTGATGCCAGACTTAGTGCCAAGGTACACACTGGCTTTTTCTCCAGCGTCTAACATGTAATAGCTCTCGTCTTGGGTATAGTGCATCCCAAATTCGTTCTGAATGTATTCTGTTAGCGGATGTACTTGCAGGCTTAGATGTTGACCTTGCATGGTATCGAGGAAGTCGAATCGAATTGGGAACTCTGCGCCAAAACGTGCATGGACACTGTCGCCTAAGAGAGCGCGCGGTTGTGTTAATACCAAGTCTTGCGATGGAATCTCGACAACAACGTCACCGTACTTAAGCAGTAGGCTGTTTTCTTCAGGAACGCAGTCAAAACACCATGCATAGTTGGGTTTGTCTTGGTCGAGGTCGCAGACTTCTTTCATCCATTGACCGCCCCAGACTCCAGGGTCAAAGAAAGGTACCAGTCTAAATGGTTGAGTTGTCGCTTGCTGTAAGCCTGCGTTGAACGCTGCGCCCGAAACCATTTTGGGGTCAAAAGCGGTGTTAGTGTCTAAGAGAAAATCAACATCTGACAACAGCTTGGTTTTATAGCGGTCGAAGACACGCCATTCAATAAAGAATGAACGCTTGTATTTACGCAGGACGTCTTCGTTGTAGTTTCCTGCTCCCCAGTTGCCAAGTTCGCCACGGCGGAAGCGTTGCTGAATTTCCCAACGGGCTAAATCGGCGTAAACAAAGGTATCACCATCGGCGACCAGTCTAGCGCCATGGCCAATAACAACGATCAAACCAGAGCTCGCATCGCGAACGGTTTGTTTTAGCCCTTGTAGCTTCTCGCTGTCAAAGAACTCATCCAGCTTGTGCGGTGCAATGACACCAAATACTCGATCATCGGTAATGTTGCGTTCTAGCATGGCGAAGATGTGTTCTTCGGAGTATTTCGCATCGTCCATTGACACCACAAGGGCTGGGGAGAGCGGTGCAACAAGCTGGTCGAGGAGTTCATTGTGATTGACACCATGATAGGTGTCGATCACCAAAATATGTTTATCTTGGCCCTGAATGCGTTGTTCAATTGTGTCAACGATACTGTCCCAACCGCGAACGGCAGCTTGGTCAAAGCCCTTCACTTCTACATTTGGAAACTTGTCATAATTGGATTGACCAGATAGGTACTTCATACATCACCTTGAGTTAATCATTTGACTACAGTCTAATCACTCAGTTAATCAACTAACAAACTGGTTAACATGTTTAACCACTCATTTAGCAGTTGTTAACCAATAATTGGCAAGGCAATTTTGTAGTTAATCACATAATCATGACGATAAATGACAGTTGATTAGGTTAATCGATTAACCTTGTTTTAATCAGAAAAGAAAGTCGCTATAACTGGTGCTAATTTCATTTACTGGAGTTCAACATGGCCAAAGCAACCATTGCGGACGTGGCTAAGCATTGCGGTGTTTCCACCGCGACTGTGTCCATGGTATTGACTAACAAAGGACGAATCTCGGCGACTACTCGTGAGCGGGTTTTAGAGGCGGTTAAGGAGCTTGGTTATGTTTACAATCAAGCAGCGGCTAACTTGCGACATAAGCGTAGTAATCTAGTCGGGCTCGTCACACCTGATATTACCAACCCTTTTTTCTCTGAAATGATCGCAGGACTTAGCCATTATCTTGAAGAGCAAGATTCGCTACTGTTTCTCGCTAATGCTGAAGAGAGCGTTGAGCGTCAAAGCAAGTTCATTGATTCATTGTTGAGCCAGAACGCTGGTGGTGTAGTAATGTGTCCTGCGATGGAAACTAATTTGGACTTCTTGGAGACAGTACAAAGTCGTGGTTTCCCAATAGTGTTGGCTGTTCGACCTATTGGAGAAGATCAATTTGATTTCGTTGGTACCAATAACTTTATGGGCTTGCAGTTGGCAACCGAGCACCTTATCAAAAAAGGTCACAAGCATATTGCGTTCGTTGGTGGACTGGAGATCTCGAAGACGCGTTCCCATCGTCTTGGGGGTTATATGTCGAAGTTGATGGAACATGGCATCCCGTTCAATGAACGATACATTCGAAGCTGTTCAGCAAGTCGTTCTGAGGGTGCTAAGGTAACGAGGGAGTTACTGGATCAGCACCCTGAAATTACCGCTATTATTGGCTACCAAGATATTGTTGCTTTTGGCGTAATGCGAGCCATAAAAGATCTCGGTAAAACCGTGGGCAAAGATATCGCGGTTGTAGGTTTTGATGACGTAGCAGAATCCGCGGATACCAATCCAGCGCTGACTTCCATCTCTGTCTCAGCACGAGAAATTGGCCGTGCGGCGGGAGAGATTATTCTGTCTCGCATGGAGGGCGACAAACAGCCATACAAAAGCGTGGTGTTCCCGCCCAAGTTGGTGGTCAGAAGCTCATGTGGCTAACATAAGGTACGTTAACCTTGGAAGGTCGCGCGCCATTGGCTCGGTGAGGTGTTAAACGCTGCTTTGAAGTGCTTACGAAACACACTTTCTGAGCCAAACCCAGAAAGTTCGGCAGTGGTCGCCACTGTATAGTGGGTTGACTCTAGTAGTTGCTGGCTGAGAGCGAGTCTTTTGTTTAGTAACCATTCTCCAAAAGTACAGCCGTAAGCCGCTTTAAATTGTCGTGTAAATGTGCGACGACTCATTGCGCAGCGCTGTGCAACACTGTCTAAATCATAATGTTCGGCAAGGTGTTGCTCGATTTCACCAATAACGTGGCCAAAGCTGGTCGGTTTGTCAGGTTGCTTGGTGATCGGATTAGGAATGTACTGTAGCTGCCCACCACTCCGAAACGGAGCTGTCACCATCATACGAGCAAGGTTTGATGCAATATCGCTCCCGCACAAAGAGCGAACAATATGCAAGCAGCAGTCAAGCGAGGCTGCTGTTCCGGCTGATGTGATGATTCTATCCTGTTCGATAAAAAGGGGCTCACAATCTATATCGACTCGTGGAAAAGCGTCGATGAAAATCTGTTGGAATCCCCAATGGGTCGTTGCGCGTTTACCATCTAATAAGCCAGCTTTTGCTAGGGCATAAGCGCCTAAACAAAGACCAACGATGGTGGCACCTCGTTGATAGTTCACTCGTAACCGTTTTAGTAAGGTCTCACTTGGTTCGGGAAGTGAATTAGGCCAGCTGGGGACAATGATAATGTCCGCTTTATCGAGCGCGGACAAGTCGTGACTGACAGAAGCTTGAAATCCAGTACTGAGTGAAATGTGGTTGCTACTTTCACTGCAGATCATCAACTCAAAAAGCGGTTGCTGTTCTACAAAGACATCTTGAAATACCAAGCAAGGTACCGACAGATGAAATGCACTAATATTGTTAAGTGCCACTAAGGCGACTGTGTATTGACTCATTTTATTTGTTGTGACCCGATATGAGCGATAGATGTCCCTTGGGACAGTATTGCACACGCTTTGGCTTTTGCATAATTATCCTATATTCAGATAGGAGGTAACTATGAAAATTCATCACTTAAGAAGCGCCACGTTTGTTATTGAATCTGGCGAAAATTTCATTTTGATTGACCCAATGCTTGGAGAAAAAGGGTCAATGCCTCCTTTTTCTGTGTTTCGATTTAAAGCAGAAAAGAACCCTACCGTTGATCTTCCAACCAATGCGGATTCGATACTTAATAGGGTAAATCAAGCCCTTGTTACTCACAGCCAGACATTTGGTTTTAAGCCTCTCCAGCATGGGGATCATTTAGACCCCGCGGGTGAAAAATTCTTAATTGATCATCAAGTACCTGTTACGACTCCTCTCAAAGATAAAGCGTATCTCGAAAAATATGGGATAACGGTAGCGAATGGTCTCGAAGCATGGAAACCAATACCATTTCTAGGAGGAGAAATCGTTGGTGTACCTGCTCAGCACGGTCATGGTTGGATCCATAAAGTGATGGCAAATGGATTTGGGTTCTTTTTACGACTTCCAAATGAACCAAGTATTTATATCAGTGGTGATACTGTGTTGACAGAGGACGTAAAAAGAGCGCTTAACGAGCTTAAGCCAGACATTACTGTTGTGGCAGCAGGTCAAGCGCAAATGGATGTGGGGCAACCGTTATTGATGCCTACCAATGAGGTAATGGAGTTCATCCGCTTGTCTCCGGGTAAAGTTATCGCAAATCATATGGAAGCACTAAACCACTGCCCAGTTGACCGAGAAACGCTGCGTCGATCACTGGAAAAACATGGTCTATCAGATAAAGTGTTCATTCCCAAAGACGGAGAAGTTATCGAGTTTTAACTATGGAATTAGCACAAGGACGTTGGACTGAAGTACTGGGCGGCAAACTACTGTGGATTCCTGATTTTATTGACGTGTTCGAATCATTAGAGTGGTTTCGTCTGTTAAACAGCGAGCTGCAATGGCGTGAAGATAAGATCATGATGTTTGGTAAATGGGTGACGATACCAAGGTTGCAAGCATGGTATGGTGATGCGAGTTATCAATACTCCAATTTAACGTTGGATCCGCTACCTTGGACACCGCATCTCGAAGACTTAAGACGGCGATGTGAGTTGGCTTCTGAAGCACCGTTTAATTCGGTTTTAGCTAATCTGTATCGAACAGGACAAGACTCGAATGGTTGGCATAGCGATAACGAACCAGAACTTGGCAACTCTCCAGTGATCGCATCGTTGAGCTTTGGTGGCACCCGCCGATTTGCGCTTAAACATCGAGAAACCAAGCAAAAGATAACGCTAGATTTACCCAGTGGAAGTCTATTAGTGATGGCTGGTGATACACAGCACCATTGGTTACATACGGTACCGAAAACAGCCCGCCATGTTGAACCGAGGATTAATCTCACGTTTAGGCATATCTACTCCAAATAAGCTTAAGGCAAAAAAGCTCCTACCAGTGGCGAGGAGCTTTTTCGTTCTACGTTACTCTATATTTTGTCGGCGCTTCTACGAGACACTCTGCGAGCCGCAGGCTTTTTGGCAGCGGGCTTTTTAGCTGCTGTTTTGGCTGCTGGCTTCTTCGTCGCAGCTTTACGTGCTGGCTTTTTCACTGGTGTTCTGGCTTTTTCGAGTTCCGCTTTTGCTTTGATAAAACGTTCTGGAAGTATCTGAGTTGCAAACACATCTTCTACGGTTTCTGCGCGCTTGATTAGTTCAGATTGACCATCCTTAACCAGTACTGTAGCCGGGCGCGGTAACGAGTTAAATTGGCTGGCCTGAGACTCAGCGTAGTGGCCTACATCCATAATCGCCAGTACATCTTTTGGTTGCAGTTCTGGCATGGTGGCACCACTTTCCCAGATTGAAGGGATGCAGATTGGTCCTGCAATCTCAGTGGTTTTTGCTACCACTGGTTGTGTCATTTTATTTGCTGGAAGGACAGGGTTTTTAGACTCCTGAGATTCCACCAAGGTCGCTAGGTAAGTAGACGCATCCACCATAGTGTAGGTGTAGTCCATTTCTTGATCGTCTTTAACGACATAAACTGACGTGAGAAGCGTACCTATGTTACCTGCAATATAACGGCCCGGTTCTAACCACAACTGAGGGATGTCAAAACCAGCACGGTTGAATTCGTCCAACATGCCCGCGCAAACCACTTTTGCGTAGTCTTCAATGGTATTGGCGTTCATCATGTGCTCTTTGCTACGACATTCAGGCTCACGTTCACGTGGCCAACCGCCACCAAGGTCGACTTGGAATGGTTGAACATCACAAGCACGAGAAATTTCAATCACATCTTTAGCATATTGGCGATACAACGCATCCCAGCCTGCTGGATCTTTAGAGAAACGACCTAGGTGAGTGTGGAAGCCGTAGAATTCAAATATATCGATCTCTTTTACGCGGTTAACGATTTTCTTCGCTTCTTCACGCAACAAACCAAACTTGATCCACTTCATTGCACCTTTGAAGTCAGGGAATGGGTAGGCATCTGGTGAGAAGTTGTCGAAGAAGTCGTCTGGTAGAACCTTGAGACGAACAGCAATTCTTACTTTGTCCTCAGGTTTTACTTCACGGGCGATACGTTCAACTATTTCGATTTCTTCATAAGAGTCTAGGTGAATGGCATAGCCGTACTCAATCGCTTTGCGAATTGCTAGCTCAGGCTTTACGGTGCCGTTGAGAGCGATCGTTTTCGGATCTGCTCCAGCAGTATGAGTCGCTTCTACTTCACCCGGACCAAAGCAATCACCGCCAACACCTTCTTCATTACAAATAGCACGTACCGCGAAGTTAGTATTCGACTTGATTGCGAACATAACGTTGACAGGTTTCGGCCAGTAATTCCCAAACGCTGCTTTAACACGACGCAGGTTACCACGCAGTGTATCTTCACTCAGCACAAATAGTGGGCTGCCATACTGTTCAATAAGATCGTTTGCTTTGCAGCCTCCAATTAACAGATCATCGCCCTTGGTTGTGAGTGTGTCTGTTGGAGTGAGAATATTCTCAAGACGCTCGGCGTAGTTCATGGTTGCTTTGTGTTCTTCAAGTAACTGCTTTTGCTCTGCTAATACCATGCCGAGATGGTTCACGGTTTCTTCTAAACGATCTTGATATTTCATGTCTGGCCTCTGTTAAAGGTAAAGTCTTGATTCATTTAACTAAGGCCTAGATTAACCAGTGGTTAAAACAGCATCATGTCACTCAGTGTCAATAAAGCTTACTCTGAAGTTACACTACTTAATTTGAGAAGAGGGAGAAACAGCACAGAGGAGCTAAAAGTAGTGGGACTGTAAAAAGTACCGCTGATGGATATTTCTTATTCAGTATCGTTGGAAGTAAAGATTCGAGTTAACCTTCTTTTTTGAATCCTGAGGCAGTTCTTATAGTTTCTATCAATTTAGTTCATTTATTGTCTATGAAGGTTCAGCTAAGTTATAAAACAGGAGCCTCAGTATAGCCATGAGGCCCTGTCTTTTAAGTGAGTGAAACTATGTCAAAGAGAAGTTTAATCACCTAACGAAGTCGAGGCTCGGCGACGATCAGTGGCGCCATGTAACTCGCCATTTTTAATTTCAATTGCGTTGAGCCCGCTTACCACAGGGATGACGTGAACTTTGTAGCCCATTTCGGCAAACTCCGGCACCATAGACTCTGCAAAGGTGCGCTTTTCGACCAATAGACCTGTGGGGTTATATGGCTTGGTACGGTCGATTTTTGTCCCGTACTGAATGTTGGGCAGGTCGATAGCATCTTGAGCTGGAAGATTCCAATCAACAATACCAACGATGGTTTTTAGCACATACCCCGGAATCTGAGAACTACCCGGACTGCCAACCACCAAACGCAACTGGCCTTTGTCATCCATCATCATTAGTGGCGTGATGGCAGAACGTGGTCGCTTACCTGGTTCGATAGAGTTTTGAACTGGTTTACCCTTGATACTCGGAATTGAAGAGAAGTTTGCCATCTGAGCATTAAGTAAAACGCCATCGACCATAACGCCGGAGCCCATTCCCGTTCCGACGGTACTCGTCATGGCTACCGCGTTACCCTGTGCATCGACGATAGAAATATGTCCAGTGTCTTGACTCTCAAAACCCTCGTGATTGGCTGGCGTCTTAGCCGGAGGCAACCCTGGTTTTATCGATTTCTTATTACCTGCCCCTTGTTCAGGAATGAGCTCATAACGATCATCGATATAGTCTTCCGCAAGCAGTTCTTTGACGGGCGTATCAACGTAGCTAGGATCGCCTGCGTACGCTATACGATCTTCCTTAGCGAGTCTCATCGCTTCTACCATTAGTCGCCAAGGTTCGGCACTGGTGTACGTCATGTTGGAGATATCATACTTCTCGAGCATATCAAGTGACTGGGAAACAAGGACACCGCCGGAAGCAGGGTAACCAAATGAGACGATTTGATTGCCTCGGTAATTTGAGCGGACGATATCGCGTTGCTTCATTCGATAATCGGTAAAATCCTTAAGAGTGAGTTTGGCTTGTCCGTCTTTTAGCTGTCCGTTGACCGTCTCAACAATACGCTCTGCCAATGGACCCTGATAGAGATAGCTATCCCCTTGTTGGGCGATCATTTTGAGTGTTTTCGCCATTTTAGGGTTGGTCATTTTGGTACCAGTTGGCCGAATCGTCTCTCCTTTCCAGTACAGCGCTTTTATCTCAGGGTCATTGATTAAACGTTCACTTTCACGCACGACAATGTCATAGGTATAGCTGTTCATGGCGTAGCCGTTTTCAGCATAATCTATAGCTGGCTGGACCAACTGTGCCCACTCTAACTTGCCATGTTTTTGATGTGTTTCGTAGAGGAGCTTAAGGGTCCCTGGTATTGCGACGGAGCGAGGTCCCAATATGTCGTTTCGGCTTATTGCCTTGCCGTTGTCATCGAGAAACATGTCGGGCGTTGCACTCGCTGGAGCGGCATCTCGTCCATCGTAGGCGGTAAAGTTTTTGGTTTCATTGTCGTAATATAAGGCGAAGGTACCACCGCCAATACCAGTCATGTCCGGCTCAACAACCGACATAACCATTTGCATGGCCACCATAGCATCAATAGCATTTCCACCTTGCTTGAGAACGGTGTAGCCAGTGCTTGTGACGTAAGGGTTGGTAGCACTGACCATAAACTCTTTCCCAGTATCATTGGGAATGGTCGGGAAAGGGTTTGGCTGTGCAAAAGCCGCCGATGAAACAAGCGATAATAGAACCGCGTAGCGTACTGACATGAAGGCCTCGGTGTTTTTGGATACATTTACTAATAAGGGTAGGAAGTATCAGTAACATATCCACACACCTGGTTGATTACCGTCCGGTCATCACTTTGTCATTGATAGGTCAGAGGGTTATATAAGCTATATTGATTATTTCTACTGGTTATAGGTATGTGTCGTAGAAAAAATAGCAGGTGATGGCAATAGAGCTCAGCGCCACAAAGCCACGAACGTAAGATTGGGGTACTTTTCGTGATAAATCAGCAGCAAAGTAACCGCCCGTTAACGTGCCCAGCATGACAGCAATACCTGATTGCCAATCAATCAATCCATTGAAGATAAAAAGTACGATGGCAATAGCTGACACACAGGTTGAAATCAGCAGTTTGAGTCCGTTCATTAGGTTGATGTCACGATAGCCTGCTACCGCTAAATAACTCAGCCCGATAACCCCTAAACCCGCATTGAAGAATCCGCCAAATACACCTACCCCTATTAGGAACAATGAAAGCATCAGCGATATTAACAAGCCAAGCTTAGCGTGGCTGCTGACCTTTTTGAGGTGGTTATTGATGACGTCGCCAAATAAGAACAACAAGGTAGCGACTAAAAGAAGCCAAGGTACCGCAGTAACAAACTGTTGCTCAGAGACTTGGATCAAAAGGAAACTACCGGTAATACCACCAAAAAGGCTTAGTACAATGATCTTGGCAAGGTTTGCTCTGTCTCTGACAATTTCTCGTCTGAACGCGTAGGTGCCACTTATATAGCCAGCACATGCGGCGAATGTGTTGGTGGCATTGGCAGTGATTGGAGGGACACCAGCTAGAAGTAGGGCAGGGAAAGTAATAAAACTTCCCCCTCCAGCAATGGAGTTGAGAATACCGCCGAGAATACCGGCAACAAATAAGGTGGCTAATTGAGTGATGTCGAGCAGCATAAAATCGTTAATTTTTTGTTATTTTCTAAGCAATAACATATAGCAATCCTACGTAAGTCTCAAAGTGTTTAAATACCAACGTGATCTCTGATTTGATGTGGCGGATTTTTATTTTGAGATAGCAGCGTAGCACTTGCTCTCGCGCGAATTTCTTGGGAACATTAAGGCAATAGGTAAATTGATTCAGGTCTACGTCCCATGTCGAAACTAAGCCTACAAGAACAGATGTTGAAAGCTGGCCTTGTAAACGAAAAAAAACTGAAGAAAGCCAAAAAAGGCTCTAAAAAATCTCGTGTTCAAGCTCGTGAAGCAAAAGCGGCTGTTGAAGAGAACAAAGCGGCTCAAAAAGAACGAGATCAAGCGTTAAACAAACAACGTGACGAAGAAAAGTTGAGCAAAGAGATTAAGGCTCAAGTTAAACAATTAATCACATTAAATGTTATTGAACAGCGCGACGGTGACATTAAATACAATTTCACTGACGGCACGCTTGTGAAGTCTATATATGTGACTCAAGAAGTCCGAGATCAGCTTAGCAAAGGAATACTTTCTATAGCACGACAAGAAGACACTTATACCGTTATTCCAAGTATCGTTGCCAAGAAGATCATGGAACGTGATTCAGAGACTATCATCGAGAATGAATCGAAAGAGGAAGTCCTTGAAGAGGATGATCCATATGCACAGTATGTGGTGCCTGATGACTTGATGTGGTAAGTAGGTATTTTCTAGAAGCCTCGATGCTGGCAACAGTATCGAGGCTTTTTTCTATCTGCAAAATGTGAGTTTGCTCTCATGGTATCGGTTTTCCCCCAATCGCTTACAGAACAAGAATGAGTTGAAGAAATACAAATAAAATGCTCAGCAGCTTAGGTTCGGTCGCTTTGGCGGCATAGCGGTAATCTTGGCGTTCGGCCCTTACAGTGTGTGTTGGATAATATACAGGATACATATTGACCTCCGGGTTGAGTGTGTGGTTATTATGTAAACTAATTGGCGAACAAAGAATGAAGAGATGATTATGGGAAGTTCACCTTTTTACTCGATAACGCAACTTAGAAGGCTCCAACAGCTCAATCAGCTATATTCAGTCGGAACCATTCATCCTGTTACGATAGGAGAACTAGCGGAAAATCTGTCGTGTTCCGAACGTAATGTCAGCAAGCTGATGGGCACTTTGATGGAGCGTGGGTGGCTAGATTGGAAAGCAGGTAGAGGGCGAGGTAACTTGTCTAAAGTTACATTACTTGTTGACTTTAAGGCAGTTATCCTAGATCAGCTGAGAGCTTTAGTTGGTGCAGGACAAGTCCAAACAGCGTTTGAATTAGCGGAACACTTTGATTACCAGATTGACTTTAAAGCCAACCTTTCTAATTGGTTACAAGATGCAGAAAGTGAGCTAAGAAAGCAAAATACGTTGATCTATGCGACTCCATTCCCAGTTCCTGAATGGCGACCGATGCATGCTCGTTCGTCTCGCTCTATCATGCTACTTGAGGGCGTATTTGATACATTGTTAAGATTTGATACTGTCACTCAGCGTGTCATACCGCACCTTGCCCACCATTTCAGCTATCAAGATAATCAACTGAGCTTCCGATTAAGAAATGACGTCTTTTTTCATGATAATCAAAGACTAACGGCAGATAGAGTGAAGGACAATCTGTTAATCAGGCATACTAGTGAGCATAGCTACAAAATACTATTCAGGCATTTAGAGAGCATCACTATTGAGGGACAATGGGTTCACATAAAACTACGTCAACATGACCCTGTATTTGTTCACCTTTTAGCGGACGTCCATTCAGGGATCTTTGATACCGAACAACCAAGCTTTCCTAACGGAACGGGGCCTTACTCTATTGGTATGTTTAAGACTTTTCACTGGAGTTTTACTAAAAACCACAGATATTTCGCACTCGGTGGCTTGATAGATCAAGTCGAATTTTGGGAAGCGGATTCTTCTCCCACAACTGCCCACTTTCAAGAACTAAGAGAGTTATCACATAGCAATGATGAAGATAGCCAAGTAGCTGAGCAAGATGGTGGTTTAGTACTTCAGTTTATTCATCATAGCAACATGTTATCGTCTGAAGAACGACATTGGATCGTGAATCAATTCAGAGCGGTTGAAGTGAATATGTGTCAGGCAAACAGCATAATGCGATGTCATCAAAAGGAAGGACTGTACTTCTTTACGACAACATCTGCATTACCTCGAAGACCTGTGGTTATTGAAGTCAGGCACGTACATCGCAGCCTGCTTTTGAAAGTGCTAGAGCAAATCGATGCCGCGTCTGAATCTTGGGTCGTGGTAGATAAAGACGAAGCACATAATTACAGCGTTGACATCTCTTTTGACTGCTATGTGTTTAGTGAGGACCAAGCATTTCAGTACTACGAGTGGCTCTTAACTTCTGATGTTTTCCGAAGGTGTCTCTCTGTGGAGAACCAGAAAAATATGACCCGCTTTCTAGATGAATGGCTAGAAGAGAGTGAAACTAGTGACGACTTCCTATTAAAGATGCACAAAGCTGAAAACTGGCTTATCCAACAGTTCTACTATTGCCCATTATGGCGAGATGACATGATTTTCAAGACGTCACACAACTTATCAGGGGTCGAGATCAATGGAATGGGGGTACCGACGCTGGCGAAAATGTGGTTGGATTAGAAAAGCAGCAAGGCCAGTAAGCCTTGCTGCTTTTTATGTTTAATCTTGAGTCGGTCTACTCGCCCAAACATAAAGCAGCTCTAGCGCTATGGTTGCACCAGCGAGAGCAGTCAGTTCGCTTTGGTCGTAAGGAGGTGAGACTTCTACCACATCCATACCTACCACGTTGATACCAGCCAAAGCGCGGATGATCTTAAGCACTTTATCTGAGTTTAGTCCGCCGCAAACAGGCGTTCCCGTTCCTGGTGCGAAAGCGGGATCCAAGCAGTCGATATCAAACGTGATATATACTGGTTTGTCACCGATAGTTTCACGGATCTGGCTAACTATTTCTTCAACACTCTGGTCATTCGCTTGCATTGCGTTGATGACTTTAAAACCATGGTCATCGTAATCATACTCAGTACGAATGCCTATTTGGACCGAATTCTTGGCTGAAATTAACCCTTCTTTTGGCGCATGGTAGAACATGGTACCGTGGTCGTAACTACTGCCATTAGCATAAGTGTCAGTATGTGCGTCGAAATGGATTAGCGCCATTTCTCCGTGGTGTTTAGCGTAGGCGCGTAAGATCGGTAATGTGATGAAGTGATCACCACCCAATGCAAGCATAGTCTTGCCACTCTTAAGAATTTCGCTAGTCGCTGCTTCTAAGCGATAAGTAAAATCTTCTGCGTCACCACAGTCGAAAACTAGGTCGCCAGAGTCGATAACTTTTGTTTTGTCGAATACGTTAAAATCCCAAGGAAACTTCTTTCCTTCCCACGCAAGATTGACTGATGCTCGGCGAATGGCGTCTGGTCCTAGACGAGCGCCAGGGCGACCAGAGGTCGCCATGTCGAGTGGAACACCCAAGACAACCACATCTGCGTCAGCAGAAACTGGATTTTTCACGTATGGACGACGAACAAACGTCATCGCGTTTGAATACAGTGAATAATCAGTTTTAGTAAACAAATCATTCATTTAAAAATCCTCTAAATAGGTATAGCCTGTTAGGCCGTATTCTAATTCTTCTAAAATTAAGGCCTGTTCATCGGCTTCGATGTGTTTTTCAACAAGCTCTTTGTAGTTGTTTTTGATCGCTTCTACGTCAATGTGCACGTAACGCATCATATCTTCAACAGTATCGCCAAGGTCGATAGCAGAAAACTCGAAATCACCATTATCAGTGACGTTAACTACCGCGCTGTGCGTATCGCCAAACAGGTTATGCATATCACCCAAGATCTCTTGGTATGCGCCTACTAGGAAGAAGCCCATTAAGTATGGCTGGTCTTTGTTCCAAGCTGGCACTGGTAGTGTTGACTCAATACCTTGACCATCAACATATTGGTCAACTGCACCATCAGAGTCACATGTGATGTCTAGCATAACAGCACGAGTCTGCTCTTCACTTCCTAAACCAGATAGTGGCAACACTGGGAATACTTGCTCAATACCCCAAGCATCAGGAAGCGACTGGAACAGTGAAAAGTTCACGAAGAACTTATCGGCCAAACGCTCGCTTAGTTCGTCAAGAATCGGTCTGTGGAAACGATTCTTGTTGTCCATTTGTTTATGTAGCTCGCCATAAATGCTTAAGCTTAATTGCTCAACCCAAGCACGCTGATGCAAATCCACGACACCAGAAGTGAAGAGTGTTTGAGCTTCGCTCAGGTCACTTTGAGTATCGTTGTAAATCTCGATAAGTGCACGTGCATCGGTGCCCGCTCTTAGGTTTTGCCAGTTCTGCCACATATTTTGCAGCAGCAGTGGTGCGTCTTCGCTCGGTGCATCAACCGTTTCCACATTATAGCTTTCCGTACCTATTACATTGGTAATCAATACAGCGTGGTGTGCAGTGAGTGAGCGACCAGATTCTGAAATGATCACTGGCGCGCTTTCTTCATAAAGAGCACACACATCACCTACGGTACTTACGATGTTGCGAGCGTACTCCGCCAAGCCGTAGTTCATGGAACTGCTTGATTGGCTACGTGTACCATCGTAATCAACGGCTAGGCCGCCCCCAACGTCGAAGTAAGCAATAGGCACTGACATTTTGCGAAGCTCACAGTAGAAACGTGCAGCCTCATTCACACCATTGCGTACATCACGGATGTTGGCCATCTGCGAACCTAGATGGAAGTGAACTAACTGAAGCATTTCTAGCTGGTCTTCAGCTTTCAATCTTTCAACGACTTGTAGCACTTGAGACGCTGACAAACCAAATTTCGACTTTTCACCGCCGCTTGCTTGCCACTTACCTGCACCTTGTGATGCTAGGCGAATACGTAAACCGACACGAGGTTTAACGTTTAGTGCTTTTGCTTCCTTAAGAACGATATCCAGCTCGGATAGCTTCTCAAGAACGATGAACACTTTGTGGCCAAGCTTTTCGCCAATCAGTGCAAGACGTACGTATTCTCTGTCTTTGTAGCCGTTACAAACAATCACTGAGCTCGCACGTTGAGCCATGGCCAGTACTGCCATTAACTCAGGTTTGCTTCCTGCTTCAAGACCAAGCTGTTTCGTTTCTGCTTCTGCTTGGCTAGCAAGAATTTGTTCTACTACGTCTTTTTGTTGGTTCACTTTAATTGGGTAAACCAATAGATATTCGTTGTTATATCCGTAATCATTGATCGCTTGGTTAAATGCGTCGCAGATACCATGAACTCGTTGATGGATGATTTGCGGAAAACGCACTAAGGCAGGCAAGGTTAAGCCTTTTTCTTCAAGTGCTTGTGCAATACGAGTTAATGGAACATGGTGTTGACCGTCTTTACGAGGAGAAACAGTTACATCGCCGCTGTCATTGATGCCAAAGAAATTTTGGCTCCAGTGTTGTACGTTGTAGTCGGCGCGGATGCGGTCAAGTTTGGAAGTATTAGTCACGGCATGTCTCACTTATCATGCGCTCAGGCTGGTACTAATCTTTTTCTTTTTCGAATTTTCGCTCGATTTGATGATTGGGAATTAGCGTTAACCTGAAAAATCAAACCTCGTGATGATCTTCCATGATGGTCACGAACAGCTTCTTGAGTGCCAATGTTGTGGAGCAGGGTACTCAAGAGTCGTGCGCATTAACGGATATATTGGGTTTAATGTCTAACAAAAGGTTTTTCTCGAAACGATTAAGAAATTTTGTCTACCCCGAGCTTCCTCAATTTTCGATAAATAGTGTTTCTACTCACGCCTAATATTCGCGATGCCAAGCTCACATTTCCGTTTGTTTCTTCGATAGTTTTCAATAGCTTATTGTCAATGGTCGATTGTAAGTCGTTATCTTGTTCGAGAGTAGCAGTTCGTGTAGTGGTGAGCTTACGGATTATGTTTTCTGGAAGATCATCTAGATTGACGATGGGATTATCACATAGAGCGGCGATCAAACGGCAGGTAGAGTGCACTTCTCGAAGGTTTCCCGGCCAATCATACTTAAGCATGAGGTCAATAACGTCATCTGAGAGACGCTGTTTATTGGACTCCTGCGTAAACGTTGACTCAATCAGCTGTTGAGTGTCTTCTCTTTCACGAACGCTTGGTAAAGTGATACTCAGTCCTTCAAGTCGATACCATAGATCTTCTCTGAACTCCCCTTTAGCGACCATATCAGTCAGGTTCTTGTGGCTAGCAACGATGACGTAGACATCAATAGGATAGCTGCGATTGGCTCCAATGGGTGCAACAATTTTCTCTTGCAGTACATGTAAGAGGCGAGATTGAGCGTTAAGGGGAAGGTCTGCAATTTCGTCGAGAAACAAAATACCGCCATTGGCTTGCCTAAATCGACCTTCGAACCCCTTAGGGTGAGCGCCTGTAAAAGCTCCTGGAGCATAACCAAATAACTCGGACTCAATAAGGTCCTTTGGCAGCGCTCCACAGTTGATAGCAATAAGAGGTCTTTCGGCAAGTGAACTTTGTTTATGCAACGCTTTTACAAATTCATTTTTCCCGGTTCCGGTTTCTCCTGAAATTACCAAGCCGATACGTTTTGACATGACTTTTGTAGCTTGTTGCCAAGCTTTTTCAACACAACTATCTCCTTGGTGTAATGGGCAGCTTGAAGACTCGGCTTTTGATTTACTCTTAGGAAGGTGACGCAGAGGTTTAACAGACTCAACTTGATAATAAAACTGGTCTGTTTTACGGATACGATCAAGTGTCAGTGAGCCAATAACAGACTCAATAGGATCACCCGGTTTAAGCTGATTAGCTAGTACACTGGAGGCAATAGCATTTTGAGCCAGCACTTGCCCATTTTTATCGGTGACAACGATTCCTTGCCAACCACTATTAAGAACAGAACTATCATGACCAAGGCGTATTTTTAATGCTGCATCGGGAATAAAGTTGAGTAGTTCGCTCTCTATGTTTTGGACCATGTTCTGAATAAGTACCCTAGTGGCATCGTTATGGGTTTGATATTCACTGGTCACGTCCAATATAGCAATGAGTTCTCCGGCGGGTGAAAAGATCGGGCTGGCAGTACAACTAATGAAATGATGATGCCTAATAAAGTGTTCTCCACCTATGATGGAGACTGGACGTTTTTCTACCAAGGCTGTCCCTATCGCGTTTGTACCTTTCAGTCCCTCATCCCAAAGCACTCCTTGATCGAGTGCTATTTCTGTGAGTTTCTCGCGAAATCGCTTTTGTCCCCACGTCTTTACTATTGCCCCATTGGTATCCGCTAAGATAAGTCGGCTATCTGTACGAGAAAATATCTGACAAAAAAGTGGGTATGCATGTTTTTCAATGACATTTATTAACGTTTGATGCTTATCGATTCGTTCAGTAACTTCGACGTTACTAAGTCGATGATCTTCGGGCAGATGGCGGCTACTCAAACCAGCTTGAATACTGCGTTTCCAAGAGTCCTTGATCCACGCCTTTTCGTTAGTTGTATGGCTAATTAACATGAGTGTTCCATTTTGTAGCAGTTCACTGTGACATCATGCTACATAACGGAACAACGGCCATTTGAGCATCAACAATAGAAGGACAAATACAAATTACGTTTAAATTATATTAATCATAAATTTACAAAATTATAACATCTCTTTTGTTAGATTGGCGTAATTGTTGCGTTTATCACGATGTCGTATGACACATAAGGCATGACTTTTTTGCATACGACGCTGCTAACATTCGATTAAATAACAAAAGGATAAGCTATGATTTACGCTCAGCCAGGAACGGAAAACGCAGTAGTTAACTACAAGCAACGATATGAAAACTATATTGGTGGAGAGTGGGTAGCACCAGTAAACGGCAAGTATTTCGAAAATACATCTCCAGTTAATGGTAAAGCGTTTTGCGAAGTCCCTCGCTCAGATGCCGATGATATTAGTTTGGCCCTCGATGCTGCCCATGCTGCACGCGAAGCTTGGGGCAAAACCAGTGTGACTGAGCGAGCAAACGTCCTGCTCAAAATCGCTGACACGATAGAGCAACACCTTGAAGAACTTGCCGTCGCAGAGACGTGGGAAAATGGCAAGCCTGTGCGTGAAACATTAGCTGCAGACCTTCCTTTAGCCGTGGATCACTTCCGTTATTTCGCTGGTTGTATTCGTGCGCAGGAGGGATCTGCGGCGGATATTGATGCCAACACTGCAAGCTACCATTTCCCAGAACCTGTGGGCGTTGTTGGTCAAATCATTCCATGGAACTTTCCAATGCTGATGGCAGCATGGAAACTAGCACCAGCATTAGCAGCAGGGTGCTGCGTGGTACTCAAGCCTGCGGAGCAAACGCCAGCATCTATCTTAATGCTTATGGAAAAAATCGGTCACTTAATTCCTGCTGGTGTGGTCAATATTGTCAACGGTTATGGAGCCGAGGCCGGTCAAGCGTTAGCAACTAGCGAGCGTATTAATAAACTAGCGTTTACTGGTTCGACGGAAATTGGCCACCATATATTGAAATGCGCAGCGGAAAGTTTGATACCTTCGACGGTTGAACTTGGAGGTAAGTCTCCGAATGTGTATTTCGAAGATATCTTTGATAAGGATGATGACTTCTTAGATAAGTGCATTGAGGGGACACTATTAGCTTTCTTTAACCAAGGTGAAGTATGTACTTGCCCATCCCGAGTATTGGTTCAAGAGTCTATTTATGACAAATTTATCGCCAAGCTTGAGGAGCGCTCAGCAACCATAAAGCAAGGAAATCCTCTGGATGTGACCACGCAAGTCGGTGCTCAAGCGTCACAAGAGCAGTTTGATAAGATCATGAGCTATCTTGAAATAGGTCGTCAAGAAGGTGCAAAAGTGATCATTGGCGGCGACATGAACAAGCAAGAAGGTGACTTACAAGACGGCTATTACATTCAGCCAACCATGCTTGCAGGTAACAACAAAATGCGTGTATTCCAAGAAGAGATTTTTGGCCCTGTTATCGCGATTACCACCTTTAAAGACGAAGCCGATGCCCTGCGAATTGCTAACGATACTGAGTATGGTCTAGGCGCAGGGGTTTGGACTCGTAATGGCAACTTAGCGTATCGCATGGGACGTGAAATTCAAGCAGGACGAGTGTGGGTTAACTGCTACCATGCATATCCAGCACACGCTGCATTTGGTGGTTACAAGAAGTCGGGCATTGGACGAGAAACTCATAAACTGGCTCTCGACCATTATCAAAACACCAAGAATTTGTTGGTGAGTTATTCGACTAGTCCGTTAGGCTTCTTCTAAGTTCTCTAGTTTTGGCTAAGCCGGAGTTTTTTGCTCCGGCTTTTTTCGTCATATCTCTGTAAATTTACCAGAATACACGTCTGGTTAACGGTTATTTACTGCGGTTTTTGTCAGTATCTTTCGAAACAACGAAAACCAACAAAAAAATGATCACGAAACAGAGATTAATTAGCGATTTTCAAGATATCGGCATCAATCCAAATGGAACGTTGCTCGTACATTCCTCCATGAAAGCCATAGGAGACGTTGAGGGTGGGGTTGACACAGTACTGGATGCTTTGAGTGAGTTTATGTCGGAAGGGCTGTTATTGCTACCCACGCACAGTTGGGATAAGCACAATCTTGCTAATGGTATTTATGATCCTAAAACAGAACCCTCTTGTGTCGGTATCCTTGGTGAGATGTTTAGGCAAAGGGAGGGCGTGCTTCGTTCGCTTCACCCTACTCACTCTATGGCCGCGTTGGGGAAAAATGCCGAGCAGTTTATTGCTGGCGAAGAAACATTGACGTCTCCATGCCCTCGACATGGCGCTTGGGGAAGACTCTATGACGTTGATGCGCAGATTCTCTTTCTAGGGTGTCCTTTAACTCGTAACACATACATACATGGTGTGGAGGAGTGGAGTGCGATTCCTAACCGTATCGATTCTGAATCAGAAGCCATCACGATCATTAAAGGTGATGAGGCTATTGAGACGATTCTGCGTCGCCATAAAAGTCCGTTTGGTAGCATTCATGAAAACTATGACAAGCTTGAGCGTCCATTTGTTAGACAAGGTATCGGCCATTGGGGGACTATTGGCGAGGCAAGATCGTTTTTAGCCAGTGCGAAAGGAATGGCAGATATAGTGCAAGCGTTCTTAAAACGAAACCAAGATGTCTTTTTGTACGATGACCCCATCCCAGAGTCGTGGTATGAATAAAGTAAAAGAGCCTAAATCTAGGCTCTTATATATTGCTTATCCGTGACTTTCACCGACGATAACGACTTCCCCGGTTTCTTCATCGAGATACGCACCAATCGGTTGAATATCCACAATGTCGAACTCGTAACAGGTTCTAGAATCCCAAACGCCAGAACGGTTTAGTTCGTCGCCAGCGAGCTTTCCCGGCTTATTTTTGCTTAGCCATTCATTGGCTACTTCTCGTAACTCCCCAGAATCGGAGGCACTGAAGATACCGCTTTGGTTATAACAAACCAGCATTTTGTTCCTGCTTTCATTATGAGGCACAGGAATACTGTATTGGCTACCATTATCAGAATTATAAATGGCGCTATTTCTTAAGATTAGGTCGTAGTCCGCTTGCAGTTGTCCTGCTTTCACCGCGTTGTAGACGGAACAGCCTGACAATAGTGAAGCGCCAATGACTAGCATAGTTAATTTCAGTGTTTTCATATGTCTTGTTTCGAATGATGACATTACTGTGGGCTACTAGTTACAAGGCTTTTAGAAACGGTATCCGACTAAGAAGCTGATGTTGGCTTTATCCTCGATGGACAGTTCGCCTGCACTGCCAACATCTAGTTTGTCATTTTTGCCGATAGTACCGTGCAGGTTAAGATTGAGGCCGTTTTTGAATTCATATCCAGCACCTAAAAATGGCAGTACTTTACGGTTGCTAAAAGAACCGATCTCACTTGCGACATGGTCGAACTTAAGACTATTAACGGTGACACCTGCTTTAAGGCTAAGCCCCATGTCAAAGTGATAACCTGAATAGAATGAGAAATTATTGCGTTCTACGGTGCCTAGAGCTATTGCGTTTTTTGATGTTACATCGGCTACGTTTGAGTTTTGCTCAGCGTGTAGCTGAGTACCCAGTAGAATGTTTGAATAATCAACTTCAAACGCTACCGTAGGTGCATTGCGGTCGTAACCTGCCAAAATGTTAAAATTAACGTCGTCCATACCTGCTGCGATAGTAGAGGAAGAAGCCACGATTAGTGCAGATGCGAGTAGTTTTTTCATTGTCTTTACGATTCCAAAATTGTCAAAAATACAGTTAGCAAATACCAACTGACGAAATCGCATCCCTGCGTGGAAATCCATAAGATCGGATGACTGACTCTCCTGATTTAGAGCCTCGGAGAGACAGCCTATGTCACGGTGAGTGACAGGAGATATCGTAAAGATGATGAGTTTAGTAGCCTAATGTAGCAGTGTTAGAAAAGCGTGGAAAAGAGAGGTGGGTAGTTGTGTTTGCAGATACAAAAAAGGCTTCGATTACTCGAAGCCTTTTAGAAATTCTTTAACTGTCGTTATTATTGAGGAATAACGTTAACAGCTTGAGGACCTTTTTGGCCTTGCTCAACACCAAAAGAAACCGCTTGGCCTTCTTTTAGAGTTTTGAAACCTTCGCCAGAGATAGCGCGGAAGTGAACGAATACGTCTGGACCGTTCTCTTGAGCGATGAAGCCGTAGCCTTTCTCTTCGTTAAACCATTTTACTGTGCCAGTATTTGTGTTAGACATGTTATGTCCCTTACTTTTAAGATTAAAATTTGCCTTTCGGCGATCTCGCTTTGTGTTTCCGTTTATTTAATCAAGCCGTAAATGGGAAAAACGAATGACAAATACCCGCAAGGGAAATTATCTGACAATACTTCTCGTACTCTTTTACTCTTACTTTAAATAACTCTGAACACCAGAGCGCAAGCAGTGTAACACACCTAGCAAAGGATTAAATGAATTTCTTATGAATTAGTTACAAAAAGAGCAAGCCATTCGTGACTTGCTCTTTTGAGATGATGATTAGCGTTTAAACGTAACGTTTTCAGAGGACTCAAGGTGGATTTGAGTCTCGGTTGGCTTCGTTTGAGCGATGACAGAACCGTTACGAATAGAGTAACTGACGGGTACTTGGCGTCGAACGGCATCAAAGCCATTTTCCGCTGGCAGCAATAGCAAGCTACCTGCTTTGCCCACTTCCAAACCGTGCTTGTTTTGGATATTCAGCGCTTTAGCTGAATTAGTACTGATCAATTCAAGTGACTGATTGATTTGATCGTAGCCCATCACCTGACATACATGTAGCCCCATGTGCAAGACTTGAAGCATGTTGGCAGTACCCAATGGGTACCAAGGATCAAAAACATCATCATGCCCAAAACAGACGTTGATGTTTGCAGCCAACATTTCTTTTACTCGTGTTACACCGCGACGCTTAGGGTAATCGTCGAAACGACCTTGTAAATGAATGTTAACCAGTGGGTTTGCGACAAAGCTAATGCCTGACATCTTCAGCAGACGGAACAAGCGAGATGCGTACGCGCCGTTATAAGAACCCATTGCGGTGGTGTGACTTGCTGTCACTTTGTCGCCCATTTCGTATTTATGAGCGAGCGCCGCAAGAGTTTCCACAAAGCGAGATTGTTCATCATCAATTTCATCACAGTGAACGTCAATCAAGCGGTCGTATTTACGCGCCAATTCAAAGACGTAATGAAGTGATTCAACGCCGTACTCGCGAGTAAATTCGAAATGTGGAATCGCACCGATAACATCCGCACCAAGCTGTACCGCTTCTTCAAGGAGCTCTTTGCCATTCGGGTAAGACAAAATACCTTCCTGCGGAAAAGCAACGATCTGGATATCAACCCACTGCTTCATTTCTTCACGAACTTCCACCATCGCTTTAAGCGCGGTTAGTGTTGGGTCAGACACATCAACGTGAGTACGAACGTGCTGAATACCGTTGGCAATCTGCCACTTTAAAGTTTGTTTAGCACGCTGCTTAACGTCTTCAATAGACAGAAGTGCTTTGCGTTCTGCCCAACGTTCAATCCCTTCAAACAAGGTTCCCGAGATGTTCCAACTAGGCTCTCCGGCAGTTTGAGTCGTGTCTAAATGAATGTGAGGTTCACAAAATGGCGCTGTCGCCATATGACCGGTCGCGTCAATGTGTTTGTCCGCAGTCAGCGTTTTTGAGCCAGCAGGTTCAATCGCCTTGAAAACGCCGTCTTCAATCAAAAGGTCATAAAGACCTTCTTTCATATTGATTGAAGCATTTTGAATGAGCAAAGATGACATAACACCAAATTCCTAATTATTAAGCGTCTGCTTGTTTAAGTTGCGCCGCTTTCTTGTTGATAAGGCGGTCTAATATGACGTAGCTGATGGCACCGCCAAGTACAGCATTAACTGGTACTACACCTGGTAGAAAATTACCTGCTGCTACGCCAAGACCTACTGCAATGATACCTGCCCAGTTCACAGTTTGGAATTTCGCAGTTTCAAAATTTGCGTAACGTTTTCTGTTTGTAATGAAATCCGCGATGATTACGCCGCCGATAGGTGGGATAGCAAGCGATAGGAAGGTCAACCAACCAACAAAATTGTTATAGAGCCAAAGCGCACATAGTGTGCCAACCAGACCATTCGCCATAGACAGATACTTACTTGGCAAGCCTGTCACATTCGAGAAACCAAGACCTGATGCGTAAAGCGCGTTGTCATTAGTTGTCCAAATGTTTAGACCTAATACGATAATGGCTGGAAGCAATAGACCTTGAGCAATCATCACTTCAGAGATATCAGATTGTCCCGTCACCGATGCGCCTGCTGCACCAAAGATGAACATCAGAGAGTTACCGATAAAGAAAGCGACCATTGTAATGAATACAGCGCCTTTTGGATTACGACCGAAGCGAACAAAGTCGGCAGTAAGTGTACCAGCACTTACGAACGACCCGACTACCATGGCCAGTGCAATTGAGAAATCGAGAGGCTCCGCCGGTTGAATTTTCTGAAGCTCGCCAATACCGCCAACACTGTCGACTGCGGTGAATACTGAATAACCGCCAAGAATAGCAATGGCAGGTACCGCGATGGCTGATAGAACCATTAACGCAGAAATACCGAAGTAAACCGTCGCTGTCATGAGCAGGCCACTTACTATGATTAGTGTATTGGTATCGATACCTGTTGCTTTCTGTACGGGGATGGCAAACATAGCCACACCGACTCCAAACCAACCTACTTGAGTGCCGCCAAGAAGAACAGAAGGAAGCCAAGAGCCTTTAGAGCCAAAAGAGAAACGAGCTAGGAGGTGAGTGGAGAGGCCAGTGGAAGAGCCGATGTAACCAAGAAAAGAAGTGTAAATACCGAGGATGAGGTTACCAATGAGAACAGCGAGGAAGAAATCATTAAAGGAGAGACCAGTACCGAGTGAACCACCTGTCCACATACTTGCGGAGAAGAAAGTCAGTCCTAACATCACCATGGTTAATGAAGCGACTCCCTTTCTAGCCGATTGTGGAACCGGACCTAGACTGTAGTTGTTATCCGCAGACATCTCTTACCTCACAATTATCTAAATTTAAATACACCATTTACCAGATTTCAGGCAAACGGCGCGTATTATGGTGATGTAAATGTGAGAGTCAATAGGCGAATTGTCGTATTTTTACAGCTAGCCGAGTGATATTGATATTTAGCATAATAAAATCATTGAGTTAGGTGTTTTATTGTGACGGTGATTATTTTGTGGTTATTTTGTATTGGCAGGTGGCAACCGTTTGCTGAGGCTCTTTAGTGTGCGTTTTTATAAACTTTGTTATCAAATTGGTTCATAACGTCGATAAGTGCAACTTTATGGCTATTGCCCAATATTCTCTGAAACGCCAAGGTTTTAGAAATGACGCTAGGCAGCGTTTTGCTACTCGCATCAGATTCTCAATTAAGTATATAATGCCCGCGCTTTCATCTGGGGTATGACTATGATTTCCAAAAACCAATTAAAACTTCTTCGTGCATTAAGTCAAAAGAAACAGCGTAAAGCACATGGCTTATTTCTCGTAGAAGGTGAGAAGAACGTGTTAGAGCTATTGGAGACATCCATGGTGATAAAACATGTCTTTGCCACCAGTGAATTTTTGGCAAGCAATCGAGAAGCGTTGCAACGTGTTGAATGTATCGAAGCATCGCTTGAGGAACTGACTAAAGCCAGTTCTCTTGTGAGTAACAATGCGGCAGTGGCTGTCGTAGCGATCCCTCAAACGGAAATACCAGCGGCTAAGGGGATGATGATCGCCCTAGATGGGGTCTCTGATCCGGGTAATTTGGGCACCATTATTCGAATCGCCGATTGGTATGGCATCAAACATATCGTGGCCAGTACCGATTGTGCGGATCCGTATAATCCAAAGACCATCCGAGCTACGATGGGCAGCTTTGGGCGTGTTCAAGTAACGCTTTTGGATCTTCCTAGCTACCTAGAGCAAGCGTCACTACCGGTATATGGAGCGTTCTTAGAAGGCGAAAATGTGCATAAGATGACCTTTTCTTCAGAGGGAATCTTGCTAATGGGTAGTGAGTCTCACGGTGTCCGCCCTGACGCTGAACAGTATGTGACAGATAAAATTACCATTCCAGCATTTGGTGGTGCCGAATCACTGAATGTAGCCATGGCAACGGGGATTATTCTCGATAACTTCCGCCGCCAACATAGTGAAGTTTAACGGCTTTTCCAGAACACGATTAGAACTAAAAAGGGCGCAATACCTTATTGATATTACGCCCTTTTTTGGTGTTCATAGTGCTATTTTTCAAGCATGCCTAACTTGTTTGGCACGCCATTCCATTTCTCTGCTTCATCCATAGCAGGTTTGACTTCGGTGATATTGGGCCAGACTTCTGCTAATTCAGCGTTCAACTCAATAAATACTTGCTGGTCTTCCGTAAGCTCGTCTTCTTGGAAAATTGCTTGAGCGTCACACTCAGGTACACAAAGTCCACAGTCAATGCAGTCGATAGGGCTAATGACCATAAAGTTTGGGCCTTCGTAGAATGCGTCAGCAGGGCACACCGCGACACAATCGGTATATTTGCATTGGATACAGTTATCAGTGACGACAAAAGCCATGGTTATCAACTCTTAATTTGCCAAATTTGTGGAGGGGCGATAATACTCATTCGCCAACAAAATTCAATATTAGAAGCAGGTTATTCGTGTATCTAAGTCCTGCCTAAAGTGAATTAAGTATGACAGACAAAACAAGTTAACGTAAAATGCGCGCCATTGTGAGCTTATCGGTCCCCAAGTTGACCGATTAGGCTAAGACACCGACTAGGCGAGACCCCTCCATGATACGTTTAACTGAAATTAAACTTCCTCTTGACCACGAAGAAGGCGCAATTTCTGCTGCCATTCTTAAAAAACTCGGCATTTCTGCTGAGCAGATGATGTCATTCAATGTGTTCAAGCGTGGCTATGATGCGCGTAAGAAGAGCAAGATTCTTCTTATCTACACTCTAGATGTAGAAGTGCAGAATGAAGCATTACTGCTTGAAAAATTTACCGATGATCCACACGTCAAAGTCACTCCGGATATGGAGTACAAATTCGTTGCTAAAGCTCCAGCTGATAACACTGAGCGTCCTGTCGTTATTGGATTTGGCCCTTGCGGTCTATTTGCTGGCCTTGTGTTGGCACAAATGGGCTTTAATCCGATCATCGTTGAACGTGGTAAGGAAGTTCGTGAACGTACCAAGGATACTTTTGGTTTTTGGCGTAAGCGTACACTGAACCCAGAGTCGAATGTACAGTTTGGTGAAGGTGGTGCGGGGACGTTCTCAGATGGCAAACTCTATAGCCAAGTCAAAGATCCAAAGCACTATGGTCGTAAAGTCATCGAAGAGTTTGTAGCTGCTGGTGCACCAGAAGAAATTCTTTACGTGAGTAAGCCACATATTGGTACGTTTAAACTTGTGACCATGATTGAGAAAATGCGTGCGAAAATCATCGAACTAGGTGGTGAAATTCGTTTTAGTACTCGCGTTGATGATATTCACATGGAAGACGGGCAAATCACTGGCTTGACACTGTCAAATGGCGAAGAAATCAAATCACGCCACGTGGTACTAGCGGTAGGTCACAGTGCTCGTGATACGTTTGAAATGCTGCATGAACGTGGTGTTTATATGGAAGCTAAACCTTTCTCTGTGGGTTTCCGTGTTGAACACAGACAATCAGTGATTGATGAAGCACGTTTTGGTCCTAATGCTGGTAACCCAATCCTTGGCGCGGCTGATTATAAACTGGTGCATCACTGCAAAAATGGTCGCACAGTATATAGTTTCTGTATGTGCCCAGGCGGAACCGTTGTTGCGGCGACTTCTGAAGAAGGTCGCGTAGTGACTAACGGAATGAGCCAATACTCTCGTGCTGAGCGCAACGCTAACAGTGCAATTGTAGTCGGTATTTCACCTGATCAAGACTACCCAGGTGATCCATTAGCAGGTATTCGATTCCAACGTGAATTAGAGAGTAATGCTTATCTGCTAGGTGGTGAGAACTACGATGCACCAGCTCAGAAAATTGGTGACTTCTTAAAAGGTAATGACCCAAGTGCTTTAGGTGAGGTAGAACCGTCATTCACACCGGGCATCAAGCTAACCGATCTCTCTAAAGCACTACCTGATTTTGCTATTGAAGCAATCAGAGAAGCGATTCCTGCGTTTGATAAAAAGATCAAAGGCTTCGCTGGTGCAGATGGCCTGTTAACTGGTGTTGAAACTCGTACTTCATCGCCTGTTTGCATCAAACGCGGTAAAGACTATCAAAGTGTTAATCTTAAAGGCTTCTTCCCCGCAGGTGAAGGTGCAGGTTACGCCGGTGGTATTCTGTCGGCAGGTATAGATGGTATCAAAGTGGCAGAAGCGCTTGCTCTGTCTATGGTTGGCGAACAGCAAAACTAAACGCTGGACCGACGAATTATAAAGCCCATTAACTAGAGGTTAATGGGCTTTTTTATTGGCCACTCAAAAGAGTGAAAACAAGAAAGGCAACACCCATAGGGGAAGGTGCTACCTTAGAGGTAAGATTAATTCAGTTTGTTCCAAGCCGATGTCCAGTGGCTACCGACGCCAGGTTCAAACTGCGTTGCTGTTGGTGACCATTGCACACAGTAACCGGAGTTCGGGAATGGTTTGCACTGATAAATGTGACCATCTTTAGCGAGGACTTTAGTGCCTTCTGTGTACTGTGACAGACCATCAGGGAAAACGAAGTCATAGTCGCCGGGGATGGTTTGTTCTACCAGCATAAAGTCCTGCGTTGTTTGGTCGACAAGATTGCCTTTATCGTCTCTTACGCGTGTCACTAACATATGGTGGCCAGCTTCAGATTTAGACAGTATGAGGGTTACATTCTGGTTTTCACCATCCGCTAAGCTAAGTTCCTGACTCGCTAAAGATTCTTGTGCGTGGTTGTAAACATTCATGCTCACGTCCACGTTACCTGTAGCCGCGACATTCAGTGTCAGTTCAACTGGTGTTTCACCGATTTGATACTCTGGCTCCAGTCCCGTTACGTCTGCACCAATTGAAGGTGGAGGTGTCACAATATCATAGCCAATTTCAACGCGATCTAAGCCGCTATTATCTGCCACATACACGGTGTTGCTACCATAAACTGGTGAGATATTGCCGTTACTATCTTGCTGTCCAGCTTTGATATCAGTGTGCTCATGATTAATTTGTGTCGCGAGAGCGTGAGACCACTGATTTGCCTGTCCTTGTTGCTCTGAAGTAATGGTAATACTGGTAGAAAGGTTTGGTAGCTCACCGTTAGAATCAAAGACGCGAGTGAAAACGGAGTCGCCAACCTTCAAATCCATCGTTGGATTGATTGTACCTGCTTGAGACCAGCCAGGGATGCCAGGATTATCACCATTAAACTGTACGTCAATAACATTATAGAAAGCAGCGGCAGTATCACCCACATCCCACACCGCTAGTACGATTTGATAGCCTTCCCGTTCAGGGACATTACACTGGTGGCTCATTAATTTTGGTGGCTTTTGCATATTGCCTTCTACCACACAAAATGGATTCAGATCGAATGAATCTCTCGTCAAGGCTTGGTTCGGATTCCAGTTCGGCTTGGTAATGTAATACTTCCAATCTTTAGTGACGTGATTGGCTGTAAATGTCCACTCAAAAGTCTGCATACCTGATTGAATAGGGCGCTTTACCCAACGGTCAGACGTCTGCTCGTTAAGAGGAGAAAACTGTGTTAGGCCTGCACTCGCGATTTGGCCGTCAGGAGGGCCAGCTTGAGGAAAGCCCTCAGGACCTTCAACACTTTGGGGTTCCCACTGGACGGAGCCACAATTTACGTTCTTTTCTCCAGTGTCGGCTGGATACTTACATAACGTTGCACGAGCTTCTGCAACACCGCTTTCAACCGCTGAAACGTATCCGTGGCTGTATGCTAACGGGCTAGCAACTAAACCAAGTGCCGCCATTGAAAGCAAGACTCTTGTCTGTTTCATACCAATACCTTCTCTTAATCAGTTTCTAATGCGTATTAACACGCAAGTGGAAGTCTTTATTCTTATGGTCACTCGCATCCGGCAAGTGATAGAAAGTAATTTAGAGTGGAAAAATAAGTGTGGCGAATGGTTTGCTTTATTTATGGAATCAAACTCAATAAATCGGCGAGGTTGGCATTAAAATGACATATTCTAGATGATTATTCTAAAATACTGGTCTAGCGTTGGTTTTAATGTTGATTTTATCAATGAGTGAGAATGTTAATTCTGCCTGATAAGCGACTCAATCAGGCAGAACTCTTTAAGGTATGTTGTGGTCTTTTACGGCCTACAGCAGCGATTCAATACCGAAGTCTTGCCCATAATGCTCAACAACAAAATCGATATCTTTGTCGCCTCTACCAGATAAGTTGAGAAGAATAGACCCCTTTTCTCCCTCTTTTGCCAATTTCAGCGCGTAAGCAACGGCGTGAGCCGACTCAATGGCTGGAATAATGCCTTCCAAACGAGATAGCTCGAAAAAAGCATCAATGGCTTCTTTATCATTAATATGGCCGTAACTCACTCGGCCAGTATCTTTGAGGTAGGCGTGTTGGGGTCCTACCGATGGATAGTCGAGACCACTTGCCACTGAGTATACTTCTTGAGGCTCGCCTTCTCCGTCTTTTAGCATGTATGATTTGAACCCGTGCATAACGCCAGGCTCACCAAGTGTTAGCGTCGCAGCATGTTCACCTTCGGTATGCAAATCGCGCCCTGATGGTTCGACCCCGTGGATTTTAACCTCTTCATCATTCAAAAACGCGCTAAACAGACCCATTGCATTAGAGCCTCCACCAACACATGCTACGAGATTATTGGGCAGTTCACCTGTCATTTCTTGGAACTGAACGCGGGCTTCGTTACCGATAATCGATTGGAAGTCTCGCACCATTGCAGGGAATGGATGGGGACCGACAACCGATCCAATGGCGTATAACTGAGTGTGCGGGTCCGCTAAGTAGGCTTCAAATGCAGCATCTACCGCTTCCTTCAACGTTTTTCTACCGTGAGTGGCAGGAATCACATTAGCACCTAGAATTCGCATTCTTACTACATTTGGGTGCTCTTTTGCGATATCGACTTCACCCATATAGATATCACACTCTAGACCTACTAAAGCCGCCGCTGTGGCAAGGGCAACGCCGTGCTGACCCGCTCCAGTTTCCGCGATGAGCTTTTTCTTACCAAGCTTTTTAGCAAGCAGCGCTTCGCCCAAGCAGTGATTAATCTTGTGTGCGCCGGTGTGGTTTAAATCTTCCCGTTTGAGATAAATAGGTGCGCCGTATTTATCAGAAAGATTTTGAGCGTGGAAGATTGGACTAGGGCGACCTACAAAGTGTTTATATAGGCGTGCAAGCTCGGCTCTGAAATCTGGATCTTGGCGGCATGAGTCGTAAGCGGCGCTGATTTCATCCATGATTTCTTGTAGCTGAGGAGGGATAAAACTACCGCCGTATTCGCCAAAATAGCCCTCATCGTTGGGCATAGGGTGGTTAAACGTATTTTCCATGTCTTTTGTGCCTCGTTGTTCTTTTATTAAGCACATTTGTTATAACGCAATTTGATGCATGTACACATAGGCTCATTTTAAACTTGTGACTGCCAACATGTCGTCCGGTTATTTAATTGGTAAATATTTGCGTCCAACAAAAAAGAGCCAGCAGTATGCTGGCTCTTTTTTAAATCCATAAAATCAGAGGCTTGGAAGTATATTCTCAGGCATCAGTGCGTTATGAAGTGCAAGCTTGATAATCTCATTTGCCTTAGCGATATCCGGGGCGAAGTAGCGGTCCTTATCGTAGAACGGCACCGCCTCACGCAAGATTTGTTTACCTTGCTCTACTCGTGGTGAGGACTTCAGTGGTGCCCTGAAGTCCAACCCTTGTGCCGCCGCTAAGTATTCCACTGCCAAGATACCACGCGTATTTTCTGACATATCTTTTAAGCGACGAGCCGCAAAAGTTGCCATAGAAACGTGGTCTTCTTGGTTAGCCGAAGTTGGCAAGCTGTCAACTGAGGCCGGGTGAGCAAGGGTTTTATTTTCGCTTGCTAACGCGGCTGAAGTCACTTGCGCAATCATAAAGCCTGAGTTAACACCGCCGTTGTCGACGAGGAAAGGCGGTAACTTACTCAGGGCACTATCAATGAGCAATGCCATTCGACGCTCTGAAAGGCTGCCAATTTCTGCAATCGCTAGCGCTAAGCCATCTGCCGCCATAGCGACGGGTTCAGCATGGAAATTACCGCCGGAAATAATATCGCCGTCATCAGCAAACACTAATGGGTTGTCAGAGACAGAATTCGCTTCCACTTGGAGCGATTCTGCTGCGTTGCGAATCTGTTGTAGACATGCCCCCATCACCTGAGGCTGACAACGCAGTGAATATGGATCTTGTACCTTCTCACACCCCTGGTGAGAATCACCCACCTCACTACAGCCTTCCAATAGGTGGCGATAGGCCGAGGCGGCGTCCATTTGTGCACGATGTCCCCTTACTCGATGGATGCGCGGGTCAAATGGACGACGACTACCCAGTGCGGCTTCTACTGACATTGCGCCGCATAGTGTTGCTGATGCGAACAGGTCTTCCGCTAAGAACAGACCTTCTAAAGCAAACGCCGTCGAGGCTTGCGTGCCGTTTAGTAGTGCTAGCCCTTCTTTTGGTGCTAGCGTGATTGGTTCAAGCCCAGCAATTTGCAAAGCCTCTAGACCACTAATGATTTTCCCGTTATGTCTCGCTTCACCTTCACCGAGTAAGATTGTGCTCATGTGAGCGAGTGGGGCTAAGTCACCTGATGCACCAACAGAACCTTTTTGAGGAACGCATGGGTAAACTTGTGAATTAACCAGTTCAATCAAGGCTTGAATCACTTTAAGTCGAATGCCTGAATAGCCGCGTGCAAGACTGTTGATCTTTAGCACCATCATCAGACGAACAGTTTCGTCACTCATTAGCTCACCAATACCGGCGGCGTGTGACAACACGATACTCTTTTGCAGGATCTCGAGATCTTCTGGCTCGATGCGTGTATTGGCTAACAATCCAAAGCCAGTATTGATGCCATAGACCGTACGATCTTCGGCGATAACTTGCTCTACAATTCGAGTGCTGGCATCAATGTCTTCAACCGCTGAAGGATGCAAAGATAAGCTCACAGGAGAACGGCTGAGTTGGCGTAGTTGCCCTAACGTTAGCTGACCTGGCTCAAGAACTAATTTCAACATGGTGTACTCCTTAAGCTCGGTTATCATCATTTTGATTCAGCATTGGCAGATCTAGGCCCTGTTCTTTGGCACATTGTTTAGCGATGTCGTACCCAGCATCGGCATGGCGCATTACGCCAGTTGCAGGGTCATTGTGTAAAACGCGTGCAATACGTCGAGCAGCATCATCGCTACCATCACAGCAAATGACCATTCCACTGTGTTGTGAGAAGCCCATTCCTACACCGCCGCCGTGGTGCAGAGAGACCCAAGTAGCACCACCTGAGGTGTTGAGTAAGGCGTTCAATAATGGCCAATCGGACACCGCATCTGAGCCGTCCATCATACCTTCGGTTTCGCGGTTCGGGCTGGCTACTGAACCTGAATCAAGATGATCACGACCAATAACCACAGGTGCTTTTAGTTCGCCATTCTTAACCATTTCATTGAAAGCCTGACCCAAACGCTCACGATCTTTCAGGCCTACCCAGCAGATACGAGCAGGTAAACCTTGGAACTGAATACGCTCACGCGCCATATCGAGCCAGTTATGCAGATGTGGATTATCAGGAATCAGCTCTTTGACTTTTTGGTCTGTTTTATAGATGTCTTCCGGATCACCAGAGAGTGCAGCCCAACGGAAAGGTCCTATACCTTCACAGAAAAGTGGACGGATATACGCAGGAACAAAACCTGGGAAATCAAACGCGTTGTCTACCCCTTCTTCCAACGCCATTTGACGAATGTTATTACCGTAGTCAGTTGCTACCGAGCCGCGTTGTTGCATAGTTAGAATGGCTTCAACTTGCACTGCCATCGAGGCTTTGGCCGCTTTCACCACGCCCGTTGGATCGCTTTCACGTTGCTGTTTAGCATGTTCCATGGTCCAGCCTTGCGGTAAGTAACCGTTAAGAGGATCGTGTGCTGAGGTTTGATCGGTGACAACATCTGGCGTGATGTTTTTCTCTACCAATTCTGCATAGATATCAGCGGCATTTCCTAGTAGACCAACTGAGATTGGTTTGTCGCTATTCTTAATGATGGACAATGCTTCATCGAGGCTATGCGCTTTGGTATCGACATAACGAGTATTTAGACGATAATCGATACGAGATTCGTCACACTCTACAGCAATCATTGAAAAGCCAGCCATAGTCGCCGCGAGAGGTTGAGCGCCGCCCATACCGCCAAGGCCACCTGTTAGAATCCACTTGCCATTGGCATTGCCATTAAAATGTTGCTTGGCAATCGCCACAAAGGTTTCATACGTGCCTTGAACGATGCCTTGAGAACCAATGTAAATCCACGAACCTGCCGTCATTTGGCCGTACATCATTAGGCCCTGCTTATCCAGCTCGTTGAAGTGCTCCCAATTGGCCCAATGTGGGACAAGGTTGGAATTGGCAATTAATACGCGTGGGGCGTCTTTATGTGTCGGGAAAACACCGACGGGTTTGCCTGATTGGACTAAAAGTGTTTGGTCGTCTTCAAGACGTTTCAGGACTTCGACGATCTTGTCGTAACACTCCCAATTGCGCGCCGCTCGGCCGATACCGCCGTAAACCACTAATGATTGAGGATGCTCAGCAACTTCGTCATCAAGATTGTTCATCAGCATGCGCAGTGGTGCTTCTGTCAGCCATGATTTGGCATTTAGCTCAGTACCATGTGGTGCCTTGATTTTGCGAGTTGCATCTAGACGAGCATTATTACTATCAGTCATCTTGTTTTCCTTTTGAATGGTGGACGCCAAGTTGGTTCGTTATGCGGCGTCGCACTGTGTTTCACGTAATTGGTTGTTAATTGTTATCTATTGTCTATTTTTGCTGCTTGGACATTGCCGTCAGCATTTGCCAACAGAGCCTAGCGGCGAGTTTGGCGGTGCGATTGTCAATGTCATAAGTAGGGTTATATTCAGCGATATCCGCCATCAGCAACTTATTGTTGTGCTGTAATATCGCGTTAAAAAATGGATAGAAGTGTTCAATGGATAAACCAATAGCAGCGGGAGCACTGACTCCCGGAGCAAGCGCTGCATTGAACACATCTAGATCGATTGTGAGATAGAGGTAGTCGACGCTGGCAATAAACTGTTCAAGTTCCTCAAGCATTGGTGTGTGGGGGTTAAGCAGTAGCTCTGTGTCTTCGATATAGCGAACACTCAAGCGCTGCGCTTTATCAAATAAGGCTTGTGTATTGGAAGTTGAACTGATGCCGATACAAAGGTATTCGAAAGCGAGTTGCTCTGATTGGCAGTGGTCAGCAATTTGTGAGAATGGTGTTCCAGAGCTCGGCTTTAAGGGCACGGTTTCAGATTGATACTCTCGAAGATCGAAATGAGCGTCGAAATTGATGATACCGATTCTGGGATTGGGTTCGCTTTGGCGTAGGTAGTTTGATAGCCCTAAGAAAGATGGCCAAGCGATTTCATGTCCACCGCCGAGCACAACGACAGGTCCATGAGAGAGGGCATTGGTAATGATTTTGGCCGTTGTACTTTGATTTTGTTCCAAAGATGTGTTTTGTGAGCCTGAATTGCCTAGGTCTAAAATCTTAGTTTCTGAGTGCCAAGCCAAATTGCTTAAGGCACCACGGATAGCATCAGGTGCCGTTTTAGCGCCAACTCTGCCTTTGTTTCTAGACACGCCCTCATCGGTTTCAAAACCTAGAAGTTGAGCACCACAAGTGTCTGACATTAGCTCATGAATCTGTGTAATGACGTGATGAACTCTGAGACGCTTCTCGCCATCTTCTAGGTCGTCACGGCCAGACCAAGTAAAACTGTGCTGAGTATTGATTGCTTTAGGCGACATGTTCGATACTCCCAGCAAAGATACGTTGTTTAAGTCCTTTCAATCCATACTGATAGCTAAGCTCGCTCGGATGGTCGATATCCCAAATGGCTAAATTGGCTTTAAATCCTTTGCGGATTTGTCCAATGGTGTCTTTCTGACCAATTGCTGCCGCAGCATGGCATGTCACACCACGAAGCGCTTCTTCTGGCGTTAGACGGAATAAGGTACAAGCCATATTCATCATTAACTGTAAGTCTGCAAATGGAGAGGTTCCGGGATTAATGTCGCTACCGATTGCCATTGGCACGTTAAACTCACGCAGCCATTCAATGGGTGGCAGCTGTGTTTCTCTTAAGAAGTAAAATGCCCCAGGCAAAAGTGTTGCTACGGTCCCTGAAGTGGCAAGAGCTTCTACGCCCGCTTGGTCCAGATACTCGATATGGTCGACCGACTGCGCTTTGTATTGAGCGGCAAGTACACTGCCGCCAAGATTACTGAGCTGCTCGGTGTGCCCTTTGACAGCAAGACCATGCGCTTTAGCTGCGGCAAAAACACGTTCAGTTTGCTCTAGAGTAAATCCTATGGATTCACAAAACACGTCTACAGAATCTGCCAAGTTGTGTTTTGTGACGTGAGGGATGATGTCGTTTACCACGTAGTTTATGTAGTCGTCCGCTCTATCCTGATATTCAGGGGGGACAGTATGTGCTGCGAGTAACGTCGTGGTAATACTGACGCGTCTATGGTTTTCTAACGACTTGGCGGCCACCAACATCTTCGCTTCATCTTCTAGCGTCAATCCGTAACCTGATTTCACTTCGATAGTTGTACAGCCACTTTTAATCAAACTGTCCAATCTTGGTAGGGCAAGTTCAATTAGCTCGTCCACAGAGGCGGCACGAGTCGATGCAACCGTACTGGTAATACCGCCACCACGCTGAGCGATAGCTTGGTACGATTCGCCGTTTAAACGTGCTTCGAATTCTTGTGCTCGACTCCCAGCAAAAACCAAGTGTGTATGGGGATCAATCAATCCGGGTGTCACAATACTGCCAGCGCAATCGAGTACTGGACAATCTGACCACTCTTTTGGCGTATTGCCGTAGAGTGTGGATAGGTCTTCACCTATAGCGACAATTAACCCACTACGAATAAGCAGGTAACAAGGCTCCGTAGGAGTGTATCCAGTTGAACCTTCTTCCATAGTAACAAGTCGGGCATTTTTAAGAATTAAGTGCATGTTCAATCCAGAGCTTTATTGTATATACAAATATTTAGTCGAATATATACAATTGATCAATAGTGCATCGTACAAAATGTGATCTAAGCGTCTAAGATTTGAGGTTTTAGTAGATGATTAAATAGAAGGATCAGGTTAGGTGATTTTAAACCTTAACGGCGGTAACTCTATGGCTTAACTGACTGATATACATGTTCTTAAACAGAAGTAGGCCACTATACGGTGACCTACTGAAGTGAGTACAATTTGCCAGATATAGGGAAGATTAGAAGTTAAACTTCACTCCAAGGTTGGCAGACTTGGTATTGTAGACGGCAATGTTGTGAATTTCGTAGCTAGCTTGAATCGCAAAGTGTTCCGTGATGTCGTAGCCAAGACCGAGTCCGTATACGGATGCAGTGTCGGAGACTGATGAACCGTTGACCGAAACGTTAGTTTCAACTTCAGAATTAATTTTGTGGAAACCTAGTTTTGCTAGCGCGTAAAAACGATCGCCCATATAAAGTTTTGGGATGACATTGATTCCGTATGAGGTCATCGACAAGGTGTAATAATCACTGAGGAAAGACTCTTTGGTTGAACCAAGGTTTTTATATTCTAGCTCTGTACCAAGTACAAAAAAGCTACCCAAAGGAAAATCATAGCCGCCTTTCACAGAGTAGCCATTTGTCACTTCGTTACTGCTTACAAACGCTGCGTCGTAACTCATTTTTGAATAAGAGGCACCAACGTAGAAGCCTTCGTTGGCTAAAGGTGCCGTAGAAAAAGCGGCGATGGCTAAAGAAAGTGCTAAGACTGTTTTTTTCATTCTGATTTCTCACTGGTTTGTGTGGTTATTATGCGAGAAATCCTAACATTGGAACCTAGGTATTGGGGTAAGCCAACGTAAGCTAACTCGTTGTATTATAGTTAGTTAGCTTACAAATTAGTGAGTTGTTTAATTCGAGAGTATTACACGTGACTAAAGGGTGACTTTCGAGCTCAGCTGATAGCGGCTACCGGGATGGTAGAGCAGGGCTGTACTGATAAGGCGGTCGTCACTCCAAGTTCTTCTGTGGAGCAATAAACAAGGCTCCTTTGTCGTCATTTTGAGTCTCTGACCTATTTCATCATTACAAATAATGGCTTCGACGGTATGCTCAACTGCAGTCATTGGGCAGTTTAGCGTCAAGTACTCGTTTGGAGTGATTTTCGAGAAATCTTGTTTGTAATAGTCAGGTGCAAACTTTGCGTTTACCCAACGACATTCCAACTGAATAGGAAGGTCGTTTTCTTTGTGTAAGATCTCACTGTAGTAAACCGAGCTCCCCAGCATAACGCCTAGCTTGGTGGCGATATTCTGGTCGGCTTTGGTTGCGAGGTGTTTAATGACATCGCACGAATAAGTTTTACCGCGAGAAGCGACTTCTTTGGCGATGTTCCGTGTATCAAGTAGAGGACTCTCAGCCTTTTCACTCTGCTTTTTTACGAACGTACCAAGCCTTGGTCGTCGCTCTAATTTTCCTTCACCCACCAGATCCCTAATGGCTTTATTAACGGTCATTCGACTGACAGAAAACTGTTCGGTGAGCTCCATTTCGGTTGAGATACGCTGTCCAACAGGCCAGTGCCCTTGGTCTATCTTCTGTTCGATGTATTGTTTGATTTGAATATACAGGGGCTCAGCGGACATTAACGACTCGTCACTCGATAAATTGAATATACAAATGGTTGTCGAAATTGAATTAAAATGCAAGGAGTGAGATGAATTCCTATCAAATTTGTGGGCTGGGTGCGCAACTACGATAACAACTTAAACCTCGATCCTTGCCTCAACTTTGAAAAATACTCCTCTAAATCATAAGTCTGTCACTATAAATCCGTTAAAATGCACAGTTCTTAGTGTTGAATTTACCTGTCATTCAAGGAAGGGCAATGAAAGCGGTATTTGTTGGAGATGACTCTTTTTTCCCATCGAAGATCTTGTGCGTAGGCCGTAACTACGTCGAACACATCAATGAATTAGGGAATGAGATCCCTGAAGATATGGTGGTGTTCAACAAACCAAACTCTAGTATCGCATCAGAGCTTTATTCTTACCTTGATGAGCCTCTTCATTACGAGGCAGAAATTTGCTTCCTTATCCGCAACCGACAACTCTACGCAGTGGGCTTTGGATTAGATCTTACCAAACGAAGCTTACAGTCTAAGTTGAAACAGAAGGGTCTGCCTTGGGAAAGAGCTAAAGCGTTTGATAACTCGGCCAAATTTAGCCGTTTCATTCCATTATCAGATATGGATGTCTGTGAGCTTGAGGTGGAGTTGTTTATCAACAGTATGCGAATGCAACTAGGTGGCACCAAACAAATGTTGTATAAACCAGCTGTGATTTTGCAAGAACTGGCTTCTTACACTGAATTGCAAGATGGAGATATTGTGATGACCGGGACGCCCCAAGGGGTTGGCGAGATTGTTTCTGGTGATCGTTTCTTAGGACGTGTGAAGTATCTAGGCAAACCCATTGTCGAGGTGGAATGGCTGGCGATTTAGGTTAGCAGACGGTACATTTTTATTGAACTATCAAGTTTCTTTAGCTGACATTTTGAGCCATCACTGCGAACGTGATGGCTTTTTATTTTATGTTAAGTCATCTTTGGCTTCGATAAGCGCGTGATGACTGACTGAACCTTTGGTTCGTGCGGTAAGGTGCGGAAGGTATTCCGGATCATTCATAAAGTCTTTGGCCGCCTGGTGTGAAGGCCACTCAATAATAATTCGCAGAGCAGGATCCTGTCGTTCACCTTCAAGACGCTCATGGTGATTAGTTCGGGCCAGATACTTACCTCCATATTTAGCGACAAGTTTATTTGCCGGACCAATGTAGTCAGCTACCCAATCTTGACTTGTTGGTGTCACTTCTAAAACTGAATAATACATAGACATATCGCCTTCCTTTTATTGATCATTAACTATTGAAATCACCAAACCTGATCTCGATGCAGGTCCGTTGTCCGTTGCTATTGACCTAACTTTAGAGTGATAGTTGCTTGCAAACTATGCTTGTTTTCCTGAAATACTTTATAGATAACGTTTATAATCGTCCGATATTTGCATTATTATTTAGATATTGAATGCTATTGGTGAAGTGTCATTGTTGTGTAAGTGCGTCGCTAGGTTTTAATTTACTCACTAAGTGAGTATGCCTACTGATGTTTTGAGATAAGGGAAACCATGAATGTTGAGCATCTAAAACTATTTGTTCGTCTTGCGGCAACGCACAATATTAGTCAAGCTGGCCAAGAGCTAGGCTTGTCGCCAGCCGTAGCAAGTTCCTATATCAGTAAGTTAGAGAGCGCTTTAGGTGTTAGATTGGTTCATAGAACAACCCGAAAAGTATCGCTAACCGAAGAAGGAGTAGCTTTTCTCCCGCACGCGGAAGAGGTATTGGAAAGTATAGAAATAGCCAGAGCATCGGTAGGAGCGGGGAATAGGCTACCAAGTGGTGTTCTACGAGTTTCTGCTCCGGCGTCTTTTGGACGTATGCATTTGATTCCAGCCATGCAGGCTTTTATGGATGCACATCCGGGGTTAAAAATCGATTGCCGACTCTCGGACTCTATTATCGACTTAGTTGAAGGAGGATTTGATGTTGCAATAAGGAATGCGGCCCTCAAAGATTCAACATTAGTGGCACGTAAACTTACCAGCGATACTAGAATTGTATGTGCATCTCCTAGTTACCTCATTAAACATGGCAAGCCAACTCATCCTACTGACTTGCTTGAACATGATTTTGTCTGTTTAACTGGCTTTGAAAATTGGACATTCGAGACACCAGATGGTCCGGTATCTGTGAAGCCTAAAGGCGAGTTTAAAGCCGACAATGGTGAAGCAGTAAGAGACGCTTGTGTGCATGGATTAGGAATAACGGTAAGCTCTGCATGGTGTTGCTACGAGTATCTAGAGCGAGGGGAGTTGATTCCGATTCTAGAAGACTACCCTTTGATATCTGAAACCGCTATTTGGGCGGTCTACCCAAGTTCGCGCTTGCTAGCGCCAAAAGTTCGAGCGTTTATCGACTTTTTCTCGGACTATTTTGGAAGCCAGCCATATTGGGAACTTGAGAAGCGATGAAGTGGGCAGTCTAAAGTAGGCCGCCACACTAGCACGTGACCTCTACCAAGCAAACGTATGAATAATATTATCTTTTGCTAAAGGATTCGCCACGATGGCTCGATCTATATTTGCCAAAAACTGATCGCGTGAGTCAAGTAAGAAACCTTTTTGAGGTACAAGGTTATTACCGTGATCACCCCAATAGAAAGTATCGATATTGAGGTTTTCTAACAAATATTTTTCTTCTTCCAGTACTTGCAACTGAGTTGGCATAATAAACTCGCCACGTTGCACTTCTTGCTTCATGATGGTACCCGGTTGAATCGCGAGTGCCATGGGCGCAATTTGTTCTGGATTGGTGATATTCAATAACTCAGTCGTTGCTACGATATGTTCTTTCGAACGCTCACGACCACCTAATCCAAAAATGAAAGAGAGCAGCGTCTCAATTCCGGCTTCTTTCGCCCTTGCCATTCCTTCGATCGCGTGTTGTGCGGTCATACGTTTCTTGATTCGCTCCAGCACGACAGGATCTCCAGATTCCAAGCCGGAATAACACATATCCAGTCCTGCATCTTTGATCTCTTTAAGCTCTGAGACCGTCTTTCTTCTAAAGTCATTTAAGCCGCTGTACATCGAAATCTTAGAGGCTTCGGGAAACGTGTTGCGCAGTTTATCCAGTAACTTAACAAGGTACTCGGTGCGCGCTGCCATAACATTACCGTCGATTAAGAAAATAGAGTCCACATGAGGATAGATGAATCTAGCGTCGTCAACATCCTTAAAAACAGCGTCAAGATCTCGAACTTTGAAGCGTTTGTCGTCAAACATGCTACAAAAAGTGCAAGTATTAATACTGCAACCTAGAGTGGTCTGAATCAAGATGCTGCGCGCTTCGGGCCAAGGCCGATAAACTTTACCTTCATATTGCATATATGTTTCTCCAATGAACAGCACCAACAGTGCGTTCGATGCGTTGTTTATTGCAGAGCGGAGATTATCAGGTGTCTATTCTGTTGATAATTGATAGCTATAGATAATCAGTTTTTAGATTATGTATATAAATTGATGTTTCGGATGAACCAGAGTCGAAAGCTGTTAGTGATAAAAAAGCCCCTTGAAGCATGGCTAAAAGGGGCTGTGTTCCTTTTTTACGGATTACGATAAATCGATGACTACCGTATCACCGTCTACAATGAGCGTTAGTTCACTACCGCAAACGCTGTGTGATACCTGCACCTGTTCCCCGTTGTTCTTATTAGGGACAAGCAACGTAAGAATGTCGTGTTGTTTTGATGCAGAAAATTCTACTTCTACATGACGGTGGATCTCGAGATCTTGGAACTCGTAAGGGTCCACATCGCCAAAGCCTTCGACGTTGGTCACTGACGTAATTTTCTCAGCGCTCTGATTGATAAAGCTCACATCTAGATGAGCTTTGTCACCGTGGATAGCAAATGACTTTTGAGCTGTCTCGGTATTAAACGTGGTATGCATTAGCCAAGTGAGATCTTTCTCTTCGCCAAAGCTCGCTTTGTCTTGGATGACAAAGAGCTTGCCTTTCACGAACCAAATCTTACGTTTGTAGGATTCGATATCTGGTGTAAAGAACTTGTAGGATTCGGTTGCATCGCCCTCTACAAATTTGACGTCAGAGTCTGTGTCATAGTCTGTGATTTGACCGCCTGCTTCGATACAGAAGCGGTCTTGGTGACCTTCAAATTTGGTGTTTTTGTTCTCTCCGTACTGCCCTTTGCCATTAAACAGGGGCAAGTTCTTAGAAAAAGTATGACGACGCCACTTTGTATGCATATCGACGCCAAAGCCACCATAGTAGCCGGTGATAGACGCTAATGTTTCACCAAAGGCATGCAGAGTAAACGCATTTTGGTCGCCGTGTGAATGGCTGATTGAACCAAATGGTGAACATTTAAAGACCATATGGATATGGTTATCACGTTCTGTCATCTTGTTGTGGAAAGCTGCCCAGCCTGTGATAGGGAATACTTTTAACAACGGATCGTTTGACGGCGCTTTTTCTTCAGGCGCATCCCAAAGAATATTAAAACGAAGATCGTCATAGCCAAAGTCCCACCAACCAAAGTTATAGAACTTCGTATGTGCTTCAGTATCACGGCCTTTCAGCTGGTTGTAATACCAAACGTATTCAGGCTTTTGATTTACTCCAGCATAATGCTTGATGTTATAGGCAAGTTTTAACCCAGGGAAGTCACCGATAGAAGATTGGTCGCAGAAGCTGGCTCGTTTCGAGTGAACTGGCATGCAATAAAGTGGGAAGTCTCCTGTGTTTTCGTAGAATGTTTTATTGAACATATCTACACCACAGTATGCTTTTAACAGATCGAATGCTTCACCTAGGAAGGCGGTTTGAGTATTCCAATAATCTGGACCTTCTGCCCAGCCACCATCTTCACCACCCCATGGCGGATAATGGACGGCATAGTATTCCAATGCATACGCAATATATTCACCAGCTTTAGGATGGTCGTGATAGAGAGCAATACACGTCGGGATAATAGCGGAAGAAATAGAACGAACGCCGTGACTGTTCAATGGATTATTTAATAGGTCAACGGTGACCTTTAGGTGATGCATAATTTCGTCTAAACGAGTCACTAATGCCTCACGCACTATTGTACGTTCTTCTTCAGTAAAGTGACCATGTAACCAGTCATAGCCCCAAGCCATTGCTGCGATGACGCGGAAGGCTGCTTCGTCGTTGTAGCCGCGAGATGTTACACCGTCTGGATCATAGGACGCGAGTTGGAGCGTCCAAGATTTAGCTTTGCCAATAAGTTCTTTATCGTCTTTGACAATGCCTGCGATCGCTAGATTTCGTGTCGCATTGAGCGCCATCTGGCAATCAACGTACATTTGACGCCAATAAGGTCGCCAAAGAGAGGCTTTGCCAACCGTTTCTTCTGGGTAAGGCTGAGGTTCTGGATAAGGTTCAGTATCGTAAAATTTGGCCGTCGAGTTATTCATGAAGTCATCGAACATGCAGTGAGATTCATCTTTTTTAACTCTTGATTTAAATTCGGCTAGTTCATTGGCTTGGATGAGTAGGCGAGGACGAGCCTCTGCAAGGTTATCTAGGAAGGACAGGTCAAAGTCTCGTTTCTGAACTTCAATAGGTAGTAGGTCAACCAAGTTACCAGCAGAAGTGTCGTTTTCCAGCTTCATGGCCTTGATTGCATCGAATGATTTGTCGTTACTCATACCAACTCTCTTGTATATACGAAGTATGTCTAAAGGGAATAGAAGTAATATGCCATATTGTCATACAATAATAAAATACTTCTACGGGTGGTTCATGGTTTTTTACGTATTTTGTGAGCAATGACAGAATCCACGCCTTCCGTTGTTCTAGAGATATCAGTTTTCCAGTTTGTCAAAATTTAAACGGTAATCGATAAGCCACCATCACAAAAAGTGACCTTTTATTTTTATCCTTGCGAATCTCTAATTCTCTAACTAGCCTTTAGTTAACAAAAATATAACAAATTGTTTTGTGTTGTATTTTATTGATACCGGACTCAATAAGTAAGTGGTTATCTTGTGTATGACTGTTTACTTGTGCAGTTTGGCTTTATTTTTGAGACTCATTTTCGAGTTGATAAA